>CAWABN010000001.1:0-386200 GCA_963780305.1 uncultured Solirubrobacterales bacterium
TCCTTGATAGGTCTTGATCCAATAACGGCGATCAGTGCCGTTGCGCCTCCGGGTGGATGCAACGTTTTTGTGACTTGCATCATGACGATCGATAATGACACAGCAAGTCCTGCGTTGAACCAGATCGGCACATGGAGAGAACGTGAGAGATGGTCACGCCAAATACTGCTGCAACGACATGACCGCCGATGACATTTCGGGGTTGAGCCAATGGACTGTTGATGACGCCATAAAGCAACACTGATGAGGCGCCGAATGATCCGATCAGAAAAAGGTTGTCGTGCAGTTCCAGGAATGTACTGTTTAAGAGCCCGATCAAACTGATTCCGGTAAACGATCCGATGAAGTTCACCCCAGTGCTCGTTGAAATCAACGAGTGTTTCTTTATAAATAACAATTCGGGCCACCCGCAGGTTGCGCTTAATTCGTGTCTTCATTTGTGAGAAACCTGCAAAATTAAATCAACAGTAATTTCGCGAGAGAAAACATACGTTTCTAATGATATTTTAATGGCGGTAGTGTAGCGTAAACGTTGCCGGAAGGGCCGTGACAGTCGGGGTGTTAAGTTAGCGCGAGGATGTAATGCAAAGACATCACGCCGATAATACCAACTGTATAGCTACGATGGTTTCCATCAAAGACCAGGACAGGATGGTATCCTTGATACTTAAATTGAAATATTCTTTGAACAGCCAGAATCCGGCATCGTTCATACTGCGGGCACGCCCTACGCCGAAGTTCTGGAGCGTGGCCGCGATCGAGTCGAAAGCCTCCTGACCGCGCTTGGTCCGCGGACCGCCGCCTACGGGCTGCACGGCGGGCCGGCGCCAGGGCCTCGGCGCCCGGATCGCCGACGTCCGCGGAGCGATCACGGACCGCTCGGTGGACACCGGGATGGTGATGCGGCTCGCCGTCCTGGACATCGAGCACGTCGCGACCTTGCTCGGTCAGCTCACCGAGCTTGCCCGGGCGCGAGAGGACGACGAGCTCGCCGCCTTCTGCCGGCGGTGGCAACGGACCGTCACCCCCGACGTGAAGGCAACGCGAACGACCGCGATCGCCCTGGGCGCCTCGCCGGATCGGACGGCTGCGCCGCTCGACCAGTCGATCCTCGGCCGGACCGCCCACGGGGTTGGCTGGGCGCTGGGAGCGGTGGGAGAGACGGTCGACCGATTCACCCCGGCGAGACTGGGCGGGACCCGCGAAGCGGAGCAAACCGAGGGCCAAGCGGAGCAACCTGCGGGCCAAGCTCGCGAAGCCTAGGAGAGCTCCGGCGTCCCCTCGACCGGGGTCGAGGCCTCGGCGTGCAGGCGGCGCGGGATCCGGCCGGCAAGCCGCGCCGCGTGCCCGGCCTCGACCGCGTGCGCGCATCGCCGCCGCCATCCCCGCCGGGTCCTCGGCGCGCGAGACCGAGCTCGCGAGCAGCACCCCGTCGCAGCCCAGCTCCATCGCCAGCGCGGCGTCAGAGGCGGTGCCGACCCCGGCGTCGAGGATCACCGGCACCCCGGCGCGCTCGGCGATGATCTGCGACGTTGTAGGGGTTGCGGATCCCCATCCCGGAGCCGATCGGCGAGCCGAGCGGCATCACGGCGGCGCAGCCGACGTCCTCGAGCCGGCGGGCGAGGATCGGGTCGTCGTTGGTGTAGGGCAGCACGGTGAACCCTTCGTCGACCAGGGTCTCGGCCGCGCCGACCAGCTCGACGGCGTCGGGAAACAGAGTCCGGTCGTCGCCGATCACCTCGAGCTTCACCCACTCGGTCTCGAACGCCTCACGGGCGAGGCGCGCAGTGCGGACGGCGTCGCGGGCCGTGTAGCAGCCCGCCGTATTGGGCAGAGCGAACAGCCCCAATCGGTCGATCAGATCGAGCACCGACCCCTCGATCTCGGGGTCCACCCGCCGCAGGGCGACGGTGACGATCTCGGTGCCCGAGGCGATCAGGGCCTGCTCCATCTGCTCCAGCGAGCGGAAGCCGCCGCTGCCGACGATCAGGCGAGAGCCCCAGCTGCGCCCGCCCAGCTCGAATACATCCGCGGCGCCACCCTGGATCGCCGCCAGCGACCTCGACGCTCTGGCCGTCGGCGAGAGTGGTTGCGTCCCACTCGCTCCGGGGAACGACGTCGCCGTCGACGGCGACCGCGACGCCGCGACCCTCGGGCGCCGCTCCGGAGAGCTCGATCGCGGCGGCGACCGTGGCTCCGTCAGGGAGCTCCACCGGGCGCCCGTTGAGCTCAACGGTCATCGGACCGCCTCCGCTACCACCGGCTTGGAGATGAAGCGCAGCGGTGAGAAGGATCGAGATCGTCGGGCGCGGCTTCGCCGCCGAGAAGCGCGGCGACCGAATCGGCGGTCACCGGGGCCTGGAGGATTCCGTTTCGGAAGTGCCCGGTGGCGGCGATCAGCCCCTCGGCGCGGCGAGGCCGATCAGGGGTGCGTTGTCGGGGGTGCCGGGGCGGAGCCCGGCGCTCGTCTCGGCCAGCTCCAGCTCGGCGATCTCGGGCAGCAACCGGTAGGCCTCGCGGAGGAGCTCGTGGACTCCACCCGCCGTCACCGTGGCATCGAATCCGGCCTCCTCGACCGTGGCGCCTACGATCAGGCGCCCGTCCCCGCGAGGGACGACGTAGACGCGATCTCCGGCGACGATACCCGCGCAGACGGGCTCATCGGGGGCGCCCCTGATGGTGAGGATCTCCCCCTTCACCGGTCGCACGGGCAGTCGCGCCTCGACCGGAAGCCAGTCGGCGCCCGACCACGCCCCGGAGGCGAGCACCACGCTCGGGGCGGCGAGCTGGCGCCCATCGGCCGTGGTCAGGCGCCAGGACCCCGAATCCCGTTCCGCCGCGACCACCTCGGCGCCCGCCTCGACCGGGACGCCGCGTCGCTCGAG
This sequence comes from uncultured Solirubrobacterales bacterium, assembly GCA_963780305.1. Taxonomy (GTDB): domain Bacteria; phylum Actinomycetota; class Thermoleophilia; order Solirubrobacterales; family 70-9; genus CAVVYV01. The sequence continues at coordinate 2,886 of CAWABN010000001.1, forward strand.
GGCGGCGAGCAAGGCCCCGGCAAGCCTGCGGGGATCGACGGCGGCCTCATGGCGCGCGTGAACGCCGCCGCGGACGGCGGTCGCCAGGCCCGGGCTCCACCCGGCGGCAGTCGCTGCCGCGCAGCCACTCGGACTCGAGCCCGAGGCGCCGGTGAAGCTCGTGCCTGCGACGAAGCGCCTCCGACTCGTCGCGGTCGAGGGCGACATGGAGCGCGCCACATTCGGCGTAGCCGACCTGATCACCTGCATCGGCCTCCAGCTCGCTCGCGAAATCCGGCCAACGGCGCAGAGAATCGAGGTTGAGGGAGAGCAACGTCTCCTCCCCCCAAGAGGCCTCGCCCACCGGTGCCAGCATCCCGGCGGCGACCCCAGTCGCGCCAGCCGCCGGGTGGTCGCGCTCGAGCACGCAGACGCGGGCGCCTGCCCGGGCAGCCCGCCAGGCGCAGGCGAGGCCGATCACGCCGGCTCCGACGATCAGGGCGTCATATGAGTTCTCGTTCTTTGCTGTCATCGCCGTTATGCGAGGGTGCTCCGATGATTCGAGGGTGCTCCGATAGGAGCAACCCGTTTCATCCGGGAGGAGCAACCCGTTTCACGTGGACGGCTGATGCGCTCCAACCTCCCTGCGCCGGCATTACCCGGATCAGGTTCCGACGGTCGGCGGCGCTTCAGCCGCCCTCTCAGCCCTGGTGGGCTCCCGTATCTCCACTCATCGTACCCGTGACGCACGTGATCTAGGCTTGGCCGCGGTGAGCGCGCAATCTCGACCGACGCGTCCCGCGCCTTCGGAGGGGATCGGCCCGCTGCGGCACCAGCGGCTCGAGTGGGCGCGCCTCTATTTCGTCTGCGATGCCCGTCCGCTTGGCGAGCACCCCGAGCCACTGCTGCGGGCGGCCCTCAATGGAGGGGTGGGAATGGTCGAGCTGCGCGACCGCGAGAGCCCGAGGAGCGCGGTCGAGCGCTCCGGCCAGACCTTTCGGCGCCTTGCCGACACCTACGGCGCACTCTTCATCGTCAATGACGATCCGCACCTCGCCGCGGAGCTGCTCGCCGACGGCGTCCACCTGGGCCAGGATGACATCAGCCCGGCCGAGGCCCGCCAGATCCTCGGCCCCGAGGCGATCATCGGTCTCTCCACCCACTCGCGCGAACAGATAGAGGCGGCGGGCGAGCAGCCAGTCGACTACATCAGCGTCGGGCCGATCTGGGAGACGCCGACCAAGGAGGGGCGGCCGGCGACCGGCCTCGAGCTGGTCGGCGAGGCCGCTCGGGTCGCGACCGTGCGCTGGTTCGCGATCGGTGGGATCGACACCGAAAACGTGACTGAGGTGGTGGAGGCGGGAGCGCGCCGAATCTGCGTGGTGCGGGCGATCAAGGAAGCTGCCGACCCGGCGGCGGCCACGCGGGCACTGGTCGACGCGCTGGAAGCGGCGAAGTAGAGCGCTGATCATGGGAAGCCGCGAGCGCAAGCGCGAAGAGCGCCGGAAGCGAAAGCGCCGCGCCGCGGGGCGGGCCCCGGAAACGGTCAGCGAGCCTGCCAACGGCGGCGGCCCCACCGGTGGCGTTGCCGAGAGCTTCGAGGAGCGGATGGCGCGGCGCTCGGAGGAGCGCAACGCGGAGGCGAGGGCGCAGCTGAAACCGCTTGCGGAGGGCGAGCGCCCGGCTGCGGTGACGGCGGGCGCGATCGTCTCGGCGCTACTGGCAATCGTTTTCACCGTCTCGGCGGTGCTCGCTGCAGCCGGGGTGGAGGTCGGCGGCCGCGACCCGGAGCCGGTGCCGATCACCTTCTTCGCCGCGGTCCTCTGGCTGATGGCTTGGGGGATGTACCGCGCCCGCTACTGGGCGGTGCTCGGCTTCCAGATGGTCCTCGTCCTTACGATGCTCGCCAGCGCCCTCGGGCTCGTCCAGGTCGCCACCATCCTCCAGGCGCTCGCCACCACCGCGCTCCTGCTCGGCTCGGGGGCGCTCTTCTACTTCCTGATCCGGGCAATGGCCAGGATCCAGATGCCCGAACCCCCCGGTCGATAGAGTCGCGCGGGATGGCGGCTTACGACGTGATCGTGATCGGGGGCGGTCCCGGTGGCTATGTGGCAGCGATCCGCGCCGCCCAGCTCGGTCAGAAGACGGCCGTGGTCGAGCGCGACAAGGCAGGCGGCCGCTGCCTCAACTACGCCTGCATCCCGGCCAAGGCGGTCCTCCACACGGCCGAGGTCTTCGCCCAGATGCAGGAGGAGGGATCCGACCTGGGGGTCAAGGCGAGCGGCGTGGCGATCGACTGGCCCGCCGTCCAAACCCGCCGCGCCAGGGTCTCGAAAACGCTCGAGGAGGGCGTCGCGTTCCTCTGGAACAAGAACAAGGTCGACTTCCTCAAGGGAGAGGGATCGCTGGCCGGCGGTGGCAAGGTCAAGGTCGGCTCCGACGAGCACGAGGCGAAGGCGATCGTGCTCGCCACCGGCTCGGTCGCGCTTTCGATTCCCGGAATCGACTTCTCCGAGCGGGTGATCGACACCTGGGAGGCCTGGTCGCTCGAGAAGATGCCCAAGACCCTGGTCGTCGCCGGTGCCGGCGCCTCGGGAGCCGAGATCGCCTCCGGCTACGCCCGCATGGGGGTGGAAGTGACGCTGGTCGAGATGCTCGATCAACTGCTGCCGCTGGAGGACAAGGACATGGCGCGGGTGGTCGAGCGCCAGTTCAAGAAGGACGGCATGGAGCTGTTGCTCGGCACCAAGGTCGAAGGCGTCACCGAGCAGAAGACCGGGGTCAAGGTGAAGGCGGGCGACAAGGAGATCAAGGCCGACTACCTGGCGATTGCGGGTGGGCGCCGCCCCGACACCGATCCCCTCAACCTCGATGCCGCAGGCGTGAAGACTGGCGAGCGCGGTCTGATCGAGGTCGACGAGTACCAACGGACTTCCGCCGAGGGCATCTATGCGGTCGGCGACCTCGTCCGCGGGCCGGCCCTGGCGCACAAAGCGATGGAAGAGGGGGTGGTCGCGGTCGAGACGGCGGCCGGCGCGCCGACCCAACCCGTCAAGGTCGAGCTGGTGCCAGGTGCCACCTTCTGCCACCCGCAGGTGGCGAGCGTCGGCATGACCGAGGAGCAGGCGAAGGAGACGGGCCGCCAAGTCAAGGTAGGCAAGTTCAAGCTGGGCGGCGCCGGGGCGTCCGTCGTCTACGACGACCGAGCGGGTCTGGTGAAGATCGTCGGGGATCCGGAGTACGGCGAGATCCTGGGAGCCCACATCGTCGGGAACATCGCCTGCGACATGATCAGCGAGTTCGTCGACGTGATTGAGCTGGAGGGTGGCTATCCGGAGCTGGCCCGGATCGTCCATCCCCACCCGACCATGTCCGAGGCGGTCCTCGACGCCGCGCGGGCGGTGGACGGCTGGGCGATCCACGGCTGATGCGAGGGCGCGCGGCAGCGTGACGCGAGGGCGCGGCAGCGCCACCCGTTTAGTGTCAGCGGGGGATGAGCAAGAATCGCCTCGAGGCGTTCAGCGATGGGGTCTTCGCGATCGCGATCACGCTGCTGGTGCTCGAGATCGGGGTTCCCGAGGGGGACCACCTCCGGACGCTTGGAAGCCCGTTTTACGCCCTGGCGATAGCCGTCTCATTCATCAGCCCGGCTGCGGTCCTGGTGATCATCGCGCTGCTCGCCGTCTACTACGCCGTAGCCGGTGTCAGGAGCCCGATCACCGGTGACTGAACCGGAGCAGCCGCGGGCGGTCTTCTACTACGACTTCAGCTCGCCCTACTCGTATCTGGCGGCCGAGCGCATCAGTGGAGTGTTCGCGGAGGCTGGCGCGGAACAGCCCGAGTGGCAGCCGATCTCCTTCGGCCATGTGCTGCAGGCGACCGGGAGGACACCGTGGTCCATGCAACCCGAGGGCCCGAATCCGGATGATCTGGAGGAGATTCGGCGACGGGCCGCGGCGAGGGGAATGCCCGAAATCCGTTACGCCGAGGGATGGCCCCGAGAGAGCTACAGCTTGATCCCGATCCGAGCCGCGGTCTATGCGAAGGAGTCGGGCCGGGTCGTCTCCTTCAGCCTCGCCGCATTCCGGCAGGCCTTCGCGGCGGGAAGACGCCTGGACGAGGTCGACAACGTGCTCCTGGCCGCCGCCGCATGCGAGCTCCACCCCAATGCGATTCTCAAGGGGATCGAGACGAAATCGGTGAAGGAGACGCTGAAGCGGGCTACCGACGAGGCGGTCGAGCTGGGGGTCGAGGGCATCCCCACGGTCTCGGTGGGCGGGCAGCTCTTCTGGGGCGACGACCGCCTTGAGGAGGCGGCGAAGGCCGCCTCCGTAGCTTGATGGAGGCCGCGCAGGCGGCGTCCGTACATTGATCGAGGCAGCAGAGGCCGGATCGGCCTGGCCCCCCAGCCGGGGGGAGTCTCCCTGAGCGCGAGCCTGCCCCGGAGTAGGCTGACGCAGGTGGCGCAGAGCAAGACGGCCGACGGACAAAAAAAGCAGCAGGGCGCCAAGCGGGGCGCTTCCAAGAGCGCTGAGGCGAGCGCGGACGGCCTGGCGCCGGCCGGCAAGAAGCTGAAGCTCCCCGCGAAGAAGACCTGCGTCGAGCTGCTGACGACGATGGCCCTGATCAGGCGGTTCGAGGAGGAGGCGGGGCGCCAGTACCAGCGGGCGAAGGCCGGCGGCTTCCTCCACCTGGCGATCGGCGAGGAGGCGACGATCGTCGGCACCACCTCGGTGATGGAGGAGAGCGACTATCTGATCGGCACCTACCGGACCCACGGTCACGCGATCGCCCGAGGCACGGACCCGAAGCGGGTGATGGCGGAGCTCTTCGGCCGCGTCGACGGGACCTCGGGCGGGCGAGGCGGCTCGATGCACATCTTCAACGCCGAACATCGCTTCATGGGCGGCTACGGGATCGTCGGCGGCAACCTGCCGCTCGCCGCCGGCCTCGCACTCGCCTCCGACTACTCCGGCACCGATGACGTCACCGTCTGCATGTTCGGCGACGGGGCCTCGAACACCGGGAACTTCGGCGAGACGATGAACCTGGCGGCACTCTGGTCCCTGCCGGTCGTCTTCCTGGTCGAAAACAACCTCTACGGCATGGGCACGTCGGTCGAACGCCACTCGGCGGTCACCGATCTCTCGCGCAAGGCCGAGGGATTCGGAGTCTCCGGCGTCCGGGTCGACGGAATGGACGTGCTCGCGGTTCGCGAGACGGTCGCCGAGCACATCCGGCTTGCGCGTGAGGAGCGGACCCCGACCCTGGTCGAGGCCTTCACCTACCGCTTCCGCGGGCACTCCGCCGCCGACCCCGAGGTCTACCGCGAGAAGGAAGAGGTCGAGGAGTGGCAGCGGAAGGACCCGGTGGAGACCTTCGCGGCGCGGCTGGTCGACGAGAAGGTGATCTCCGAGGCGGAGGTCGAGAAGATCCGCGAGCAGGCCGAGGCCGAGGTGCTGGCGGCGGTCGAGTTCGCCGACGCCTCTCCAGAGCCACCGCTCGAATCGCTCTACGACCATCTCTACGTGGTCGGCGAGCAGGTGCCTGGCTGGTACGCGGTGGACGAGCGCTCCCCGGACCCCCACCCCGGTGAGGAGGAGCGCCAGGCGGGCAAGCGTGCCCAGGAGCTGGCCGAGCGCGGCGCTGCTTACGCCGCTCCCGGCCCCGCGCCCAAGCGGGTCGGCGGCGAGCCGAACGAGGGCGAGGCGCTCGATCAGGAGGAGGGCGGCTGATGGCGACGGTACGGATGCGAGAGGCGCTGCGCGACGCCATGGCTGAGGAGATGCGCAACGACGAGGCCGTCTTCGTGATGGGGGAGGACGTCGGCGTCTTCCAGGGGGCATTCAAGGTGACCGAGGGCCTGCTCGACGAGTTCGGGGAGAAGCGGGTGCGCGACACCCCGATCTCGGAGAACACGATCGTCGGCACCGGCGTCGGCGCGGCGATGGCCGGTCTTCGGCCGATCGTCGAGCTGATGACGGTCAACTTCTCGCTGCTGGCAATGGACCAGATCGTCAACCACGCGGCCGCGATCCCCTACATGTTCGGCGGGCAGGTGCGGGTGCCGCTGGTGATTCGGATGCCCGGCGGCGGTGGCCACCAGCTCGGTCCGACCCACTCCCACAGCCTCGAGGCGATGTACCTGCAGATCCCGGGCCTGCTCGTCGCCTGCCCGTCGACGCCGGCGGACGCCAAGGGACTGCTGAAGGCGGCGATCCGCGATGACAACCCGGTGATCTTCATCGAGCACGAGAGCCTCTACGGCTCCCGCGGGGAGGTTCCCGAGAACGGCGAGATCCTCGAGTTCGGCAAGGCGGCGGTGCGCCGTGAGGGATCAGAGGTCACGATCGTCGGAATCCTGCGGATGGCGGAGACCGCGGAGGAGGCGGCGAAGACGCTCGCCCACGAGCACGGTGCCGAGGCCGAGGTGATCGACCCCCGGACGCTGCGGCCGCTCGACCTCGACACGATCCTCGAGTCGGTGCGGAAGACCAATCGGGCGGTGATCGTCGAGGAGGGTTGGCCGCATGGCGGCGTGGGAGCAAACCTGGCGGCGCTGATTCAAGAGCAGGCCTTTGACAACCTCGACGCCCCGGTGCAGCGGGTGACCGGGGCCGACGTCCACATGCCCTACTCCAAGCGCCTCGAGCAGGCGGCGATCCCCCACGCCGAGCACGTGGTCAGCGCGGCCCTCGCGACCCTCGAGGGGAGCCTCTGATGGCGGATGTCGTGATGCCCCGCCTCTCCGACTCGATGGAGGAGGGGACGATCCTCAAGTGGCTGAAGTCGGTCGGCGACGAGGTCTCGGTTGGGGACGAGCTGGTCGAGATCGAGACCGACAAGGCGAACATGGTCTACGAGGCCGACAGCGCCGGGACGCTGGTCGAGATCGTCGCCCAGGAGGGGGACACGCTCCCGATCGGCGAGCCGATCGCGCGGGTCGGGGACGCCAGCGAGGTGTCGTCGAGCGGGAATGGAGGACCCGGGGGTGCCGCGTCAGCGGCCGGGGCCGGCGACGGCGACGAGGAAAGGGGTCAAAAGGCAGATAAGCCGGCCATCGAACGGCTTGAGCCCGCTGCCGCGGCACCCCCGACTCCTCCGCAGCAGGCTACCGCCGCGCCTGCGGCGCCCAGTGCTGCCCAGGCCGAGGGCGATGGGAGGGTGAAGGCGTCGCCGATCGCACGGCGGATCGCGCGCGAGAAGGGGCTTGATCTCCAGACGCTGAGCGGCTCGGGGCCGGGAGGGCGGATCGTCAAGGCGGATGTCGAGCGGGCGGCCGAGACCGGCGCAGCCGCGGCAACCCAGGTCGGAGCCCCATCCGCCCCGGCTCCGCCCGCCGGGGCGCCGCCGCCCGCGGCGCCGGCAGGCCCTACTCCCGGCGTGCGGGAGAAGCCCGAGACCGCAAAGGGGAAGGTCGAGGTGGTCGAGCCGACCAAGGTCCAACAGACGATCGCCCGGCGGATGGCGGAGTCGAAGGCGACCGCGCCGCACTTCTACCTGCAGGCCGAGGTCGACATGAGCGCGGCATTCGAAGGACGCAAGCGCCTGAAGGAGATGGCCGCGGAGGGGGAGGTCGTGCCCACCTTCAACGACATGGTGGTCAAGGCCTGCGCCCTCGGGCTCCGCGAGCACCCGCGGGCGAACGGGGCCTATCGGGACGGACACTTCGAGTTCTACTCCCGCGTCAACGTCGGCGTTGCCGTCGCCGCTCCCGATGCGCTGATCGTTCCCACGGTATTCGACGCCGATCTCAAGGGACTGCGCCAGATCTCGACAGAGACCAAGGCGCTCGCCTCCCGCGTCCGCGATGGGTCGATCACCCCGCCCGAGCTATCCGGCGCAACGTTCACGGTCTCGAACCTGGGCATGTACGGGATCTCCAACTTCCAAGCCGTGATCAACACGCCGCAGGCCGGGATCCTTTCGGTCGGCGAGCTGAAGGCGAAGCCGGTGGTCGCCGACGATGGATCGATCGAGGCCCGCCAAATGATGGGGGTCACCCTCGCTTGCGACCACCGAATTCTCTACGGCGCCGACGGAGCCGTCTTCCTCAGGCGCGTCCGAGCGCTGCTAGAGGCACCGATCGCACTCGCCCTCTGACTCCGGTCATGGACGCACCCACCGGCAAGCGGGCGATCGAGGTCCCGGTCGACTCATTGCCGCCGGTCGACGAGCACGGCGTCGAGATCGCCGCCGACCCCGATCAAGTCTGGGAGGCGCTGTCGGCGACCCTGCCGCGGACCCTCAACTCTCGGCGGTCGGCCCGGTTCTCCAAGCTGCTCGGCGATGCCTTCACCGAGGCCCGCGGTGAACCCACCGTGATCGGCTCGACCGTGCCCGGCTTCATCGTCTCGCGCTCGATCAGGCCCTCGGTCCTCGCTCTCCTCGGACAGCATCGCTTCTCCCGCTACGCGCTCGTCTTCCGGATCGACGAACTCGGCACCGGGCGCTCGCGGCTTCGCGCCGAAACCAGGGCGGAGTTCCCTGGGGCGAAGGGACGCGTTTATCGCGCCCTTGTGATCGGCAGCCGCGCCCACTTCCTGGTCGTGCGCCGGATCCTCTCGGCAGTGCGCCGCCGGGCCGAGGGGACGCGGGCGACGGTGAGCCGCACCCAGATCCGCGAGTGGGTGACCGACTACGAGCGGGCCTGGCGAACGGATGGGAGCGGCCCGCTCTCCGGGCTCTTCAGCGAGGATGCCACCTACTCCACCTCCCCGTTCGAGGAGCCGCACCGCGGCCTCGCGGCGATCGCCTCGATGTGGGAGCGGGAGCGCCTCGGCCCCGACGAATCGTTCGCGATGAACAGCGAGGTGGTCGCCGTCGAAGCGGACACCGCCGTGGTCAGGGTCGAGGTCCGCTACGGGCCCCCGAAGGAGAAGCTGTACCGCGACCTCTGGATCGTGCGCCTCGACGCCGACGGGCGCTGCATCCATTTCGAGGAGTGGCCGTTCTGGCCGCCGGGAACCGAGGGAGCTCCGGCCACCGGCGCCGATACCTGAGGGATACTGCCGAACGTGGGAGAGGGAGACCTCGAACTGGTTCGGCGCATCTACGGCTTCGACTGGGTCGGCGTCGGCAGCCGTCGCGCTGGCTTCGGTGAGCTTGCCGGCCTAGTCTCCTCCGGGTTCCAATCGCGCCTCTCGCCCGAGCTCGGCGAGCGGCTGGTCGAAGGTGTCGAGGGCCTCGCTGAGTTCAGCCAGGCGCTGGAAGAGGACTTCAGCGAGTTCCGCTACGAGGCCGACGAGTTCGTCCAAGCAGCCGGCGGCAGGGTGGTCGTGCTCGGCACGATCCGCGCGACAGGGCGCCTCAGCCGGATGCCGCTGGGCGGCGAGTTCGGCCACGTCTGGACGATCGAGGACGGCAAGGCGGCCGGCATCTCGGCTTACCGAGACCACGACAGCGCCAGGCGCGAGGCGGGCCTCTCCTGACCCTCACCCCGCAGCCCGGCGGCTGGTAAACGATGAGTTACCGGGACCGCAAGCGCACCCAGGGACTTCTCCTGGCCGCCGTCGGCACCATTGCCGTCGCGATCGCAATCGTCTGCTACGCGACTGGGATCTCCCATGACACCGAGCTGAGCACGGTCGACAGCCGCTTCTCTATCCGGGGGGATCAGGAGCCGCGCGACGACATCGTCCTGGTGCTGATCGACGACGTCACCTCCAATGAACTCAACATCCGCTTTCCCTATCCCCGCTCCTTGCACGGCGATGTGATCGACGAGATCGACGCCGCCGGGGCGAAGGCGATCGCGTACGACGTCGAGTTCCGAGAGCGGACCGAGCTGAAGGAGGACAACGCCCTGGTCACCTCGGTCGCCCGAGCGGGACCGGACCGCGTGGTTCTCGCCGACTCGCAACCCAACGCGCTGGGTGAGAGCGGGGTTTTCGGCGGCCAGCGGATCCTGGACCAGATCGGCGCTCGGGCGGGCAACACCCAGATCGGCGAGGACTCCGACGGCGTCCGCCGCCGCCTGCCGCTGTCGGTCGGCGGCATGAAGACGTTTCCGGTCGTCACCGCCGAGACCGTCACGGGCGAGCAGATCGATGAGGCCGATCTCGGCGGGGACCGCGCCTGGATCGATTTCGCCGGTCCAGCCGGAACCTATCCGTCGCAGTCGTTCTCGCATGTGCTCAACGGCGATGTCGATCCGGCGTTCTTCAAGGACAAGATCGTGGTCGTCGGCGCCTCCGATCCGAGCCTCAAGGACATCACGAAGACCTCGACCGCCGGCGGGGACGCTCCGATGTCGGGCCCCGAGATGGAGGCAAACGGGATCGCAACGGCGCTCGACGGCTTTCCCCTGCAGTCGGTGCCTCTCGGCGTCGACCTGGTCCTGATCACCCTGATGGGGCTGGTCGCGCCGGCCGCCTGCTACCGCCTGCCCACCCTGCGGGCGCTGGCACTGGCCCTCGGCGCTGGAGCCCTCTATCTGGTCGCGGCTCAACTCGCCTTCAACGGCGGCCACATCTGGCCGATCGTCTACCCGATGTTGGCCTTGACGATCGGCATCGTCGGTTCATTGGGGGTCAACTACCTGCTCGAAGCATTCGAGCGCCAGCGTGTTCGCGACACCTTCGCCCGCTTCGTCCCCGAGGAGGTGGTTGGCGAGGTTCTCTCCCGCACCGACGACGACCTGCGGCTGGGTGGCCGGCGCCTGGTGGTGACGGTCCTCTTCAGCGACATCCGCGGCTTCACCACATTTTCCGAGACCCGCCAGCCCGAGGAGGTGCTCGCGATCCTCAACCGCTACCACGAGGAGATGACCGAGGCGGTGATGGGCCATGGCGGCACCCTGATCTCCTTCATCGGCGACGGGATCATGGCCGTCTTCGGCGCCCCGATCGAGCAGCCGGACCACGCGGATCGTGGCCTGGCAGCGGCGCTGGAGATGCTCTCCTTACGGCTTCCTCGTTTCAACGATTGGATGCGCGAGCGCGGCGTCGAGGAAGATTTCCGGATCGGGATCGGCCTCAACAGCGGCCCGGTGATGGCGGGAAACATCGGCTCCCGGCAGCGCCTCGACTACACCGCGATCGGCGACACCACCAACACCGCCGCCCGACTGGAAGGGATGACCAAGGGAACGCCGTACGAGCTCTTCCTCTCCGACGGGACTCGGGAGATGCTCACCGATCACGTCGAGCTCGCCTTCGTCGATTCGATGCCGGTCCGCGGGAGGACCGAGGAGATCAAGGTCTGGGCTCCCGCGACGGCCGACCTGGCGAAGTAGGAACGCTCAGGCGAGAATGCTCGCGGGGACGTTCTCGAGCGCCTCGCGCGCGGCTGCCCGCCCCGCCTCCCGCGACTGATCGAGTTGGTGGAACTCGAGCAGGCCGACGCCCTCGCTGCGCGGGGTGATCGTCCAGTCGGCGTGGTGGCGGGCGGTCTCCGAAGTGTTCGAGCTGCCGAGCAGCAACACCCGGGCCAGGGTCTCGCCCAGGCTCGGGGTGCGCAGCTCCGGCTCGGCCTGACCATCCGCCGACGACGGCTGCCGAGACGCTCCCGGGGGCCGCCCGACCGTGGCCTTCACGTCCACGGCGATGATCGGCCCCTCACCGAGAGCGGCCATTTCCGCGGCCGGCAGGTTGTCGACCAGGGAGCCGTCGACGAGGATCCGGCGGCCCCGTACCTGCGCCGGGGCGAGGACCGGGATCGCGAAGCTGGTGGCGACCGCGTCCCAGAGCGACCCCCAGCGACTGATCACGAGTTCCCCGGTGCGGAGCTCGGCCGATCCGCTGAAGAAGCCGCGCCGAAGCTCCTCGATCGCGACCGTCCCGAAGGTCCTCGTCAGCATCGCCCGCGCGCGGTCGCCTCGAATCAGGGAGTGCCGCGGCACGGTGTAGTCGCCCAGCGGGCGGCGGCGGATCCATTCCTCGTAGCAGCGTGCGTCGATCTCGTCCGCATTCATTCCCATTGCGAACATCCCGCCGATGAAGGCCCCCATGCTGACCCCCGCGACCCGGTCGATTTCCAATCCGGATACCTCGAGCTCCTCGAGCACCCCAATGTGAGCGAACGCCCGGGCGCCGCCCCCCGACAGCACGATCCCGACCGAGCGGCCACCCAGCCGCCGGGCGATCCGCTCAATGTCGGCATCGGAGCTTTCATCGCGGACAGCATGCGTCTCGATTGGATCCAGCGCCTCCGCCCATCCGGCAAGCGCCCCCGAGCCTTCGGCGACGTTCAGGGCGACGAGGTCACACCCCGCCAGGGCATGCCTGCGCTGATCCGCAGCGGGTGGGTCTCCGCCGTCGCCGATAGCGAGGATTCGGTCGGCCTGCTGCAGGCAGAAGTCGGTCCAGCCCTCTTCCCCGGAGGCGGGGCCGGCCACGAGGACAACCTGATCATTGGCGGCCTCGGCGCGGTCCAGCAGAGGCGCAACGGACGCGAGGAGATCGCCCTCGGGGTGGGGACCGACCTCGGTGCCATCGAGAAGATCGACCGCTCCCCAGCGGCGGAGCGCGACCGAGAGTCGCTCCCCGATATCCCTGGCCGGGACGGTGGAGTCGAGGGGGACGAGGGCGATCGTCACTGGTACCGCGCGCGACCGCGGCCGCACCCCGACACTCTCCCGCAGCTGTGCGCCCAATGTCCGCGTCAGGGCAAGCGAGACCTCGGGCGTCTCCTCGAGCAACCGCTCGAAGTCGTCGCGGTCGATTGCGACCAGATCGGTGTCTCGGGCCGCGCGGGCCGAGGCGGATCGTGGCGAGGAGGTGAGCAAGGCCAGTTCGCCCAGAGCATCCCCCCGCCCGAGCACCCGCATGACCGGACCACTTCCGTCACCGCCGACCACTTCGAGCCGGCCCGCGCGGATCACGTAGAGGGCGTTTCCTTGATCGCCCTCGCGAAAGAGCCATTCGCCGGCCGGCACGCGCAGCTCGCGGGAGCGCTCCGCGATCTGCTCCCGCACACCTGCCGGCAGCCCGCCGAAGATCGGAGCTCGCCCCAGGAAGTCAGCGGCGGATTCCGGTCGCGGTTCGGGGGCCGTCGCGGGGCCCGCTGTGCGTACGGCGGTGGGGCGGGGGCTGGGCGCTCGATCGCCATCTGAGCCGTCCCCGCCGAGGATCAGGCGGGCAGCAGAGCCGAGCGAGGGTGATTGCGTCACGTCATCCTCGGTTCGCAGGCGGCTGACGCCGAGGCAGCCGATCCCCGCAAGCAGGAGGCAGACGGCCGAGAAGGTCCAGGCGTTGTCGAAGGCGCTTTCCACCGCGGAGGGGTCGAGCGGATCGGGGGTGCCGAGGATCGCGATCACCGCCGCCACGCCGAGCGCGGCGCCCACCTGGCGAACCACGGAGTTGACCCCGGTCGCGGTGGCGAAGGCCTCGCCGGGAGCGGAGGCGACGGCCGTCGCGCTCAGATTGGGGAAGAGGGTCCCGGCCCCGATGCCGAGGATGATCATCCCGGGAAGCCAGACGCCGAGGAAGTCGGGCTCGAGCGCCGCCCTCTCGATGAACCAGATCAGCCCAAGGCCCCAGATAAGGCCGCCGGCGACGAGCACCCAGCGATGACCGATGCGCTCGGCAAGCCTGCTGCTGGGGCCCGCGACCACCGTCGCGACGACCGGTCCGGGCGTTATCGCCAGGCCCGCCTCGAGTACCGAGTACTGCCAGACCTGGGTCAGGAAGAGGACGTTGATCAGCGTGTAACCGAAGAAGCCGGCGGCGGCAAGCACGGTCATCGAATTCGCAACCGAAAAGGTGCGGATCCGCAGCAGTGCCGGGTCGACGATCGGAGACCGGTGCCAAGTCGACCTCTGAATGAAGATCGCGCCCAGGACGAGGGCGACGCCGAACGAGGTCAGGATCCGCGGGCTATCCCAACCCCATTCCTCCCCCTTGACGACCGCCAGCACCAGCGCGGAGATCGCCACCGCGAAGATCAGCGCTCCGAGCAGGTCGGGCATCCGGCGGCGACCGGGCTCGCGGCTCTCAACCAGGTGGCGGCGGGAAAGGAAGTAGGCGACGATCCCGACGGGCAGGTTGACCAGGAAGACCAGGCGCCAGCTCTCGGCGCTGACGAGGAAACCGCCCAGCGAGGGCCCAATGCCGGCTGCGAGCGCCGCAACCGCGGAGAGCAGCGCCACCGCGTGCGCCCGGCGCTCGACCGGAAAGGCCTGCAGCACGAGGCCGAGCGAGGCGGGCACCATGAAGGCTGCCCCCAGCGCCTGGGGCAGCCGGAACCCGATCAGGGCGTTCGCGGACGGCGCGACCGCGCAGAGCACGGAGGCGAAGGTGAAGATGACGAGGCCGGCGAGGAAGATTCGCCGCCGTCCGAGGAGGTCGGCGATGCGGCCGGCGGCGACCAGGAACGCCGCGAAGACGATGTTGTAGGCGTTGAGGACCCAGGTGAGCGAGGAGATGCTCGTGTCCGGGAAGGACTCGGCGATGTCGGGGAAGGCGATGTTGACGATCGTCGCGTCGACGAACGCCATGAAGACGCCCAAGCGAGGAGACGGCAAGCACGGTGGTCGGCGAGGGCGCGCGTCGGCGCGCCAAGCGCCCGCTGTCGATGGCGGTGCTCGCGGCTATCGGGAGACCCCCGCTTCGGCCGAGCGCTCCGCACCCACCCCGGTGCCGGCTCGAGTCGGTTCCGCGCCCTCAGACGCGGTCGCTCCGGTGAGCCAGCCGGGAGCATCCTCGAGCAGGCGGCGCGTCGCCGCCCGGCCCGCCTCCTTCACCGGCCCGAGCTGGCCCCAGTCGAGCAGTTCAACCCCCTCGAGGTCCGGCTGGATCACGAGGTCGGCGTGACGCCGCGCTGCCTCGACAGTGTCGGTGCTGCCGACGGTCACCGTTCTCACCACGGTCTCGCCGAAGCGCGGCAGCTCGGCCTCGCGCCCGGTCAGGTAGCGCCGGATTGGCCTGCCCAGGCGCGCGATGCCCGGCCGCACCGGCTTCCTGAAGGCGCCCATCCGGCCGGTCACGTCGACGGCGATCACGGGCCCCTCGCCCGGCCGCGCCATGATCCCCACGGGGAGGTTGTCGAGTACGCCTCCGTCCACCAGCAGCCGGCCGTCCGGGGTCGAGATCGGTGGGAAGACGCCCGGGATCGAGAGGCTGGCCAGCACCGCGTCCGGCAGCGGCCCCGTCCGGTGCACGACCGGCTCGCGCCTGATCAGATCGCAGCTGAGGCAGAAGTAGCGGGTCCTCAGCTCCTCGATCCGCTGATCGGCGAAGAACCCTCGTAGCAGCTCGCGGATGCGGTGGCCGCGGATCAGCGAGAACAGCGGAAGCGTGTAGTCCCCGGTCGGGTTGACCTCGATGCCTTTCCGGAACGCCTCCGAGAGCTCCTCCGGCGGGTGGCCGGCGGCGAAGCAGGCGCCGACAAGCGATCCGAGGCTGACCCCACCGATGCGATCGATGGCGACGCCCGCGGCAAGCAGCTCCTCCATCACTCCAAGGTGGGCGAGGGCGCGGGCGCCGCCACCGGATAAGACGATCCCGATCGCCTTTCCCACCAGGCGCCGTGCCGTGAGATCGACGCTCGGTTGCAGGTCGGAGCCCGTCGGGGACGACCTGCACCTCCCGCGGCCGCAGGGCGGCGAGGACCTCCTCCGAGACGGCTGGGGCGAGGACCACCAGCTCGCAGCCAAGCAGGGCGTCGGGCCGATCGACCCAGGCCCGGCTGGGCGCGCCCCGGCTGAGCGCGAAGACGGCGTCGGCCTCGCGCACGCAGAAGTCCGTCCACTCCTCCCCGGGCGCCGCGGCCTCCCCGACCAGGACCACCCGGTCGTTCTCAGACTCGGCGCGCTCCAGCAGCGAGGTCATCTCCGCCGAGGACGTCCGGCCGGGGTCGGGCGCGAGCTTGGCAACGCTTCCGTGTCGGCGCAGCGCGGTCGGCGAGCAGCTCCGCGGCCTCGGCGACTGGGGCGCCCTCGTCCAGCGGCAGGGCCGCGATCGTCTCGCGGCGGGTGGGGTCGTGGCCGGCGTCCGGCTCGCGGCGAGCTGCGCGCCCATCGCTCGGGTCAAGCCGAGGGCGAAGGCCGGGGCATCGCGGATCAGCCCCTCGAACTGAGTCCGACCGAGCCGCAGCAGCTCGCTGTCGCGTCGCGCCCGGATCGAAGCCGAGCGCACCTCGCTCCGTCAAAAGCGCGAGCTCCCCCAGGACCTCGCCGCGCCGCAGCACCCTGATCAGGGTCTCGGGCGGGCCCTCGGCGACCACCTCCAGCCTGCCCGAGCGGATCAGGTAGAGGCTGTCGGCGGCATCACCCTCGCGCACAAGCCATTCGCCGGCCCGGACGCTGACCTCGGTCGACCTCGGAGGCGAGCCGGCTGAGCAACTCGTCATCGAGATTCGACAGTACGGGTACCCGTCGAAGGAACGCCGCTGTGCCGATCGACGCCATCCGTCTCCTCCGCGAGAGTCTTTCAGCAGGCCGGTCAGGCTCAGACCATATGGCCTCAATGATGCCCCTCCGGCGGACTCAGAAGATATCCCTAATAGCGGGTTTCCTGCCATCCCCAAAATTAGGATGGCGAGGTTCAACCGACGGCGAGGAGCGCCGTGGCCCAGAGGCAGATCAGGTGGAGGCTCTGATCGACCGAGGCGGTGAGGCCGGCGGGCGGGGGCGGACAGCGCTTGACGCGGAGCATGTAGGTGTTGAGCAGGCGCCCGTCGTCGATCACCAGGTGCGGCAGGAAGATCACCGCGCCCAGCCCGACGGCCGCCAGGGCGCCGGTGTCGGCACCCACCCAGATCAGGGCCGGGACGAAGCACAGCGTGTAGACGCTGACATGGGTGAAGAGCGCCACGCGCTTGAGGTTGGATCCCGCCCGAGACCGCCGTACTTGTGGGCCGCCTGCCAGTCGGTCTGCAGGAGAAAGTCCCCCACCAGGTGGGAGACAAAGAAGACGATCGTTACCTGAGCGAAGCCCATGGATCTGTTCGGTTGCCCTCGATGCTCGTCCGCGACGCGCAGGAGATTAGTCGCGCGGCCGTACTGGCCGCGCAGGCGCCCTTGCTCGCGTCTGATCAGCGCAGCTTGGCGAAGTACCTATCGCCAGGTCCGAGGAAGATCTTCTTCTTCTTCTTCTTGTCGAAGACCCGGACCCCGTGCCCCTCGATCACCTTGGTCAGCGTGTGTGAGCAAGTGTCCAGGGTGAGCCAGGTGGTGCCGACGACGCTTCCGGTGCTGCCGCTGCCGGCGGTCCGGTAGCCGCCGCTGCCGCTGCCCCAGAGCTTGCGGCGCCGCTTGCCGGCGGCAACCGCGGTCGGGCCCTCGCCGCTGGCGCTGGCGGCCTTCCCCTTACCCTTCCCGCAGGTGAGCTTCTCGACCAGCTTCGCGGTGGCCCGCGAGTTAAGGCCCGGCGGCTGCTTGATCTTGAACAGCCCTAGATAGAAGTCGATGGGCGTGTCTGCGGCCTTCTCGCCGAGGACCCCGGTCGCGGCGGTCAGCTTCACCCGACTCCCGCGGGTGTCGAAGATGGTGCCCACCGGAAGCTTGCTCGCCTCCTTGAGCGGCTTGAAGCGCCCTCCCGGCGTCTTCACCTCGACCGAGCCGCTGACCGGCTGGGCCAGGACGCTGACGCCATGCTCGGGGGCAAGGTCGCCGGCTAGGACCGGGCCGACCGGATCCGATGGGGCCCATGAGTGGGTCCCCAGGCTGGTGTCGTGTACACGGACCCGGATGAAAAAGCCGAGATCGCTGGGCTGAATCAAGTAGGTGATCGCGTCGGCGCCGGCGATGTCCGGCCAGGCGGCGTCCCCGTGGGGCGCCGCCGGATCGCAGATGGCAACGGACGGGTTGCAGCGCTGCCACTTGTAGAGGGCCGTGTCGCCGATCGAGGTGGAGCTAAGTGTGTGGCCGACAAACGCGCCGCCGCTGATCGTCGGCTTGGGAGTCTCTTTAGCCGCAAGGGATGTAGTCGCCAGTGAGGCGGCCGCGAGCGCGCAGACGAGCGTGGCAGCCACTCCCGCCTTGCGATAACTGCGGTTGCCTTTGCAGCACTCCTTCTCCACCACTGGATTCCCCTTCATCCCCTTGTCGCTCCGAAGACGATCCTCCGGCGTTGACCCTGGCATTGAACCAGATTTCGGCACCGGGCTGCGTGCGAACCCGCACATAGCCGGCGGCCACCCCAGCTCGCCTACGGCCAGGCGCCAGGTCGCCGGCGGCCGCTGTGCAGGGTGCCGGCGCGTGGGAGACTGTGGGCATGGACGAGGTCTGGTCCGTTCGCGTCGGTCAGGTGCCCTACGACGAGGCCCGCGAGGCGCAGAAGGCGCTCGAGCAGGCGCGACAGGCTCGGCGAGATCCCCGATGTCCTCCTGCTGCTCGAGCATCCGCCCATCTACACCAAAGGGCGGCGCTCCGATCCGGCGGAGCTGCCGATGGGTGAGGACTGGTACCGGATGGAGGGCATCGAGGTGACCGAGACCGACCGCGGCGGCCTGGTCACCTACCACGGGCCCGGCCAGCTGGTCGGCTACCCGATCGTCGACCTGAATCCTTACGGCGGGGACGTCCACGACTACATCCGGCGGATGGAGCTGGTGATGATCTCCTCGCTCGGCGATCTGGGCATCGGGGCGGGGCTGATCGAGGGCCTGACCGGCGTCTGGGTCGGCGGCAGGCCGCCGGAGCGGCGGAAGATCGGCTCGATCGGCGTGCACGTCAACCGGGGCGTCACCACCCATGGCTTCGCGATCAACGTCAACAACGACCTGCAGCCGTTCGAGTGGATCGTCCCCTGCGGGATCGAGGGCTGCCGGATGACCTCGGTCTGCCGTGAGCTCGGCGCCGAGCAGGACATGGCGCCTTCATGGACGCCGTCACCGCGCGGTTCGGTGAGATCTACGAGCGCCGCGCGGTCGAGATCCCGCCGGCGAGCTTGCCGAGCGGACCCGGCGCGGGCATGGCGAGCGCCGCTGGCCGCGGAAGCGGAGCGACGGCCTCGATACGGTAGGAGCGAGATGGCGGCAAAGTCGAGACCCTCGAGGGGCGCCTTCACGTGACCCGCTCCCGCGCCAAGCCCGGCGGCCGGGCGGCCGACGGAGACGGCAAGGTTGGGTTCCGCGAGCGCAAGCCGCCCTGGCTGAAGGTGCCGGCCCCCGGCGGCCCCAACTACCGCCGGCTGAAGCAGACGATCCCGAGGCACAACCTCCACACCGTCTGCGAGGAGGCCAACTGCCCCAACGTCGGCGAGTGCTGGGAGCGAGGCACCGCCACCTTCATGATCCTCGGCGACGTCTGCACCCGGCGCTGCGGCTTCTGCAACGTACAGACCGGCAAGCCGACCTGGAACGACCCGCTCGAGCCGCTTGCGGGTCGCCAACCAGGTGAAGCGGATGGGCCTCCGGCACGCGGTTATCACCTCGGTCGACCGCGACGACCTGCCCGACTACGGCGCCGGCGCCTTCGTCGGGGTGATCCGCTCGATCCGGAAGCTGGCGCCCGGCTGCAGGGTCGAGGTCCTGACTCCCGACTTCCGCGGCGCAGGAGATGCCGCTCGCCAAGGTGATCGCCGAGCGGCCCGACGTCTTCAACCACAACGTCGAGACGGTGCCGCGCCTGTACCCGGTTGCCCGCCGAGGCTCCGAGTTCATGCGCTCGGCACGGGTGCTGCGGATGGCGAAGGAGATGGCTGGCGACGAGGTCGTGACCAAGTCCGGCCTGATGGTCGGGCTGGGGGAGGAGTTCGAGGAGATGGTCGAGGCCTTCGGCATCCTCCGCGAGCACAACGTTCAGGTGCTGACGGTGGGCCAGTACCTGCGCCCGACCGAGAACCACCTGCCGGTCGATCGCTACTGGCATCCGGAGGAGTTCGAGGCGCTGGAGAAGGCCGCCTACGAGCTCGGCTTCGAGTCCGTCGCCTCGGGCCCGCTGGTCCGCTCCTCGTACCACGCGGACGAGCAGCTGCCCGAGGCGAGGGCCGCTTCCGCCTAAGCGCCGCCCGCCCGAAACATTAAGCCGCCCGCCGGGGTGCAGCTATTCGTGCGGGGGCGTGTTCCTGCCTGCATAGGCTCGAAATCGTGGGCCCGCGCAGGCAAAAAAACGTCCTTCTCGGCTTCGCCGTCGCGGCGTTGGTGCTGCTGATCGCGGTTCCCCTCGGCGGGAGCGTCGCCGCGCAAGAGGCACAGCCCGCGCCCGAGAAAGCCAGGAACCCGCTCGCCGGCGACGGCATGTGGATCTGGTACGTGAGCCGCTCGGCGGGCGGCAAGGTCGGGCGGATCGCGGCCAAGGCGCACGCGCGCGGGATCGAGACCGTGCTGATCAAGTCCGGCGACGGGAAGAAGTACTGGAGCCAGTTCTCGGCCTCGCTGGTCTCGGCGCTCAAGGCGAGGGGGCATCAACGTCTGCGCGTGGCAGTTCGTCTACGGCCGCTCGGCCGCCAGGGAGGCGAGCGTCGGGGCGGCCGCGGTCGCCCGCGGCGCCGACTGCCTGGTGATCGACGCCGAGGGCCACTACGAGGGGCGCTATCCGCAAGCCTCCACCTATGTGAGCGCGCTGCGCTCCCAGGTCGGCCCCGACTACCCGATCGGGCTCGCCGCCTTCCCCTACGTCGACTATCACCCCGCGTTTCCCTACTCGGTCTTCCTCGGCCCCGGCGGCGCCCAGTACAACATCCCGCAGCTCTACTGGAAGACGATCGGCACGAGCGTCGACACCGCCTTCACCCACACCTATGTCTTCAACCGCGCCTACGGGCGGCCGATCCTGCCGCTCGGCCAGGTCTACCTGAACCCGAAGCCGAGGGCGATCCGCCGCTTCCGCTCGCTCGCGCTTGCCCATGGGATGGAGGGGGTGAGCTGGTGGTCGTGGCAGAGCGCCGGCAAGCGCCAGTGGAAGGCGGTGGGAGCCCCGGTCGTGGCCCCCGTCGGCTACGCGCCCTACAACAGCTATCCCTTCCTCCGCCTCGGCTCCAAGGGGGACCTGGTCGCCTGGGCCCAGCAGCTGCTCGCCGGCGGCGGCTACTCGACCCCGATCACCGGCTACTTCCAGGCGCCCACCCAGAGCGCCGTCTACTCCTTCCAGGCCGCCAAGGGGCTTGCCCAGACCGGGAACATCGACGTCCCCACCTGGGACCTGCTGCTCCAGAACCCGGCGCTGCCCGTGCGCTGGACCGGCGGCGGGGCGGTCGCCGCCTCGGGCCCGAACGCGCTGCCCCCGCCGCGCTCAGCGACGCTTCCGGCGAAGCGCTACGAGATCCCGCCGCCTAGGGAGCGAGCCGCTTCAGCACGGCACCGTCCGAGCCGACCCTGAACACGGTCGGGACGACGGCGATGCCGTACTTGCGGGCGAGCTCGGGGTGCTCACGGACGTCCAGCTTCAGCAGCGGCTCGGACTCGGCTGCGAGCCGCTGCTCCCACTCCCGACAGTCCGCGCAGAGAGGGTGGGTGAATTCGACGTAGGCGCCGCCGCCCCCTAGCCCATTCAGGTCGATGGGATCGATGCGGTCGTGACGACGCGGCGAGATACCACGGAGCCGGGCTGTCAATCGGTAGACCTCACAGCCGACGCAGAAGCCCGTACTCGCCGAGATCAGCGCAAGGAAGGCGACCAGCGCTGCGAGCGCGGTGCCCACCGGCTCCGCCCCCAGCCACCAGAGCCCGGCCGCCAACCCCAGAAAGGCGGTTCCGATCATGTTCGCCAGGCGCGGCGGCCGCGAGTCCTCGAGCGGGCCTTCGCCGAATCTGGGTTGAATGACGACGTAGTAGGCGAGACAGGGAAGGCAGAACCGCCGCCCGAGCGTCACCCCGATCAGCAACTGTGCCGACATCAGGGCCCAGGCGAGCGGCCAGCCGAATACGACCCCCAGCAGGGCGACGATTCCGGTGGTGCCCTGTGCGACGCGAGCGGCGTGCTCATCGACGACGTCGGTATCGCGCCAGGGATCAGCGCTGCGGGTAGCGACCTCCATATACCCATTCTGGCAACGCGGTCGCCTCGACCCGGACGGCGGGGATTTCGATCGTCAATAGGCTTCGGCCCCACCCTTGCTGCCGCTCAAGGACGACATCCCGACGGCGCGCTTCCCGGTGATCACGGTGGCGATCATCGCCATCAACATCGCCTTCTTCATCTGGCAGTGGACCTACCCCACCGATCCGGAACTGAGCCAGCTCGGGGTGAAGTCGATCGACCAGAGCTCGCTCGAGTACGGGGCGATGCCGTACCGGATCACCCACCCGGGAGAGAGCGGCGACTGCGCGATCGGCGCGGTCAGTGTCCAGGGGCAGGCGGGGGTGGTCTGCCCAGGCACCAAGCAGTTCGCCGAGGCGGTGCAGCGCGGCCAGCAGGACCCGAGCAACGAGCCGATCCCACTCGACCAGGCGCCGTGGTGGGTGACCGTGTTCACCTCGATGTTCATGCACGGCGGGCTCCTCCACATCGGGGGGAACATGCTCTTCCTCTGGGTCTTCGGCAACAACATCGAGGACTCGATGGGCAGGCTGAAGTTCGTGGCCTTCTACCTGCTGGCGGGCGTGGTCGCCCTCTATGCCCAGGCCGCCCTTGACCCAAGCTCGACCGCGCCGACGATCGGCGCCAGCGGGGCCGTCGCCGGGGTGCTCGGCGGGTACGCGCTCTCTATTTCCAGCCGCCAGGGTGATCACCCTGATCTTCATCGTCTTCTTCGTCACCCTGGTCGAGATCCCGGCGCTGGTCCTACTGGGTATCTGGTTCGTGCTCCAGTTCATCCCGGCGCTCGGTGAGGTCGCGGTCGACGTCGGTGGCAGCAGCGGGGTCGCCTACTTCGCCCACGTCGGCGGCTTCCTCTTCGGGCTGGCGGCGATCAAGCTGTTCGCGAACAGGCGACGCGAGCCCGAGCCCCGGCTCCCCGCCTACTGAGACGAGTCGGTGACCTTGGGCCCGACCACCCGAACCGCGCTGCTCGGCTTCGGACTGGCCTTTTGTGCGTTCTTCGCGGCGATCACGATCTCGGTGGCGGTCGACTCGGGCTTCGACATCTTCACGGTGATCTCGCTGGTGATTGTGGGAATGATCGCCTCCGGCCTGATCGGCGCGATCCGCAATCCCCCTCCCGGCGATGAGTAGGCGGCTGCTCGTGATCGTCGCCCTGCTCGTCGCCGTTGTGGCGACGGCGGCGGTCGGGGTCGCGATGTGGCCCGACCGTGACGGAGCCGATGAGAGCCCGGCTGCTACGTCGCCGTCATCCGACTCGAACCTGGGGGCAAGCGTCGATCCCGCCGCGGGCGGTGGTCCCGACCCGGGCGGCAGCGAAAGGCTCGCCGCCCCGGGGCTTGCGCCGGACGCTGACGCCCCCGGGAGGCGTGCGAGCCCGTCAGCCTCCCCGGCTGCGGCGACGCCGGGCGAGTTCGCCCTCCAGTTCCCGTCACCACCGCTGCCGGTGCGGGTGCGGATGAAGAAGCCGCCGGCCGCGGGGGTTCTCTTCGATGTCGACACGGGGAAGGTGCTCTGGCAGCGGCACCCGCGGGCGCTTCATCCGATAGCCAGCCTGACGAAGATGATGACCGCGCTTCTGATCAGCGAGACGCACGGTCGTGGCGAGCGGGTGCCGATCAGCCGTAACGCCGCCCACACCGCGGGCTCGGCCACCGGGATCCTCCCGCAGGGGAAGTCGGTGCCACTGGAGGCGCTGCTCCAGGCGCTGATCATGATCTCGGCCAACGACGCGGCGGTTGCGCTCGCCGAGTACGACGCCGGCATCGACGCCCAAGTTCGTCACGAGGATGAACCGGCAGGCGCGGCTGATGGGTCTCGGCTGCACCCACTTCTCCACCCCGAACGGGCTCAAGGACCGCGACAACCGCTCCTGCGCTGCCGACCTTGCCGCGATGGCCCGCGCGGACCTCGCCGAGCCCAGGATCGCCCGGATCGCCAGGACCACTTCGGCGACGCCGGCCTTCCCGATCAAGGGCGGGATCCTCCACCTGGCCAACAACCACTATTTCCTCGGCCACGGGCTCAGGGGGCTGCCCGCCGCCCGGGTCACCGGCCTGAAGACCGGCTTCACCGACGGCGCCGGCCGCTGCTATGTGACCACGGCGCGCCTGGGGGGGCGGCACCTGGGCGTCGTCCTCCTCGACTCACCTGACCCCCTTCGCCAGGTGCCCCAGCTGCTCGCCGCCGGCTTCGTCGCCGAGCGCTGAACCCCAGCCGGGCTGAAAGTGGAGCCAGCCGGGCTCGAACCGGCGACCTCCTGCTTGCAGGGCAGGCGCTCTCCCAACTGAGCTATGGCCCCAGGGGCCCAAGTGTAGGCCCGCCCATGGCGTGTGAGAAACTGGCACCGCACCGGAGCGGCGCTTCAGGAGAGGTGAATGGCGACGAAGGCGAAGACACGCGAGTCCGTGGGCGCCGAGATTTCGAACCTCGACATCGTCCGCTTCCACTTCGACCGGGCGGTGGAGCGCCTACAGCTCCCCGACGATCTCCGCACTGTCTTCTGGAGCTCGTATCGCGAGGTAACAGTGCAGATCCCGGTGAAGCTCTCCGACGGCAGGATCCACGTCTTCTCCGGGTACCGGATCCAGCACAACGGCGCCCGCGGCCCCTACAAGGGCGGCGTCCGCTTCCACCCGGAGGTGGACATCGACGAGGTCCGGGCGCTGGCCTCGCTGATGACCTGGAAGACGGCGGTCGCCAACATTCCCTTCGGCGGCGCCAAGGGCGGCGTCAACTGCCCGGCGGCCGAGCTTGAGCGCTCGGAGGTGCAGGCGATCGCGCGCTCTTTCCTCGCCAAGATCGAGAAGATCCTCGGCCCCACCCGCGACATCCCCGCCCCCGACGTCAACACCGACGCCCAGGTGATGGCGTGGATGATGGACGAGTACGGGAAGCTGCATGGCCACACGCCGGCGATCTGCACCGGCAAGCCGATCGCCCTCGGCGGCTCATACGGCCGGGAGCAGGCCACCGGCCGGGGCTGCGTCTACATGTTCCGCGAGGCCGCTCCCCAGATCGGGCTCGCCCCGGCCGAGACCACCTTCACGGTCCAGGGCTACGGCAACGTCGGCTCCTGGGCCGCGCGAATCATGCAGCAGCTCGGCGCCACGATGGTGGGCGCCTCCGACGCCACCGGGGCAATCCGAAACGACAAGGGGATCGACGCCGTGGAGCTCAGCAGGCACATCTTCGAGGCGGGGGGCAAGCTCACCGAGTTCCCGGGCGCCGAGCTGATCAGCCCCGACGACCTTCTGGCGATCCCCTGCGACGTGCTCATCCCGGCGGCGCTCGGAGGGATGATCCACGAGGGCAACGCCGACCGGATCGACTGCAAGATGGTGGTCGAGGGCGCCAACAGCCCCACTACGCCCGCCGCAGACGAGATCCTGATGGAGAAGGGCGTCCACGTGATCCCCGACGTGATGGCGAACGCGGGCGGCGTGATCGGTTCCTACTTCGAGTGGGTCCAGAACCTCCAGCACTTCCAGTGGGACGAGCGGGAGTTCAACGACAAGCTCGGGGGGATCATCCGCAAGGCCTATCGAGACGTCGCCGCGAGGGCGAAGGAGGAGCGGATCTCACTCCGCGAGAGCGCCTATCTGCTCGGGATCGAGCGGGTGGTCGAGGCCTCGCGCCTGCGCGGCTACGTCTAGGGGCGTGACCCCGGCTGCGCCGTGGTCTGGCGCTGGAGCTTCTTCTTGTGAACTTGCGTTGCCCAGGCCCACAGTCAGCGCCAGCACGACTCCGAACGCGACGACATCGTCAGTCGAGAGATCCCGGCCATCTCCTTCTCCCCCAACGACTGGCTCTGGCTGAACCCTACCGCCGCTCGTCCTCGTCCTCGTCCTCGAAGTCGAAGTCCTTGGGCGGGCCCTTCTCGAACCAGAGGCTCTCCTCGTCGGTGTCCTTGTCGAGGAACTCGGGCGACTCGGACAGGAGGTCCTCCTCGTCGTCATCCCCATCTTCCACGGGATCGGCGGGGCGGACCTCGGTCCGATATGGCTCCTCCTCCTGGGCAGGAGCGGCGGGCCGAAGTCGGTCTCGTCCTCCGGCTCGACTCCGAGTGGGGCTCCGGCTCGAGTCCCGTCTAATCCTCCGCCTCGTCCACCGGGCCAAGCGCCTCGAAATCGTCGCTCTCCTCGAGCGGCGCCGGAGGGGCGCTCAGGTCGGCGCCCTCGTTCTCGAGCAGGTCGGGATCGGTCTCGAAGTCATAGAGCTGGGGGCCACCCTCCCCCGGGGGCCCGGGCTCGCTCGGCACCGGGGCCGCGTCGCCGGTCTCCTCGCGGGGCGCGATGTGCTCCTGGGTCGGCACCTCGCCTCGCCCCCGAGCCCTGCCGCGCTGTCCCTCGGTCGCCGCGGGCGGAGGGGGCGTAGGGGGCTCGGGCCGAGAGGGCTCGGTCTCAGGGGGCGGAGGTGGCGGCACCGCCAAGCCGGAGCGCTCCGGGGGAGCGGACGCGTCCTCCTCCGCCATCAGGTCCTCGAGCGACTCGGACTCGGCCGGTGGCCCCGAAGCGGAGGGCCGCTCTGGCGGTGACGGCTCGGCGGGCGGGGGCTCGGGGAAAGACGGCTCCGGGGGAGCGGCGGGGGGAGGCTCGGGGGGCGCCGCGGGGGGCTCGACCAGCGCCGTCGGCTCCTCTGGCGCCGCCGGCTCTGCAAGGCCGTCTGGAGGCGGGGTCGGCGGGCCGTCCGGAGGCGGAGTCGTCGGTACCATCTCCTGTTCGGGTGCTTCCGGCGCGGATGAGCCGGCCGAGGAAACCCCTCCGAAGAGCTCGCCGGCGGCGAAGGGGTCTGGCCGCTCGCCCGAGCCCAGTGCCTCGTCCTCGATCTCAGAGATCTCGGAGTCGCGCGCCCCATGCTTGCGCTTCAGGTCAATGTGCTCGCGAATGGCGTCGTCGAGTATTCCCATGCTGCTCCTACGGCGCTTTGACCTGCAAAAGGCTAAACGCTGTGGCTTCAATGTGATACCGGAGGCGGGACCTATCCGTGCACCGGGCCGACCATTTTCCGCAGTCTTGGGCGTGGAAACGGGCTTATGAGGCAGCCCGGCGCTCGCGCCCGTCGGGTCCATTCTCCCCTCGGGGGGCCTTACCGCCGCCGCCAGCGTTCCGCGCGGGAGCGGACCGGATCTGGTCCTTGCCGGCACGCTTCGCGCGCAGCAACGCCCGGTCTGCAGCGTCGATGAACGAGTCGACGTCGCCGGCCGAATCCGGCAGGGTGGCGACGCCGATGCTGATCGTCACCCGCATCGCGTCGCCGCCTCGCGACCGGATATCCGCCTCCCTGACCCCGGTACGCAACCGCTCGGCCAGGATCGCGGCGCCCTCAAAATCGGTCTCGAAGAGGATCAGAGCGATCTCATCCCCGCCATAGCGGGCGGCGACGTCGATCGAGCGGGCGCGCTCGCGGACGACCTCGGCGACCTTCCTGAGCACCAGGTCTCCCTGCGGGTGGCCCTCGCTGTCGTTGATCGCCTTGAAGTCGTCGACATCGAAGATCACCAGCGAGAGGTTGCGGTCGAAGCGGATCGCCCGGTCGACCTCCCGGACAAGGGCCTCGGACATCCGCCTCCGGTTCCAGAGTCCGGTGAGCGGGTCTGTGACAGCCTCCGCGGCCACCCGCGTGTAGAGGCCGGTCAGGGCCCGGGCGAGGCCATAGGCGAAGAACGCCGCGACCAGCAGAAAGCCGATCAGCAGCAACCCCGTCGGCCAGCCAATCCCCAGGAAGCCACCGACCTTGCGCGGCCCGGCCAGCAGCACCGTCTCGTCGTCGACGCTGTTGAGCGCCAGGAGGCGAGCGCGAAATTCGTCCTCACCGAGCGTCAGGTCGCGGGTCTCGCCCGCCTCGATCGGCTCCGCCGGCGGGGTGACGGTCGAGCTCAGCGGGATTCCCTCCCGGCTCACCACCACCTCGCGGTCGGTCAGCCGGTGCAGCTCGGCGGTGTAGTCCGCGGCGAGGGTGGAGGAGACCTTGAGCGTGCCGACCTCCCTGCCTCCTTGCCGCAGCGCCACCTCCGTGAAGGCGAAGGCGTCGTCTGCGCCGGCCACCGCCATCGGGATACCGTCGACCGCTTCAGCCTCGATGGCGGTGACGCCGGGGCGGCGAACGGCGCTCTGGGCAAATGCCTCCAGGCGAGCACGGTCGAGGTCGTTCAAGGCGGTGGAGAGCTGCGGGTCGCGGGCGAGTTGGCGCGCGGCAGCATCGGCGCCGGCGACCCGCTCCTGGTAGAGGGCGAAGGCGGTGTCGACGCCGGCGGCCAGCTGCGCGTCCGCCTTGCCGCGCCGGGAGTCCTCGCTCACCGCCAGCAGTACCACCACCAGCGCCACGGCGGGCACGAGCGCAATCAACACGAAGAAGAGGGCGAGGCGTCGTCCGAAGCTCACCGGACGGACAGCGTATCCTTGCCCCAGGCGCGGCCTGGGATTACCCGTCTGCGCCGAAGACATACGTCCATGGGGCTATAGCTCAGTTGGGAGAGCGCCTGGATCGCACCCAGGAGGTCGGGGGTTCGAGTCCCCCTAGCTCCACCTCAGACGCCCCCGCTAGCGCGGGGGTTTCTGGTGAGCTGCGCGAGAACCGTGCCTCCGCCAGCCGCAATCCCGGCGATGCCAGGCGGGCCGCCGCCGAGCTCCGGCGCGACTCGTCCCGCTCGAACGCGCAGATCGCTGCCGCCGCCTCGGCCGGCACCTCGACCGTCTCGCGGGAGCGCCGCCGGCTGGAGGCCGAGGGCTCGATCTCCAGGAGGGCGGCGGCGTGAGGGGGTCAGTCCTGGGCTTGGCCGCACTCCTGGAAGCCGTAGCCGGTAGCGATTCCGTCCGACCGCTCGTCCACCGACTCGTTCTCGCGTACGATGCGGTTGCTTCGGTCCACGGCTTCGTCCCGGATCGCATCCTCATTGCGCGCGAGCAGGGCGATGCTTTGCTGGCGAAGGTCCTCCAGCTGATCCAACACGGGTTCGTCGCCTGGTGGCTTCGGAAGCGCCTCCAGCTCCTCGACGCCGGCACGAGCCACCTGGACGGCCTCGCCGATCGTGTCCGCCGCGCCGGCAAAATCGCGACTGCGGAGTTGCGCCTCCAGCTCCTCCCTGATCGGATCGAGCTGCTCGTTATAGCTGCGGCAGATCGCATCCGCTTGCTCGATGTACTCGGCCTTGGTGAGCGGCTCCCCCGTCTCGGTCCTCGCAGTGGCCGTGACCACCTCGGTCGAGTCGCCGCCATCGCCGCCGCAGCCGGCAGCGACCACCAAGACGAGGGGGAGTAGGGCGATGGCGCGGCGCACCGAGCGCAACCCTATTCGCCCTGGCCGTCGCTTTCGGAGACGAGACCCAGAAGAACTCCGCGTATCCCTCAGGCGCGTAGTACAAGGGCGAGACCCATTGGCCGCCCAGCCTCGTCGGCGGTTCCAAGCGTCATGTAGAGGCTGGCGTCGATGATCGCCCCGGCGGCGGCGGCGAGCTCCTCCATCGCCTGGGCACGGTAGCGGCCGAGGCCGCGTTTCAGGGCCAGCTATGGCACCGGCCCGGCATCATCCGAGGGTGGCCTCATACCCCCTCGCCCGCCATCTGCTCCGGGCCCGCGACATCGTCGACAGCCGCTACACCGAGCCGCTCGACCTCGAGGAGCTCGCGCGGGCGGCGCATGTGTCGCCGCGCCACTTCAGCCGGGAGTTCCGGCGTACCTTTGGCGAGACGCCCTACCAATACCTCCTGACCCGGCGGCTCGAGCGGGCCCGGTACCTCCTGCGCACCACGGACCTGCAGGTCGCCGAGGTCTGCCTCGCTGTGGGCTTCAACAGCGTCGGCTCGTTCACCACCACCTTCCGGCGCCACGCCGGCGTCTCTCCGACCGCCTATCGGCGCGAGAACAACGGACCGTCGGCCGCCGATCGGATCCCCCTCTGCTTCGCGATGGCCTGGGCCCGTCAGCCCGGTGTTGGCGCGTTTCGAGAAGACACCGCGCCGGGCGCGGACTAGTGTCGCCCCGACCATTCGATCCGAAGGAAGGAAGACCAAATGCTCGATGCAATCTCACATGTAGCTGTTTGGGTGCATGACCAGGATGAGGCGAAGGCGTTCTACACCGAGAAGCTGGGCTTCGAGGTGCGCGAGGACGCGACGCTCGACGAGCTCGGCGGGTACCGCTGGCTCACGGTCGGGCCGCCCGACCAGCCCGACGTCAACCTGATGCTCACTCAACCGGGGCCACCGGCCTTCGATGAGGACACCAAAAAGGAAATCCTGGCGCTGGTCGCCAAGGGAGCGATGGGCCCCGGCATCCTCCGGACCGAGGACTGCCGGAAGACCTGCAAGGAGCTCGAGGACCGCGGCGTCGAGCTCGCTTCGCAGCCCGAGGAGCGCTTCTACGGGATCGACGCAACCGTCCGCGACCCCTCCGGGAACATGTGGCGGATCGTCCAGCCGATCGAGGTCGACCTCGAGGCGATGAAGCGCTGAGGCCTCTCGATCGTGTGCCAGCTCTATTTGACATGTGACCATATAGTCACCTATAATCGAGGCCATGGACGCGGTCTTCAGGGCCCTCGCCGACCCAACGCGACGGAAGCTGCTCGACAGGCTCTTCAAGCAGGACGGGCAGACCCTGAGCGCGCTCGAGCGGCGGCTGCCGATGACACGCTTCGGCGTGATGAAGCACCTGCGGGTGCTTGAGGAAGCGAATCTCGTCACCACACGAAAGCGCGGGCGCGAGAAGCTCCATTTCCTGAACCCCGTCCCGATCCGGCTCGTCCACGACCGCTGGGTGAGCAAGTACGCCGAGCCCTGGGCCGCGCGGCTCAGCGGCATCAAGAACGAACTAGAGGAGGAAACAATGAAGAGAGTGCCCGAGGGCGGGGTCACGCTGAATCCAGATGACACCGCGGCCGTGTTCGAGATCTACATCAAGACGACGCCGGAGCGCCTCTGGGAGGCGATCACGGACACTGAGAAGAGAGCGAAGTACAGCTTCGGGGTGGGCACCGAGTCCGATTGGACCGCCGGCTCCGGGTACAAGGCCTCGGTCCCCGGGGTCATCGACATCGCCGAGGGCGAGAACCTCGAGGTCGATCCCCCACGCCGGCTCGTCCAGAGCTTCAACGCGCTCTGGAGCGACGACGTCAAGGCCGAGGGAACCTCAAGGGTGACCTGGGAGATCGAGCCGGTTGGAGACGACTCGTGCCGGCTCACTGTGGTCCATGACCAGCTGCGCGAGGGCGCCAGCGACGAACTCTACGGCGGCTGGCCGATGATCCTCTCCGGCCTGAAGACGCTGCTGGAGACCGGGGAGTCGCTGACGACACCCGGATCACTGCGCTACTCGCAAGCCTCGGCGGCTTGAGGCGCTGACGATCTGATCGGGGCGCCGCTGCAGCTCGGCGGCGCCCCGTTCGATCTGAAGCCGTCAAGGAGGGGTTTTCGTGTCCGAACCAAAGACGCTGATGACCGGGATCGTGTTCGGCGAGCAGCCACGCTGGCACGAGGGTCGGCTGTGGTTCTCCGATTGGGGGACGCAGGAGGTCATTGCCCTCGACCTCGAGGGCAACAGCGAAGTGATCCTCAAGGGCCCGTCGTTTCCAATGTGCGTCGACTGGCTGCCCGATGGGCGCCTGCTGATCGTCTCGTCGCGCGAAGGGCTTCTCCTGCGCCGGGAGTCCGACGGCTCCCTGGTGACCCATGCCGACCTGACCACGGCATCTGACCCCCCGGCCGGGAACGAGCTCGTCGTGGACGGTCGCCGCAACGCCTACGTCAACGGGGGCGGTTTTGACCTCATGGCCGGTGAGGAGTTCGTCCCCGGAATCGTCGCCCTGGTCACCCCGGACGGCTCGGCTCGGCAGGTGGCTGATGACATCGCCTTCCCCAATGGCATGCATGTGACTCCCGATGGCGCGACGCTGATCGTCGCCGAGTCGTACGCCAGGCAGCTGACGGCGTTCGAGATTGCGGACGATGGCGGCCTCACGAACCGGCGGGTATGGGCAGACCTCGGCAACGGCGTTCCCGATGGAATCTGCATCGACGCCGAGGGCGCCGTCTGGTACGGGGACGTCCCCAATAGCCGCTGCGTGCGAGTTCGCGAGGGCGGCGAGGTCCTGCAGACGGTAGAGCTTGACCGGGGGTGCTTCGCCTGCGCGCTCGGGGGCGAGGACAGAAGAACGCTGTTCATGATCGCGACAGAATGGAGTGGTCCCGCGAACATGTTCGAGGGGCCACGAACGGGCCAGGTGCTGACCGCCGAGGCACCCGCACCGGGTGCCGGTTGGCCGTAGGAATGTGAGATGGTGGCGGCGTGACCACCCAGACAACCCTGATCAGCGGCGTCGACTTCGTCGCCGTGCCGACCAAGGACTACGACAGGGCGGCCGAGTTCTACGGAGAGGTCCTAGGCCTGCCTTTCGGTAAGAGATGGGGGCAGATGCCGGCGGGCGAGTTCGAAACGGGCACGCTGACGATCGCGGTTATGCAGGCGGACGCGTTCGGCCTCGAGTTCGCGCCCCACAATCTGCCGATCGAGTTGCACGTTGAGGATTTCGAGGCCGCACGCGCCGAGCTCGAGTCACGCGGCGTCGAGTTCGTCGGCGACACGATTGACAGCGGCGTCTGCTACCAGGCTCACTTCAAGGACCCTGACGGCAACGCGCTGGCGATCCACCACCGCTACGCGCCGAAGGGAGAAGCGCCTCCGGCTGCCGACCAGAGCTAGTGGAGGAATCGACGAAGAGCGCTGCGCTCGAACGGCTGGATCCGTTCGTCGCGAGTGGACCACCGATCATCGGCGTCGGCGATTCGAGCGACACGTATCGCCAGCACTACTTCGACTCCGGCGGCGCCCTCACGCCTGCGGTCGGTAGGCCAGGTAGACCACACCGTTCTCGTACGACTCACAGGCCGCAAGCGACAGGTTGCTGGGCGCGGCTTCCTCGGGGAAGAGCCGCGGACCGGATCCGCGGGTGAGCGGGTAGACGAGCAGATGCAGCTCGTCGACCAGGCCGTCCGCGAGCATCGCTCGCACCAGCGTGCCGCTGCCGCTGACGTAGAGGTCGCCGTCGACCTCGTCCTTCAGGCTGCGAATCGCGTCGGGGTCGTACGGCCCAATGATCTTTGAGTTCCTCCACGTCGCAGTAGTGAGCGTCGCGGAGACGACGTACTTGGTGGTGTCGTTGAAGAACGGCGCCCCTGGATCGTCCTCTACGGTCCGCGTCGACCACGACGGCTCGAACATCTCGTAGGTCGTGCGCCCGAGCAGGATGCCTCGGCAACGTTCCGTGACCGCGCCGATGGCCTCTTCCATCTGGGGGTTGAAGCCGTAGTCGGCCGTCCACGTAGGCGCGTCGATCACGCCGTCGAGGCTGATGAACTCGTGCACGTGAATTGCTCCCACTTCTCACCTCCGTGTCGATATTGCCGTGTAGACCTCGCCGCCGCTAGGCCTTCTGGTAGGTGAGGACGAGGACGCCGTCCGGGCCGACCGGCCTCGTCTCGGTCAGCTTCATCGTCTTCTTGTCGCTCGTCTCGCCGAAGACCCGATCGCCGGTGCCGAGCACGACCGGGAACACCATCAGGCGGATCTCGTCAACCAGGTCGTTCTCGATCATCTCCTGAACCAGCCGACGGCTTCCCGCGACCAGGACGTCCCCGTCAACCTTCTCCTTCAGCTTCGAGACCTCCTTCGCGACGTCGCCGCTGATCACAGTGGTGTTGTTCCACTCGGGGTCCTTCAAGGTGGAGGAGAAGACGTACTTCGGCATTTCGTTCATCCGGTCGGCGAACTCGCCCTCGCGCTTCGGCCAGGCCTCGGCGAAGCTCTCGTAAGTGACCCGGCCGATCAGCTGTGCCTCGGCATCAACGACCTCGTTGTACTTGAACTCGTTTCCCTCGTCTCCGCGGTCGAACTCGAAGGTCCATCCCGGGTACTTGAAGTCCTCGCCTCCCGGGGCCTGCATTACGCCGTCAAGCGAGACGAACTCGGTTACGACGATTCTTCCCATCCTTGATTCCTCCTTTCAGGGGGCTTTCCGCTAAGACCGCGGCTCGAGGGTGAGGACAGCCACGCCCTCGCCGACGCTCTTCGTATCCACCAGCTTCAAGCTCTTGGCTTCGTCCGACTCCCCGAAGAGTCGCTTGCCGCTCCCGAGGACGACCGGGAAGACCATCAGTCGGTACTCGTCGATCAGATCGTCCTCCATCAACGACCGAACGAGCTGAACGCTCCCGTGGATGACGATCTCTCCGTCCAGCTCCTTCTTCAGCTTGGCCACCTCGTCCGTGACGTTGCCGCTGATCACGGTGGAGTTGTTCCAGTCGGGGTCCTCGAGGGTGGTCGAGACGACGTACTTGGGCATGTCGTTGAACTTGTCGGCGAACTCGCCCTCCCGCTGTGGCCAGGCTTCTGCGAAACCCTCATACGTCACTCGACCGAGGAGAAGGGCATCGCTCGCCAGGGTCTCGTCGAGCTTGAACTTATCCCCGTCCTCTCCGCGGTCGAAGTTGAAGGACCAGCCGCCGTGCTTGAAGTCCTCGGCACCACCGGGATCCTCGACGACGCCGTCCAATGAGACGAACTCGGTTGCGATCAGCTTGCCCATCTAACCCTCCTGTCCGACGGATATATTTAACCAGTTGGCTAAATACATATCACACGGATGACCTCGGACCAGCTCGACACCACCTTCGCCGCACTCGCCGACCCGACCCGCCGAGCGATCCTCGCCCGGCTTGCCGACGGGGAGGCAACGGTCACCGAGCTCGCCGAGCCCTTCGCCGTCAGCCTGCCGGCGATCTCCAAGCACCTGAAAGTGCTCGAGGGAGCCGGCCTGATTATCCGCGGCCGCGAGGCGCAGTACCGACCGTGCCGGCTCCAGCCGCGACCGCTCGGCGAAGCCGCGGGCTGGCTGGAGAACTACCGGCTCCTATGGGAAGGTAGCCTCGACCGCCTAGACGACCATCTCCGACGGATCCAGAAAGGACGGGATTGACCGACCCCCCCGGCCCTCCAGGTGAAGGAGGCCGTCAGCTGACCATCAAGCGCGTCTTCGACGCGCCTCGCGAGCTCGTCTGGAGGGCTTTCACCGAGGCCGAGCAATTCGCGCAGTGGTTCGGTCACCCTCCCTTCCAGACACCACCGTCCACCGTTTCGATGGACGTCAGACCCGGCGGTGAGTGGCGTGCCACGCAGGTCAATCAGGACACCGGCGCCGAGCTCCCCTTCGCCGGCAGCTATCGCGAGGTGTCGGAGCCCGAGCGCCTGGTGATGACCTTCGAGAACGTCGAGGACCGCGACGACCCGAAGGTCGAGGTGGTCACGGTCACCTTCGAGGACCTCGGCGAGAAGACCGAGGTGACCTTGAACCAGGCCGGCTACATGCCCCCGGAGCAGTACAAGCGGACCGAGCAGGGGTACGGCGCCTTCTTCGACCAGCTCGAGAAGCTTCTCGCCTCTTAGACCTCGAGCCGGGACTCCTCGAGGTCGAGCTCACGCTCGATCCTACGCATCACCTCGCTGGAGATCTCTCCTCGGTTGCGCAAACCAACCAGCGCCTGGCGCTGGGCGCCAAAGATGATGTGCATCATCCGCTGGTAGGTGAGCGAGCGGTCCTCGATCCCATCGTCCTCGATTTTCCCGGCCTGGGCGGCGAAACGGCGCTTTCGGAACTCATAGAGGGCGCGCACCCTTTCGATCGTGTCGTCGCGGGTCCAGTCCTCGGTCTCGAGCTGGTCGAGGCTGTCGATCGCCGCCTTTGCGGTCGTCAGCCTCGCCCGCAGCTCCTCCGCGCCCTCGTCGTCGCCCTCGTCCCCGACCCCGAGCCAGCGGATCAGCATCGGCAGGGTGAGGCCCTGTCCGACCACGGTCACCAGGATCACCGCGAAGGTGATGAAGAGGACGAGCTCGCGATCCGGGAGGGGCGCCCCGGCGTCGGTGTCCAGGGGCAGGGCGAGGGCCGCCGCGAGCGAGACGGCGCCGCGCATCCCCGACCATGCGACCACCACCCGCGGCCGGACACCGACTCGCCTGAGGCGCTGTTGGGGGCGGCGGTCGATAGCCCTGATCACGTAGGGGACGGTGAACACCCAGAGGAAGCGGGTCGCGATCACCGCGGCCGCCACCATCGCCGCGTAGCCCACCGGCTCCAGCCACGGCCGGCCGGCGAGGCCATCGACGATCACCGGCAGCTGGAGGCCGATCAGCATGAAGAGGGCCGCGTTGACGAGGAAGCTGAGCACCTCCCAGGTTCCGAAGGCCTGGAGCCGAGTCGTAGGGCTGATCAGCTCGGGAGCCCGCCAACCGAGGTAGATGCCGGCGGTCACCGCCGCCAGCACACCTGAGAGGCCGAGCTCGCTCGCCGGCAGGTAGGCGGCGTAGCCGGTGAACAGCGAAATCGTGATCTCGGTGGTTGGGTCCTCGAGCCGGCGTCGGATAGCCGCGACCACGTAGCCGACCGCGAGCCCGATCGCGACTCCGCCCGCGGCGGCGCCGACGAACTCGAGGCTCGCATCGAGCAGCGAGAAGCTGCCGCCCACCGCCGCCGCGACCGCAACCCGGTAGGCGACCAGAGCCGAGGCGTCGTTGAACAGGCTCTCCCCCTCGACCATGTTGACGATCCGCCTCGGCGCCCCGACCCTGCGCATGATCTCGGTCGCCGCGATCGGATCGGTGGGCGAGACGATCGCGCCGAGGGCGAAGGCGACCGCCCAGGTCATCCCGATCACCTCGTGGGCGAGCACCGCCACTGCCACCGTGGTCAGCAGGACGAGCCCGATCGCGGTCAGCGACAACGGCCGGACGTTGTCGCGAAGCGAGCGCAGGTCGGTGAAGAAGGCCGCCGAGTAGAGCAGCGGCGGCAGGAAGAGGATCAGGACCAGGTCCGGATCGAGGTTGACCTCCGGGACTCCCGGGACGAGACCGAGGGCGAGGCCGCCGAGCACCAGGAGGATCGGATAGGGAACCAAGAGCCAATGCGCCAGCGCGTTCAGCCCGGCGACGCTGACGAAGAGCAGGATCAGGATCAGCTCGACGCTGCCCATATCGGCAATTTAGGCGTCGTGCTCGGCTCGGCGCAGGACCTCCCGGGTTGATTCCGCGATCTCGCTGCTGCCCAGGTCGATCCCAGGAGGCAGCTCGACGTGGAGGTCGGTCGAGGGATCGATCCCGACGCGGCCCCGGGTCGGGCGGCACTCGAGCAGGTGACCGCCGCGCGAGCGGTCTCCGGAGATGAAATGGAGGTGGTAGCCGCTCACCTCGAGCCCCTCGGCGTAGTCGGGGAAGCGAAAGCCGACCACGGTGCCGCTCAGCTCTCGAAGCTCGAAGACATGCTGGTCGGCGACCACCTCGCCGAGCGGACGGTAGGGCGGCCGCTGGCGGGGAACCGAGCGCGCCCGGACCAGCTCGAACTCGCCGTCCACCCTCACCGCCGAGGAGCTCGCACCCGCCGGCACCCGCTGGTCGAGGGCGGCGATCAGGGCGTCGTGGTCGAGCGGGCCGTCGAGCTCGAACTCGATCTCCGGCTCGAACCAGACGACGACCGCGAACGGCGTCAGGGTGCCTGGCTCAACCTCGTTGATCGCGCCGTCGATGTCGGCCCGGTAGAAGCGCCCGTCGAGGGCGATCATCTCTCCGTCGAGCGCGTTCAGGGTGCCGAGGCCGAGATCGCCGTGCTCGGCGAGCTGGGCGAAGCTGACGTCGCCCTCGTAGGCGCCGTCGAGGAGGGCGCCGATCGTCGAGGCCTGGAAGAGGACGTGTGGTTGGTGCTCGGCATGGACCTGGTCCTGCCGCAGGGTCTCGACGTGGAGCGCGGTGACCAGCCGCTCGTCGAGCATCAGGCGTGGAGCTCCGCCAGGCGCTCGGCCTCCTGGTCGAGTGCGCGCCGCGCCCCGCGGTCGAGCCGGCCGAAGGGCTGGATCTGGACCTTTCCCCTCTCGTAGCGCCAGGTTCCGGCGATCTCGCCGTCGACAAGGAAGCTGTTCTGGGACTGCGGGTACTTGGGGTTGAAGAGCTTCGAGCGGTGCCTCTCCGGGAGGATGCCCGTATCCCTGGCGTGGGCGAGGAGGGTCGCGTCCCAGGTGGGCAGGAAGCGAACCGGCGCCGGGGTCGCCGGATCCGGGAGCGGTGCCCGGGGGAGGTCGAGCAGCTCATTGCCCCACTCGTCGCGAAACCGGCGCAGGCGCAGACCCCGGAGCGCAGAGGCGACCTTCTTCGGCGGCAGTCCCGCCCAGTTGGCGATTTCGGTGACCTTGGCGGGACCGAAGGCGGCGAGATAGCGCCGAATCAGGAGCTCGAGCCCCTCCTCCACGCTCGTCTTTGGCGGGCCGAGCCACTCCTCCGCGGCCGCATAGAGGTCGGCACGGCGGCGCTCCCAGGTCCCCGATGGCGGGACTCGGAGCAGGTCGAGCCACATGTTGACCCCGTTGGTGACCACGCTGTCCTCGCCGAGGAACTCGTGGATCTCCTTGCGGGTCATCGTCCCGGTCCCGAGCCGCTTGCGCAGGCGCCGGGCGTGGGCGGCCATCTGCTTGGAGCTGTAGGCGCGGCGGGATGAGAGCCACGATTCGCGGCGCGCTCGTCGGATTGCGAGCGCGATCGGCCAATAGTCCCCCTTCGGGACGAGGTGGATGGTCGAGCGCATCAGCGTCCCCTGGACCACCGTGCGGCGCCTCAGCGCCCGGGTGAGCTGATCTCGTTCGAAGCCCTCGATCCGCGTCCAAAGGCCGATGTACATCGACGGGGCGTATTGAGCCTGGAGCTCACCCATCCTCTCCAGGGCCTTCGGGATGCCCATTGAGTGGCGCTCGAGCAGCATTTGCCGGGCGAGCAGCGCTCGATTCAGCTCGCGCGGGGAGAGGGTGCGCTCAGCCTCCGCCATTTGCAGGGCCAAGGTATCCATCGGAGGTTGCATCCGCGCGATCGCGCCGCTCTACCATCCCCCGGCAATGCGGATCGACGAGATCCTCACGACCACCCGGCCCTGCTTCTCGGTCGAGTTCTTCCCTCCGAAGACCGAGGAGGGCCGCGCGACCCTGTTCGAGACCGTCGACGTGCTGCGCGAGCTGGAGCCGGCCTACTTCTCGGTCACCTACGGCGCGGGCGGCGCGACCCGCGAGGGAACCCTGGAGACCACCCAGGCGATCCGCGACGAGTACGGGGTCGAAGCGATGGCGCACCTGAGCTGCGTCGGGGAGACGACCGAGAGCCTCCGCGAGATCATCGACCGGATCGCCAACGCCGGGATCGAGAACATCCTCGCGCTGCGCGGCGATCCGCCGCGGGGACAACCCGACTTCGTCCAGCCCGAGGGCGGCCTCGGCAGCGCCGCCGAGCTCACCGGCCTGATCTCGGACACCCAGCCGCAGATCGCGATCGGCGGGGCCTGCTTCCCGGAGGTCCACCCCGAGGCTGCCAGCCTCGAGGCCGACATCGCCTACTTGAAGACCAAGGTCGACAACGGCGCCAGCTTTCTGATCACCCAGCTCTTCTTCGACAATCGCAGCTACTTCGACTTCGTCCCCGCCGCCCGGGCTGCCGGGATCGACGTGCCGATCATCGCCGGGGTGATGCCGATGACGGGCTACAAGCAGATCGCCCGGATCTGCGAGCTCTGCGACGCGAAGATCCCACCGGACCTCGCCGCGGCGATGGAGGCCCTTGATGGCGACGAGCGGGCGGAGTTCGAGCTCGGCGTTGCCTACGCAGCGCAGCAGTGCGCGGAGCTGCTCGCCGGCGGCGCTCCGGGAATCCACTTCTACGCGCTCAACAAGTGGCCCGCGACCCGAGCGATCCTCGCCGCGCTCCGCGCAGCACGACCGTGGGAGCGCGCCTCGGGCGAGACCGCCGCGATTGGCTCACCCGTAGGCGGCGCCGATGCCTGAGTTCTTCCACGAGGGCCACCGGATCAGCTACGACGACTACGGGGAGGGCGACAGGCCCCTGGTGCTGATCCATGGGCTGCTGATGAACCGCCGCATGTTCGACCGGCTGGCACCGGAGATGGCGGCGCGGGGGAACCGGGTGCTGACGATCGACCTGCTCGGCCACGGGCGCTCGGACCGCCCGCCGGGGATGGTCAACTACTCGATGACCTTCTTCGCCCAGCAGGTCGTCGGGCTGCTCGATCACCTGGAGCTCGATCAGGCGGTGATCGGCGGCACCTCGCTCGGGCGCCAACACCACCCTGGAGACCACGCATCTCTTCCCCGAGCGGGTGCGCGCAATGATGGTCGAGATGCCGGTGCTCGACAACGCCCTGCTCGGCGGCCGCGGTGATCTTCACGCCGATCATGGTCGGCCTGCGCTTCGGCGAGCCGCTGCTCCGGGGGATCGCCTCGCTCACGAGCCGCATCCCCCGAACGAACTTCCTGATCGACATCGGCCTCGACTGGATGCGCCAGGACCCGTCGCCCTCGGCGGCGGTGCTCGAGGGCCTCTTCCTGGGCTCGGGCGCGCCCCATCACGCCCTGCGGGTGAAGATGGAGCAGCCGACGCTGGTGATCGGCCACCACGCCGACCCGCTCCATCCCTTCTCCGACTCCGGCATGCTCGTCGAGGAGCTGCCGAACGCGAAGCTGATCGAGGCGAGCTCGATCCTCGAGTGGAGGATCTCTCCCCACCGGCTGGACGATGAGCTTGCCCGCTTCCTCGATCAGGTCTGGGAGCAATCCGGGCGCGGCGAGGCGGCTAAGAGCTGCTTTGAGGGAGCTCCGCTAGATTCACCGCCCCGATGTCGAGTAGAAGAGAGGACAAGGAGCGCCTCCGGGCGGAGCGGCTCGCTGCCGAATCTCGCGAGAAGTCCCAGGCCAGGCGGCGGCTGATCGCCGGCTACTTCGTCGCCGGCCTTCTCGGCGCCGCTGTGCTCGCCGGCCTGGTGGTGGTGCTTGCCAGCAGCGGGGGTGGAGGCGGCGGGGTGGAGGCGAGCGCCAACTGCGACAACCCCGACAACGCCCATGTCCAGAGCCAGAGCGGATCGACCGAAGGTCTGGAGCTCGACTGCCGGGAGGGCACGCCGCCACCGGAGATTCAGTTCGGTGACCTGCGGGAGTCGGCGCAACAGGCCGGCTGCGAGCTGAAACTGAACCTGCCGGACGAGGGCAACGCCCACATCCCCGACACGACACCCTTCACCTACAAGACCGATCCGCCGACGTCGGGGAGCCACAACCCCACCCCGATCGCCGACGGCGCCTACCTGACCCCGCTCAGCTACGACACCTCCACCTCGCCGAACGTCCGCAACTTCGTCCACTCACTGGAGCACGGTCGGATCGAGATCCAGTACAGCCCCGACCTACCCGAGGACGAGCAGCTTGCCCTCAAGGGCGTCTTCGACGAGGACCCGGGCGGGATGATCCTGATCCCCAATCCGAACATGCCCTACGCCGTCGCGGTCACCGCCTGGACGCCGCTGGTCGGCTGCCCCAACTACAACCCGATCGACCTCGACGTGATCCGGAACTTCCGCGACACCTACCGGGGCAACGGCCCCGAGCAGCAGATCCCGGTCAACCTCGGGTAGCGGCGCTGCCTAGCGGCGCTGTCTGACCCGGTATTTCGCGGCGCTCTGGTTTCCCGCCGCGTCCGTGCCGATCAGGCTGAGCAGGGCCTTCGCCTTGCCGCCGTCGCGTAGCTCAGCGCCGAGGCGCTTGCTCTTCCTGCGGGAGAGGTCGAGCCCGAGAACGCCGGGGACCCCCGCGGGCAGCGTGCCGTCGTCGGGCTCGAGGCCGATGTCCTTGCCGGATAGGACGACCCTCCCTGTGCCGGTCAGGGTGCAGTTCTCGTCGCACCGAACGATCAGGGTGAGCTCACCGCGTGCGGCCGCACGCTTCGCCTTACTCAGGTCGACGCTGAGCGCCGGACCCCTGGTATCACCGCCATCCCCTCCGGCGCCAGGTGTTGGGAGCGTGGCCTGTGGCTGGCAGGCGGGCGTTGCAGTCGAGGGTTGGATCCGGCTCACCTGGCCGTTGAAGTGGGCGACGTAGATGTGGCCGCACGGTGTCCTCCCCAAACGACGCGGTCCCTCCCGCGAGCCCAGTACTGGAGTCTCCGCTCGAGCCGCCCGGGAACAGGACAGCGGACCTGATCTCAGGGAATGCACTAGAGCTGTCTGCGTATAGGTAGCGGCCCAGCAATGTGGGGATCGTTTCGTCGCGGACCACGTAGCCGCCGTTGATGGCGGCATTGCTCGTCGGCGGGTTCGCGTACTGGAGCACCGGCTGGGTGTGGTTGCCGGGCAGCGGAGTGCACTGCGGCTCGCCGCTGGACGCTCCCAGCGCGGTTCCCTCGAAGCAGTCCCAGCCGAAGTTGGCCCCACGCCCAAAGCCCCTGGTTACGAAGTCGACCTCCTCCCATGCGGCCTGACCGACATCTCCAATCGTCAGGTCACCCGTGAGGCGGTCGAACGAGAAGCGGTACGGATTGCGCAGCCCGTAGGAATAGATCTCGTCTGCCCCCGGAGTGGAACCCGCAAAGGGATTGTCAGGTGGGATCCCGTGCTGCAACGGCACAGTGCCCGTCGGATCGATCCGAAGCAGCTTGCCGAGCAGGCTGTTGAGGTTTTGAGCGTTCGCGCCAGGGTCATTGGCTCCCCCTCCGTCCCCCGTTGAGATGTAGAGGTAGCCGTCCGGGCCGAATTGGAGCTGACCCCCATTGTGGTTGGTGTTCGTCGGATGCGCGATCACCAGCACGTCTCGCCCGGTCGCCTCGTCGATGTCGTTCGGACTCGTCGTCCGCCGGAACTCCCTGACGACCAGCTCGTGGGTTCCGGGGTCCACATCGCGGGTGAAGAAGACGTAGAAGCGACCGCTGGTCGCGTAGTCGGGCGCAAAGGCCATCGAGACCATGCCCGACTCAGGCCCGCAGGTCGCCTCACCGGAAAAGCAGACTTCGCCGCTGATATCAAGAAACGCAGGGCTCTTGGTAGCGCCGTCCTCGACCAGGCGGATTGTCCCGGCCCCCTCGACCACGTACACCCTGCCCGGATTTCCCGGCTCGCCCGTGACGTAGTAGGGCGAGGCGTAGGTCTGGCCGCCGAACGGCACCAGCTGGACGCTCTGGGCGCGGGCGGGAGCGGCGCCGAGGATGATGAGGAGCAATGCCGAGGCGAGCGCGGCTGTCAGCAGGATGGCTCGGCGCATGCAGCTATCGGTTCATTAGTGGGTGTGCAGCGAGGAGATCGACACTCGCTAAGAGAAACACAAGGGTCCATGCCGTGTTCCGGGAGAACATGCGTAAGAGCCTGATCATCGCGTTCTGCCTGGCGACACTTGCACTGTTCGCCTGGGTGGCGGCGCCGGCGCTATCTGTGCGCCCCTACATCCCGGGGGCGGTGGATTTCGAACGCACCCTTCCCGACGCCAAGCGGCTCGCCCAGACCAACAAGCTCAGGGTAGGGGCGAGCGAGGACGGCGAGCTCGCCCCCCGCTGGATCTCGCCTCCGGTCAGCGCCCCGCACCGCTTCGACCTGGTCGGGGTGGCGAAGGAGATGCGCGAGATCGAGATCCGTGTCCGCGATAACGGCGGCGAGTGGAGCGACTGGGTCGCCCAGGACGACGCAACCCCGATCTATGTTGATGGCGCCGACGAGGCACAGGTGCGCGCCCCGTTCAAGCCGGACGGCGAGCTCCACTTCGTCAACGTCTCCGGCACCTCGGGGGGACCGGTGGACCGGCTGCTCACGACCGCGCGCCAGTCGATCAACGAGGCCTTCATCGCGGTCGCCTCGACCCCAGTAGCCCAGGCGATCGCGCCGAAGCCGGTGATCACCACCCGCGCCCTCTGGGGAGCGGACAACCCCGATGGGGGCTGTCCGCCGCGCGGGGCGCCCGAGCTCGGCGGCGCGGCCGCGGCGGTCATTCACCACACGGTCAACGCGAACGACTACACGCCCGAGGAGGCCCCGGGGATCGTGCTCGGCATCTGCCGCTTCCACGTCTACGGCAACGGCTGGAACGACATCGGCTACAACGCCCTCGTCGACCGCTACGGAACCCTGTACGAGGGCCGCGCCGGTGGCATGAAGAAGCCGATCGTCGGCGCCCAGGCGCAGGGCTTCAATTCGGTAACGACCTCGATCGCCTCGATCGGCGACTACACCACCGAGCTGATCACCCCGGAGGCCACCCGCTCGATCATTCACTACCTCGCCTGGAGGATGGCGGCAATCCGGGCATTTCCCGTCCGGGCTTATCCCGTGACTGGCACGGTCCAGCTGACCTCGGCCGGCGGCTCCCAGAGCCGGTACCCGGCCGGGACGGTGGTCACGGTGCCGCGGATCGTCGGCCATCTGACTCTCGGCCTCACCGCCTGCCCGGGGACGATCGACCCCCAGATCCCGGCGATCCGCACCGCCGTCCAGAAGCGGATCAAGCGGTACCTCAAGCCCCGGAAGAAGAAGGGCAAGAAGAAGCGGGCGGCGGCAGGTCGCGCGGCGTCGGCATCGCCGCACGGCTGAATCCCTGCAGGTAGCGCGCCCGTTTGATCAGGGTGCCCTGTAGGCGGGGAAGAAGCTCTCCTCTGCCTCCACCCTGGCGCTGAGCTCCTCGTAGGCGGCCGGGTCGCAGATCACCTCGTGGGTCCGAAAGGGCGCGGTTGCGTTCGCGAACCCGCGCTTGAACGACTCGAGCGAGTCGCCCGGCCTCACCCCGCCGCCGAGGTTGAGCGGCAGGCCCAGCTCGCCGGCCAGCGAGATCATCGCCG
This sequence comes from uncultured Solirubrobacterales bacterium, assembly GCA_963780305.1. GTDB lineage: Bacteria > Actinomycetota > Thermoleophilia > Solirubrobacterales > 70-9 > CAVVYV01. The sequence continues at coordinate 47,400 of CAWABN010000001.1, forward strand.
CGAACAGGTTCTTCATCGGAGAGTCCTCGAGCGCCTCATCCGCGGTGCCGCCGAGGTAGTAGTGCAGGTAGCCCGTCGCTGGCGACCGCGATCGCTCCGGCGGTCGCCGCTCCCTGTTCACGGCCTGCCAGCAGCAGCCAGGACCGCCTGCTGCGGAGGATCGCCCGAAAGTACTCGGTTGAGAAGAGGTAACGCTCGCCGGCGCCGGTGCGGGCCATCGTCTCGGCATAGGCGGCCTCGAAGCCGTGCACGGGCGGCGGCATCGGCGTCGCCGCCCTGGCGCGACGCAACCAGCCAGCCACGCCGCTCGTTGCTCCGGATCTGCTCACGCAAGCCGCTTGCGGATGCCATCCTCCCCCTCGACGAGCTGCACCTCTGAGCGCACGGTCCCGTTGGCGAGCGACGGCGGCTCGCCGATCCGGTCGCGGACGAAAACGCTGACCAGCCCGGTGTCGCGCCCAGTCGATCTCGGCCGGGTCAGGCGGGGTTTCGCGCACCTCGCTCGCCCCGGGATAACCGTAGGGCGAGGTCGCGTCAAGGCGATCGCTTCCCGGGATCTCCCTCACGATCACCGGCAGCCTCAGCTCGCCGGCCCCCAGCTCGATCGCCACCGTGTGGGTCACGCCCTCCGCCTCGAGGAACTCGGGCGAGCGGAAGAAGTGGTCTGGTTCGGACGCCTCCGCGCCGCCGTCCTCGATCAGGCTCGCGCGGGCGGACATCCGGGCGCGTCAGTCCTCGGGGGGCTCGGGGAGGTCCTCCCGAAAGCCGCCCCAGAGCTCGACGTCGATCAGCTCTTCGCCGTGGCGGACGTGGTTGCGGAGCACGCCCTCCTGCTTCCAGCCGTTGTAGATGACGGCCTTCTTCGCCGCCTCGTTGGTGGCCGGGATCCGCCCGTAGACCTTGTGGGCGCCGAACTCCTCGAAGGCCTTCAGGTTGGTGAGCCGCTCGGCCTCCCGCCCGACCCCCTTCCCCCGCACCCGGTCGTCGCCGACGATCGCGCCGAGCTCGGGCGCGGTCTGGCGGCGGAGGCCGTAGAGGGCCGTGTAACCGACCGGCTCATCGATCCCCTCGACCTCGATCGCCCACTTGCGATCCTCGTCCGGTCGCCGGCTTGTCCATCGCCCGCTCGACCCAGCGGCGGGCGTCCTCCTCGCTGAACTCGTCGCGGTGCTCGAGCAGGTTGGCGGTCGCCGCCGGGCTGTTGAACCAGCGGTGGACGGCGTCCGCGTCCTCGATCGTGAACTCTCTCAGAGAGATTCCTCTGGCCATGGCGTTGAGTGATCGCCTGGTGACAAGCAATCACCGCGGCCAATCTAGCCTCTCGGCCCGCCCGCCTCCTCACGCTCGGCCGCCTGGCGCAGTGGCGAATCGGGTGGCGACCCTGCGTAGGGGTCGGCGGCGGATCCCCCGCCGCCAAACAGCACCAGCGGGGTGCGGGCGAGGATCCGGAGGTCGAGGGCGAGGGAGCGATGCTCGACGTACCAGACGTCGAGCTCGATCCGCTCCTCCCAGGGGATCGCCGTCCGCCCGTGGATCTGGGCCCAGCCGGTCACCCCCGGCTTCAGCTCCAGCCGGCGGCGCTGGCGCGGGGTGTAGAGCTCGACCTGAGCCGGGAGGGTCGCGCGAGGGCCGACGATCGCCATCTCCCCGCGGAGGACGTTGAACAGGTTCGGGAGCTCGTCGAGCGAGAAGCGCCGGAGCAGCCGTCCGGCGCGTGTCACCCGGGGATCGTCGTCGATGACGGCGGTGCCGACGCCGATCGGGTCGGCTCCACGCTTCATCGTCCGCAGCTTCCAGAGCTCGAAGATCTCGCCATCCTGGCCGACGCGCCGCTGGCGGTAGATCACCGGGCCGCGGGACCCGATCCGGATCGCGACCGCGGCGGCGAGGAGGATCGGCGAGGCAACGATCATCCCAAGCGCCGCGATGATTAGGTCGGCCGCGCGCGGCAACCCTCGACGCGGCCGGAGCTCCTCATCGATCTCGATCGGGAATGCGCTCTGCTGGTCGCCCTGCTCGGTCACCTGGTTCCCTCGACCTTCTCCCAGCCGATCGGGACAGCGCCCGCCCGGAGACGGTCCCAGAGGCCGGCGGCGATCGAGGCGGTCACGGTGACGTAGTAGTAGGCGATCCGGAAGGGCAGCAGCGGCAGAAACCTGCCGAGGGCCGCCGCGGCCAGCAGCCCGACCTGGAGGACCAGGGTGACCGTGTAGACCCAGCCCTCACCGAGCAGGGCGAGGTTGGCGCCGAGGGCGACCAGGTGCAGCCACGGCGTCAGGTAGCGGAGCAGGCGGTGGGAGCCGATCTCGAACGCATAGCCGAGCCCGTAGCCGCGCGGGTCGAGCATCCCCCACTTCAACATCACGTCCCAGAGCCCCCACATCATCCGCCGCTTGCGGCGGAATTCGCCCTCCACCGTCGGCGCCATCCGCTCCTCGGCAAGGGCGCCGGGCTCGTAGACCGCGCGCCAGCCGCGCTTGGTCAACTCGAAGGGAAAGGAGATGTCCTGACCCCGGCTCGGGTCGAGCTCGAGGTAGGCCTCGCGGCGGACCGCGTAGATCGCCCCATTGCCCGCGGTCACGCCGGCGAGGCTGGACTCGAGCCCGCGCACGGCCATCTCGTAGCGCCAGTAGAGGCCCTCCTGGTTTCCGCCCTCGCCGCCAAGGAAGCGGACCTGGCCGCAGACGTAGCCCACCCGCTCGTCGGCAAAGCGGTCGAGCAGCCGGCGGAGCGAATCGGGGCGCCAGAGGGCGTTGGCGTCGGAGAAGGCGAGGACCTGCCCCTCGGCCTCGCGGACGGCGGCGTCCAGCGCCGCCACCTTGCCGCCCCGCGGCAGCTCCAGGACCCGGTCGGCGCCGGCCGCGCGGGCCAACTCCGCGGTGCGGTCGGAGGAGCCGTCGGAGGCGACGATCAGCTGCAAGCGCTCCCGCGGGTAGTCGAGCTCGAGCGCGTTGGCGACCCGCCGCTCGATCACCGCCTGCTCGTCGTAGGCGGGCACGATCAGCGTCACCCGCGGCAACTCCCCCCGCCACTCGGACGCCGACTCGTCCTCGCCGAACAGCCTCGCCAGCCCCCAAAGGAGCAGCGGATAGCCGAGGTGGGCGTAGACGATCAGGCCGACGGCCGCCCAGAAGACGATCTCGAGCGCCACAGCAGGGGATTATCGGGCCAGCAGCCGTTGGTAGAGGGCGAGGGTCTCGCGGCCGATCTCGTCCCAGGAGTAGGTGCCGCGGGCGGCCTCCAGGGCGCCGGCGGCGAGCCGCTCGCGCTCGGCGGGGTCGTCGAGCAGGCCCTGGAGCACCTGGGCAAGCGCCTCGGGGTTCCCGACCGGGGCCAGTCTGGCCGCGCCCAGCTCCGCGACCTCGGGGAAGCCACCGACATCAGACAGCACCAGGGGACGGCCGAAGGCGAGCGCCGTGTAGAGGACGCCCGACTGCTCGATGTTCCGGTAGGGGAGCGCGACGATGTCGGCCCGGCGCATGAAGGCGGGGATCTCCGGGTCGGTGACGAAGCGGTCGACGAAGCGGACGGTGCCCGGCGCACGAGCCGCCAGCTCCCGCAGTTGCTCCATCGGCATCCGCGGCATCCCGACGATCCAGAGCTCGGCACCCCGTACGCGCGCGAAGGCCTCGAGGAGGACGTCGGTGCCCTTGTAGGGCCGAACGAGCCCGAAAGCGAGGATCACGGGCCCCTCGACCTTCCGCAGCTCCTCGGGCAGCTCGATCTCGTCGGCCTGCCGTGTGAGGTAGTCGAAGGCGCCGTGGGGGATCACCTCGAGGCGCTCGGGGTCCACGTCGAAGTCCTGGGCGAGTCGGCGGGCGCCGTGCTCGGAGTGGACGACCACGGCGTCCATCTCCGCCAGCAGCCGGGTCAGGGTGCGGCCGATCCGGGTGCCCTTCTCCGGAAGCCGCCAGTGCATCGTGAACACCCGGGGGCGCTTCGGAGGGAGCAGGCGCCGGTCGAGCGAAGGAATCGGTAGCCACATGTAATGGACGAGGTCGGCGGCCTCGGCGTGGCCCCGGAAGCGGAGCATGTCGGGAAGGTGCTCGGCGGCGCGAAGCGCCCGGCGGGCCCGGGGTCCGGTCCGCGACCCGGAAGCCCGCCGATAGAAGCGCTCCGAGACTTCATATCCCTGCTCGCGCGGGACCGGGCCGTAGGGGAAGTGGCTGGTGACGAGCTCCACCTGGGCACCGGCTCGCGCCAGGGCGCCGGCGAGGGCGTGGTCATAGGGCGGCGTGTAAGCCGCGGGATCGACGATCTGGACCCGCATGGGGGAGCATTCTCGCCGTGCTGCTCTCCTACTGCGTGGTCAATACCAACGGCCGCGAGCTCCTGCTCGCCTGCCTCGACGCGATCGAGCGGGATCGGCCCGCCGGGATCGACTCGGAGGTGCTGGTGCTCGACAACGCATCCGAGGACGGCTCGGCCGCCGCGGTCCGGGCGCGAGACGGCGATGCGCGGCTGATCGAGCTCGAGCGACGGACCGGCAAGGCCGCCAACGACAGCCGCCTGCTGCAGGAGGCTCGCGGCGAATACTGCCTGCTCCTCAACGAGGACACCGAGCTCCACCTAGGTGCAACCCAGAGGTTGCTCGAATCGCTGGAGGGGGACCCGCGTGCAGCGGTAGCCGGCGCCCGGCTGCTCTCGGCGGCCGGGGACCCGCAGGCCTGCGCCTGGCGGCTGCCCGGAGTCGGCACCGCCCTCGCGGGGGCTCTGTTCCTCCACCGCCCGCTCACCGTTCAGAGCGGCGGCGATGAGACTCGCGAGGTCGGCTGGGTGCAGTCGAGCGCGATGCTCGTCCGCCGCGAAGCGGCCGCGCAGGTCGGCTGGCTCGACCCCGACTTCTTCGTCTACTCGGACGAGACCGACTTCTGCAAGCGGCTCAGGGACGCGGGCTGGGAGATCCTCTTCGTCCCCGGCGCCGAGGCTGTCCACCGCGACCAGATGGCCACCGACGAGGCGGGCGCCGAGCGCCGGATCGTCGAGTACCACCGCAATCGCGACCGCTACCTCCGCAAGCACAAGGGCGACCTCACCGCATTCCTCCTCCGCCCCCTGCTGGCCTTTCCCTACCTCGTCAGGACGATCGGCGCCCTCGTCCTGCCCGGCCACTCCCCCCGCCGCTACTGGACCCACTTCCGCCAGGCCCTCCGCCCTGGCCGCGGCAAAGGGATCCGGGAGGCGGCAGAGCGATATAACCGTGCGCATGCAGCCCGCTAACGACGGGGCTCCGGTCAGCCGGATCAGTCAGGCCTATCCGGACAGGGTCGAGGTGCGGGGGCAGGATCTCAGCGGCGATCTGATGGGCCGCCTCAGCTTCACCGAGTTCTTCCACCTGTTGCTCACCGGCCGTGAGCCGACGGAGGAGCAGCGCTTCTTCCTCGACCTGCTTCTCGTCGCGATCGCCGAGCACGGGATGATGCCCACCAACGTTGCCGCGCGAATGACGCTCGCGGCCGACCCCGAATCGCTCCAGGGGGCGGTAGCGGCGGGGATCCTTGGGTGCGGCCCGGTCATCCTCGGCACCTCCGAGGAGTGCGGGCGCCTTCTCGAGGAGGCGCAAAAAAGGGTGGCGGCCGGCGAGGCGCCCGAGGCGGTCGCCGCCGAGATGGCGAAAGCGGTGCGCGCCTCGGGCGAGAAGCTGCCGGGCTTCGGCCATCCGGTCCACCGCCCGCTCGACCCACGCGCCGAGCGGATCCTCGAGCTCGCCGACGAGCGCGGCGTTGCAGGGTCACACGTCGCGCTCACCCGCGCCTTCCGCGACGCGGTCGCCGAGACCTGGGGCAAGCCGCTGACGCTGAACGTTTCGATGCCGATCGCGGCGGTGATGCTGGATCTGGGCTTCAGCTCCGACGCCGTCAAGTCCGTCCCGATCCTCGCCCGCACTGCCGGCCTACTCGCCCACCTGGCCGAGGAGCGCGAGAGCCCGATCGGCTTCCCGATGGCGCAGGCGGCGGAGGACGCGGTCACCTACGAGCCGCCCGGCGACGAGCCCGGTTGATGTTGGAGCCCGAGGTCGAGACCCGGCCATGGGCAGAGCAGCTCATCGCCGACGACGAGAGCTACCGCGCCCAGCTCGGCTACCTGTTCGAGCGCTCGCCGTTCTACCGGGAGAAGCTGAGCGCGGCGGGGGTGGCGTCCGCCGAGGCAGCGGGCGGGCTGGCGGAGATCGCCGAGCTGCCGCTGACCGAAAAGCAGGAGCTCCGGGAGACGCTGACGCCGGAGAACCCGTTCGGCGCCCATCTCTGCGCCGAGCCGGGGGAGATCATTCGCATCTATTCGACCAGCGGCACCACTGGCGCCCCCAGCTACATCCCGCTTACCGCAAGCGACCTGGGCAACTGGGTGACCGCCTCGGCGCGGAGCTACGCGGCATCGGGCATTGCGGCCAGCCAGCGCATCGTCTCCGCCTATAACGCCGGACCATTCGCGGCGGGGGCGGCGCTCGCCTCGTTCGAGCGGATCGGCCTGACCCACATCCCGGTCGGCACCGGCAACACCGCGCTGCTGCTGCGGGCGATCGAGCTGCTGCGGCCCGAGGCGGCGGTGCTGACGCCCTCTTACGTCGCCCACTTGATCGAGGCGGCGGCGGAGCGTGGCCTCGACTTGCGCGCCTCGAGCGTCGAGCGCGTGCTGGTCGCGGGCGAGCCCGGCGGCGGCGAGCCGGCCTTCCGCGCCAGGCTCGAAGAGGGCTGGGGCGCCAAGGTCACCGAGGCGATGGGGATCGGCGACATCGGCGTCTCGCTGTGGGGGGAGTGCGAAGAGCAGGACGGAATGCACTTGGGCGCGCGCGGGTTCGTCCACACCGAGCTGATCGAGCCCGAGAGCGGCGAGGCAATCGAGATGGAGGACGGCGCCTCGGGCGAGCTCGTCCTCACGCACCTGCGGCACCGCGCGGCGCCGCTGCTGCGCTTCCGCACCCGCGATCACGTCGAGGTGCGGACGAGCCCCTGCCCCTGCGGCCGCACCGGCCCCCGCATCCGCTGTGTCGGCCGCACCGACGACATGCTGATCGTCCGTGGGGTGAACCTCTTCCCATCTGCTGTGCGCGAGGTGGTGAGCGCCTTCGCGCCCGAGGTGAGCGGCCAGATCCTGATCAGGCCTCAGACGGAGGGCCCGAAGCAGGAGCCGCCGCTTTCGGTCAGGGTCGAGCTGGCCGAGGGCGGAACGGCCGACGACAGCCTCGCCGACTTGATCCGGGAGCGGCTGCGCGAGGCGCTCGTGGTCCAGACCCAGGTGGAGCTGGTGCCATGGGGCAGCCTGCAACGAAGCGAATACAAGTCGAGGCTGGTCGAGCGCTAGGCTGCCACCGAGGGCCGATGCGAAAGCTCCAGAGCCAAGGCGTCCACCACATCACCATCGTCGGCGCCGACCGGCAGACCTCGATCGACTTCTGGGAAGGACTGCTGGGGATGCCCTTCGTCTTCGAGCAGCCCAACCTGGATAACGAGTCCGAGAGCCACCTCTACTTCGATCCGGGCGACGGCCGCCTGATCACGATCTTCACCGACGAGGAGCGCAACGGCGACCCCGAGCGCACCCCGACCGACCCCGGCTGCGTCCACCACCTCGCCATCGCGCTCTCGCAAGCCACCTGGAAGCAGGCGGTGGAGCGCTTGGAGGAGCGCGGGATCGAGCACACCGTCAGGGACCGCGGCTTCATGGACTCGATCTACTTCGAGGACCCGCTGGGGCTGCTGATCGAGCTGGCGTCCTATCGCTTCGAGCCCCCGGCCGGTCACACCCACGCCGAGGTGCTGCTGGAGGCGCACAAGATCAGGGTGGAGCGCGGCGACTACAACATCGACCAGGTCCACCTGGCGGACGCGATCGAGATGCTCACCGAGCGCTCACGCGAGTCGCTCTCGGAGGATCGCTCGCCCAAGGACCCCTACAAGGAGAAGACACGTGCCTGACAACACGCTGTGCATCCTGAAGCCGAGTGTCAACAACCTCTCCGCTCGGGTCTTCGTCCGCGCCGCCGGGCTCGATTTCGACGAGGTGGACATGTGGGGGAACAAGGGCACCCCGGATTTCCTGGCGAAGGACCCGGCCGACCTGACGCCCCTGCTGGAGGAGGAGGGGCTGCCGAGGGGATCGCTGTGGGAGAGCTGCGCGATCATGCAGTACCTCTGCAACAAGCACGGGCTCGATCAGTTCTATCCGACCGACCCGGGCCAGCGGGCGATGATCGACAGCGCGATGTTCTACCTGGTCGGCACGCTCTATCCGCTGGTAGCGCGCGCCACCTATCCGACGCTCAACTTTCCCCAGTACCCCGGCGAGGCCGCCACGTCGGAGGCCGACGACGAGGTCAAGGAGAAGGCGCGGCAGGACGCCGAGGATGCGATCGCGGTCCCGCTCGAGGCCTACAACAAGTTCTTCCTCGACGGCAAGAAGTTCATCGGCGGCGACTCCCCCTCGATCGCCGACATCCGCCTGGCGGTCACGCTCGAGTTCCTGGCCGCGATCGACTACGAGCTGCCGGCCTGGGCCAAGGAGCACAAGGAGGCGGTCGAGTCGACCTTAGGCGACGCCTACTCGGAGCCGGCCGGCGAGGTGCGCGAGTTCGTCGGTTCGATGAAGGCGCAGGTCGCCTGAAGCCCGGCGGGGCCATGCTTACCGGATCGCGTCCTCGTCGCGCTGCTCGGCCTCGAGGGCCTCGCGGCTGAGGCGGGGGCCGGGAAGGGTGCGCAGGGGCGGTGACTCAGAGGCGCGCTCGGGCTCTGGCGGGTGCTCGCGCAGGCGGCGGTAGGCGGCAGCGATCGCGGACGGTGAGAGGTTGGCGGCGGCCGCCCGGCGCTCCTCGTCGCTGAGGAAGCCGGTCAGGACCAGGATCGCCGGATAGGCGAGCCAGACCGCGGTGCGGGCGGCGAGCCCGCCGATCCCATCAGTCGGCAGCAGGAGCTCGCCCACCACCACGAGGACCGCCGCGAGTCCGGCCACCTGGCCGAGGCGCAGCCACTCGTAGGGGACCCGAAACAGCCGCTGGGTGAACACGTACATCAGCACCAGGACCACCGCGTAGGAGCCAACCAGGGAGACGCCGGCGCCGACGATCCCGAGCGAGGGCACCAGGGCGAGGTTGAGCCCGATGTTGGCCACCGTCCCCGCCGCGGTCGCCGGGAAGTTGAACTCGGTGCGACCGGTGCGGCCGAGGACCACCACCAGGACCAGATAGAGCGCGTAGAGCATCACCCCGGTGGAGACCAGCCCGATCGCCTCGTAGGACTGGAAGAACTCCGGCGCCGCCAGGGCGCGGACGATCCAGCGCGAGAGCAGCCACATCCCGGCGACGAAGAAGGTGCAGACGGCGACGAACCAGGTGACGATCACCGCGTAGGCGCGGCGCGCCTCGTCGTCGTCCTCGATCGAATAGGCGAGCGGCGGCCAGGCGAGCTGAAATCCCTTGACGAGGACGTTGACAGCCTGGGCGAACTTGACCGAGAGGCTGTAGAGCCCGGCATCCGCCAGCCCGACCAGCCGCACCAGCAGCAGGCGGTCGATGAAGTTGAGCGAGTAGAGCGAGAGCTCGGCCGGCATCGTCGGCAGCCCGAAGCGGGCCATCCTCCGGAGCAGCGGCAGGTCGGGGACCAGCGACAGCCGCCGCCTCTGCGCCACCAGGAGCCCGGCGAGGAAAACAGCGCCGGTCCCGTACTGGCCGAGGAGTAGGCCCTCGGCGCCCTCCTCCTGAACGACGACGAACCAGACCGTCGCCGGGATCGTCACCAGGACGTTGGCGACGGTGAAGTACGAGGAACGCCTTCGCCCGCTCGTCGAGGCGAAAGAGGGTGAGCAGGAACTCGAACATCGTGAAGACCCAGAGGCCGACGATGGCGATCCGGAGCAGCCCGGCGTCGGAGTGGCCGAGCATCGGCTCCGAGAGCGGGCCGGCGAAGGGCAGCGCGATCACCAGGCCGGCGGTCGCTGTCCAAAAGAGAGAGGCGAAGGCCGTCTTCACCACCCGCTCGGGCACCTCGTCGGCCTGGTAGTAGAAGCGAAGCAGCGCTTCGATCACCCCGAGGCGGATGACGATGCTGGCGGCGATCACCCCGGTAAGCAGCACCTCGGCCGCGCCGTAGTCCGCCGGGGTCAGGTAGCGCGTGTAGAGCGGCAGCAGAGCGACCGCGATCAGCTTCGAGATCACACTCGAGGCGGTGTACGCCGCGCCGGTGGTCGCCAGGCGCCGGAGATAGCCGGTCATGACCCCGATGGAAACGGGTCGCTGCCTGTCGGAGCGCCCTCGCATCTACGGAGCGCCCTCGCATCTTCGCCGGGCGGGACGCCAGAGACGGCGCGACCCCCGTCTGCACCGCGAGCGCCGCCCCAGCGGCCAGCAGGGCCCAGGTGAGGGGGTCTGTGAGGTAGCCCGCGTAGCCGATCGTGTGGACGAGCAGGGCGCCGAAGGCGGCGGCGATCGCGATCCGCGCTGCAACGAATTCCCTCGTGCCCGCCTCGGGATCGGCGCTCGCGCCGAAGCCCGGAGCGATCCCTCGCATTCCGGAGAGAAGCGTCCAGATGGCGACCGCGAGCAGCGCCAGATAGACGAGCACCCCGATCGCCCCCTGCTCGGCGGCGACCGTCACCGGCTCGTTGTGGGACATCGTGTTGTCGCCCTTCTTCACGTCCTCCTCCTGGGCGAAGGCCTCGGAGAACGAAGCCGACCCGTAGCCGTAGAGGGGACGGTCTTCGGCGAGATCGATCCCGCCCCTGATCAGGGTGGTGCGCCCCTCTGTCTCTCGATTCCCACCGACTCGTCGGAGTCGCTGCCGCCCCGATCACCAGCAGTCCGGCGACGGCAACGGCGGCGACCACGGGAGCGGCGATCGCGGTCCACAGGAGGCTCCAGCGGAGCGCCGCGAACACGGCGATCCCGACGAGCAGGGAGATGAAGCTCGACTGGGAGAAAGCGACGCAGAGCCCCGCGAAGATCACGGCGATCGCAGCCGCGAGCGCCAGCGCCCGGCGCTGGTCGCCGGAGCCAGACGAGGACGCCGAGCGAGATCACAATCGCCAGCGCCAGGTAGCGCCCATAGATGTTCGGGTCCCAGAAGAGCGAGTTGACCCGGAGGTAGAAGTGGAAGTCGTTCGACATCTCCAGGGCGTCGTTCCAGAAGATCTCTCCGGCGATGTGCTGGCCGATCCCGACCAGGGCGAAGAGGAGCGCCTCGCCGAGGACGACGGCGAAGGTGAAGCGCGAGCAGCCGCGGGGTCCAGCGGACCTCGACCAGGAGCGCGAACATCACTGCGAACGGGATCAGGAAGAAGCCGACGTTGCGGGCGGCGAAGCCGATGTCGTTGGAGTAGGAGGCCTGAACGGCATAGAGGCCGACCGCCGCCAGCAGGGCGAGCGCCAGCGGCGCGCGGGCAACGGGCCGGCGAAGCCTCCTCCGAGCGCAGCGCCGCGATCCCCTCCGCGAGTGCGCCACCGCCCGAGCACCACGTAGAGCGGTACCAGCAGGTTGACGTCCTCGCCGCCCCCGACACCGATCGGGACTCGGAAGGGCAACGCCGCCACCACCAGCAACGGCAGCAGCAACGGCCAGCGCAGCAGGATCGCGGCAAAGGCGGCGAGCGCCACCCCGGCGGCGGCAATCGCAGCGGCGAAGGCCGCCGGGGTGTCGCGAATCGAGGCGAGCTCGTCCCATCCCTCTCCGGCCATCAGCGCCAGCGCCAGCCCGAGTGCCACGAGCATCCCGGCCGCCCGCACTCTCCTGTCGCCGGCGAGCAGGGCCACGCCCACTGCGGCAGCGGCCGCGATGCCCCCCGCGACCTCGAGCGTCTCGCTCATGAGGGCGGCCCGCCGGGCCCGATGTTTAGCCGCTCACCCGAGGTCGCCACCCGGTCCGCATCCCTGAGGGTGAGCTGGAGGCGATACCGGCCCGGTGGCGGGAAGTTGCCGCTGCTGTCGCGGCCGTCCCAGTCGAAGCAGTGCGAGGCGTCGTCGCCCTCCAGCGGCTGATCGTCGGCGAGCATCACCACCACCCTTCCGATGGCGTCGACGATCGCGACGTCGACGGTGTCGGTCTCGGTGAGTCGGAAGCACGGCCGGTAGCGCCCGGGCTTCGTCTTCAGCTTGACGTTGAAGGCGACCGGGCCCCGTTCGCGGGCCTTCTGGGTGAGCACCATCGCCACCACCGTCCCCGCGACGAGCACCGCGACCACCGCGCCGCGATCATCGCGGGGCTGGGTCTCGGCCGGCTCAGATTCCCGAGGTGTCGGTGGTAGTCCCGGACGAGCTGGCGCCGCCCGCCTGGTCCTCCCCGAGGATCACCGCCACCGTCGCCCCCTCGGAGATGCTCCGGATCTCCGTGCTCATCGGCTGGATGTCCTGAATTCCGACGTCGGCGGCGACCTGCTGCGCCGCCCGCTGAGCGTTTGGATCCATCTGGTCGAACATCACCACGCTGGTGTCGTAGGGAGTCTCGGTGTTGGTCACCGGGCCCGTCTGGTAGCCACCGGGCTTCAGCAGGCCGGCGAACTCCGCCGCAAGCCCGCCCTGGGCGGTGCTGTTGAGGACCGCGACCTTGGTCTGCCCCACTGCGGCGGCGCCGCTCTTGGTCTTCGGGGTGGTCTCCTCATCGCCGAGCAGCCGGGTGGCGCCGAAGCCGATCCCCGCCAGCAAGAGCAGCGCCCCGACCACGATCACCGCGATCGAGGGCGTCTCCCGGAGCCAGCTCGGCCTACTGCCGTTTCCGCTCCCGGCCAGGGAGGGCCGCGAGGGGCCCTTGCGGCGCTGCTCGAAGCGCTTCCGGCGCTCCGCCGCCTGCCGGGCGAGCTCCGCCCGGCGGAAGGCCTCGCGGTCGTTGGGCGCCGAGGCCGCTGCCGCCGCCGCGGCTTCCTCGGGCTCCCTGGCGGCGACGGCCGCGGCGGCCTCCTCGGGGGAGGCGTCGGCGGGCACCTCGTTCCCCTCGACCAAGAACCTGGCGTTCTCACGCAGGCGGCGCACGTCGCGAGCCTGCGCGAAATACAGGAGGATCAGCACGGCCAGGCCCAAGAACGCGGCCAGGCCCGCGTAAGAGCCTGCTTCCCGGAGTAGATCCATGGGACGGCGCGGGATGTTAAACGGGGGCCGGGTTCGAAGCGCGTCAGGCGTCGATCCGGAGCGCCGCCTCGCGGCGCTCGCTGACCAGACCGACGGTCTGCTCGGCGAGAGTCGCCTCGTCGCCCTCGCGGACCAACTGCTCCAACCTGGCGATCGCACCGGCTACCCACTCCGGGTCGAGGGGCATCCGCCGCACCGCGCGGACGATCTTCTCCGAGGCGGTCGGCTGCTGGCGCTCGTCGGAGTTGAAGAGCTCCTCGTGGAGCTTCTCCCCCGGCCTCGGGCCGATCACCTCGACCGCGATGTCCGCCTCGGGCTCGTAGCCGGCCAGCCGGATCATGTTGTGGGCGAGGTCGAGGATCTTCACCGGCTCGCCCATCTCCAGCACGAAGACCTCCCCGGTCCCGGCGCCGAGGTCGCCGGCCCGGATCACCAGCTGGACCGCCTCCGGAATCGTCATGAAGTACCGGGTCATCTCCGGGTCGGTCACCGTCACCGGCCCGCCGCGCTCGATCTGGCCGCTGAAGATCGGCACCACGCTCCCCGAGGAGGCGAGCACGTTGCCGAAGCGGACTGTGATGAAGCGCGACTGCGGGTGCCTGTGGCGGGCCGCCTCGACGATCCACTCCGCCATCGCCTTCGAGGCCCCCATCACGGTGCGCGGGTGGACCGCCTTGTCGGTGGAGACGAGGACGAAGCGCTCACAGCCCGAGGCGGCGGCGGTCTCGGCGGTCACCCTGGTCGCGATCGCGTTGTTGCGGACCGCCTCCAGCGGATTCGACTCCATCAGCGGCACGTGCTTGTAGGCGGCGGCGTGGAAGACGACGTCCGGGTTGAAGCGCTGCATCACCTCGAGCATCCGGTCGGGCTCCTTGCAGTCGGCGAGCACCGACTCGACCCGGGTGAAGTGGCGCTCCTCGATCATCTCCCGGTCGATCCGGAAGAGGTTGTCCTCAGCGTGGTCGAGCATCACCAGCAGTTTCGGTCGCACCCGGGCGATCTGGCGGGTCAGCTCCGAGCCGATCGAGCCGCCCGCGCCGGTGACCAGGACAGTCTTGTCCTGGAGGTAAGCGCCAACTCGGTCGAGCTCCATCAAGACCGGCTCGCGGCCGAGCACGTCCTCGACCTGGACCTCGCGCAGCTGCTTGGTCAGCTGGACGCCGCCCCGGAGGAGCTCGAACACCGTCGGCAGGGTGCGGACGCTGACGTCGCGCTCCCTGCAGGCGGCGACGACGCGCCCACGGAGCTCGCCCGGGGCCGATGGGATCGCGATCACGACCTCGTCAGGCTTGCGCTCGTCGAGGATCTGCGCGATCTCCGCCGGTCGTGCCCAGGACCTTGATCCCGTGCAGGCGCATGCCCCGCTTCCGAGTGTCGTCGTCGAGGAAGCCGATCGCGCGCGAGCCGAGATTCGGGTTGAGCTGAAGCTCGCGGACCACCATCTGGCCGCCGGAGCCGGCGCCGACCACCAGGACCTGCCGGGCCTTCTCGACGGTCTTGCGGTCGGGACGCTCGATCACCATCCGCACCAGCAGGCGGGCGCCGCCGACAAGGAAGGTGCTGAGCAGGAAGTCAGTGACCAGGACCGAGCGCGGGATCGCGTCATCGAACGGCCGATCAGCAGGTAAGGCGACGGCGAGGATCGCGGTCGAGACAGTCGACGCGCCGCACCACATCGACGAAGTCGGGCAGCCGGAAGTAGCGCCACCATTTCTCGTAGAGGCCGAATGCGGCGAAGACGATCAGCTTGCCCGACGACGACGAAGCCGATCGAGCCCCGAGCATGTCGCGGTATTGCGCGGGCACGCCGCCCTCGGTCTCGAGGAAGCGCAGGCGGAAGGCGAGGTAGAAGGCGAGCGCGACGAGGACGGCGTCGGCGCGCGAACTGCCGCGCCGCGATGCCGGTAGACGGGGTGCTTTAGCCGGTCCACGACGACGCGAGTCTAGTGCGAGCCGGACGGACCGGCAAAGAGCCCATTCGTGCGCATACGGGTATGCATCTCGCTACCGTCCCTGCGGCTCATGACCGACTTCATCGTTGACCCGCTGGTCGACTTCTGCGTCGACGTGATCGGTGAGATCGGCTACGCGGGGATCTTCCTGCTGATGCTGGTCGAGAGCGCCAACATCCCCGATGCCGAGCGAGGCGACGATGCTGTTCGCCGGGCTTCAAGGTCGACGACGGCGATCTGACCCTGCTCGGGATCACCGCCGCGGGCGTGCTCGGCAACGTCGTCGGCTCCTGGGCCGGCTACGCGATCGGCTACTACGGGCGCGAGGAGCTGCTCGAGCGACACCACGTCTTCCACGTCAGCCCGAAGCAGATGGCGCGGGTCGAGGGCTGGTTCGAGCGCTACGGCGCGGTCACCGTCTTCTTCACCCGGATGCTGCCGATCGTCCGTACCTTCATCTCCACCCCGGCCGGCGCCGCCCACATGCCCTTCTGGCGCTTCACCGCCTACACCGCCGCGGGCTGCATCCCCTGGGTGCTGATGCTGGGCTTCATCGGCGTCAAGGTCGGCGCCAACTGGGAGGAGTGGCGCGACAGGCTCCACTACTTCGACTACGTCGTCGTCGTCGGCCTGATTGGCCTCGGCGTCTGGGCGCTGATTCGATGGCGCCGCGGATCGGGGCCGGGCGACGCCGAAAGCAGCGCCGCCAGAACAGACGCGCGCGGCGAGGCCGAGCCCGCCACCGAGGCCTGAGGCGAGTGGCACATCACGATCCCGCCCTCGCGGGCGGTGGCGCTGGGCGCGGTGCAGGGCCCCGCCGAGCTGCTGCCTGTCTCGAGCTCAGCCCATCTGACACTGATCCCCTGGCTCGCTGGCTGGGACTGGGACAGCCAGGACCCCGAGCTGCGAAAGAGCTTCGAGGTCGCCCTGCACGCCGGCGCCGCCGCCGCGCTGCTGGTCGGCCAGCGGCGGGTGATCGCCGAGGAGCTGCGCACCTTCGACCGCCGCAAGGCCGCGGTCCTCGCGCTCTCCTTCGTAACCCCCGCCGCGCTCGGAGTCGCCCTCGAGCGGCCGATCGAGCGGCACCTCGGGGGCCGCTGCCGACCGCGCTCGGGCTACTGATCGGGGCCGCGGCGATGGCGATCGCCGACCGGCGGCCGCAGAATCGCGACGCGTGGCCGCGCCGGACCCGATCGACGGCCTTGCCCTCGGCCTCGCCCAGGCGGCGGCGCTCGCCCCCGGAGTCTCGCGCAACGGCGCCACCTTGACCGCCGCCCGCTGGCGCGGCTTCAGCCGCGAGCACGCCAACATGCTCTCGCGAACCGTCGCGCTGCCGGTGATCCTCGCCGCGGCGGCGCTGAAGGCGTTCCCGGCTGCGGCGCCGCGGGCTGCCCGCCGAGCAGCGGCCCGCCTTCGTCGCCGGCACCGCCGCCTCTTTCGCCTCGACCCTCGCCTCCCAGGCGCTGATCCGGATGGTCGAGCGCGACAGCGCGCTTGCGCCCTACGCCGCCTACCGCACCGGGCTCGCGGCCCTCGTCCTCGGCCGCCTTATCCACAGGCGCCGGGGTCGCCGGCGCCGCCCGGACCTCATCCAGCTTCAGCGGGACGGAGACGGCGCCGGGCCCTCGGCGCTGGCCACAGCGCAGTCCCCGCCCGCAGGAACCGGGGTCAACGGCGGCCCCTCGCGCCGAGCAAAGGGCACCCGGGCCGGCGGCACCCGTGGCCGGACGGGATGAAGGGCGACGCCTACACGCGAGCGGGAGTGAGCCAGGACGAGGCCGACGCCTCGGTCGCGGCGCTGGTCGGGGCGCTTGCCGGCAGACCGGGGGGGCCGAGCCGGCAGGTGCTCGCCAGCGGCCACTATGCCAACGTCGTCCGGATCGACGATCGCACCGGGATCGCCCTGACCACGGATGGGGTGGGCACGAAGCTGCTGGTCGCCGAGCAGCTAGGGCGCTGGGACACCGTCGGCATCGACTGCGTGGCGATGAACGTCAACGACGTGATCTGCGTCGGCGCCGAGCCGCTGGCGATGCTCGACTACCTCGCCGTCGACCGGGCCGACCAGGCGGTCGCCGCGCAGATCGGCGAGGGGCTCGCCCGCGGGGCCGAGCTGGCTGGCATCGAGATCGTCGGTGGGGAGCTCGCCCAGCTCGGCGAGATCGTCAGCGGCCTCGACCTCGCCGGCGCCTGCTTCGGGGTGGTCGCCCTCGACTCGCTGGTCACCGGGTCCACGATCGAGCCCGGCGACGCGGTGATCGGACTGCCCTCCTCCGGCCTTCACTCCAACGGCTACACCCTCGCCCGCACCGCCCTCTCCGAGCTCGACCTCGACGACGAGCGGCTGGGGCGCCCGCTCGGCGAGGCGCTGCTGGAGCCGACCGAGATCTACGTGAAGCCGGTGCTCGAGCTGCTCCACTCGCCGATCGAGGCACGCGGCCTCGGCCACATCACCTCGGGCGGGCTCGGCAACCTGCTGCGGCTGGAGACCGAGGCCGGCTTCGAGATCGATGACCCGCTGCCGGTGCCGCCGATCTTCGAGCTGATCCAGGAGCTGGGCGAGGTCAGCGACGACGAGATGCGCGAAGTCTTCAACCTCGGCTGCGGCTTCTGCTGCGTGGTCGCCGCCGGCGACGAGGCCGCGACGCTGGAGCTGCTCGGCGGCCACTACCCGAACGCGAAGCGAATCGGCCGCGCGATCGCCACCCCGGGGCTCCATTACACCTAAGGCCTCCGGCGCGGGCTCACCCGCCAGGACGTACGTTGTCGCTTCTCGCGCGAATCAGGCGCCCTGACGGAGCCGGGTCAGCCCCCCTTACACACGCCGGTAGCGAACGTAGGTGACGCGAGAGCCAAACGTTTGTGTCTCGACCAGCTCCAGGTTGATCCTCTCGTCCAGGGCCGGGAAGTAGGGCGTGCCCCCGCCCAGGACGACCGGACTGACGAAGAGCCGGTACTCGTCGACGAGGCCCAGCTTGATGAAAGTGGAGGCCAGCCCGGCGCCGCCGACGGCCAGGTCATCTCCCGGTTCCTCCTTCAACCTGGCCACCTCTTCGGCGGCGTTGTCCCTGACCAGCCTGGCCTTGCCCTCGACCTGCTCGAGCGTCCTCGAGAACACGATCTTCGGCGTCTCCTTCCAGACGCGGGCGAACTCGAGCTCATAGTCCGGGGACGACGGTTGCTCTTCGGCCGTCTCCCAGTAGCGCATCGTCTCGTACAGCCGCCGTCCGTAGAGAGCCGCACCCGTCTCGCGCTGCTGCTGGTTATGGAACCGATGCAGCTCCTCGTCCGGCGCCGACCAGTCGATGTCTCCGTCGGGCCCAGCGATGAAGCCGTCGAGCGACACTCCCATCGAGTAGATCAGCTTCCTCATCACGGTCCTCCTTGGTTGGCGCCCATTCTTCCGTCATCTATATGACCTCGCGGGGCCAAATCCTTATCGATCCGCGCGAGAGGGCCGGCTAGCTCTGCTCAGCGACTGCCCGGTCGAGCACCGCGGCCATCCGGACCGCCTGGCGGCCGACCTCGTGCTCGGCGGCGGCGGCCCTGGCGGCCGGGTTCGGCGACGGCAGCGTCGTCGCCAGCTCCAGCGCCGCTGCGATCCCCCCGGTGTCGGTGGGGTCGACCAGCACCCCGGCCTCGGGCGGCACGAACTCGGGCGGGCCGCCGACGGCTGTGGCGAGGACACTTCGCTCCATCGCCATCCCCTCCAGGGCGGCCTGGCCGAAGGGCTCGACCAGCGAGGGCTGGCAGAGGACGTCGCAGGCGGCGATCCACCGTGGAACCTCCGCCTGAGGGATGCGGCCGCTGATCCGGACCCCGGCGCGGCCCTCGAGCGCGCCTCGCAGGGGCCCGTCGCCGACGAAGGCGAGGCGGCCGCTGCCGAGGCGCTCGAAAGCGTCCGCGAGGCGGATGACGTTCTTGCGCTCGATCAGGGAGCCGACGCAGAGGAAGGCCGGGCCCTCGCCGACCCAGCCGAGCTCGCGGCGGGCCGGCTCGGCGGGCTGAGGCGAGAACGCCTTCAAGTCAACCCCGCAGTCGGCCACCTCGGTCTTCTCCGCCGCCGCCGGGATCTTCTCGGTGAGCCGATCCGCGAGCCAGCGCGAGTTGGCGATCACCCCGGCGGCTCGCCGGAGCACCCACCGGGTTGCCCGCGTCACCCCGGGAATCCGGCCGAGGTTGGCGACGTCCTGGCCGTGGGCCATCACCACGAGCGGCGCCCGCGCCGCCCGCGCCGCCACCGCCCCGGCGGCGCCCGCCGGAAAGAGAAAGTGTGCGAAGACGACGTCGGGATCGGTGCGCCGGGCTGCCGCCCTCGCCTCGGCGGTTAGCCGGGCGTACTTGGTCGGCGGGCCGCCGCGCCGGCTGATCGCGGCGACCTCGACCTCGTGGCCGATGTGCTCGAGCTCCCGGGCGAGGGGCACCAGGAAGCTCCCCAGGTCGGGGTTCGCCTCGCTGGGCCACATCTGAGTGACGAGCAGGATCCGCACCGGGCGGGACTCTAGGCCGGTTCCCAGAGGGTTCCGGTGAGCGCCACCACCGGCTTCAGCTTCCAGTCGCGGGCCAGCGCCCAGAGCTCCGCCTCCACCACCGGACCGGCCCGGTCGCAGAGGATCTCAAGCTCGCGGGTGGCGCAGCGGCGGAAGCGGCGAATCGCCTCGACCGGCTCGAGCGCGCCCTCGTTCACCTGCCGGGCGCCGGCAGCGAGCGCGGCCTCGCGCAGAGCAGGATGGGAGCGGGCGGTCCCCCAGACGCCATGGCGGGACCCGTCCTCGCCGATGAACAGGGCCGAGGGGAAGCCGATCCGCTCCTTCCCCTCCGTGCGGCGGACGGCTCCCGCCTCCCTCGCCTCAGCCGGCGGGTTCCGGACCTCGTCGAGATCGGCGGCGAAGGCCTCGGTGGTCGCCTCCGAGAAGAGGTCGATTTCGAACCGGCGGCGGTCGAGGCGCGCCGGGCGCGCCGCCTCGAGCAGTGCCTCCGGATGATCGAGCTTGCGCCGCTCGAACATGAGCCCCTCGCGGAGGACACGGAGGTAGCGGTAGCAGGCCTCCCAGCCCTGCTCCGCCGCCGCCTTCACCGCCTGGCAGGCAGGGTATGTGGTCGCCAGGGGATTCTCGGTCCAGATCCTCGGATCCATCGGCATCTCGCTCGCCGCCGCCACGTCGAGCCAGTGCGAGATCAGGTCGGCGAAGCAATCAGGTCCCTCGCCGATCCGCCCCTCCTCGTCGCGGTAGCCGCGGCCGTAGCGGCGGGCGAGGCCGCCCATCACCCAGACGAACTCGAGCTCGCCCTCGAACTCCCAGAGCAGCCGGCGCAGCGCGGGTTCGGCAGCCCACGACCAGGCGCAGGCGGGATCAGAGTAGAAGCGGACTTGTGCAGGCATGATTGGGGTGAAAGCTCTCAGGCGAGTGAGCGGCCCAGTCGAAAATAGCGAGAGATGTCCAGCCGTCAGGATGAGGGTGCGTTGAGCGTCACCGTTCTCTCCGGTCGCTACCGGCTGCAGTCAAAGCTTGGCTCCGGCGGCATGTCGACCGTCTACCTCGCCCAGGACGAGGTGCTCGACCGGCCGGTGGCGCTGAAGCTCCTCCACCAGGAGATCTCCGACGATGCCGCCCAGCTCGAGCGATTCCGGCGAGAGGCGCGGGCCGCGGCGCGACTCTCCCACCCGAACCTGGTCGGGGTGATCGACGCCGGCGAGGACCAGGGGCGCCCCTACATCGTCTTCGAGTACATCGAGGGCGAGACCCTGAAGCGGCGGATCGAGGCTGAGGATGGCCTGGCGGTGGACGAGGCGGTCGCCTACGCGATCGAGATCGGCCGCGGCCTCACCGCGGCGCACGCCCGCAAGCTCGTCCACCGCGACGTGAAGCCGCAGAACGTCCTCATCGACCCCGACGGCAGGGCGAAGGTAACCGACTTCGGGATCGCCCGCTCGATGGAGTCGAAAGGCCTGACGGCGACAGGACGGGTGCTTGGAACGACGGACTACGTCTCCCCCGAGCAGGCGATGGGCGAGGATGTCGACGAGCGCTCCGACGTCTACTCGCTCGGCGTCGTCCTCTACGAGATGCTTACCGGGGACGTCCCCTTCGAGGCCGAGACCCAGGTCGGGGTGGCGATGAAGCACGTCAACGAGCCGATGCCGGACGTCCAGGCGAAGCGGCCCGACGTCTCCGCCGCCCTGGCCCTGGTGATCGACCGGGGGACTACCAAGGACCCCCGCGACCGCTACGGCTCGGTCGGCGGAGATGGTCCGCGACCTCGAAGCGACTCTCGAGGTCGAGGCGGCGCGCCGGGGCGGCACCAGCGGAGAGGCCACCAGCGTGCTCGACTCGGTCCCGCCCTCTCGGCGGAAGCTCGCCCGCCGCCGGCGTGCCGGTCTCAGGGATCGCGATGGGCGTGGTCGGCGTCGCCCTGATCGCCGCGGCGCTGATCTTCGGCGGCAGGGAGCTGAACAACCTCGGCGACGACGAGCCTGCCGGCGTTACCGAGATAAAGCTGCCGCCCAACGGAGCGAGCGAGTTCGACCCCGATCGGCGACGGCAGCGAGACCGAGAGCCAGAACCTCGCGGTCGACGGAAACCCCACCGGCACCTCCTGGGAGACCGAGCACTACGAGACCGAGGACTTCGGCGGCATCAAGGACGGCGTCGGGCTGGCGATCGACGCCGGCGACACGGTCACCGCCAGGTCGATGGAGATCCGCAGCCCGGTCTCCGGCTGGGAGGCCGAGATCTACCAGACGGAGCGCGCCCCGCCGGAGGATCTCTCCGGCTGGGGCACACCGGTGGCCAGGATCAGCGACGGGTCCACAAAGCAAACCGTCACCCTGCCGGGTAAGCCGGCCAAGTCGTTCCTGATCTGGATCACGAAGCCGGTCCGCGACGACACCGGGGAGTTCCAGATGGAGATCAGCGACGTGAGGCTGCTGTCGTAAGTTCGCCTGCCCGCACAAGGGCGGGCGCGCTACCCGCCGGGATCAGCCGCGCGAGCGCTCAAGCGCCGCGCGCCCTAGAACTCGTATGAGCGGACCGTGGAATACCGCTCGAGCGCCAGCTGGACGAGGCGGTCGCAGAGCTCGGCGTAGGGGATGCCGCTCGGCCTCGAGCAGCTTGCCGTAGACGCTGGTCTCGGTGAAGCCGGGGATCGTGTTGAGCTCGTTGACCAGGACCGTCTCGCCGTCGACGAAGAAGTCGCAGCGCGCCAGGCCGCTGCAGCCGCAGAGGCGTGAACACCGAGCGCGCCAGGTCCCGCAACCGCTGCGTTGCGGATTCGGAGATCTCGGCGGGAACCCGGAGCTCCATCCCGCCCTCGGCGTACTTCGCCTCGTAGTCGTACCAGTCGACGCGTGGGTGACGATCTCGCCCGGCGGCGAGACGCTCGGCTCGGCGTTGCCGAGGAGCGAGCACTCGACCTCCTTGCCGGGCGCCGGGGCCTCGACGATCACCTTGGGGTCGTGCCGGCTGGCGTCCTCGACGGCGCGCTCGAGCTCGTCCGGCCCGGAGGCTTGCGTGATCCCGACGCTGGAGCCGAGCCGGGCGGGCTTCACCCAAAGGGGTAGGCCGAAGGAAGCGGCCCGCTCTCGCCACCCTCCTCGCCGGCCTCGCAGAAATCCACCTGGGGAATCCCGGCTCCGTGCAGCAGCCGCTTGAAGGCGAGCTTGTCGAGGCAGAGCGCCGAGGACTCGACGTCGGAGCCGACGTAGGGCACATCGAGGCACCTCGAGCAGCCCCTGGACGCTGCCGTCTTCGCCGCCCGGGCCCGTGCAGGACCGGGAAGGCGGCGTCCGCGCCGAGCAGGCCCTGCGCCGGGGCCAAGCTGAGATCCTCGCCGGAGACCAGCCAGCGGCCGTCGCGCTCGATCGGACCTCGATCACCTCGTGGCCCGCCTCGCGCAGCCCCGCAGCGACCGAGGCGCCCGAGTGCAGCGAGACTCGTGCTCGCTCGAGCGTCCGCCGCGGAGGACCGCGACCCTCATCGGACCGCCTTCATCAGGGGACGACTTCTGCCACGACCCCGACCGAGATCGTCACCGTGTCGCCGCGCTGGGCGCGCGAGCCCCGCGGGCGGGAACTGGTTGAGGACCCGGCCGCTCTCCGCCGACATCGGTGGTCGGCTGCTCGTCGATCGCGACCACGAAGCCCGCCTCGCTTCAGCGCAGTCACGGCCGACTTGCGCGATCCTGGCCGACCACGTCGGGCACCGAGATCGCACCGCTGGAGACGAAGATCGTCACCGGTGAGCCGCGCCTTCACCAGCGTCCCCGCGGCGGGGCTCTGGCCGACCACCTTGCCGGCGGGCTCGTCGTCGTCGCGCTGGACGACGTTCCCGCGAGGTCTGCGCTGCTGCAGCCGGGCCAGCGCCTGGTCGTCCTGGAGGCCGATCACGAGGGCACCTCGACCTTGTTCGAGCCCCGGGAGACGATCAGCTTCACGGTCTGGCCGGTGTCGACGCTAGGTCCCCGCGACCAGGATCGGTACCGATCACGCGACCCTCCGGAATCGTGTCGGAGAAGTTGAATTCCGGGTCGACCAGAAGCCCCAGGCCTCCGGAGGCGCTTGGTGGCGTCGGCCTCGGAGAGCCCCTGGACATCGGGGATCTGCGACCGATAGCGGGGCCGGAGCTGATCGTCAGGATCACGGTGGAGCCCTCGTCGACCTTCTCGCCGGGGATCGGGTCCTGCTCGGTGACCGTGTCGCGGGGGGCGGTGCTGGGCACGGGCTTGATGTCGACGTCGAAGCCCTTGTCGTCGAGCAGCTGAGTGGCGGTCCCGACCTCCTGGCTGATCACGTTGGGCACCGTCGACCCGGTCGGGCCGGGTGAGAGCGAAGGCGACCAGCCCCGCAACCGCAGCCACCAGCAGGGCGATCAGGATCCAGCGGCCGCGGCGCCGCCGCTCATCGTAGTCCTCGTACTCCTCGGGCTCGGGCCCACGGAGGTCGGTCGTGCTCGCCTTCGGGCGAGACCGCGGCGAAGGCGGCGGTGTCCTCGGGGCGTGGCTGGTCCGGGGCCCGCTCGGCGGCGTCCAGGGCCTTCAGGAAGGCCTCGGCGTCCTTGAAGCGCGCCTCGGGGTCCTTGGCGAGGGCGCGCATCACCACCGCGTCCAGCGCCGGCGGGACGTCCGGGTTGATCGCGCTCGGCCGCCGCGGGGTCTCGGAGACCTGCTTCAGGGCGACGGCGACGGCGCTGTCGCCCTCGAAGGGGACGCGGCCGGTCAGCGCCTCGTAGAGGATCACCCCGATCGAGTAGATGTCCGAGCGCGGGGTCGTCGTCCTTGCCCTGCGCCTGCTCCGGCGAGAGGTACTGGGCGGTCCCCATCACCGAGCCGGTGGCGGTGATGTCGGAGCGCTCGCCGCGGGCGATGCCGAAGTCGGCGACCCGGGCGCGGCCGTCGTCGTCGATCAGCACGTTCTGCGGCTTCAGGTCGCGGTGGACGATCCCCTTGCGGTGGGCGAAGCGCGCGGCGTTGAGGATCTGGCGGGTGAAGTCGATCGCGTCCTTGGTGCTCATCCCGCCCTTGACCAGGTCCTTCAGCTGCGGGCCGTCGACGTACTCCATCGCGATGAAGTAGGTGTCGCCGAACTCGCCGCGGTCGAAGATGCTGACCACGTTCGGGTGCTGGAGGCCGGCGGCGGACTGGGCCTCGCGGCGGAAGCGCTCGACGAACTCCTTGTCCTGGGCGAAGCGGTCGTGGAGGATCTTGATCGCGACGTCGCGGTCGAGCTCCCTGTCCGCGGCCAGCCAGACGTCGGCCATGCCGCCGGTGCCGATCTTGTCGCTCGAGCTGGTAGCGCTGGTCGACGATCGTCCCCTTGCGCAGCCGCGGCCATCAGCCGCTCGATTCCCGCTCAGTTATCATCCGCTGTTGCCAGCAGCACCTCCATCACCTGCTGGGCGATCGGCGCCGCGACCGTCACCGCCGAAGCCCGGTGGTGCGCTCGACCGTCGCCGCGACCGCGATCTGCGGGTCGTCGGCGGGGGCGAAGCCGATGAACCAGGCCTGGTTGACGTCCCGCTCGGATGTCGATCTCCGCGGTTCCCGTCTTGCCGGCGACCTGGTCGCTCGGCCAGCGCCGCGGCGCCGCCCGTTCCCTCGTTGACGACGTCGGTCATCATCTCGGTCAGGGTCGTCGGCGGTGTCCTCGCTCATCACCCGGCTCTGGCGCTCGGGGTCGAGCTTCTCCTCGCGGCCGTCGGTGTCGATCACCTTCGACCACAGCCGCGGCTCCATCAGCTCGCCGTCGTTGGCGACCGCGGCGGCCACCTCGCCATCTGCAGCGGGGTCACGTTGAGCTTGTCCTGGCCGATCGCCATGCGGCCGACGTCGATCTGGTCGTCGGCCGGCTCGAGCAGCTTGCCGTCGGCGAACTCGCCGCGAGGTGGCGAGCTGGAAGCTCGGGTAGTCGAGCGGCGGCTTCTCGTTGAAGCCGAAGCGGTCCATGTACTTGTACATCGTGTCCGTGCCGAGCTCCTCGCCGACCTGCGCCCAGTAGGTGTTGACCGAGTTGGTCAGCGCCGTCGTCCATGTCGATGTCGCCGAAGCTCTCGCCGCCGGCGTTCTGCGAGCGGCACGCCCGAGATCTCCTTCGGCGAGTCGGCGTTGAGGACCGTGTCCGGGTCGAACTCGCCGCTGTCGAGCGCCGCGGTCGCGGTCACGACCTTCATCGTCGAGCCGGGCTGGTAGCCGGCCTGGGTGGCGCGGTTGAACAGGGGCGCGTCCGGGTCCTGGTTGAGCGCCTGGAACGCCTGCGAGCTCTGCGACTTCGTTCGGGTCGTACGTCGGGACGCTGACCATCGCCCGCACCTCGCCGGTCGCGGGGACGATCGCGACCACCGAGCCGCGTCTGGCCCGCCGAGCGCCTCGATCGCGGTCCGCTGCGCCTCGGGGTCGAGCGAGGACTGGACGTCGGCGCCCTCCTGCGCGTGCCCGCGAAGCTCGTCGAGGATCGAGAGGAACTCGGTCTTGTCGCCGACCAGCTCGTCGTTGTGGGAGAGCTCGAAGCCGACCCGGCCGCGCTCGACGAAGCTGTAGCCGATCGGGTTGCCGAACAGCGTCGCCCTCGCGGGTAGTCGCGGACGAAGGTCCGGTCGTCGCCCTTGCCCACGCGGGTTCGAGCGCGGCGATCACGCGTGCCGTCCGCGGCGAGGATGTCGCCGCGGTCGATCTGCTGCTCCTCCAGCAGCGGGCGCTTGTTGGCGGCGTTGGCCTCGAGGCCCTCGGCGTCGAAGACCGACCAGTAGGAGGTGAAGCCGAAGAGCAGCGCGTAGAGGACGAGGACGACGCCGAAGAGCTTGACGATCTGGGGGTTCATGCGCCGCCTCGGCCTCCCAGCGCCTCGCCCTCGCGCCGCACGCGGCGGCGCGCCTTGTCGGAGATCAGCAGCAGCAGCGCGAGCAGGATGAAGTTGGCGACGATCGAGCTGCCGCCGTAGCTGATGAACGGCAGGGTGACGCCGGTCAGCGGGATCACCCGGGTGACGCCGCCGATGATCACGAACGCCTGCAGCGCGAAGATCGTCGTCAGCCCCGTGGCGAGCAGCTTCGAGAAGCCGTCCTCGGCGAGGATCGCCGTCTTGAAGCCGCGCTCGGTGATCAGCGCGTAGATCAGGACCACCGCGCCGCCGCCGAAGAGGCCGAGCTCGTTCGACGATCACCGCGTAGATGAAGTCGGTGTGCGGCGCCGGCAGGATCGCCCCGCAGTTCGGGAAGTCGTCCGCGCACTTCGGCTGATGCGCCGGGTAGCTGCGACCAGCGAGTCGCCGAGGCCGCGGCCGAAGAGCCCGCCGTCGGCCTGCGCGAACAGCGACTGGGCGACCTGGTAGCCGGTCGCCCCCGGCGTCGTCGAAGGGGTCGAGCCAGATGTCGAAGCGCTCCTGGACGTGGCCGACGGTGTTGGCGAAGAACCAGGCGCCGAGCGACGAACATCGCCAGGCCGATGAGCACGAACGAGATCCGGGCGGTGGCGACGTAGATCATCGCCAGGAAGGCGCCGAAGAACATCAGCGAGCTGCCGAGGTCGCGGATGAAGACGAGCATCAACATCGCCGCGCCCCAGACCACCAGCAGCGGCCCGAGGTGCTTCAGCGGCGGCAGCGACGACGCCGGCGATGTTGCGCGCCCCGACCACCAGCACCTCGCGCCGCTCGTTCAGGTAGCTGGCGAGGAAGACGACGATGCAGATCTTCGCCAGCTCGGTCGGCTGGAAGGTGAGCGGGCCCGAGCTCGACGCCGAGGTAGGCGCTCGTTGGTCTGGTCGCCGATGCCGGGCAGGCGCGGCAGCAGCAGCAGGCCGATCCCGACGAAGGCGATCAGGTAGCGGTAGCGCTCGAGCGCCTCGTAGTCGCGCAGGAAGATGATCGTCAGCGAGAAGAGCGACCAGCCCGAGCACGAACCAGTTCGCCTGGTCGCGGGCGAGGCCCTCGTCGAGCCGGTAGCAGCATCACCACCCCGAAGGCGGCCAGCAGCGCCACCAGCGGGAACAGGAAGGGGTCGGCGTCGGGAAGCCGGGCGCGGATCACGAAGTGGGTCGCGAGGCAGAGGCGCCAGGAAGTAGGCGCCGTAGAGGACGCTGAGGTTGCCGATCTGCGTCGGACTCGACGATCAGGACCGCCGTGAAGCCCGCCGTGACCAGCAGGGCGACGGGGATCAGGGCGAAGAGCTCGCGGGTGCGGGCGCTCAAGGCTGGCTGCTCGATCCGGCCGCCCTGCCTGCGGCTGCCGCCTTCTCTGGCCTGCGCGGCCTGCTTCTTCTGCTTCGCCGGTGCGGCTCGGTGCTGGGGCCGGAGCCGGCGGCGCCGACGCCCTCGCGCTGCTCGATGTCGTCGACGATGTCGAGCGCGTCGTCCTCGGAGCGCAGCTTGTGCTCGGTGACCACGTCCTGGCGCTCGGGCGAGAGCGAGTCGGCCTGGACGCCGATCGAGTAGCTGCTCCGAGTAGAGGTCGATCCCGAACGGCAGCTCGTAGGGCAGCCCGCGGTAGAGCGCCACCCGGCCCGCCGTCGTCGGTGCCGAGGAAGTAGACCTGCCGCGACCAGGAGCACCGCGCCGCCGATCACGGCCAGCGACCGCGGCGCGATCGCGGCGATCTTGATGCCGCGCCGGCGCGCGGTGCGGCAGCGGCATCGGGCCGCTGCCCGCGCAGGCGGTCGCCGCCGCCCGGCGCATCGCTCGGCGGTGAGGCCGGCCTGCTCGGCGGTGCGGGAGATCAGGGTCGCCCCCTCCTCGGCTCCTCGCCCTCCTCGGCGACCCGGAAGGCGACCGCGGTGATGTTGTCGCGCCCGCCGCTGCTGTTGGCGGCGTCGACCAGCTTGTTGACGGCGCTGCGCAGGCTGCGCGCGTCGCTCGAGGATGCTCGCTGGATCTCCTCGTCGCTGACCATCGTCGTGAGGCCGTCGCTGCAGAGCAGGAAGACGTCGCCGTCCTTGGCCGGGAAGGTCATCGTGTCCACGTTGACGCTCGGGCTCGGGGCCGAGGGCGCGGGTGATGATCGAGCGCTGCGGGTGCTCCTCGGCCTCCTCCTCGGTCGAGCCGGCCCTGCCGGCGCAGCTCCTCGACCAGCGAGTGGTCCTTGGTCAGGCGCTTCAGCTCCCCGTCGCGCAGGACGTAGGCGCGGCTGTCGCCGACGTGGCCGAGCGCGACCTCGTCGTCGCGGACCAGC
Source organism: uncultured Solirubrobacterales bacterium (assembly GCA_963780305.1). Classification (GTDB taxonomy): domain Bacteria; phylum Actinomycetota; class Thermoleophilia; order Solirubrobacterales; family 70-9; genus CAVVYV01. The sequence continues at coordinate 76,051 of CAWABN010000001.1, forward strand.
GCCGCGGTCAGGGTGGTGCCCATCCCGGCCCGCGAGGAGTCGCTTCTGGGCGAGATCGTGGATCTCCCGGTTGGCGCCCTGCGCGATCTCCTCGAGCTGGCCCTCGGCCGGGCTCCCGTCGTCGACTCCGTGCTCGAACGCCCCCGCGGCGATCCGCGAGGCGACCTCGCCGGCCTGGGCGCCGCCCATGCCGTCGGCGACCGCGAACACCGGCGAGCCGGGCGAAGTAGGAGTCCTCGTTGGCGTGCCGCTGGCGGCCCGGTGTCCGTCTTGTAGGCCTGCTCGGCGACCGTCAGCGAGCGTCCTCGTCCTCTGGTTCGCGTCCGGATCAGCCGCAGACCTCGAAGCGGAACTCGGTGTCGCCGATCCGGATCGAGTCGCCCGGCTGCAGCTCGGCCTCGCCGTGCAGCTCCTGCGAGTTGAGCAGGGTGCCGTTGGTCGAGTTCATGTCCTCGACGTAGTAGGTGCCCGAGCGGCTGAAGACGCGCGCGTGGATGCCCGAGGCGTAGCGGTCGTCGAGGCGGATGTCGGCGTCGGGCGAGCGGCCCAGGGAGACGCCGCCGAAGAGGTCGAAGCGCTCGCCCTTCTTCAGCCCGCCGCCCTCCTCGACGATCAGCCAGGCGTCGGTGGAGGCCGGCTCGGGGCCGTCGGCGACCTCGTGGTAGCCGGTCTCGAGCCCGGGCGAGGCGGTGCCGCGGAGGTCGCGCAGCGCCATCCGGGTGACCCAGAGCAGGAACAGGTAGAGCACGGCGAGGAAGCCGAACTTGAGCGCCACCGCTAGCGGCTCGAGGTCGTTCACTGCTCGATATCGAAGCTGAAGACGAGTGTCCCGAGGGTGACTTCGTCGCCGGGCGAGAGCCGGGCCGAGGAGACGCGGCGCCCGTTGACCTTGACGCCGTTGGTCGAGCCGAGGTCGACGATCTGCCAGTCGCCGTCGCTCGAGCGCCGCAGCTCGGCGTGCCGGCGCGAGATGTTGGGGTCGTCGAGCACGCAGTCGCAGTCCTTGGAGCGGCCGAGGCTGGCCGTCGGGCCCGTCGAGCACGTAGCGCCGGTCGTCGAGCGAGACGATCGCGCGGGTCTCCGACGTAGGCCGTGCTCGGGCCGGCGCTTCGATCGGGCCTTCTCGGCCTGGGTCGCCGAGTAGACCATCGTGTGCCCGTGCTCGCCCTGGGTCGGCTCGGCGCCCTGGCGCTGCGGCGGGCGCACCAGCCGGGTCTGGATCCCGAACTCGCCGAGCCGCAGGCGCTCGTCCTGGTCGAGGCCGACCACCGGACGGGTGAGCAGGTCGTAGTCGTGGCGGCGCGCGTGCTCGAGCAGGTGCCCGCTGAGCTCCTGCGGCGAGCGAGGTCTCGTAGTCCTTGAAGCGCTCGTAGTCGTCGGGGGCGAGCCAGACCGTGTACTCGTTGGGGACGTAGACGCGCGAGACCGAGGCGGTCTTGTGGGCGTCCATCTCCTTGGCGAGCTTGCGGGCGATCTCGACCGGCTGCACGCCGGAGCTGAAGGCGCGGCTGAAGACGCCCTCGACGAGGCCCTCGATCCGGGCTTCCAGGTTGCGTAGAACGCTGATCGCTGCTCCTCGGCTCGGGTTGGCGGACGGCGGCCGTGAGGACCGGCCGCGGCGAAATCCTAGGCGGTCGCGCCCGTGCCCGGTGTGGTCAACGGCTCGGGCCTGCTCCGGACGCCGCGGCCGCGCAGGCGCGCGTGGCGACCAGCGCCGCGACCACGGCCGCGACCAGCGCCGCGAGCAGCAGCCCGGCCGGCTCGCCGCTCGGGCCCGCGACCAGGCGGTGCGCCGAGATCAGGCCGGCGGCCCAGATCAGCGCCCCGACAGCGTCGAGGACCGGCGACGCGGCCCCGCACGAGCAGGGGCAGGGCGACGGCGGCGAGCGCCCAGAGCCGCGCCGGTCCGAGCACCGCGAGCCAAAGAGCGGCGCGACCACGTCGCCGAGGGCGGGGCCGATGGATTCCTGCCCAGCCGGCGGGCGCCGGCGATCTCGGGGCCGAGCAGGAGTGTGCGGTCCGGAGATCGACCTCCCAGGCCGCCAGCCAGAGATAGCCGATCCCTCCCAGCAGGGCTCGGCCGGCGGCACGCCGGGCGAGCCCGGCGAGCGCCGGGTAGGCGGCGGCGAGCCCGAGGAGCCCCAGAGCCGGGGCGAGGCCGGGAGCGGAGCCGCACCCGAAGCGATCACCGGGGCAAGCAGGGGAGCGACGAGGACGACGCGAGCAGCGCCGCGCCGGGCTCGCCCGCGCCGAGCAGGAGCCAGGCGACCGTCACCGCGAGCGCCGATGCCGAGCGCGGGCTGTGGCCGGGCCAGCGCCAGGACGCCGACGAGCGGGGCAGCGAGCATCACTGGAGCGGGCGCGCCACCGGCGATCGAGCGCGGCAAGGGCGAGGCCACCAGACGCCCAGCGCGGTGAGCGATCCGCGCTGGTGGCGAGCCGGCGGAGGCGCAGGCGCTCGGCTTCCTCCGGGGTCGCAGCACCGGCGGCAAGCCGTCGTCCGGTCGAGCTCGCGGACGTGGACGCTCAGTGCGGCCTCCAGCTCCGAGGCCAGCGGCCGCAGCTCGGGGTCGGGGTCGAGGCGCGGCGTCGATCGCGTCGGTCAGCGGCGCGGGGAGGTCGGGGCGGACGTCGCCGAGGGGCGATCACGGCTCGCCGATCGCGCGCGCCGTCGCCGCCGGGCCCTCGCGCGATCAGCGGGTGCTCGCCGCAGAAGCATTCGTACAGGGTGAGCGCGAGCGAGTAGACGTCGGCGGCGGGCCCGGGCCGCTGCCCGTCGGCCTGCTCGGGGGCCATGTAGGCGAGGGTGCCGAGCACGTCGCCGGTGCCGGTCAGGGTGCGCTCGCCGGTGATCCGGGCGATCCCGAAGTCGACCAGCTTCGCCTCGCCCGCCCGCGGCGCACGAGGATGTTCTCGGGCTTCACGTCACGGTGGACGACGCCGTTGCGGTGGGCGTGGGCGAGGGCGGCGGCGGCAGTCGGCGCCGACCTCGGCGACGAGCGCGGTCGGAGAGCTCCCCGCCGCGCCCGAGCGCCCGCAGCGTCTCGCCCTCGATCAGCTCGGAGACGAGGAAGGCGCGGCTCGCCCTCGCTGGCGAGCTCGTAGAGGGTGGCGATGTTGCGGTGGGCGAGCCGGGCCACGGCCTGGGCCTCGCGGGTGACCCGCGGCGCGGCGTCGCTCGCGCTCGATCACCTTGACCGCGACGGGCGCTGGAGGCGCTCGTCCCAGGCGCGGTAGACGGTGCCGAAGCCGCCGCTGCCGATGCGCTCGCTCGATCGCGGAACCTGCCCAGGATGCAGTTCGCCCACCATGCTCGCTTCTCGTTCCACGCGACGGGCCCGTTTCCTCCGCCGGCGCTCCGCACGGGTGCGAGCCGCGCGGTCATACTTCCGCCCTCGTGGCATTCCTCGACGAGGAAGAGCAGGTCGCCGCGCCGGAGGCAGCCCGAACGTCCGCGGCGGCGAGTTCGGCGGACCGGAGCGGCGCCGCCAGCAGTACCTGGTCCGCCGGCTGATCGCGCGTCGGCGTCGGCGTCGGCTTCCTGATCCTGCTGGTGATCGGCGTTCCGCGGCTGCCTCGAGGCGCGCTCGGATCGCGGACTCCGCAACTACACCCAGGACATCGGCACGATCATGCAGGAGTCCGAGCAGCGCGGCAAGGACTTCTTCGACGCGGTCGAGAGCCCGACAACAGCTCGATCGACCTTGCAGAACCGGATCAGCAGCCTGCGCGGCGCCTCGGAGTCGCTGCTCGACCGCGCCGAGAAGATCTGGGCGTCCCGGGCCAGATGCGACGATGCTCAGAGCGCCGCGATCCTGTCGCTGCGGCTGCGGCGCGACGCGCTCGACACGATCTCGCCAGAGCGTCGGCCCAGGCCGCCGCCGACGCGGAGACCGCCGACGCGATCGAGACGATCACGAACAAGATGGGGCGCCTCTACGCCAGCGACATCCTCTGGTCCCAGGTCGCGGTGCCCGAGATCGACGACGTGCTCCAGGACGAGCAGGTGGAGGCACAGGACCTGCCCGCCGGCAACTTCATGCCCGAGATCGACGCGCCCGAGTGGCTGGACCAGACCGAGATCGCGAGCCTGTCTCTCGGCGGGCTCAGCAGCCAGCGACGCCGGCGGCGGGTATCCACGGCCTCGGCCTCGTCCAGACCTCGATCGGCGGCACCACCCTGAGCACCGACTCGACCACCACGGTCCCCGACGACTGCCGCGAGATCGACGGTCCAGGTCCAGAACCAGGGCGAGTCCGACGAGGCCGGGATCGACGGTGGTGGTGACGATCGACGGCTCCGAGCTCCAGGACACGATCGATCTCAGCGCCGGGCGAGTCGGGAACGGCGAAGGTGCCGCTCCAGACCCTCCCCCAGCCCGGCACGGAGGCGACGGTCGAGGTGCTGGTGGAGCCGGTGGCCGGCGAGGCGGTCACCGACAACAACCAGGCCACCTACACGGTCATCTTCGGCTCGGCCCCGGTTAGTGGCACTTCCGCAGCGCCGATGAGGGTCGCCTACCTCGGCCCCCGGGGCACCTTCACCGAGGACGCCCTTCGCGAGGCGATCGGCGGCGAGGAGGTGGAGGCGCAGCCGAAGCCCTCGGTCTACGCCGCGATCATCGCGGTGCAGTCCGGCGAGGCGGACCGCGCCCTGGTCCCCTTCGAGAACTCGATCGAGGGCGTCGGTCAGCGCCACCCTCGACACCCTCGCCTTCGACGCGCAGGGGGTGACGATCGTCGGCGAGCACGACCTGCCGATCCGCCACTGCCTGATCGCCCGCGAGCCGATCCCCCTGGAGCGAATCGAGGTCGTGCTCTCGCACCCGCAGGCGAGCGCCCAGTGCGCCCGCTTCATCCGCGAGAACCTCCCGGCGGCCGAGGTCCGGGCGGCCTCGAGCACCGCCGAGGCGGTCCGCCGGGTGAGCGAGCACGAGGGCCCTGGGCGGCGCTCGGCGCCGCCTCGGCGGCGAGCTCTACGGGGCCGCCGTGCTTCGCGACGGGGTCGAGGACGAGCCCGACAACGTCACCCGCTTCGTCTGGGTCGCCCCCGCCGGGACCGAGGCCGAGGGAGAGGACCTTGGCGCACCTCGCTGGTCTTCGCCGAGCTCGGCGACGACCAGCCCGGCGCCCTGGTCGAGGCGCTGCAGGCGTTCTCCGACCGGGGCGTGAACCTGACCCGGATCGAGTCGCGCCCGCTGCGCGGCGGGCTGGGCCGCTACATGTTCTTCGTCGATCTCGAGGGCGCGGGCGAGCAGGACGGAGGTCGCCGCGGCGATCGAGGAGCTGCGCGGAAAGGCGGAGTCGGTCCGGGTGCTGGGCAGCTATCCGGTCGCCAGCGCCACCGGAGTGCCAGGGACCGAATAGCCGTCTGGCTAGAATCGCGCGGGATGGATAGAGGGGCTGCCGCGCGCGAGCAAACCGTGCCGGTGAACGGCCGGGGTCTTCGAACGGCCACGTGGCCGTAGATGGTGAACGGTGATGCCGATGCCGAGGTAGCGGCGGCCAGGGCCCGCCGGCTGACCAGAGGCCGGGTCCTGGTCCTCAACGCCACCTACGAGCCGCTCAACGTCTGCACGGTGCGGCGTGCGCTGGTCCTGATCCTGAAGGAGAAGGCCGAGGTGCTCGAGAAGGGCGACGGGGTGCTGCGCTCGGAGACGATGCGCCTCGACCGGCCCGAGGTGATCCGCCTGATCAGCTTCGTCCGGGTGCCGCGCGACATCCACCGCCGCCGGATCACCCGCAAGGCGGTCCTCGCCCGCGACGGCTGGACCTGCCAGTACTGCGGCACCGACAAGCCCGGCCTGACCGTGGACCACGTGATCCCCCGCAGCCGCGGCGGCGGGTCGGTCTGGGAGAACATCGTCGCCTCCTGCGCTCCCTGCAACCGGAAGAAGGGCAACCGATTGCCGCGCGAGGTGCGCATGCACCGACGAAGCAGCCCGCGGCCGCCCGGGCCCACCGTCTTCATCCGCATCGCCGCGCCGCGAACGCCGGCGACCTGGGAGCCCTACCTCGTAACCGTCTAGCCGCCGGCTACTTGCGCTTGTTGGCGCGCTTGCGGCTCGAGGCGAGGGCGGGGTTCGCCTTTGGCTTCCGCCGAGGCGCTGCCTTTGAGGTCGTCTTCGCTTGCGGCTTCGCCTTGGCCTTTGCCGTCGGAGCGGGCTTTACCTTCGGCTTCGCTGCCGCCTTCGGCTTCGCCGCAGGCTTCGTCTTGGCCGGAGGCTTCGTCTTGGCCGAGACTCGCTTCGGCTTCGCCGTCGTCAACGCGCCGGCTGCTCCGTCGCTGCTCGGGCCGTCGGTGGAAGATCCGGCCGCGGTTTTTGTGGCGGCCGAATTTGTGCTGGATGCTTCTCCTTCGTCGCCTCCTCCACCGGGGCCGAGCCGTTGCCTTCGCCGGCCGCGGACTCGACCACCAGCGCAACGGCGCTGACTCGGTCACCTGTCTTCAGGTTCATCACCCTGACGCCCTGAGTGGGGCGGCCCATCTGCGAGATCCCGGAGACACTGGTCCGCTGGACCATCCCGTTCTGGGAGATGAAGATCAGCTCCTGGTGCGCGCGAACGATCGAGGGCGCCGGCGAGCTCGCCCTTCTTCGTGGTCAGCTTCACCGTCAGCACGCCCTTGGTGCCGCGGCCCTTGACCGGGTACTCGGCCATCGGGGTGCGCTTTCCGTAGCCGTTCTCGGTGACGACGAAGAGCTCGTCCTCGTCCCGGGCGACGTCGAGCGCCAGCACCCTGTTCCCCTTCTCGGAGACGTTCATTCCCTTGACGCCGGAGGTGTCGCGGCCCATCGGCCGGGCCAGCCTTCTCGTTGAAGCGTGCCGCGTGACCCGAGGCTCGAGACCATGATGATGTCGTCCTTGCCCGAGGTGAGGCGGACCTGGACCAGCTCGTCGCCCTTGCGGATCTTGATCGCGATGATCCCGTCGGCCTTGATCGGGGTGTCGTACTCCTTGAACTCGGTCTTCTTGACCATCCCGTTCTCGGTGCCGAAGACGAGGAACTTGCCCTCGGTGAAGTCGCGGGTCGGGATCACCGCCATCACCCGCTCCCCGTCCTTCAGCGGCAGCACGTTGACCAGCGCCCGGCCCTTCGCGGTCCGCGAGCCCTCCGGCAGCTCGTAGACCTTGAGCCGGTAGACCTTCCCTGGTTGGTGAAGAAGAGCAGGTAGTCGTGGGTCGAGCAGACGTGGAGGTGCTCGATGTAGTCGCCCTCCTTCAGGTTCATCCCCATCACCCCGCGGCCACCGCGACGCTGCTGGCGGTAGGTGGCGAGCGGAAGCGCGCTTCGCGTACCCCGAGGCGGTCAGCGAGATCACCATCTGCTGGTCGGCGATCATGTCCTCGATGTCGACCTCGCCCTCGGCGGCGGCGATCTCGGTGCGGCGGTCGTCGCCGTAGCGCTCGGCGATCTCGGCGAGCTCGTCCTTGACCAGCGCCGAGCACCTTCGACTCGTCGGCGAGGATCGCGCGCAGCTGCTTGATCAGCTTGACCAGCTCGTCGTGCTCCGCCTTGATCTTGTCGGCCTCGAGCGCGGTCAGGCGCTGCAGGCGCATGTCGAGGATCGCCTGGGCCTGCGGCGCGGCTGAGCTTGAACTTCTCGATCAGCCCGTCGCGCGCGGCGTCGGGGTCCTTGGAGGCGCGGATCAGCTTGATCACCGCGTCGAGCTTGTCGAGCGCGATCAGCAGCCCCTCGAGGATGTGGGCGCGGGCCTCGGCGCGGGCGAGCTGGTACTGGGTGCGCCGGGTGATCGACCTCGCGCTGGTGGACGACGTAGTGGCGGATCGTCTCCAGCAGGCTCAGCGTCCGCGGGACGCCGTCGACCAGCGCCACCATGTTGATGCCGAAGCTCTGCTGCATCGCGGTGCGCTTGTAGAGCTGGTTGAGCACGACCTTGGCGGGGTCGCCGCCGCGCTTCAGCTCGATCACGATCCGCATCCCGGAGCGGTCGGACTCGTCGCGCAGGTCCGAGATCCCGGTGATCTTCTTCTCGCGGACGAGGTCGGCGATCTTGGTGATCAGGCCGCCCTCGCCGCCCTTCTTCACCTGGAACGGCAGCTCGGTGACGATGATCGCCTCCTTGCCGCCCTTGATCGGCTCGACGTGGGCCTTGGCGCGGACCTTGACCGAGCCGCGGCCGGAGGCGTAGGCGTCGCGGATCCCCTCGCGTGCCCATGATCGTGCCGCCGCCGGGGAAGTCGGGGCCCTTGACGTGCTTCATCAGGCCCTTGAGGTCGATCTCGGGGTCGTCGATGAAGGCGTTGACCGCGCCGGTCGACCTCGCGCAGGTTGTGGGGCGGGATGTTGGTCGCCATCCCGACCGCGATCCCGGCGGCGCCGTTGACCAGCAGGTTCGGGAAGCGCGCCGGCAGCAGCAGCGGCTCCCGCGTGCGCTCGTCGTAGTTGGGCCCGAAGTCGACCGTGTCGGCGTCGATGTCGCGCAGCATCTGGGTCGCCAGCGGGCCCAGCCGGGCCTCGGTGTACCGCATCGCGGCGGCGGGGTCGTCGTCGATCGAGCCGAAGTTGCCCTGGCCGTCGACCAGCGGGTAGCGCAGCGAGAACTCCTGCGCCATCCGCACCAGCGTGTCGTAGATCGCCGAGTCGCCGTGGGGGTGGTACTTGCCCATCACCTCGCCGACGATGAAGGCGCACTTGCGGTAGGGGCGGTTCGGCTGCAGGCCGAGGTCGTGCATCGCGTAGAGCACGCGGCGGTGCACCGGCTTGAGGCCGTCGCGCACGTCGGGCAGCGCCCGGCCGACGATCACGCTCATCGCGTAGTCGAGATAGGAGGAGCGCATCTCCTTCTCGAGCTCGCGCTGCTCGACGTTGCCGGTCAGCGCCTCCAGGGCCGGCGTCGCCGTCGCTCGCCGCGCTGCGGGCTTAGACATCCAGGAACCTCACGTCGCGGGCGTGGCGCTCGATGAACTCCTTGCGCGGCTCGACCTTGTCGCCCATCAGGTCCGAGAAGGTCTGCTCGGTGTCGAGCGTCGGCGGCGTCGTCGATCTCGACCTGCTGCAGGGTGCGGCTGCCCGGGTCCATCGTCGTCTCGCGGAGCTGCTCGGGGTTCATCTCGCCGAGGCCCTTGAAGCGCTGCAGCTGGACCCCCTCGCGCGCCAGCTCCAGCACCTTGCGGCGCAGCTCGCCGAACGAGTCGGCCTCCGCCTCCTTCTCGCCCGAGGGCGACCACGAACGGCGGCTCGCCGACCTGGGCGGTCAGCTTCGCGTGGGCTTCGATCAGCTCCCGGTAGGCGTTCGACTCGAACAGCTTCTTCGGCAGCTGGTGCTCGCGGGCGAGGCCACTGCGCCGGTGGGTGCCCTTGACGACGAGGCTGGCCTTGCTGGAGTCGACCAGCTTGGTCTCGTAGGCGCGGTCCTTGGGGTCCTTGGCCTTGAACAGCTTCGCCGCCGCGGCCATCGTCTTCGCCTGCGACTCGAGCAGGTGCGACTCGGCGATGAAGTCGATCACCTCGTGGCCGAACTCGGCGCGCAGGGTCGAGAGCCAGCCCTCGAACGCCTTGTAGTGACGGGTGAAGTCCTGCCAGCGGCGCTTGCTGAGCTTGCGCTGCTTGCCGTCGGCGTCCATGACCTCGAACTTGTCGAGCTTGTCGCGCAGCAGCAGCTCCTCGAGCTCGGCCTCGCGCTCGATCCAGACCTCGCGGCTGCCCTGCTTGAGCTTGTACAGCGGCGGCTTCGCGATGTAGACGTAGCCCGGCCTCGATCAGCTCCGGCATCTGCCGGTAGAGGAAGGTCAGCACCAGGGTCCGGATGTGGGCGCCGTCGACGTCGGCGTCGGTCATCAGCACGACCTTGTGGTAGCGGGCATCCTCGAGCTTGAACTCGTCGTGGACCCCGGTGCCGATCGCGGTGATCAGCGCCTGGATCTCGTTGTTGGCGAGGACCTTGTCGATCCGGCTCTTCTCGACGTTGATGATCTTGCCGCGCAGCGGCAGCACCGCCTGGGTGTTGCGGTCGCGCCCCTGCTTCGCCGAGCCGCCGGCCGAGTCGCCCTCGACGATGAACAGCTCGGCGAGCGCCGGGTCCTTGACCGAGCAGTCGGCGAGCTTGCCGGGCAGGGTCGAGTTCTCGAGCGCGGACTTGCGCCGCGTCAGGTCGCGCGCCTTGCGGGCGGCGTCGCGCGCGCGGGCGGCGTCGACGGCCTTGACCAGGATTCGGCGCGCGTCGGCGGGGTTCTCCTCGAGGAACTCGCCGAGCTTGCGGTTGACGACCTCCTTCACCAGCCCCTCGATCGGCGGGTTGCCGAGCTTGGTCTTGGTCTGGCCCTCGAACTGCGGGTCGGCGAGCTTCACCGAGATCACCGCGGTCAGGCCCTCGCGAACGTCCTCGCCGGTCAGGTTCTCGTCCTTCTCCTTCAGCAGGCCCTTGCTGCGGGCGATCGCGTTGAGCGTCCGGGTCAGCGCCGAGCGGAAGCCGGAGAGATGGGTGCCGCCCTCGTGGGTGTTGATGTTGTTGGCGAAGCTGAAGGTGGACTCCTGGTAGGAGGAGTTCCACTGCATCGCGACCTCGACCTGGCCCTCCTTGGTCTCGCCCTCGAAGAAGGCGATCTTGCGGTGGAGCGGGTCCTTGGACTCGTTCAGGTGCTTGACGAAGTCGGCGATGCCGCCCTTGTATTGGAACTCGACCTTCTCGCCCGCGCCGCGCTCGTCGATCAGCTCGACCTTGAGCCCGCGGGTGAGGAAGGCGGTCTCGCGCAGGCGCTCGGCGAGCGTCTCGAAGTCGAACTCGATCTCGTCGCCGAAGATCTCCATGTCGGGGGTGAAGGTGATGGTGGTCCCGGTGCTCTTCACCGCGCGGCCCTTCTTGAACTTGGTGAGGGGCTTGCCGCGCTCGTAGTTCTGCTCCCAGACGTGGCCGTCGCGCCAGACCTCCAGGTGCAGCGTCTCGGAGAGGGCGTTGACGACCGAGACGCCGACGCCGTGGAGCCCGCCCGAGACCTTGTAGCCGCCGCCGTCGCCGAACTTGCCGCCGGCGTGAAGGGTGGTGAGCACGACCTCGGCCGCGGGCTTCCGCAGCTTCGGGTGCTTCTCGACCGGGATGCCGCGGCCGTCGTCGACGACGGTGACGCTGTTGTCCGGATGCAGGGTGACGGTGACCTTGTTCGCGTGGCCGGCGATCGCCTCGTCCACCGAGTTGTCGACAACCTCGTAGACCAGGTGGTGGAGGCCCCTGGCGCCGGTCGAGCCGATGTACATGCCCGGCCGCTTGCGGACGGCTTCGAGGCCCTCGAGGACGGTGATGTCCTTGGCGCTGTAGCCCGAGCCGCCGGCGCGCTTCGCCGGCGCGCGCTTCCTCGAGGGCTTGGAGTTGTTGGATCCTTCGATCCGGCGGCGGTCTTTGTGGGCGCCGATCTCTTCTTGGACGCCGCCCGCTCAGGGGTCTTCGCCACTAAGTTCCTTTCGTCAAATCATCGGAAACCCCGACCAGTCAGCTTGGCGCGTAGTGCTCCGTGCAAGCCCGGCCGAGGTCTCGCTTCAGTACACATAGTCTACCAGTCGGAGCCCGCGGAACCCCCTGGCGGGCCGCATAAAATCCCTGCAAATCACGCATAGACTGAAAACTTAGCGGGGAAGTTCGCCGACCTGAAAACGAAGGTGCTCGAAAGGCATCTCCGGGGGCAATTTCGAACGCAATTTGGCCGCGATCTGGCCCTCCAGCAGATCCAGCTCCTGGGCCCAGGTGGCCGACTCGCAGGCAACGGTGACCGTCCCCTCGCGCTCTGAGATCGGGCTGGCCTCGGCGGCGATCCGCTCGCCGACCGCCTCCGCCCAGGCGCTCTGCACGGCGGCCAGCGGGGTGGCGGGCTCCACCGACCCGATCGCGCCGCGGAGCGCTTCGCCGATCGCCCGGGGGGTACGCCGGCTCCGGGCCATCGATTTCCTCCTCATCAGGCGGCCTCGCTACCCGGCGCCGCCACGGACTCGGGCGGACCATCGTCGCGAGCACCGGCGGCCTCCTTCAGGGTGGCCATCGATCCCTCCCTCATCGCGATCCGCGTCGCGACCTCGCTCCCGGGCACGTGACCGGGCTCGGTCGCCGTGATCAGCGCCTGCCCCGAATCGGCAAGGGTGTCGACGAGCAGCTCCCGGTGCTCGGGGTCGAGCTCGCTCATCACGTCGTCGAGGAGCATCAGCGGTGCTGGCCGGCCGGCAGCAAGCAGCGCGGCGCGCTCGGCGAAGAGCAGCGCCAGCAACGCCACCCGCTGCTGGCCCTGGGAGCCGAAGCGCCGCAGGGTCCGGCCGCCGATCCGGAGCTCGACCTCGTCGAGCTGGGGGCCGTAGGAGGTGTAGGCGCGGCCCAGGTCGGCCGCCCGGCGGCCCTCCAGCTCGGCGAGCAACGCCTCGCGGCCGCCCTCTGCCCGGGGCCGGTAGGCGACCCCAACCGCAGGGAGCCCGAGCTCCTCGGAGCTGCTCGGCGAAGGGGCCCTCGAGCGCAGCCACCGCCTCCGCCCGCGCCTCGATCAGGGGCTCGGCCTCGCTCGCCAACCGCTCGTCCCAGGTGGCCAGCGAGTCCGCCGTTGCGAGTCCGGCGCGGGCCCGGGCGACCAGGGCGTTGCGCTGGGCCAAGGTCCGCCCGAAGCGAGCGCGGAGGTCGGAGCGGGCCGGCCAGAGGGCGGCGCAGAGCCGGTCCAGGTGAGCGCGGCGGTGCGCCGGCGCGCCCTTGATCAGCTGGAGGCGGTCCGGGTGGAAGACGCTGAGCAGCGGGCGCTCACCCGGAGCGCCGCTAAGCGGGCGCCCGTCGAGCCGGTGCCGGCGCTCGCCGGCTCGATCGAGGCCGGCAAGCAGGTCGGTGCCGTCGTGGCCCGAGAGCTCCAGCTCGACCCTGGCGGAGTCCTCGCCGAAGCGGATCAGATCGCGGTCGTTCCCGGCGCGGAAGGAGTGGGCGACCAGACCGAAGCAGACCGCCTCGAGCAGATTGGTCTTGCCGGCGCCGTTCGGGCCGTGGACGACGACGATCCCGGGCTGGAGCTCGGTGCGCGCATCGGCGAGGTTGCGAAAGCCCCGGCACTCGACCGCGCTCACCATCGGCCACTCCCTAGTGAGGGGGCCACGGCCATCATCCAGACGTGCATGGTCGTGGTCTCCCTCATCAAACGTTGAGGCGGATCGGCATCACCAGGTAGCTGAAGTCATCCGCTCCCGCAGGTTCGAGCAGGCCCGGGCGCAGCGGCGAGATCAGCTTCAGCACCACCTCGTCGGCGTCGATGCTCTCCAGGCCGTCGCGGACGAACTCGGGGTTGAAGCCGATCTCGAGCAGCTCGCCGCTGTAGGGGGCCGGGAGGCCCTCGCGAGCATCGCCGAGGTCGGGGGTCTCAGCCGAGACCACCAGCTCGCCCTCGGAGAAGGAGAGCCGGAGCGCCGCGTTCCGCTGGGCGAGCTGGGAGACCCGCCGGGTGACTTCGAGCAGCTCCGCTCGCGGCAGCTTCACCTCGTGCTCATAGGACTCGGGCAGCAGCTGGCGATGGTTCGGGAACTGACCATCGATCAGACGGGAGCCGAGCGAGACCGTTCCAACCCGAAAGAGCGCCTGGTTGCGAGTGAGCCAGACGCGCAGCGACTGATCGGCGGCGGCGTCGATCAGGCGGGCCAACTCCCGCAGAGCTCGGGCGGGGACGTTGGCCTCGAGCCCGTTGTCCACAGGCGCCTCGAGCTTCGTCCTCTTGACCGCGAGCCGATACGAGTCGGTGGCGACCATGGTCAGCTGATCGCCCTCGGTGGTCACCAGGACACCGGTGAGGACCGGGCGCGCCTCGTCCCGGGACGCCGCCCGGGCGACGCGGTTGATCGTCTCCTGAAGCGCCTTGGCCGGAAGCTCGATCGGATCACCTTCGGGCTCGGGGAACCGTGGGAAATCGTCGGCGGGAAGGATGCGAAGGTGGAAGCGGGATGAGCCGGCGGTGATCTCGACATCGCGCTCTGCCTCTCGCAGCGCCATCGTCACCGGACCGTCGGGAAGTGACCGCACCACCTCGACGAGAAGACGGCCGGGCAGGACAACAGCGCCGGAACTTCCGATCTCGGCCTCGAGGCCAACGTCGAGGCCGAGCTCCATATCCGTTGCCCGGAGGCGGGCGGTCTCCTCCGCGGTGATCAGGATGCCCGACAACGCCTGGAGCGCGGCGCGGGCCGAGACAGCCCGAGAGACAACCAAGAGAGCGTCGAGCAATGCCTGTCTTGTGGCGGTGATTTTCATTGGCGATGAGTCGATCTAGGAGTAGTAAGGGCTGTGGAAAGCGTGGACATGTGGAGAAGGGGCAACCAGGGAAGCGATTCTTTCAATCCGTTCGGTCACGATCGATTCTGGGAGCGGCAAGGTCCGAGCTGAGCTGGTCGATCGTGCGAGCGAGAGCGGCATCTTCCAAGGCGCGAGCCTCGACCTTGCGGATCGCGTGGATGACCGTGGTGTGATCTCTACGGTTGAAGGCGGCGGCGATCTCAGGAAGGGAGAGATCGGTGAGCTCGCGGCTGAGGTACATCGCGAGCTGGCGGGCACGCGCGATTGGGGCGACACGGCTGGATGAGAGGAGTCGCTCGATCGGGACCTCGAGGCGAGTGGAGACCGTCTTCTGGATTTGAGCGATCTCGGGTTTTGCAGCAGCGGGCGGCGTGCCGGCACCTGGAAGCGCGCGGTCGACAGCCTCGGGCGTGATCGCGGAAGAGGTCAGTGAACCGAGGGCGACGATCCGCGTCAGGGCCCCCTCGAGGAGGCGGAGGTTGGAGATCGCCCGCGAGGCGATCGCGCGGAGGGCCTCCGGAGCGACCTGTTCGCTTCGCTCCCGGGCGAGGTTGGCGAGGAAGACGAGGCGCGTGGGGAGGTCGGGAGGCTCGAGCGCGACCGTCAGGCCCCATTCGAAGCGGTCGCGGAGGCGCTCGGCGAGGGCGGTGAGCTCGCTGGGAAGGCGGTCGGCGGTGAGAACGAGCTGCGCACCGGCCTCATAGAGCGCGTTGAAGGTGTGGAAGAACTCGTCGGCGGTGCGCGCCTTGCCCTGGAGGAACTGGACGTCGTCGATCAGGAGGACGTCGGCGCCGCGGTAGTGGCGCTTGAACCCCTCGATCCCGGTGCCCTGGAGGGAGGAGACGAACTCGTTGGTGAAGCACTCGGCGGTCGTGTAATGGACGATCAGCTCGGGACTGTGGTGGTGGAGGTAGTTGGCGATCGCCCCCAGCAGGTGGGTCTTGCCCAGTCCGGGGGGACCGTGGAGGAAGAGGGGGTTGTAGGCCTCGCCGGGGGCCTCGGCCACCGCCAGGGCGGCGGCGTGGGCGAACCGGTTGCCGGGGCCGATGACGAAGCGCTCGAAGGTGTAGGCGGGGTTGAGGGCGACGCGGGCCACGGCCTCGGAAGAGCTCTGCGGACTCGACTGGGCGACTGCGTCCTCAGAGGTGACGAGCTCGAACTCCCGTAGCCCCGAGCCCCCCTTGCGGATCGCGGCGCGGAGGAGCTCCGGATAGCGCCTGCCAACCCAGCGGAGGACGTGGCGGGGGCCGGTGAGGAAGAGGATCGGGCCCCGGCTGGAGACAGGGCGGAGCTGCTCGAACCAGAGCTGGTAGGTGGAGTCGGAGACCGAGGCCCGGAGCTCCTCCTGCGCCTGGCGCCAGGTGGTGGCCAGGTCATGAGCAGCATCGGGGGTGGGCCTCGGAACTTCTTCCTCCTTTTGTCAGCTCGGCCGCGGGGACCGGGACGGAGCGGGCGATCATAGTTCCGGCCCTGAGGGGTGGAGCAGAGTGGGTGCGGGGCTCCGTGCAAAGCGCGGTGAAAATCTCGTCGTTGCCCGGTCGCAGCCCTGAGGGCGAGTCGGCGTCACGCCCTATACTGCCGTCCCTTCCCGCCCCCCTCGATCACTGGCTCCTCGAATGAAGCGGACCTACCAGCCGAAGAAGCGCAAGCGGGCTCGGACCCACGGGTTTCGAGCGCGCAGCCGTACTCGCTCCGGGCGGGCAATCCTGAGGCGCCGGCGGCAGAAGGGCCGCAAGCGCCTGACCCCCTGATGGGGGACGCTGAGCGCCCAGATGGGCCCCGCCGCCGCCTCTCGCGCAGCGGCGACTTCGATCGCGTCTACCGCGACGGGGTCTCTCGCGGCAACCGGTTCCTCGTTCTCTATTCATTCGCCCGAAGAGACGAGGAACCGGGCGGCGATGCGAGGCTGGGCGTCTCGGTGGGCCGGAAGATCGGGCGGGCGGTGCAGCGGAACAAGGTGAAGCGAGCGGTCCGAGAGGGCTTCTGGGAGCTCGCCGGCGAGCTCCCGGAGGGGCACGATTACGTGATCGTCGCCAGGCCCGGGGTGGAGGGCCTGGTGGAACGGGAGGGTGGCGACGGCATCCGCGAGTCTCTCGCGGAGCTGGTCACTGCGTCGTCTGAGGAGCGTTTGTCGTGAAACGGCCACTCTCGCGGCTGATGCTCGCCTTGATCGGCGCCTATCAGCGCTGGATCTCCCCCGCCTTCCCGCAGCGCTGCAAGTACTACCCGACCTGCTCGGCCTACTCCGTCCAGGCGATCCGGGAGCTGGGCCCGGTGCGCGGCTCGATCGTCGGCGGCTGGCGGTTGCTGCGCTGCAACCCGCTCAGCAAGGGCGGCATCGACGAGCTCGAGGATCGCCGGCTCTTCCGTGGCCCGCGCCGTCACCGCCACGAGCGACCGGCCCTTCCCCCCGCCGGTGGATCCGGCGGAAGCCGCGTCTCGTAAAGGATGCAGAGATGATCCCCGCCAACGTCCTCCAGCCCCTGATCGATGTCGCGAACTCGATCCTCACCTTCCTTCACGACGACGTCGGCTTCGTCTACGGCACCGCGATCGTCGTCCTCACGTTCATAGTCCGCGCCGCGATCCTGCCGCTGTCGCTGAAGCAGATCCGATCGATGCGGGAGATGAGCGCGATCCAGCCGCTGCTGAAGGAGATCCAGGAGAAGTACAAGGACGACCGCCAGCGGATGCAGCGCGAGCAGATGCAGCTCTTCCAGGAGCACGGAGTCAACCCGCTCGCCTCCTGCTTTCCGCTCCTCCTTCAGCTGCCGGTCTTCATCTCCCTCTTCTATCTCCTTCGCAGCAACGAGTTCCAGGACGAGGTTCGCGCGGCCGGGGATGAGTCCTGGCTGTTCATCAACGACATCACCGAGAAGGCGACCGGTAGCTCGCTGATCATCTTGCTGATCCTCTACATCGTCACCTCGGTGATCGCCGGGCTGATCATGACCGGGGGCGCTCGGCGAGCGCCCAGCAGCGGCTGATCACGATGGGGCTGCCGATCATCTTCACCCCGATCATGATCGGATTCCCCGCCGGCCTCCTCGTCTACTGGATCGCGACCAACGTCTGGACGATGGGCCAGCAGGCGGTGGTTCGAGCTCTTCTTCCCGCCGCCGCCGCAGGCGACGCCGGAGGAGATCAAGGCGACCCGTCCGCCCCCGCCGCCTCCGCGCAAGCGGAAGCGAAGGCGCTAAGCGGCTTAGACTGATCGCGTGGTCGATGGAGGAGAGGACAGGGCGCCAAGGCGCTGCCCGAGGAGCCGGCTGAGCGGGTCCGGGCGATCCTCGAGCGGATCGTCGAGGAGCTCGAGCTCGAAGCAGGCGTCTCCGTGCAGGAGGGAGACGACGAGATCAGCGCTGAGGTCGATGGCGAGGAGGTCGGTCTGCTGATTGGCCGCCACGGCCAGACGATCGATGCGGTGCAGCTGCTCTGCTACCAGGCGGCCTTCCAGGGACGCCAGGACCGCAAGCGGGTCACCGTCGACGCGGCCGGCTACCGCCGCCGCCAGGGCGAGGCTCTCCGCCGCCGGGCGGATGTCGCCACCGAGGACGCGATCCGCGACCGCGAGCCGATCGAGCTCGAGCCGATGGGTCCAAACGAGCGCCGGGTTGTCCACGAGTACCTCCGCGATCGCCCCGAGGTGGAGACCTATAGCGAGGGCGACGAGCCGAACCGCTACGTGGTGATCGCCCCGCTGATCGAGGGTTAGCGATTGACGGAGCCGCCCGCCGCGGCGGTGCCCGCCCTGGAGGCGCTGGTCGAGCTGCTGATGGAGGGCGACGCGCCGGTCTCCGCCCGCAGCGCCGAGCGCGCCCGGCAGGTCCACGTCGCCGACTCGCTCAGCGGCCTCGGCTTCGATCAGCTCCGGGGCGCCGGGCGGATCGCCGACCTCGGCAGCGGCGCAGGCCTCCCCGGCGCTGGTGCTGGCGGCGGCGCTGCCGGAGGCGCGGGTCGACCTGGTCGAGTCGGTCTCGCGAAAGTGCGCGTTCCTCCGGCGGGCGATCGAGCGGCTCGGGCTCGCGAACGCCGAGGTGGTCTGCGTCCGCGCCGAGACCTGGGCGGCCGGGGACGGACGAGAGGCCTACGAGGCGGTCACCGCCCGAGCGGTCGGCCGGCTCTCCACCGTCGCCGAGCTCGCCTCTCCCCTGCTCCGCGACGGCGGTCACCTGCTCGCCTGGAAGGGTCGCCGCGACCCTGATGAAGAGGCGAAGCTGGCCAAGGCTTCGGCGCGGCTTGCGATCGAGCCGGTCGAGGTGAGGGCGGTGACCCCCTACCCGGGCAGTCGCGACCGGCACATCCACCTCGTTCGTAAGAATGGCCCCACGCCCGACGAGCTCCCTCGCCGCCCCGGAATGGCGGCAAAGCGACCGTTCGGCTCCGAATGACCGTTCACGAACAAATCAGGGACTGACCGGCGACCCGATGGGCACCGTCTACGCGATCGCCAATCAGAAGGGCGGGGTCGGAAAGACGACCACCGCCGTCAACATGGGCGCCTGCGTCGCTCGTGACGGCCGCCAGACCCTGATCGTCGACCTCGACGCGCAGTGCAACGCTACGGTTGCGCTTGGCCTGGCCAAGGACCAGCACCCGTCGTCCTACGACTGTCTGCTGGGAGCAGTCTCCGTCGCCGAGGCCGCGAGGCCGGCTGGCCCGGACAACCTCTGGCTGGTCCCCGCCCACCTCGACCTCGCCGGTGCCTCGGTTGAGCTGCCCCGCACCGACGGCTACGAGATGCGCCTGCGCGACGGGCTCGGGCCGGTTCGGGAGCGCTTCGCCTACACGCTGCTCGACTGCCCGCCCTCGCTCGGCCCCGTGGCAGTCAACGCCCTGGTCGCGGCCGACAAGGTGATCGTCCCGGTGCAGGCCGAGTACCTGGCGCTCGAGGGCCTTGTCCAGTTCCTCGACACGCTGAAGCTGGTGCGACGCGAGCTCAATCCCCGCCTCGACCTGGCGGGCGTGGTGATCACGATGCACGACGACCGCACCCGGCTCGCGCAAGACGTCGAGCGGGAGCTGCGAGAGCACCTTCCGGCTCGGGTGTTCAAGACGGTCGTCCCCCGCAGCGTCCGGGTGGCGGAGGCGCCGAGCTACGGAGTGCCGGTCTCCGAGCACGACCCGGACTCGTCCGGCTCGCGCGCCTACCGGCAGCTGGCCGAGGAGGTGGCCGCCGATGGCCGAGCGTAAGCGGGGGATGGGCAGGGGGCTGGCGGCGATCCTGCCGGAGAGCTCCGCCGGTGGCCCCGAGCTCCGCGAGCTGCCGGTCGAGCAGATCGAGCCGAACCCCGAGCAGCCCCGGGGCAGCTTCGACCCCAACGCGCTCGAGGCCCTGGCCGGCTCGATCGCCTCGGCCGGTCTCCTGCAGCCGCTGATCGTGCGCCCGCTGGAGGATGGCCGCTACGAGCTGGTCGCCGGGGAACGGCGCTGGCGCGCGGCCCAGAAGGCCGGGCTCGATCGGGTGCCCGCGGTGATCCGGAGCTCGCCCGAGGACGAGCGGCTCCAGGCCGCGCTGATCGAGAACATGGTCCGCGAGGACCTGAACCCGGTGGAGGAGGCGCGCGCCTGCGCCGCCCTGGTCGACGACCTCGGCATCTCCAAGGAGGAGCTGGCGCGGCGGGTTGGCCGCAGCCGCGCCTCGATCTCCAACCTGATCCGGCTGCTCGACCTTCCCGACCCGGTCCTGAAGCTGCTCGAGCGGGGCGACCTCAGCGAGGGTCACGGGCGAGCGATCCTCCAGCTCGACGACCAGGACGCCCGGGCGAAGCTCGCCAAGCGCGCCGCCGCCGATGGCTGGTCGGTGCGCGACACCGAGCGCCGCACCCGCGACGGGGCCAAGCGCAAGCGGAAGCCCGGTGCCGGGGGGAGGATCAGCGCCGAGGAGCGGGCCGCCCTCGCCGACGCCGAGGACGCCCTCGGCTCGGCGCTCGGCGCCGACGTCCGAGTGCGCCGGGCCGGGGAGGGGTTGAAGGCGGAGCTCCACTTCGACGA
Organism: uncultured Solirubrobacterales bacterium; assembly: GCA_963780305.1. Classification (GTDB taxonomy): domain Bacteria; phylum Actinomycetota; class Thermoleophilia; order Solirubrobacterales; family 70-9; genus CAVVYV01. The sequence continues at coordinate 96,300 of CAWABN010000001.1, forward strand.
CCTAGCCGAGGTCGAATCCCTCGCCCGCCGGCTTCGCAAGCGGTCTTGAGCGGCGAGCTAGAATCGTCGCCCGCGGGCGATTAGCTCAGTTGGTTAGAGCGCGTCTCTGATAAGGACGAGGTCCCTGGTTCGAGTCCAGGATCGCCCACTGCAGGGGGAGGGGCAAGAGCCCCCTCAGCGAGCCGGCTCCCGCCTCGCCGTGCCGGTGCCGGTGTCGAGGCAGTGGCGGCGTGGCGGTCGATGTCGCTGAGCAGATTCCAAACGACCTCCGGCGGCGCGTCGATAAACGCCTGCTGGCGGCATAGTGACATCGGATCGATTCTCTTCAGGGCAAGCCCTCGGGACGCGCGATGGGCGGTCCTATAATGGCTCGTCCCCCGACCTCAAGGGAGTCTTCCTTGCAGCGGATGACGATCTACGGCGTGAGCTTCGACATGGTCGGCAAGCAGCCGATCGTCTTGCTGAAGACCGTGGACGGGAACAAGTTCCTCCCGATCTGGATCGGGCACCCCGAGGCGGCGGCGATCCTGATGAAGTTGCAGGGGGCCTCGACCCCGCGGCCGATGACTCACGACCTCCTCTCAGACGTCCTCGACCAGATGGAGGCGAAGTGCGACCGGGTCTCGGTCACCGAGCTTCGCGACAACACCTTCTATGCCTCGATCACGATCTCGATGAACGGCTCGGAGATGGAGATCGATTCGCGCCCATCCGACGCCCTCGCTCTCGCCGTCCGCTGCTCGGCGCCGATCTTCGCTGCCGACGACGTGATCGAGGAGTCCGCGATCGAGTTCGAGCACGAGGTCGAGGACACCGAGGAGGTCGTCGACAAGTTCAAGGATTTCCTCGACAACGTCACCCCGGAGGACTTCGCCAAGGGCGACGAGTAGGGCGCCGTGTTACGCAGGTGTGGCTGCGCCCTTGTGACGCTCCGGGGCGAGTTCGATGATCCGGGAGACGAGCTCGCCGAAATCGATCCCGGCCGCCTCGGCGGCCATCGGGAAGAGGCTGGTGTCGGTGAGGCCTGGGATCGCGTTCACCTCGAGCACCTCGGGACCGTGCTCGCCGAGCATCAGGTCGACCCGGGCAAAGCCGCTGCAGCCGAGAGCCTCGTACGTCCTCGCCGCCAGCTCCTGGACCGCTGTCGTCTCGCCTGCGCCGAGCTCGGCGGGGCAGACATATTCGGTCCGGCCGATCTCGTAGCGCGCCTCGAAGTTGAAGAAGTCTTCCTCGCGCGGGATCGCCTCGACCACCGGCAGCGCTTCGGTGCCGAGGACGCTCACCGCCAGCTCGCGGCCCTTGACGTAGCGCTCCAGCAGGACCCTGTCGTCGTAACTGAATGCGGCGACCAGCGCCTCGGGGACCTCGTCCTTCGCCGAGGCGAACTCGACCCCAAGCGAGGAGCCCTGGCTCGCGGGCTTCACCACGAGCGGGAAGCCGAGCCGCTCCTCGATCTCCTCCAGGGTGTCGGCGGCACCGAGCTCCCGAAAGGCGGTGGCGTTGAAGGCGACCCAGTCGGGGGTGGGAAGGCCGGCGGAGCGGATCTCGTACTTGGCGGCGACCTTGTCCATGCAGCGGGCGCAGGCGGCGACGCCCGGTCCGGTGTAGGGGATGCCGAGGATCTCGAGCAACTCCTGCACCGTCCCGTCCTCGCCGCCCGGGCCATGCAGCGCGATGAAGGCGACGTCGGGGCGCTCGCTTCGCAGCTGGGCAACGAGGCCGGCGCCGGCGTCGATCGAGACCACCTCATGGTCAAGCGCGGCGAGAGCGTCCTCGACCCGAGCCGCGGAGCGCAGCGAGACCCCGCGCTCGAGCGAACTGCCGCCTTTCAGCACCGCGACCTTCACGGGCTCCTCTTGCGCCGTCTCATCGGGACCACATCGCCGCCGGTGTCCTGTTCCCCGTCCTCGCCTTCGTCCCCCAGAAGCTGCTCGCGCGTGATCGTCTCGTACAGCTCGACCTGCTCGGAGACGACCCGGCCGATCCGCCGGACGCCCTCGCGGATCTCGTCCTCGCCCGATCCGGAGAAGTTGAGCCGCATCGAGGCGGCGCCGCGGCCGTCGCACGTAGGCGGCCCGACCGGGGACGAAGGCGACGTTCTCGCGCAGCGCCTTCGCCAGCAGGTCGGTGGTGTCGATGTAGTCGGGCAGCGTCGCCCAGACGAACAGCCCGCCCTCGGGCCGGGTCCACTCGGCCTGCGGTCGGGAAGTGGCGCTCGAGCGCCTCCAGCATCACGTCGCGGCGGGAGCGGTAGATCTCGACCAGGTCGTCCACGTACTCGCGCCAGCGTCCCTCGGCGAAGTACTCGCGGACGAAGTACTGGGTCAGGGTCGAGGTGCAGAGGTCGGCCGCCTGCTTGCCGAGGCCGATCTTCTCCAGCACCGGGGGCGGCGCGACCACCCAGCCGATCCTGATCCCCGGCGAGAGGATCTTGGAGAGGGTGCCGAGGTAGATCACGTAGTCGCCGCCGTCGAGGCAGTAGAGCGTCGGCTGCGGGCTCGCCGTCGAAGCGGAGCAGGCCGTAGGGGTTGTCCTCGCAGACCAGCACCTCGTGCTCGCGGGCGAGCTCGACCAGGCGCCGGCGCCGCTCGGCCGAGAGGGTGACCCCGGCCGGGTTCTGGAAGCTCGGCACCGAGTAGATGAACTTCGGCCGTCGCCCTTCCCGGGCGAGCCGGTCGAGCACCTCGGTCGAGCTCATCGATCCGCATGCCATCGTCGTCGGTGGTGATCTGGATCACGTCGGCCTCGTAGCTGCAGAAGGTCGGTACCGCGCCCGGATAGGTGGGGGCCTCGCAGATCACCGGGTCGCCGGGGTCGATCAGCGTCTTCGCAGATCAGGTCGATCGCCTGCTGTCCGCCCGTGGTCACGATCAGGTCGTCGGGATCCGGCGACATCCCCTCGGCCTCCATCACCTGAGACGATGCAGGCCTTGGTCTCGGCGAAGCCCTCGGTCGGGCCGTACTGGAGGGCCTCGGCCGAGGACTCGTGGGCGATCCGGGTCATCTGGGCGGCGAAGCTCTCGGGGGGGAAGGAGGAGGTGTCGGGCAGCCCGCCTGCCAGCGAAATCACCTCGGGGCGCGCGGTGATCGCCATCAGGTCGCGCATCGCCGAGGAGCGCATCACCTGGGTGCGCCGGGCGAACAGATCCGCGTAGCGCTCCAGGTCGTGGGAGGTGGTGTGGGCGCGCCGGCGCGCCGGCGCCGAGCGCCTCGCCCGCCCGTTTCGCTCTCTCGCCGGGGTCCGCCATCGCCGGCTAAGTGTGCCGAATGGTCGAGGTGACGCCAGCCGCGTGTCAACCGATCGCGGGAGTCCTGACACCAGCACTGCGCTGGGCGCCGGCCGTTGATCGAGGGTTGGCACAGCCGCTGTAGCCTTCCCCGCCCGACTCATGGACGCTCTCGCCATCTGCCAGGGCCTCGGGCTGGCGATCGCCGCCGGGCTCGATCATCGGGGCGTCCTGCCGCCGATCATGCCCACCTGGGGTGTGGTCGCGGGCGCGGCGCCGCTCGGGATCATCGCCTGCGGTCGCGGCGCTCAACGGCGAGGACGAGGCGATCTGGCCGGCGCTTCCCGTCGGGCTGCTGGCGAGCCGGCCTCGCGGCCACGTCAGCCGCGACGTCGCTGCCGGTGCCGCTCGTCGCGCAGCGCGGCGCACCCGCGGACGCCGGCGTGCAGGCGCCGACCGGGGTGACCGCGATCATCATCGTCTCCGCGGTCGTGGTGGCCGCGGTCGAGCCTGCTGGCCCCGCCCTTCTCCCTGGTCGGTACTGCTGGCCCTCGCCTGGCTCTCGCTCTCCCGTCGGCGGCGGGAGGAGCGAAAGCACGAGGGCCTGCGGGTCCTCCGTTAGAACGCGCATGGCCAAGAAGCTCGTCCTCGTGGTCGTCGACGCGATGCACTCCGGCGATGTTCCTCCGGGCGGTCGACGGAGGACCGGGCGCCTACCTTCGCCGCCCTCGCTGGAGCGAGGCCGGCTGGTCGAGGACTGCGTCTCCAGCTTCCCCTCGGTGACCCCGGTTGCCTCCTCGGAGATGATGACCGGCGTCGGACCCGCGGGCCACTGGGTGATCGGGATGAACTGGTTCCACCGGGTCGAGCGCCGCTACATCGAGTACGGCTCCTCCTTCGAGGCCACCCGGACGTTCGGGCTGTTCCGGGCGATGTACGACCTCGTCTACAACATGAACCTCGACCACCTGAGCTGGGAGGCGGAGACGGTGTTCGAGCGCCTCGGCGACGCCGGGGTCCGCACCGCCACCACGCCCTTCCTGATCTACCGCGGCCGGCGCCGCCACAAGCTCAGCCTCGAGGGCCTGGTCCGCGTGGCTGCCGCCGCCGCCAACTTCCGCCACGCCGTCTGGGCTCCGGACGAGTTCTTCTACGGCGACCTCTACGCCAGCCGCTCGACCGGTTGCGGACCCAACTTCACCAGGCCCGGAACGCGCGACGAGTACTCGGCCTGCGTCGGCGAGGAGCTGGTCCAGCGATGGCGCCTACGACTTCCTGCTCTTCAGCCTTCCCGACAACGACTTCCACTCGCATCGCTTCGGGCCCGACGCGCCAGATCGACTCGATCGCCAAGGCGGATCGTCAGCTTCGCCCGGATCGTCGATGCCGGCGGCGGCCTCGATGCCTTCCTCGAGCGGCACGCCGTCATCGTCACCGCCGACCACGCTCAGACCCCGTCGAGCACGGCCTCGCCCTGGCGGAGGAGCTGGCGGAGGACTGGCGGGTGCTGCAGCCGAACTCCGACCGCCCGGAGGACGCCGAGATCGCGGTCAGCCCGACCTCGCGGGCAGGCGCCGTCTACCTCCTCGACACCGGGCGCACGGCCATGCCCCCACCCACGAGCGAGTACGTCTCCGGCTGCGCGAGATGGACGGCGGTGGACCTGGTCGCCTGGCTCGCCGGGGTCGGACGGCGCCCCGCTTGCACGCGCCGGGGTCGGGCTCCCCGCCGACGGCGAGGTGCGCGGCCGTGGTCGAGCGAAACGGCTTCGAGCTTCGCTTCCGCCCCGGCGGCCAGCTGCGCGACGTCCGCGGCGCCGAGTGGGATGGTGGAGGGCGAGCCCGAGGCGCTGGCGGCCGACATCACCCGGGGACGCTTCGAGGCCGATCAGTACCCCGACGGCCTCTCTCGTCTGTGGTCGGCGCTGACCTCGCCCCACGCCGGCGACGTCCTGATCTCGGCGGCCGACGGCTACGAGTGCGTCGACTGGGGCGGCGTCAGCCACACCGGCGGCGGCAGCCACGGCGCGCTCGGCCGCGGGGACTCGCTCGGCGCCGCTGCTGTTCGTCGGCTGCGGGCCGAAGAGCCCGCCGAGCATCCGCAGTGGGCGCTCCGCGATCTGGCGCCGGTGATCCTCGAGCATTTCGGAGATTCGGGGTAGAAGGGGCGGACTGTGAGCCCGGTCGGCGACAGCGAAGCGGATCGGCCGTGGCGACAAGGAAGTCCGAGAACTGGATCCAGCTGGTCCAGTTCGGGGTCGTCGGCCTGTCGGCTACTTCGTCAACCTGACTGCGTGTTCGCGGCTGCTCGACCGGGCTCCTCGACGTCCACCACATCCCGGCGGCGATCGCCGCCTTCGTCGTCGCGGTCACCAACAACTTCCTCTGGAACCGCCACTGGACCTTCGACCACGCCAAGGGTGAGCATGCCGGCTTCCAGGCCGCCCGCTTCTTCACGGTCAGCGTCCTCGCGCTCGGGATCAACCTGATCGCTCTCGAGATGCTGATCGAGGTCGTGGACGTTCCCGGAGCTGCGGCGCCCAGGCGATCGCGGTGGCCTTCGCGATGCCGTTCAACTTCATCGGCAACAAGCTGTGGACCTTCGCCTAGCTGCCGCGCAGCCCTTGCCGCCGCGGTCTTCACGATCCTCAGCTCTGACCTCGCCGCTGGCGGCCGCCGCCCAGGATCCTGCTCGCCGCCGATCTCCAGCGAGAGCCGCGATCGGCGATCGCCGAGAAGAGACGACGAAGTGACCTGGAGGCCCTGCGCGACCACCGGGCCTGCGCCCCTCGGCCACCCGGACCGACGACGACCGGCGACTGGGAGGTCGGCTTCTTCGGCGACGACGAGCGAGCTCGTCCAGGTGGTCGTCGACGACCAGAGCGGCGAGGTCGAGGAGTCGTGGACCGGCACCAGGTCGCCTGGAGGATGGCCCGCGGCTACGACGGGGCCTTCGGCCGCAAGCTCAACGCGCCGTACGTCTGGCTGCCGCTGTGCGCGATCTTCGTCGCTCGGCCTCCTCGACTGGCGCCGGCCCTTCCGCGTCGCCCACCTCGACCTGCTGGTGATCGTCGCCGGCTTCGGGGTCTCGCACTTCTTCTTCAACCGCGGCGAGATCGGGCTCTCGGTGCCGCTCGCCTATCCGGCGCTGCTCTATCTGCTGGCGCGGACGCTCTGGCTCGGCTTCCGCGGCGGGAGCGGGCCTGCGGCCCTCGCTGCCGGCGCTCTGGCTCGCGGTCGCGACCCTGTTCCTGATCGGCTTCCGGGTCGGGCTCAACGTCGCCGACTCGAACGTGATCGACGTCGGCTACTCCGGGGTGATCGGCGCCGACCAGATCGCCGACGGCGAGCCGCTCTACGGCAACTTCCCCGAGGACAACCACGCCGGCGACACCTACGGCCCGGTCCGCCTACTACGCCTACGTCCCCTTCGAGCAGCTCTTCCCTGGAGCGGGAGCTGGGACGACCTGCCCGGCCGCCCACGCGGCCGCGATCTTCTTCGACCTCGGCACGATCGCCGGCCTCTTCCTGCTCGGCCGCCGGCTGCGGCCCGGCGAGGCGGGAGACCGCCTCGGCGATCCTGCTCGCCTTCGCCTGGGCGGCCTGCCCCTACACGGCCTTCGCCCTCGAGTCGAACACCAACGACGCCCTTGTCTCCCTCCTCCTCGTCCTGCACCCTCTCTTCCTCACCTCGCCGCCCGGCCGCGGCGGCCTCCTGGCCCTGGCTTCCGCTGACCAAGTTCGCCCCCCTCGCCCTGGTCCCACTGTTTGCGACCTACGGTCACCGACGCACGGTGCCACGGTGCGTCAACCGGACGCAAGCGCAGCGCAGGGTGGCGCGCGGGGGCCCCACGGGCGCATCCGGCCGCAGGATGCGGGTGGCTCCTCGGTCGCCTACGGACCCCCTCGCCAGGACCGTGGCCGCTACGTGCGGGTGATCCTGCCGTTCGCCGCGCCTTCGCGATCACGTTGGCTCGTCATGGCCCAGACGCTGCTCGACCCCGGCCTCTCGACCTTCTGGGACCGCACGATCGGCAACCAGGCCGGCCGCGACTCGCCCTTCAGCGTCTGGGGCCAGGAGCCCTCGCTGGAGTGGCTGCACACCGCGGTCAAGGTCGCGATCGTCGGGCTGGCGCTGCTGGTCGCCTTCGTCCCCCGCCGGCGCGACCCGGTCACGGTCGCGGCCCTCGGGGCGGCGGTGCTGATCGCCCTCCAGCTCACCGTCGAGCACTGGTTCTACCTCTACATCCCCTGGTTCCTGCCGTTCCTCTTCGTCGCGCTGCTGGCTCGTGGATCCGTGCCACCGCGCGGTAGCTCGCGCGGTGGCACGGCGGCCGCATCCGGACGATCCGCGCCCACAGGATGTGGGGCACCGCCGTGACAGGACCCGCGCGCCTAGCGCTCGCGGGCATCAGGACCTGCTCGATCGAGCGCGCAAGGCCGTCGTCGCCGACGTCGACTAGCGGCGCCCATCACCCAGACGTCCTCGTCCGCGGTCTCGAAGCGGATCGGCATCTGGGTCCGGAACGCCTCCAGCGCCTGCTCGCGCTTGACGCCGATGACGCCCGCCCGCGAGCCGGTCATGCCGACGTCGGTGATGTGGGCGGTGCCGCCGGGCAGCACCCGCGCGTCGGCGGTCGGCACGTGGGTGTGGGTGCCGAGCACCGCGGCGACGCGGCCGTCGAGGTGCCAGCCCATCGCCACCTTCTCGCTGGTCAGCTCGGCGTGGAAGTCGACGATCACCGCGTCGGCCGCGCCCGCTGAGCTCGCTCCAGGATCTCGTCGGCGGCCGGGAAGGGAGAGCGCTCCACCCGCAGGTGGAGGGAGCCGCTGAGGTTGACGACCGCGACCTTCATCCCGGCGGCGTCGACGATCGTGTGGCCGCGGCCCGGGTTCGAGTCGGGGAAGTTGGCGGGCCGGACGATCCGCTGCTCGGCGTCAAGGTAGGGGTAGACCTCGCGGTGGCGGTAGGCGTGGTTGCCGAGGGTGATCGCGTCGGCGCCCGTGGCGAAGATCTCCTTGCGCGGTCTCCTCGGTGATCCCGACCCCTCCGCCGGCGTTCTCGCCGTTGACGATCGACCAGGTCCGGCTTGTGCTGCCTCGCGCAGCGCGGGCATCGCCGCCGCGAGCCCCTCGCGCCCGGGCTTGCCGACGACGTCGCCGATGAAGAGGACGCGCATCCGGGCCGCAGCGTACTCGTGAGCGGAACCGCTAGCTTTTCCGCGATGAGTGAGGCGCGCACCCGGCGAGGGCGCTCAGGCAAGCCCGTGCTCGAGGTGCAGTGACCTCTCCAAGAGCTACGGCGAGCGCCTCGCCCTGCGCGAGGTCAGCTTCGAGGCCGCCAAGGGCGAGCTGCTGGCGGTGGTCGGCCCCAACGGCGCCGGCAAGACGACCCTGCTCTGGCGATCCTCGCCGGGATCAACCCGGCCCGACTCCGGCCGGGTCTCGGTCGCCGACGGCGAGGTCGGCTGGGTGCCGCAGCAGGCGGCGCTCTACCGCCGGCTGACCGTGGCCGAGAACCTGCGGCTGTTCGCCCGCCTCGAGGGCACCGGCGACCCCGAGGCGACGGTGGAGGCGATGCTGGATCAGACAGGCCTCGCCGATCGCCGCGACGATCAGGTCTCGACCCTCTCCGGCGGCAACCAGCAGCGGATCAATATCGCGATCGGCCTCCTCGCTCAGCCCCGGGTTCTGCTGCTCGACGAGCCCAGCGCCGGCCTCGACCCCGGGCAGCGGATCAGGCTCTGGGAGTTCGTCGCCGGGCTTTCTGAGTCCGGCACGGCGGTGATCTATTCGACCCACCAGATCGAGGAGGCGAGCCATTACGGCGACCGGCTGCTCGTCCTCGCCGACGGCGAGGCCCTCTTCGACGGCACGTTTGCGGCGATGCGCCGCGCTGCCGGCGCTCGGGGCGCCGACCGGACCCCGAGGCCGATTTCGTCAAGTTCCTGAACAAGCGCGGGCACTGATGCGCGACCACAGCTGATGCGCTGGCTGCTGCTCAAGGACCTTCAGATCCTGCGGCGCTCGCCGCTGCTTACCGCGCTGCTGGTGATCTATCCGATCGTGCTCGCGGTGCTGATCGGCTTCGCGATCTCGCGTGGGCCCGAGAAGCCCAGCGTCGCCTTCCTCAACCAGATCCCCGCGGACGAGTCGCTGGGGATCGGCGGCGGCGGCTTCAACCAGGAGGACGCCTTCCGCGAGCTCTGCGACCGGGTCGACTGCGTCAAGGCCGTCGAGCCGCGACGACGCCCTGAACAAGGTGCGGGACGGCGAGGTGCTGGCGGCGCTGATCGTGCCGGAGGACTTCATCGACAAGCTCCAGGCGCAGCTCGAGCGGCACGGGGCTGGAGTCCGCGGACGTCGAGGTCTACGTCAACGAGGACGACCCGGTGAAGGCGCGGCTTGTGGACGACCGGATCCAAGCGCTGCTCACCGAGGCGAACCTGATCCTCTCCGATCGGATCTCCAAGGAGCTTCTCCGCTACCTCGACATCCTGATCTCGGGTGGCGAGTTCAACGTGCCGGTGCTGGGCCAGACGATCCAGGTGCTCGGGCTGCAGAACGCCGAGAGCATCCTCAGGTCGGTCCAGGCCCAGCTCCCGCCCGGGGCGGAGCGCCGGGCGGTCGAGGAGGTGATCCGGTTCGCCGACCTCGCCCGCCGCAACCTCGGCTTCGCCGACCCGCTGCTCTCCTCGGTGGCCGAGCCGATCGCGGTCGACAAGCAGGTCGTCAGCGGCGACGTTCCGCCGCTCGACACCTTCGCGATCTCGGTCTCGATCGCGATCACCCTGATGTTCGTCACCGTCCTCCTCGTCGCCGGCTCGCTCGCCCTGGAGCGGGAGGAGAACACCTTCACCCGGCTCACCCGGGGGCTGATCGGTCGCACGGCGCTGTTGGTCGAGAAGATCGGGCTTGGGACGCTCTGCCTCGCTGGTGGTGCGGTCGTCCTGCTCGGGGTGCTCGAGCTGTTCGTCTCCCTGCAATGGGAGCGGGCGCACCTCTTCCTGCTCGCAATCCTTCTTTCCGGGCGCGGGCTTCGCCGCGATGGGCTCGGCGATCGGGGTCGCCGCCCGCGAGGTCCGGGCGAGCGCCCTGCTCGCCTTCGCCCTGGCGTTGCCGATCGCCTTTCTCTCCCTGGTCCCCTCGGGAACGGTCGGCGAGACCGTCTTCGACGGCATCCGCATCGTCACCGGCGCCTTCCCCTTCCGCCCCTCGCTCGACGCCCTTTCGGCAGCCCTCTCCTCGGGCGGCCCCGACCTCGCGCCACCGTTGATCCACCTGGCCCTGCTTGCGGCGGTCTACTTGTTGATCGCCCGGCTGGCCCTTCGCAGGTTCGCCTAGGGCACAGCCGTAGAATCAGACCGGTGAGCTTTCCCGCGACAAGACTGCGCCGCCTGCGCCGGACGAAGCCGCTCCGCGACCTGGTCCGCGAGACCAACCTCTCGGCCGAGCATCTGGTGCAGCCGCTGTTCGTCACCGCGGGCGAGGGCGTTCGCGAGGAGGTCGAGTCGATGCCCGGGGTCGAGCGCCTCTCGATCTCCGAGCTGGTCGCTGAGGCAACCGAGCTCGCCGCGGTCGGCGTCCGCGCCGTGCTCCTCTTCGGGATTCCGGCGACGAAGGACGAATCGGCCAGCGAGGCCTACGACGACGAAGGCGTGATCCAGATGGCCGTCCGGGCGCTGAAGGAGGCCCACCCCGAGATCGTCGTGATCACCGACGTCTGCCTGTGCGAGTACACCTCGCACGGCCATTGCGGGGTGATCGTCGACGGCGAGGTGGACAACGACGTCACGATCGAGCTGCTGGCTAAGACCGCGATCTCCCACGCCGCTGCCGGCGCCGACGCTGTCGCCCCCAGCGACATGATGGACGGCCGCGTCGGGGCGATCCGCGCCCAGCTCGACGAGGAGGGCCACTCCGCCACCCCGATCGTCGCCTACAGCGCCAAGTATGCATCCGCCTTCTACGGGCCCTTCCGCGAGGCCGCCGGCTCGACCCCCGAGTTCGGCGACCGGCGCGGCTACCAGATGGATCCTGCGAACGCCGACGAGGCGGTTCGCGAGGCCCAGCTCGACCTGGAGGAGGGTGCCGACGTCCTCATGGTGAAGCCGGCGCTGCCCTACCTCGACGTGGTCCGGCGGGTGAAGGACGCGACCGGCGCCCCCGTTGCCGCTTACCACGTATCCGGCGAGTACTCGATGCTGAAGGCGGCCGCGGCCAACGGCTGGATCGACGAGCGCGCCGCGGCGATGGAGTCGCTGACCGCGATCCGCCGCGCCGGCGCCGACATCATCGTCACCTACTACGCCAAGGACGCCGCCGCCTGGCTCGCCGAGGAGGCGGCCCGGCGTTGAACCGTCCCGCGGACGGGATCACAACCGCCGAGGCCCAGCCCAAGCTCCGCTCGCGAGCCGGAGGCGCGGCGGTCCCGCTCGACCCGACCGACAGGCGGCTGATGAACCTGCTCCAGTCGAGCTTTCCGCTCGAGGCGGAGCCGTTCGGACTGATCGCCGCCGAGGCAGAGCTCGACCTCGACGAGGTGGCGTCCCGGACCCAGCGGCTGCTGGACGAGCGGATCATCCGCGAGATCACCCCGATCTTCGACACCCGCGCCCTCGGCTACAGCTCGATGCTGGTCGCCGCCAAGGTCGATTCCGAGAACCCCCACCGCGCCGCGAAGATCATCAACTCCCACCCGGGCGTTTCCCACAACTACCTCCGCACCCACGAGTTCAACCTCTGGTTCACGATCGCCACGCCGCCGGACTCCGAGCTGGGCCTCGAAGGAACCCTCGAGGTGCTCCAGCGGCTCACGGGGGCCACCTCGATCCGCCAGCTGCCCACCCTGATCCTGTTCAAGATCAACATGAACCTGGAGATGGAGGGCGGCACCGAGGAGCTCGCCGCCGCCGCCGAGGCGGCGCCGCCCCGCGAGCTCGAGCGCCAGCCCTACGACGATCGCGACATCGCCGTGATCCAAGCGCTCCAGGGGCCGATGGAGGTCACCTCTCGTCCCTACGACAAGGCCGCCGCCAAGGTCGGGATGAGCACCGGCGACTTCCTCGAGCACCTGCGGGGGATGGTCGACCGGAAGCTCCTGCGCCGGGTGGCGGCGATCCTCTTCCATCGCCGCGCCGGCTTCTCCGCGAACGGGATGGGGGTCTGGCGGGTCCAGGAGGAGCGGATCCCGGAGGTCGGCGGGCGGATGGCTGCCGTTCGCGGCATCTCCCACTGCTACCAGCGGCCCACCTACGAGGACTGGCCCTACAGCGTCTTCACGATGGCCCACGGCCGCTCGAAGGAGGAGTGCGACGCGATCCTCGACGGGATCGCCGAGGAGCACGAGCTGCACGGGCCGGATCGCGCGGTCCTCTACTCGTCCACCGAGTTCAAGAAGGTGCGCCTCCACTACTTCACCGACGACTACGCCGCCTGGGAGGCGGAGAACACATAGGCCCGTCCGAGGAGCTGTACCGCGAGGCACTTGAGGTGCTCCCGGGCGGGGTGAACTCGCCGGTCCGGGCGATGGGCTCGATCGGCCGGGACCCGATCTTCATCGAGCGCGGCGAGGGCGCGGACGTCTGGGACGTGGACGGCAACCGCTACGTCGACTGGGTCTGCTCCTGGGGGCCGCTGATCCTCGGGCACGCTCACCCCGCTGTGGTCGAGGCGGTGACGAAGGCCGCCGCCTCCGGCACCAGCTTCGGCGCCCCGACAGAGGGAGAGGTCGAGTTGGCCGAGCGGGTGGTCGAGCGCTTCGACTCGGTCGAGATGATCCGGATGGTCAACTCCGGGACCGAGGCGGCGATGAGCGCGATCCGGCTCGCCCGCGCCGCCACCGGCCGCGAGCGGATCCTCAAGTTCGCCGGCGCCTACCACGGCCACGTCGACGGGCTCCTGGTCGAGGCCGGCTCGGGGATGGCGACTGCCGGGGTTCCCGCCAGCCCGGGCGTGCCCGAGTCGCAGGCGGCGAACACGGTGGTCGTGCCCTGGAACGACCCCGCCGCCCTCGAGCGGGCGATCGGCGAGCACAGCTTCGCCGCGATCCTCGCCGAGCCGATCCCGGCGAACATGGGCGTTGTACCCCCCGGGGATGGCTTCCTCGCTTTCCTCCGGGAGGCCGCCGACTCCAACGGGGCCCTGCTCGTCCTTGACGAGGTGATCAGCGGCTTCCGGGTCGCCCGCGGCGGCGCCCAGGAGCTGCTCGGGGTGAACGCCGACCTGACGATCATGGGCAAGGTGCTGGGAGGCGGGCTCCCCGCGGCGGCCTATGGCGGTCCCCGCGAGCTGATGGAGCGGATGGCGCCCGCGGGCGACGTCTACCAGGCGGGCACCCTCTCGGGAAACCCGATCGCGGTCGCCGCCGGCCTCGCGACCCTCGGCCAGCTCGATCCCGCTGCATACGGGCGGCTCGCGGAGATCACCGAGGAGCTCGCCTCGGGACTGCGCCAGGCCGCCGCCGGGCGCGCGGTTCAGGTCGCCTCCGCCCCCGGCCTGCTTACGGTTTTCTTCAGCGCCGAGCCCGTGACTGACTTCGCCGGGCGCCGCGGCCTGCGACGTGGACGCCTACGCCCGCTTCTGCCGCGCCCTGCTCGACCGCGGCGTCTACCCGCCGCCCTCGCAATTCGAGGCCTGGTTCCCGTCTCTGGCCCACGACGCCGACTCGATCGGGCAGACTCTGAAAGCGGCCTCCGAGGCGTTCGAAGAGGCGCTTCCCGGTTAACCTCGCTCGCCGATGCTCGATTCACAAGCCTCCCTCAGCTCACTAGCGGCGCTCCTGCGCGACGAGGAGACGCTGATCTCCTCGCTGGTCCGCGATCCGCGGGAGCGGCCCGTGCTCGGGGCGCTCGCCGCCGCCGGGCCCCGCGCCGCCGCGGCCCGGGACGACTACCTGCTCCTGGTCGAGGCGATCCGCGAGGGCTATCTGCTCCACTACGGAAGCGCGCGGCTGATCGACGCCGCCGACCCCGACCTGCGGCTGCTGGCGGGCGACTTCCTCTACGCCCTTGGGCTCGAGCGGCTGGCGGCCCACGGCGACCTGGAGGCGGTCCGCGAGCTGGCGGACCTGATCAGCCTCTCCGCCCAGCTCCACGCCGAGGACGGTGGCGGCGAGGCGGCGCCGACAGCCAAGGCTCTCTGGCTCGCCTCGGCGACCGCGGTCGGCACCGGCGGTAACGGGGCGCACGAGCGAGCCAAGGAGGCGCTCCGGAATGGCGGCGACGGAGCGACCGAATTGCTCGCCGCCGGCGCCTCCGAAATGGCTCTCGCGGCGGGGATCGAGGGCGATCTAGCGCGCGCATCCGAGGCGATAGGCTTCGCCTCCGAGCACCTCTCGGACCGTGGCTGATCGAGGAAACGACAAGCAGCGGGCACCGAGGCGGCTGGAGAAGCCGACGCCCCCGGGGTACTTCGAGGGGGAGACGATGACTCGCCGGGGCGTCTTCGCCGCCGGCGTCGTCGCGGCGGGTGGGCTGGCCAGCGCGGTGATCGTCCTCCCGGCGGTTGGCTTTGCGGTCGCGCCCCTGTTCGAGGAGGTGGATGAGCGCTGGCAGCCGATTGGCGCACCCGACAGCTTCAGCCCGGACAGCTACCGCCCGGTGATCATCACCGAGGTCCCGGACATCGGCGAGGCCGGGAAGACGACCGCCTACGTGCGGCGGGGGAACCCCGAGATCACCGAGGGCCAGTCGAAGTACCCGGCCGAGAGCCCCGACGAGTTCATCGCGATCTCAAGCCGCTGCGCCCACGTCGGCTGCCCGGTCCGGTTCGTTCCCGCCTCGGGCAACTTCATCTGCCCCTGCCACGGCGGCGTCTACGGCTTCCTCGGCGAGCGGATCGGCGGTCCCCCGGTGCGCCCGCTCGACCGCTTCCAGACCCGGGTCAGCAACGGCCAGGTCGAGCTCGGCCCCCGCTTCAGCGTCACCTCCCAGCTCGATCCGGTCCGGGCCCGCGACCCGGGCGAGTTCACAGGTGGCATCTGGGAGTACCTCTATCCGCCGCGGCCGTCGGTGCCGCCGCCGCCGTAGCGATGCCGAAGCTTCCGCTGCCCAGGCAGTTCCGCCGCCCCAAACCGCCCGGCGAACGGACCAACGGACCCGGCGGCAATGGAGGCGGCCCGGTCGAGGCCAGCAAGGAGGCCAGCACCGAGGTCGTCGGCTGGGTCGAGGAGCGCACCGGCGCCGGCGGCTTCCTCACCTTCCTCCTCTTCCGCAAGGTGCCGAAGGGCACCAACTGGTTCTACACGCTCGGCACAGCCACTCTGTTCGCCTTCACCATGCAGGCGGTGACCGGGGTCTTCCTGGCGATGTACTACACGCCCTCCCCGACCGAGGGCTACGAGTCGATCACCCACCTCACCAACGACGTCTTCCTCGGCGAGTTCGTCCGCGGGATGCACAAGTGGGGGGCGACGGTGATGATCATCTGCATCTTCCTCCACATGGGGCGGGTGTTCTTGTTCGGCGCCTACAAGTACCCGCGCGAGCTCAACTGGGTGATCGGGGTGGTGCTGCTGATCCTCACCCTGACGATGGGGCTGACCGGCTACCTGCTGCCGTTCGACCAGCGCTCCTACTGGGCGACGGTGGTCGCCAACAACATCACCGCCACCGGCCCGGTGGTCGGCCCCTACCTCGCCGACTTCCTGCGCGCGGGGCCTGACGTTGGGGAGACCACGATCCAGCGCTTCTACGCGATCCACATGCTGCTCGTGCCGGGGCTGATCATCGCCCTGATCGGCGCCCATCTCTACCTGGTGGTGAAGCTCGGCACGACCGCTCCGCCCTGGCTCAAGGGCGATCGCCCGAAGTCCCTGCGTAAGACCGAGGTCGGATGAGGGCCGCCGACAAGGAGCAGTACCTCCAGGACTACGAGGTCCTGAAGAAGAAGGGGAAGCCGTTCTTCCCCTACGCGGTACTGAAGGACTCGGCGATGGCGCTGATCGTCGTCCTGGTGATCGCGGCGATGTCGATCGTCCTCGGCGCCGAGCAGGGCCCGAAGGTCGACCCGACCACGACCACCTACGTGCCCCGGCCGGAGTGGTACTTCTTCTTCCTCTTCGAGCTCCTCCGGGTGATCAAGCCGCCGTGGGCGGTGCCGATCGCGACCGTCGGGATCCCGACCATCCTCATGGTCCTTCTGGTCCTGCTGCCGTTCATCGACCGCAACCCCGAGCGGCGACCGGAGCGGCGCCCGATCGCCACCAGCTTTTTCAGCCTGACGGTCGTCGCGATGGCCTACCTGACTTACCTGGGCGCGACTGCCGGCACCCCCACCGAGATCGACCTCAAGGTGGCAGCCGATGTCGAGCCCGGCAAACAGGTCGCGGCCCAGTCGGGCTGCCTCGCCTGCCACAAGCTCGGCGAGAACGGCAACGACGGCCCCGGCCCCGAGCTGACCGAGATCGGCGACAAGCTGCCAAGCGAGGCGATCGCCCGATCGCTCGAGGTCGGCCCCGGGATCATGCCCTCCTACCAGAACCTGCCGCCGAAGAAGTTCGAGGAGCTCACCGCCTTCCTCGCTTCGCTCAACTAGAGAGTCGATATCCCTAATCTCGGGCCGGTGAGCGTCCCCTCCGAGACAACTGCCGGGAGCGAGCGGCCCGAGCGCGACTCCGAGGAGTTCGCGACCCAGGTGCGCGGGATGTTCGACCGGATCGCCGGCGTCTACGACCTGATGAACTCGGCGATGACCGCCGGGCTCCATCACCAGTGGCGCGAGCGAGCGGTCGATCGCGCCGAGGTCGGCCCCGGCTCGGACGCGCTCGACATCTGCTGCGGCACCGGCGACCTCGCTCTGGCGCTGCGGCGGCGGATCGGCCCGGACGGCCGGGTGGTCGGCTGCGACTTCTCCGAGCCGATGCTGGAGCTGGCCCGGCAGAAGAGCGGCGAGGAGGGGCTGGCGGTGGAGTTCGGCTGGGCCGACGCCCTCGATCTCCCCTACGGCGACCGCGAGCTTCGACGCGGTCACGGTCGGCTTCGGCGCCCGCAACCTCGCCGACCTCGACAGGGGCTGGCCGAGATGGCCCGGGTGCTGCGCCCCGGTGGCCGCCTGGTGATCCTCGAGATCACCCGTCCCCAGCGCGAGCCGCTCTCGAGCTTCTACTCGCTCTGGTTCGACCGCCTGGTCCCGGTCCTCGGCGCAGTTGCCGGCGACCAGGACGCCTACAGCTACCTGCCCGAGTCCGTTCGCAGCTTCCCGGAGCCCGAGGCGCTGGCGGCGAAGATCGAGCGGGCCGGGCTTCGCCGAGATCCGCTGGCTGCTGCTGGCCGGCGGGATCATCGCGATCCACAGCGGCGACCCGGAGCCCGATGACCCGCTCGGCCGTTCCGCCCCCGGTGACCGCGGTGATGGACGCCGCCAGCGCCTGGCTGCCCGAGCGGATGGCCGAGGTCGAGGACCGCCTGGCGGAGGTCGCCGTCGGTCACGGCACCGCGCTCGGCGGCGAGGCGGAGGCGACGCTGTCCGCGGGCGGCAAGCGCCTGCGGCCGCTGCTCGTTCTGATCGCGGCCGGCAACACCGCGGCGGCGAAGGCGGTGCGCGCGGCGGTCGCGATCGAGCTGATCCACATGGCGACTCTGGTCCACGACGACGTCCTCGACGGCGCCCCGGTCCGGCGCGGCCGGCCGACGGTCGTCGCCCGCGCCGGGCGCGAGCGAGCGCTCGGGGTCGGCGACCTGCTCCTCTCGCGTGCCTTCGCCGAGCTCGCGGAAAAGGACGGCGAGGGAGAGGTCGCGGAGCTCAGCTCGGCCTCGGTCGCGCTGGCGCTCGGGGAGCTCACCCAGCGCGCCGACGCCTACGACATCACGATCGGCGAGGAGCGCTACATGTGGCGCTGCTCGTTGAAGACCGCACGCCTCTTCGAGGCGGCCTGCCGGGCGGGTCGGCTTGCCTCGGGCGCACCCGGAACGGAGGAGCTGGCCGCCTTCGGGCGCGAGATCGGCCTCGCCTTTCAACTGCTCGACGACGTCCTCGACGTCAGCGGGCCCTCCGAGCGGACCGGGAAGGCACGCGGTACCGACCTCCTCGACGGCACCGTCACCCTGCCGCTGATCCTCGCCCGGGCGAGAGACCCCGAGATCGAAGCGGCCGAGCTCAGGGGAATCGAGCCCGCCGCCGCCGAGGCACTCTGCGACCGGATCGCCGCCAGCGGGGCCCTCGACGAGGTCCGGGAGCGGGCTCGGGCCGGGATCGAGCGGGCCAAGCGCCTTCTGGAGGCCGAGGCCTTCTCGGCCGAGGAGCGCCAGCTCCTCTCGCTGGTCGCCGACGGCGTCGTCGAGCGCTACTCATAGCGGGCGGGGCAGTCTTGGTGCGCTTTACACCCATCGTGGGTCACCCATCGGAATGACCGGGAAATCCCTTAGACGACTTGGGTTTGATCGTGGGCACGACCTAGACTGGTTTCGGTGGTTCTGAGCGACCGAACAATCAAGGAGGAAATCGCCTCAGGGAGGCTGATCTTCGACCCCTACGACGAGACGCTGGTGCAGCCCTCGAGCGTCGACATGCGGGTCGACCGAAGTTTCCGGGTGTTCAACAACTCGCGCTACCCCTACATCGACGTGCGCAAGCCGATGGAGGAGCTGACCGAGCTGGTAACGGTCAAGGACGGCGAGCCCTTCGTGCTCCATCCCGGTGAGTTCGTGCTCGGCCAAACCCTCGAGCGGGTCGAGCTCCCCGACGACCTCGTCGCCCGGCTCGAGGGGAAGAGCTCGCTCGGGCGCCTGGGGCTGGTGATCCACTCCACCGCCGGCTTCGTCGATCCCGGCTTCGCCGGCAATCTCACCCTCGAGCTCTCGAACCTCGCCACCCTGCCGATCACGATCTACGAGGGGATGCCGATCGGCCAGATCTCCTTCATGCGCATGGATGGGCCGGTCGAGAACCCCTACGGGGCGCGCGAGGCGGGCAGCAAGTACCAGGGGCAGGCGGAGCCCACCGCCAGCCGCTTCTACCTCAACTTCGACCGCCATTAATCGGGTTGCGCTATCGCGCACGCTCGAATCTCCCGCATTACTCGGTTGCCCGACCCTCGGATGCCCCGCGCGCCGCTAACATCTGCCGGGATGCCAAATATCGGACCACTTGAAATAGCCGTCGTTCTCATCATCGTGCTGATCATCTTCGGGCCGAAGCGTCTGCCCGAGCTCGGTCAGTCGATGGGGCGCGGAATCCGCGAATTCAAGGGCTCGCTCTCGGGAGACAAGGACAAGGACGATTCCGAGGAGAAGCGCCGCGAGCTCGAGACCAGCCAGGTCGAGGCGAACAAGCCCGCGGAGTCCGTCGAGGGCGAGGTCGTCACCGAAAACAAGGCGTAGGAGCCAGCCATGGCGCGGCTGGGGCCGGTCGATTTTGAGGACCGGCTGACGCTCGTCGAGCATCTCGACGAGCTCCGAACGCGAATCGTTATCTGCCTGGCGACCCTGGTGGTCGCCTTCGGGCTCTGCTTCTGGCAGAACCACCTGCTGCTCGATATCGCCAACCGCTCGCTGCCCAACACCCGCGAGCCGATCACCTTCAGCGTCTCCGAGCCGTTCATGACCACGGTCACGATCGCGGGCTACGCCGCTCTGGTGATTTCCCTCCCGTTGATCCTCTACCAGGCCTACGCCTTCATCCTCCCGGCGCTCACCGATCGCGAGAGGAAGGTGATTCTCCGCTTCCTCTTCATGGTCCCGGTGCTGTTCATCGCCGGCGTCGTCTTCGCCTATTTCGTCGTCTTCCCGGCGGCGGTCAACTTCCTCCTCAACTTCAACACCGACGAGTTCAACATCCAGGTGCGCGCCCGCGACTACTACAGCTTCTTCGCGATCACCCTGGGCGCGATCGGGGTGCTCTTCCAGATCCCGGTCGGGGTGCTGGCGGTCACCCGCCTCGGGATCATCACCCCCCAGCAGCTCGCCAAGAACCGCCGCTACGCGATCCTCGTGATCGCGGTGGTGGCGATGCTCCTGCCCGGCACCGACCCGGTGACGATGCTGATCTCGATGGTGCCGCTGATCCTGCTTTTCGAGGGGAGCGTGATTTTCGCGCGAATCTTCGGCCGCCCGCCGCAACCCGCGGCTGAGGCGGAGCTGAACGTCACCGAACCTCCGCCGAGCGGCCCCGCTTAGGCCAGCTTGCGCTCCTTGATCTAGGCTTCCGCCCCCGATGCTCTTCGACCTTCGTAGTCCCGGCCGCCGCAACCTGATCAGGGTGGTCTACGCCGGCCTCGCCGTGCTCATGGGCGGCGGGCTGATCTTCTTCGGGATCGGCGGCTCCGGCGGCGGGCTGTTCAGCGACGTCGGCGGTGGGGGCGGTGGGGGCGGCGGCGGCAACCCCTTCGAGGACCAGATCAGCGATGCGGAGGCGAAGCTCCAGCAGAACCCCCAGGACACTGCCGCGCTCGCCGAGTTGGTCCAGCTCCATTACCAGGCCGGCAGCAACCAGATCGAGGTGGACCAGGACACCGGCACCCAGTCGCTGACCGATGAGGGTGAGCAGCAGCTCGCGGAGAGCGCCGACGCCTGGGACCGCTACCTGAAGCAGACCCAGAAGAGCGGGGCTCAGCCGGCCACCGGGGTCTCCTCGATCGCGGTCCAGACCTTCTCGGTGCTCGCCGACGCTTCCTTCTCACAGGCGCTCGACGCCACCGGCACCGAGGCGCTCGATCGCGCCAACGATGCGGTGACCAGTTGGACCGACGCGGCCGAGGCACAGCGGATCCTCGCCGAGGCCCAGCCGGCTGGGCAGGCGTTCGCCAATCTCGCCTTCTTCCTCTACCGCTCCGGCGACATCGCCGGCGGCGACCAGGCGTCCGCCCAGGCCGCCCAGGCGGCCGCTCCAAGCGAGAAGGCCTCGATCGAACAGCAGCTGAAGCAGACCAAGAAGCAGGGTGAGCAGCTAACCCAGGCGATCGCCCAGCTGCAGAAACAGCAGGAGCAAACCACTCAAGCGACCGGCGGAGCGACCGGGGCCAATCCTCTCGAGAGCCTCGGCGGCGGCGGGCTCAGCACCGGCGGCGGCCTCAGCGGTCAGTAGGCCCTTCCTATAATTCTCAGATCGCGCTCAGCGCGTCACAGGGCCGTTAGCTCAGCTGGTAGAGCAGGAGACTCTTAATCTCAAGGTCGCAGGTTCGATCCCTGCACGGCCCATAGAAAGCCCCGCTCCGGCGGGGTCGGTGATCTGGATCGAGACGGCGGGCCCCGGGGAGCCCCCCGAAGCGATCGGGGAGGCTTTGAACCGGCTTACCTGACTGGCACCCTCGATGGCCGTCCCGAAATGGATCAGCAGCGTCAAGAACCGGCGGGTGCGCCGCAGGTGGAAAGGCTGGTGGCTGCGGCCCTGGACGGTCCCCCTCGATCCCGATCGGGCCGTGGCTTACAAGCGGAAGCTTCGCCAGCACGGCCGCTACTCAACGCACATCACGATTGCCGAGTGGAAGTCTCACCCCGATCGATGCGGCTGTCCGGTCACCGCCAGCCCCTACCCTCGCCGAACGCAGAAACTCGCGTTCAAGGTCGAGCGGGTCCGGCACCGGCTGGGTGACGTCCCGATCCGCAACCTCTCCGCTTACCGGAGTCCCTGCCACGAACGCTGCATCGGGGGCGCGTTCGGCTACCACCCCCGCGGCCAGGCGGTCGATCCGGTGAAGCCGTCCGGCATGAGCACCAGCACCTGGAATGCTCCCTGGCTCCGCGAGTTCGGCAGTGGCGGCATCGGGATGCAGCGCAACACCGGCGTCATCCGCCATGTCGATACCGGACCGCGGAGGCGCTGGTTCTACGACTGACGCCGTCACGGACCGTCACCACCGTGGGCTAGGCGACACATTCCCGGTGACCGGCGGACCTAGCGCGAGAACGCGCGGATCAGCAGCAACAGCAGGACGGAGCCGCCGATCGCGATCAGCCAGGTGCCGAGGTCGAAGAACTCGTCGATCTCGCCGATGTCGAGGGCGGTGGCGATGAAACCGCCGATCAGAGCGCCGAGGATGCCGACCGCGGTGGTGCCGATGCAGCCGCCGGGCTCGGTTCGCCCCGGGATGATCGCCCGAGCGATCGTGCCCGCGAGCAGGCCCAGCAGGATCCAGCCGAGGATTCCCACGAGCTAGCGCGCCGGGCGCTGCTGGCTTGCGGCGTGGTACCGGATGTACCAGGCCAGATGGCGAGCGGCGCTGACACCTGCGTTGACGGGGACGAGCAGCCGATACACGGCCGGAACACTATTGACCGGCTCGGCCGCCGGATCCGGGTTAAGTACGGATTTGGCTCCATGTGCCACATTTTCTGCCGATCTTGCGGGGACTGAGACCCTCGCCGGGCGCATCGGAGCGCCCGAGGGCGCGTGTGAGAGCTTCTAGACTCCGCCCGGTGAACGTCGGAGTTATCGGGCTGGGTTACGTCGGGCTGCCGCTCGCCCTCGCCTTCGCGGAGGAGGGACACGAGGTCGTCGGCCTCGACTCTGACCCGCGCAAGATCGAGGCCCTGCGGGAGGGCCGGAGCTACATCGAGGACGTTCCCTCGGAGGTCCTCGCCAAGGTCTCGGAGCTGATCCAGCCGACCTCGCGCTACGCGGACCTCGTTCCATGCGAGGCGGTCCTGGTCTGCGTGCCGACGCCGCTGACCAAGTCGCGGGAGCCCGACCTCACCCATCTGATCGACGCCGCCACCTCGCTCTCGGGGGTGCTGCAGGCGGGGCAGCTCGGTCTCGCTCGAGTCGACGACCTATCCGGGCACCACCCGCGATCAGCTCCGCCCGATCCTCGAGGAGTCTGGGCTGGCGGCGGGGCGGGACTTCCACCTTGCCTTCTCGCCCGAGCGGATCGACCCGGGCCGTACCGACTGGACCATCCGCACCACCCCGAAGATCGTCGGCGGCCTGACCGACGCCTGCACCGAGCGCGCCCGGGCCACTCTACGGGGAGATCTGCGACGAGGTCGTCGCCGTCTCCGGCCCCGAGGCGGCGGAGCTCGCGAAGCTGCTGGAGAACATCTTCCGCTCGGTCAACATCGCGCTGGTCAACGAGCTGGCGATGCTCTGCGACCGGATGGGGATCGACGTCTGGGAGGTCGTCGACGCGGCTGCGACCAAGCCCTTCGGCTTCATGCGCTTCGACCCCGGTCCCGGCATGGGCGGGCACTGCCTGCCGGTCGACCCCTTCTACCTCGCCTACAAGGCGCGCGAGCACGACTTCTACACCGAGTTCATCGAGCTCGCCGGAAAGATCAACCAGAACCAGCCCCGTGGTGCGTCGAGCGGATCGAGCGGGCGCTGAACGAGGCCGGCAAGCCGATGAAGGGCTCCCGGATCCTGCTCCTCGGGGTCTCCTACAAGCCGGCGGTCGGCGACATCCGCGAGTCGCCGGCGCTGAAGATCATGCGGCTGGTGCGTGAGCTGGGGGCGGAGGTCAGCTACCACGACCCCTACGTGGCTGAGCTGCCCGAGTTCGAGCTGCGCTCTGGAGACCTCGGCGAGGAGCTGAGCCGCTGCGACATTGCCTGCGTCGTCACCGCTCACCCCGAGGTCGACTACGGCAAGGTCGTCGCCGAGGCGCCCCTGGTGCTCGACTTCCGCGGGGTGATGCGCGACACCGAGGCCGCGAACCTGGTCCGACTGTGAGCATGGGCGCGAACAGCTCTTCAACCGCCGCGGTCGCGGCGGGTGCGCTCCGCGCCGAGCGGACCACGGTCGGGCTGGCGGTCGTCGCGCTGCGGTTCCCTCGGCGCCCTGCTGACGGGGGAGGTGCTGCGGATGGCGAGGCGTCGCCGCGAGAGCGGCGAGGCGGAGACGCCCGAGAGCTTCGTCGACGCTGCGGAGCTGGCGACCCGGGACACGATCGCGGTCGCGGTCGAGGGCTCCGCGCCACCCCCCACCACGAGACCATGCTCTTCAACATGCTCCAGGGGTTCCTCGGCGCCTTCGCATTTGCGCGGCTCTCGACCTGGGGGATGCGGCGCGGCTGGTGGCCGTTCCGCGAGGTCACCGTCGGCGGGCGCCACATCCATCACTTCGTCCCTGGGATCGTCATCGCCTTTGCCTCGGCGATCGCCGGAATGACGACCAGGGACAACGGGGTCGAGGCCGCCGCCGCCGTTCCCTTCGGCGCTGGCGTGGGGCTGACCCTGGACGAGGCGGCGCTGCTGCTCGACCTCCGCGACGTCTACTGGACCCGCGAGGGAGTGTCTCAGTGTCCAGGTCAGCTTCGGCGTCACCGCTATCCTCGCGGCCTCGATCCTCGCGCTGCGCGTCTTCCGCCGGGGCGAGGAGAAGGGGGAGGAGGAGGGCCTGATCCCCCACCTCGAGCACGGGATCGCCAGCACCGGCGCGCTCGCGTAGCGGCCGGTGGGTCGTATGTCCCGGCCGCTCGTATACGTCGATACGTCGGAGGTACGCGATGGAGCACTCGAGGAGCTCCGGGGCGCGATCGACGAGCTGGTCGAGTTCGTCGAAGCCAATGAGCCGCAGCTGATCGCCTACAGCGTCTACCTCAGCGACGACGGCCGCCAGATGACCGTGGTGCATGTGCACACGGATTCCGCGTCCCTCGAGTACCACATGGAGGTCGCTGGACCCGCCTTTCGAAGGTTCGCGGACGCGGACCTGATCACGCTGTCATCGATCCGCGTCTACGGCGAGCCGAGCGAGAAGGCGGTGAGCCAGCTGTACGAGAAGGCACGGTTGTTGGGATGCAGCGATGTGACCGTGCACGCCCTCCACGCCGGATTCGGCCGCTTCGGCGCCGCTGAAGGGGGGAGCGGCTAGGCCGCCGCCCGGAGGCGGGGCTCGGCCTCCTTGCCCATCCAGATGACCTGGTCGCGGCCGGGGCCGACGCCGACCAGCCCGATCGGGACGCCGGGGTGGTCGGTGATCGCGGCGAGGTAGTCGCGCGCCTCCGGCGGGAGGTCGTCCTCGCGGCGGCATTCGCCGATGTCGCCCTCGAAGCCGGGCAGCTCCTCGTACTCGGGCTCGACGCTGTGGATGATCGACTGGTGGTAGGGGAACTCGTCGAAGACGGCGCCATCAGGGTGGCGGTAGCGGACGCAGATGCGGAGCGGATCGATGCCGGAGAGGACGTCGAGCTTGGTCACCGCGAGCGCGGTCATCCGGTTGAGGCGGGCCGCGTAGCGGAGCGCGACCAGGTCGATCCAGCCGGTGCGGCGGGGGCGACCGGTGGTGGTGCCGACCTCGCCGCCTCGCTCGCGCAGCCGCTCGCCGATCTCGTCGTCGAGCTCCGTCGGGAAGGGTCCCGCGCCGACCCGGGTCGCGTAGGCCTTGGCGATCCCCCAGACCTCGTCGATGTCGCCGGGGCCGACGCCGGCGCCGACGCAGGCGGCGCCGGCCACCGGGTTCGAGGAGGTGACGAAGGGATAGGTGCCGTGGTCGAGGTCGAGCATCGTGCCCTGGGCGCCCTCGAAGAGCACGGTCTTGTCGCGGTCGAGCGCGTCCCAGCAGAGCTTCGCGGTGTCGGCGATGTGCGGCTCGAGCCGGTGGCCGTAGGTGACGTAGTCCTCGGTCATCGTGTGCAGGTCGAGGTCGGGGTCCTTGGCGAAGGGGCGGAGCATCTGCTGCTTGGGCTCCATCGCGGCCATGATCTTCTTGCGCAGGATCTTCTCGTCGAGCAGGTCCTGGACGCGGATCCCGAGCCGCGACGCCTTGTCTGCGTAGCAGGGGCCGATTCCGCGCCGGGTGGTGCCGATCTCGAGCTTGCCCAGCTTCAGCTCGCCGGCCGTGTCGAGCAGCACGTGGTAGGGCATGATCAGGTGGGCGTTGGCGGAGATCCGCAGGCCGCTGACGTCGACGCCGCGGTGGCGCAGGCCCTCGATCTCGCCGGTCAGGACGCCGGGGTCGATCACGACCCCGTTGCCGATCGCGCAGATCTTGCCCGGATAGAGGATCCCCGAGGGGATCAGGTGGAACTTGAAGACCTCGCCGTCGCGGATGATCGTGTGGCCGGCGTTGTTGCCGCCCTGAAAGCGGATCACGACGTCGGCCCGCTCCGCGAGCAGGTCGGTGACCTTGCCCTTCCCCTCATCGCCCCACTGGGCGCCGACTATGACTATTCCGGGCATGACCAGGGGATTATGAGGAACCCGCGCCTCGGGAGGCCGATGCAGCTAGTGGTCCAGCGGGCCGAGGCTGCCAGCGTCCCCCGCGCTCTCGCCGAGGGAGCCGGCGACCTCGGCGGAGACGCGGAGGCGGCGGTCGTCGTCGAAGATCGGCAGCGGATCGCCGCAGATCTCGACCAGCCGGGAGACCACGCGCTCGCCGATCTGCTCCTCGAGGTCGCCCTGGTCGAGGTTGGTGGTCACGATCAGCGAGCGCTGGGACTCGTAGCGCTCGTTGACCAGCGCGTAGAGCTGCTCGATCACCCACTCGGTGCGATTCTCGGCGCCGAGGTCGTCGAGGTGGAGGAGGTCGACCCCGGTGAGCCGCTCGAAGAACTCGATGTAGGACTGCTCGCCGGCCTCGGCGTCGTAGGTGCGCCGGATCCGGGCGAGCATCTTCGGCAGCGAGTAGATCGCCACCGAGCGCCCCGCCTCGAGCGCCAGCCGCGAGACCAGCATCGCCAGGGTCGTCTTCCCGGTGCCGGCGCCGCCGAAGAACCACAACCCCCGCCCGGAGTCGAGGTTCTCCTCGATCCGGTCGGTGAACTCCCGCACCCGGCGGACGACGATCTCGTTGATCTGCGTAACCGGGGGGCGATCGAAGGAGACGCCGCGGTACTTCGCCGGGATCACCGAGGCGACCCCCGCCAGTCGGGCCCGGGCGACGACCCGCTCGCGGCACTCGCAGGGACGGGCGACGTCCTCGGGCCCGAGGATCCAGCCGGAGCCGTCGCAGACGCCGAGCGGGCAGGGAGCTCTGTCGCCGGCCTCGCGCCGCGAGCGGGTCAAATCAGCCCTCCTCGGCAAAGCCGGTGATCGGCGGGCCCTCGCCCGCGGCCTGCTCGACCGGCTGCTCTTCGCGCGCGAGGTCGGCGAACTTCGGGTAATGGGCGAGGAAGGCGAGCTTCACCATCCCCACGGGGCCGTTCCGGTGCTTGGCGATGATCAGCTCCGCCACCCCCGGCTCCTCGGACTCCGAGTTGTAGTACTCGTCGCGGTAGAGGAAGCCGACCAGGTCGGCGTCCTGCTCGATCGCGCCGGATTCGCGCAGATCGGAGAGGATCGGCCGCTTGTCGGGGCGCTGCTCCGGCGCCCGGGAGAGCTGCGAGATCCCGATCACCGGGACATCGAGCTCCCGCGCCAGGATCTTCAGGCCGCGGCTGAACTGGGCCACCTGCTCGACCCGGTTGGCCCGGGGATCGTCGGAGCGCATCAACTGCAGGTAGTCGACGATCACCATCCCGAGCCCGTCGCTGCCGCGCCCCTTCTCCTGGGCGTGCAGGCGCCGCGCCTTCGCCCGAAGCTCGAGCATCCCGAGGTCGGAGGAGTCGTCGATCCACAGGGGGGCCGACTCGAGCGTGTTGCAGGCCTTCACCACCTTCGGCCAGTCCCGGCTCGCGACCTTGCCCTTGCGGAGCTTGTCGCCCTGGATCCGGGCCTGGGAGGCGATGAAGCGATGGGCGAGCTCCATCTCCGACATCTCCAGCGAGAACAGGGCAACCGGCCTCTTCTGCTTCAGCGCCACGTTCTCGGCGATGTTGCAGACAATCGACGACTTTCCCATCGCCGGCCTCGCCGCGATCACGATCAGGTTGCCCGACTGGAAGCCGCCGGTGATCTGGTCGAGCTGACGGAAGCCGGATAGGGTCCCGGTCGCGTCGGCGGTGCCCTTGGAGAGCGCCTCGAGCTTGTCGATCTCCTCGTGGAGGATCTCGCTGAGCTCGCGGAAGTCGGCGGTGCGATCCTCGTGGGCGACCTGGAAGAGCAGCCGCTCGGCCTGCTCGACCATCTCGGTGGGCTCGCCGTCGCGCTCGGCGACCGATTGCTGGATCCGCTTCGCGGCGGCGTCGAGGCGCCGCATGAGCGCGTTCTGCTTGACGATCTGGGCGTAATGGCGGGCGCTGCCGGGCGCCGGCACCTTCGCCGAGAGGCGGGCGACCACGTCGCGGCCACCGACCGCCTCGAGGTTGCCGTGCTTGGAGAGGGCTTCGGAGACGGTGAGGGCGTCGACCGGGCTGGCGGCCTCGTTGAGGCGGATGATCGCCTCGAAGATCGTCCGGTGACGGTCCCGGTAGAAGTCCTCCGCCTGCAGGTGGATATCGAGAATGACCGGCTCGATGGTCGCCTCGGAGACCATCATCGCCCCGAGCACCGACTCCTCCGCCTCGAGGTTCTGCGGGGGAACGATGCTCGTCTTGTCGGTGGCTGCCACTTTCCTCTCTCCCACAGGCCATCGCCAGCCAACCGGCCGGGACCTGCCCGTATCAATAAGGACCCTACGAAGTTTGATCTCCCCCGAGGCGGAAGCTCCGTATGGCGAAACTTCAATCAATCACACCCGGTTCAGATCTGCAGCCGGGTTCGCCGGATTTCCGAACTTTCTTTTTCCGGCGGGCTACTTCGCCTCGGCGACGATCGTCTTCACCTTCGCGGTGGTCCCGCCGCCGACCTCGACCTCGACCATGAAGGTCCCGGTCTCGCGGATCGGCTCCTCGAGGCGGATCTTCTTCCGGTCCACCTTGAGCCCGCGGGCGGCCTGGATCGCCTCGGCGATCTCGGCCGAGGTGACCGAGCCGAAGAGCTTGCCGTCCTCACCTGCCCGGTGGCTGATCGTCAGGACCGTCTTCCCGAGCAGGCCGGCGGTCTCGTCGGCGCGCTCGGCCGCCTTCTCCTCGGCGGCCGCGGCGCGCTCGCGTCGCCGCCGGGCCTCCTCGAGGGAGGCGTCGGTGGCCGGCTGCGCCAGCTTCCGCGGTACCAGGTAGTTGCGGAGGTAGCCCGGCTTGACCTCGATCGCGTCGCCGGCCTCGCCGAGTCCTTCGACGTCCTTCAGCAGCACCGCCTGGGCCATTAGATGATCAGCGCTCGCCGACGTAGGGGAGCAGCGCCAGCTCGCGGGCGCGCTTCACCGCCAGGGCAAGCTGCTCCTGGTGCTTGCGTGAGAGCCCGGTGACCCGCCGGGAGCGGGTCTTGCCCCGGTCGGAGATGAAGCGGTGCAGCAGGTTCAGGTCCTTGTAGTCGATGTGATCGACCTTGAGGGTGGTGTACTTCCGCGGCCGCCCGCGATCGCTGAGGCCCCGGCGCCTGCGGCCGCCCCCACCACCACCTTGTCCTCCTGAATTCGATCTCTGCTGTCTTGCCATCGAGCGCGAATCGTACAGACGGCTAAGCCCCGCCGAAGCGGGGCTCGTCTACCGGTTGGGGATCGTCCTAGAAGGGGATGTCGTCGTCGGACTTGCCGCCGGCGCTGGCCTTCTCGCCCTCGAAGTCCGAGGTGTCGGCCGGAACGTCCGAGCTCGGCTGGAAGCCATTGCCCCCGCCGCCGGTGTTGTCGCTGCGTGAGCCGAGGAACTGGACGCTATTGGCGATAATTTCAATTGACTGGCGCTTGGTGCCGTCTTGCGCCTCCCACTCGCGCCAGTCGAGGCGCCCCTCGACCGCCACCGGGCGGCCCTTGGAGAGGTAGTTGGCGCAGTTCTCGCCCTGCGCGCCCCAGACGGTGACGTCGAAGTAGTTGGGCTTGTCGACCCACTCTCCGCTGGCGCCGTCTTTCCGGCGGCTGTTCACGGCCACCCGCATCTTGCAGACGGACGTCCCGTTGGGAGTTGATCGCAACTCCGGGTCGCGAGTCAGGTTCCCAGTGACGACGACCGTATTGATGTTTGAGGCGCCCAAGGCGTAGCTCCTTCCTTCGATTCCGAACTTCGATCTTAAGCGGCCGCTCGGCGGTTTCTCGCCCCCCGGCGGGAAGAAAGCGCGGAAACTGCGGAGCTAGTCCTCGCGGCGGGGTCGGCGCTCGCGGCGCTCGTCGCGATCAATGCGATCGGAGCCGATCTCGGCGGGGCGCTCGGCCGCGGGCGGGGGATTGGTGGTCGTCGCGGGATCCACCTTGAAGATCCGGAAGCGCAAGGTGCCGTCGGAGATCTTCAGGCTGTGGTCGAGGCGCTCGAGCAGGGCGGGCTCGCCCTGGAAGCGGTAGAAGCGGTAGTCGGCCTCGTTGCGCTGGCGGATCTCGTAGGCGAGCTTCCGCATCCCCCAGGAGTCGGCGCGGTCGAGGGTGCCGTCCGACTCGATCTGCTTCCGGACCTGGTCGGCAACCCGGTCGCGGTCGCTGTCCGCGGCCTCGGGGTCGAGCATCAGCACCAGTTCGTAGTGACGGTTCATCGCGGCGTGGAACTATAGGGCCGAGGGGAGAGAAGGGCCGATTTGGGGCTCAGGAATGCGTGTCGGGGTGGCGGATTCGGTGGTCGAGTGCCGGGAGGGCGGCGGCGATCGCGGCGGCAGCGCTGGCAGCGATCGCGGTGCTCCCCGCCCTGCTCGGAGGCAGCGAGCCGCCGCCGCTCCCCCCGGACGTCGGCCTGGCGCCGGCTGCGCCTTCGCCCCCAGCGCTCGCCGAAATGCCTCCGGCTCCTCAGCCGCCGTCCTTCAGTCGCCCACCCAAGCACCGCGAGGCGAGTCGCCGCCGGGCGAAGAGGTCCCACCGCGCCAGGCACGCTCGGGACCGATTGCGCCGCGATCGGCCCGACGCGCCGGTTCCCACGGCGGGACCGGTGCTGAGCCCGCCCGTCTATGCCTATCCGGTCACGCCCACCTCGCCTGAGTTCGGCTTCGAGCGCTAGCGACGCTTACGACCCAGTAGGCGCTAGCGCCCGACGCGCTCGGGCGAGCCCTTCAGCCGGATGTCGGCCATCTGCTCGTCGATCCAGTCGCCCGGGTCGCGGGAGGTGATGATCTCCTTGAGCCGCTCGGCGCGGAGCCGCTTCTCCTCCGGCTCCATCGTCAGCGCCCGGTGCATCGTGTCGGCCTGCTCCTGGATGTCGAACGGATTGACCGAGAGCGTGCAGTCGCCGAGCTCCTCGTGGGCGCCGGTGTTCTCGGAGAGCATCACGACGCCGTTCCGGGTGTTGAGCGTCGGCGCCTCCTTCGCGACCAGGTTCATCCCGTCGAAGAGCGAGTTGACGATCAGCAGGTCGAAGTGCTTGTAGCGGGCCACCGCTTCGGGGAAGTTCTCGTAGACGCGCAGGTCGATCGGCATCCAGTCGGTGGTGCCGTGGCGGTGGTTGACGACCGCGACCAGCGCCTCGATCCGCTCCATGTACTCGGCGTACTCGGGGACGTCCAGGCGGGAGGGCTGCAGGTGGGCGATGAAGGTGACCCGCTCACGGAACTCCGGGTACTGCTCGAGAAAGGTGTCGAAGGCCGAGAAGCCCCGGAGGACGTTCTTGGAGAGATCGGCGCGGTCCACCCGGATGATCAGATAGTCCCTGCGGCGGCGCAACAGCTCCTCCTCGTACACGGCCACCTCTTCCGTTTCTGCCGCCCGGTGGAGACGGCGGGTGTCGATCGACAGCGGGTAGGCGCGGACCCAGGTCTCCCGGCCCTGGTGGAGGACCGCATTGCGCTCGAAGTCGACCTCGAGCTCCATCAGCTCCCGGCAGCACTGGAGGAAGTTGCGGCAGTAGGCGGTGGTGTGAAAGCCGATGATGTCGTTGGCGAGCATGCTCCGGTAGATCTCCTCGCGCCAGCGGTTCGGGAGGATCCGCCAGGAATCCGGCTGCGACCACGGGATATGGACGAAGTAGTGGAGGAAGGCGTCGGGCCGCGCCTCCCGGATCAGCCCGGGGCAGGTGTAGAGGTGGTAGTCGTGAAGCATCACCACCGGTGCCTCCTGGCCGTCGATCGCCTTCACGGTGGCCTCAGCGATGTCGGCGTTGACGACCTTGTAGCCGTTGCGCCAGGCCTCGACCTCCTCCCGCCGGATGTCCGGCGCGTTCGAGAGGTCCCAGAGGTAGTGCTGGATGAACCAGAGGATCGGGTTGGCGATCATGTTGTAGAAGCGGTCGTATGCCTCGGGCCTCGAGGCGACCATGATCGTCTCGTAGGAGATCCCGTCGAGCTCGATCGTCACCGGCTCGCCCCTCGCCTCCCTGGCGACGACGACGTCCTCCTCGGTCATCGCCGAGGCGATCCAGAGTGCCTTGCGATGCGAGACCAGGCCGGAGAGCGCGGTCACCAGCCCGCCACCCCCGCGCCGGGCGAATCGCACGTCGGTCGCGTCGCGGGCGAACTCGGCGGGGCCGCGGTTGGAGACGATCGTCAGGGGCTGGTCATCGGGCACGCGACCACTTGTAGCAGGCGCCGGGACGTCGGCGCTAGCTCTCGAGTGCGGTGAAGATCCGCAGCCAGTCGAGCAGCAGCCGCGGGGTGAGGAAGCGCTCGCGGGTGCGCTCCTTCCCGGCACGACCCAGGCGCCGGCCCAGCTCGGGGTCGGAGAGGATCTCGATCGAGCGCCTCGCCGCCTCCTCCGGGGTCGAGACCAGGTAGCCGTCCTGGCCATCGACGATCTGGAGCGGAATCCCGCCGACGTTGCCGCCGATCGTCGGCCTTCCCTTCCAGAGCGCTTCGGTCACCGTCAGCCCGAAGCCCTCGCGGATCGACTTCTGGATCACCACGTCCGACTGCGACTGGAAGGCGTTCACCTCGATTGCCCCGACGTTGTTGAGGTTGTTGAGGATCTTGATGTCGGGGTCGCCGCCCGCGTACTCGTAGGTGCGCTGGAAGAACTCCCAGCCCTCCGGGTCGTCGGTCGCCATCGAGCCGACCAGGGCGAGCTGCACCTCCGGCAGCTCCTTGGTCACGATCCTGTACGCGTCGATCACCCCGATCGGGTCCTTCCAGGGGTCGAAGCGCGAGACCTGGCAGATCAGCGGGCGGTCGACGTCGATCCCGAACTGGTCGCAGACGTAGGAGGCGTCGTCGGGCGAGAGCGCCATGTTCTTCGGCGACAGCGGGTCGATCGCGGGGGGGACGATCCGGACGCCGCCGTGCCCATCGAGCCCGTCGGGCACGTACTGCTCCATGTGCCAGACGGTGGCGTCGTACTCCGAGATCAGGGGCAGCAGCCGCTCGATCGGATCGGGATTCGGCTCGGAGAGGTCGATGTGACACCGCCACACCCAGTGCCGGCCGTGGTCCGGCGCGTAGTGACGGATGCCGACGGGCTGCGGGTCGTGGATGATGATCACGTCCCACTCGCCGTCCAGGCTCCGGGCGTTCATCTCGTTGTACTGGTCGAACAGCTCCCAATCGCTCGAGGTGAGCGACTTCGGATCGCCCTGCAGCGAGTTGTGGAGGAGCTTGGTGGCGTTGAAGAACTCCTCCCGGCCCATGATCACCTGCCAGGAGACATCCAGGCCGATGTCGCGCATCAGCGGCACCAGCGAGTAGAGGATCTCCGAGACCCCACCGCCGAAAGCGGTGGCGCTGACGTGCAGGACCCGCTTGCCGTTCAGCCCCTCGGCGAGCGCGCGGATCTCCTGGACCACGCCGCGCCCGGCCAGGTGCGTGTAGTCGGCGAGCGACTTGTTGCCCAGCGCTACTTCCTGAAGCACGGTGCCCCCACCACCCAGCACAAAACGGGTCGCTCCTCGGCTTCGCCTGCGGGGCGCCCTTGCCTCATCAAGCGCCGAAACCTACCGGGAGCGCGCGGTCAGCCGCTCGATGCCGTGATCTACCGCGGTGCAGATCGCCGCGTGCAGCTCCTGGTTGGCCGCGCAGACGCACGAGATCTGGAACTCGTGGGTCGCCCCGAGCAGGGGCCGCTCCGCCAGGTCCCGCCCGTAGGCGTCGGTGACGACGGCGCCGGCCTCCTCCAGGCAAAGCGCCGCCGCCGCCAGGTCATAGGGCGAGTTGTTGAGGATCGCGCCGCCGCCCACCCGCTCGAACTCCTCACGCATCCCCGGGACGTCGTCGACGATCCGCGGGCCGGGCTCGATGTAGGCGTCCAGCTGGCCGGTGGCGACCCGGGTCATGTCGTAGGTGGCGGAGCCGAGCTCGAAGCTGGCGCCGCCTACCGACGAGGCGTCGACCAGCTCCGCCAGCACCTCCATCAGCGCCAGCGCCGGGCGCCCGCGCAGCCCATAGGTCCAGAACATCCGTTCAAGGGACCGGTTTCCGGAGAGGCGGGCGGCCGGCTCGAGGCCGGCGCCGCGCTCGGCGACGAAGGTCGCGCCGCCCTTCAACTCGCCTACCACGCCGACCCGGACGTCGCCCATCGTCGGCTCCGAGTCGAGGCGGGCGGCGGCGACCGAGACGCAGCACGACTCGAATCCCGCCAGCGCGGGCCTGGTGCCATCGATCGGGTCGACGACCAGAACCCACTCGGCGCGATCGCCCGCGGCGGAGACCATCCCCCTGTCCTCCGAGTAGAAGGCCACCTCGGGGGCGCGCTCGGCGAGAAAAACCTCCATCCGCGCCTCGGCGCGCTCGTCGATCGCGAAGGTGACGTCTCCCCCCTCGGCCTCGCCGGCGTGGGCGCGGCCGCCGTGAGCGCCGAGCTGAGGCAGCACCTCCTCGCGGAGGGTGGCCGCGAGGTCGACGCAGAGTTTGGTGATTGACGGCTTCGCCACTAAACGGGTCGCGCTGGCGCGCGCCCTCGCATCGCGCTACCTGCTGGGCTCACTCGCCACGTTGGCTCGATCCCCGCGCTCCCTATCGAGCTACGCGCTCGGGCCGCGGCTCGAGTTCGACGTCGATCTCCTGCTCATCTCCGTCGCGGAGGATCAGCAGGGTCACCGTCTGCCCCGGGCGCTGCCGTGAGATCAGCTCGGCGAGATCGCTCTCGGTCTTCAGCCGCTGCCCGTTGACGGCGATTATCACGTCCCCGCCGGTTCTGATCCGCGCGCCCTGGAAGGTTTCCTGCCCGGTCGCCCCCTCGATCCCGGCGTCGTCGGCGGGGCCACCCGGGACCACCTCGGAGACCAGTGCGCCGGTATCGGTACCCAGGTTGAGCTCGTCGGCGAGCTGGGGCCAGATCGCCTGGGTGGTGACGCCGAGATAGGCGTACTCGACCTTGCCGCTCTCGCGGAGCTGGTCGAGCGAGTATCGGATCGCGGTCACCGGGATCGCGAAACCGACCCCCGAGTTGGTCCCGGAGGAGCTCTCGATCTGCTGGTTGATCCCGATCACCTTGCCCTCGGCGTCGATCAGGGGCCCGCCGGAGTTGCCGGGATTGATCGAGGCATCGGTCTGGATCGCGTTGTCGACCGTGAACTGGGTGAGCGAGTTGATCGAGCGGTCGGTGGCGGAGATAATCCCGACCGAGAGCGACTGCTCCTCCCCGAAGGGGCTCCCGATCGCCGCCACCGGCTCGCCGACCGCGAACTCGTTGCGTTCGGAGAGCCCGACCGGGTGCAGGTTGAGACCCCCGGGATCAACCTTGATCAGGGCGACGTCGGCGTCGGGGTCGAAGCCGACGATCTCGGCCGGAACCCGGTTGCGGTCGCTGAACTCGACATAGACCTGGCCGGCGGGCTTCGGGTTGCCGCCGCCGTTGTTCTCGCCGCCGGTGGTGACCACATGGGCGTTGGTGAGGATCTCGCCGCGGTCTGAGATCACGAAGCCCGAGCCCTGGCCCGCCGCCGCGCCGACGTCGACGGTCGAGCCGCCGCCGAAGATCGAGAGCACCGTGACCACTCCGGGGGCGTCGCGCTGGTAGATCTCCGCCGGGCTGAAGTCGCCGCCGCTCTGCGCGACAACCACCTCGGTCGTGCTGGTCGAAGTCGAAGCCTGCCCGGAGCCGTTGTCGTCGTCATCGCCGCCGCCGCAGCCCGAAACGAGCGCCGCCATCAGCGACGCGGCGGCGAGCATTGGCGCCGGTCTCACGCGGCAGCCTCTGCCGGCCGGCGCTGCGGGCGGCGGTCCCGCGCCAGGGGCAGGAACAGGGTGAAGGCCGTGTAGCCGCGCTGCGAGACTGCCTCAAGCGATCCACCCATCCGGGTAGCGAGCTCCTGGGCGATCGCCAGCCCGAGGCCGGAGCCAGTGGCCGTGTCGCCGCTGTAGAAGCGGTCGAAGACCCGATCGAGGGCGCGGGCGTCGAGCCCCTTGCCGTCGTCGCCGACGATCAGCTCGGCGGCGCTCGCGCCGCGCACGGCGGTGACGTTCACCTTCGTGCGTTCGGGGGTGTGAGTGAGCGCATTATCGAGGAGGATACGGATGATCTGCGCGACCCGATCGGGGTCGGCGAGGGCGATCGCCTGGCCCCGGCCCCTGACCTCGAGCCGGGACTGGTGGTGCTTGGCCGCGGGCCTGAACTCGGCGGCGATGTCGCGGGCGAGCTCCTTCAGGTCGACCCGCTCGCGCTGCAGCTCCATCACGTCGGCGTCCAGCTTCGAGAGGTCGAGCAGGTTGGCGGTCAGCTTCTGCAGCCGCTCGATCTGACTCCGCATCTCGGCGACGAAGGCCCGGCGCTCGGCGGCGCTCGGGTTCTCTGTCTCGAGCAGCTCGACGAAGCCCCCCAGCGAGAAGATCGGGGTGCGGAGCTCGTGCGAGGCGTTGGCGATGAACTCCTTGCGGGCGCGGTCGAGACGGGCGAGGTGTCTCTGCATCTCGTTGAAGGTGCGGGCGAGCTGCCCGAGCTCGTCCGAGGAATCGATCGGGATCGTCCCGCCAAAGTCGCCCTCGGCGACCTGCTCGGCCGCCTGGCGCAGGCGGCGCAGCCGCCGCGAGGCGGCACCCGCGGCCCAGAACCCGGCCAGCGAGGCTCCGACCAGCGCGATCGCCCCCGCGATCAGGATCTGGCGGCGAATCAGGGCGACGTTGTCGTCCACCTCGGCCAGGGGGCTGGAGAGCACCGCCACCCACTCCGTCCGGCCGGCTGCCTCGATCGGCACCGACGAGGTGCCGACTCGGTTTCCCGCCACCGTCTCCACCCCGGAGGTGACGTGGCCCTCAGCGGCGGCGGCGTCGGCGGACAGGTAGTCCCCCTGGATCGCGGTCGACTCACCCTGGGAGTCGGCAATCACGAAGGCGGGCACCGGGGTGCCGCTCTCGTCCCGAACCGCGAGCAGGGTCACCCGGCTCTCGGTCGCCTGCCCGATGCTCTGCACCAGCTCCCGCACCTGCTCCTCCGGGGCGCTCGTCTGCAGGGCGCGGGCGCAGCCGCGGACCCTGCTCGTCGCCGAGCCGCTCGAGCCGGCGCAGCTTCTCCGCGGTGAGGCTGGATTCGAGCTGGGGGACGACGTAGAGGTAGATGAAGCCGATCGCCGCCGCGGTGATCGCGAAGATCAGCAGGACCAGTCGATTTCGGAGCGTGTCGAATCTCAATCGCGGTCAGCGTCCCGGAACCGGTAGCCGACCCCCCGCACGGTGAACAGGTACTCGGGATGCTTGGCGTCGCGCTCGAGCTTCTCTCTCAGGTGGCGAATGTGGACGTCGACCGTGCGTGGATCGCGGTAGGTCGAGTCGCCCCAGACGTGCTCGAGCAGCATCTCCCGGCTGAAGACGCGGCCGGGAGAGCTGGCGAGCGCCGAGAGGATCTCGAACTCGACGTAGGTCAGCTCCACCGGCTCTCCCCGTACCTCGGAGGTGCGGCGCTCGGGATCGATCTGGAGCTCGCCCGCCCTGATCGGCTCCTCGCCGACCGGGCCCCCGGCGGCCATGCCGCCGCGGCGCAGCGCCGCCTTCACCCGGCTTCGGAACTCGCGAACCGAAAACGGCTTGGTGATGTAGTCGTCGGCGCCCATCTCGAGGCCGACGACCTTGTCGATCTCGTCCCCCTTGGCGGTGAGCATGATGATCGGCACCTGGCTGCGCGTCCGCATCCGCCTGCAGACCTCGATCCCGTCGAGCTTCGGCAGCATGATGTCGAGGACGACCAGGTCGAAGCGCTGCTCGGCGAAGCGGTCGAGGGCCTCCTGGCCGTCGATCGCTCGCGACTACGTCGTAGCCCTCCTTGCGAAGCGGGTATGTGAGAAGGGTCTGCGACTGCCTGCTCGTCGTCGACCAGCAGAATCCGCGCCTGTCCACGCGCCATGCTTGAAGGTTAGAAGGCGGGCGCGGTAGCGAAATCCGCCTGAAACCGATGATTCGTCCTGCCCAGTGATCGACCTGCGCCTCTGGAGGGCAGCTCTGCTGCCGATTCCCATCGTCGTCCTGGTGGGGATGTTCTCGCTGCAGGAGGTGCCGCCGCCCCTCCAACAGGGGCTTCCTCCCGACGCCTTCGACGGAGAGGCGGCGAGCTCGCTTGCGGAGGAGCTGGGGAGATCGGCCCCCGACCCCCGCCCCGGCTCCGACGCCGATGAGCAGCTCGGCGAGCTGGTCAGGGCGCGCTTCTCGGCAATCGGCGGGCTTACCCTCTCCGAGCAGCGCTTCGAGGGCTCCTTCGACGGCGATGACGTCGAGCTGCGGAACCTGATCGGGGTGCTCCCGGGGCAGTCCGATCGCCAGGTTGCCCTGATCGCGTGCCGCGACGCGGCCCAGGGCAGCGGCGCAACCACCAGCATCGCGTCGACCGCAGCGCTGCTGGAGATCGCCAACGCCTTCTCCGGCTCCACCCACAGCAAGACGCTGGTCTTCGTCTCCACCGACGGCTGCGGGCTCGGCGCCCTCGGGGCGCGCCGCTTCGTCCGCGACTACACCGGTGCGGACCTGCTCGACGGGGTGATCGTCCTCAGCCAGCCGGCCTCGCCGGACCCGGAGCCGCCGCTCGTGATCCCCTGGTCGACCGGTCCCCAGAGCACCGCCAGCCAGCTGGCCGAGACCACCAAGCGGACGGTCTCCGAGGAGACCGGGATGCCGCCCGGCGACGAGGGCCCCGTCGACGATCTCTTTCGGCTGGCGCTGCCGGCCGCGATCGGCGAGCAGGGGCCGTTGATCGAGGGCGGCCTTGACGCGATCCGGATCTCGTCGTCGGGCGAGCTGCCGCCGGCGGCCGCGGACGACGACCCGGCCAATCTCGACCCCGATACCCTCGATCGCTTCGGTCGCGCCTCGCTCTCCCTGATGCTGACCCTCGACGCGGCGCCGGGCGAGCTCGAGCACGGCCCCAGCGCCTACATCGGCGTCGCCGGAAACCTGCTTCCCGGCTGGACCCTGGCGCTCTTGGCGCTCGCCCTGCTGCTGCCGGTGGCGGCGACCGCCGCGGTCGGGCTCTCGGCCTCGGCCCGGAGTCCCGCCGAGGCGGTCCGGGGGCTGATCTGGGCCGGGATCCGGGTTCTCCCATTCCTGGCGGCGCTGGTGGTGACGGACGCACTGATCTTGGTCGGGTTGTTGCCCAGCCCCGACTTCCCCTTCGACCCGGCGACGGAGTCGCTCGGGGTGGCGGGATCGCTCTCCGTGCTGGCGGCGGCGGTGGCTCTCGGTGCCGCCGCCTGGTTCCTGCGACCGCTCCGCCCGCCGGCCCAGAGCGCGGCGGCGACCGCGCGCCCGGCGGCGCTGCTCGTCGCCGCCCTCGCGGGGCTGGGAATCTGGCTGGACAACCCCTATCTGGGGCTGCTGGTGGGCCTCGGGCTCCAGACCTGGGTGCCGGCCGCTGCCCGCACCGAGGCTGGGCGCCTGGCCCCGACCGCCTGGATCCTGGTCGGGCTTGTCCCTGTGCTGCTCGCGATCGCCGATCTGGCCGGCCGGTTCGGCGTCGGTCTCGGCGTGTTCAAGGACCTCTTGCTGATGTTCAGCGGCGACCAGATCGGCGACCTGCCCGCCCTGCTCGTCTGCGTGATCGCCGGAGCGGCGCTGGCGATCATCGCTACCGCTGGCCGCGGCCCCTCGCCGGCCTCCCCGAGATGACGATCTGCGGTGCGCCGCGGGGATGGCGAGCCTTCGCCGCCGCCGGAAGAGGCCGAGCGAGCCGGAGGAGGAGGACGCTCAGCCGGAGCCGGACGAGCCGGAGCCCGAACCCGCCGAGCCCGAGCGCGACCCCCGCCTCTGGTCGAAGCCGGCCGGCTCGAGCTCGCCGCCGCCCGGCAGGCGGAGGCTGACGCCCTCGCCGTCGGTGACGTAGCCGATCTCGGTCAGCTCGAGCCCGCCCGCGCCGACCGCCGACCGGGCTTCGTCCAGCCGCTCGGGAGGCAAGGTGGCGAGCAGCTCGAAGTCCTCGCCGCCGAGGGCCGCCAGCTCCAGCGCCCCCCCGCGGCGGTCGACCTCGGCCACCCCCTCGGCGAGTGGGACCCGGTCGAGCTCGATCTCGATCCGGCGGCGGCTCGCCGTGGCGATGTGACCGGCGTCGGCCCCGAGGCCGTCGCTGAGATCGATCATCGAGGTCGCCCCTGCCTCGGCCAGTGCCCTGCCCGCCGCCAGCCGCGGGCGGGGGTCGAGTTGGCGGGCGAGCAGGGCATCCCGCCGCTCAGGCGAGATTCCCTCCGCCTTGGTGCCGCTGAGCAGCTCGAGGGCCGCGGCGGCCCCGCCGAGCTCGCCGGTGATCGCCACCAGGTCGCCCGCTCGCGCACCGGCGCGTGTAAGCAGGGGCGCGCCGTGCTCGTAGCCGACCGCGGTCGCCGCGAGGAAGATCTGGGGGGCGGCGACCAGGTCGCCGCCGGCGACCGAGACTCCCTCGCGGGCAGCGACCGCGGCGATCCCGTCCGCGATCGCCAGCAGCGTCTCGTCCTCGGCCTCGATCGGGGCGCCGAGGACGACGTAGGCCTCGCCCGCCGTCGCGGCCATCGCCGCGAGGTCGGACAGCGTCGCCGCCAACCCCTTCCGGCCGACCGCCTCGGGCGGAAACTCCGGGAGGGTGAAGTGGACCCCCTCGACGATCGCGTCGACGGTGACCGCGGCCGCGCCGTCGGCGGGCTCGATCACCGCAGCGTCATCGCCGCTTCCGACCCGGACCTTGGGCCCGGTCGCCGGCAGCCGCTCGGTGATCGCCGCGATCAGGTCGAACTCGCCGCGCGCCATGTCCTCCAATCTAAGGCCGACTCCCAGTCCACGCCGCGGATGATCGGCGCGCAGACCAGGAAGAGGTAGACGAGGAGCAGCAGGTTGCGCCCGGCGATCCGCCAGACGAAGTCGGCATGCAGGTCGCCGATCGCGTCGTCGTAGTGTCGAAGCGCGAGCTCGGTGAGGACGAGCGCCGCGAGCAGGACGAGGTTCTCCCGCCCGAGGCCATAGGCGGCGGCCGAGAGCGGCAGCAGCCAGAGCAGGAACTGGGGGGAGAGGACCGGGTAGAGGACGACGATCGCCGCCAGCAGCGCGGTCGCCCAGGGGAGCCAATCGACCCGCCGAAGCCAGCCGGCGAGCAGCACCACCAGGTAGAGGCAGACCATCGCCGCCAGCGAGACCGCCCGGGCGAGGTCGGCGCCGGTGGCGACGACGTTCCAGCTGCCGTTGGTGAACTCGCTGTGGACCTCGGCGCCGACCATGTTGGAGACGACGAACGGGGTGGCGGCGATCGTCTCCACCTGGAGGGCGCGGTCGGTCTGGTAGGTGATCGCGGAGGAGAAGTGATCGCCCCAGGCGACCACGACCGCCAGCGCCACCAGCAGGGGGATCGCCGCGGCAACCGCCACCCGGCGCCGGTGGCGCTCGCCCCGCAGCAGCGCCGGGAAGAGCAGCAGCGGGAAGGCCTTCACCGCCGCCCCCGTGGCGAGCAGCGCCGACCAGCCGGCGGAGCGGCCGCGGTCGCGCGCGAGCACCGCGGCTAGCACCAGCAGCGCGGGGACGAGGTCGAAGCGCGCCAGCGCCAGCGGCGCCTGGTCGATGATCGAGTCGGCGAGGACGATCCCGGAGAGGGCGACGATCCCGACCGTGTAGACGCCGAGCGCCCCCAGCACCCGCCGCTGATCTCCCGGCAGGGCGAGGGCGAGGAGCAGGACGATCGCGAGGTCGAAGGCGATCATCTCCCACTCGAAGGCCTCGATGTAGTCGTCGATCCCATCGCCGATCAATGCCGGGCCGACGATCAGGGGGATGGAGAGCGGCGGGTACTCGAGCTCCTGGTCGTCGTAGGGACGGTCGCCATGCTCGATCGCCTCGGCTTCGGGGCCGAAGTCGCGCTCGAGAATCGACGACCAGGAGCCGACCGTGGGAGCAAGCAGCGCCAGGTGCAGAGCGCAGACGCAGACCGCCGCGATCCCCCTCGCTTCCCTGGTCACGGGATGATATGTGCGAGGGCGCTCCGCGTACGCGAGGGCGTAATGCAAGGGCGCTCCGTAGGGAGCGACCCGTTTGGTGTTAGGAGCGACACGTGTGATGTCGGAGGAGCGACCCGTTTAATGATGTTCAAGGCGGAGATCAAACTAGAGGTGAGGCTGACGCCGCGCGCGGATCGCGACCAGATCGGCGGCCGACGCGAGGGCGTCCTCCAGGTGCGGGTGACGGCGCCGCCGGTTGACGGCAAGGCAAACGAGGCGCTGCGGAAGCTGATCGCAAAGCGCGCCGGTGTCCCGAAGAGCCAGGTGACGATCGTCAGAGGCGAGAGATCGCGCCGGAAGCTGATCGCGATCGAGGGCGCCGACCCGGCGGCGCTGGAAGGGCTCGGCTAGGGCGCGCGGCGTTGGGGCCGGCCGGTGCAGATGCAAGGGCGCTCCGCAGGCAAAGCCGAGGAGCGACCCGTTTCATCAGGGGTAGCGCGCCCGCCTGATGTCAGAGGCCGGTGCCGCCGCTCGGCGGTGGCTCGACCGGAGGTGGCGCCGGCGCGGGCGCCGGGGTCGGCTTCGGCTTCGGTTCCGGCTTCGGCAGTGGCTCCTGACCTCGGCCCGGCGCGTAGGCGCCGTCGGTGTCGCTGCTGTCCTCGTAGGTGGTCGAGGTCCCGTAGCTGTCGCTGCTGCCGCAGCTGTAGGAGCCCTCGGAGGCGCCCGATCCGGTGGACGAGTAGGAGTCGCCGCAGTAGCTGCTCGAGCTGTCCGAGCTGTACGAGCCGTGGAAGGGGATCCACTCGACCGGGTCGTTGGGCTCGGGGAACGGCTGGCAGTGGCCCTCCAGGGCGACCTCGCTGTAGTCGTGCCAGATCTGCGCCGGGAAGGTGCCGCCGGCGACGGCGATCCCGTGCACCGAGGACATCGATTGCAGGGCATCCGGATAGCCGACCCAAGTGGCCGTCGCCATGTAGGGCGTGTAGCCGATGAACATCGCGTCGTTGAAGTCGTCGGTGGTGCCGGTCTTCCCGGCGATGTAGGTGCAGCTGGTCTGGGCGGCGGTGCCCGTTCCCGCGTCGACGTTGTCCTCGAGGATCTGGGTGACCTCGTAGGCGACCCCGTCGGAGAAGACCCGATTGCGCTCCGGCTCGCCCAGCTCGTCGACGTTGCCGTCGGGGAAGACGACCTTCTTGATCGCGATTGGCTTGCTGTGAATGCCGCCGGCCGCCAGGGTCGCGTAAGCGTCCGCCATCTCCAGCGGCGAGACGCCGATCCGGAGGCCGCCGAGGGTCTCCGCCGGGATCCCGTCGAGGTCGGTCTCGATCCCCATGTCGTGGGCGGTGTCGGCCACCGACTCGGGCCCGAGGTCGAGGGCGAGCTGGGCGAAGACGGTGTTGTCGGAGTGCAGGGTCGCCTCGTGGAGGCTGATCGTGCCGCTGTAGGAGTCGCCGTAGGTGTGCACCTCCCAGTGGCCCCACTCGGGCAGGTCGAGGTTGAGCGGCTTCGAGGTGTAGTAGGTCGTGTCCGGGTCGATCCCGCGCCGGATCGCGGTGGTCAGGGCAAAGGTCTTGAAGGCAGAGCCCGGCTGGCGGTGCCCCTGGGCGGCGAGGTTGAACTGGGCGTCCTGATATGAGCCGCTCGACGCCATCGCCCTGACGTAGCCGGTCTTCGGGTCGATCGAGACCACCGCGGCTGAGGGATCGGTGGAGTAGGGGAGCTGGCCCTCGATCGCCGCCCGCCCGGCCTCCTGGAGATTCGGATCGATCGTCGTGTGGACCTCGAGGCCGCCCTGGCGGACGGTGTTGACGCCGTACTTCTCGATCAGCTGCTGCTCGACGTAGTCGAAGAAGTAGGGCTCGCGGATCGTGCTGTAGCGGTGTCCGGGATCGAGGCCGAGGGGCTCGGACTTGGCCAGATCCGCCGCATCGTTGGTGATGTAGTCCTGCTTGGCGAGCTCGTCGATCACCTCGTTGCGGCGGTCGAGCGCCGAGCGCGGGTTCTGGAGCGGGTTGTACTGGGATGGAGCCTGAGGCAACCCGGCGAGGGTCGCCGACTCGGCGAGGTCAAGCTTGCTCACCGGCTTGTCGAAGTAGATCTGCGAGGCGGCCTCGACGCCGACCGCGGTGCGGCCGAGGACGGTTCCGTAGGACGCCGAGTTCAGGTAGTTCTCGAGGATCCACTCCTTCGAGTGGGCGTCCTCGATCTCCTCGGCGATCTTCGCCTCCTTGATCTTCCGCTGGAGGTCGCGCTCCGGGTCGTCGATGAAGAGGTTGCGGGCGAGCTGCATGGTGATCGTCGAGCCGCCCTGCTTGACCTCGCCGGCCCCGAGGTTCTCGACCGCGGCGCGGGCGACGCCCTCGAGGTCGACGCCGTGGTGGTCATAGAAGCGCTCGTCCTCGATCGCAACGGTGGCTTGCTGGAGGTACAGGGGGATCTTGTTGAGGGTGACCGGAGTCCGCGCCTCGTCGGATTGGATGTAGCCGAGGCGGGACCCGTCGGCGGCGAAGACGACCGAGTTCTCGCCCTGATCGACCGGGTGCAGGTCC
The DNA here is from genome assembly GCA_963780305.1 of uncultured Solirubrobacterales bacterium. GTDB lineage: Bacteria > Actinomycetota > Thermoleophilia > Solirubrobacterales > 70-9 > CAVVYV01. The sequence goes on from CAWABN010000001.1 coordinate 141,004, forward strand.
TCGATCGGGGGCGCCTCGGCGGCGACGCTGATCACCCAGAGGCCAAAGGTCATCACTCCAAGCGCGGCTATCGCGCTGCAGATCAACAGCGCGAGCAGGAAGGGATTTCGCTTACGGCTCGTCCGTCGATGCCGCCGGCGGGAGCGGGCGCTCATAGGTGGCTAAGGGTACTCAGGGGAGGCTTGCGCCCGCTTGAGTTGCCCGGCCTCACGCAGCGAGTTTTGCGTGTGCTCGCGCAGCTCCGCCTCCCGGCTGGCGCGGTCGCCGCCCTCCTCCATCGCCGCCTTCAGCTCCAGCCTGGTGCCCTCGAGGCCCAGCTCGGCCACCTGAATCGAGGTCACCTCGGTCCCCTCCAGGGCGCGCCTGGCTGCCCCCAGGTCGGCGTCGGGGCGAAGCCAGGCCTCGATCGTCACCGGTGCCTTGCGGTTGCCCGCCGACTGGTTGACCACCACCTCGGTGGTCACCTTCTCGTTCGGGACCACTGTCAGCCGCCCGTCGCCGCTGTCGATCTTGGTGTAGGTGAGGGCGATGTCGACCACCCTGCCCTCGACCTCGTCGCCGATCCTGACCAGGTCGCCGATCCGGATCGGCTGGGTGAACGTCATCAGCACCCCGCCGACCAGATTGGCGATCACCTGACGGCCGGCGAAGCCGATGATGATCCCGAGCACCGCGGTCGAGGCGAGCACCCCGGCGGCGAAGTTCTTGATCGAGGTGAACTGGCTGAGCGCCAGGGCCAGGCCGACGGAGATGATCACCAGGAAGACCAGGCGGCGGAGCAGCCGCAGCCGCGTTCGCGCCTCGCGCGAGAACTGGCCGGTGTCGAGGCTCTCCGCGGCTCGCTCGGCCCGCCCGATCAGAAAGTGATCGACGACCAGCGCGAGGACGATCGCAAGTGCCAGGGTGATCGCGGCCGAGATCTCGTCGCCGTGATTGCTCCAGAAGCTGTCCGCGAGCAGAAACACTCGGTCGGGGAGTATTCCCGGGATGACCCGCGCCGTGTTCCTCGACGCTCTCGGCACCCTGGTCGAGCTCGAGCCCCCCTGGGTAGCGCTCAGGGAGTGGATCCCCGCGGAGGTCAGCGACGAGCGCCTGGTCGCCGCGGTCCGGGTCGAGATGGGCTACTACCGCGAGCACGCCCACGAGGGGCGTGACGCCGACTCACTCGCCGACCTTCGCGAGCGCAGCGCCAGGGTGCTCTCGCGCGAGCTCGAGCGTCGATGTCAGCGCCGATCAGCTGGTGGAGTCGGTGAGGATGACGGCCTACCCCGACGCGGTCCCCGCCCTCACCGCTCTACGGGGGCGTGGCCTGCGGCTCGCCGCGGTCTCCAACTGGGATTGCTCTCTCGGCACGGTGCTGGAGCGCGCCGGGCTCGCCGAGCTGCTCGACGGCGCGGTCTCCTCGGCGGAGGCCGGCGCGCCCAAGCCAGACCCCGCGATCTTCGTTTCCGCCCTCGAGCTGGTCCGCTGCGAACCCGCCGAGGCGCTGCACGTGGGCGACACCCGGGAGGAGGACGTGGTCGGGGCGCGGGCGGCGGGGATCCGGGCGCTGCTGCTCGATCGCGACGGCGGCGAGGGCGACATCTCCTCCCTGTCCGAGATCGAGGAGCATCTCTGAGATGAACGGGAGCGAGGCCGTCGAGTACGCGACCCTGCCGCGCCGCCTGCTGGCGGCGCTGATCGACAACCTCACCTGGTTGCTCTTCTATCTCTGGATCTACGTCTTTGTGGTCGCCGCAGCGGACCTCTGGAGCTCCGAGGCCGCGATGGTCGCGATCATTCTCTACTTCTCCCTCTGGTTCAACTACTTCTCCTTCTGTGAATGGCGCTGGGGGCAGACGATCGGCAAGAACGCCGTCGGGATCGAGGTACGGGCGATCGATCGGTCGCCCAGGCTCACTTTCGGCCAGGCGAGCATTCGGAACCTGCTCCGCCTGGTCGACTTCTTCCTGATCGGCTGGGTAATGATCGCCGCCAGTCCCCGCAAGCAGCGCCTCGGCGACAAGGCGGCGAAGACGGTCGTCCTCCGCAAGGCCCCGAAGACGATCCCCGGCGGTCGTCCCGCCGCGATCGCCGGCGCCGCGGCCCCTGTCGCTCCCCAGCAGCAGCCGCCCGCTTCCCTGCCTTCCGAGCCGAGGCGCGCGCTGGCCCCGGTTCCCTGGACGCTCAGCCAGACCTTCTGGCTGATGCTGGCGGGGTTCGCCATCGCCCTGATCAGCCCGGCTCTCGTGCTTCCCTTCGACCCGGACCTGAGCAGCGACGGCGCGTTGCTCGCCGCCCAGGGCTTGTTCGAGCTCTCCCTGCTGTTCGTCGCGATCGGGGTCGCCTCGGAGTGGCGTTTTCAGCCGCTCCGGCCGGCGCTGGAGCGGCTCGGCCTGCGCCGGGCGGTGCCCAAGGACTTCGGCCTTGCCCTGCTGACGCTGCTCGTCTACTACATCGGCGCCGCGATCTTCGCCTCGCTGGTCCTCAAGCCCGAGCAGGAGGACATCGGCGGGCAGCTCGGGGTCGGGGACCCGAATATCCTGATCGCGATCTCCGCGGTGCTGGTGATCGCGGTGGTGGCGCCGGTCACCGAGGAGCTCTTCTTCCGCGGCTTCGTCTTCGCCGGGCTCCGCTCGCGCTGGCCGCTGTGGCCCTCGGCGGTGATGGTCGGCCTGATCTTCGGGCTGGTCCACGCTCCCACCGGACTGACCGCGGTGGTCCCGCTGGCGGGGCTGGGGGTGGCCCTCTGCTGGCTCTACAACCGGACCGGCTCGCTCTGGCCCTGCGTGACCGCGCACGTGGTCAACAACAGCCTGGCGCTGCTGGTGGTCTCATGACGGCCGCGGCCGGCGGCAACGGGCGCTCGCCCGGCCCCGCGGTGCGGGCGCGGGGGCTGCGGAAGAGCTACGGCGACAGGGTGGCGGTGGCGGGGATCGACTTCGAGGTCGAGCCCGGGGTCTGCTTCGGCTTCCTCGGCCCGAACGGCGCCGGGAAGACGACGACGATGAAGATGATCTACGGGCTGGCGACGATCGACGGCGGGGAGCTCCAGGTGCTCGGAATGGACGCGACCCGAGAGCGGCGGCGGATCAAGTCGCGGATCGGCGTCGTCCCTCAGGAGACGAACCTCGACGGCGACCTCACCGTGCGCGAGAACCTCACCATGCAAGCGCGGTACTTCGGCCTCGACCCGGAGGAGGCCGGGCCGCGGGCCGACGAGCTGCTCAAGTTCGCCCTCCTCGAGGAGCGCGGCGACGACCGCGTCTACGCGCTCTCCGGCGGGATGAAGCGGCGCCTGCTGGTCTCCCGGGCGCTGATGAACGACCCGGAGCTGGTCGTCCTCGACGAGCCGACCACCGGCCTCGACCCCCAGGCGCGGCTGGCGGTCTGGGGATCGCTGGAGCGGCTTCGCCGCCGCGGCGTCACGGTGCTGCTCACCACCCATTACATGGAGGAGGCGGAGCGCCTCTGCGATCGTCTCCTGATCATGGACGGGGGCAAGATCGTCGCCGAGGGGGAGCCGCCCGCGCTCGTCCGCGAGCACGCCGGACGCGAGGCGCTGGAGCTCGACCTGGGCGACGGCGTCGATGCCGAGCAGCTGCTCGCCTCGCTCGGCCAGCGGGCCGAGGAGCACGAGCTCCACGACGGCGCCCTCACGCTGTTCGCCGACGACGCCGAGGAGCTGCTGCGCTCGCTCGACCACGACCGCTTCCCCACCGACTCGGCGATGGTCCGCCGCGCCACCCTCGAGGACGTCTTCCTCCGGCTGACGGGAAGGTCTCTCCGTGAGTGATCAAGGTTGCCAATCGGCGGGCGTTGTAACCCGATATCTCCGAGGCGAAGCCGAGGAGATGGCGGAATGACCAAGTGGTGATGCTGAAGGAACCAGGCTTCGCGGGCGTAGGCCCGCGCCTCCCCCTGCGCGATCTGGTCCCGGCGCCGCGGTTCGCGGCGGCGGTCTGGCTCCGCAACGCCACTGTGTTCTCGAAGCTGTGGCGCGGGGCGCTCCTGCCGACCTTCCTCGATCCGTTCTTCTACCTGCTGGCGATGGGGTTCGGGCTCGGCACCTACATCGCCTCGATCAACGGCATCCCATACAAGGACTTCATCGCCCCTGGGCTGATCGCTTCGGCGGCGATGTGGTCGGCGGCCTTCGAGACGACCTACAACGTCTACTTCCGGATGAACGAGCTGCGCCTCTACGACAACGTGCTCTCGACGCCGGTCGAAGTCCAGGACCTGGTCGCCGGCGATCTCGCCTGGAGCTCGAGCCGGGCGACGGTCTACGGCGTCGTCGTCCTCGTCGTCGTCTCGATCTTCGGGCTGGTCTCCTCGCCCTGGGCGATCCTGATCCCACCCTTCGTCCTCCTCGGCGGCCTCTGCTTCTCGGTGATCGGCTACACCTTCACCGCGCTGATCCCGAAGATCGACCTCTACAGCTACTTCTTCACCCTCGGGATCACCCCGATGTTCCTCTTCTCGGGGATCTTCTTCCCCTTCAACCAGCTGCCCGGCTGGGTCGAGGTCGTTGCCTGGATCACCCCGCTCTACCACCTGGTCGAGATCACCCGAGGGCTTGCGACCGGGCCCGAGGCGCTCCAGATCGCGATCCACACGGCATGGCTGCTGGTGGTCAGCGCCGCACTCTTCACTGTTCCGGTTCGGGCGCTTCGGGTGAAGCTGCTCGCTTGACGCTGCAGGTGTCCCCGCAGTCAGGCACAATCCCGCGGTCGTGAATCTAGGGACCGGGAGACGCTTTGCGCTGCTTGCCGCGATTGCGGGCCTGTTGCTCGGGATGACGGCGACGTCGGCAACCGCCGCCAGCGGCCCGCCGAGCCTGGCGCTCGATGGCCCGAAGCGGCCCGGGGTGGGAGACAAGATCACCGCCAGCGGCCAGGTGCCCGGCTTCGCGCCGGGCGAGCAGGTGACGCTCGAGGTCACCGCCAGCGGCCGCAAGGTCGTCAGCAAGAAGGTCACCCCGAAGGCCAACGGGAGCTTCGCGGTCCCCTTCTTCATCAACGCCTGCTGTGCCTACTCGGCCACCGCAAGCGCCGGAGACAAGCGCTCGGCCCCGCAGACTTTCAGGGTCGCCGTCCCCAAGCACCTCAGCAAGGGGCCTATTGCCAAGCTCTTCAACCGCTCACTCCAGGCCCAGGGCTTCCACACCGGCACCAACGGCCCCCGGGTGACGAGCGGGACGCACCTCGCGATCAAGGCTTTCCGCAAGGTCAACGGGATGAGCTGGAGCGAGGCCTACAAGCCCTCGATCTTCCGCACCCTGCTCCAGGGCAAGGGCGCCTTCCAGCCCCGCTTCGAGGATGGCCGCCACGTCGAGGTCGACATCTCGAAGCAGGTGATGGCCCTGGTCGAGGGCAAGACTCCGGTGCACACCTTTCACGTCTCCACCGGGACCGGCGGCACCCCGACGGTGCTCGGCAACTACCACTTCTATCTGAAACAGCCGGGCTACAACTCGAAGAGCATGTACTACTCGGTCTACTTCATCGGCGGCTACGCGACGCACGGCTACAGCTCCGTGCCGAACGGCAGGGCCAGCCACGGTTGCGTTCGGAACCCGATCCAGTTCAGTCGGTTCATCTACAACTGGATTGACCTCGGGGATCCGATGCACACCTACGTGTAGGTGGAGACCGCGTCCCTGATCTGCTCGGCTTTTGCGGCCTACTGATCCATAGGATGCGGTCCGCGATGGCCGCCGACCTGGATGAAGCCCGCGAGACGCTGCTCGAAGAGCTCCGCGAGCACGCCTTGGTGATCGGCGAGGTCACCCTGACCAGCGGCGAGGCCGCCGAGTACTACGTCGACGCGAAGCGGGCGCTGCTGCGGCCGCGAGGGTTCCGGGCGGTCGGCGAGCTGCTCGCCGCCGAGGCCGGCTGGCGCGCCGCGGCCGCCGTCGGCGGGATGACGATGGGCGCCGATCCCCTCGCCACCGCGGCGATCGGGGCGCAGGCCGGCGAGGATCTGGTCGCCTTCTTCGTCCGAAAGGAGCGCAAGGAGCACGGGCTGCAGCGCTGGATCGAGGGCCCGGTGCTGGAGACCGGCAGCCGCTGCCTTGTGGTCGAGGACGTAGTCACCACCGGTGGGTCGACGGTCAAGGTGATCGAGAGGATCCTCGAGGAGGGACTGCAGATCGCCGGAGTAGTCTCGGTCGTCGACCGGCTGGCGGGCGGCGGCGAGGCGATCGAGGCCGCCGCCGAGGGAATCCACTACCGGCCACTGATCACGATCGACGAGCTCTACCCGGAGCGCCCCGACCGTGATCAAGGCTGAGCGGGCTACTTGCCGACCAGGATTTGGGGCTCGACCGCGTCCGGGAGCGCGGGGGCAGCGGTGACGGTGTAGGAGCCGGGGGCACTGATCTCCACCGTGCCGACCAGTGCCCGGCTCCAGTTGCTGCCGGTGTCGAGCGAGGAGCCCATCCCGCGGAAGCCCGGTCCCTTCATCTCCATTGCCTGGCCGTCCGCCGAGGTCACTCTCACCTCGAGCTTTTCAGGGACGCCGAAGTCGATCGTGTCCGCGGTGCCGCTCGCCTTGTAGGACTCCTGGTAGGAGATCTTCAGCTTGCCGGCGGGGACGGTGACGGTGATCTCGCCGGGGAGGGCAAAGCCGCCGTAGTCGCCGGCGCTCCTCCTGGCCCCAAACACCCGGGCGAGTACGTAGGCGTCGAGCGCCAGGAAGAGGATGACCCCGATCACGATCAGGGCAGTGACCATGACCTGATCGTAGACCTCGCCCTGCGAGGATGCCCGCCTCATGGGCGGCCGACGAGAGCTGAGCCGGCGCGAGCTGCTGCTGGTCGCGGTTGGCGCCTGCCTGCTCTCGGTGGTGATGAACTGGCCGCTGATCCTCAACCTGGGGACCGATATCCCCAAGGACCTGGGCGACCCGCTGGTTCAGGCCTGGCAGGCGGCCTGGGGGGGACATGCCCTCGCCCACCAGCCGCTCCACTTCTTCCAGGCGAACCAGTTTTGGCCGGTCGAGGACTCGCTCGCCTACGGGGACGCCCTGATCGGCTACGCGCCCGCCGGGTTGATCGGCTCGGGGCCGCACGACGCGGTCGTTCGCTACGACCTCCTCTTCCTGTTCGCTTACGCGCTCGCCTTCTTCGGCGCCTATCTGCTGGCGCGAGAGCTCGGACTTGGCCCGGCGGGAGCGGCGGTGGCGGGCGCCGCCTATGCCTTCGCCCCCTTCCGGCTCGAGCAGGACGGGCACCTGCAGGTGATCTCCTCGGGCGGGATCCCGCTCTGCCTGGCGCTCGGGGTACGCGGGGTGCGTCTGCGAAACCCGTGGTGGCTGTTCGCCGCCTGGCTGGTCGCCGGCTGGCAGCTCTCGCTCGGCTTCGCCCTTGGCCTGCCGCTCGCCTACCTGCTCGGGGGCGGGGTAGTGGCTGCCGTCGTCGTCTGGTGGCGACGCGGCCGGCCCCCGCTCGACCGTCGCCTGCTGGCGGCGGGGGCGGCCGGGCTCGTCTTCTTCGTCGTGGTCGCCGGGCTGATTGCCCGCCCCTACTTCCGCGTCGCCGACGAGAACCCCGAGGCCAAGCGCTCGCCCGCGACGGTCGCCGCCTTCTCCGGCCCGACCACGGTTTTCCTCACCGCGCCCGACGAGAACTTCGTCTGGGGCGCCGCCACCTCCTCGATCCGCGACGACCTCGAGGAAGTGCCGGAGAAGACGCTCTTCCCCGGCCTGCTGATCGTCGGCCTGGCGATCGCCGGGCTCTGGTCGGCGAGCTTCGACCGCCGTCTTCGGATCGGCCTCGGCGCAGCGGTTCTAGCGATCTCGGTGCTGGCGCTCGGCTTCCGGGAGGAGGGCGGGCTGCTTTGGCCCTACCGGGTGCTCTACGAGCTGCTCCCCGGCTGGGATGCGATCCGTACCCCCGGCCGCCTCGTCACCTTCTCCTCGCTGGGTCTTGCTCTGCTTGCCGCCGCGGGCGCCGAGTCGGCGCTGAGGGGCCTCGGGCGACGTGGCCTGGGAGCGCGCACCTTGGCCGCGGCTGCGGCGGTCCTGGTGTTGGCGATCGTGGTCGAGGGCCGCGGCCTGCCCTTCGATCCACTCGACGACCAGGACCAGCCCCCGGCCCCCTACCCGCCGGCGTCAACCGCGGCGGTTCCGGCTCCGCAGCTCCATCTCCCGGCCGAGCGTCCTGAGGACAACCGCCGTTACCTGCTCTGGTCCACCGACGGGTTCCCGAAGATCGTCAACGGGCGCGCCAGCACGATTCCCGATCGGATCGAGGACCTGATCGACGAGATGGCGGGCTTCCCCAACGCCGCCACGGTCGAGCGGCTGCGGGAACTCGGCGTCCGCAGCGTCGTCCTCCACACCGACCGCGCAGCCGGCACCCCGCAGGCATTCGCCGCTTCCGCCCCGATCGAGGGCTTGCCGCTGAGCCGGCGCGAGCTGCCCGGAGGGCTGGTCGTCTACGAGCTGCGCTCGCCCAGCGCCGGCGCGGGGCCGAGCGCCCGCTCCGGCACCACCGGCTCGGCGGGAGCCGACTGATCAAGCTGCCGTCGGCGGAGGATCCCGAGCGACAGCAGCGAGATCGCCGCGGCGGCGATCACCAGCCAGAGCAGGGAGAGGTCGTCGCCGTTCAGCGGCGTGTGCGGGCTGTCGGCGATCGTCGGCCCGACCACCGAGACCACCGCCCAGGCGGCGAGGGCCGCCGCAGGCACTCGGAGGTCGCCGACCCTGAGGCCGGGGGTTGCGCGCCAGGCCAGCACCACCGCCGTCGCCATTGCCGCCACCACCGGGGCGGCGGCGAGGAAGACGTTGGTCACCCCGAAGGTCGTCAGCACCGTCTGTTCCAGATGGCCGTCGAGCAGCCAGTCGCCCCAGACCCCGGCGCCCTGGGTGCCGAGCAGCGGATAGGTGAAGTACGCCGCAGCCATGGTCACCGCCGAGGGGATCGCGAGGCCGAGGGTGAGCGCCGGCAGGCGCCGGTAGGCGAAGGCAAGCCCGACCGCGAGGAAGGGCAGCGCCGGGATCAGGAAGCGTGGGCCGGGCGTGCCGCCGCCCATCGGCAGCCAGTAACCCGAGTTGTAGATGAAGTAGGCAACCGCGATTGCCGCGATCGTGTTGGCCTCGGCCCTGTGCCCGCGGCGGCGCATCAGCACCACGCCGACGACCGCCATCACAACGATGGGGGTAAGGGTGAGCAGACCGCGGCTGGCGAACAGGATCTCGCCGGCGCTGTCCAGTCGGGGTGCGGTGATCCCGAAGATCCCGTCGCTGTTCAGCCCCAGCTCGTCGTGGCCGCTGAGCCCCGGATACTCGACCGCGCTCCCGTAGGCGAGCTCCAGCGGGTTCCCAAACGCCCAGAAGTTGAAGGCGAGCATCGGCAGGGCCCCGCAGATCGCGCCGGCGCCGTAGGCGAGCGCCCGCCGTAGCCGCTCGCTCGAGCGGGCAAGGGCATACGCGAACAGGATCAGCCCGACGAGGCCGACCTGGAACTCGAAGGTGACCGCCAGCCCGGCGAGCAGCCCGGCCCCCGCCACCAGCCGGAGGCTCGGCGGGCCCTCCCGCTCCCGCATCAGGAGCATGAAGGCGCCGAAGCCGAGCGCGGCCGAGATCACGTGCGAGAAGTACTCGGAGGCGAAGATCATCACGATCGTCGCCAGCCCCAGGGTGACCGCGGCGGCGGTGCCGTAGCCGGGCTCGAGCCGGTCGGCGGCCCAGCGCACCCCGAGCAGGAGGAGGACCGCCGGGATCACGGCGACGATCAGGGTCAGCGCCCAGATCATCGGCGCTCCCTGCTCGATCTGGGCCTCGACCCGCTCGCCGCGCTCGCGGATGTAGCCGTAGTTCTCGATCGGGGTCGGCCCGTCGGGGGCCCAGCGGGGGAAGTCGCTGCGGCGGGCATTTTCGGTGGCGGCCCGGGACAGCTGGGGCCCGACGGTGTTCTCCAGCGCCAGGTAGAACGGCAGCGAGAGTCCCGCGACCCCGGGCGACTTGACCGAATAGAAGTGGCCGTCGACCCAGGCCTTGTCGCCGGTCTCCCACTGCCACTGGTCGATTTCAGCCTGGCCGTGGGCGAATCCGCGCACCTGCGCGTAGTGGCCGAGCTGCGCCCACCCAGTCGAGTGCATCGTCAGCCCCCAGGCGACCCCGAGGGCGACGATCGCTGCGACGCCCGGGCGGGCCCGGAGCGCGGCGATAATGCGAGGGCGCGCGACAGCGCGACCCGTGAGAAGGGGGAGGCGGTTCACGAGCGCGCGATTCTACGTGCGGCAGAGGGCCATCGTCCACGGGAGCGGGCTGTGCACCTCGATCACCTCGAGCCGCCGCTCCAGGAAGCGGAGGAAGCCGCCCCGCGACCAGTGGCCGAGGTGGCCCGGGGTGTTGCCGAGGTCCCGCACGTACTTGAGCCGCGACAGGTTGAGCGCCCGCCAGAGCGGCTCGCGCGGGACGCTGACGATCACCCACGGCCGGCCGAGCGCGGCGAGCACGTCCAGGGCGCCGTCCGGGTCCTCGAGGTGCTCGAGCACCTCGCAGCAGAGGACCAGCTCGGCGGCATCCCGCTCTGGCTCGAGCTCCTCCACCGGCTTCACCTCGTAGTCGACCTCGGCGCCGGCGGCCGCCGCCCGCCGCCGCGCCTCGCCGATCACCTCGGCGAACGCGTCCGATCCCCGCACCCGCAGGCCCCGCGCCGCCAGCCGCAGCGCCAGCTCGCCCTCACCGCAGCCGACCTCATGGGCCTCGCGGGCGCCGGTTCGCTCGACCAGCTCCTCGAGCTGGGCGAGGAAGCCGCTGACCAGGCGGCGCTCGATCGGGTGCAGCGTCGAGTACTTGTCGTAGACGTTGCCGCCGCTCTCGCCGGCCCGGTGTTCCGTCTCAGTCGCGCTCATCGGCCGAACGGGTCCAGCGTCTCGACCCGAAACCGCTCGCCGCCGGCCCGGATGGCGCCGGGCTCGTAGTGCGAGGGCGCCACCCCGGACTCAAGCTCCAGACGCCGCACCCGCTCGAAGATCCGCTGGGCGATCACCCGCTGGCCGGCGAGGGCCTCGCCGATGATCCCGAGCGCGAACATCTGCACCGAGGCGAGGAAGAGCACCGCGCCCAGGATCAGCGACTGGATGTGGCCGCTCCGGTCGCCGTGGAGGATCCAGTCGAGCAGGAACGGGCTCCAGGCGGCGAGCGCGGCACCGAAGAACAGCGCCGCCAGGACCATGAACACCCGGAGCGGCTCGTAGAGGACGTAGGTGCGGAAGAGGCCGACGGCGCTCCGGCGCACGTAGGAGGAGGTGGAGCCGAGCAGTCGCGACCGGCGCGCGACCGGCTGGCTCTCGGTGGGAACGTGCTCGATCGCGACCAGCATCTTCCCCGCCTGCACAAGGCTCTCCAGGGTGTAGGTGTAGTTCGAGACCACCATCAGCCCGAGGGCCGCCTCGCGGTTATAGGCGCGAAAGCCCGAGGTGGTGTCGGGGACGCTGGTCCCCGACGCCCGCCGCACCACCCAGCTCCCCAGCCGCTGGAGCAGCCGCTTCGCCGGGCTGAAGTGCTCGACGTTGCGCACCTGGCGGTCGCCGACCACCATGTCGGCGCGCCCGGCGAGGATCGGCTCCACCAGCCGGGGGATGTCGGCACCCGGGTACTGGTTGTCGGCGTCGGTGTTGACGATCACGTCGGCGCCCAGCTTCAGCGCCGCGTCCAGACCCGCCTGGAAGGCGGCGGCGAGCCCCTTGTTGTTGGTGAGGCGGACGAGATGATCGACCCCGCCGGCTCGCGCCACCTCGGCGGTGCGGTCGGTGGAGCCGTCGTCGATCACCAGCCACTCGACCAGGTCGAACCCCGGGACCTGGCGCGGGAGCTCCTCGAGCACCCGCGGCAGGGTCTCCTCCTCGTTCAGGCAGGGGATCTGGATCACCAGCTTCATCGCCGGGGATCGTAGGGTCTTGGGGGTGAGCTCGGGCGCTTCCGGCTGGCTGGGGGTGGAGCGGATCGGCCAGGGGCCGCCGGTGCTCTTCGTCCACGGGAGCGTGGTCGGAGCGGAGCGCACCTGGCGAAAGCAGCTGCCGCTCGCCGAGCGGTGGACGCTGATCCTCCCCAGCCGCCCCGGCTTCGCCGGCAGCCCACCGCTCGAGCGGGGCGACTTCGAGGCCGAGGCGCCGCTGTTCGCCGAGCTCCTAGGCGACGGCGCTCATCTGGTCGGGCACTCCTACGGCGCGGTGATCGCGCTGCTCGTCGCGGCCGAGCGGCCGGGGGCGGTGCGCTCGCTGACCGTCTCCGAGCCCGGCGCCCTCCGGCTCGCAGCCGGCGATCCCGAGGTAGACGCGATGATCGAGAACGGCAACACCCTCTACCGCGATCCCGAGTCGATCCCGCCGGAGGTCTTCCTCCGCCTCTTCCGCTCCGGGGTCGGCTCGGCGAACGAGACGCCCGACCAGCTCCCCGACTGGCTCGCCCAGGGGGCTCGGCTGCTGAAGTCGGAGCGCCCTCCGTGGGAAGCCGAGATCCCACTCGATCGCCTCGCCCGAGCGGGCTTCCCGGCGCTGGTGATCTCGGGCGGCCACTCGACCGTGTTCGAGAAGGTCTGCGACGTCGTCGCCGAGCGCCTCGTCGCCGAGCGGGCGGTGATCCCGGGCCGCGGCCACACCATCCCCAGCGCCGGCGAGCCTTACAACCGCCGCCTCGAGCGGCATCTGGCCGCGAGCGAGAGCAGGCGCCCCCGTTAGAGTGCCGACTCCGATGCGCGCCGAATCGCTCACGGACGACGAGTTGGTCGGGGTACTGCAGACGTACCTACCGATCCTCCAGGGGCACCCGAGCGCCGAGGAGATGATGCGCACACCCGCTTGAATTCTTCTTGCGCCGCTGGGAAGACACCTCACCGGTGAGCGAGGAGTTCACCGGCAAATGCTTCCACACCTGGCGCGCCCGGGAGGTGGACGAGCGGCGCCTGGCCTAGGCCGCCAGCCAGGTCTCAGGTGGTCTTGACGACGAACACCGAGCAGCCGGCCTTTTGGGTGATCGTCTTCGGGACGCTGCCCAACACTCGGCGCTCGATCCCCCTGTTGCCGATCACCAGCACGTCGGCCCCGCAGTCGTCGGCGAGGCGCACCAGCACATCGGCCGGGTCGCCCTCGTCCACCACCGTGGTGCATTCGATTCCCTGGTCGTTCAACTCGCTCTCGGTGCGGGACAGGATCTCTCGCACCTGCGCGGCCGGGCTATAGGCCCACTCGGCCTCATCGGCGCCCGTCGTAGGCGGGGCGCCCTCCTTGAAGGCGCTGAGCAGGACCAGCTTCGCATCGAAGCGGCGCGCGAACTCAGCGGCCTGCTTGACGGCCTCGGCGGCGGTCGCGGACCCATCGGTCCCCACTGCGACGGTGGAAATCACCCGGGAACGAATATCAGTCGGCGCGTTCACATGGGGCGTGGGGCGGGAGCTGCTTCGGATCAGGGGCCCCACGGACGCATGTACTCCCCGTGGGGTAGGGAAAGATGCGCCGCGGGGCCGATGACAGTTCGGCCCCGATCGAACCACCATTCAGGTGGCCGTCAATACAGACGGTGCACCCACAAGCGGAAGGAGCGAACCATGAGCCCGACCCGGACAAGCGACAGGGTGCTTTACACCGCCGAGGCGCAGGTGACGGGCGGCCGGGAGCACGGGCACGCCGGACATCGGACGGAGCCCTGGACGTCGAGTTGCGGGTGCCTACCGAGATGGGCGGCGAGGGAGGCGGTACAAACCCCGAGGAGCTGTTCGCCGTCGGCTGGGCCGCCTGCTTCGAGAGTGCCCTTGGCGCCGTCGCCCGGCGTGAGAAGCTGGAGGCCAAAGAGGTCGATGACGTCGAGATCGACTCCAAGGTGATGCTTGAGCCCAACGAGGAACGGGGCTTCAAGCTCGCTGCGGAACTCGCCGTCACCCTGCCGTCGATCGACGATCAGGATCAAGCGGTCGATCTGGTCCGGGCCGCAACTCACGTCTGCCCCTACTCCAACGCCGTTCGAGGCAACGTCGATGTGAAGTGGACGGCAAACGGCGCTCCGGTGGCCGAAGCCTGAAGATCGCCGGACCCGCTCTCGAACTAGCAGCGCCCCGACCAGGATTCGAACCTGGGGCCTACTCCTTAGGAGGCGGTTCGGGGCAAAACCCCCGGGTACGGTCGGGCACGAAAGTCCTGCAATTCAGCGATTTCTGGCCGATCCGCTTACCCGCGAGAACCCGCTCGATCCCGACCTGATGTACCCATTTTGTACCCATGTTCCCGCTCTTGGCCACGCCGGCTCGCGGCCTCCCTGATGCCACGTCTACACAGCTGGGGCCGGGACGAAATGCTTGAGCTCCACGTCATCGCGGTCGAGGGCGAAGCGCACGCCCTCCTCGGCGAGCCGGTGCGCCTCCTCATAGCTGTCGCCCACAACCGTCCAATTGGGCACCTCGGGTGACGTCGCCACCCACGTGTCCTCATCCTGCTCGTAGATGATGCGGATCTGATCCATCGCTCGTCTCCTAGAGTAGCTTCAGGGCCTCGTCCTCACTGAGGCCGACTTGGTCGCAGAGGATCCGCTTTACGGTGTTTGGCCGAATCGTCTGGCGATCTGGAAGCTGAAGGTGATCGGCGGCCGGCCGGGCGCCTCCATCCTGCGGTGAGATCCTGAACGACGAACCACTTGGTAGCCGAGTGGCTCCCGGGTCAGCACCCGGAGCAGCGCTCGAGCCTTGAGTGACGGAAACCTGGCCACGGCGCCGATGGTTGCGGGCCGACCGGATGGCGCTGAACCGGGAACGCGCCGGCGGCGGCCTCAGCCCCAGAAGATGCCGGTGGGGTCGGCCTCGATCATGCCGAGCAACGGCTTGACAGTCCTGGTCGGGGCAGCCTGATCAAACCGGTGCCAACGGCCGTTGCTGTCCGAGCAGTAGAGCGTCCACGTCCCGGCCGGCTCCTCGTATCTGAGCTGCGCGACTTTGACCGAACTCCACTCGGAACCAAAGTCCGGATTCCAGGGAGGACGCCGCTCGACGATCGTGATCGACTTACCGCGTCGAGTGCACTCGATCCGCATCTCATCGCGCAGATCCTCCGGCACGCGGGACTCGCAGTAAGCCTCCACCGCACTCATCGCCTGGCCGACCGTGTCCGCCATCTGGTCGTGAGCCTTTCAAATCCGGAGCGGGCGCGAAAGGGCAGGGTCGGCCAAACGATGTACCCATTTCGTACCCACGCCGTGCCTGAGCCAGCGCAGCGGCAGAGAGTAGGCCCGCCGAAGCGCGAGCAAACCCCTGCAAACCACGAACGCCCCGACCAGGATTCGAACCTGGGGCCTACTCCTTAGGAGGGAGTCGCTCTATCCAGCTGAGCTATCGGGGCGGAGTGCTCGGTTTCCGCTGCAAATCCGCCATTTCCGGCGAGTCGGCGGCGTCAGCCAACGGGTCCAGCGTATCGACCAAATCGGGGTTTCTGCCCATTTCTGCCCAATCGAGGGCGCGGTCGAACTCCATCAGGTAGTTGCCGGAGAGCCGCTGGCGTCGCTTGACGGCCTTCGCGTAGACCGACTGGGAAAAGGCCCCGTCAGTGTGGCCCAGTTGCTCGGCCACCTGGACCGAATCGTCGCCCTTCGCGAACCGGAGGCTGGCGTAGGTCCGCCTCAGCGAGTGCGGGGTGACCCGCTCGCTCGAGTGGCTCGATCCCCAGCTCCTCCAGCCGGAGGTTCGCCCCGCCGATCGCCGTCTTGATCCGCGCCTCGACGTTGCGGATCGTCTGGGGTCGGTCGCTGCGGTTGACGAAGACGCGCTCGCTCGGCCCCGTCCGCCGGCAGCGGGCCTTGTGCGCCCGTAGCTCGTCGGCGAGGCCCAGCGGGAGGTCTACCTCGCGGCCAGTCCCAGCGTCGGTCTTCGATTCTCGGACGGTGATCGTGCCGGTGGCGACGTTCACGTCGCGCCACCGAAGCGCGACCGCCTCCCCGATCCGCAGGCCCGCCCCCGCCAGGGTGGCGAGGATCGGGCGGAGGTTCGGGTCGGCGGCGTCCAGCAGGCTCGGCAGCTGCTCCGGCTCGACCCAGGTGCGTCGCGGCTTCGGCTCCTTCAATCGGCGGCGGCGACCGCTGGCGGGGTTGCGGAGGTTGGGGTCCAGGTGGCCGTACTCCTGCGCCGTCTCCAAGATCATCGCCAGCACCTTCAACGTCTTGTTGATCTGCGCGTGGCCGAGGCGGCCCTCGCGGGCCTTCGCGGACTTGTAGCGGTCAACGGCCTGGACGGTGATCTCCGAGAGCCGCATCCGGGCGAACTCCGGGAGCAGGTGAAGCTCCAGCGCCCAGCGATAGCCCGCGACGGTCTTGGCCGCAAGCTCCGGCTGCCGCACCGCGATCCACTCCGAGGCGAACTCGTGGAAGCTCGGCTCGGGCCTCGCCTCCTCCGGCTCTCCTCGCCGCCGCTCAGGCGGCAGCCAGATTCCCCGCCGCACATCGGCGAGGACGTTCTGCAACTCCTCCTCGGCTTTCTGCCGGGTCCAGCCATCCTCCCGCGAGCCGAAGGATTCGGCCTTTGCTCGCGTACATATCCAATCGGACGACCTTGCCGCCGCCAAACGTCAGGTCGTCCACCCTGCGTAGCGTTACTTCTTCTTCTTAACCTTCTTGACCGTCGACGTCACGTCGTCGCAGGCATTGCTTTCAGGCAGGAAGGCGCGGTACTTGAAGGTCTGGTTCACCTTCGTCTTCGTGGAGAACTTGCCGGTCTGGTCGGTCGTCAGGGTCCGGAAGTTCTTGAACTTCTTTTTCTTCCTTTGGATCTGGACCGTCTGGCCGGCGGTGCAGACAGGGTCCCCTGGGTCGGTGATCTGGCCGAACAGGCGGACCTTCTGCCCATGGTTCTTGAGCTTCTTCTTGAGGACCACGCTGCGGGCCGGCGTGAAGACGATCGCATCCAGGCGATCGACGGACGGACCCTTGGAGGTGATTGCTCCGGTGCTGGTGTTGATCGTGATGAGGTCGCTGTTGAATGGGGGAGAGTCACTCGGGAGCCGGGTGCCGAAGAGCGTCCCCGAAGGGTCGAACGCGAGCGCCGAGATCCCCCGCTGGAGGACGGCGTCCCCATTCAGAGTGGCCACCACGGTGGTTGCACCCGTGGTGCGATTGACGGTTCGCAGCGCCTCGCTCTCGCCCTCGCCGGCGAAGTACAGGACGCCCGCCGAATTGGAGGCCAGGCCGGAGCCATAGGTGCTCAGGCCAGAGTCGCCGACTATGGTCGCCGCTCCGGTCGCCTTGTTGATCGACACCAGATCATCAGCAGTAGTGCTGCTGGGCTCGAGCCAGCCATACAGCTGCCCGTCCGGCGTGAAGGTGAGGTCGGCGACCACGTCAGTGTTGGGGCGCAGATCCCCAACCAAGATGCCAGCGCCCGTCGTCCTGTTAATCGTGATCAGCGAGCCCGGATTGGGCCCCGTCCCTGGCCCGGTGTTTCGACCCGTCGCCCCGTAGAGCGTCCCCGTGGTCGGATCGATGGCGAGCCCGGTTACCCCGAACCCGATCGGCCCTACAGTTCGGACGACGCCCCCGTTGGATGGGTTGAGGATGAAGAGGTTCGAGGGGTTGTTGCCCGCCCCGTTGGCCCCGTAGAGCAGCGACTGGGCCGATCCGAGGGATGCGAACGCGAGCAAAGCGCAGCATGAAGCGACAAGAGCAGCGAGGAAATGGAGCCTCCGGGTCACTGTTCTCCCTCCGTAGACAAGACCAGAACTAGGCTGGAAAAGACCCTATTCCGACTCAGAGCGGTGTGTCAACCCCAAAAGTGCCCACGCAGTATCTCGCCAACGGTGCTGCTTTCCATGCAAAAGCAGCGGTCGTGAGTATCCGGTTGCATCAGGCTGTCCTTCGACGCCGGAGATGTTTAGCGGCTGCGGGACGCTCGGCCCAGCGCTGCCGCCCGGAAGGGCGCCAGAACCGGGTTGCAGCGGGATCTCAGGGCTCTTTGGCCAGCGGCGGTTCACGGCGCTGGCGAGAGGGCAGCGCCCGCGTCAGAACGGCACACCTGAGGGAACCGGATACTCACGAGCAGCGGTTTATGAAGATCACACCTCTTTGGGCAGAAGCCCCTATTTCTGCCCAAATCGCCTCGGATCGCTCCTAATCGGGCGGTATCTACCCGCTCCCGCCAGGCACGGCCAGGCACGGCGCGGAGATGCTTAGGAGGGAGTCGCTCTATCCAGCTGAGCTATCGGGGCCCGGCGGCTCATCGTAGAGCCTGGTCGCGAGCGATCTGAGCGGGCCGGCCCGCGCCAAGGAACGAACCTCTGAGCCTCAATCGGGACAAGCTCAGGTGAGCGGAACCTCGACCGCGGCGTCGAGCTTCGGGTAATAGGCCTTGACCTGATCGGCGCCGTACCTGGCTCGGAATCTCTCGACGACGTCGTCCACGGCGGCGGCATCCTCGATCGGCTTCGCGTCGGTGCGGAACTCCGCCCCATCGGCGGCCAGGCCGATCGCCGGCGTCTTCACCAGGTTCTTGTACCAGTTGCTGTCCGATCCGCCGACCGGAAGCAGGAAGAGCTTCTCGCCTCCTTCGACGAACCAGACGGGGCGGGTGCTTTCGCGACCGGATCTTCGACCGGTGACGGTGAGCTCGATCACGCTCGTGCTCTGCAGCACGTTCCTCAGCTCCTCGAGTCCCACGGGTGTCCTCCTATCAGTGCTCCGCTCGGCGAGAGGGAAGAAGTACGATCGTACGGGTCTATGAGTTAGGAGAGGCGCTGTGGCGTCTCACGATCTGACAGACACGGATACGGCCGTCGCCGACCGAAAGCCAAAGGCCAGCTCGACCACCGTCCTGGTGAGCCGACGTGAGTCGTTCAATGCGGCTCATGAGCTGCGCGACCCGGGCAGATCCGACGAGGAGAATCGGCGTCTGTTCGGGAAGTGCGCGAATCTGCACGGGCACAACTACGTCCTCGAGGTCGTCGTGGCCGGCGAGATCCAAGACGCCACCGGCTACGTCATCGACCTGAAACAGCTTTCGGATATCATCCGTCGGCGGGTCATCCAGGACGTGGACCACCGCAACCTGAATACCGATGTGCCGTGGCTGCAGGGGCGCATCCCGACCGCCGAGAACCTGGCCCTGGCGTTCTGGGAGAGGATCCGCTCGGAGCTCCCGGATGGGATTGCTGCGCTCGGTCCGCCTGTGGGAGACCGACAAGAACTGGGCCGAAGTTGGTGATCACGGCTGAGACGCCGCCACGGCGGGGCCGGGAGGTGCGAAGGCGATACACCAGCTGCGGACCTCGGCGTCCTCACCCGAGACGAGGCGAGACGGTTCGTTCCGCAAGGGGGCAGCGATCCGCAAATCGACGTCGCCTTGGCCTGGGAGCTGCTGTACCGGCTCGAACCGGAGCTCTACGACCGGCTCGTCAGCGCGGAGCGGCTCCACCCCGGCGTGCTTGAGTGGCTGCCGGACCGCGTCGAGCGGATCGTCGAGGTCGGCGCGGGCACGGGTCGGCTGACGCTCGAGCTGATCGACCGGGCGCGAGGAGGTCGTTGCGGTCGAACCCGCGGCGCCCCTGCGCCAGCTCCTCAATCGAAAGCTTTCAGCGGCGGACCATCGGCATCGCGTCCGGGTGATCCCACGGCTTCTTCGACGACCTGCCCGTGACCGACGACTGCGCCGACCTGGTTGTCGCATGCTCGGCTCTCACCCCCGCCAGCGGGCATGGCGGCGAGCCCGGCCTGGCGGAGATGGAGCGGGTCTGCCGGCCGGGTGGCCGCGTCGTCATCGTCTGGCCGAACAACGTCGACTGGCTCGCCGCCCATCGGCTACCGATACGTGAGCTTCTCCGGCGAGATGTTCGTCGAGTTCGCCACTCACGAAGAGGCGGCTGAGCTGGCCGAGGTCTTCTATCCGAGCGCGGTCGCGGAGGTCCGTCGTCTCGGCGAGAGGCGGGTTCCGTACGAGCTGCTGGGGATCAACCCGCCGCGCGACCTCGCCTTCAAGGTGATCGCGCGATGAAGATCGCGATCATCGCGCCGCTCGTTGCACCGATCCGCGAGCCGCAGCGTGGTGGGTCACAGGCATTCGTTTCCGACCTCGCGCGCGGGCTTATCGACAGAGGTCACGAGGTGCACCTCTACGCCGCCTCCGGATCGGACGTGCCGGGCGTACCGGTCATCGATACCGGGGTCGATCACCGGTCGCTGAGTGCCACGCTCTACCGGGCTTCCGGCGCCGCCGCTCGCCAGCCGGCCGCGGCCGAGAGCGCGTTCGCCCGCGTCTACGCCGCTGTGCGTGACGACCGATACGACGTCATCCACAACCACGCCTTCGACGCGCCCGCGATCAGCCTCGCCACCGCGCTGGACGCGCCGGTCGTGCACACGCTCCACCTACCCCCGGAAGACGCGGTCGCCGCCGCGCTTCGTCAGGCGGCGCGGTCCGACACACCGCCGACGGTTGCCGGCGTGTCCGTGTTCCAGGCCGACGCCTGGCGCCGGGTCGTCCCGGTCGACGCGATCCTCCCGCCTTCCGTGCCGACAGGGCTGATCAACTGGTCGCCGGCAGGAGGGGATGGCGCCGTCTTCGCCGGCAGGTTGAGCCCGGAGAAGGGGGCAGCCGAGGCGATCGACATCGCCCAGGCGGCGGGAGTCCGCATCGATCTCTACGGCGACAGCTACGACGCCGAATACGCGCGAGAGCGGATCGACCCGCGGCGGGCCGAGCCAGGGGTCAGAGTTCATCCAGCTGTGCCGCGACCGTCTCTCTGGGAGGCAATGGCTCGCGCGGCCGTCGTTCTCTGCCCGGCGAGGTGGGAGGAGCCGTTCGGGATGGTCGCCGCTGAAGCGCAGGCGTGCGGGACCCCCGTCGTCGCCTTCAACCGCGGCGCACTCGGCGAGGTGATCGTCGACGAGCTGACAGGCTTCCTCGTCGCTCCCGACGACATCGACGCCGCGGCCGATGCTGTCAGAAGGACGACCGGACTATCGCGCTCGGAATGCCGCGCCCATGCCGAACGCAACCTGGATCTCGAGCGCAGTCTCGACGCTCACGAGCAGCTGTACCGGCGAGCAGTCGGCGCTGGTGCCGGGGCCGCAGCCCGTGGTTGAGTCGAGGCATTGGCTTGCGGGACGGTTGGCGGTGGTCACGGGGGCCAGCCGGGGGATCGGCGCCGCCACCGCCGAGGCGATGGCGGCGGCCGGCGCTCACGTCGTCCTGGCCGCCCGCGACGGCGGGGCCCTCGACGGGGTCGCCGGACGCATCCGCGACAGCGGTGGCGAGGCGACGCCGGTGCCGACGGACGTGAGCGATGCTGACGAAGTCGAGCGCCTTTTCGCGGCCGCGGAAGCGGATGGGGAGTCTCGGGGCTCTCGTCTGCGCGGCCGGGGCACTGAAGTCGGAGCCGTTCGCGGAGATAACGCCGGAGACGTGGGCAGAAACGCTCGATGTCAACCTCACCGGCTCGTTTCTCTGTTGCCGGGCAGCGTTCACTGCCATGCGCCGGTCCGGCGAGGGGCGGATCGTCAACATCGGCTCGCTCTCCGGCGTCTACGCGACCGAGAAGTTCCCGGGGCTCGCCGCATACAACGTCTCCAAGTACGGAGTGATCGGTCTGACCGAGGCGATCGCAGCCGAGGGCAAGGAGGATGGCATCAGCGCGATTTGCGTAAGTCCGGGCGCCGTCGACACCCCGATGATGCGTCAGGCCAATCCCGCGCTGCGTCCCGGCCTCACACCCGGCGATGTCGCCGAGCTGATCGTCGCGTTGCTTGACAGCGCCCTCGCTCCGGCCAGCGGGGCGAACATCCCCCTCTTCTCAAACGCGTAGCGCATCGACGCCTCACTGCGGCAGCGACCACAGGTCCACGCCCTCGTCGGCGAGCTGGCCGCCGGCGGGTCGGGCTCGCATCGCGACGAGGCGGGCGGAGGCCGCCATCTCCCCGTCGGTGTCCAACTCGGGGTCACCGCCCCGGTCGAGGCCGACCGCTGCTTGCAGCAGCCCTTCCTGCAGGTAGAAGCCGATCAGCTTTCCCTCCTCCAGGCTCCCGCGGATCACGAAGTCGTCCCACTTCGTCGCATGGCCGACGTACTCGAGTTTGTGCTCGTACTGATCGGACCAGAAGCTGTGGATGTAGTCATACGGAGAGGTGGATCCGAGCATCGACCTGGCCGCGGCGCGCCCCATCTTTTCCCCGTTGTTGTAGTGCTCGACCCGAACTCGTCCGAAAACCGGGTGGAGGTGGTTCGCGACATCGCCGGCCGCGTAGACGTCGGCGGCGCTGGCGCGGCACTGCTCGTCCACGAGGACCCCGTTCTCCTGCGCGACCGTCGACGCGAAGGTCGGCACGTCGGGCTCGATCCCGATGCCGACGACCGCGAAGTCACATGGAATGCGATCGCCGTTCGCGGTCACGGCGGCCTCCACGCGATCGGTCCCTTCAAACGCGGCGATCTGAGTTTCGGGCAGCAGCTCGACGCCGTTCGCGCGATGGAACGAGCCGATCACCGCGCCGACCTCCTTGCCGAGAACCCTTTCGAGGGGCACGCTCTGGGGAAAGGCCGCGGTCACCCGAACCCCGAGCTGCGTCAGGGAGGCCGCCACCTCGCAGCCGATGAAGCTCATGCCGACGACCATCGCGTGCCGACTCGCGACGGCCTCACGCTTGATCGCGTCGCACTCCGCCACCGTCCGAAGCTGGTGGATCCCGGGCAGATCGGCCCCTGGGACGTCGAGCCGCCGGTTCCGCCCCCCGGTGGCGATCAGGATCTGCTGATACTCGATCTCCTCGGCGGAGTCCAAGACTACGTTGTGCGCGGCGGGATCCACGGAGACTACGGTCGATTCGAGTCTTTCGACATCGTGCTCCTCATACCAATCGGCAGGTCTGACGTACCAGCCCTCGAGATCCTCCTCCGACCGGAGGTAGGTCTTGGAGAGCGGAGGACGACCAAAGGGGATGCCCGGCTCGCGGCCGATGATCACGACCCGGCCCTGAAAACCCTCATCCCGAAGAGTTGCGGCGGCGTTGCCTCCGGCGAGACCGCCACCGACGATCACGATCGGCTTACCACCGTCTCGGGCAGGCATCGAGGGCATTCTGCCAGCCCACAATCTCCTCCCAGGTGGGATCATCGCTCAAACCGTGTGAAGGAACGAACGAAGCGGAGGAGAGATGGCTGAGACCGCGCGTGATCTGATGAGCGAGGGCTGCGAGTGCGTCGACGCGAGCGAGACCGTCGCGGCTGCGGCGCAAAAGCTGGCCAAACTCAACGTCGGCGCGATGCCGATCTGCGGCGACGACGACAAGTTGAAGGGAATGCTGACCGACCGCGACATCGCTGTGAAGGTGGTCGCCGAGGGCAAGGACCCGACCCAGGTCACAGCCGCGGACCTCGCCGAGGGCGTGCCGGTGACGGTCACCGCCGAGGACCCGGCCGAGGACGTGATGCGGACCATGGCGCAGAACCAGGTCCGTCGCGTGCCGGTTCTCGACGCCGACCGCAGGCTGGTCGGGATCGTCAGCCAGGCCGACGTGGCGACGCGGGCAAGCGCGAACCAGGCGGGCAACCTGGTCGAGGCTATTTCAGCCGGTTAGCGGCCGCCAGGCCCGCTCGCGGTTACGTCAGGTCCGGCCTTCGGCGCCATCCTGCGCGCGATGAAGCCGGCGAGGATCAGCACGATGATCACGCCGATGATCGCGCTGAGTACGCCGCCGAGGTCGAAGGCGTCATCGTCGCCGATCCCCAATCCGCGCGTGAAGATCATGTAGCCGACGAACGCGCCGACCAGGCCGAGCAGGATCGAGACGAGCCACGACTGTGGGCCCCTCATCCCACTGAAGATGTCGTTGGGAACCAGTGCCCGCCCGATGAAGCCGGCGACCAATCCCACGATGAGTGCTCCGATCATCTCTTCCCCTTCTGTGGATGCCTGAAGCGCAGCAACGTACCACCGCTGCGAGGCTATGGCTGGCCGCGAGCTCGGCAGCAGCTCGGCGATCCGGACAGGGCGCCCGCCCTCGGTCTACTCGGGTTCGTAGAGGCTCTCCCCGGAGAGCCTCTGGCCCTTGTTGGTCCAGAGGCTGACCTCGAGGTAGAGGTCATCGGGGAAGCCCTTGACCGCGTCAACCGCGATCAGGGTGAAGCGCTCGTCGCTGACCGGGGTCTGGTCGACGACGTCGCCGTCGAGCTCCGCGGTGGCGGCCTGGGCCCCGCGGATCAGCGGTGTGCCCCAGACGAGGGTGACGTCGCCGCGGCGCTCGCCCTCGCCGCGCCAGGTGCCGATCACCTCCTCGTTCAGGTCGATCTGCCAGTCGGGGTTGGTGTCGGCGGTGACGTCGGTGAAGTCGGCGAGCGCCTGGATGTCGGCGGGCTCGCCGTCCTCCGTGCGGACGAAGGAGACGTAGCCGAAGTACTCGCTCGGCCTCGCCGCTCCCTCGACCGGCGCCACCGCCGGGACGTAGACGCGGCCGCCCCAGCTCCGCTCGGGGAACCAGGTGACCTCGCCGGGCGGGCCCCCGGCCTCCGAGACGTGCGGCTCGCAAGCATGCGCCAACGCATCCCTGAGCCGCTGGGCGTGGCGGCCATAGGGCAGCCCCTCGACGCTGGCGTCGGCGATGAAGCGGGGGAAGGGGCGGGCGATCGGTGGGCTCACGGGCGGGGAAGACTAATCGAGCGCCTCGCGCAGCTCGGCCGCGGCGCGCTCCGGCGGGAAGATGTTGAGGTCGACCTCGGTGGACATCTCGAAGCCCGCGCGGATCCCGATCCGGGGGGCGATGTCGAGGTGCCAGTGGAACTGCTCCGCTCCCCGGGGGGCGGTCCGCACCCAGAGGTTGAGCTGGGGGAGCCCATCGAAGCGCGAGGCGAGCGCCCTGATCGCGGTGCCCAGCATCGCCGTCCCAACCTCGCCGTCCTCCTCGAAGCGGGGGTCGGCGCCGCGCGGCGCCAGCCGCAGCTCGAACGGCGAGCGCGAGGCCCAGGGGCAGACGAGCACCGCGTCGTCGTCGATCGCCACCAGCCGCTCGCTGCGGCGCACCTCCTCGGTGGCGATGTCGGCGAGCAGGTCGCCGCCCACGGTGCGCTCGTGGTAGGCGCTGAAGCGCTCGCGCTCGCGGGCGACGGCGACGGGGACGAAGTCGAGCGCGTAGAGCTGGGCGTGGCTGTGCTCGAGCGAGGCGCCCGCGTCGCGGCCCTCGTTGACGATCAGCTGCAGGTAGGCGAGTCGCTCGGAGAGCGCCCGCATCCGGGCTCGCCAGCCGGCGACCGCGGCGCCGAGCTCGGCGTCGTCGAGCTCGGCCAGCGAGGTCCGGTGCTGGGGCGAGTGGATGATCACCTCGTGGGCCCGCTCGCCGGCGACCGAGCGAGAACAGGTCGGGCTCGGCGCCTCGCGCCGCCGCGCGCAGGGGGTCGGCGCTGGCCGAGAAGCCGGTCTCGGCGTCGGCTCATCCGCGCTCTCTCGCCTCGGCGACCGCGGGATAGAGGTTGGGGACGGCGCGGACCCGCCAGCCGGGGCTGTCGGCGGCGCCGCCGCCCGGGCGGTCGGCCCAGGTCTCGGGCGGGGTCCGGTCCTCGCGGCCCTCGCAGAAGGGACAGTCCTCCGCCCTCGCGCCGGCTCGGGCGCTCGCGGATGAACTCGATCGGGCGCTCGGCGCGGCCGGCGCGAGGATCGTCCGCAGGCCGGTGAGCTGATCGATCCGGATCTCGGGGCTCGGCGCGCTCACAGCGCGCTTCGCTCATCCGCACGTGCTCGATCCCCGCCTCGATGAAGGGCTCGCCCTCCGCTCGTAGCCGGCGGCCGCGTAGAAGCCCTCGCGCCCGGGGCTGGGCGTGCAGGAGCATCGCCGATGCGCCCTGCGCGCGCGAGCCTCTCCTCGGCGGCCTCCAGCAGCTCGGCCCGGCGCCCGAGCCCCGGCACGGGCGCTCGACCGCCATGCGCTCCAACTTGCACGTGCCATCGCATGCAAGCGCAGCCGGCAGGTGGCGATCACGACGCCGTACTCGTCAAGGGCGACGATGTGGGTCGCCTCGTCGTCGAACCCGTCGAGCTCCGCCTGGGCGTCGACGCCCTGCTCGTCGCAGAAGACCCGCACCCGCAGGTCCATCGCCGCCCGCATCTCGGCGGCGTCGCGGGCCGGCCGCGCGGTCAGGGTGAGGCGGGAGCCGGCGCTCAAGCAGTCAGCGGCCGACCGCGGCGGCCTTCGCTCTGATCTCGGTGAAGGCCTCGATGAGATCGATCGGCAGCGGGAAGACGATCGTCGTGTTCTGGTTGACGCCCATCTCGAGCAGCGTCTGCAGGTAGCGCAGCTGCAGCGTCGCCGGGTTCTTGCTGATGATCTCGGCGGCCTGGGCGAGCTTCTCGGCGGCCTGGAACTCGCCCTCGGCGTTGATGATCTTCGCCCGCCGCTCGCGCTCGGCCTCGGCCTGGCGCGCCATCGCCCGCTGCATCTGCTCGGGGATCTCGACGTCCTTGATCTCGACCGTCGTCACCTTCACGCCCCAGGGCTCGGTCTGCTCGTCGATGATCTTCTGCAGGTCGTCGTTGAGCCGCTCGCGCTCGGCGAGCAGCTGTCGAGCTCGGCCTTGCCGAGCACCGAGCGCAGCGCGGTCTGGGCGATCTGCGAGGTGGCGAGCAGGAAGTTCTCGACCTCGACGATCGCGCTGTTCGGGTCGATCACCCGGAAGTAGGCGACCGCGTTGACGCGAGCAGGGCACGTTGTCGCGGGTGATCACCTCCTGCGGCGGGATGTTCAGGGTCACCGTCCGCAGGTCGACCCGGACCATGCGGTCGATCACCGGGATCAGCAGGATCAGGCCCGGGCCCTTCTGGGCGATCAGGCGGCCGAGGCGGAAGATGACGCCGCGCTCGTACTCGCGCAGGACCCGGATCGACGAGCCGAGGAAGAGGAGCAGGAAGAAGGCGAGGACTACGACGATGCCGATCGCTACCGCCATGTGCTCTCAGCTCCTTTCTCGACGGGTTCCGGGTCGCCGGCCGAGACCGGCCTGACGACCAGCGTCAGCCCGTCCACCGACTCGATTCGAACTCTATTGCCGATCCGACCGGGGCGCCGCCGTCGGCGGCGCGCGCCTTCCACAGCGCGCCGCCGATCCAGACCTGGCCCGAGGGGTCGAGCGGCTCGCGCACCTCTGCCGACCGGCCGATCAGCTCCTCCCAGCCGGTCCGCACCGGCTCGTCGCGATGCGCCGGAGCGCCTTGCGCTCGGCGAAGATGACGAAGCCGCCGAGTATCAGCCCAGCGCCCGATGATCGCCGCGACTCGGAGTCGTGGCCGGTCGATCGCGGTCAGGCAAACCGCGGCGCCGACCAGCGCCGCGACCCCTAGCAGTCCGGAAGCACCAGTCCGTCGGGAGCGGCGCCTCGGCGATGAACAGGACCACGCGCGAGTACCAGCAGGGCGGCGGCGAGCTCGGTCATGAGTCCATTATCCCGCTAGCCCGCGTAGCGGTCGATGTCGGCGGCGAGCTCCTGCTCGTCCCCGTAGACGCCGTGGTGGGTGTAGACGAGCTCGCCCTGAGCGTCGTAGAAGGCGGTCGCCGGGAAGGCTCGCACCGGGCCGCCGAGCTCCTCGGCGATCCTCAGGTCGGGGTCGAGGTAGGAGGGGTAGGGGAGCGGCAGCTCCTCGAGGAAGGTGGCGAGGGCGTCCTCGGAATCGTCGCCGGCGTCGCCGAGGAAGGCGATCTCGCCGCCGCGCTTCTCCGCCAGCGACTGGAACCAGGGGAACTCGAAGCGGCAGGGCCCGCACCACGAGGCCCACTTGTTGACCACCACCGGGAAGCCGCGCAGCTCGTCGAGCCGCTGCTCGAAGGCTTCGGTGCCGCCGTCGAGCAGCTGGTTGGCCTGCTCGCGGATCGCCGCCAGCTGCGGCGGTGCATCCTCGAGCGGCTCGGTCGCCTGCTCGGGGGTGAGGCGGGAGTCGGGGTTGCCCCCGTCGTCGCCCGAGCCGCAGGCGGCGAGCCCGACGGACAGAGCAGCGCCGCGGCCGCGGCGATCGCCGGCAGCGAAAGCGGCCTCGGCTCTGCCTGGATGGTTTCATCGGGTAGTCGGTATACGGGTCCGGGAGGAAGAGTGCTTTAATTTCTAGCGGTCCATCAAGTTCCTGGACCAAGGGAGCTCTGAACGGGAGGCCGTTCGCGGGGCTCCCCGATCAAGCCACTCGCCCCTCGCCACCCTTTTCGTTGGGCGGGGAGCGGCGGATCAGAAAGCCTCAGATGGCTGATACGACCAAGGCGGCCGCCAAAGCGGTCAAGGCCCCTACGGGTGCCGACATCGAAAGAGCGCGCGAGTTTGCGCGCGAACCCTTCCTGCTCGAGGGCGAGAAGCCGAAGGACCTGGCGGCCGGCACCCCGAGGCGCCGGGCGCTGGACGCGGCCCTCGCCGAGATCGACGAGGGGCGCGAGGCGCCCTCGATCGAGTGGCGGCGCGACTTCTCGCTGATGCTCGGGCTCGAGCGGCTGCTCTCCGAGGACGAGCCCCACCTCGCCGACGGCGCGAAGCTCGACCCCCATCAGCTCGACGCTCTCTCCGGAACGCTGGCGGCGTTGATCGCCGACGTCCAGGAGCGGCTCAACGGCACGCCGTGGGCGGGCAACGGAAACGCCGCCGCCACCGCCGACGCCACGCTCGAGGAGCCCGCCGAGGCCGATGGCGAGGCCGCGGACCTGGACGGCGAGGCCCCGGTGGACGAGGAGGACGAGGAGGAGGCGACCGAGGAGGAGGAGGCCAAGGACTGGGAGGGGACCGAGGAGGCCGAGGAGTTGGTCGCCGAGGCCCCGGAGGACCCGGGTGCCGCCCGCCGCTTCTGGTTCGAGCACGCCACCGGATCCGGGAAGACGGTCGCCGCGGTCGGCTTCATCGAGGCATCACGAACCGGCGGCGTCCTCATCCTCACCCACCGGCGCAACCTCGTCGACCAGTTCATCGGCGAGATCTCCGACCGCGGCTACGGCGAGCGGCTCTCGCCGCCGCTGCTCGACGGCGCCGATCATCCCTACGGGCCGGTCACGGTCGAGACCTATCAGTGGTTCGTCCGCAACGCGGGCCGGATCTCCGACGCCTACGCGATCGTGATCTGCGACGAGGCCCACACGGCCCTCGGCGAGAAGACCAGCGCCTGCATCCGCAACTGGCCCGGCCCGGTGTTCATCGGGATGACCGCCACCGGCGCCCTGATCGCCCGCCACGTCGCCGACCTCTTCCCGACCCAGACCTCGCGCTTCGACCTCGCCCAGGCCGCGCGCCGCGGGGTGATCGCGCCGCTTCGCTGCATCCGGATCCCGCCGGGGCCCGGCGTCCGCACGATCGCCAAGGTGCCGCTGCGAAAGGGCGAGGTGGACCAGGACTTCGACCAGGAGGAGCTGGCCAAGCTCCTGGACCAGACCCCCTTCAACGTCGCGATCGCCGACCTCTACCGCTCCCGCTTCCGGCGGGTTCCCGGCGTCGTCTACACCGCCGGGGTGAAGCACGCCAAGAACGTCGCCAAGGCATTCCAGGACGCGGGAATCAACGCCCGGGCGGTCTCGGGCGAGACTCCGAAGCGCGAGCTGGCCGAGATCCTCGCCGGGTTCGAGCGCGGCGAGGTCGACGTGCTCTGCAACGCGATGCTCCTGGCGGAGGGCTGGAACTCGCCCCGGGCGACGATCTGCATGCATCTGGCGCCGACCGCCTCGCGGCGCGTCTACCAGCAGCGGGTCGGCCGTGTCACCCGGCGGAACCCGGGCAAGGAGGCCGGCCTGGTGGTCGACTTCGTCCATCCGGCGACCACCCACGACGAGACGATCGTCACCCTGCACAGCCTCCTCGACCGCGACGTCTACCGCGGCGGCGCGATCGTCGTCGGCCCGGTGCGGCGCGGGCGCGGCCGCAGGGTCCGGGTGGAGAAGCGGGTGGTGCCCGTCTCCGACAAGTCCGAGCGCCGCCTGCGGGTGCTCGAGCGCGAGCTCTGGCGGATCGCGGTCGAGAACCTCGATCACTCCGAGCAGCACGTCTGGGCGGCTCTCGCCGGCGCCCGGGTCAACCCCTCGGGCTGGCGCCGCGCCAAGGCGATGCTCCAGCACGACACCACCAAGGAGCTCCGCCGCCGCTTCCTGCTCACCTGCGTGCAGCGCAACCGAAACCAGCAGCTGCGGATCAAGGCGCTCTCCGAGATCGCCGCCCTCCGCGACCCCGAGGCCTTCGACGACGCGATCGACACCGTCGGCACCTGGTCGCGGGACGACCGCCGCGCCGGCACCCGGGTGCTGCTCGAGGCGCTGGCGGAGCGCCGGATCGGCCGCCGCGATCAGGCCCAGGCCTGGGTCTGGCGGCTCGCCGACTACACCCGCGACGTGCACGAGGAGTACGCGGTCCAGCGCTGGCCCGAGACCAAGCGGCTGCTCGGCCTCCTGGTCAACTCCTCCGGCCGCGCCCACGGCCGCAACGCCCGCCGCCTCGTCCACGCCGCCCGCAACCAGGACCGCCGCCTGGCGGCGGCGCTGCTCGCCGCCGCCGTCGCCCACACCCCCGAGGGCGAGGAGGTACTGCGCGGGGCCCGGATGCGCGCCGCCCGCAAGCCCTCCGGCGTCGCCCGCGAGCTGCTCAGGAACTTCCCCAAGTCGGGATCGCGGCGGCGGCGCCGAAAGCGCAAGCCCTCGCAGGACGGCAGGCGAGCGAAGCGGGCGAACGTCGCGACCGCCTCAGCCGACGGCGAGGTGGACCTCGCCGGCGCCGAGGAGAACGGGGGAGCCCCCGCCGACGTCGACGATGAGGTGGCCGAGGCCGTCGATCCCGGCGGCGACTCCGGTTCCTCCCTCCCAGGAGACCCGGCGGCCGACTAGCGCGTCGCGGGCGCGGTAGGCACCGAGCACCTCCTCGCCGGAAGCGTCCACCCAGCGCCCGAGCGCCAGGTTGAGCTCCCGAAGGGCGCCGGCCAGGGTCGGGACGCCGCCGGCGTCGATGCCGCCCTCGGCCTCGGTCGGGGCAAGCGAGGTGGCCTGGCCCCGGAGCTCCGGCGGGAACTGCTCCTCCGGAACCGCCACGTTCAGGCCTACCCCGATCACCCCCCAGCCCTGGTCGGGGCGGGCCTCGATCAGCACCCCGGCGACCTTTCGCTCGTCGATCCAGACGTCGTTCGGCCACTTCACCCGGCAGCGGACCGGCGCGACGGCCTCGGCGGCCTCGCAGATCGCCAGCGGCACCGCCAGGGGGAGCAGGGGGTCGCCGTCGTAGGGGCGAAGCAGGGCCGAGTAGAGGAGGCTGGCGCCGGGGCGCCCGAACCAGCTGCGCTCCTGGCGGCCGCGGCCGGCGCTCTGCTCATCGGCGGTGACCACGAGGCCGCCCGGCGCTCTCGCGCCGGCGAGCTCCTTGGCGCGCGCGTTGGTCGAGTCGGTTCGCCGGAAGTGGCGATGCGGACGGCCGAAGGTCACAGCGGCCGGAGCTCGACCTCGTCGTCGCGGTTCAGGTTCAGCAGCCCAGCGGCGCTGCCGCCGTTCACCGAGAGCGCCAGCGCGCCGGAGGAGTCCTCGTAGAGCAGGATGTCGCCCGGCTCGACGTCGGAGAAGGTCCGCGCCCAGAGGGCCTCGAAGCGGCCGTCCGGCGCTCGGACCTCGAGACGCTCCCCTGGGGTGAGGGGGCCCGCAGAGAGCATCGAGGCGTCGAGATCGAGAGTGACGTTGCCAAAGGCGTCTTGATGGATCGAGTGGGCGACCACCCGCGCTTCATCGATTGCCGGCTCCGGAAGCTCCAGCGAGCTCAGGGTGGAGGGCTCGATCGCCGCGCCCGCCTCCGCGAGGGTTGCGCCCAGCGACAGATGGGCCGCCACCGGTGCGAACAGATCACGGCCGTGGAAGGTCGCCGAGACCGGCTCCAGGCGGAAGGGGGAGCGCGAGAGATCGACCGCCTCGAGCGCTCCACCGAGGCGGTCGAGGGCCCGGGAGAGCAGCCCGTTGTCCGGACCGACCAGGAAGCGGCCCTCGGCCGCCGCCACCGCCAGGGGGCGCCGGGCCGAGCCCACTCCCGGGTCCACCACCGCCAGGTGGACGCCGGGGGGCAGAAGGGCAGGGCATTGGCGAGGGAAATCGCTCCCTGACGGACGTCCTGGCGCGCGATCCCGTGGGTGAGGTCGATCACCGGTGCCTCGGGAGCGATCTGGGAGATCACTGCCCGGCAGACGCCGGCGAACTCGTCCTCGTAGCCATAGTCGGAGAGGAAGGTGATCGGCCGCCCCTCAGCCACGGCCGAATCCAATCACGGGCTGGCGTCGCCCAGCAGCGCCTCGACCAGGCCGTCGATGTCGTGGCGGGAGGCCTCGACGTCGACTTCGAGCCCCGCCTCACGGGCAGCCTCGCTGGTCACCGGGCCGATCGAGACGACGCGGGCCCTGCGCCGGCAGGTCGTCTGGCAGTGCCTCGACGAAGTTGCGGACGGTGGACGAGGAGGTGAAGGTGAGGTAGTCGGCCTCGCTCGCGCGCTCGATCGCGTCGGAGTCGGGGTGCTCGGCGACCGTCTCGTAGAGCGCGACCACGTCGACCGCGGCGCCGAATTCGCGCAGCGCGTCGGGGAGGACCTCGCGGGCCTCGGCCGCGCGGGCGACCAGCACCGGCTTCCCCTCGAGGTCGAGCTCGGTCAGCGACTCGACCAGCGACTCGGCGACGAATTCCTCTGGGATGAGGTCGGCGAGGACGCCGTGCTCGGCGAGCGCCGCGGCGGTTCCGGGGCCGATCGCGGCGACCGTTGCGTTGGCGAGGGCGCGGGCGTCGCGCCCCTGCTCGGCCATCGCCTCGAACAGCAGCCGGACGCCGTTGGCGCTGGTCAGGCAGACGAGCGCGTAGGAATGGAGGCTCTCGACCGCGCGGCGCACCTCCTTCGAGTCGATTCGGGGCTCGATCCGGATCGCCGGCAGCTCGATCGGCTCTGCACCGAGCGCGTCGAGGCGGCGGGAGAGCTCGCTCGCCTGCGCGCGGGCCCGGGTGACCACGACCCGCTTGCCGTGCAGCGGCCGGCGCTCGAGCCAGGCGATCTGCTCGCGCCGGGCGGCCGCGGGGCCGACCACGGTCACCGCGGGCGGCTTGATCCCGGCCTCCGAGGCGGCGGCGGCGATCCCGTTCAGGTCGGAGACGACCGTGCGCTGGTCGGGGCGGGTGCCCCGATCGATCACCGCGGCGGGCTCGCCG
This sequence comes from uncultured Solirubrobacterales bacterium, assembly GCA_963780305.1. GTDB lineage: Bacteria > Actinomycetota > Thermoleophilia > Solirubrobacterales > 70-9 > CAVVYV01. The sequence goes on from CAWABN010000001.1 coordinate 174,094, forward strand.
GCCTCGCGGCCGGCGTCGATGAGCCGCTCGGCGATCCGCGGCAGCGCCTTTACCCCCATGTAGAAGACGAGGGTGCCCGGGAAGCGCGCCAGCGCCTCGTAGTCGAGCGAGTCCTCGCCCTTCTCGGGGTCCTCGTGCCCGGTGACGAAGGCGACCGCCGAGGCGTCGTCGCGGTGGGTGACCGGGATGCCGGCGTAGGCGGGCGCCGCCACCCCGGCGGTGACGCCCGGCACGACCTCGAACGGGATCCCGGCCGCCGCCAGCGCCTCGGCCTCCTCGCCGCCGCGGCCGAAGACGAAGGGGTCGCCGCCCTTCAGCCGGACGACGATCCTCCCCGCACGGGCGCGCTCGATCAGCAGCTCCTCGATCTCGTCCTGGGGAACGCCTGCGGCGCCCGGCTCCTTGCCGACGTAGACGAGCTCGGCCTCGGGCCTGGCTGTGGCGAGCGCCTCGTCGGGGATCAGCCGGTCGTGGACGATCACGTCGGCGGCGACGATCAGCTCGAGGGCCCGAGCGGTGATCAGCCCGGGGTCGCCGGGGCCGGCTCCGACCAGGTAGACGATCCCCGGGCTGCTCACGCGGCCACCTCCTCGGCGCGCCGGAGGATCTCGCCGGCGCCGGCGGCGCTCATCCTCTCGGCGAGGGCGCGACCGAGCCCTCGGGGTCGCTGGCGTCGTCCTCGACCTCGTCGCGGAGCCACTCGCTGCCGTCGGGGAGGCCGCAGAAGCCGCGAACTCGCATCCGGCCGTTGTCGATGGTGGCGAAGGCCGCCAAGGGCGTGTTGCAGCTCGCCTCCAGGGCGGTGACCGCGGCTCGCTCCGCCTGGAGCCTGGCAAGGGCGTCGCGGTCGGTGAGCGTCTCTGCGGTCGTGCACGCCGCGGAGTCGTCTGCACGGGCCTCGAGCGCCAGCGCCCCCTGTCCGGGGGCGGGGGTGAGCTGGTCGTGATCGAATTCGAAGGCGATCTCGGCCTCGCGGCCGAGCCGGCGCAGCCCGGCTGCGGCCAGGACGAGGCCCGTCGAAGTCGCCGGCCTCGAGCCGCCTCAGGCGGGTGTCGACGTTGCCGCGGAGCTCGACCACCTCGAGGTCCGGGCGGAGAGCGAGGAGCTGGGCGCGGCGGCGCAGGCTCGAGGTCCCGACCCGGGCGCCTTCGCGCAGCTCCTCGAGCGAGGCAGCCTCGCCGACGTAGGCGTCGCCGGCCGTCTCCCGCGCCGGGACCCCGGCGATCTCGAGCCCCTCCGGCAGCTCGCTCGGGAGGTCCTTGGCCGAGTGCACCGCCAGGTCGACCTCGCGGTCGAGCAGCGCCCGCTCGATCTCGCGGACGAAGCGAGCCTTGTCCCCTCCCGTTTGATGAAGGCCCGAGGTCTTGATCGGCACGACCGGGGCTTCCGCCAGCCCGGCCTCCTCGAGCGCCTTCGAGACCGCCTCGGCCTGGGCGAGCGCCAGAGCGCTGCCTCGGGTGCCGAGCCTGATCGGCGGACGGTTCACTCGCGGAGGCCTAGCGGCTGTCGCTGCGCCGCCGCCGCTCCTCCAGCGAGGTGACGTCGGCGCCCTCGCCCGCGTCGGGCTCGGTGCCGGTGTCGAGCCCGAAGAGCTCGCGCAAGGCGCTTACCTGGAGGTAGGCGTCGTCGCGGTCGGCGGCGTCCTTGATCCGCAGCGTCGGCTCGTGCAGCAGGCGGCTCGCGATCGCCCGCGCGATCAGCTCGACCCGCTCGCGGTCGGCCGCGGAGAGGCTCTCCCAGCGGGAATCGTTCTCGGCCAGCACCCGGGCGACGATCTCGTCGGCGCGCTCGCGCAGCGCCGCGACCGTCGGCATCACCTCCTGGGAGGCGAGCCAGCGCTCGAACCGGACCAGCTCGGAGTCGAGGATCCCGGCGGCGCGGCGCGCCTCGGCCTCGCGGCCGGAGGCATTTCGCTCGACGATCGCCTGCACGTCGTCGACGTCGTGGAGGCTGACCCCGTCCAGCTCGCGGCAGGCGGGGTCGATGTCGCGGGGCACCGCCAGGTCGATCAGCAGCAGCGGTCGCCCCTTCCGCTGCTTCATCACCAGCTCGAGCTCGGTGCGCTCGATCAGGTGATGGGGGGAGTTGGTGGTGGAGACGACGATGTCAGCGTCGCTCGAGCTGGGCGGGCAGCTCGTCGATCCGCACAGCGCTGCCGCCGAAGCGCTCGGCCAGCCCGATCGCCCGGTTGTGGCGGCGGTTGGCGACGAAGATCGCCTCGGCGCCGCGTGCGGCCAGCGCCCGTGCGGTCAGCTCGGAGGTCTCGCCGGCGCCGACCAGGAGCACCCGGCGGCTGGAGAGATCGCCGAGGTTGCGCTGGGCGAGCTCGACCGCGACCGAGGGGATCGAGACGCCCTTCTCGCCGACCGCGGTCTCGGTCCGGGCCCGCTTGCCTGCAGCGAGGGCGCCTCGGAAAAGGCGGTTGAGGATCGGCCCGGTGGCGCCCTCGACCAGGGCGAGCTCGTAGGCGCGCTTGACCTGGCCCTGGATCTCGGCCTCGCCGAGGATCATCGAGTCGAGCCCGGCGGTGACCCGATAGAGGTGGGCGGCCGCCTCCGAGCCGCGCAGCGAGTAGAGCGGGCCGAGCAGCTCGGTCGGGCGGATCCCGGCCTCGCGGGCGAGCACTCCGAGCGCCGCGGTCTCGGCCTCGACCGTGTCGCCGGCGACCAGGTAGAGCTCGGTGCGGTTGCAGGTCGAGAGCGCCGCGGCCTCGGTGATCGGCTCCTCGGTGATGAGGGCGTTGAGCACGCCGGCGGCGCGGCCCTCGGTGAGGGCGAGCGCTCGCGCAGCGCCAGGGGCGCGGTCCGGTGCGAGACGCCCGAGGGCGAGGAGGCCGCTCATCGCCCGCTGACCTCCTCCGAGCGCCGGGGCTGCTCGGCGAGCTCGGCGAGCTCGCGGAGGTCGCGCTGGATCCGCTGCAGCTTCGCCGCCATGATCGCGACGTAGACCAGGAGCAGCGCGAGGAAGACCAGATAGGCGCCGCCGACGTAGCCCTCGGCGGCCTCGATCGCGAGCAGGAGCGGCGGCATCAGCTCGCGTTCCCTCGGTGTCGTTCGGCGGAGCCGGCGCTCATTGCGCTGGTCGCCGAGACGCCGACCGGGGCGACCGAGGGCGGCGGGCGCCGGGGGCGCCCCGTCGGCCCTGGAGGGCGCGGCGCAGCCTGCCGAGGTCCGCGGAGGCTGCCTTGGCGCCGAGCTCGAAGCGGACCAGGGTGACCCAGAGCAGCCCCATCCCCACGAGGCAGACCAGGAAGGCCAGCAGCATCTCGCGCGGGAAGGCCTCCCGCTGAGGAGAAGGTGCGCGGGTGGATGAAGCGGCTCGGCCAGCCGTACCGCGAGGAAGTTGAGCGGGACGAAAGCGCCGGCGGTGATCGCGAAGACCGAGGCGTAGCGGGCCTGGCGGTCGCGGTCCTCGATCGCAGTAGCGCAGCGGGTAGTAGGTCGCGTAGAGCAGGAAGACGATCAGGAAGCTGACCAGGGTCGGCTCGCGCCACTCCCACCAGACGCCCCACTGGCCCTTGCGCCCAGATCGCGCCGGTGAGCAGCGCGCCGATGCCGAAGATCACCGAGAGGTGGATCGAGACGTAGGAGCGGGCGTCGTGGATCGGGTCGCCGGTGCGCAGGTGCTGGATCGCGATGGATCGCGGCGACGATGAATCCGAGCAGCGCGCAGATCGCCAGCGGCACGTGCAGGTAGAAGATCTTCTGGATGAAGCCCTCGGCGTCGATCGGGCGCGTAGAAGAAGGCCAGGCGCGTAGCCGGCGGCGAGGGCCGCCACCGTGGCGATCGCGAGTGTGCGCAGGCTGATCGACCTCATCCGCGTCTACAGCCTCGTCCGGTCTAGTCCTCGAGCAGGAAGTCGAAGACCGCGTAGCCGACCAGCGACGAACACCGAATCGTAGAGGCCGAGCACAGCCAGCCAGGTGCCGAACCTGTCGATAATCGGGGCCGCCGGCGCGCAGCAGCGGCTCGGCGGCGCCGGAAGCGGCGATCACCAGCGGCACCAGGAGCGGCAGCAGGATCAGGGGCGCGAGCAGGTCGCGGGCGCTCGACATCGTCGCGATCGTCGAGATCAGCGTGCCGGTCACGGCGAGCCCGAGGTCGGCGAGCAGCAGCACCGGGACGAGCGGGGGCAGGCGCCGCCGCCGAGTCGAGGAAGAAGAGGGCGAAGATCGGAACCGCGACCAGCTCGAGCGCGACCAGGTAGATGAACAGCGCCGAGGCCTTGGCGGCGAAGAGGATCGTGCGGTCGATCGGGGCGAGGCGGATCAGCTCGAAGCCGCCCTCGTCGCGCTCGGCGACGAACAGGCGGTTGATCGCGAGGATCGCCGCGAACAGCAGGGTCGCCACCAGCACCCCGGCGGCGAGGTCGCCCTCGAGCTCGGTGCGGTCGAGGCCGAAGCGGAAGATGACGAAGGTGGTGACCGCGAACAGCGCCATCGCCGGCAGCGAGCGCAGGGTGCGCAGCTCGACGCGCAGGTCCTTCGCCGAGCAGGGCGCGGTAGGCGCTCATCCGCAGCTCCAGCACCAGGTCGGCGCCGGCGAGGGCGCGCTCGCGCTCGTGGCTGACGAGCACCCGCGTGCGGCCCTCGGCCCGGCCCGAGCAGCCGCTCGACGAGCTCGCGCGCCTCGGCGTCGAGGTGGGAGTCGGGCTCGTCGAGCAGCAGCAGCTCGGGCTCGTGCAGGACCGCGCGGCAGACGGCGACACGCTGGCGCCATCCCCGCCGAGAGCTCGCCGACGCGGTCGTCGGCGCGGCGCTCCATCCCGACCGCGGCGAGCAGCTCGGCGATCCGGCTCTCGGCACGGCTCTCGTCCGAGGCCGTGCAGGCGCGCCGCCAGGCGCAGGTTCTCGCGCGGGCTCAGGTCGCGGTAGAGGAGCGGCTCGTGGCCGAGGTAGCCGACCCGGCCGCGCAGCCGCCAGGTCTCGCCGCGGCAGCGAACAGCCGAGCACGCGCGCCTCGCCGGCGCTCGGGCGCAGCAGGCCCGGCCAGCACCCGCAGCAGGGTCGTCTTGCCCGAGCCGTTCGGGCCGAGGACCGCGAGGCGTCTGTCCGCGCTCGAGGCGGAGGTCGAGCCCCGGCAGCGCCGGCCGCTCGCCGAAGTCGCGGCGGAGCCCCTCGAGCTCGATCGCCGGGCGCCTCCGCCGCCCGCCCGGGCGCCGGATCGCTGCCCGGCTCTCGACGCGGCCGTCTGCTCGGCCTTGGTTGCATCGGGGCGAATCTAGCGGGCAGGGGTGGTGTTCTTGGGTCATCCTCGGCATGCGCCGCGCTTCGCCTCTCAGCCTCGCTCTGCGTGCTGCGCGCTCGCCGTCGCCCGCGGCGTCGGGGCTGGGCACGGCTCCCGCGCAGGACTCCGGCACCGCCAGCTCCACCGGCTTCGAGCAGATCGAGCAAGGCCGTCCTGGACGCCGGCTCGGTCTCGGTGGGAACGCCGCAGCGACGGCGCGCTGGTCCGCGGCGTCCAGCTGCCGCCAGAGGGAACCGACTTCTTCACCTGGGACTTTCCGCTGAGCACAGCGCCCAACCGGCCCTGGCGCCGCTGGGCCGCGGGGCGGACACTCGCGATCGTGACTCGCGGTGATCGCCGAGTACCGGGCCGCCCACCCGGTTGCGCCGCGGGTCGGGATCGCCGACATCAGCCGGCCGCACGGCGGCGCCTTCGGCAGGCGCTTCGGCGGGCTCGGCCACGCCTCCCACCAGAACGGCCTCGACGTCGACATCCTCTACCCGCGGCTCGACCTCCAGGAGCTCGCCCCCTCGAGGGTCGCCCAGATCGATCGCGCCCTCGGCCCAGGACCTCGTCGACCGCTTCGTCGCCGCCGGCGCCGAGTACGTCTTCGTCGGCCCCCGCACCAGGCTCACCGGGCCGAGGAAGTCGTCCAGAGGCTCGTCTACCACGACGACCACCTGCACGTCCGCTTCCGCCCGCCGGGGAGGGCGAACCGGCTAGCTGCGATCCGGCTGACCGGGCGGGCTAGAGCTTCAGGCAGTAGCCGTAGGCGGTCAGGTCGTCGCCGCCCCGGTGTTGTAGCCCGAGCCAGACCAGGTCCCATCGCGCATTGATCATGCCGTTGGTGAAGAAGACCGACTCGGATCCGTTGCTGCTGAAGCCCCCAGCGGTCAACCGCCTGCCCGGGGGGCAGCCCGGCGTCGTCGCCGTTCCCGTCGAGCCGGTGCCCAACACGGTCGAGCTCGAGACCTCGGCCAGCCGAGGCCTGCCGCTGCTCACGCAGTAGGCGATCGCGGTCAGCTCGCCCCCGAAGGCGCCAAAGGCGTGCCCGACGACCCGCCAGGACTTCGGGGAGATGGCACGCGACTCGGTGACGAAGTTGCCGCCCTGCGCGACGAAATCGGTGCGCTGGAACCCACCGCCGAACAGGTGCCTGCGGCCGGGACAGGTCGCCGTGACGGACTTCGTCTGGCCGGGCTTGACGTACTTGGTCTTGTGCGGCGGGGTGACGTGGCCGAGCTTCGGCCCGCAGATGGCCTGCAGGGTGACGTCGCGGCCGCCGTGGTATGCGGGTCGGATCGAACAGGACGGCGGTGACATGCGCAGGCCGTGCTGGACGCCGAGGCGCTCGTATGAGTGCGGATAGACGCCCTCGCCGTCGCTGCTCGGCGGTGGGTTGGTCATCATCCCGCCGCCCAGCGGCAAGCTCCCCGGGGCAACCGACGGTGAGCCTCTCCTTCTGGTCGGCGTGGGTCAGGCGGAAGGTCTTGGTCGCGATCGACACGGACTTGGCCGCCCGCGCCGTCGCGGCGCTCGCCGGGTCGCCGAACAGGTGCTGGGCGAGGAGAACGGCGGCGATCGCAAGCAGCAATCCGGTTGCCGCAAGCGTCTGTTTGCGCAGATGACCGGCCACGGCCATCTCGCCGTCTGCATCGGCCTCCTGCTCACTCACCTTGAGCAGGCGGGCGTTGCCCTCGCGCAGCGCCTGTGGGACTCGGTTTGCGGTTCTGGTCAGGAGTCGCCGGAAGCCGGAGACCCGCGGGCCCGTCTGTTCCATCGGTTGACCTCTCTCTTGTAGGCGCTTCCGGGGTTAGCTGTCGGGCTCACGCTGAAGAGAGTCGCGTTATGCCGATATGGCAATTCGCCCCGGGATTGGTTCCCCCGGCCGCCGGCGCGACGGACGCGCCAGCGGTTAAGCAGGTCGATTAAGGCGCGGAAAGATAGCAAGCGCCCCCCGCGGCACTGGGGTCATGCGCCGGCGCCGCGGCGCCGGTGGGGCCTACTTGCCCTTCTGCAGCGTCCGGCGGCCGACTCGAAGGAGGGCGCCGCCGCCCTCGCGGAGCGCCTCCATCCGCTTGCCGTTGCGGCCGTAGAGCAGCTGGGCCGAGGAGCGGAAGGCCTCGCCGACGTCTCGGTCGTAGGGCTGCCACCAGAAGTCGCGGGTCCAGCCCGGGCTCCCAGCTGATCAGCTTGACGTTGACGCACTCGTAGAAGCCGAACTTCGAGTGCGAGCGGCCGAGGCCGGAGTCCTTGACCCCGCCCCAGGAGCACTGGCAGGCGCCGTGCGAGAAGGAGTGGTCGTTGACCCAGACCATCCCCGACTCGATCTGGCGCGCCATCCGCTCGCCCTTGCCGCGGTCCTTGGTCCAGACCGAGGCGCCGAGCCCGAACTGGGAGTCGTTGGCGAGCCGGACCGCCTCCTCCTCGGAGTCGACGGTCACGATCGGGAGCACCGGGCCGAAGATCTCCTCCTTCATGATCCGCATCTCGTGGGTGACGCCGGTGAGCACGGTCGGGGCGATGAAGCGGCCCTTCATCCCCTTCACCTTCACCGGCCCGCCGGTGAGGCGCTTCGCCCCGTTCGCGACGCGCGTCGTCGACCAGCTCGGTCGACGATGTCGGCCTGCTCGGCGGAGACCATCGGGCCGATCTCGGTGGTCCAGTCGAGCGGGTCGCCGACCGTGAGCCGCTCGGTCTCGCGGACGACGCCCTCGATGAACGCGTCGGCGACGTCGCGGTGGACGTAGACGCGCTCGATCCCCGAGCAGGTCTGGCCGGCGTTGGCGAAGCCGCCCCAGACGGCGCCGGAGACCGCGTTGGCGAGGTCGGCGTCGGCGCAGACGATCTGCGGGTCCTTGCCGCCGAGCTCGAGCACCGAGCCCTTCATCCGCTTGGCGCACTCGACCCCGACCTTGTAGCCGACCTCGACGGAGCCGGTGAAGAAGATCTTCCCGGCCGATGACTTGACCAGCGCGTCGCCGATCCGGCCGCCGCCGTGGACCGTGCGCACCAGGCCCTCGGGGAAGCCGGCCTTCTCGAAGATCATCCGGATCCGCTCGCCGATCAGCGGCGTCAGGCTGGCCGGCTTCAGGACGACGCCGTTGCCGGCCATCAGCGCGATCGCGACCTCGCCGAACGGGATCGACCAGGGGTAGTTCCAGGGGGCGATCACGCCGACGACGCCGATCGGCTCGTAGACGAACTTGGCGCGCTTGGTCTTCAGGAAGGCCTGGGGGAACGGGATCTGCTCGTCGGCGAGGATGTCGGGGCCGGCGTCGGCGATCCAGTTGAGGGCGTCGACCGTCGGCAGCAGCTCCATCGTGTAGCTCTCGACCCGCGGCTTGCCCTGCTCGCGGGTGAGCAGCTCGGCGAGCTCGTCGATCTCGTCGAGCAGGACGTCGGCGGCGCGGCGCATGTAGCGGGCGCGGTCGTCGAGCGAGAGCTGCGCCCAGAACGGCTGGACCTCGGCGACGTCGTCGACGACGCCCTGGACCTTGGCCGGGGTGAGCGTCTCGACGGTGCCGAGCAGCTCGCCGGTCGTCGGGTTGAAGGACTCGAGCACCTTCTTCGACGCGGAGCGCTTCTTGGAGGCCTTGGATCCCTTCGAGGACTTCGGTGTGGCGCCGTTGCCGCTCTGCCCGCTGCTGCGTGTGGTCGTCCTGCGGGAGCTTCTCGCCTCCATGGCCTGCTTCCTCTCGTCGGGTTCGCTCGCCTGGCGATTCTACGACCCCACAAAAAGTGGAGGCCGGGAGCGAATCCCCATGGCTCCCGACCTCCATGTCCACTCCCCGGCTCTTAACGCGTCGGCTCCGGCGAACCTTCGCTACCGGAGCGTCAGACAGTCCCCAGAACACTCGGGTTCGCCCAAGGTTGCGCCCCCGCTCTTGTTAGGAATCTGTTTAGTCGGAGGCGGGTCCGCTCAGTCGGAGCCGCGCCCAAGGCGCTCGCGCAGCTCCGCCAGCGCTTCCGCAGCTCCGCCTCGAAGCCGCGATCGGTCGGCTCGTAGAAGCGCTCGCCGCGCACCGCTTCCGGCGCCAGCGGCTGGTCGGTGACCCCGTCGGGCTCGTCGTGGGGGTAGCGGTAGCCCTCTCCGCGGCCGAGCTTGGCGGCGCCCGGGTAGTGGGAGTCCTGCAGGTAGGGCGGCGGCTCGGCGGCGCCGTGCTCGCGGACGTGGGCGCCGGCCCGCGAGATCGCCCTGGTCGAAGCGTTCGACTTCGGCGCCAGTGCCAGGTAGGCGGCGGCCTGGGCGAGGTTGAGCGCGCACTCGGGCAGCCCGACCCGGTCGACCGCCTGAGCGGCGGCGTTGGCGACGATCAGCGCCTGCGGGTCGGCGTTGCCGACGTCCTCGGAGGCGAAGATCACCATCCGCCGGGCGATGAAGCGCGGGTCCTCGCCGCCCTCCAGCATCACCGCCAGGTAGTAGATCGAGGCGTCGACGTCGGAGCCGCGGGTCGCCTTGATCCAGGCCGAGATGTAGTCGTAGTGCCTGTCGCCCGCGCGGTCGTAGAGGAGCGCCTTGCGCTGCAGCGCGTCCTCGACCGCGGCGATCGAGATCTCGGCCTCTCCCGCCGCCCTGGTCGTCTCCACCGCGCGCTCGAGCGCCGCCAGCGCGACACGGGCGTCGCCACCGGCGCGGGCTGCGAGCATCTCCATCGCCTCGTCGGGAACCGCCGGTGCGTCGGGGAGCCCGCGCTCGTCCTCAAGCGCTCGCCTGAGCAGCTGCTCGATCTCGGTCTCGGTGAGCGGCCGGAACTCGTAGATCTGGGTGCGCGAGAGCAGCGCCGAGTTGACCTCGAAGTAGGGGTTCTCGGTCGTCGCGCCGATCAGGGTCACCAGTCCCTCTTCAACCGCGGGCAGGAGCGCGTCCTGCTGGGCCTTGTTGAAGCGGTGGATCTCGTCGAGGAAGAAGATCGTCGGCCGGCCCGCGGCCCGCCGCTCCTCGGCGCGCGCGATCACCTCCCGGACCTCGGCGCGGCCGGCGTTGACGGCCGAGAGCTCCTCGAAGGCGCCGTCGACCCGGGCGGCGATGATCCGCGCGAGGGTCGTCTTGCCGGTCCCAGGCGGCCCATAGAAGATCGCCGAGTGCGGCTCTCCGGATTCGATCGCGACGCGCAGGGCTGAGCCCTCCGCGAGCAGCTGGCTCTGTCCCGCGAACTCGTTGAGGTCGCGCGGGCGCATCCGGACGGCGAGCGGCGCCTCCTCCGGCGGCACCCCGGTGCGCTTGGTCTCGCCGCCGGTCTCGAACAGCCGCTCGCTCACTGCTCCGCCAGCGTCCCCGCGGCTTCGAGAGCGAGCTCGACGGTGGGGTAGACGTGGAAGCGGGTGGAGCGTCCCTCGTGCCACTCGTACATCCAGCCGAAGACCCTGTCGATCTCGACGCCGCTGCCGGCGCCACGACCCACGATGTGGACGGGCGCGACCAGGAAGGCGTCGCCGACCTCGACGAAGTCGCCCAGGTCGTAGTTGATCTCGTCCCAGGCCTCCTCCCACTCCCGGATCCAGCGCTGGAAGCCGTCGAAGCCGTGATAGGTGCCCGCGTTGACGATCTCCGGATGCCCGTAGATCTCTGCCTCCGGATGCATCAGCGCCCGCAATCTCTCCTCGTCGCCGCGCAGGTACGCGCCGAGGGTCTCGTAGACGAGCTCGACATTGGTCTTCGCCATCGCCATCCGAGCGTACCCGTGCTTAGCTCCCCCAGGTAGCGTCCCGCGGCCTTGGACCCACTCGAGCTGATCGCCGTCGCCGTCTGGTCCTTTGTCGTCTCCTTCTTCGGCGGCCTGGTCGGCCTGGTGCTGGGGAATCTGCGCCTGCCGCTGATCGTCCTCGTCGGTAGCTCACCGGCTGCGGCCGCCGGAGCCAACGTCGCGATCTCCGGACTGGCGGCGCTTACCTCCGCCTACGCGCACTGGCGAGGCGGCCGGGTCAACTGGCGATTGTTCGCCTGGATGGCGCCCACCTCGCTCGTCGGCGCGATCGCCGGCGGCCTGATCGCCGGGATCCTCCCCGAGCGCGTCCTGCTCGGGGCGATCTCGCTTGTCGTCCTCTACGGGGCGGTCGAGGTCGCCCGTTACAAGCGCCCCGAGGGCGGCGACGGGTCGCCGACGCGAATGGAGTTCTTTCTGAATGCCGCCCTGGTCGGATTCGGGGTCGGGCTGCTGGGCGGGTTCGTCGGCCTGATCCTCGGCTCGCTGCGGCTGCCGGCAATGGTCAAGTGGGCGGGCGTTGGTCCCTACGGCGCGGTCGGCACGAACGCGGCAGTCGGTGTCGTCGTCGGCATCGGTGGGCTTGTCGGGCACCTGCCGAGCGGGGTCGACTGGGGGATCCTCGCTGTCGGCGGCGCGGCCGCGATGCCCGCCGCCTACCTCGGCTCCCACTTCACCGGCCGGCTCGACGAGAACCAGCTGCTTCGGGCGATGGCGGTGGTCCTGGTGATCAGCGGCCTGGCGATGGCCGCCCAAGCGATCTTCGGCTAGCCGCAAATCCGTGGCCTCTAAGCTGCCTCCATGACGGAGGGGACCGCAGCTGCAACTGTCCCGACCAGCCTCGGCGCCGAGGCGGTGGGCATTCTCCAGCGGCTGATCCGTGCCGACACGGTCAACCCGCCCGGGAACGAGCGTGCGCTCCAGGAGGAGCTGGCGGCGATGCTGACCGAGGCCGGCTTCGAGTGCGAGCTGCTCGCCGCCGAGCCCGAGCGGACCAACCTGGTCGCGAGGCTCCGCGGCGAGGGCGACGGCGCCGACCCTGACCATGCTCGGTCACGTCGACACGGTCCGGGCCGACCGCGAGGAGTGGAGCCGCGACCCCTGGGGCGGTGAGCTGGTCGACGGCTGGGTCTGGGGACGCGGCGCCCTCGACATGAAGGGGCAGGTGGCGGCCGAGCTCGCCGCCTGCCTCGCGCTCGGCGAAGAGCGGCTGGCGGCCGGCGCGGCGAGCTGCTGCTCGTGCTCACCGCCGACGAGGAGGCGGGCGGCGGGCTCGGCGCCCAGTGGCTCTGCGAGCACCACCCCGACAAGGTGCGCAGCGACTTCGTCGTCAACGAGGGCGGCGGCGAGCTGATCGAGCACGACGGCCGGCGTCTCTACACGCTCAGCGTCGGCGAGAAGGGGATCTTCCGGATCCGGCTGCGGACCCATGGCGCGCGCCGGCCACGCCTCGCTGCCGCGGATCGGCGACAACGCCCTGTTGAAGCTCGCGCGCGCTATCGCCGCGCTCCAGGAGCAGCCGCCGCCCGAGCCCACCCCGGAAGGGGAGGCGCTCCTCGCCGCCCTTCTCGGCGAGCCGTTCACCGGTGAGGAGGGGATGCGCGCCGGGCTCGACGCGGTTGCGCGCCGAGCGAGCCGCTACTCAGCGACTATCTGGTCGAGCCGATGCTCGGCGTCACCCTCACCCCGACCAAGGCCGAGGCGGGGAAGAAGGCCAACGTGATCCCGTCCGCGGCCGAGGCGCTGATCGACTGCCGGGTGCCCCCGGGCTACGGCGAGGACGAGGCCCGCCGGCAGCTCGTCGGCCCTGATCGGGGACGACGACTACAGATCGAGTTCAGCGAGGCAGTGGTCGGTAACCGCTCTCCGATGGCCTCGCCGCTGGCGGACGCGATCGGCGCCTGGCTCGCCGAGGCCGATCCCGGCGCAGAGCTGGCGCCCGACCGTGATGCCGGGCTTCAGCGACAGCCACTGGTTCCGCGACTGCCTTCCCCGACGCCGTCGTCTACGGCTTCTGCCCCCACCGCGAGATCGGCCTGATCGAGGCGGCGCCGCTGGCCCACGGGGCCGACGAGCGCGTTCCCGCCTCCGACATCGAGCTGGCGGCGAGCTTCTTCTACGAGCTTCCCCGGAGGGTGCTGGCATGAGCGAGAACGGCAGCCAGAACGGCGGCGCGGCGGCAGAGCCAGCACAGCTACGTCCTCCGGCTTGGGGGGATGGCCCTGCGCAACGGGCTCCTGATCCATGGCCCCACCTCCTGGGCGGCGGCCGCCCGGGACCAGCAGGGCGAGATCCAGGTCGCCTCCGGACGGAAGCCGGCGCTGGCTCCCGACCTGGCCGCCCGGGTGCCGCTCCTCCGCGGTCCTTTGAAGCTGGCCGAGGCGTTCCTTCTGATCCCCTTCGTCCGACTGCGGCTCAGGTCGGCGCGGCTTCCGTTCGAGGACGTCCGGGTGCTGGCGGCGATGTTCGTCGCCTCGACCGCCAGCCGCTCGCTCCGCCGCCGCGAGACGCACCGCGATCCGCGAGCTCGCCCAGGCGGTGCTGGGTCTGGCGCCGGCGCTGGTCGCGCTCGGCGACCGCGACCTCGCCGCCTACCACGGGGTCGAGCACAAGGCGATCGGCGCCTACGAGGCCGGCTCCGACGATCCCGCCTCCGCGACCAAGGAGCACGAGCGCTGCGGCTCCAACCTGGTCGCGCCGATGCTGGTGCTCTCGGCGGCGGGCCAGCTGCTGCTCGAGCGGCTGCTCGAGAGCCCGGCCCGATCGCCCGCGGCCGCGGTCGGGATGGCGAGCGTCTCGATCGCCGCCGAGCTGTTCGCCTGGAGCGAGCGCAACCCGGAGACCGCGGCGGCCCGCGCGTTCCACCGCCCCGGGCACGAGATCCAGCGCCTGATCGCGACCAAGGAGCCGACGCCCGAGCAGCTCGAGGTCGGCGTCGCGGCGCTGCGGCGAGATCCTTCGCGTCGAGCAGGCGAACGCCGCCGGCTGACCGCACGGCCGGCGGGCGCCCGCCCCTGACTAGACTGCCGCCCATGCTCGATCGCATCGACCACGTCGGCGTCGCCACCGACGACCTCGAGGGGGCGATCGCCCTCTACGAGGGGACGCTTCGGGATGCCGGTGGCCCACCGCGAGACGGTCGGAGTCGCAGGGCGTCGAGGCGGTGCTGCTCGACGTCGGCGACGGCCACGTCGAGCTGCTCAGCCCGCTCGGCCCGGAGACCCCGGTCGGCAAGTTCCTCGCCAAGCGCGGGCCCGGGACTGCACCACGTCGCCTACGCGGTCGACGACATCGACGACGTCGCTCAGCCGGCTGAAGGAGGCGGGAGTCGAGCTGATCGACTCCGAGCCGCGTCAGGGGATCCGCGACTCGCGGGTCGCCTTCCTGCACCCGAAGCTCGACCGGCGGCGTGCTCACCGAGATCGTCGAGCCCGCGGGAGCCTGATGGCTGCCGTCGAGCGGGTCTCGATCGGCTTCTCCGGCGGCCAGGTGGTCGAGGTGCGGCTCGACGCGACGGAGTCTGACGGGAGCTCCGCAAGGCGCTCGACAAGGCGCGACGGCTGGCACGACCTCGAGACCGAGGACGGGACCGTCTCGCTCGATCTGCGCCAGGTCGTCTTCGTCCGCAGCGCCGCGCGCCCACGGCAGCATCGGCTTCGGCCAGGGTGAAGCTGCGGAGGCTCGTGCTTCGGGGCCGCGGTCGCGGTCGCCGGGGCGGCGCTCTGGTGGCGCAAGAACCCCTCGGCCTGCCCGTACAGCCAGCGCTTCTGGGTCGAGGCGCCGCATCCGTTCATCACCCGCGAGCGCCTGCGCGAGGTCCTCGACGCGCAGCCGGGCGAGCGGGTGCTCGAGGTCGGGCCGGGGACCGGCTACTACACGCTCGACGTTGCCGAGTGGGTCGGGCCGGACGGCGCGGTCGACATCCTCGACATCCAGCAGGAGATGCTCGACCACACGATGCGGCGCGCGCGGCGAGCGCGGGCTCGCCAACATCACCCCGACCCAGGCGACGCCACCGCGCTGCCCTACGAGGACGGGACCTTCGACGCGGCTTACCTGGTCACCGTGCTCGGCGAGATCCCCGACCAGGACGCGGCGCTGCGCGAGCTCGCCCGCGTGCTGAAGCCGGGCGGCCGGCTGGTGGTCGGCGAGCTGCTCGGCGACCCCCACTACGTCGCCCGAGCGCGATGCGGCTCCGTGCCGCCGCCGCCGGGCTCACCTTCGAGCAACGCGTCGGGAAACGCGCTCGGCTACTTCGCTCGCTTCTCGAAGCCCTGAGTCAGCGGCTCTCGGCCAGCTGGTCCAGAGGCGCTCCTCGGCCTCGAGCACCCGCGGTCGGCCTCTGCGCCGAGCGCCTCCCAGTGCTCCGGGTCGGCCTCGTCGGGCTCGCTGGCCTCGCGGGCGGCGATCGCCAGCGCGGTCCAGCGCTCGGCGGCCTCGTGCGGCGAGCGCCGACTCCTCGTAGCCGGCCTCCTCGAGGAAGCGCGAGTACATCCGGCGGAAGTTGCCGCCGCCGGTTCCGCGGCGCTCGATCACCTGGTAGAGGAAGCGCGCGCACCACTGCCAGTCCTCGGCCGCCTCGGGCCAGTCGCCGACCTCGGCGGCGAAGCGCCGCAGCGCCGGCAGGCCCTGGAAGTCGCCCAGCGCCGGCTCGAGCATCTCCTTCGCCGCCCGCTCGATCGCCGCGGGGAGCGTGCGCGCGGAGGTCGGCCTCGTCGAGCTCGCTCGCCCTCGGGGAGGTCGACCATGTGCCCCTCGAGCGGGAAGATCGGCTGCTTCGAGTGCCGCGCCTCGCCGAGGCTCTCGAGCGAGGTCGTCTGCAGGTCCTCGAAGGCGGTGTCGGAGAGCCAGGCGAGCTCCTCGTCGTAGCCGGCGAGGACCACCGCGTGGCCGGGGAAGTGGGCCGAGCGGCCGTAGTGGTCGAGGTAGTAGAGGTCGGTGAGCAGCAGCGCCGGGCGGCCCGTCGTCGACGGCCTCGCGCGCGAGCGCCCAGGCGGCGTTCGGGATCGTCGTCGGTGCGCAGCCGCAGGGGCGCTGCCGGTGAGCTCGAGGAAGTTCTCCTCGAGGCGGGCCGCGCGGCCGTTGGTGAACCGCGAGGGCGACGGTCCCGTCGAGGACGACGTAGTAGAAGCAGGCGCCGGCGCCGAGGCCGAACGCCATCTCCTCGGAGATCTCGACGCCGTGGAAGCCGAGCAGGTTGCGCAGCGCGGTCGAGCCGCAGTGGTGCCCGGGCACGTGCCGGTAGCCGGGGACCATCACCCGCTTCGCGGTCTCGGTCATCCTCCGATTGTGGCCGATTCCGACCCTGCGCCTGCGCCGAGCCGCTCCCGCAGGCGCAGGTACTCGGCCCGCTCGCTGAAGCTCTCGCGCATCTCCGAGGTCAGCTCCTCGAGGAACTCCTGGCGGTAGGTGGAGTCGGTGAAGCATCGCGATCGCGAAGTAGAAGCCGGAGAAGGCGGCGAGGCCGGCGGCGACCCGGAGCAGCTCGGCTGGTCAGCTCCAGGTGCTCGCCGAAAAGCTCGAAGTCGAGCAGCTCGTTGCCGGGGCTTGCCGAGCCACCGGATGCGGATCTCGTCGTCGACGGCGAGCACCCCGAAGACGGTGAGGAAGACGCCGATCATCAGGCTGACCAGCAGCACCTGGGTCGCCTGGCTGACGAACATCACCAGCTCGACGTTGAAGAGCTGCCGCCGGCGCAGCGGCGGGCTGTCCTCGCCCGCCTCGTCGCTCCAGCCGGCGCGCCTCGCGCGGCAGGCGGACGGCGAGGAAGGCGACCCCGAGCAGCGCCAGCATCCCGATGATCGTCGCGTAGATCCCGCGGGTCGGGTTGGCGAAGATCTCCCAGAGCTCCTGGGTGGGGAAGGAGAGGAGCGACGAAGATCGCCAGCAGCGGCACCGCCCTCGCGATCAGGGTGAGGGCCGAGCGCAGCTGGCTGACGATCCGGGCGAGCACCCAGCGGACGATCGAGACCAGCCCGAGCGCCGACGACCGCATAGATCAGCCCGAGCAGCAGCAGGTTGGCGGCGGCGGTGACCGCGGCGCTGCCGAGCTGACCGCCGAAGATCAGCGGCAGCAGGGCGGGGAGCAGGACGAACCCGGCCAGCTCGGTCTTCGCCGAGCCGCTGCGGGATCGCCGAGAAGGGCCGGCCCCGGGCGCGGTTGGCGAGGCCGATCGCCACCAGCAGGATCGCGAGCCCGCCGGCGACCGCGAGCGCGTTCTGCCACCAGCTCCAGTCGAGGTTGCCGGCGCCGAGCATCTCGCCGAGGAAGACCAGCCCGAGCAGCGGCGCGGCCCGGTTGAAGATGTCCTCCGCCGGCGTCGATGTCCTCGCTGAACAGCGGCAGCCCCGCACGCCGGAAGGAGCGCTCGTACTCCCGGAGGCGAGCATCGTCGGTCGTCGAGGCCATCGGCGCCGAACCGTATTCTGCGCCGCGTGCTTCGCAGCCTCGACAACGGCTCCTGTACGCGATGCGGACCCGCGCCCACGGGCCGGCGCGTGGAGGCCGTCGGCAAGATGCTCGGCCGGATCGGCGAGTACGGCGATCGTCTGGCTCGCGATCGGGATCGTCGCTCGCGCTCGCCGACTCCGACCAGCGCGATGCCTGGCTGGTGGCCGGGCATCCTCGGCCCGGTCGCGATCGGGCTCAACTTCGCGGTCAAGCTCCTGGTCCGCCGGCCGCGTCCGGTGCTGGAGGGGCTGCCGCCGCTCGGCGGCGCCCCGAGCTCGCTCAGCTTCCCCTCCGCCCACGCCACCTCGTCGTTCGCCTGTGCGACCGCGATGACCCGGATCGCGCCCGAGGCGGCGGTCCTCTTCGTCCTCGCCGCGGCGATCGCGGCCTGCCGCCCCTACCTCGGCATGCACTACCCCTCCGACGTGCTCGGCGGCGTCCTGCTCGGCACCGGCCTCGGCCTGGTCTGGCTGCCCGCTGGGCCGTGAAGATCGGGATCGTCGGCCTGCCGAACGCCGGCAAGTCGACCCTGTTCAACGCGCTCACCGCGGCCGGCGCCGAGACCGGCGACTACCCGTTCACGACGGTCGAGCCGAACGTCGCCGTGGTCGAGGTCCCCGACGAGCGGCTCGACCGGGTCGCCGAGACGCTCGGCTCGACGTCGGATCGTCCGCGAGACGATCGAGTTCCACGACATCGCCGGGCTCGTTCGAGGGCGCCTCCGAGGGCGAGGGGCTCGGCAACCGCTTCCTCGCCTCGATCCGCGAGACCGACGCGATCTGCCACGTGATCCGGGCCCACGGCTCCGCGCAGGTCGCCCACCCCGACGGGCAGGATCGACCCGCTCGCCGACGCCGAGCTGGTCGAGGCCGAGCTGCTCGCCGCCGACCTCGAGGGCGCCGAGCGCCGGCTCGAGCGGCTCGCCAAGGAGGCGCGCTCGGGCGACAAGGAGGCGGTCGCCGAGCGCGACTGGCTCGAGGCGGGTGGTCGAGGCGCTCGCGCCGGGCGGCCCGCCCGCGAGGTCCCGGTGCCCGAAGCCGCGCCCGACGCGCTGCGGCAAGCTCGCGCCGCTGACCGCGAAGCCGGTCCTCTACGTCGTCAACGTCGACGAGGGAGACGACGAGCTGCCCGAGGCGCTGGTCCGGCCACGCGGAGGGGATGGAGCGCGACCGTGGTCGCGATCTCCGCCCGGGTCGAGGCCGAGCTGCGCGAGCTCGAGCCCGCCGAGGCCGAGGAGATGCGGACGGAGCTCGGGATCGAGCGCTCCGGGCTCGAGCGGCTGATCCGCGCCGCTTTCGAGCTGCTCGACCTGGTCAGCTTCTTCACCGCCGACACCGGCAAGGAGGCGACCGGCGCGCACCCTGCGCCGGGGCGGGACCGCCTACGAGGCCGCCGGCAAGGTCCACACCGAGATCCAGCGCGGCTTCGTCCGCGCCGAGGTGGTCGGCTGGAAGGAGCTGGTGGACGCCGGCGGCTACGCGGGGGCGCGCGAGCGCGGCACCCTCCGCACCGAGGGCCGCGACTACGTCGTCCGCGACGGCGACGTGATCACGATCCGCGTCTAGCGATCCCGCCGTAGAGTCGCGAGCGTGAGCGCACCTCGACCGATCGGACACCGCCTGGCGGTGATCCACGGCAACAGCCTGCCCCCCAAGGCGGAGGCCTTTGATGCTCCGGAGGTGGAGGTGAACGCCGGCGGCCAGCGGCCGGTGCGGGCGATCGACGCGGGCTCGATCGTCCTGATCCAGCGCCACGGGCCGCGAGCGGCGTATCCCGGCCCACCTTCTGGACCACCACGCCAACATCCGGGCAGTCTGCGAGCTCGGCTGCGACCGGGTGTTGGCGCTCGGCTCCAGCGGCAGTCTCAAGCGCGACTGGGAGGTCGGCACCGTGGTCTGCCCGGACGACTTCTACGCGCCCGAGGTGGCGCCGAGCTACTACGACGACCCCCGCGGCCACAGCGTCCCAGGCTTCGACCCCGGCTGGCGCCGGATCGTGGTCGGCGCCTGGGGCTCGCGGACCAACGACGGCGGTGGTCGACGGCGGCGTCTACGCGCAGACCCGGGGCCCCCGCTTCGAGACCCCGGCGGAGGTCAGGGCGCTCGCCCAGCACGCCGACCTGGTCGGGATGACGATCGCCGCCGAGGCGATCCTCGCCCGGGAGGCAACGGTCTCCTACGCCGCGATCTGCACGATCGACAACCTCGCCAACGGGATTGCCGAGCAGCCGTTGACCCTCGACGAGTACCAGAGGGGACGGGACCAGACCGGCATCCGGCTGCTCGCGGACCTCCAGCAGGTTCTTCCGGCGCTCGCGAAGGAGCCAGCGGACACGTGAGCCTCGCGGTCACCGGCGCGCTGCTCGACGGCGAGACCGTTGGCCTCCGAGCCGAGGAGGGTGTGATCACCGAGCTCGGCCCCGCGGTCGAGCCGCGCCAGGGCGACAGGGTGATCGAGGCCGACGGTCTGCTGCTCACGCCGCCGCTCGTAAACGGCCACACCCACGCCGCGATGACCCTGTTCCGCGGCTACGGCGACGATCTGCCGCTGATGGAGTGGCTCGAGAAGTGGATCTGGCCGGCGGAGGCGAAGCTCGAGCCCGAGGACGTCTACTGGGGCACCCGGCTGGCGGCGGTGGAGATGGTTCGCTCGGGGACGACTCGCTTCTTCGACATGTACTGGCACGGGACCGAGGTCGCCCGGGCGGTCACCGACGCGGGAATCCGGGCGGTGGTCAGCTCGGTGATGATCGACCACCTCGACCCCGCGGACGGGGAGAAGCAGCGGCCCGCGGCTCTCGAGTTGCTCGACCGGCTCGCCGACGTCGGCCCGCTGGTGACGCCAGGGCTTCGCCCCCCACGGCATCTACACGGTCAGCGGCGAGTCGCTTCGCTGGATCGCCGAGACCGCGGCGGATCGGCGGCTGCCGGTGCAGATCCACCTCGCCGAGACCGAAGACGAGGTGAGCGAGTGCGTCGCCCGCACCGGCAAGTCACCGGCGAGATATCTGGACGAGCTCGGTTTCCTCGGCCCCCGGACGGCGCTCGCCCACTGCGTCTGGGTCGAGCGGGAGGACTTCGAGCTGGTTGCCGAGCGCGGCGCGACCGTGGTCACCAACCCGGCGGCGAACATGAAGCTCGCCGTCGGCCGCGCCTTCCCCTATCCGGAGGCGGCGGCGGCTGGGGTGGCGCTGGGGCTCGGCACCGACGGCGTCTCCTCGAACAGCAACCTCGACATGCTCGAGGAGGTGAAGCTGTTCGCCCTCCTGCAGAAGCACGCGAGCGGCGACTCCTCGGTGCTGCCGGCCGCCGAGGCGCTGGCGATCGCCCGCGGGCTGCGCTCGCCGCTGATCGCGGGCACCCCGCTCGAGGCCGGCGCCCCGGCCGACTTCCTCCTCCTGCGGGCGAGCGACCCCGAGCTCTCGGCCGGCGGTCTCGCGGGCGACCTCGTCTACGCCGCCTCGGGCTCGGTCGTCGACACCACCGTGGTCGCCGGGCGGGTGCTGATGCGGGGCCGGGTCGTCCCCGCCGCCGATGAGATCGTCGCCGAGGTCCGCGCCCGCGCCGCCCGGCTCACCGCTGATTAGATACGCCGCCATGCGCACCAAGGCGCGCTTCCCAGAGGTGCCCGAGAAGAAGGGGCATTACGAGAGCTTCTATCTGAAGCTCTGCGCCCCCGGCGGCGGCAGGGGGGCCTGGATCCGCCACACCGTCCACAAGCGGCCGGGCGAGCCTCTGACCGCGGCGCTCTGGTTCGTCCTCTTCGACTCCGAGGCGGCGGGCCCACGGGCGACCAAGCGCCAGTTCGGAGCGGACGAGGTCGATGCCCCGAACCACTCCTACATCCGGGTCGCCGACGCCACCCTCGGCGACGGCCGCGCCACCGGCTCGGTCGAGACCGAGGCGCTGGAGGCGAAGTGGGACCTGACCTTCGCCGACCAGCACCGGCCCTTTCACCACCTGCCGCGTGAGTTCCTCTACCGGACGGCGCTGCCGAAGACCAAGTTCCTCAGCCCCTACCCCGACGCCGTCTTCAACGGGAGGCTCGAGGTCGGCGGCGAGCGGATCGAGGTCGACGGCTGGCGGGGGATGATCGGCCACAACTGGGGCGCCGAGCACGCCGAGCGCTGGGTCTGGGTCCAGGGCGCCGGATTCGAGGGCCGCTCGCCCGAGGACTACTTCGACATGGCGGTGGGCCGGATCAAGGTCGCCGGCAGGACCACGCCCTGGGTCGGCAACGGCATGCTCGTCCTCGACGGTGCCGAACACCGGCTCGGCGGCTTCGAGCGGGTGCCGAGCACCGAGGTCGCCGAGGCGCCAACCAGTTGCCGCTTCCAGCTCAAGGGCAGGGGGGTGAAGCTGAGCGGACGGGTGGCGGCCGAGCGCAAGGATTTCGTCGCCTGGATCTACGCCGACCCGGTCGGCCCCGAGCACAACACCCTCAACTGCTCGATCTCAGACCTGGTGCTCGACGTCGAGCTCGACGGGCGCCCGGCCGAGCGGCTCACCGTCAACGGCGCCGCCGCCTACGAGTTCGGCACCCGCGACACCGACCACGGGATCCCCGTGCAGCCCTACCCCGACGGCTAGCGGCGAGTCCAGTTGGAGGAGGTGAAGCTCGCCCGCCGGGCGAGGCTCCTCTTGGCCACCCTCCTGAAGGTGGCCCAGCTGTCCGGGAGGCCGAGGAGGGCCCGCAGGTCGGGCCCGGTCACATTCCGGGAGCCGCCGGTGCCGACCAGCCTCGCCTGGACGATCCGCGGCGAGAAGCCGGTCTGGGTGACGACGATGTTCTTGAGCTTGCCCCGGACCAGGCCGCCGAGCTTCGCCTGGATCGAGGCCTGGGAGAACTTCCTCGTCCAGCGGTGATACGGGGAGATGTCGTCGTAGGGGTCGGGGACCCCGCGCAGATAGGGAATCGGGGTGCCGCCGAAGCCGATCGCGGTGTTCTCGTTGTTCTCGGTGGCGCCCCCCGAGGTGGAGAAGAAATAGGTCTGGGCGACCTTGCCCTGGTAGAGGACGACCTGCAAGGCGGTGTCGGCGACCGCCTGGTTGGTCTTCGCGGTCTCGGCGGCCACCCCGCCGTAGGCCTGGCTGCGGGTGTCCTCGTAGTGGTCGAAGCCGGCCCCGTGCTTGGAGGTGCTGAGCGCGTAGGAGCGGGCAACGACCGCCTGGGCGCGCAGCGCCTCGGGCGGCCACGAGGCCGGCGACTCCTTGGCAACGACCCCGCGGACATAGTCCTCCACCCCGACTGCGTTGATCGCGTTCACCTTTCCGGCAGCCTTCCCTGCCCGAACCTCGAGCGCGCCGCGGTAGACCCCCTTGCCCACCACGTTGACATCGGGCCCGCCGGTGGCGCTGAGCAGCGGGCCGCAGCTGGCGATCCGCCCGCCCCGCTTGTCCAGCAGGCGCACGCCGGTGCCCTTGCGCTTGGCGACGTAGGTCTTGCTTTCGACAAGCTTCGCCCCGCAGGCGTCGGTCGCCCCGTTGAAGCGGACGCTCGGCCGGTTGGGCAGCAGGAGCACTCGGACAGTGGTGTTGGCGGTCGTCCCGAGCGTGGTCCCCGTGTAGTAGTGGGCGAGGATCTCGGCGTAGCCGACGCCCTGCTTGGCGTAGCCGTAGGCGCCGTACTGGCTCAGCCCGGTGCCGTGGCCGAAGCCGGCTCCACTCACCACCCACTTGGCCTCCGCTCGGGCCGCTGCGAGCCCGAGCAGGACGAGCACCGCGCAGACGGCCGCCGTGAGCAGCCGCCGCAATCGCAGGGGTCTTGAGACCAGGGGCATCGTCGGAACCTGAAACGGGTAGCCAACTCGCAAGTTGCGCTCCTCTGCCTTCGCCAGGCGGCTAGCCAAGTCCTCTACGCTGAGAATAGAGGCGGTCGAGGCGCCGCCCGAGATAGGAGGCCACGATGGCGACTGAGACGATTGAGGCGACCGACCACAAGCTCCTGGTGGCGGGCGATTGGATCGAGACCGGGGAGTGGTCGGAGGTCCAGAGCCCCTACGACGGCACCCTGATCGGCCGCGTCCCAACTGGCGACGCCGGCTTGGTCGAGAAGGCCGTGGACGCGGCGGTCGAGGCCTTCGAGGCCGGAGACTTCCCGCAGCATGAACGCGCAGCCGTCCTCGACCGGGCCGCCGACCTCGTCGCCGAGCGCGAGGACGACCTGACGGCGACGATCGCCGCCGAGGCCGGCAAGCCCCTGAAGACCGCTCGGGTCGAGGCCCAGCGTTGCGTCAGCACCCTCACCTTCTCCGCGGTCGAAGCCCGCAAGCTGACCGGCGAGATGGTGCCGATGGAGGCCGGCGCCGCCGGCGTCGGCAAATTCGGGGTGATGCTCCGCTTGCCGTACGGCGTGGTGGGAGCGATCAGCCCCTTCAACTTCCCCCTCAATCTGGTCGCCCACAAGCTCGGTCCCTCGATCGCCGCCGGCAACGCCACCGTGCTTAAGCCCGCCGGCCAGACCCCGATCTCCTCGATCAAGCTGGCCGAGATCCTGCTCGACGCAGGGCTCCCGGGGGGCTGGCTGAACGTCGTCTGCGGCTCCGGTGCCGAGGTCGGCAACGCGATCGTCGAAAACGACGCGATCGGGGCGATCACCTTCACCGGGTCGCCGCCGGTCGGCTGGGGGATCCGCTCGAAGGCTCCCCGCAAGAAGGTCAACCTCGAGCTCGGCTCGACTGCGCCGCTGATCGTCCACGAGGACGGCGACTGGGAGACCGCCGCCGACAAGGCGAAGCTCCACGCCTTCTCGCATGCGGGCCAGAGCTGCATCTCGGTCCAGCGGATCCTCGTTCACCAGAAGGTCGCCGAGAGGTTCACCGACCGCTTCGTCAAGAACGTCGAGCAGCTCGTCACCGGCGATCCGATGGACGAGAACACCGACGTCGGCCCACTGATCAGCCGCAAGGACCGCGACCGGGTCAAGGAGTGGGTCGACGAGGCCGCGAAGACCGGCGAGATCCTCACCGGCGGGGAACTCGTCGACGAGGACCGATGCCTGGCGCCGACCGTGATCCGAGAGCCCTCGCGCGATTCAAGGGTCTGGTGCGACGAGATCTTCGGCCCGGTTGCCACCGTCCACAGCTTCGGCTCCTTCGACG
This sequence comes from uncultured Solirubrobacterales bacterium, assembly GCA_963780305.1. Taxonomy (GTDB): domain Bacteria; phylum Actinomycetota; class Thermoleophilia; order Solirubrobacterales; family 70-9; genus CAVVYV01. The sequence goes on from CAWABN010000001.1 coordinate 198,575, forward strand.
AGGCGATCGAGCTCGCCAACGACTCCCGCTTCGGCCTCCAGGCCGGGGTCTTCACCCGCGACCTCGGCCTCGCCCTCGAGGCCGGCAACCGGCTCGAGTTCGGCGGCGTCCTCGTCAACGAGGTGCCGACCTTCCGCACCGACCAGATGCCCTACGGCGGGATCAAGGAGTCGGGCAACACCCGCGAGGGCCCCGCCTACGCCGTCCGCGAGCTCACCGAGGAGCGCCTGGTCACCCTCCAGGCCTGACGAGCTTCACGAAGCGGGCTCCGGTGAGAGTGCGCCGCGCGCGCACCTCGCCCGATCGCTTCTCGAACAGGGTCACCTGCTCGTCTCCACCGGTGCCGAGCGGATGGACCAGGCGACCTCGGTCCGCAAGCTGCTCCGTCAGCGGCGACGGCACCTCCGGCGAGGCCGCGGAGACCACGATCGCGTCGTAAGGGGCGTGCTCGGCGAGCCCCTGGCCGCCGTCGCCGACCACGATTTCCGCGTTCACGATGGCGCGCCCCGCGAGGTTCCTGCGGGCCGCCTCCGCGAGGTCGGGGAAGCGCTCGACGCTCCACACCCGCTTCGCCAGGGTCGCCAGCAGGGCCGTCTGCCAGCCAAGGCCGGTGCCGATCTCCAGCACGTGCTCCCCTCCGCGAAGGCTGAGCGCCTCGACCATCCGGGCCACCAGCGATGGCTGTGTCGTCACCTGCCCGTGTCCGATCGGGATCGGCTCGTCGAAGTAGGCGCCTGCCGCCGCCTCAGGGGGCACGAACTCAACCCGCGGCACCCGGGCAACAGCCTCCAGCACGCGCTCGTCGCGAATGCCGGCGCCGTGGACCATGCGCAAGAGCTCGGTGCTTCCCGGTCGATGTGCTCTCGGCATCACCGTCAAGGATTACCCCGCCCGGCTCTTAGGAGCTCGGCGCGGTACAAGCGGGTTCAGCTGCTCAGCAGCTCTTCGGCGTCGGGTCTAGGCCCTGGTCGATCTTGGCCCGCTCCCGGGAGTTCTTCCCTGGACCGCAGTTGAGCTTCTTATCGGCCTGCCCATCCCTCGCCAGCAGGATGTCGATACCGCCCTTGCCCTTGAAGATGTCGGCGCCGCCCCGGCCCTTGAGCCGATCGTTGCCGGCGAGACCGACGAGCACGTCGTCATTGGGGCTGCCGGTGAGCAGGTCGGTGAGCGAGGTCCCCGCGACCTTCTCAACGGTCTTGTCGATGTTGTCCCGCGCTGTGGGTGGCCCGTCTGCCGCGTTGCCGTCGTCTGCGGTCGTCCCGATCGTCGCCACAACCCCGGCCGTGGTGTGATCGGAATAGCTGACCGAGTCGAAACCCTGCGCGCCGAGGAACTGGTCGGGGCCGTCTCCGCCAAGCATCAGATCGTTGCCTTTGCCGCCGTTGAGGGTCTCACCGGTGGCGTCGTCGCCGCCGCTGAGGCTGTCGTTTCCGTCCTCGCCTTCGAGAGTCACAGATGATGCGGGAGTGGCGCCAACTTTCACCTGATCGTCCCCGCTTCCGGCCTTCACCGAGATCGCGGTGATCCCGGTCGCCGCACAGGACACCGTCTGGCCCAGGTCGGTGCAGGCGGAGTCGGCGGTGGAGATGTCCGCCACGTCACTGATCACGTACCGGTTGGCGACGCCCTCGAAGGTGATCAAGAAGCTGTTCACCTCCTTGCCGGCGTTGCCCTTCCCCGCGCCGCCCTTGGCTCCCTCAACCAGCAACGTGTCGCCACCTCGGATGCTCACGGTGGAGGCAAATGCTGGGGCTGACCAAGCCCCGATCGCGACGACGGCGGTAAGCGTGAGGATGGTTTGGCGGGCGATTCTCACCTTCACTCTCCCTCCACCCATTTACAGCGCCAAACGGCCACCCTGGGGTTACGGGTTTGGCGCTCGAGCTCTAGTCGTGCGGGCGCGCCAGCTTTCGGTGGTCGAGGGCCTCCTCCAGGATGGCCTCCTCCACCCCCAGCTCGAGCGCCACCTCGCGGAGGGTGCGCCCCGAAGCGGCAGCCTCCTTGACGATCTCGGCGGCGCGGTCGTAGCCGATGTGGGGATTGAGGGCGGTCGCGGTCGCCAGGGTCGCCTCGGCGTGCCGCTCCAGCATCTCTTCGTTTGGCTCGATCCCGCTGACGCACTTCTCGTCGAGCGCGCGGGAGGCGGCGGCGAGGAGCTTGATCGAGTCGAGCAGGTTGCGGGCGACGAGCGGCACCCTGACGTTGAGCTCGAACTGGCCCTGGGCGCCGGCGATCGTGATCGTGGTGTCGTTGCCGATCACTTGGTCGGCGACCTGGATCACCACTTCACAGATCACCGGGTTGACCTTGCCGGGCATGATCGATGAGCCCTTCTGCAGCTCGGGCAGCCGCAGCTCGGCCAGCCCCGCCCGCGGACCGGAGCCCATCAGCGCCAGGTCGTTGGCGATCTTTGTGAGCGAGACCGCCATCACCTTCAGCGCTCCCGAGAGCTCGACGAGGGCGTCGCGGTTGCCCTGCGCCTCGAAGGGGTCGGCGGGTTCGGAGATCTCCAGCCCGGTGTCGGCGGTGAGCTTCTCGCGCACCTTGGCCGCGAAGTCGGGATCGGTGTTGAGCCCGGTGCCGGTGGCGGTTCCGCCGAGCGGGATCTGGCCCACCCGGCCGAGGGTCGAGCGCACCCGCTCCGCTCCGAGGCGCACCTGGGCGGCGTAGCCACCGAACTCCTGGCCAAGGGTGACCGGGACCGCGTCCATCAGGTGGGTGCGGCCGGCCTTGACGATGTCCTTGAACTCCTCGGCCTTGCGCTCCAGGGCCTCCCTGAGCCCGTCGAGGGCCGGCAGCAGGTCAGAGTGGACCTCCCCCAGCGCCGCCAAGTGGACCGCCGAGGGAAAGACGTCGTTGGAGGACTGTCCCATGTTGACGTGGTCATTGGGGTGGGCGTCGTCGCCGGCGAGGTTGGCGATCACCTCGTTGGCGTTCATGTTCGACGAGGTACCGGAGCCGGTCTGGAAGACGTCAATCGGGAACTGGTTGTCGTGCTCGCCCGCGGCGACGGCGTCGCCCGCCCCTGCGATCTTCTCGGCGAGGTCGGGGTCGAGGTTGCCGAGCTCGGCGTTGGTCCTTGCCGCGGCTGCCTTCAGCCGGCCCAGCCAGTGGATCACCGGAGGCGGGATCGGCTGGCCCGAGATCTGGAAGTTCTCCACGGCTTTCGTCGTCTCGCCTCCCCAGAGATGTTCCTCCACGCGGGTTGCCATCGCTTTCCAGGCTATCTAGCCGGTGTCACGGCCGGCCTCGTAGCCTCGGCCGAAGCCACGCAGGAACTCGGCCGAGAGCGTGCCGCTCCCGCCCGGGCTGAATTGAGCAGCCGTCGTCACCCGCCGCGCCAGGTCGGTGTGAATCGAGTCGGCGCCCCGGCTCACCGCGCCGCTCAGATAGCCGAGCTCCACAGTCGCCTCGCCGCCGGGATCGGCTCGGGCTTCGCCGTTCAGCTCGGTCGCGGCCGCAATCATCGCCGAGCCCACTTGCGCCAGCTCGCCGCCGTTCTGCTCGGGAGGGAGGCAGTCGGAGATCGGCGTCGCCCCCTCGAGGCGGACCTCACCGGGGGCTGCCCGCAGCGCCTGGAGATAGGCAGGGGCCTCGACGAGGCAGGCCGAGGGCGTCTCCTCGTCCTCCTGCGAGCTGCAGCCCGCAATCCCGATCGCAAGGACGACAACGATCGCGGTTGCGGCTCCAAGGCGACGGATGGTGATCTCCGCTGGAGGCATCGCTCGATCCTAGGGCCGCAGGGGGCTCTCCGGCGCTCAGGCGCGATCTCGTCCGCCGTGGTGCCTAACTTGGGGCGCCGTGAGCGACGAGGCGACGCCCCTCCGCCCGATCGACCCGCTCGCCCATCGAGCCCTCGACGCCCTCGTCCGGGCGCAGGCAACCCTTACCCGCCGGCTCGCCGCCGACCTCGACCGAATCGGCGTCTCCGCCACCGGCTTCGCGATGCTGGTCCTGTTGACCAGCGCCGGCGGGCATCTGGAGCTGCGGGCGATGCGCCGCCGCCTGGCGGCCTCGAAGGCGACCGCGACCGAGGTCCTCGACACCCTCGAGTCCCGCGGCTTCGTCATCCGCAGCCGCCTGGAAGACGACCGCCGCGCGGTTTCGGTCGCTCTTACCGACGCCGGCCGAAATCTGGTCACCCACGCCTTCCCCTCCCACGCTGAGCGGGTGCGCGAGGCCTTCGTCTCCCTCGACGAGGGCGAGAAGCGCCAGCTCGCCGAGATCTGCCGGAAGCTCGACCGCGCGGCCTAGCCAGCCTGGGAGCGAAACCACTCCGCCGTGACGCTCACGGCCTCTCTGTGGGGCGTCGGGTCGAGGGGCCCCAGGGCCTGCTGGAATCTGCTGGCGTCGATCACGAACGGGGCGGTGAACTGGTAGCTGGTCTCGCCCAGCTCGCGAATGAGCGGTGAAAACACCCCCAGCAGCCGGATCATCGCCGGCGGCGTGACGTTGATCGAGGGCGGCGCGCGCATCGCCTCGCAGGCGAGCGAACAGAAGGCGCGCCCGGTCATCGGCTCAGCGGCCGGCAGGTGCCAGACCTGGCCGTCGGCTGTCTGCTCGAGACCGAGGGTGACCAGTCCCCGCGCGACGTCGCCCAGATAGCTGAGAGTGTGCGGCTGGTCGGGCGCCCCCAGCCAGCGCGGCTTCTTCCCGGCCGCGATCCGCCCGAAGACCTGGTCTCCGGCCACGGTGTTGCGGCCGCCGGGCCCGTAGTGGTCGGAGGCGCGCCCGATCGCAACCCGTGCCTCGCCCGCCTGGTGGGCCGACAGGAGCCGCTCCTCCATTGCGATCCGGACCCTTCCCTTCTTGCCCGTCGCGGCCCGCGGGGTTTCCTCCGTGATCGGGCCGCTGACCTGCCCGTAGGCGTAGAGGTTGTCGGCCATCACCAGCTTCGCCCCGGCGCTGCGGGCACCGAGCAAAACCGCCTCGGTCAGGGGTGGGAAATCCTGCGCCCAGCGTGTGTAGGGCGGCTGGGCGCAGTGGTAGACGACTGCCGCGCCTCGGCAGGCCTCGATCGCCCCTTCCGTGGTGGCGGCGTCCGCCTGGCGGCTCTCCGCGCCGCTGGCGCCCGCGTCGCCCCCGCGGCTGACTGCGATGGTGGGCAACTCACGGGCCACCAGCTCTCGAACGACCGCCCCGCCGATCCCGCCACCGGCTCCGATCACGACGCTCGCGTCTCCGTCGCTCATCCGCGCCGGCCCGCGACCAGCGCCGACGGGGTGAGCCCCGACAGCGCCACGCAATCGCGTGTGAGGTGGGCCTGGTCGGAGTAGCCCAGCTCGGCGGCGACCCGGGCCAGCCGCTCATCCCCACCGGCAATGGCGGCGTCGCGAGAGACGAAGCGCTGGAAGCGCAGCACACGATCGAGGGTCTTCGGCCCGTAGCCAACCGCTTGGTCGAACCGGCGCCGGAGCTGGCGCTCGCTCACTCCCAGGCCGCGGCTGAGAAGGCCGACGCGGCTGCCTGGAAAGCCGAGACGCCGCGCCGCGGCCAGCACCAGGGCATCCGGCCTATCGGCCTCCGCCAGCCTCCTCGCTACGGCCGCCTCGAGCAGTTTTCGCCTGCGCTGCGGTTCATCCGCCTCGCCGACTCTCGCCGCGAGCTCGGCCCCGGGCGGGCCCCAGAGTCTTTCCACGGGCTGACGCGCGTTGCGGAGCTCACTCGCGGGAAGCCCGAGGACGCTGCCGGCGATCCCAGGACGGAGTCGCAGCCCGACGATCGCATCCCCGGGCGGCGGCGGACTGATGAAGGCCTCGCTGTCGGGTCCCGCTACCACCAGCTCGCCGCCCCGCCAGATCAGATCCACGCATCCGTCGGGGAGGACGCGCCCGGCCCGCCCGTGACTCACCTCCGGGATCTGACGCTCCCAGGTGCAGGCGACGAACGGGTGCAGCTCACGCTTGGGTCGAAACTCGCGATAGTCGATCTCAGAAGGCTACGTACCCCATCTCACCGGGCGGCAACCCGCCGCAGGAATTTGTCCGAAATCTTCAAGCCGGGCTGGGCGCCCGCGAATATCTTCAGCCCTCGAGCCAACGCCGAACCGGAAAGGGAGCCAATGGACCAGCGAGTCAGTCTTTTCACCCTCGGAGTCACCGACCTCGACCGCGCGCGGAAGTTCTACGAGACGCTCGGGTGGACGACCGGAGCCGAGGAGGCCGACGACGTCGTCTTCTTCCAAGCCGGGCCGATGGTCGTCGCCCTCTGGGATCGCGCGAAGCTCGCCGAGGACAGCGCGGTGACCGACGGCGGCGGCTGGGGAGGCGTGACCCTCGCCTACAACACGCGCTCGCCGGAGGAGGTCGATGCGGTGATCGAGGAGGCGCGCGAAGCGGGAGCGACGATCGGGCGGGAGCCCGGCGAGACCTTTTGGGGCGGCTACTCGGGGGTCTTCATCGATCCCGCCGGCCATCCCTGGGAGGTCGCGCACAATCCCCGCTGGACCGTCGGCGACGACGGCTCGCTGACCCTTCCCGACTGAGCTCCGGGATCCCGCGCCGGGTACGCGAGGCGCGGCTGGCAGAATCCGCCGCAGATGGCGGGATTCCGTGCCGTAGACCCGAAGCAGTCCTTCCCCGAGCTCGAGGAGCGGGTGCTCGAGCGCTGGCGCGAGCGCGACGTCTTCGCTCGCCAGATCGCCCAGCGCGAGGGGGCGCCGCTGTGGAGCTTCAACGAGGGCCCTCCCACCGCCAATGGCCGGCCCGGGTCCCACCACGTCTTCTCGCGCGTCTTCAAGGACATCTACCCCCGCTACCGGGCGATGACCGGTCACCGGGTGCCCCGCAAGGCGGGCTGGGACTGCCACGGGCTGCCGGTCGAGCTCGAGGTCGAGCGGGAGCTGGGGATCGCCTCCAAGGCCGAGATCGAGGCTCTATGGGATCGCCGAGTTCAACGCCCGCTGCCGCGAGTCGGTCTTCCGCTACGTCGAGGACTGGAAACGCCTAACCGAGCGGATCGGCTTCTGGATCGATCTCGACGACCCCTACGTGACGATGGAGAACGACTACATCGAGTCGGTCTGGTGGGCCCTGCGGCGTATCTGGGACGACGGGCGCCTCTACGAGGCCTACAAGGTGGTTCCGTACTGCACTCGCGACGGCACCGCGCTCTCCTCGCACGAGGTGGCGCTCGGCTACCACGACGTCGAGGACCCCTCGGTCTACGTGAAGCTCCCGATCCGGGAGCCGGCCCCGAGTGATCAGATCCCGGAGTCGCCGCTGGAGCCGGGCGACCAGCTCCTGGTCTGGACGACGACGCCATGGACCCTGATCTCGAACGCCGCGGTCGCCGCCGGCTCCGAGATCGAGTACGTGCGGGCGCGGCTGGGCGGCGAGGTCTTCGTCCTCGCTCGTGAGCGGGTCGAGCACGTGCTCGGCGAGGAGGCCGAGGTGCTCGCCCACTTCCCCGGCGAGGCGATCGCAGGGACCTCCTACTCGCCCCCCTTCGACTACATCACCGACTACGGCCCCCGCGGTCACACGGTCCTGCTCGCCGACTTCGTCTCCACCGACGAGGGCACCGGACTCGTCCACACCGCGATCGCCTTCGGCGAGGACGACTTCCGCCTCGGCGAGCAGTACGGGATCACCCTCCAGAACCCGGTCAGGCTGGACGGCACCTTCGACGAGCGCGTCTCCGACTTCGCCGGGCGCAATGTGAGGGAGGCCGGCCCCGACATCATCGAGGCGCTGGAGGCCAGCGGCAGGCTGCTGCGCGCCGAGACCTATCTGCATGCCTATCCGCACTGCTGGCGCTGCGACACGCCGCTGATCTACTACGCAAAGTCGAGCTGGTACGTGGCCACCACCCAGGTCCGCGACCGGATGCTCGCCGCCAACGAGGAGATCGGCTGGCACCCCGAGCACATCAAGCACGGGCGCTTCGGCAAATGGCTGGAGGGCAACGTCGACTGGGCGCTCTCGCGCGACCGCTACTGGGGCACCCCGCTGCCGATCTGGGAGTGCGAGGCCGACGACTGCGACCAGCGCTTCTGCGCCGGCTCGATCCAGGACCTCCGCGACCGCGGCGCCGATGTCCCCGACGACCTCCACCCCCCCTACATCGACGAGGTGGTGCTGCCCTGCGATCGCGAGGGCTGCGAGGGCGAGATGCGCAGGGTGACCGCGGTGATCGACGCCTGGTTCGACTCGGGCTCGATGCCCTGGGCGCAGTTCCACTACCCGTTCGAGAACGAGGAGCTGTTCGAGGAGCGCTTCCCCGCCGACTTCATCTGCGAGGCGATCGACCAGACCCGCGGCTGGTTCTACACCCTGCTGGCGGAGTCGGTTCTGCTCTTCGACACCTCGAGCTATCGCAACTGCGTCTGCCTCGGCCTGATCCTCGACCCCGAGGGCCAGAAGATGTCGAAGAGCCGCGGCAACGTGGTCGAGCCCTGGGACGTGATCGAGCGCCACGGCGCCGACGCCTTTCGCTGGTACTACTTCACCGCCCAGCAGCCCTGGGCCGGCTACCGCTTCTCGGTCGATACGGTCGGAGAGGCGGTTCGCCAGTTCCTGCTCACCCTCTGGAACACCTATTCGTTCTGGGTGCTCTACGCGAACACCGAGGGACTCGAGCCCGCGGGGCTTGCCGAGGCCTGGAGCGGCGAGCAGAGGGGAGACGGCCCGGCGGGGGAGCTGGATCGCTGGGCGCTCTCCCGCCTGCAGCGGACCGTCGCCACCGTCCGCGAGCACATGGACAACTTCGACTGCACCACCGCCGGCAGCGCGATCGCCGACTACAGCGAGGAGCTCTCCAACTGGTACGTGCGGCTGAGCCGGCGCCGGTTCTGGGAGGGTGACGCGGCGGCCTTCGCCACCCTCCGCCATTGCCTGCTCACGCTGTCCATGTTGCTGGCGCCGTTCACGCCCTTTCTCGCCGACGAGATCTACACCAACCTCGGGGGAGGCGCGGACGAGGAATTCGGCGACCGCCCCGACTCCGTCCATCTCTGTGACTTCCCGATGCCCGCCGAGGCCCTGATCGACGACGAGCTCGAGGCGGGGATGGAGGCAGTCCGCCGCACGGTGGAGCTCGGCCGGGCCGCGCGGGCGCGGGCGAAGGTGAAGGTCCGCCAGCCACTGCGGAAGGCGGTGGTGGTCGCCTCCGACGCCGAGCGCGCCGCGATCGAGCGCCTGTCGGAGATCGTCGCCTCCGAGCTCAACGTGAAGGAGATCGAGTTCGTCCACGAGGAGGCCGAGCTGGTCTCCTACCGGGTGAGACCCAACTACCGCGCGCTCGGCCCGCGCTTCGGCAAGGAGATGCCCCAGGTCGCCGCCGCGGTCGAGGCGCTGGACGCGGATGCGGTCGCCTCCGCGATCGAGAACGGGGGCGAGGTCGGGATCGCGATCGACGGCGCCGACCACACCCTGACGGGCGAGGAGGTGAGCCTGGTGATGGAGCCGCTGGAGGGCTACGAGGTAGAGGCGGAGGCAGGCCACGCGGTGGCCCTCTCCCTGGAGGTCGACGACGAGCTTCGCGCCGAGGGCCTTGCCCGGGAGATCGTCCATGCGGTCCAGAACGCCCGCCGGCAGGCGGGTCTCGAGGTCTCCGATCGGATCGAGCTCTCCCTCGGCGGCGACGATGACTTGCTGGCCGCGGCTCGCGAGCATGAGGCCTACATCTCCGGCGAGACACTCGCCACCTCGGTCAGCTACGACGGCGCCGGGGCGGGCGAGAAGACGACGGTTGAGGGACGCGAGCTTCGCATCGGCGTCTCCCGGGCCTGAGTGAGCCCGTCCGGCCCCGAGGGAGTGGTCTTCGACCTCGACGGAGTCCTGGTCGACTCCGAGTCGGTTTGGGACGAGGCGCGCCGGCAGTTAACCGAGGAGACCGGAGGGCAATGGCACCCGGACGCCACCCGGGAGATGATGGGAATGAGCTCGATCGAGTGGTCGCGGTACATGCACGAGCGCCTCGACGTCCCGATGGCCCCCGAGGAGATCTCCGAAGCGGTGGTCGAGCGGATCGCGGCTCTCTACCGGAAGCGCCTGCCGCTCCTCCCCGGCGCGGTCAAGGCGGTCAGGTCACTGTCCGAGCGCTGGCCGCTCGCGGTCGCCTCCTCCTCGAATCGCCCGGTGATCGACCTGGTGCTGGAGCTGGCCGCGATCGCCGATGCGTTCGCGGTGACAGTGTCATCGGAGGAGGTCGGTAGGGGGAAGCCGGCGCCCGACGTCTACCTCGAGGCCGCCCGGCGTCTCGGAGTCGCCCCGGATCGCTGCGTGGCGATCGAGGATTCGGCCAACGGGATCCGCGCGGCAGACGCGGCTGAGATGACGGTGATCGCGGTTCCCAACCGCGAGTTCCCGCCGGACCCTGAATCACTGCGCCAGGCGGCGAAGGTGCTCATCTCGCTCGAGGAGCTCACCCCCGAGCTCGTGCTGGAGGTGGGCGGCACGTCTCCGGACTAGGGTTGGCGGTCAACCTGCTCACCGGCTTCGTCAGCGAACAAATCCTCTTGTCGCCGGCCTGAGACGAGGTGAATCGCTCTCAAGACTGGACGGTTAGGCGAGCGCCGGCTCGAGCTGCGCTTCCAGGCGGGCCTTCGGCTGGGCGCCGACGATCCGAGTGACTACCTCCCCGTCGCGGAAGAGGATCATCGTCGGGATCGAAAGGACGTCGTACTTCGCCGCGGTCTGCGGGTTGTCGTCCGTGTTCAGGCTGACGACCTTGAGCGACTCCCGCTCGGAGTCGATTTCCTCGAGCACCGGGTGGACGACGCGGCAGGGACCGCACCAGGGAGCCCAGAAGTCGACGAGCACGGGGTCTTCGCTCTCGAGCACGTCGGCCTGGAAGTTTGCGTCGGTCACATCGGTGAGCTTGCCCGGCACTTTCGGTCCTCTCCTGGTCGCGGTTGTCCTCGATCAACTATACAAAGTGAAGCAAGTGCCTCCCGGAGATACGCGGGCGCTCCGCCGAGCAAGCGACCCCTTCCAGTTGGCATCGACAAGCATAGAGGCGCCGAGGCGGCCGCTCATCTCCTCCGCTTCAGCCGCATCGCTGGGACCCGCCAGATCGCCTCGGCGACGATCGCGCTGCTCATCTTCGAGTTGCCCTGCTCACGGTCGCGGAAGACGATCGGAACCTCGACCACCCGGAACCCGGCTTCGATCGCCCGGTAGGTGACCTCGACCTGGAAGGCATAGCCGAGCGAGTCGATCGAGTCGAGGTCGATCCCCTCCAACACGCGCCGCCGCAGGCACTTGAAGCCACCGGTGAGGTCGCGGACGCCGATCCCCAGCACGATCCGCGCGTAGGTGCTCCCGCCCCTGCTGATGAAACGCCGCATCGGCCCCCAATCGGTGACCCCGCCGCCGCGCACGTAGCGCGAGCCGATCACCAGGTCGGCCTCCCCCGCGGCCCGCAGCAGCTGCGGAAGTTTGGCGGGGTCGTGGGAGAAGTCGGAGTCCATCTCGATCACCAGCTCGGCACCGCCGGCGAGCGCCTCGCGGAAGCCGGCGATGTAGGCGGGGCCGAGCCCCTCCTTGACGGCGCGGTGAACGACCGCGACATCGTCGTGCTCGGTCGCGAGGCGATCGGCGATCTCGCCGGTGCCGTCGGGGGAGCTGTCGTCGACTATCAGCACCCGGCGAGAGTCGGGGAGTCGCTCGAGCACTGCCCCGACCAGCGGCTCGATGTTCTCGGCCTCGTTGTAGGTGGGGAGGATGACCCAGACCCGCGGGTCGGACTCGGCGCTCGGCTCGGGCACACCGGGAGCGTATTTCCCCATTGGCGACGCGGGTAGGTTGGGGCCATGCGCAACGCCGAGATCGCCGCCGCCCTCCGGGAGCTGGGCATCCTCTACGACCTCGACGGGGCCGACCGCTATCGGGTGCTCGCCTACCAACAGGCGGCGCGGACCGCTCGCGACAGCCCGGTTTCCCTCGAGCAGCTCGCCAAGGAGGGCCGGCTCACCGAGCTGCCGGGCATCGGCAAGACCCTGGCGGAGAAGGTCGTCACCCTGATCGAGACCGGCAGCATCCCTTCGGCCGAGAAGCTGAAGAAGAAGTTCCCCGCCTCGCTGGTTGAGGTGACACGGGTCCCGGGGCTCGGGGCGAAGACGGCGCGGCGCCTCTACGACGAGCTCGGGATCGAGGACCTCGAGGGTCTCCGGGCGGCCGCCGAGCAGGGCAAGATCCGCGAGCTCAGGGGCCTCGGTCCCACCGTGGAGGAGAACGTGCTGGCGGCGCTCGAGACGATGCCGGACGCGGGAGAGGACTCCGACCGAAGGCTGCTCTCGGATGTCCTCCCGGTCGCCCGGGAGATCGCCGAGGCGCTGCGGGAGAACCCGGCGTCGGGCCGGGTCGAGATCGCGGGCTCGGCGCGGCGCTGGACCGAGACCTGCAAGGACATCGACTTGGTGGCGACGGCCGCGGACCCGGCGGCGCTGATCGAGGCGCTGGGCGAGCACGCCCTGGTCTCCGAGGAGCGGGCTGGCGGCGACGGCGGTGCCCAGGTGCTCACCCACGCCGGGATCCGGCTCGACCTGCGGATCGTCCAAGAGGACAACTTCGGGGACCTCCTCCAGCACTTCACCGGCTCGGCCGCGCACAACGTGCAGCTGCGCGAGCGGGCGCTTGGCCGGGGACTTTCCGTCTCCGAGCACGGGGTCGCCGAGACGGAGGGCAAGAAGGTCCACCGCTTCACCGACGAGGCGGGCGTCTACGAGCTCCTCGGGCTCCCGTATATCGAGCCGGAGCTGCGCGAGGGCAGGGGCGAGATCGAGGCCGGCGACTCGGGCGAGCTGCCGGAGCTGGTCCGGATCGGGGACATCCGCGGCGACCTCCATTCCCACACCACCCTCTCGGATGGCCGCAACTCGCTCGAGGAGATGGCTCAGGGAGCGCGGGGGCGCGGCTACGCCTACTTCGCGATCACCGACCACTCCGCCAGCCACGGCTTCGGCGACCACGTCACCCCAAAGCGGCTGGCGAAGAGGATCGAGGAGGTCCGAGAATGGAACGAGTCGGCGCCACGGGGGTTCCGCCTCCTCGCGGGCTCCGAGGTCAACATCGGCACCAGGGGGGAGCTCGACTACTCCGACGAGCTGCTGGCGGAGCTCGACTGGGTGGTGGCAAGCGTCCACACCTCGTTCGGGATCTCCGAGCGGGCGATGACCGAGCGGGTGGTCGAAGCGATGGAGCACCCGCTGGTCGACTGCATCGGCCACCTCACCGGGCGGCTTCTGCTTCGCCGCGAGCCCTACGCGGTCGATGTCGAGCGGGTCGCCGAGACTGCGGCGCGGACCGGGACGATGATGGAGATCAACGGCAACCCCAACCGGCGCGATCTCTCCGAGCGCCACGCGAAGCTCGCCGCCGAAGCCGGAGTGCAGATCGTCTGCAACACCGATGCCCACGGCGTCGACACGCTGCCCAACATGCAGTACTCGGTGGCAACCGCCCGCCGCGCCTGGCTCTCGGCCGAGCAGGTGGCGAACACCCGGGCCTGGCGATCTTTCGCGCCGCTACGGAAACGGGCCAAGAAGCGCTAGCCCGAATCGGCCACTAGGCGCCAGGGACGGGCGGGGGCGGGTGGCCCGGGGGAGGCCGGTCCCGGCGCAGTCCTGGACTGCGTACGAGCTTCACCGGCTGCAGCGCCGAGCCGGGCTCGACGTAGAACCGCACTCCGTCGCGGTCCTCGATCGCTGTGACGGCGGCCTCGCGAGCGCGCCAGGCGAGCGCCACGGCGAGGGCGAAGCCGGTGCCAATCGCGGAAACTCCCGGGAAGACGAAGCCGAGCCCGCCGGCGACCAGGGCGAAGAGGCCGATCGGCCAGAGGCGGGCGAGGGCCTGGCCCGGGCGCTCGGTCTCGGGAAGGGCCGAGGTGGTCCGCGCCCCGGAAAGCACCGGGCTCATCGCCTCGGCAGCACGCGCGGGACGTCCGAGGATCAGGCCGGCGATCAGGGCGATTGTCCACCAGCCCGCGGCGACCAGCAGGGTGAGGGTGTCGTCTTCGCGGTTCGCCGCCAGCGCGGTGACCGCGGCGAGCGCGGTCGCAGAGCCCGCGGTGAGCAGGACGGTCGTGCGAAGCAGATCCGTGAAGGCCAAGGCGGCCCGATCCTAGGCGGCGAGCGCCTCGAGCACCTCGATGAACCCCTCCGGCCCGGGGACGCTGAGATCGGCGCTCTCGATGACCTCGGGTGGGGTCTCCGGCGAGGCGATCGCGATGCAGGCGACGGCCTCGAGGTCGCCGTCCTCTCGCAGAGTCCGAAGGGCAGTGAATCCGTCGACGTCGGTGCGGTCATCGCCGGCGTAGAGGGCGGCACGCACCGGCTTGGCGGCGAGTATCGCCGCGACCGCGATCCCCTTGTTGATCGGGACGTTCGGGCGAATCTCCAGCACCTTCCGGCCCCGGTGAGAGACGAGGTCTTGCCACTCGGCCGCGGTGGCGATCTCGTTGGCGAGCGACTCGGCCGCGCCCTCGTTGGGAGCGCCCCGCCAGTGGAGGGCGACGATCGCCCCCTTGTCCTCGACCCGGAAACCGGCCCGGTCGAGCTCTGCGCTGTCGAGCTCGGCGACGAAGCGGGCGGCGTCGCCCTCGTGGCCGTCCAGCGAGGGATCCGGGAGTGGCTCGTCGTTTCCCGGCAGGAGGAGCTCGAACCCATGGTTCCCCGAATAGGCGATCTCATCGACCCCGACGATCCGGCGCGCGTCCACGGCCCGCCTGCCACTGATCCCGGCGACCAGCGCGTATTTGGCGGCGAGCTTCCGGAGGAGTTCCCGGGTGTGCTCCGGCACGCCCGCCTCCTCAGGGCGCCCGGTGATCGGCGCGATCGTCCCGTCGACGTCCGTGAGGATCGCCGCCCGACCGGGGTCCTCTCGCAGGGGAGCCAGCAGCCGGGCCAGCTTCTCGTCGCCGGGAGCGGCCTCCATGCCATCTAGTATCGCCGCGATGCGGAGGACCTTGCAGCTGGCCGCGATCGGGACCGCCGCCGGGGCGTTCAGCGGGCTCTTCGGGGTCGGCGGCGGGACGATCATCGTCCCTCTGCTGGTCTTCTGGCTCGCCTTCGGTGAGCGCGAGGCGACCGGGACCAGCATGGCGGCGATCATCCTGATCGCCGCCTACGCGGTGATCCTGCAGGCGACCTACGGCAACGTGGACCCCGCCGAAGCCGCCCTGGTCGGAGTACCGGCGATCGGCGGGGCGGTCGCCGGCACCGCCCTCCAGCAGCGCCTGCCCGAGCGCGCGATCTCGCTGCTGTTTGCGGTCCTCCTGGTGGTGATCGCGGTGGAGCTGATCGTTCCGTGAACGACGTCCTCACGGTGCTCCTCGGCTTCGCCGGGGGCACGGTCGGCGGCCTGCTCGGGGTCGGCGGGGGGATTCTCTTCGTCCCGGCACTGGCGATCTTCCAGGACCAGTCCCAGGTGCAGGCGGAGGCGACCTCGCTGCTGGCGATCGTCCCTGTGGCGGCCGTGGGGGCCTGGCGCCAGCACGGCTACGGCAACGTGCGGCTCCGCGATGGCCTCCTGATCGGGGCGCTCTCACCGCTGGGAGTCGCGGCGGGAGTGGTGGTCGCGAACGCGGTCAGCCAGCGGGTCCTGGAGCTCTCCTTCGCCGCCCTCGCGCTGGCGATCGCGGCCCGGCTCACCGTCCGCGCCCTGCGGCCCAGCCCTGATGGGCAGCCCCAGACCCCGCCCTCATAAGTCGCGGCTGCAGGCGGCCGCCCGGCATAAGTCGCTACGGGCTTCGCCCTACGCTCCTGAGTAGGGCGGCCTGGCAGCCGCTAGCCCGTGCTCGAGTGCGCCCTTGACCCCGGCGTCGAGGGCGTTCAGTCGGTAGAGCGCCAGTGCCTCGGGTGAGCCGAAGCCGCGCCCGCGGCCGGCGCCCGAGTCGGCGCCGTGATGGGAGAGGAGGCAGTGAAGGAGCGCGGCGCGGCGCTCCGTCGAGAGCCCGCCGGAGGCGGCGCCGACGATCTCGGCGCCGATCGCCAGGTGACCGAGCAGCCGCCCCTCCTCGCTGATCCCGAACTCGGCGCCGTAGGTGAACTCGCGCACCTTGCCGACGTCGTGAAGAAGGGCCGCCGCCATCAGCAGGTCCGAGTCGAGCCGCGGGTGGAGCTGGCAGACCTCGCCGACCAGGGTCCCCACCGCCACCGTGTGCTCGATCAGCCCGCCGAGATAGGCGTGGTGGCCGGCGCGAGTACAGGTCGCTCGCCGGAACTCCTCCGCGACCGGGGCCTGAAGGAGGACGCGCTCGACCACCTGCCGCAGGTCGGGATCGTGGACCTCGCGGACCAGGTGCTCGAGGAAGCCGTTTAGCTCCTCCGGGTCGCGATAGGCGCTCGGCAGGAAGTCGGCGGGATCGAAGGCGCCCTCCTCGAGAGCGCGGATCTCGTCGATCTCGGCGACCAGGTCGCCGCGGAATCGCTCGACCTTGCCCGAGACCCGGATCGGGTCGCCCCGCTCGAATCGGGCGGCGAGCCGATCCACCTCCCGGAACGCCCGGGCAGGGATCGAGCCGCTGCGATCGCGCAGCTCCAATGACAGATACGGCGATCCGTTTCGCGCGGTCAGCCGGTCCTTGCGCAGGCAGGCGTAGTCGCCCCGGAAGCGCTGGCCGGGCCGGAGCTCGGCGATCGAGGGGCCGGCAAGGGCGGGTGCGTCGGCAGCTTGGGCCTGGGCCTGGGCGTGCATGCCTTTCGATACTGCTCTGCGCTCCGGACGCGACCGACCCGCCCGGCGCGGCCGGGAGCCGGGTCGCGCTAGTCTCGAAACATGGACGCTCTCGTCTGGGAGGCCGAGCCTCCGCGGCTTCGCTCCCCGATCTTGGTCTGTGCCTTCGCCGGCTGGAACGACGCTGCCGGGGCTGCGACCACTGCCCTGACCACAGCGGCGGAATCGCTCGACGCGGAGCTGATCGCCCAGGTTGACCCCGAGGAGTTCTTCGACTTCCAGGCGAACCGGCCGACGATCAGCATGAGCGAGGGACAGACCCGGGAGATCGAGTGGCCGGGCAACGTGCTGCTCGCGGCGAGGGTCGACGGCACCGACCACGACCTGGTCCTTCTGGCCGGAACCGAGCCGAACCTGCGCTGGCGCACCTTCTCCGAGGGCCTTGCGGAGGTGGCCGACGGGCTCGGCGTGGAGATGGTGGTCACCCTGGGGGCGCTGATCGCCGACGTCGCCCACAGCCTCCCGGTTCCGATCACCGGCCTCGCCTCCGACCAGGAGCTGGTCGAGCGACTCGACCTTGCCCGCTCCAACTACGAGGGGCCGACGGGGGTCGTCGGCGTTCTTCACGATGCCTGCCGCCGGCGCGGGATGCCCTCGGCGAGCCTCTGGGCGGCGGTTCCTCATTACGTCGCCGCGGTTCCCAACCCAAAGGCGGCCCTCGCCCTGCTCCGCCGCCTCGAGGGCCTGGTCGGGGTCGCGGTCGAGGCCTCGGAGCTCGAGGAGGAGACCGCCTCCTACGAGGACCAGGTCACCGGGCGGTCGCGGCCAACCCGGAGATCGAGGAGCTGGTGCAGCGGCTCGAGCAGGAGCAGGCCGACCGGCTCGAGCTCCGCCCCGACCTTCCCTCCGGCGAGACCCTCGCCCGCCAGTTCGAGCAGTTCCTGCGCCAGCGCGGCGGCCCGCCCGACGATTAGGCGGGAGCTCAGCTACCCGGTCTCCGGCGTCGCCGTGCGGCTGCGCGCGGTCTATGCCTCGGATGCCGGGCAGATCAGCCGGAAGTCACACCAGGAGCAGATCTCGGGTGAGGGCCGGGGCTCGAAGTCCTGGTCGAGGATCCCCTCGCCGACCTCCAGCACGACCCTCTCGACCCGCTCGAGGTCGTCGGGCGAGCTGCCCACCGCCACCTTCTCGTCGGCGAGCACGTACCAGTAGCTGCCGGCGGCGCCGTCCAGCCGCCACGCCTCGCGCGCGGCGAGCCGGTAGATCGCGAGCTGCACGTCGCCCTCCAACTCGCGCTCGGGCTTCGGGTCGCCGGTCTTGTAGTCGATCAGCTCATAGCCACCCCCGGGAAGCTGATCGACCCGGTCGACTCGCCCGCGCAGGTGGTGGGGCCCGATCTGGAAGTCGAACTTGCGCTCGACCCAGCGGGGGCTGGCACCGCTGCTGGAGATCCGCGCGTGGTACCGGCGCAGGGCCTCGATCCCGCGCTCGCGGAACTGGAGCTCGTCGTCGGACTCGCCGAATCCCGAGCGGCGCCAGGCGGCGGCGAACAGGTCCATCAGCCGCTCCAGGCTGCCGGCGTCGGCCTCCCCCGCCGTTATCCGGCGGCGCTTTTTGTGGCCGCCGGTTGCTCTGGGTGTTTGTGGCCGCTGATGCGTGGAAGCGCTCGAGCACCTGGTGGATCACGATCCCGAAGCGCTGGTTGATCGTCGTCTCCTGGGGGATGCCGAAGACGCGGGCGAACTTGTACTTGAGCGGGCAGGTCCGGTAGAGCTCGATATCGGTCGCCGAGAGCGCCAGACCCTCACCCCGCCGCGGTAGGAACGCCTCCAGCGAGGGCTCGTCCTGGGCGGCGATCAGCTCGCGGCGGCGCTTCCGCGCCCCCTCCTCGTCGAGCAGGTAGGAGTCGAGCCGGAGTCGGCGAGCGCCTGGCGCTGCTCCTCGGAGATCGCCTGCTCGAGCAGGTCGTTCACGTGGCCGAGCGCCTCGCCGACCGGCTCCGAGCCGGGCCGCTGGATCAGCCCAGCGAGCTTGACCAGCTCGAGGAACCGGGCGACCGCGCGGTTGACGTCGATGTAGGTGTCGAGCCGCGGCTCCGAGAGCTTGCTGCCGGCGCGCCAGGCCTCCTCCAGGACCTCGTCCTGAATCATCCGGTAGGTCGGCCTGCAGGCCCTCGGCCGGTCCGAAGAGCTCCTCGGCGTGGCCCTTCTCGGACGCGTCGAGCACCGCTCGCGCCTCCTCGTAGAAGGGGGAGGGCCGGGCCGTGCCCTCCTCGGTGGCCAGTGGCCGCGAGAGCACCAGATCCTCGCTCGCGCGGGTCATCGCCATGTAGAGAAGCCGCCGGCGCTCCGCCTCGAACGGGGGCGCCGCTCCCGCAAGCTCCGGCGGGCACCGCGGGCGATCCCGCCGGCGGTCGGGCCCGGGCATCGCCCCGGCCTGCATCCCGACGACGTAGAGGCGGGCGAACTCGAGCCCCTTCAGCGATTCCAGCGGCATCACCCGGACCGCGTCGGCCATCGGCGCGCTCGGCTCGTCCGCCGGGGAGACCCCGGCCTCCGATACGGCGACCAGGTAGCGGACGAAGTCGCGGTTCGAGCCGCCGGGCTCGCGCCGGGTCCAATCCGCCGCCAGCTTGCCGAGGCGGGAGAGGCTGCGAAGCCGCTCGGCGGTCTCGGGATGGGCTGCGAAGAGGCGGTGGCGTCGGAAACCGATCCGCTCGATCAGCCGCCGGACGAAGACGTCGGCGCGCATCTCGCCCATCGCCTTTGCCGCGGCTCCCCAGAGGCCGAGGAAGGTGCGGATCCGGTCGCGTGCCTCGGGCGGGATCTGGGGACTCTCCAGCGAGGCCTCGAGCGCCGAGACCATGTCGAGCTTGCGGCGCCGGGCGATCGTCGTGCAGCGGGCGAGATCGACCGAGCGAAGCTCGATCGGGGGGCGGCTCAGCGCCCGCACCGCCGCGGCGGCGTCAGTGGGGTCAGCGAGCAAGCGGAGCCAGGCGATCACGTCCCGCACCTCGGGACGTCTGAAGAAGGAGTCCGGCCCGGCGATCCGGTGGGGGATGCGCCGCTCCTCGAGGGCGGCTGCGATCGCGCGTTGGCGGCCGCCCCCGCGCGGCACCGCGATGCAGAGGTCCGCCATCTTCAGCTCGCCCTCGGCGAGCGTCGACTCGATCTCGCGGGCGACGGCCTGGGCCTCGGCCCGCTCGTTGTCGCTGCGCCAGAAGCGGACCCTGGTCGGGGGCCCGGCGGCGCGGCGGGGGGCCTCGGCGCCGCCGCCGGCCGACGACACCACAGTGTGGGCTGCGTCGAGAAGGTCGCCGCCGTAGCGCCAGGCCGGATCCAGCACCACCTCGGGGCTGCCCAGGGTCTCTCGCACCCACCCGGCGCCGCCCCCGCATGGCGCCCGCCCCTGCTCGTCGTCGCAGGAGAGCACCGCGGTGCGGGCGTTCCGCGCCAGCAGCTCGATCAGAGTCCGCTCGGCCGGGCAGGCGTCCTCGAGCTCGTCGACGATCAGGTGGGGGAAGCGCTCCGCGACGGCGGCGGCGAGCGCGGGACGCTCCTCGAGCAGCCGGCTGAGCTCGAGCACCGCCTCGCCGCCGTCGACCGCCCCCGCGGCGCGCATCATCGAGTCGTGCAGCTCGTAGATCTCGAGCGAACTCCCGCTCGCGCGCCGCCGCGTCAAGGTCGGCGTCCCCGGCCTGACCGGCGCCGAGGCCCTCGGCCCACTCCCTGAACCGTTCCGCGGTCACCCCGGCGGCCTTCAGGGCGTCGATCCGATCGACGATCCTCGCGAGGAGCCCGGCGGCGTTGCCGCGGATCTCGTGGCGGCGCAGAGGCAACTCGTCGAGCCGCTCGAGCAGCAGGGCAAGGCGCTCGGCTGCCGTCAGCGACTCGAGGAAGGGATCGAGCCCGGCCTCTGTGGCGTGCTCGCTCAGCAGCCGCGCGGCGATCAGCGTGTACGGATTGACCACCAGCTCCTCGAAGGCGCCCTCCATCGCCTCCTCGGCCCGGGTGCGGATCCGGGTGGCGGTGGCCTGGGAGCTGGTCAGCACCAGGGCGCCCTCGCCGGCTCCCGCCAGGGCCGCGACCCGGTGGCTGATCGCCTCGGTACGTCCGGACCCCGTCAGCCCGAGGACGAGCAGGGGCCCCTCGGCGTGGCCGACGACGCGCTGCTGTGCATCGGTGAGCGCAGGGGACTTTGACTCTGGGCGCTCCTCCACCAAGTCCAGGCTAGATCATCGGCCCAACGCTTCCGAACCGCTTGCCGCTCTCACCGGGGATTACCAACGCGACCCCTCTAGCATCAGGTCGGTGACCGAGCCAGGCACGCCCCGGGACGCGGTCGAGGCCCAGGGCATCGCCCCCACCGGCCCCACCGCCCCCACCGATGAGGAGTGGATCGACGCGTTTCGTGCCGCCGTCGCGGTCCAGCGCCAGATCTTCTCCGACCACCACGGAATCGCCGCCCGCACCGAGTACGAGGGGATCGGCGAGGGAGGCGACCGCACTCTGGTGATCGACCGCCTTTGCGAGGACGCGATCTTCGCCGAGCTCGAGCGCATCCACGAGCGTGGGCACGAGTTCACCGCGATCTCGGAGGAGCGTGGCACGGTCAGCTTCGGCAGCCCGCGGGCGCCGCTCCGGGTGGTGATCGATCCGATCGACGGCTCCCTAAACGCCCGCCGGACGATTCCCTGCCACAGCGTCAGCATCGCGGTCGCCGACGGGCGACTCGATGGCGGACGTCACGCTCGGCTACGTCTACGAGTTTGGTGCCGGCGAGGAGTTCATTGCCACGCTCGGCGGGGGGGCGACGGTCGACGGCGACCCGATCAGCACCCCCGGCGGCGACGGGATCGAGGTCGTCGCGATGGAGGCGACCAAGCCGGAGCGGGTTCGAGCGGCCGCGGAGAGCCTCTCCGGCGCCGCCTACCGGCTGCGCAGTCCCGGAACGATCGCCGTCTCGCTCTGTTACGTCGCCGGCGGGCGCTTCGACGGGATGATCACCACCCGCAACTGTCGCTCGGTCGACGCCGCCGCCGCCCAGCTGATCGCCCGCGAGGCGGGGGCGGCGCTCGAGTTCGCCGGCTTCGAGCTGAGCGAGGCGCCGCTCGGTCTCTCTGCCCGCTACGACGTCGCCGCCGCCCGCACCCCGGCGGACCTCGCCGTCCTCCGCAAAGCCCAGGACGCGGTCGACTGATGCCCGACCGGATCGTCGATTGGGACCTGGCGGAGCGGGTCGGCCTCGCCCTGGCGGGCCAGGGACCGAAGTGGGAGGGCACGGACGAGGAGCTGCGGGTCGAATCCGAGCGCGCGGCGCGGTTGGTGCGCCGCTACACCGGGCTGAAGCCGCGGGGGCGCCTGCCCGAGGCAGAGCTGGTTGGCCGGGCCGAATGGGCGCGGGTCAACCTCGCCACCTTCCGCGAGATGTCCGCCGGGATCGAGGAGCAGCTCGGCGAGCGGCTGAAGGTTTCCGATAACTCGTCGCGGGGGCTGCCCACCACCCTGACCAGGGCGGCCGCCGGCGCGGAGGTCGGCCTCGCGGTCGGATTTCTCGCCCAGCGGGTGATCGGCCAGTACGACGTCGCCCTGATCGGGCCGACCCGCGCCCCGCGCCTCCTCTTCGTCGGCCCCAACCTGTCGGCGGCGCGCTCCCGGCTCGACGTCGACCGCGATCTGTTCCTCCGCTGGATCGCCCTCCACGAGACCACCCACGCCGTCCACTTTGCCTCGGTCCCTTGGCTGCGTGACCACATCGGCGGGATCGCCAGGGAGCTCTTCGAGGGCGCGGCCGTCGAGGTGAAGCCGAGCGAGCTGCTCAGCAAGCTCGTTCGCCTCAACCCGCGCGAGCTGGTGCGCTCGGTCGCGGCGGGCGAGCTTGCCAGGCTGCTGCTGCCCGAGCCTCAGCGCCTCCAGATCGACCGGCTGCTCGCCACCATGACCCTGGTCGAGGGCTATGCCGAGCACGTGATGGACGCGGTCGGCGATCAGCTCGATCCCGGTTACGCCGAGCTCCGCCGGCGCCTCGACCGCGATCGCGAGCGGCGCGGGCTGCTCGACTCGATCGTCTCCAGGCTGCTCGGGCTGGAGATGAAGCTGGCCCAGTACCGCCGGGGCAAGGCATTCGCCGACGCCGTCGTCCGCACGGCCGGGATCAGGGGGCTGAACCACGCATGGGACTCCCCCGAGTCCCTGCCTAGCCCTGAGGAGCTCGACACCCCCGACGAGTGGGTGGAGCGGGTCGGCGCCCGCCGCCAGAACCGCCTCCTCGCTCTCCTTCACCGCTGACGGAACCACTCACGATGGCCACCTATGTGTTGATCCACGGCGCGGGCGATGTCGGCTGGTACTGGCACCTGGTCGAGGCCGAGCTGCGCGCCCGGGGCCACGACGTGGTCGCGCCGGACCTGCCGTGCGAGGACGAATCGGCGGGGTGGTCCGAGTACGCCGACGCGGTCATTGACGCGGTTGGGGATCGCACCGACCTCGTCGTCGTCGCCCAATCCCTCGGTGGCTTCACCGCGCCGATCGTCTGTGAACGGGTGCCAGTCGACCTCTTGGTGCTGGTGGCGGCGATGGTGCCAATGCCCGGCGAGACCGGCAGCGAGTGGTGGATCAACTCCGGCTACCAGGAGTGGGTCCGCGAGCACGATGGGGAGGACGACGATGACGACGAAATCGCGGTCTTCTACCAGGACGTCCCTCCAGAGCTTGCGGCCGAAGCGCTGAGCAGGGGCCGGGACCAGGCCGAGAAGCCGATGCGGGAGCCGTGGACGCTGGACGCTTGGCCGGAAGTGCCGACGAGATGCCTGCTCTGCCGCGAAGACCGGGTCTTCCCCGCCGAATTCGTTCGCCGGATGGTCAGGGAACGCTTGGGCATCACCCCCGACGAGATCGACGGAGGCCACACTCCGGCCCTGAGCCGTCCGAAAGTGCTGGCCGACCGCCTCGAGGCCTACCGGACAGCGCTCTAGCCAGCCGCGGGGCGTAACCACCCTGGGCCGCGGGGTTAAGAACGTGTGTTCGCTGCTACTCTGCGAACAACATTACGAGTAATAAGACCGAAGTCTGTCCGCAATCCGTTGGGAGTTGAAGACCGAGATGCCCAAGAAGCAGCCGATCACCGAAAACGGCGTCGCCGCCAGCAAGCCGTCGGAGCAGGCACTGCAGGCAGTCGACGTCGCCGTCGGCGCCGTCCCCCAGGCCGCCGATGCCGTCCGTAAGACCGTCGACCAGTGGAGCAAGTCCGAGACTCGCTCGCAAGAGATCGAGACGCTTCAGAACAAGGTTTCGACGCTGCGCGATCCAAAGACGCGGTCGAGCGAGCTCGATGCTCTGCGCAAGCGCCTCGCTGACGAGATCGAGCGTGCCGGGACCCGCGGCGGCGATGTCCGCAAGCAGGTCACCGATCAGCTGATCGGGCAGGCCCGCAAGGCCCGCGAGCGCGTCGAGCCCGCCGTTCGCGAGCGCGTCGAGCCGGTCTACCGCGACCGGGTCGAGCCGACCGTGAAGCGGGTCCGCGAGCGGATCTGACCCTTAGCCCGGGCAGCCGCGGGAGAGGCGGCCGCCCGGTGAAGCTCCGCTCACGAGGATTTGTGGGCGGAAGCAGCACCTCTCCTCCCTCGAAAACCGGGTCCTTGCGGCCCGGTTTTCGCTTCTGTGGCGGGTATCCGGCGCGGACCGTCCCACCTCCGTAGACTTTGGGCCGTGCCGACGAAGGAACAGGTCACCGAGAAGCTGACCGCCGTCGATCGACCCCGAGCTGCGCCGCTCGATCGTCGAGCTCGGAATGGTTCGCTCGATCGATATCCGCGACGACGGCCGGGTCGAAGTGGTTGTCTCGTTGACCACCCCGGGCTGCCCGATCCGCTCCCACTTCCAGCAGGCGGTCGTCAAGAACGTCTCTCAGCTCGACGGCGTCAGCGGCGTCGAGGTCGGCTTCGACGTCCTCTCCGAGGGCGAGAAGTCGGGCCTCCAGCAGAAGCTCGGCCGGGCGAAGCTTCCCGAGGGCGCCCTCGCCCAGGTGAAGAACGTGATCTGCGTCGCCTCCGGCAAGGGCGGAGTCGGCAAGTCGACGATGACCGCGAACCTCGCCGCGGCGCTGGTCGCCGAGGGATACAAGGCCGGGGCACTTGACTGCGACGTCTACGGCTACTCGATCCCGCGGATGCTCGGGATCAACCGGAAGCCGGACGTCTCGCCGGAGCGCAAGATCATCCCTCCTGTCTCGCCCTCCGGAGCCACCGTGATGTCGATCGGCTTCTTCGTCGAGGAGAACGCCGCCGTCGTCTGGCGGGGGCCGATGCTCCACAAGGCGATCCAGCAGTTCCTCGAGGACGTCGCCTGGGATGAGCTCGACTACCTGCTGCTCGATCTGCCCCCCGGCACCGGCGATGTCTCGATGACCCTCGCCCAGCTCTTGCCGCAGGCGAAGATCCTGATCGTGACCACGCCGCAGCCGGCGGCGCAGAGCGTCGCCAGCCGCGCCGCCGAGATGGCCAACAAGGTCGACCTCGAGGTGATGGGCGTGATCGAGAACATGTCGGCCTTCACCGGGCCGGACGGGGAGCGGGTTTCGATCTTCGGCGAGGGCGGCGGTCAGCTGCTCGCCGACGAGCTCGACGTGCCCCTGCTGGCCAAGGTGCCGCTATCGGGCGAGCTCCGCGAGCACGCCGACGACGGCTCGCCGCTGGTGATCGACGAGCCGGACGCACCCGCTTCGCAGATGATCCGCGAGGCAGCCCGCGGGATCATCGCTCAGAGTCCGGTTGAGCTGCCGGTGATGCAGGCGGCGGCGGGCTCCCCGCCGGCCGGTAACGGCAGTGGGAACGGCAGCGGTGTCAGGGGCACCGAGCTGCCGATGGCTCAATAGCCGCGCGTCAGCCGGCCGTAACTACGACTTCGACTTGTAGTAGTCGAGGTTGATCTGGGTGTACTTCGACCACTCCTCGGGCAGCTGGTCCTCGGCGAAGCAGGCATCGACCGGGCAGGCCTCGACGCAGGCGTCGCAGTCGATGCACTCGTCGGGGTCGATGAAGAGCTGCTCCGACGCCTCGTAGTCGGGCTCGTCGGGCGTCGGGTGGATGCAGTCGACCGGGCAGACCTCGACGCAGGAATTGTCCTTCTCGCCGATACAGGGCTCCGCGATGACGTACGCCACAGCGCCGTTCCCTTTCCGAGTTGTGGTTGCGATTGCGGCGCCCTAACGGCGCCGCGGAACGCATATTCTAGGCAAGGCGGTGCCCCCAGCGGGTGCCAGTGGGGCACCTGGTTAATCTGGCCCCGTGATCCTGCTGACGGGCGCCACTGGGTTGGTCGGGGGCGAGCTGCTCCCGCTTCTGCTCGCCGACGGCCATGAGGTCCGCGCCCTGGTGCGCGATCCGCGCCGGCTCGGCGCCCAGCGGGTGAACGTGCAGATCGCCCTCGGCGACCTCTCGGATCCTTTCTCGATGCGCCACGCGATGCGCGGGGTGGAGACGGTCATCCATCTGGCGGCGACGAGTCGCGATCAGCCGGAAGGCTCGATCGAGGAGCTCGACGGCCTCGCCACCGTGCGGCTGCTGCGCTCGGCCGAGCGCGCCGGGGTAAAGCGCTTCGTCTTTTTCTCGGCGATCGGAGCGACGCCCTTTCAGCGCACGCGCTTCTTCCGCGCCAAGGCGCTGGCCGAGCGCGCGGTGCGGGAATCGCCGCTGGAGTCGATCGTCTTCGCTCCCTCGATCATGTACCGGCCAGGCGACCAATGGATCACTCTTCTCGAGCGGCTTGCGATCCTGCCGGCGATGCCGATCTCCGGGTCCGGCGCCGCCCTCTACCAGCCGATCTGGGCACACGACGTCGCCGCCTGCGTCGCCGCATCCCTGAACGGCGCGGACTCCAAGAGCAAGGGTGAGATGGACGGCGCGAGCCCCGGACGCCGGTACGAGCTGGCGGGGCCTGAGACGCTCTCCTACGACGAGGTCGTCGAACAGGTGATGGAGGCGAACGGCCACGAGCGGCCTCTCGTCCACGTGCCGGTGCCGCTGGTCCGCGCCGGGCTCCGCGGGCTGGAGCTGATCGCCGGGCCCTCGGTATTCGCCACCTGGGAGGAGGCGGAACTGTTCGAGGTGCCGATGGTCAGCGAGCGGGGGACCGCGGACGTCGAGAGCCTCGGGGTCCAGCCGCGGCCGATGGCCGGGGTTCTCGGGACCAGCGGCTAGGCCGCTGGTCCCGCCCCTCAAAAGAGAGAGGCCCGGTCGCCCGGGCCTCTCTTTCGAAGTCGCCCGCGTGTGCGGGCACTCGCCTGTTGTGGGCGAGCGTAGCGGCTGGTAGCCGCTTACATCATCCCGCCCATGTCGGGCATGCCACCGCCGGGCATACCGGCGCCGGCGCCTTCCTTCTCAGGCGGCTCGGCGACGATCGCCTCGGTGGTGAGGATGTTCTTGGCGATCGAGGCGGCGTTCTGGAGCGCCGAGCGGGTGACCATGGTCGGGTCGATGACGCCGGCGGCGACCAGGTCGCCGTACTCGCCATCGTCCGCGTTCAGGCCCTCGCCGGGCTTCAGGCCGCGCACCTTCTCGACCACGACCGACGCCTCGAAGCCCGAGTTCTCGGCGATCTGCCGGATCGGTGCCTCGAGGGAGCGCTGGATGATCGAAGCACCCGTGCGCTCGTCGTCATCCGAGTAGGAATCGAGGTCGACCGCGTCCTGGGCGTTCAGCAGCGCGACGCCGCCGCCAGGGACGATGCCCTCCTCGAGGGCCGCCCGGGTCGCCTGCAGGGCGTCCTCGACGCGATGCTTCTTCTCCTTCATCTCGGTCTCGGTCGCCGCTCCGACCTTGACGACTGCGACGCCGCCGGCGAGCTTCGCCAGCCGCTCCTGCAGCTTCTCGCGGTCGAAGTCGGAGTCGGTGGTCTCGACCTCGGACTTGATCTGCTTGATCCGGCCCTTGATCTGCTCGGATTCGCCGGCGCCGTCGATGATCGTGGTCGTGTCCTTGGAAACGACCACCCGGCGTGCCTTGCCGAGCTGCTCGATGGTGGTGTTCTCGAGCTTCAGGCCCATCTCCTCGGTGATCACCTCGCCGCCGGTGAGGATGCGCGATGTCCTCCAGCATCCGCTTCCGGCGGTCGCCGAAGCCCGGCGCCTTCACGGCGACGCCGGTGAAGGTGCCCCGGAGCTTGTTGACCACCAGGGTCGCGAGGGACTCGCCCTCGACGTCCTCGGCGATGATCACCAGCGGCTTGCCGCCCTGCATCACCTGCTCGAGCACCGGCAGCATGTCGCGAACCGAGCCGATCTTCTGGTTGGCGATCAGGATGTAGGGCTCCTCGAGCACCGCCTCCATCCGGTCCTGGTCGGTGACCATGTACGGCGAGATGTAGCCCTTGTCGAACTGCATGCCCTCGGTGAACTCGAGCTCCATCCCGAAGGTCTGGCCCTCCTCGACGTTGACCACGCCGTCCTTGCCGACCTTGTCGATCGCGTCGGCGATGATATTGCCGATCTCGTCGTCGGCCGCCGAGATCGCTGCGACGCGGGCGATCTGCTCCTTGCCCGCGATCTCCTTCGACTGCTTCTCGCGCAGGTTCTCGACCACCTGGTCGACAGCCTGCTCGATCCCGCGGCGAAGGCCGAGCGGGTTGGCGCCGGCCGCCACGTTCTTGAGGCCGTGGCGCACGATCGTCTGGGCCAGCAGAGTGGCGGTGGTCGTGCCGTCGCCGGCGACGTCGTTTGTCGCCGTCGCCACCTCACGGACCAGCTGGGCGCCCTGGTTCTCGAAGACGTCCTCGACCTCGATCTCGCGGGCGATCGTGACGCCGTCATTGGTAATTGTCGGAGCGCCGAACTTCTTGTCGAGAACGACGTAGCGCCCCTTCGGGCCGAGGGTCACCTTGACCGCGTTGGCGACAACGTCTACGCCGTCCTGCAACGCGCCACGGGCGTCCTCGTCGTACTTCAGCTCCTTGTGAGCCATATCGGTGTTTCCTCCTTTTCCTAAGTTCTTTGGCTAGTCGACCTTCGCGAGCACGTCCGACTCGCGGAGGACGAGCAACTCGTCGCCGTCCACGGTGATCTCGGTGC
Source organism: uncultured Solirubrobacterales bacterium (assembly GCA_963780305.1). Classification (GTDB taxonomy): domain Bacteria; phylum Actinomycetota; class Thermoleophilia; order Solirubrobacterales; family 70-9; genus CAVVYV01. The sequence goes on from CAWABN010000001.1 coordinate 227,251, forward strand.
CGCCGTACTTGGAGTAGAGGACCTCGTCGCCCTCCTTGACATCGAGCGGACGGCGGCTGCCGTCCTCCTTCACCTCACCGTCGCCGACGGCGAGAACCTTGCCCTTCTGGGGCTTCTCCTTCGCGGTGTCGGGGAGGACGATCCCGCTTGCGGTCGTTTCCTCCTCCTCCACTGCCTGGACGACCACGCGGTCGTGAAGGGGCTTGAGCTTCATTGGCATACCTCCAATTTGCGACTTCTCAGGGAGTAGTTGTGCGAAGTTCTTAACCGCTTTGGCACTCTGGGTGTGAGAGTGCCAGGCACGGTGATTGTAGCCAGGTGAAGGGCTCGGGTGCTAATCGAGCGCCGGTAGTCGCTAGTCGCTCGCGAGCAGCGGCACCCCGAGCAGCTTGGCGATGCCGACGCCGCCGTTTCGCATCACGTAGTCGTGGTTGCTCTTGAAAACGGGCCCTGCGACCGGCGCCAGGGCGTTCATCCACGCCTTGGTGGTGTGGACGTTCCATTCGTAGATGGCTGCCGTCACCCCGTCTTGCTCGAACAGCCGCCAGCGGCCGATCCCGGCGAGCTCGCCGGTGGCGTCCCCCTCCAGCAGGAATGGCCGTTCAACCTTCGTCGTCCGGATGAAGAACTCGACCCGGTAGGGCAGCTTCGCCTTCCAGATGTAACGGCCGAACTGGCCGATCCCGGCATCGTCGCCCTCCTCGAGCTTCTCCGCCTCCAGCACCCCATTCCACCACTGCGGCCAGCGCTCGGAGTCGTAGATCGCCTCCCACACCTGCTCCCGCTCGGCCTCCAACAGCCAGGTGGTGAGGAAGCTGTACTCCCCCAACGCGGCGCTCAGTTCTGCGACGGCGGCTCGCCGTTGCCGAACTGGGTGCTCGGCCGCTCGACGATCTGAGAGAAGCGGATCACGGTAACCGTGTCCTCCATCGAGATCGGCCGACTGTAGATCTTCTCCAGGAACTTGACGGTGTCCTCGAGCCGGCGGAACTCGGGGTTGTCGTGCTCGATGTCGCGGGGCGAGAGGTCCTCGACTCGCTTCACCTCGACGTCGTCGATCACCGCCGCGAAGATCTTCTCGCGGGGATTGTGGCGGAAGCCGATCGTGATCCAGACCACCTGCCCGCGCTTGTACTTGCGCGATTTGTCACCGAGCCGGATCGTCGCGGTCTTCCGGCCGCGCTTCAGCTGGTCGGCGAACAGGGCCGAATAGAAGTTGAGGACGTAAAGAGCGTCGGTCATGTCGCGAGCCTATGCGATCCGCTGCCGCGTAGCCCTAACCCGCCAGTTCAACGCTCCGGGGCCCGAAGCCCTCGGCGCCGATCAGGGGGACGAAGCGGGTGGGGCCGATCGTCTCCTGACGGAGTCCGTCCTCGGCGCGGTGGAACAGCGGTGAGCAGATCGGCCGAGCCCGCCGCGATCGGCACCACCAGGCGCCCGCCCTCGGCGCAGCTGCGCCAGGAGGCTGTGCGGAGCCTCCGGGGTCGCAGCGTGGACCGCGATCGCCTCATACGGCGCCTCCTGCGGATAGCCGCGACTGCCGTCGGCCTCGATCACCTCGACGTTCGGCACCCCGACCTCCGCCAGCGCCCGCCGGGCACTCTCGACCAGCTCCGGCACCCGCTCGAGGCTGATCACCCGCCGGGCAAGCCGCGCCAGGACGGCCGCCGAATAGCCCGAACCAGTGCCGATCTCCAGCACGGTCTCATCGCCAGCCAGCGCCAGCGCCTGGCAGATCGCCGCCACCACCCAGGGCTGCGAGATCGTCTGCTCGCTGCCGATCGGCAAGGCGGAGTCGTCGTAGGCGCTGCGCCTCACCCGCTCGGGCACGAAGGCCTCTCGCGGGACCTCCCCCATCGCCGCCAGCACCCGCTCGTCATGGATGCCCCGGCGGCGCAGTTGTCGCTCGACCATCCCGGCTCCGGGCCTCGGCCGGATCCATCAGAAGATGTAGGCGTCGAGGCGCTCCGGCTCCAGAACGGTCACCAGGCCGCGCCCCACGCGGACCACGCCGGCGCGCTCCAGGGTCGCGAGGAAGCGGCTGACACTTTCGCGAGAGGTGCCGGCGAGCTGGGCGAGGTCGGCCTGCCGCAGCCTGATCGTCACCCCGTCCCGGACCAGCGGGGTCACCCCCTCGTCGGCCAGCAGCTGGTTGAGGACCCCGGCGACCCGGCTGGGAACGGTCTGGAAGGACTGGCGGCTGATCCGCTCGTTCGCCTCCCGCAGGCGCCGGGTCAGGGCCACCACCAGCTTCTCCGCCATCTCCGGGTGCCCACGGATCAGGTTGCGCATGTCGCTGGCCGGCAGCGCCACCAGCTCGGTGTTCTCGGTCGCCTCGACGCTCGCCGAGCGGCGCTCTCCGTCGAGCATCGCCAGCTCGCCGAAGATCGCTCCGGGCCCCATGGTCGCCAGGGTGATCGCCCTGCCGTCCGGGTGCTCTCGCGTCACTCGGCAGCTGCCCTCGCGGACGATGTAACAGGCATCGCCCGGGTCTCCCTCATGGAAGATCCGAGTCTCACGGGGAAAGCTCCGCGGGATCCCCACCTGGGCGACCTGCTCGAGTTCCGCATCCGACAGCTCCGAGAACAGCGGAACACGCCGAAGCAGCTCGACTACGGCTTGGCTCCCTCCTGTTGCCACTCTGAACGATTATCCAGGCTCCGGCACCCGACAGGCAACTCATCCTCGAGTCGCGCGCTCTGCGGGTTCAGCCGATCGGACCTAGGCGACCAGCCGGCGCGGTTGGCGCCTGAAGCCCGCCTCGACCAGGGCGGCCTCCATCACCGAGCCGATCACCGGCTCGCCGTCGAGCCGCTCGATCGCCAGCCGTTCGATCACGCCGTCGCGGGCCGCAGCCGCCAGCTCCGCCAGGCCCTCGGCCAGCTCCGCGTCCGAGAGCTCGGCCAGCCGGAGGATGCCGCGGCCCCCCCGTTCCACGTAGAGCAGCGGCTCGCCGTCGCGCAGCATCACGTAGGCGCCGGCGGTCCGAGCCGCTCGCCGCTGGCTCTGCAGGCGCGGCCAGGAGAGGGTGGCACCGTAGGGATTGGCCGGATCGGTCGCCGCCAGGATCAGCAGCTTGCCCTCTTCACGAGGCATGCTGCGCAGCCGCTCGACCGCGCCCGGAAGCGCGAACTGGGCACCGCCCAGGCCCTCGACGAAATAGCCCCGCCGGGCGGTGCCGAGCAGCTCGAGGTTCTGCAGCTCCCCGTAGATCGCGGCGAATCCTCCCGGGATCCCCTCGGCGATTGCGGTTTCCCGGGTGACGATCCCGTGCCGCTCCAGCATCAGCTCCGCGAGCGCCCGCAGGCGCGGCCCCGCGGAAGGGGCATCGGCGAGCAGCGGAGCGGTCAGCGACCAGCGGCCGAGGACCGTGCCGGCGGCGGCCGCCCGGCGGCGGGCGAAGCGCCGCCCGGAGCGCTCGGAGTCCCGGGCGGCCCGCAGTCGTGGCGCCCGAAGTGGGGCGAACGCATCGTTGGTGACCTCGCCGGCCCAGGCGAGGTCCCACAGTGCCTCGTGGATCTCCTCGGGCGAGCCCTCCAGCTCGAGCAGGTCGAGCCAGAAGCAGGGGCCCTCACCGAGCCGCGCCCGGATCTGCTCGTGGACCTCGCCCTCGGGACGCTCCAGCTTCAGATTCGCCGGGGGCGGGCCGGCGAGGCGGATGTCCTCGCGGAAGTAGAGGGCGACCTTGCCGTCGTTGCGCCCCAGGGCGCCGGCACCGATCCAGACCAGCTCGCCGCTGGTGCAGAGCTCGTCGAGCCAGGTCGGGCTGTACGCGCCGAGCCGCCGGGGGAGCACGTCTCGCTCCCAGGTCTTCGGGGTGAGGGCGACGCCCTGCAGCGGCACCAGCGCCTCACGCAGGCGGTCGGGCCCGGCGCCGCCGGCCCGGTGGGCGTCGACGTTCTGCCAGCTCGGCAGGAAGCGGGCGAGCTCGCGGGGATCGGTTGCCTCGACCTCCCGGCGCAGGTGGGCGAGGCTCGCTCTCCGCACCCGGCGGAGGACGTCGGCGTCACACCACTCCCGCTCGCGTCCCCCCGGCAACAGCTCGCCGCGCACCAGCTCGCCGGATGCCTCCAGCTCCTTCAGCGCCGGGGTGGGATCGACGCCGTAGCGATCGGCGAGCTGGCGGGTGGGGAAGGGCCCGTGGGTCGAGGCGTAGCGCCGAACCAGCGACACAAGGGCGTCCTCGACGGGCTCCAGGAAGCTGTCGGGCAGGCCGCCCGGTGGCGGCACCCCGAGCGCGTCGCGGTAGAGCCCGGCGTCCTCGGCGGCGATGTAGCGCTCCTCACCGGCGACCCGGACAGCGGCGGCGCGTCGCTCCTTGACCAGCTTCTCCACCATCGAGGCGGCCGAATAGCCCTCCTCGACCCGCTGCTCGGCCTCGGCCGGGGTGAGGTCGCCGACCCGGCGGAGGATCTGCTGGAGGCCGTCGCGGTCCTTGGCGCGGGCGCTCTCGGTGCGCTGCTGGAGGGCATCCTCCACCTCGTTCAGCGCCCGGGGATCGATCAGCTCCCGCAGCTCCTCCTGCCCGAGCAGCTCCCGGAGCAGGTCGCGGTCGAGGGCGAGCGCCGCCGCCCGCCGCTCGGCGTTCGGGGTGTCGCCCTCGTACATGTAGGTGGCGACGTAGTCGAAGAGCAGCGAGGAGGCGAACGGCGAAGCGGTCGGGGTCTCGACCTCGACCATCGTGATCTTCCGCGAGTGGAGGTCCCGGAGCAGCCCCTGCAGGGACGGCAGATCGAGCACGTCCCGCATCACCTCGCGGTAGGTCTCGAGGATCACCGGGAAGCGCGGGAAGTCGCGGGCGACCTCGAGCAGGCTCTGCGACTTCAGCCGCTGCTGCCAGAGCGGCGTCCGCTTCCCCGGCCAGGCGCGGGGGATCAGCAGCGAGCGGGAGGCGTTCTCGCGGAAGCGGGCGCCGAACAGGGCCGAGCCCGAGAGCTCGCTCACCACCAGGTCCTCGAGCTCGTCCGGCTCCAGCATCACCAGGTCGGCGGCGGGCGGCTCATCGGCGTCGGGGAGGTGGACGACGATCCCGTCGTCGGACCAGATCGCGTCGGCCTCCAGATCGCGCTCCTCTCGGATCTTCGCCGACAGGGCCAGGCCCCAAGCGGCGTGCACGCGGCCGCCCCAGGGCGAGAGGACGCAGAGCCGCCAGTCGCCGATCTCGTCCCGGAACCGCTCGACGACGATGTTCTCGTCGGAGGGCACCACCCGGGTCGCCGCCTGTTGCTCCTGGAGGTAGTTGACGAGGTTCTGGGCGGCGAGATCGTCGAGGTCGTCGCTGGCGGCGAGCTCGGCGGGGTTCGCGTTCACCGCCTCCCGGGAGAAGGCCCCGATCGCCTTGCCGAGCTCCGCCGGGCGGCCGATCCCGTCGCCGCGCCAGAAGGGGACCGCGCCGGGCACCCCCGGCGCCGGGGTGACGATCACCCGGTCGCGGGTGATCTCCTCGATCCGCCAGGTGGTCGCGCCGAGGAGGAAGGTCTGGCCGGGCCGGGCCTCGTAGACCATCTCCTCGTCGAGCTCGCCGACTCGGCGGCCGTCGGGGAGGTGGACGCCGTAGAGGCCGCGGTCGGGGATCGTGCCCGCGTTGGCGATCGCCAGCTGGCGGGCGCCGGGACGCCCTCGCATCGTCCCCTTCGCCCGGTCCCAGACGATCCGCGGGCGGAGCTCGGCGAAGCGCTCGGAGGGATAGCGCCCGTCGAGCATGTCGAGGACGTTCTCGAGCTGCTCGCGGGAGAGGTCCCGGAAGGGCTCGGCGGCGCCGACCAGGCCCTCGACCTCGTCGATCTGCCACTCGTCGAGGGCCGCCATCGAGACCAGGTGCTGGGCCAGCACATCAAGGGGATTTCGAGGAATGACGGTTTCCTCGATCTCGCCTGCCCGCATCCGCCGGGCGACCACAGCGCACTCGAGCAGGTCAGCCCGGAACTTGGGGAAGATCCGGCCCTTCGAGACCTCGCCCAGGGTGTGGCCGGCCCGGCCCACCCGCTGCAGACCCCGGGTCACCGACTTCGGCGACTCGACCTGGATCACCAGGTCGACCGCACCCATGTCGATTCCGAGCTCGAGCGAGGAGGTGGCGACCAGGCAGGGGAGCTCGCCCGACTTCAGCAGCTCCTCCACAAGCGCCCGCTCCTCGTGCGATAGCGAGCCGTGGTGCGCGCGGGCGATCTCCGCCGGTGCCACCTCTCTGTTCTTCGAGTTGCCGGCGTGCTCGGTCGCGGGTAGCTCCTGCTCCTCGAGGTCCTGGTTCATCTCGTTGAGGCGCTTCGCGATCCGCTCGGCGGCCCTGCGGTTGTTGACGAAGAGGATCGTCGAGGTGTGCTCGCGGACCAGCTCCAGCAGCCGCGGATAGATCGCCGGCCAGATCGAGCGCCGGTTGGCGGCCGGGTCGAGTGACGCCTCGATCGGGCCCGGGTCGATCCGCTCGGGCGAATGGTCGAGGTTCGCCGGAGGGGTCCTGCCCGAGTCGCCGCCGTCGCGGCGCTTCTCGACGTTGGCGTCGGGCTCGGCCATGTCCTCGACCGGGACGACGATCTCCAGGTCGAGCTCCTTCGGCTTGCTCTCGTCGACGAGCTCGCAGCTGCGGTTGCTGCCCACCAAGAAACTGCCGATCCGCTCTAGCGGTCGTTGGGTCGCCGAAAGGCCGATTCTCTGAACCGCCTGGCCCGCGGGTCCTGTGGGTTCCTTTGGCGTCCCCGCGGGAGAGGCGGCGCGGTTGACGAGGTTTTCCAGCCTCTCCAGCGTCAGGGCGAGATGCGAGCCGCGCTTCGAGGGGGCGACGGCATGGATTTCGTCGACGATGACCGCCTCAGTGGTGCCGAGGATCTCGCGGGCGCCAGAGCTGATCATCAGGTAGAGCGATTCGGGGGTGGTGATCAGGATGTCGGGGGGGTCGCGCCGCATCGAGCGCCGCTCGGACTGGGGGGTGTCTCCGGTGCGGAGCGCTACCGAGATTCGGGCGCCGATCCCCTGCAGCGGCGCCCTCAGGTTGCGCTCGATGTCGTAGGAGAGGGCCTTGAGGGGGGAGATGTAGACGATCCGGACCCCCTGCCCGAGCCGCTCGGGCTCCCTCGCCAGCTTGTCGATCCCCCAGAGGAAGGCGGCGAGGGTCTTTCCGGAGCCGGTCGGGGCGCAGATCAGGGTGTGGGCGCCCGAGGCGATCGCCGGCCAGCCCCGTGCCTGGGCAGGCGTGGGCGCCTCGAACGAGTCCTCGAACCACTTCCTGACAGGCTCAGAGAAAGGCTCCAGGGGTGACTTTGCGGTCGCGGACGGACTCATGGCCAACCTAACGACTCTACCGACCCGCCCTCACGGACAACCGGATTTCGTCCTTCGGTGAGGCGACCTGGCGATATCTTCGAAACCACGATCGGCGCAGGGAGCGGACCCGGATACCCAGGACGTCGAACAGGGCGAGCGGCTCAACCTTGGCGAGGGAACCATCCTGATCACCGCAAGCGCCGAGGGCACCGGCGGCGCGCTGTCAGTGATCGAGGAGGTGGCCGCCGCTCCTGGACACCCCGGACGCGACCAAGTTCGGCAGGACGAGTCGATCTACGCCCTGGAAGGCGAGCAGCAAGTCATCCGGCGTGGCGACGAGGAGATTCGGATCGGCCCCCTCGGTCGGTGTTTGCCCCGCGAGGCGTTCCACACGCACAGAGACGAGGTGGTGCCGACATGAAAGGAGCACGGACGTCCCACCACCGTCGCCACCCTGAACGGGACGACCGGCGATCAGATCAACGCGCTGGCATTTGACGCCGCGGGAACGCTGTTCGGGGTCCGACTCGACATCCTCGGTGGCTCTGGCGACCCCACACGGATGCTGATCGTGATCACCCCCGGCGGATTCGAGGGGTTCTTCCGCGACCTAGCCGAGGCTGAGCGTCGAGGGCAGGCTCGGACCGGAGGCCTACGAGGCCGCCTCGGAGAAGTTCGAGATCACCTGGCTCTAGCCGGCGGTTCCGCCGGGGATCGCTAGGGCCGGCCCTGGGCGGTGCCGATCGCGATCCGCTCGGTGTCCAGACGCGGAAGGATCCGCTCGAGCCAGTCCGGGATCCACCAGTTGCGGGCGCCGAGGAGCTGCATCACCGCGGGCACAAGCACCATCCGGACGACCGTCGCGTCGAGGAAGATCGCCGAGGCGAGCCCGATCCCGAACAGCTTCAGGAAGACGTCCGGCGCCGTCACGAAGGCGAGGAAGACGACGACCATGACCGCCGCCGCCGCGGTGATCACGCGCGCAGTCTTCGCGAGGCCGTCGGCGACTGCCCGGCGCGTGTCGCCGTCCTTCAGGTACTCCTCGCGGATCCGGGAGACGAGGAAGACCTCGTAGTCCATCGAGAGCCCGAAGAGGATCGCGAACATCATCACCGGCAGGAACGGCGCGATCGGCACCTCGTGATCGATTCCGATCAGCGAGCTGAGCCCGCCGCCCTTCGCCGCAAGGGTCATCACCCCGAAGGCGGCGCCGACCGAGAGCAGGTTCATTACCCCTGCCTTCAGCGAGATGAACGGCGAGTGGAAGGCGACCAGCAGGAGCAGGAAGGAGAGGCCGACGATGGCGGCGATAAACAGCGGCATCTTGTCCTTGATGAACTCGCTCTGGTCCTCGAGCGCGGCGGTCACCCCTCCGATCTCGGCGTTGATCCCGGCGGCACCAAGCTCCTCGGGAACGACGTCGTTGCGCAGGTGCGTGACCAGGTCCGTCACTTCCTCGTCCTGAGGGGAGCCGGTCGGGATCACGGTGACGATCGCCGCGTCGCCCGCATTGTTGATCACGGGGTCCGGGACGAATTCGACCCCCGGCTCGCTGCGGAGCCGCTGTGCGAAAGAGTCGATGGTCGTCTTGTGCGGCCGGCGTCGTGGGAAGCTCGGCGGCGATCACCAGCGGCCCGTTCGTGCCGGGGCCGAACCCCTCCGTGTTCAGGTCGTATGCCTGGCGAGTCATCGTGCTCGGCCGGTCGTTGCCGGCGTCGGGGAAGCCAAGGCGCATACCCAGCGCGGGGGCTGCCAGTGCCAGCAATAGTGCGGTCGCTGCGATTGCGGCGATCCACGGATGCCGCTGGACCGTGTGGCTCCAGCGCGCCGCGGGCGAGTTCGAGTCTCCCTCCGCCTTCAGCGTCTTGCCGAGGAAGGGATCCGCAGCCGGTCGACCCTCGGCCCCAGGTACGAGAGGAGCGCCGGAAGCAGGGTGACCGCCGCGAACATCACCACCAGGACCGCCAGGGACGCCGAGATCGCGACGCCGTACATGTAGGGGAGGCCGGTCAGGCAGAGGCCGAGGACGGCGATCACCACGGTCGCCCCGGCGATGATCACGCTGCGGCCGGCGGTGGTGACGGCCTCGACCACCGCGTCGTGGCGATCCTTGCCGCTGTTCATCGCCGACCGGAACCGGGTGAGGACGAGCAGCGAGTAGTCGATCCCGACCCCGATCCCGATCAGGCCCGACACGGCGGTGGTCCAGTCGGGGACGTCGATGACGTTGGCAAGCAGGGCGATCAGGCCCCCCGACGAGATCCCCAGCCCGACGAGGGCGATCGCAATCGGTAGGCCCGCGGCGACCACCGAGCCGAAGGCGATCAAGAGAACGATTGCGCCGCCGAGTAGCCCGATCCCTTCCGGGGTGCCCTGTTCCTGGACGGAGTGGATCGGGTCTCCGCCGAGCTTGATCTCGAGCCCGTCGCCGCTGTTCTCCTCGGCTGCGTCGACCAGCTTCCTGGCGTCGTCGTCTTTGAAATCCCAGCCCGGAACGGTCATCGGGAGCGTCGTCGCCGCGATTTCGCCGTTTTCAGAGACCCGGATCGGAGTGTGCGGGGAGACGTGGTTGACCTGCTCGGCCTCGGTGAAGAAGGCGTTGATGCGCTCGCGGGCGGCTGGGCTGTTGGCCCCGTCCGGGTCCTTCCAGACGACGAAGATCTCCTGGCCGGAGTACCCATCGAAGCGCTCCTCGGTGAGGTCGCTCGCCGCCTTCGACTCTGATCCCGGCGTGTTGTAGTCGGCTTGATATTCGCCAGCCAGCGAGGAGCCGACGCCGATGATCAGGATCGCCGAGACGATCCAGGCCAGGACGACCCGGCCGCGGCGGCGGTAGGCGATGTCGGCAAGGCGGGCGAGGCTACGCGTCATTCGAAGTCCTTTTCGTTGGGCGTGTGGTTGGACAAGGTCGGGAAATCGAAGACTCGGGTTTCTAGCAATCTCCACGACGATCGTGGTTGACGACGATCACGTTCATTGGGGATGACCCTGACCGGACCCTAGTCCGGGGCTCCCGCGGTGTCTTCTCGAAACGCGCCATCTCCGGCGGTCGAGCTGATCAGCCGGGAAGCGTGGTGGCGACGTCTGCGAGACGGGGAGCGTCTCGGTCCCGCTCGGAGATGAGCGGGTCGGTGACCGGCCACTCGATCCCGAGCTCCGGGTCGTTCCAGGCGACGCCGGTCTCCAGCTCGGGGTCGTAGTAGGTGGAGAGGCGGTAGAGGACGTCGGCCTCGTCGCTGAGAAGACAGAAGCCGTGGCCGAAGCCGGCCGGGATGAAGAGCTGGCGGTGGCGTTCGCCATCCAGCTCGTGTCCCTCCCAGCGCTTGTAGGTGGGGGAGTCGGGGCGCAGATCGACGGCGACGTCCCAGACCCGCCCCCGCGGGCAGCGGACCAGCTTCGCCTGGCCGCGCTGCATGTGGATGCCGCGCAGCACCGGGCCCTGCGAGCGGCTGTGATTGTCCTGGACGAACTCGACCTCGACCCCGAGCTCGGCGAGGGCGTTCTTGCGGAAGATCTCGACCAGGAAGCCGCGCTCGTCGCCGTGGACGGTGGGCTCGATCAGTACGAGGTCGTCGAGCTCGGTCGGGAGACGCTTGAAGCTCACTGAAGCGCCTTGCCGTACTGGCGCTCGTAGTACTCCCGGTAGGTGCCGGAGCGGATCGGCTGCCACCACCACTCGTTCTCGCGGTACCAGGAGACCGTTCGCTCGATCCCGTCGTCGAAGCTCGCCGCGGCTTCCCAGCCGAGGCCCCGAAGCCTCTCGGCGGAGAGCGAGTAGCGGCGGTCGTGCCCGGGGCGGTCGCGGACGTGCTCGATCAGCGACTCGTCCCGGCCGGTGAGCTCGAGGATCCGCTTCACCACGTCGATGTTCGGGAGCTCGTCGGGGCCGCCGACGTTGTAGACCTCAGCGGGCTCCCCGCGGTCGAGCGCGGTGTCGATCGCGGCGCAACAATCCTCGACATAGAGCCAGTTCCGCACCTGCATCCCGTCGCCGTAGACCGGCAGGGGGTCGCCAGCGAGGGCGTTGAGGATGCAGAGCGGGATCAGCTTCTCGGGGTGCTGGCGGGGCCCGTAGTTGTTGGAAGCGCGAACGATCAGCGCCTCGGCTCCATAGGTGCGAGCAAAGGCTGAGACCAGGAGATCGCCGCCGGCCTTCGAGGCCGAGTAGGGCGAGGAGGGCTCGAGCGGAGACGTCTCGGTGGCGGAGCCCTGCTCGAAGTCGCCGTAGACCTCGTCGGTGGATACCTGCAGGTGGCGGATGCCGGCGTCGCGCGCGGCCTCCAGCAACACGTAGGTCCCATAGACGTCGGTCTGGATGAACTCGCCCGGAGACTCGATCGAGCGGTCGACGTGGGACTCGGCGGCGAAGTTGACAACGGCATCGCAACCCTCGACCGCCCCCCTGGCGACATCGCGATCGGCGATGTCGCCCTCAACCAGCTCGAAGCGCTCTGCGGGAAGGTCCTCGAGGTTCTCCCGCCGTCCCGCGTAGGTGAGCTTGTCGAGGACCCGGACGGTGTCGCCGGGATGCCGCTCGAGCCTCAGACGGACGTAGGCGGAGCCGATGAATCCGGCACCGCCGGCGATCAGGAGCCTCACGCGGCGTCCTCTCCCGACGAGGCGCGCCCCTCGCCCTCACCCGCCGACCCCTCCTCGATCGGAGCGCCCCCCTCGTTCTCGACGCCCTCACCCTGCTCGTCGCCGATTGGCCCTTCCTCTCGCGCGCGCAGGTCGAGCGCCGGCTGGCGCCGCGAGCTCCGGCTTCGCCGCGGCTGCTCGCTCTCCGGCCGCTCCCGCCTCGCAAGGTAATCGGAGAGCCCGCGCCGCCAGGGGGGCAGCCGGATCGGGGTCTCCCGGCCGCTCGCCAGGACCGAGTTGGCGGGGCGCTCAGCGGGGCGTCCCATCTCGTCGCTGGTGGTCGCCATCACCCGGGTGACGGTCTCGGTCTGGCGAAAGATCTCCATCGCGAACTCGTACCAGGAGCAGCTTTCCGCGGCCGCCATGTGGTGGACCCCGTAGGCGCCGCTGTCGATCAGCCGCACCAGCCCCGCCGCCAGGTGCCCGGTGTACGTGGGGCAGCCGATCTGGTCGTGGACGACGACCACCGGGCCACCGCCTTCGCCCAGGCGGAGCATCGTCTCGACGAAGTTGTTGCGACCGGGCCCGAACAGCCAGGAGCTGCGGACGATGAAGCTGCGCCCGGTGGCGAGCGCGGTGGCGCGCTCGCCGGCCAGCTTCGTCCGCCCGTAGGCGTTCAGCGGCGCCGGCTCGTCCGACTCGGTGTAGGGGCCGCCCTTCTTCCCGTCGAAGACATAGTCGGTCGAGACGTAGAGGACCTTCGCTCCGACCTGGGCGGCGGCGCCGGCGACGAAGCTCGCCCCCTCGCCGTTGACGATCTCGGCCTCCTTCTCGCTGGTCTCGGCGCCGTCGACATCGGTCCAGGCGGCGCAGTTGATAACCGCGCCCGGGCGCTCGCGGCCAATCACCCGTTCCACCCGCCCCGGGTCGGTGACGTCGAGCTGGTCGCGGTCGAGGGCGACCACATCGTGGCGCGCATTGCGCGCGACGATTGCGACGTCCCTGCCGAGCATCCCGCCGGCGCCGGTGATCAGGACCTTCATGGGATCGAGATCTCCGCATGGTCGCCGACCAGGAATCGCAGGGTCTTCGGCCTCCCGTCGCTGTGGGTGAGGATCACGTCCCGGCCCAGGAGGCTCGCCTCGACCCTGGCGTGGAGGTCGCGGATCTGGGAGCCGCGGAGGACGATCGAATGCTCGATCTCCGAGCCAGTGATCACCACGTCGCGGTCGATCGCCGTGTAGGGGCCGACGTAGGCGTCGGAGATTCTGGCCCCTGAGCCGATGATCGCCGGTCCACGGACCACCGTGCGCTCCAGGTGTGCCCCCGATTCGATCACCACCTTGCCCTCCACTCGCGAATCCACCAGCTCGCCCTCGATGCGCTCCTCCAGGTCCTCGAGGACGAGGCGGTTCGCCTCCAGCATGTCCTCGAGCATCCCGGTGTCCTTCCACCAGCCGGTCACCGTGTGGGGTTCGACTCGCTTGCCGGAGTCGATCAGCGTCTGGATCGCGTCGGTGATCTCGAGCTCATTCCGCCAAGAGGGCTCGATCGAGCGCGCGGCGTCGAAGATCGCCGATCGGAACATGTAGACGCCGACCAGGGCCAGGTCGCTGGGTGGGTCCTTTGGCTTCTCGACCAGGCGGACGACGCGATCTCCGTCGAGCTCGGCGACGCCGAACTCACCCGGGTCATCGACCTGGGTCAGCAGGATCAGCGCGTCGGGCTCGGAGGAGCGAAAGGCCTCGACCAGCTCGACGATCCCGTCACGCAGCAGGTTGTCGCCCAGGTAGACGACGAAGGAGCTGTCGCCAAGGAAGTCCTCCGCGGTGAGCACCGCGTGGGCAAGCCCCGCCGGCCTCTCCTGCTCTATGTACGTGATCCTGGCGCCGAAGCGGGAGCCATCGCCGGCCGCCTCGCGAATCTCGTCGCCGGTCTGGGGAGCGATGATCACCCCGATCTCGGTGATCCCGGCCTCGACCAGGGCCTCGATCCCGTAGAAGAGCACGGGCTTGTTGGCCACCGGCACCAGCTGCTTGGCCGAGGTGTGGGTGATCGGGCGCAGGCGCGTCCCTGCTCCCCCCGAGAGAATCAACCCCTTCAGTTCCTTCATTCCGGCGGGAAGGCTACTCGTGAGCCTCGCCACCCGGCCCCGCGGCTAGTGAGGCTTCGAGGGATTCCCGCGGTTGCTGAACTCGCAGTGGTGTGCCTTCGGGTCGATCCTGTCCTTCCGGACCACATCGCGGTTGCCGTCGCCACAGGAGATGAACCCGTCAGCGATGCCGTCCAGCGTCTGCAGGTTGTCGACGCCCCGGCCACCCTTGTAGACATCGACCCCTCCGCGTCCGCGCAGGGAGTCCCTGCCGTCGTTGCCCTTGAGGATGTCGCCACCGTTTCCTCCGAACAGCACGTCCACGCCCCGGCCGCCAATCATCTGCGCGCCGAGCGTCAGCGGCGGTGCCCCTCCAGCGCCGACCTCCGCCACCTGCGCGGTGTCGTCGCCATCGCGGGCGTCGATGATGAAGCTGGTGATACCCGCTTGCGAGCACATCCCGACCCCGTTGATCAGGCGGCAGTCGCCGGCACCGGTAGTGATCGGGTTCGCGTCGAGGTCCTTGAAGGTGTACACCGGCGCGAACACGAAATCGCTGCTCACCAGGACGTCGTTGCGCTCCCCTTGGTTGGCGACGTAGGTGATGATGCCGCCGGAGCTCGAGAGCACGCCGGCGTTCGCGGCAGCCGGGGCGAGCAGCATCGCCGCCAGCATTGCCGCCGGGACAACCAGCGCCGCCAGCCCCTTATGGAGAGGAATCCCCCGGTTCATTGCGCTGCAGCTTACGCAATATGTCTGGATTTCCTCCATAAAACCGCGGGTGCAAGATTTCTTCCACATTAATCGGGTTGCTCCTCGCTTCGCTGCGGAGCACCCTCTCATCAGTAGACGCCGCCGAGCTTGCGGTGATCCCAGGTCGCGATCCGCTTGGGGCGGAAGTGGATCGCCACCCGCTTCGGTGCCTGGGCGACGAGGGCGGCGGCCGCGTCCCCCTCGACCGAGTCGATCCCCTCGCCGTAGCGGATCGTCAGCTCCTTGGCGAACTCGACGATCTGGTCAGTGTCGCGGATCAGCTCGGCCTCGGCCTCGATCATCACCCCGCGCAGCTCGCCGTACTCGACTCCGGTCTCCACCAGGAGGGTGGCGCGGGGATCGCGCTCGAGGTTCTTCACCTTCTGTGACTTCGCGTAGGTCCAGACCCAGACCTCGCCGTCGCGGGGCACGTACCAGAGCGGCATCATGTGCGGCCAGCCGCGCGGGCCAAAGCTGCTGACGACGACGACGCGCTCGGTGGCGAGCAGCTCGTCGCGCTCGCGGTCGGTGAGCTTGATCTGGTCGCGACGCGAGGGCATCGCCCTCCTAGCCGGGTGGAGATCCGTCGGGGACGAGGCTCAGCCTCTCCCACGGTCCCTCGCCGGCCATCGGCTGCATCTCGCCGGCGAGCCAGCGCGGCTGAAGGTCGTCGTAGTGGCGGCTCCAGGCGTGGCCTGACTGCCCGGTGAACTCCTGCCAGAGCGAGCGGTCGGGTTGCTGGGGATCGGCGACCATCCGCCAGCTCGGTGCCCAGATCGCCTCGTAGGGGTCGTTCGGGTCATAGGCGATCTGGGCGACGGTCTCCTGTCCCCCGCCCGGATGGAGGGTGCGATTGAAGACCCATTCGAACGCGGGGTTGGCGGCGCCGAGCGCATGCGAAAAGCGCAGCTCGTGGACGTGGCCCCAGCGCCACTGCTCGGGATCGGGGCCGTAGCGTGAGCTGAGGTCGTCGAGACCACCGCGCAGTGCCTCCAGCGCCAGCTCGTCCCAGGGCCGGCCGATCAGCTCCTCGTCCCCCTCCTCCCAGAGAGCGAGCAGATGCGAATGCCAGCGCCACGGAGAGGTGACGTGGGTGCTGAAGCCGCTGTCGGAGCGGTCCAGGTAGCGCTCGGCGAGGTCGCGGTCGCCGATCGCCGCCCGGGTGAACTCGCGCGCCAGCCGCAGCAGGAAGGCCTGGTAGATCGTGCCGGCGACTGTCTCGGGCCCGAGGAACCGGTCCCAGCTCTTCAGCCGCTCGATCGCCTGGATCTCCCGCTGGCCCTCGGGCTCGAGCCGGGCGAGCCGGTGGACGACCTCGTCGCCGGGGATCGAGTAGAGGTCGGTCTGCATCAGCCGGAAGCTGTCGAGGTCGTGCTGGTCGGTGCCCTCGATCAGGTGCTCCACCCGCTTCGCCCGGTAGCCGTCGAGCCAGTCGCTGGTGATGTGGTGGGGGTAGGAGTCGTCGACGATCCGGTTGTTGGCGGTGACGATGTAGCCGCGCTCGGGGTCGGTCAGCTCGGGCAGCTCCTCGTAGGGAACCGTGCCCTCCCACTCGAACTCCCCGGTCCAGCCGGGCTTCGGCAGGTCCGGGCAGTTGCCCTTTCTCAGCGGGATCCTGCCGACCAGCTTGTAGCCGATCGAGCCCGCGCGGTCGGCCCAGACCAGGTTGGAGACCGGCATCGTCACTGCCGAGAGGAGCTCGACCAGCTCGGCGCCGTTGCGCGGCTCGAGCACTCCGACGTGGGCGAGCGAGACCGAGGGATGGTCGAAGGCGGTCCAGCGGAGCGCCAGCGGCTGACCGGCGTCGGCACCGAGCGGCTCGTTGACGATCGGGCCGTGGTGGGTGAGGCGAACCTGGTGCCGGACCGGGGCCTCACGGCCCCTGACCCGGATCTCCTCCTCGATCACTTCGAGCGGGCGCAGCTCGCCCTCGAACTCGTAGCTCTCGCCCTCGATCCGCTCGACGAAGAGGTCCTCGACGTCGGCCATCACGTTGGTGAAGCTCCAGGCGACGTCGTTGTTCTGGCCCAGCGAGATCCCCGGGATCCCCGGGATCGACGCCCCGCGGCAGAAGCGCTCGCCGATCTCGAGCGCCATCTCGTGCCAGATGCCCGGCATCCCGCTGGGGAGGTGCGGATCGCCGGCGATCAGCGCCTCGCCGCTCGCGGTCCACTTCCCCTTCACCGCCCAGTTGTTCGATCCCGAGGCGGCGCCGGCGAGCCCGATCTGCTCGCGCACCCGGCCAATCTGCTCGGCGAGCCCGAGGCCGTCGCCCTCCCAGCTCTCCCCCGGGCGCATCGCGATCGGGTTCTGCTTCGGATAGGTGGGGTCGATCTTCGCGGCGCGCTCCTCGCCGAGCTCCCGCACCAAGTCGGCGCGCAGAAGCTCCCGCTCCCAGTTGGTCGAGAGCCCGAAGGAGAGGAGCTTGTTGCCGGCGAGCATGTCGGCCGGCCGGTAGGGCTCGAACTCGGACCGCATCAGCTGGAACTCGGCGGGGAGGGCGGGGGCGGCGCTCGCGGCCGCGTTCAGTCCGGCGCAGTAGGCGTCGAGCAGGGAGCGGAGCTCGCCATCGAGCTCGGCCTCCTCTCGCAGGGCGATCCGCCGGAGGCCGAGGGTGCGCATCAGACGGTCGACGGCGAGGCCGTTGGACCCGGCGACCTCGGAGACCCGGCCGGAGGCGATCCGGCGCTGCAGGTCGCACTGCCAGAGCCGGTCCTGGCCGTGGCAGAAGCCCTGCCCGAACCAGAGGTCATGGGGATTCGCGGCGCGGATCCGCGGCATTCCCCAGCGGTCGCGGGAGATCTCGATTTCGCCCTCGAGCCCGGCGACTCGAAGGTCGCCCTCGGTCTTCGGCAGCGGGCGCCGGAAGAGCTGCCACCAGATGCCGGCGGCGGTGGCGCCGAAAAGGGCACTCCCGACCGCAGTGACCGTGGCGCCGCCCTTCAGCAGGCGCCCGAGATCGATCCTCATCAGTCAGTCATACCAGGCGGCAACCGGCCCTCGTCCTCGAGCTTCTCGAGATGGGCCTGCATCGCGATCGCGGCGGGCCCGCGGAGCGGCTCGGGGACGTCGTCCCAGACCTCGGCGAGGAGCTTCGCGCGGGACCGCTCGCCTCGCTCGAGCGCTGCCAGCAGCCGGTCCTCGCGCTCCTCGCGGTGGGCGATGTACTCGGCGATCTTCGCCTTCGGGTCGTCGATCTCGGGGCCGTGGCCAGGGAGGAGCAGCTCGAGATCGATCGCCTCGAGCCGGCGAAGCGAGGCCATGTAGTCCGCCAGCGAGCCGCCGAAGTCGCGCGGCCCGACGATGCTGGAGCCCCAGCCGAGGATCAGATCGCCGGTGAAGCAAACATAAGACGCCGCCTCCTCAGCTTCGCCTCCGGGGGCGGCTTGGGGTAGGAGAAAGCAGAGGTGATCGGCGGCGTGACCCGGGGTGGCGAGCGCCTCCAATCCCGCCACCGTCTCACCGTCCTTCGGCCGCGTGGGCTCCACCCCGAGCATCTCGACCCCGTCGGCGTGGTCGCCGTGCGAGTGGGTGAGCAGGACGGTGCCGATCCCGCCCCTCGCCTCGGCCGCCGCCCGCACCGCCTCGATGTGGCCGGGGTCGGCCGGGCCGGGATCGATCACGGTCGCCGGGTCGCGGCCGACGACATAGGTGTTGGTCCCCTCCAGGGTCATCGGCCCCGGGTTGGGAGCGACCAGGCGCTCGATGTCGGGAGGGGAATTCAGGCCGCTTTGACGGCGGTGGCGCCGGCGTCCACCTCGAGCTCCCGGGCGACCATCTCTCGCGCCTCGTCAGGCTCGATCACCACCAGCTCTCCGGCTCCCTTGAGGATCTCGCGCAGAAGCCAGTCGCCGCTGCCGTAGGGAACCTCGATCAGGACGGCGCCGTCGGCGAGCTCCTCGACCACTGTGTGCTCCTCACGGGCCCAGCGGGCGCGCTCGGGGGAGACCCAGACGCGGGCGACCTCGGCCGCGGGCACCTGGCCCTCTGAGAGCCAGCCTCCCTCGATCGCGGCGATGTCGGCGACCTCGGGCCGCGGCTCGAAGTCCTCCTCGGTGACGGTCGCCTCCTTGATCCGGTCGAGCCGGAAGTGGCGGACGTCCTCGCGGCGGCGGTCATACGAGGCGACGTACCAGCCCTCGGGCCCGTTGGCGAGCCGGTAGGGCTCGATCTCCCGCTTGGTGAACTCGTCCTCATTCTCCTTGTAGTAGTGGATCGCGAGCACCCTGCGCGCCTCGATCGCGTCGTTGACCGTGCGGGCGATCGCCGAGTCATCGCCGCCGGAGGCGGCGATCTCGAGGCCCTCCTCGGAGGGGTCATGGCCGAGGGCGGCGACGATCTTCTTCCGGGCGCTGAGCAGCCCGCTCTGCGGCAGGTGATCGCCGAACAGGTCGATCGCGGCCACCAGCGCCTTCGCCTCCAGCGGCAGCAGGCGGGCGGGGCGGGCAAAGCTGTCGCCATAGGGCTCGGCGTCGACCTCGATCTCGTCGCCCTTGAGCTCGGCGTAGAGAACGTAGGTGCCGCCGCCGAAGTTGACGACGTTGAGCAGGTCGATGTCGTCGCTGAGCTCCTCCTTGCTGACGTGCAGGCTGTCGATCACCTTGGAGACGGCCAGGCGGCTGTCCTCCTTCGCCGCCTCGATCAGCATCCCGGCGAGGGTGACCAGGCGGGCGAAGCGCTCCGGGCGGATCGAGGACTCCGAGCGCCCGTTGCCGCGCGCGGCGCTGCGGCCGGCCGGGGGTACGGTGCCGACAGACCTGGCGGGCTCGAAGTCGCCGGCGTGGCGCTCTGTGAGCAGCTCCAGCCGCTCAGTCACCTCGCTGGCCAGCTCCTCGGGCTCGAGCACGGTGGCGTTCTGGCGCCAGCGCAGCACCCAGGCGACGATCTGGCGGCTGGAGGCGTACTCGGTCTCGAACACCTGGCCCTTGCCGGGGGCGCTGTCGCCGCGGCCGGGGTTGCGGATGACGCCGTAGGAGCCGAAGTCGCGTTCGACCAGCCAGGCGATCCGGTCGCGGAGGAAGATCTTCGCGGTGCCCTGGATGTCTCCCAGCTGCCACTCGGCCTTTTTCGCGTAGTCGCGGCGGCCGAAGTCCTCGGGTGGGGCGAAGTCGTGCTCGGCCTTCGAGGCATAGGAAACCTTTCCGCGGATCCGCGAGAGCCGGAAGACCCGCACCGCCTCGCGCTCATGGGAGTGGCCGATCAAATAGAACTGGCCGGCCCGGTAGACCAGGTGATAGGGGTCGACCCTGCGCTTCTCCTCCGAGTCGCGCTCGATCGTGTAGTAGGTGAACTCGATCGTCTTCCGGCGCGAGATCGCGGTCTCGATCTTGGAGAGCCGCTGGGAGACCTCGGCGCCGTCCGCCTTCGCGGTCATCCGCACCTCGACCGAGGTCTCCCCGGTCGAGGTCAGGGGGCTGGGGCGCCCCCAGGAGACCTGCTGGAGCGCCAGGCGCAGGGGCTCGGCGTAGGCGAACTCCCCGTCGAGAAGGTGGAGGGCGGTCTGGAGCGCAGCGAGCTCGTTGTCCGAGAACTTGATCGCCGGCAGGTAGTAGTTCTCGGGTGGCAGCGAGTAGAGCTCGGACTCGTATCCCTGGAGGCTCTCGCCGGGCTTCTCCACGTTCAGGGTGATCCCGAGGCTCTCGAGCTCGGCGCGATCGGCGTAGAAGCGGCGCGCGAAGGCGTCGTCGTTCATGTCGCTGTATCCCTCCACCTCGCGCTTTATCTCGAGTGCCGAGACCGGCCTGCCGTGGGCCATCAGGAAGGAGATCAGCGACAGCTGGCGGATCAGCTTCTCGGTGTCCTTGGCCACGGGAGCAGCATAGACGCGACCTTCTGCCGCTCAATCCGCGCCAATTACGGATCCGAGACCGAAGTGCGCAATTTGCGCATCCGTTTCGGCGGTCCGAGAAGCTCTGGCCGCTAGGCCGCGCGGGAGCCGAAGAAGGCGGAGCCCTCGATCCCGCGGTCGTAGCGGGACCAGCTCTCGCCGTCGGCGAGCTCGCGCTCGAGGCGGTCGAAGCTGCCGAGGCGGCCGCCCAGCTTGTCGATCGTGTGGACCAGGGTGGCCTCCCGGGTGCAGGGAAGGACCGGGGATCCGTGCTCGAGCGCGCCGTGGTGGGAGAGGATGATGTGGAGGATCGCCTGGGCGAGGTCGGGGTCGAAACCCTCCAGCTCCTCGATCTGGCGGCGCACCTTGTAGTAGCCGAGCGGGATCTCGGCCTGGAGCCGGCCGGCGTCGGTGAGCTCGATCGCCAGCGGGTCATCGTTGTAGGCCTCTGTCTTGCCGATGTCGTGGAGCAGCGCCCCGGTGACGGCGATGTCGCGGTCGATCCCGGGGAAGAAGTTGGAGGCAGCGCTCACCGCCTGGGCGACCGAGAGCGAATGCTCGAGCAGGCCGCCCACATACGCCTGGTGGTAGTGCTTGGCCGCCGGAGCCTCGCGGAAGCGCTTCCAGTTCTCGGTCTCTGTACCGAAGAAGCAGTCGAGCAGCGAGCGAAGCGCGGGGCTCTGGATCGTCTCCAGCAGCCCCCGCAGGTCGACCTCGAGCAGCTCGATCGAGCGCTCGGGGCCCTCGGTGAGCTCCTCGGGGTCGTACTCGTCCGGCGCGGCCGGGCGGACCGACGCGAGCTTGATCTGGCGGCCGAACTGGGGGTGGACCGAGAAGCGGCCGCCGACCAGGACGATCGAGCCAGGCACGCAGATCTCGAAGCCTTCGGCGACCCGGTCCCAGGCGATCGCGGGCACGGATCCGGTGCGATCGGCGAGCACCAGACGGAGAAAGTCGTCGCCGTTCTTCTTCTGCCGGCGCTCGCGCTCGCGGACCACGAACACGGCCGAGATCTTCTCGCCGTCGGTGAAGTCGCGCAGCACCGGCTGTCCGGCCGCCTTCGGCCCATTCCCGTTCTCGAAAAGCGTCTCCGTCATCAGGCTCCTGACGGTAGAGGCGTGAGCGGACAGGACTATCCGAGGAGCACCCGTCAAGCTTCAGGGGATGGAAGCGTCTACTGGGGCGGTGGACCGGGACGAGGTCAGGGTCTCGACCCTCGAGCTCTTCTTCGACCTCGTCTTCGTCTTCACGATCACCCAGCTGACGGCCCTGCTGGTGCACGACCCGAAGCGGCACCAGCCTCGGCCAGATCGCGCTGATGCTGACCGCGATCTGGTGGATGTACGGGGCATTCGCCTGGCTCACAAACGCCGTCCCGCCGGATCGGACTGCCCTCCAGCCTGCCACTGCTCGCCGGGAATGGCGGCGTTCTTCGTGATCACGCTGACGATTCCCACCGCCTTCTCCGCCGACGGGGTGGTCTTCGCCAGCGGCTACCTCGCGGTGATCGTCATCCACACCGCCCTCTACACCCAGTCGGCCACCTGGTCGGTCGCCTCGGTGTGGAGCTTCGCCAGGATGAACCTGGTGGCCGCGGCGCTGATCCTCGCCGGCACGATCATCGGCGACGCCTGGCAGTACGTCCTCTGGGGCCTGGCGATTCCGATCTTCGCGATCACCCCGGCGCTGGTGCCCGAGGACAGCGGCTGGATCCGGCCCTCGCACTTCGTCGAGCGTCACGGCCTGGTGGTGATCGTTGCTCTCGGCGAGTCGGTAGTGGCGGTCGGAATCGGCGCCTCCGGACTTGAGATCAGCGGGGAGCTGCTCCTCGTTGCGGTGCTTGGGCTCGCATTGAGCGCGGAGCTCTGGTGGGTCTACTTCGGCGGGGACGACGAGGAGGCTGAAGGAAGCGCTGCTCGCGATGCGGCCGACCAGGCGGGAGTTCATCGCCGCCAACGCCGCCTACTACTGGGCCCACCTCCTGCTCCTTCTCGGGATCGTCTGCGACGGCCGCGGCACTCGAGCACGCGATCGGTCACGCCTTCGACTCGCTCGACTTCGCCCTTGCCCTTGCCCTCGGAGGTGGAACAGCGGTTTACCTCCTCGGGCACGCCCTCTTCCGCCTCTTTCTCGGCCTCCCATTCCGTCCCTGGCGCGGGCTGGCGGCGGTCCTCGCCCTTGCGACGATCCCGCTGGGAACCGAAGCGTCAGCCCTGGCTCAGCTGGCGGTGTTGGTCGCCGTCCTGGGGCTCTGCCTCGTGGCCGAGGGTGCGCCGACCCGAGGCGAAGCGCGGGCCCCGGTTCAGACGCCGGTCGGGTCGTGACGAGGTCGCGGGCGCGATCGGGAGCCTCGGCGGCACCGTCCGGGGACCCGGCCGGAGGCGGCGTCCGCATGAACGAAGGATCGCCCGATCGGGTAATCGGTGCCACCGTAGTTCCCCACGACTAGCCGAAGGTTTGGGCGAAAAATCAGGTACGGCTAGGTAAGGGCTGATCGCACGAACTCGAGGTCGGCGCGGATGTCGTCGGCGCCCCCCGGTGTCTCGACGATCACCGGCGGCCCAGCGGCGCGGATCATCTCCCGCAGCGCCTCCGCCCCTATCTTGCCCTTGCCGAGGTTGGCGTGGCGATCGGCGCCCGTTCCCGGCGGATCCCGGGAGTCGTTCGCATGCAGCAGGTCGATTCGACCGACGATCGCCAGCACCCGCTCGACCGCGTCGGATAGTTCCTCCCCGGCGGCGTGAGCGTGACAGGTGTCGAAGCAGAAGCCGAGCTCAATCCCCGAGCCGCTGTCTGAGATCGCCGCCCAGAGCCGAGCGAGGGCGTCGAAGCGCCGCGCGACCGCGTTCTCGCCCCCCGCCGTGTTCTCGATCAGCAGCTTGACGTCCGACTCGAGCATCTCGAGTGTGCGCACCCAGCGGCCCACCCCCTTGGCGACGCCGTCCTCGGCGTGCCCGGGGTGGACGACCACCGCCTCTGCGCCCACCTCCGCGGCGGCGTCACAGGTCTGCTGGAGGATCTTGCGCGAGCCGTAGCGGACGTTGTTTCGCGGCGAGCAGACGTTGATCAGATACGGAGCGTGGACGTAGAGAGGGACGTCTGAGTCGCGCAGCTCCGCCGCGTCCTTCCGGGGCGGTGGCTTCCGCCAGCCCTGCGGATCGGAGAGGAAGACCTGGACGCAATCGGCACCCACCGCCCGAGCCTCCTCGAGGGGCCGTTCGGGGGCAAGGTGGGCCCCGACGATCGGGTTCTGATCTGCCATTCAGGGGGAGAACAGTCGCAGAGAGGCGCCTGCGCAATAAGTGGATCAATTTTGAAGAGGTGGCGCGCCACCATGGCCAGCAGGCGATCGGCATTGCGGCGAGCAGCGTTCGGAACGCAGGAGGAATCGTCAGGCCGCAGCCGGAGCTCGGCGCGGGACCAGACGCCCGGCGCAGCGATGAAGCTCGCCGACTGCACGGACTGGAACCAAGCGGACGTCGCGGAGCGACTGGGGACGATCGATCAGCTCGAGAACTTCGCCGGGGGCCCGGTGGTCGGCGGACAGGGCGAGCGATCCGTCCGGGACCGGCGCCGTCTTGGACGACGACCAGGCCTATGACCTGCTGACCAGATACTGCGAGGCGGAGCTCGCCCGGGGATTCAAGCTCTACAAGCTCTACGTGCGCGCCGCG
Source organism: uncultured Solirubrobacterales bacterium (assembly GCA_963780305.1). Lineage (GTDB taxonomy): Bacteria > Actinomycetota > Thermoleophilia > Solirubrobacterales > 70-9 > CAVVYV01. The sequence goes on from CAWABN010000001.1 coordinate 251,435, forward strand.
GCCTTCTCGGGACACGCGCAGTAGCGCCCAGGGGAGTGGCGAGGGGCAGAATCGAACTGCCGACACCACGATTTTCAGTCGTGTGCTCTACCAACTGAGCTACCTCGCCAAGAGGCGCAAAGGCTAGCTAGCGTCAGTCGAGGGTGCCGTCGGCGGCCTCGGTCCGCGCGTCGCTGCCTTTCTCGACCACCGCCGCCGATAGCGCGACCTTGACCGCCTGCTCCGCGGTCTCCGCTTCGGTGATCCCAAGGTCGGTGCCGGCGCGGCTTCTCAGCGGCCAGCTCTGCAGCGCCACCACCGGCCGCCCAAGCTTTCGCGCGTAGGCGATCTCCGAGAGCGTTCCCCACTCGCCGCCGACTGCGATCACCGCCTCACCGGAGGCGACCACGGCGAGGTTGCGGGCATGGCCGGTGCCGGTGGCGACGGCGTGGGTGACGTACTCGTTCGCGTCGGCGGGCGAGAGGGTGGGGAGGACGCCGAGGACGGTCCCGCCCGCCTCCGCGGCGCCCCGCGAGGCGGCCTCCATCACTCCGGTGAGCCCTCCGCAGACCAGCACCGCCCCCGCCTCGGCGATCCCGCGGCCGACCCGCTCGGCGTCGCGGAGGATCTCCGGCTCCCCCTCGGAGGCTCCGATCACCGAGATCTGGACCCGCTGCCGGCTCACGAGGCCTTCGCCCGGCCCTCGGCGAGCATCCGGCCCATCAGCTCCAGCGCGCCGCCCTTGTGGAGGTGCTCGTTCAGGTTGCCGCACTTCGGGCTCTGTACACAGGAGGGGCAGCCGTCGTCGCAGGGGCACTCGCGGATCAGTCGGTCGGCGTCGCCGACGAGGCGCTCGAAGACCTCGTAGCCGCGCTGGGTGATCCCGACCCCTCCGGGGTGTCCGTCGTAGATGAAGATCGTCGGCTGCCCGGTCTGGTGGTGGATGTTGGTGGAGAGGCCGCCGATGTCCCAGCGGTCGCACATCGCGATCAGCGGCAGGACCGCGATCTGGCCGTGCTCGGAGGCGTGGAGGGCCCCGAGCAGGACCTCGCTCGGCAGCGCCGCCGCCATCCGCTCGCCGATCACGTACCAGAGGGCCTGGGTGACGAAGTCCTGCTCCGGCAGGTCGAGCGAGACGATGTCGAGCACCTTGTTGTCTCCGAGCCGCTTGCGCTGGTAGGCGATCACCTGCTCGGAGACCGAGACCGCGCCGAAGCTCAGTTCCACCCCAAGTGCCTGCCGGGTCGTCCGCACCTCCTCGACATAGACCTCGGTCTCCTTCTTCACCTGGGTGTAGTAGTCGCCCTCGAACGGCTTCACCATTGCCCGCCGCGAGCGCAGGTCGAGCTCGGCGACCTCGTAGGAGCGCCCCAGATGGAGGTAGACGGCGCCGGGGTGGATGGTCGAGAAGGCGCGCTGGGCCTCGACGTGACCGAGCATCTCCCCCGAGCTCGAGTCGACGACGGCGATGCTGTCGGCGGAGGAAGAGCGCAGCGAGATCCGCCCGGCGACGAAGTCGCCGCTCCGGGTCAGATAGCGGTCGCCGCGGGCCCGCCGGAGCTCTCCCATCGTCACCAGCCGCTCGGCGCCCTCGCGCCAGCCCTCGCCGAGGATCTCGTCGTCGTCGGGGCCGAGGGGCGCCTCGTAGGCGGCGGCGACCAGGTGCTGCATCTGGATCTGCTCGGAGCGGTGGTCGAGGATCGCCGCCTCCACCGGCCGCGCCAGGAACTCGTCCGGGTGGCGGCAGAAGAACTGGTCGAGGGCGTCCTCGCCGGCGACGTAGACGGCGAGCCCGCGGCGGCGCCGCCCCGCCCGCCCCCACATCTGGCGGAGGCTGGCGACCGTGCCGGGGAAGTTGACGCAGATCGCCGCGTCGAGCTCGCCGACGTCGATCCCGAGCTCGAGTGCGTTGGTCGCCGCCACCGCCAGCATCTCCCCGCTGGCGAGCTGCGCCTCGATCTCCCGCCGCTGCTGCGGCGTGTACCCGGCGCGGTAGGGCGCGATCCGTTCGGCGAGATCGCCGTGCCCTTCCTCCGCCAGTTTCATCGAGGCGAACCGGTTGATCAGCTCGATCCCGCGGCGGCTGCGCATGAAGCAGATCGTCCGCACCCCGCGCTGGACCAGCTCGCAGAGAAGATCGGCGGCCTCCGAGACCGCCGAGCGCCTCGTCTGAGTGTGCTGCTCGATCACCGGTGGATTCCACATCGCGATCTCGCGGCCGGCGCGGGGGGCGCCGTCGTCGTCGAGCAGGGCGAAGTCGAGCCCGGTGAGCCGCTGCGCGAGCTCGTCGGGGTTGGCGATCGTCGCCGAGGCGAGGACGAAGCGGGGCTCGGCGTTGTAGAGGCGAGCGATCCGCCGCAGCCGGCGCAGCACGTTGGCGACATGCGAGCCGAAGACGCCGCGGTAGGTGTGGGCCTCGTCCACCACCACCCAGCCGAGGTTGGAGATGAAGTCGCCCCAGCGCTTGTGGTGGGGGAGGACGCCGACATTGAGCATGTCGGGGTTGGTGAGCACGAGGTTGGCGCGGCGGCGGATCGCCGGGCGCTCCTCCCGTGGAGTGTCGCCGTCGTAGATCGCCTCGCGAAGCCCCGGTGGGCGCAGCTCGCCCAGCTTCCGGGCCTGGTCCTGGGCGAGTGCCTTGGTCGGATAGAGATAGATCGCCCGCCGCTTCGGCTCGTGGGCGATCCCGTCGAGCACCGGGAGGTTGAAGGAGAGCGACTTGCCTGAGGCGGTGCCGCTGGTCAAGATCAGGTCCGAGCGCTTCGCCGTCTCGTATGCGGCGGCCTGGTGGGAGTAGAGGGAGTCGATTCCGTTCGCCGCAAGCGCCGCCGCCAGCTCGGGATGGAGCGAGCCCGGCAGCTCCTCGAGCTTCGCCATGCTCGCCGGCTCGGCGCTCTCCGCGACCAGCCGCCCGTCCCCCCGGCCGGGGCCGAGCGCCGGCTCCCAGGCCCCACCGGCGATGGATGCGAGGGGGCTCCGCAAGGAGCCACCCGTTTCATGCTGGCTAGCCATCGGTCACCTCCGCCCGCTCGGCTGAGCGGATCGCGCCCGCTATCCGCAGCGCCTGGAGGGCGCTCTCGTCATGGAGCCGGAGCAACTCCGCGCCTCCGGCGACCGCCAGGGCGGTGGCGGCGGCGGTCGCCCACTCGCGCCGCTCCGCCGGAAGCCGGTTCTCCCAGGATCCCGCCAGCACCGCGCCGAGGAAGTCCTTGCGAGAGAGCGAGACGAACAGGGGACGGCCGAGTTCGCGCAGCTCCCCCAGCCGCCGGAGGATCTCGAGGTCGTCGGCGACCGAGAGGTCGAAGTCGAGGCCGGGGTCGAGGACGATCTGCTCCTCGGAGACGCCGCGCCCCAACGCCGCCTCGAGCCGCCCCGAGAACCAGGCTTTCAGGTGCTCAATCGGATCGTCGTGGCGGTGCGGCGCCCGGTCCTGGCGTGGCGGTCCCTGGATCTGCATGATCACCAGGCCGCAACCATTGTCGGCCGCGAGCTCGAGGAGAGCCGGGTCGGCGCCGCCGCCGATGTCGTTGATCGCGACCGCTCCGGCGGCGAGGGCGCGGGCGGCGACCTCGGCCGAGAACGTGTCGGCAGAGATCGGAAGCTCGGTCGCCTCGGCAAGCCCCGCGATCGCCGGCAGGAGACGGTCGGCCTCCTCTGCAGCCGGGACTGGGGCCCCGCTGCGGGCGGCAACGGCGCCGACGTCGAGCATCTCGAACCCGGTCGCGGCGAGCGCGAGCCCGTCGGCTACCGCCCGCTCGGGCGTGACGCTGCGGGCACCCTCGAAGAAGGAGTCCTCGGTGACGTTGACAATCCCCACCCCGAGCGGCCGCTCGAGCTCAAGCGTTCGGTCGGCGAGCTGCCAGCGTGCAGGCACCCGTCAACGGTAACTGCCTCCGGCTACGGTTCGCCCCCGTGGCGCTCCGCTGCGTCTACACCGACCTCGACGGAACCCTGCTCGGCCGCCACGGCTCGCTGTTTCGCGACTCCGAGGGCGAGTTCTCGATGCTCCAGGCGCGGGCGCTCGAGGCCTGCCACCGGGCGGGGGTGGAGGTGGTGATCAAGTCGGGTCGCCGGGAAGCCTCGGTGCTCGAGGACGCGAAGCTGATCGGCTCCACCTCCTACATATATGAGGTCGGCTGCGGGGTGGTGATCGACGGCGAGAAGACGGTCCTGGTCGGCGACGCCAAGGCCGAGGAGGGCAAGACCCTGGCGGAGACGATCGTCGATCAGGGAGTGCCGGAGATGCTCTTCGACCACTTCGCCGGCCACCTCGAGTGGCATCGGCCCTGGCACCGCCAGCGCGAGCACTCCCTGCTCTTCCGCGGGAAGGTCGACACGGACGAGGCGAATCGCCTCCTCGCCGAAAGGGGCCACGGGGCGCTGCGGCTGATCGACAACGGCGCGATCTTCGCGCCGATGGAGCGAATCGACGGTCCGGCCCACGCCTACCACCTGCTGCCGGAGGCGGCAAGCAAGGCGAATGCGGTCGCCTTCCACATGCGCGCCCGGGGCTACGAGCGCGAGCAGTGCATCGCGATCGGCGACTCGGTCGAAGACCTGGCCGTCTCCGAGGTTGTCGGCCGCTTCTTCGTCCCCGCCAACGGCCCCGAACGCGACCCCGGCCTCCGCGAGGCGATGGCGCGCTACCCGAACGTCACCGTCACCGAGGGCCGGATGGGCGAGGGCGTCTACGAGGCGATCGTCTCCACCCTCGCGGGCGCCTAGCCGCCGTTCGCGGAGAAGCCGGTGGGGGTGCGCTCCAGCTCCCGCTGCTCGATGACGCTGTCGATCAGCCCGTAGTCGGCCGCCTGCTCGGCGGTGAAGTAGCGGTCGCGCTCCATGTCCTCGTGGACCTTCTTCTGGGTTTGACCGGTGTGCTTCGCGTAGATCTCGTCGAGGCGCTTGCGGAGCGCGAGGGTCTCCTTGGCGTGGATCTCGATGTCCGCGGCCACCCCCTCGAATCCGCCGGACGGTTGGTGGATAAGGATCCGCGAGTTGGGAAGCGCCATCCGCTTGCCCTTCGCGCCCCCGGCGAGAAGGAGCGCCCCCATCGACATCGCGACTCCGTAGCAAATGGTGCGCACGTCGGGGCGGACGAACTGCATTGCGTCGTAGATCGCCAGCCCCGCGTAGACGGCGCCGCCGGGTGAGTTGATGTAGAGGGAGATGTCCTTGTCGGGGTCCTCGGACTCCAGGTGGATGATCTGGGCGACGATCAGGTTGGCGACCTGGTCGTCGATCGGCTGGCCGAGGAAGATCACCCGCTCGCTCAGCATCCGGGAGTAGATGTCGAAGGAGCGCTCGCCACGGGCGCTCTGCTCTATGACCATCGGGACCAGCGGCATCGAGACCTCCTATTCGGTAGCGCAACCTTTTGGTTGCACATTGGATTACGGTAGCATGAGCAACCATGCGGTTGCGAGATGAGCCCGGCAATGACGTCGCTCCCTGGGTCGAGCGCGAGACCCTGATCGAGGCGACCCCCGAGGAGGTCTGGGAGGCGATCACCGACGAGGACCGCCTCGAGGAGTGGATCGCGGAGGAGGTCGAGCTCGACCCGGTCGAGGGTGGCGACGCCAGCTTCCGCTCCGAAGACGGCGAGCGCTCCGGGACCGTCCAGACCGTCGAGGAGGAGGAGCGGTTCGCCTTTACCTGGGCCCGACCGGGCGAGGGCGAGAGCCTTGTCGAGTTCACGATCGAGGCCGTGCCCGCCGGCACCCGGCTGACCGTGGTCGAGACCCCAATCGGCCCCACCGCGGTCGCCGCGGGAGGTTGGCGACCCCGTCTCGCCCGGCTGCGCGGATCGCTGGCGCTCGCGCCGGTCGCCTGAGCCCCGACACCGTGCCTCAGGACGTCTTCAGCGCTCTTTCCGATCCGACCCGCCGCCGAATGCTGGAACGGCTCGCGCGCGGCGGCACCATCACCGCCAGCGGGATCGCGGAGAAGCTTCCGATCTCACGCCAGGCGGTCGCCAAGCACCTGGCCGCCCTCCGCTCCGCGAAGCTGGTCAGCTCAGAGCGGGTGGGGCGCGAGACCCACTACCGGCTCCGTCCGGACCCGCTCGACGACGCGGCAAGGTGGATTCAGACGGTGAGCGCCGAGTGGGACCACCGGCTCGAGGCCCTACGGCGGTCGCTGGAGACCCGGCGGGGCCGCTCTCAGTAGCGGCGCGCCATCGCTGGCGGCAGCTTCGCGACCGCTAGCATCGCTCCGTGGCCGCCGATCAGGCGACAGTCGCGGAGGAGGAGTACCTGCAGACGATGTTCTGGCTGGATGAGGCCGGGCTGCCGATCACCGGCGCCAACATCGCCCGCGCGATGCAGCTCTCGCCGCCGACCGTGCACGAGATGATCGGTCGCCTCGAGGACGACGGCTACATCGAGCGGGCCGGCGACAAGTCGCTCACCTTCACCGAGAACGGACACTCAGCAGGCTGCGGAGGTCGTCTACCGTCACCGGCTGATCGAGCGCTTCCTCACCGACGTTCTCGGGATCCCCTGGGACGAGGTCCACGAGGAGGCGGAGCGGCTCGAGCACGCGATGTCGCCGACCCTGCAGGAACGGATGGCGGCCGCGATCGGGGACGCCAAGACCTGCCCACACGGTCATCCGCTGGTCGAGGGCACCCGGGAGACTGGCGTCCTCCTCGCCGACGTCGAGCCCGGCGCCAAGGTCCAGGTGCTGCGCTTCGAGAACGAGGCGGAGGAGCTGCTCCACTACCTGAAGGAGGCCGGTCTCCGGCCTCAGCTCGAGGGGACGCTGCAGAGCTCAGACGACGAGGTCGTAATCGCCTCCGAGGACGGGACGCACAGCGTCTCGCGCAGCGTCGCGGAGACGGTTTCGGTCAGGGCCGACCCCGCACCGGCGCCGCGCCCGCCCCTGCCTGAGCAGCTCGAAATATCGAGCGACCGCTACGGCCGCTAGCTCCGAGCCGGTGGATCCGCAGGGCGCTCGACAGCGACGGGACGAGATCGCCGCCCGCCACGGGGAGTGGACCGCGCACGACATCCAGCTCGGCGATGGCGTCTCGACCCTTCCCGAGGGCGGCGCGGATCCCAGCCGCCTCCGGCGGGTAGTGCAGCTGGCGGCCGACCTCACCGGCCGGCCGCTCTCTGAGCTGCGGGTGCTCGACCTCGGTGCGCTCGAGGGCCAGTACGCGGTCGAGTTCGCCCTGCATGGCGCCGAGGTGGTGGCGATCGAGGGGCGGGAGGCGAACGCGGCGAAGGCGCGCCTGGCGGCGGAGGTGCTGGGGCTGGAGAACCTGGAGATCCGCCAGGAGGACGTTCGCGGCCTGAGCGCCGAGCGCCACGGAAGCTTCGACGTCGTCCTCTGCCTCGGGCTGCTCTACCACCTCGATCGCAACGACCTCTTCCCCTTCCTCGACCAGCTCGCGGAGGTCTGCACCTCCCTGCTGATCCTCGACACCCACGTCGGCCTAAGCCCGCGGGACCACTACCGCCACGGGGGCCATGACTACCGCGGGGTGACCTTCGTCGAGCACAGCCCGCAGGCCTCGACCGCGCAGCGGCAGCGGTCGCTGTGGGCCTCACTCGACAACGACGAGAGCTTCTGGCCCACCCGCGCATCACTGCTGAACGCGCTCCAGCGCTCGGGGTTCACCTCGGTGCTTGAGTGCGGCGTTCCGGCGATGTCGGCGCCACGCGACCGGCTCACCTTCGCGGCGCTGCGGGGCGCCCCCGTCGACCTCCGCTCGCTGCCGGCCGCCAGCGAGCGGCCCGCGGGCGAGGTTCCGGAGCGCTCCGGCCCGCGCTGGATCCGAAACCAGAGCCGCCCCTTCCTCTTCGCAAAGCGGATCGCGCTGCGCCTGCTGGCCGCCCGGGAGCGCCGCTCCTCGAAGGTCCGCGGCGGCAGTTCCCGCCCGAGCTGAGCCGCCGCCAGGCGCCGCGTCCTAGGCCGGGCTGGCCGCTCGCTGTCGCTCGAGGGCGCGCGCCAGACGCTCGATCCCCTCGGGGATCCGTTCCGCGGGCACCGGGGCGAAGGAGAGGCGCAGGCTGGAGTTGCCGCCCTCGAGCATGAAGTCGGGGCCGGCGACGAAGGTGACCCCCTGCTCCTTCGCCTCGCCGAGCAGGCTCGGCGTGTCGACGTCGTCCTCGAGGTCGAGCCAGAGGAAGTAGCCGCCCTCCGGCACCACGAAGCTCGCCTCCGGGAGCCGCTCGCGGAGGGCGCTTACGAGAGCATCGCGCCGCTCTCGAAGGGCCGCGTTGACCGCCTCGATGTTCTTATCCAGCTCGCCCGAGCGGCAGAGCTCCCACACGACTGATTCGGCGAGCATGTTGGGCGAGATGTAGTTCTCGCTCGCCCGCTTCGAGAGCGCGGCGATCTCACCCTCGGGACCGACCATGTAGCCGACCCGGACGCCGGGGCTGACGGTCTTCGAGAAAGAGGAGGCGTGGATGACGCGGTCGGCCTCGTCCATCTCCAGCATCGTCTCGCCGGCGGGGCCCGCGAAGGAGATCAGCCGGTAGGGATCGTCTTCGAAGAGCACAAAGTCGTGCTCGGCGGCAAGCTCGACCAGGCGCCGCCGCTTCGCCTCCGAGAGGGTGCAGCCGGCCGGGTTGTGGAAGTTGGGGATGATGTGAGCAAGCCTCGGCGACCCTCGCGACCACGCCTCCTCGTTGCCGGCGACGTCGACCCCGTCCTCCTCGAGCCGCGCGGGTAGGAGCTCGGCGCCGGCCTGCTTCAGCAGCAGGAGCGTGCGGTCGTAGGTCGGCTGCTCGATCACGACCCGGTCGCCGGCGCCGACGAAGTGGCGGAAGAGCAGCGACGCGGCCTCCATCGACCCGTTGGTGACCATCACCTGCTCGGGCTTCACTCCGTGCAGATCGGCGATCCACTCGCAGAGCCCCGGGTGTCCCTTGCCGGTTCCATAGGAGAGTGCCCGCTGCCAATCGGATTCGAGCGCCCGCGCCGCCGCCTCCCGGACCGCCTCGGCGGGGAGGATGTCGGCGCTCGGGGCGCCGCGTGCGAAGCTGATCGTCTCTTTGGCCATTGGCGCAGGGAGTATAGGAACGGTGGAATACTGCTCGCCCTGGGGGCTGAAGGCCGCCGTCCAGCGCGACTGACTGACAAGAAGCGCCGAGTCGGGCAATACTGTCGCTCGCATGCCCGCCTCGCTGGAGATGGTCAAGATCGCCCTGCAGGCCTACGCCAACGGGGACTGCGAGATCGCGCTGGCGCTCGCCGACCCTCTGATCCGCTGGGACGAGCGCGCCTCCCGCGCCGACGGCGAGTTGATCTGGGGACAGGAGAACGTCGAACGCGCGATGCGCCGCTACCTCGACAGCTGGGAGGAGTACCGCTTCGAGCTCGAGGACATCGCCGAGGTCGGCCCGGGCAGGGTGGTCGGCATCTGCCGCGAGCGCGGCCGCGATGACCACGGGGTCCCGGTCGACAGGCGTTTCGGCGGCCTCTGGGTCGTCGAGGAAGGCAAGATCACCTCCTGGTGCACCTACCTGACCCCGAAGGAAGCGGTCAGGGCCGCCCGCGAGCTCGGCGCCGAGCGCTTCGCTTCGCCCGGCCGCGCCGCCTAACAGGTCGCGGCTGCGGGCGGCCGCCCCACATAAGTCGCTACGGGCTTGCGCCCTACGCTCCTGAGTACAGCGGCCTGGCAGCCGCTAGGCCCTACGCCTTCGCGCCGATCGCCTCGACGGCGATCTGCGCCGTCTCGGTCGGGCTCTTGCCGACCCGCACGCCCTTCGCCTCCAGCGCCTCCTTCTTCGCCTGGGCGGTTCCCGAGGAGCCGGAGATGATCGCCCCGGCGTGGCCCATCTGCTTCCCCGGTGGCGCCGTGAAGCCCGCGATGTAGGCGACCACCGGCTTCGAGACGCTTTCGGCGATGAACTCGGCGGCCCGCTCCTCGGCGTCGCCGCCGATCTCGCCGACCATCACGATCAGCTCGGTCTCGTCGTCGGCCTCGAACAGGGTGAGGATGTCGATGAAGTCCGAGCCGACGATCGGATCGCCGCCGATCCCGACGATGCTCGAGTTGCCCTCGCCGGCCTGCTTCAGCTCGTTGCCGATCTGGTAGGTGAGAGTCCCCGACTTGGAGACGACTCCGATCCGCCCGGGATCGAAGAACTGGGCGGGGATGATCCCGACGTTCGATTTCCCCGGTGAGAGCGCGCCCGGGCAGTTCGGGCCGATCAAGCGGACGCCGGCGTCCTTGGCCTTCCAGTAGGTCTTCAGCATGTCGTGGACGGGGATCCCCTCGGTGATCGCGATCACCGTGTGCACGCCCGCGTCGATCGCCTCGTCGATCGCGGCGGCGGCGAAGCGGGCGGGGACGAAGATCATCGAGGTGTTGGCGCCGCGCTCGTCGACCGCCTCGGCGATCGTGTCGAAGACCGGGATCCCCTCGACCTCCTGGCCACCCTTCTTCGGGGTGACCCCGGCGACCACGTCGGTGCCGTAGCCGCGGTTGCGGAGGCCGTGGAAGCTTCCCTCGCGGCCGGTGAGCCCGGAGATCACCAGCTTTGTCTCGTTGTCGACGATGATCGACATCAGCCGCTCGCTCCCGAGTCGGCGAGCTCGACGACCCGCTCGGCCCCCCCGAGCATCGTCTTCTCGACGTGCAGGTTGGGCAGGTCGGCGTCAGCCAGCAGCCGCAGCCCCTCCTCAGAGTTGGTGCCGTCCAGGCGGACCACCAGCGGCACCCCGATCTCGATCCGCCCAGACGCCTCGATGATCCCCTTGGCGATCTCGTCGCCGCGGGTGATCCCGCCGAAGATGTTGAAGAGGATCGCGACGACCTTGGGATCGGATGTGATCACCTCGAGCGCGTCGACGATCGCGTCCGCCTTCGATCCGCCGCCTGCGTCGAGGAAGTTGGCGGGCTTGCCGCCGGCCTGGGCGACCACGTCGAGGGTTGCCATGCAGAGGCCGGCGCCGTTGCCGAGGATGCCGATGTCGCCGTCGAGCTTCACGTAAGTGAGGCCCTTCTCCTTGGCGAGGCGCTCCTGCGGGTCCGCGATGAATTGCTCCTCGAGGTCGGCGAGCTCCTCGTGGCGGTAGAGCGCCGAGTTGTCGATCGTCACCTTGGCGTCGAGGGCGAGTACCTCACGGTCCTTGGTCACCACCAGTGGGTTGACCTCGATCAGAGTGGCGTCCTCCGCGTTGAACGCGTCGTAGAGCTTCGCCAGGAGCGAGGCGGTCTTAACGCGCACATCCTCGTCGACGGCGGCGTCGGCCGCGAGCGCCGCGGCGTCGGGCTCGCCGAAGTCCTTATGGGGGTCCACGTAGCGCCGGACCAGCGCGTCGGGGTCCTTCTCGGCGATCTCCTCGACGTTCATGCCGCCCATCGTCGAGAGCATCGCCAACAGCTTCTTCTCCGAGCGGTCGAGGATGATCGAGGCGTAGTACTCGGAGTCGATCTCGGAGGCTCGCTCGACCCAGACCTCGTGCACGGTGAACGGGCCCTCGCCGCGCGGCCCGCGGATCTCCATCCCGAGGATCGCCTCGGCGTGCTCGGTCGCCTCGTCGCGGTTCTCGGCCACCTTTATCCCGCCCGCTTTGCCGCGCCCGCCGATCTGCACCTGGGCCTTGATCACGCACGGGTAGCCGATCTGCTCGGCGGCGGCGACGGCCTTCTCCACGGTGTCGGCGGGGCTCCCGCTGGGGACGGGTACCCCGTGGCGCGCGAAGAGCTGCTTTCCCTGGTACTCGAGCAGGTCCACGGGCGGCGGACTGTATATGAGGGCTGAAATGCGCCGTTCGGAGGCGGCCAAACCTCCGCGAAGTGCAAGTTGCGATAATCCCGCGCCGCGCCAATGGCCCTTCCGAAGCTAAAAGACATCAAGTGGGTGACCACCGACTGCTACGGCACCCTGATCGACTGGGAGAAGGGGATCACCGATGCCTTTCGGAAGGAGGCCGACCGCGACGGCCTGACGATCGACGAGAGGCCGTTCTTGGAGCGGTTCTTCGAGATCCAGGCGCAGATCATGTCGGGCTCCTACGAGCTCTACGCCGAGGTCCTCCGCCGGGCGGCGGTGATGACGGCCGAGGAGATCGGCTGGACCCTGGAGCCCTCCCGCGCCCAGTTCCTCCCCGACAGCGTCGCTTCCTGGGCACCCTTTCGCGAGGCGAACCCGGCGATGGACCGGCTCAAGGAGCGCTACGACATCGGAATCGTCTCCAACGTCGACGACAAGCTCCTGGGAATCTCACGACGGCACCTGCGCACCGAGCTCGACCTGGTGGTCACCGCCCAGCAGGTGCGCAGCTACAAGCCCGACGAGACCCACTTCCGCGAGTGCGCCCGACGGATCGGCGGCAAGCAGGGCTGGGTCCACATCGCCTCCGGCTACGAGACCGACATCGCCCCCTGCATCAAGCGGAAGGTGCCGGTGATCTGGGTGAACCGCCACGGCGAGAAGCTCGACGGCCGCAAGGCCCCTGACGCCACGGTCAGGAACCTTCGCGACGCCGCCGCCAAGCTCGGCGCGAAGAGCTAACGGGTCACTCCTCGGCTTCGCCTGCGGAGCGCCCTCGCATCACTCGATCTTCGCGAGCAGGTCGCCGGAGCTGACCGAGGTGCCGTCGGAGATCGGGAGCTCGGTGACCTTGCCCGAGCGGTGGGCGGTGATCTCGTTCTCCATCTTCATCGCCTCGATCACGCAGATCAGATCGCCCTCGAAGACCTCCGCTCCCTGTTCGACAGCGACCTTGAGGACGGTTCCCTGCAGCGGCGAGACGAGGTCCTCGCCCGCGGCCGAAGTCGCCGCTCCCGCTGACCGCTCGCGCTTCGGCGGGCGCTTCAACGCTGCGCCGCCGGATGCAGGGTTGGCGGCTCCGGCGACCGCGTCGCCGATCACCTTGACGCCGAAGAGCTTGCCGCCGACCTCGACCTGGTAGTCGCGGGCGATCTTCTCGCCCTCCTCGCCTGCCGGGGCCGCGGCTTCCGCGGTGTCCTCCGCGCGCCAGCTCCTTCAGCCACTTGCGGTCGCCGATCAGGTCGCGGCAGGTCTCGCCCTTCGCCCACTGCTCGGTGGCGAGGAGCGCCTTGTGGAAGGGGATCAGCGTGGTCAGGCCACCGACCTCGTACTCGCCGAGCGCCCGCAGCATCCGCGCCGTCGCCTTCTCGCGGTCGGCGTCCCAGACGATCAGCTTGGCGACCATCGGGTCGTACATCGGAGTCACCTCCGAGCCCGCCTCGACCCCGGAGTCCACTCGGACGCCGGGCCCGGCGGGCTCGCGATAGCTGGTGATCGTCCCCGGCGCCGGGGCGAAGTTCTTGTGGGCGGCCTCGGCGTTGATCCGGCACTCGATCGCGTGGCCGCGCAGCTCCACCTCCTCCTGGGAGATCGAGAGCTTCTCGCCCGGCTGCGATCCGGATCTGCTCGCGGACGATGTCGATCCCGGTGACCATCTCGGTGACGCAGTGCTCGACCTGGACCCGGGTGTTCATCTCCAGGAAGAAGTAGTCGTCGCCCACCTGGAGGCCCTCGACCGTGCCGGCCGAGCGGTAGCCGACCGCGGCGGCGGCGTCGGTGGCGATCCTGCCGATCCGCTCGCGCATCTCGGCGTCCACGTGGGGCGCCGGGCGACTCCTCGATCAGCTTCTGGTGGCGGCGCTGGACCGAGCAGTCGCGCTCGCCGAGGTGGATGACGTTGCCCTTGGCGTCGGCGAGCACCTGGACCTCGACGTGGCGGGGGTCCTCGAGATAGCGCTCGAGGTAGACGGTCGGGTCGCTGAAGAACTTCTCGCCCTCGCGCGCGGCGCCCTCGAAGGCCTCCGAGAGCTCCTCCTCGTCGACCGCGACGCGAAGCCCCTTGCCGCCGCCGCCGCCGGCCGCCTTGCAGGCGATCGGGTAGCCGATCTCCCTTGCGCATCTTCTTGGCCGCCTCCGACTGTCCTCGACCGGCGCGGTGGCTCCGGGCACGATCGGCACCCCCGCCTTGTCCATCAGCTCGCGGGATCTCGTCTTCGAGCCCATCGCCTCGATCGCCTTCGCCGGAGGGCCGATGAAGGTGATCTTCGCCTTCTCGCAGGCCTCGGCGAAGGGGGCGTTCTCGGCGAGGAAGCCGTAGCCGGGATGGATCGCCTCCGCGTCAGCCTTCTGGGCGGTCTCGAGGATCTTCTCGACGTTCAGGTAGCTCTCTCCCGGGGCGGCGGGGCCGAGCAGGAACGCCTCGTCGGCCTCGCGGACGTGGGGGGCGTCGCGGTCGATCTCGGAGTAGACGGCGACCGAGCCGACTCCCATCTCCTTAAGCGTCCGCATCACCCGAATCGCGATCTCGCCGCGGTTTGCGACCAGCACCTTCTCGAACATGGCGCGGGAGTATTGCGGCTCGGGTGCTCTTGGCGCGCGGCCGGCCGGCTAGTCCTCGATGGTGGCTGGCACTGGCTCGCCCCGTGCCTTCGCGCGCTCTCGTTCGATCCGCTCCTGCTCGGCCTGCTCGTCCGGGTCATGCTCGACTTCCCTGCGGAGCCCGAGCTGGATCGCGAACAGCCCGACGATCGCAAGCGAGGCGGCGACCATTACGTAGGGGATCAGATCGGTGTTGGCCTTGTTCATGATCGTCACCCCGGCGCCGATTAGGACCACTCCCAGCGCGGTGCGCAGGGCGCCCTGGGGCCACTTGACCGAGAGGTTCGAGCCCAGGATCACCCCGGGAACCGAGCCGAGCATGATGTTGATGGCGAGGGGGAAGTCGACGTTTCCGCCGACGATGTGAGCGATCCCGGCGGCCCAGAGCAGGAGGGCGGCGTGGACGACGTCGGTGCCGACCACCCGCCGCGGGGTGAGCCGGAAGACCGCGATCAGCATGATCGCTATCAGGGTGCCGCTGCCGGCCGAGCTCAAGCCGATGATGAACCCCGTGGTGACCCCGATCCCGATAGCGGCGATCTTGTGGCGCGTGTGGATCTCGAAGTCCTCGCGCTCCTGGATCTTGTCGGCGAGGAAGAAGCCCCTCAGCAGGGTTGCGGCGCCAACCACCAGCAGACAGGCGGCGAGGATCGCGAACACGGTCTCGTCGAGGTCGTCGCCGAGCCTGCGCTTCAGTAGGTCGAGCACCCAGACGCCCGCTACCGCCGAGGGGACGCTGCCGGCGGCCATCCAGTAGACGAGCGGCAAGTTCACCGTCTTCAGCTTCAGGTGGCGCCAGCCGCCGGCGGTCTTGGTGACGGCGGCGTAGAAGATGTCGGTGCCGATCGCGGTCGTCGGCTTCACCCCGAAGAGCAGGATCAGCAGCGGCGTCATCAGGGAGCCGCCGCCCATGCCGGTCATCCCGACGAGGAAGCCCACGCCGAAGCCGAAGAAGACGATCGCTGGATCCATGGTGGACTGGCGGAGAAGCCGCGTTCGGTGGGGGGACGAAATGCGGCCCGGGTGGACGAGGGCCGCTTCCCAGTTTCTTCCCTTTTATGACCGAACTAGTCCTAAAAGGGAACAGCGCAGGTTACCGGATAGCGCGTGGAGGGTTGAATCGGAGCGCGCAGCCGGTGGCGGCTAACGCGTCACCCAGGCGCCCTCGTCCTGGGTCAGCTCGAGGACCTCGTCGGGGATGTTCCCCTCGCGAAGGTCGGCGATCGTCACCCGCTCGAGGACCCGGCGGAGCGAGGCGCGGACCGCGATCCAGACGTCCCGCAGCGGCTCCGCCCGTCCGGGGTAGCTCTTTGCCTCGGGGGCCTCGTCCTGGACGTTCGCCAGCGGTCCCTCGACCGCCCGGAAGATGTCGGCGAGGGTGATCTCCTCGGGGGGGCGAGCGAGCCAGTAGCCGCCGCGCGCCCCGCGGCGGGCGCGAACCAGCCGGGCGTGCTTGAGCTCGAGCAGGATGTGCTCGAGGAACTGCAGCGGGATCTGCTGGGCCTCCGCGAGCTTCTCGCCCTTCATCGGCTCATCGCCGGCGGCGGCGAGCTCAACAGCGGCGCGCACCGCGTAGTCGGCCTTCGCGCTGATCCTCATATCCTGCGCGCCCCATGTTGGACCTTCAATCGCACTCGACCGTCTCCGACGGGGAGCTGCCACCGGCGGAGGTGGTGGCCGCCGCGGCGGAGGCGGGCGTCACCACGCTGGCGCTCACCGACCACGACGCGGTCGACGGGGTGCCGGAGGCGGAGGAGGAGGCGAGGCGCCAGGGCATCGCCCTGGTGCCGGCCAGCGAGATCTCCTGCATCCACGCATCGATCGATGACATGCACATGCTCGGCTACTGGGTGGACGTCGCGGCGATCGAGCCGGCCTGTGCCCGCGCGCAGCGCGAACGGGTGGTGCGCGCCGAGGAGATCGTCGCGCGACTGAACGCCCAAGGGGTGAAGGTCAAGTTCGACGACGCGATCGCCGAGGCCGGCGACGCTTCCTCGGTCGGCCGCCCCCACATCGCCAAGGCCGCCGGGACGAAGCCCGACGAGATGAGCGCCTTCTTTGAGGAATGGCTGGTTCCCGGCGCCAAGGCCTTCGTCTCGAGGCGCTGGCCGACGGCTCCGGAGGCGATCGAGATCATCCACGGGGCCGGCGGTGCCGCCGTCCTCGCGCACCCCTTCTGGGACATGGAATCGCCCACCCAGGTCGCTGCCCTGGTCTCCGACCTCGACATCGACGGGATCGAATGCTTCTACCCGGCCCACGACCGGGACCAGACCAAGTTCCTGCTCGAGCTCTGCAGGGAGAGGGGACTCACCGCGACCGGCTCCTCGGATTTTCACGGTCCCTCCCACAAGATGTTCGATTCGTTCTGCGCCTATCCGACCTACGGCCTCGGGGCGCCCGAGCTGCCGTCGCGATGAGCGACACCCGGGAGGGGACTCAGCACTAGGCCGGTTGAGCGGCAGGGATCAGCTGGCGCTCCTCGAGCAGGGAGAGGACCCGACCCGCCGACTCCTCGGGGCTCTGGTTCTCGGTCTCGAGCACGAGCTCGGGATCGAGCGGCTCCTCGTAGGGGTCGGAGACGCCGGTGAACTCCTTGATCTCGCCCTTGAACGCCTTCTCGTAGAGGCCCTTGGCATCGCGCTCGGCACAGACCTCGACCGAGGCCTTGACGAAGACCTCGATGAAGCGATCGCCCATCAGCTCGCGCGCCTCGGCGCGGATCTCCCGGTAGGGGGAGATCGCGGCGGTGATCACCGGCACCCCGTTGCGGGAGAGCAGATCGGCGACGAAGGAGATCCGCCGGATGTTGGTGTCGCGGTCCTTCTTGGAGAAGCCGAGGCCCTTGGAGAGGTTCTCGCGGACCACGTCGCCGTCCAGGATCTCCAGCCGCGAGCCGCGAGCCTGAAGCTCCTCGGCGACCAGCCGCGAGATCGTCGTCTTGCCGGCGCCCGAGAGCCCGGTGAACCAGAGGGTGAAGCCCTTGTCGTCAGCCATTTCCGTCCTTTTTGTATGAGTCGATCAGGATCTGAGCCACCTCGGGGCGGCTGAACTCCTCCGGCGGGAGCTCTCCGTTACCCAGCATCTCTCGCACCTTGGTACCGCTGAGGAAAACCTGGTCGTCGGCGCCGTGGGGGCAGGTCTTGCCCGACGCCATCCCCTCGCACCTGTTGCACCAGAAGGAGTGCTCGAAGAACAGGGGCTGGATCCCGAGCTGGTCGAGGTCGACCTCCTCGAAGATCTTCTGGGCGTCGTAGGTGCCGTAGTAGTCGCCGACGCCGGCATGGTCGCGGCCGACGATGAAGTGGGTGGCGCCGTAGTTCCGGCGGGCGATCGCGTGGAGGATCGCCTCACGGGGGCCGGCGTAATGCATCTTCGACGGGAAGACGCCGAGGATCACCCGGTCATGCGGGTAGTAGTCATCCATCAGGACCTCGTAGCAGCGCATCCGCACCTCCGCGGGGATGTCGCCCTCCTTGGTCTTGCCGATCAGCGGATGGATGAAGAGCCCGTCGGTGATCTCGAGCGCCGCCTTGGTCAGGTACTCATGGGCGCGGTGGATCGGATTGCGAGTCTGGAAGGCGACCACCCGCTTCCAGCCCCGCTCGGCGAAGGTCTTCCGTGACTCCTCCGGGGTGAGATAGCGGCGCATGAATGCGTCCTCGTGGTCGGGGAGGGCGACGCTTTCGATCGGCCCGGCGACGCAGCGCGCTCCTTCCTCGTAGATCGCCGCCACCCCGGGGTGCTCCTTGTCCGTGGTCAGGTAGACCTGCTCGGCCTCCTGGTCGAGGTTGCGGTCGAAAACCTCCTCCACCTGGAGCGTCCCGAGAGCCTTGCCCTCGTCGCTGCTCAGCTCGATCGAGTCTCCGGGGCCGCAGTCGAGGTCGGTGGGCAGGGTGATCGGGATCGGCCAGTATTGGTCCGCCCCCTCGCCGGTTGCCAGCCGCATCTCCTCGCAGACGCGTCGCCAGTCCTCGGAGCCCTGGAAGCCGGTGAGCGGCGCGAAGCCGCCGTTGGCGATCAGCTCGAAATCGGCCGTCTGGCGCTCGCTGAGCTTTAGCTGCAGGCTGGTCTGGGTCACCGAGGGTGGAAGGTGGGGGAGATCGGAAAGAGGAGTGAACCGGTCAGGAAGAGCGGGACAGGGTAGCGGCTTCGCTAAACGGGTCGCTCCTCGGCTTCGCCTGCGGAGCGCCCTCGCACCTCAGCCGTGGAGGCCGCACTCGGTCTTCTCGGAGCCCGCCCAGCGGCCCGCCCGGGCGTCCTCGCCCGCGGCCGGCCTCCGGGTGCAGTGGGTGCAGCCGATCGAGGGATAGCCCTGATCGTGGAGTGGGTTGTAGGGGATGTCGTGCTCGCGGACGTAGTCCCAGACCTGCTCCTCCGACCAATCGGCGAGCGGGTTCAGCTTCCAGAGCCCGAAGCGCTCGTCCCAGGCGAACTTCGGCGCCTTCGCGCGGGTCTGGGAGTCGGCGCGCCGGATCCCCGAGACCCAGCAATCGACCGCGGCGAGCGCCGAGCGCATCGGCTCGACCTTGCGGATCCCGCAGCAGGCGTCAGGGTCGCGGTTCCAGAGCGCATCGCCGTGCAGGCCCGCTTGCTGCTCGAGGGTGATCGAGCTGTACCGGTGAAAGCGGATCCCATAGCGCTCCTCGAGCGCGTCGCGGGTGGAGTAGGTCTCCGGGAAGAGGACGTCGGTGTCGAGGTAGAAGAAGCGCGCCTCGGGGTTGATCTCGGTCGCCAGGTGAACGGTGACCGAGCTCGTCTTCTGAAAGGAGCAGGCGATGTAGAGCCCGGGGTGAAAGGTGTCGAGCGCCCAGCGCAGGGCCTCGCTCGCGGTCGCCCCCTCGAGCTCGTCCGAGATCGTCTCCGGGTCGAAGCCGAGGGTCCCCAGATCAGGCTGGGGCGGAGCGGTGGCCGGCCCGGCGCCGTTTTCGTGGAGAACCCCCCGGCGACCGTTGCCGTTGACGGTCGAATCAGGCTTGGTCGTGGTCGGCTCCATCAGACCGCGCACTCGCCCTCGCCGCGCTCGACCTTGTAGGTCTCGGAGCGGCTCCAGTCGATGAAGTGGGTGACGTTGTCGGCGTTGAACTCGATCGGCAGAGCGAGGTCCTTGACCAGCTCCTGAAAGGACTCGCTGCCCACCCGCTCGGCGAAGGCGCTGAACTCCTCGCCCTCGTTGCGGTTCTCCTGGTAGTGGCCGATCCAACGTTCGACCGCCTCCGGGACCCGCTTCGCCGGCAGGCGGGCCTTGAGGCGGTCCCCGTAGACCACCTCACCGCCCTCATAGCGGCCGCCGATGTGGGCGATGTAGGCCGGGACCGTGTGGTCGCCGACCTTCAGCGAGGCGCCGTAGAAGCCAATGTGGGCGATGTGATGCTGGCTGCAGCCATTGGGGCAGCCGGACATCTTGATGTGGATCCGCCTCGTCAGCGGATCGTCGATTCCCATTTGCTGGAGCCGGTCCCGGACCGCCTCGTTCAGCCCCATCGAGCTGGTGATCCCGAGCTTGCAGGAGTCGGTGCCTGGGCAGCTGACCACGTCGCCGATCTCGTCCGCCCCGGCCTCTCCCAGACCGAGCTCGCCGAGGCGCTGCCAGACGTCGTAGACCGACTCGTCGCGAACCCAGCGCAGGACCAGGTTCTGCTGCACTGTCGTCCGTGCGTAACCGCCGGTGAAGTCGCGCATGATCGCCGCCAGCCCGCGAAACTGCTCGGGGCTGAGGTCGCCGCGATACACGTTCACCTGAACGGTCGAGAAGCCCTGCTGGCGCTGGGGCCTTACGTTGGCCTCGCGGAAGCGGTCGAAGTCGCTCCGGTCGCCGTTCGGGCTGCCGTAACTCTCGGGGACACTGGGCGCGTCGGATTCCTCGTCGTGGATGTAGAGGAGGTGGTCGACCGAGAAGTCGCGCTCATTGACCCAGTCGCCCTCGAGCTCCTCCTCGACCATCTCCCGGAAGGCGTCCATCCCGATCTTGTCGACCAGCACCTTGATCCGGGCGCGCATCCGGTTCTCCCGCAGCCAGTCCTGACGGTCGAAGATCCGCAGCGCCGCCTCTGTGACCTTCAGGTAGTCGCCGTTGTCAAGCTCGATGAAGTCGTAGAGAACCGGCGAGATCCGGGGCATGATCGAGGTGCCGCCGCCGATCCGGACGGTGACCCCGCGAACCTGCGTGCCGTCCACCTCCCTCACCTTCGGGATGAAGCCGACGTCGTGGATCCCGGTGATCGCGCGGTCGTCGTCGCTGGCGCTGAAGGCGGTCTTCACTTTTCGCGGCATCAGCTGGGTGGTCGGGTGGCGGACGAAATAGCGCGAGTAGGCCGCCGCGTAGGGGGTGATGTCGAAGGGCTCGTCATCTGAGACCCCGGCCCAGGGGTCGCCGGTGACGTTGCGGATCGTGTTCCCGCAGCCCTCGCGCGACGAGAGGCCGGCCTCGCTGATCTGTCGGATGAATTCGGCTGCGTCGGGCAGGGGGATGTGATGGATCTGGATGTTCTGGCGGGTGGTGATGTGTCCCTTGTTGAGCGGGGCGAACTGCTCGATCGCGTCCGCGAAGGCCTCCATCTGCTCGGGGCTGACACCGCCGAAGGGCAACTTCACCCGGATCATCTGCACATCGGGCTGCCGCTGGCCGTAGACCCCCTGCTTCAGCCGGAAGCCGATGAACTGCTCCTCGGTCTGCTCGCCGCGCAGGAAGCGGGCCGCCTCGGTGTCGAAGTCGTCGAATTCCCGTTCGAGGATCGGGATCACGTGACCGGGGACGTTGTCGTAGACCTCGGGGTTCTCGAGCGAGCCGCGCTTGCCCTTGCCGTGCTGCTTCTTCCCCGGGTCCTGTTTGAGCTCAGGCTTCTTCGGCGCCCCGTTCTCTTGGGCCGCGGCCTTGCTCTGCTTGGAGTCCTTTTCTGGTGCGGAGACAGGCTCCATGAATCGGACCTTCCCTTCGACGTAGCCTTGGCCGCCCTTACCCGGGGCCACCAAGGTAGCAAACCTGATCGAGTTTGAGGTATTTATCGGCGACGCGAGCGCAGGACTGTACCGGCCCCGGCGAGGCGGCTTACTTCTTCAGCTTCTTCCTCAGCTTCAGGCTGGTCGATTGGGTGCTCGCGGCGCCGCCTCTGGGGGTGAAGGTGAAGGTGGCGGTGACCCCCACCCTGCCCTTCTTCTTCAGCTTCTTCAGCTTCTTGCCTGTCGCTCTGATCAGGAACTTGACCGGGCCGGGCGCGGTCACCGTCTTCACCGCCGCGGTCTCGGCGATGTTGATCCCGGTCCCCGAGAAGTCGAGCTGGCCCGGGTTGGGCACGCTGATCGTGAGCGTCGCGGTGCCCTTCCTCTTGTTGAGGACTGGCTGGGCGCTTAGGCCCAAGGTATTGGTCGGCTCGACCGTGGCCTGTACCAAGACCTCAACCATCGGGCCTGTGCCATTGGGCGGCCGCGGCGTTGATCCATCGGCGAGGACCGGCATGTTCCAGAAGGCGGCCCCTCCGAGGAGGTTTGCCCCGTAGATCAGCCTATCGCTGGGGTTCTCGAGTCCGATCGAGTCTCCCGTCTGAATCGGCAGGGAGGTCGCTATCGGGCCGGACATCCCCGGGCCAGCGAAACCGGCCGGCGCGCTGGTCCCCGCCCCGGTGAACGTGGTTCCGCCGCCGGGCCGGAGGATTCGCAGCCTCACGTCCGGGGCGGTGTTTGCCCTCAGCCTCCAGCTGGTCACCGTGCCGTTGAGGGGTGAGGTCAGGCCATCTGGGGCAAGGCTCGAGCCGGGCAGGGTCAGATTCGTCACCGTGCACGGGATGCCGCACCCCGGCATGTTGGTGGACTCCGTCGTCGTCAGGTTGTTGCCAATGGTCACGGCTCCTTGCGCGGCTCCGGCCGTGGCAATCAAGATAACCGCAGTCAGACCCACCAGAAGAGTTCCCCGGCTCCCCATCACGCGCATCCTACCGCGGCATCTGGGGGTCGAAGGGCTCGCATAGTCGTGACCCAGCATGCGAACGGCCCGCCGAAGCGGGCCGTTCGTAGGTTGAAACGGGGTGAAACCCCGTGCGCGACCCAGTGCTTGGAAGTGTAAGCGCGGAGGGCGCCGGACTCGAACCGGAACCAGCCTCGCGGCCGACCGCAGCGAACCTGGGTCGCGCCTGCCACCTTGGCAGCTCAACCCTCCGCCGGCTGACCCCCGCGGCGGCGTCTCCGCCGAACTCGACCCCGACGACTGGTTCACGCTGCTCATCGGCCCGATCGAGTCCTCGCCCTCAAACGAGGAGCTTGAGCAGGTCTGGCGCGTCCACCGCGACACGATCATGGGCGACGAGCCTGTCGGCGGGCGCCAGTCGATGCCGTGGGGGTGGTGGGTCTTCGAGCAGGGAGAGGACCCGCCTGGCTACGGCGCCGAGAGGGCGCGGCTTATAGAGCTTGGGGTGATCGTCGACGAGGAGGAGGAGACGCCGTAGAGAAACTTCCGCCCCCTGCGCGTCGGCGGGTCAGAACGGCAGAGGCCTACTCCCGCAGCCCGGCGGCTTCACGCGCCATTGCTGTTTTCCCGTCTTTGCGACCTTGGGCGGGGGACGACGGCGCGGCGGACCTTCACGCACGGGTCCGAGCGGTCGAGTTGAAGGTTGCCCTCGCTCGCCCAGGCTGCGGTCGCGGTTGAGGTGAGCGAATGAGCGCCTCGCGCCGGATTCCTACTTCTTCTTCTTCTTCTTCTTCTGACCTTCTGGTTCTTCGACGTAACGTCGTCGCAGAGGGAGGTCTCAGGCACGAAGGCCCGATAGGTGAAGGTCTTCTTCACCTTCACCTTGGTGGAGTAGTCGCCGGCGGTATTGGTCTGGAGCTGCCGGAAGATCCCGAACTGCCCCCCCTTTGGCTTCTTTCTCTGTAGCTGGACCGTCTGGCCGTTCTCGCACGCGGCCTCGTTCCCCGGCGCGTCCACGTGCCCGAATAGGCGGACCTTCTTTCCCTTCTTCTTGAACTTCTTCTTGAGGTTGACGCTGCGGCCGGCGCTTGGGTCCGAACACGATCGCGTCGAGCCGCTCAACGGAGGGTCCGCGGACGTTGACCGCTCCCGAGGCCGTATTGATCGTGACCAGGTCCGCCGGCCTCGGGTTTGTCCCCGAGCATCGTCAAGTCGGGCTCCGAATAGCGTTCCGGCGGCGTCGAATGCGAGCGCGGCGATTTGACGACTGGTCGTTCCGTTCAGGGTGGCTACCGTGGTGACGGCACCCGTGGTGCGATTCACCGTCCTCAAGCGGGCCGTCGTCACGGTCGCCTGCAGAAGAACAGAACGCCCGGCGCAATGACCATGGGAGGGCGGCTGGACCACGAGTGGCGCGATGAATGTTCCGAGTTCCCGTATGACTCCATGGGTGACTGAGATTCCGGTGATCTCGAGCGAGCAGGTGTTCGCGGCCGTCGATCCGGCGACGGCGGTCGAGCGGACCCGGATTGCCTTTGAGCGCCACGCCAGGGGCGAGTGGACGATGCCGGCGAAGGTCTACCTCGACAGCCCGCCGCACGGCGACTTCCGGGCGATGCCGGCACTCGGCGACGGACTGGCGCTGCTCAAGTGGGTGACCTCGTTCCCAGGCAACACGGCCCGCGGCCTTCCGGTCGTTCGCGGCGAGGTGCTGCTCTCAGACGCGACCACAGGCGAGGAGCTGGCGGTGATCGAGTGCTCTTCGGTGACCTCCCTGCGCACGGGCGCCGCCGCGGCGGTCTCGGCTCAGGCGCTGGCGCGGGACGGGGCCCAGTCGGTCGGGATCATCGGCTCCGGCGTCAACGGCGCCTGGTCCGCCCGCTGCCTCGCCGCGGTCGGCTACGGCCCCGGCGTCTGCGCCGACCTCCGCCCCGAGGCAGCCGAGGCGCTCGCCGGCGAGCTTGGCTGGCGGCTCGGCTCCAGCGAGGAGGCCGCTCGCCAGGACGTGGTTGTCACTGTCACCCCGGGCGACCAGCCGGTGATCACCGCGGGAGTGCTGACGCCGGGCCAGCACATCGCCGTCCTCGGCGCCGACGCCCACGGTAAGGCCGAGGTCGAGCTCGAGGCGCTCGAGCGCTGCCGGCTCTTCTGCGACGAGTGGGAGCAGGCGAGCGCCGGCGGGGAGCTCGCGAATGGGGTGGAGGCGGGGCTGGTCGGCCGCGACGCGGTGACTCAGCTGGGCGACGTACTCACCGGGAAGGCAGGAGGACGCAGCTCTGACGCGGAGATCACCCTCTTCGACTCGACCGGATTGGCGATCCAGGACCTGGGAATCGTCCAGGCCGTATTCGAAGCGTGGCGAGAGGGCGGGATCGATGCTCCCCTGGTTCAGCTTTAGGGATTGGATAGGCGGCGGGCGTCAGCCGGAGCGCCCGCCGCCCCCTCTCCTCCCAAGCTCAGTCGACGTCCGAGCCTTCGACCAGGAAGGCGACACGGACGTGGGCGCGCCACTCATCGAGGTTGTCGCCGCGGAGCCCCGTGCTGACAACGTCGATCGCCCGGATGTTGCGGAGAGAGCTTTGCGCCTGCTTCAGCGCCTGCTGGGCCGCGTCATCAGACGACTTCTTGGAGCTGCCGACGAGCTCGATGATCTTCACTACCGCCACGTGTCCTCCTCTGTTCGGGTCGAACGAAGGGCTGCGCCCTGTGTTCTATTCGAACCGGGCCCGAAGGGCAAGTGAAACCCTGCTATCGCGACCGGAAGCCCCAGCGATCGGGGCTGTCGAGGCGCGACCCGACTCCCTCCCGCAGCGCCGCCTGCTGCCAGCGGCTGCCGGGATGGGATGCCTGCGGGCTGGGCGCGGTCTCCATCAGGAAGCGCTCCAGCGCCGCCGCGATCGCGGCGGCCTCCTCGGGCGAAGCGTTGGCGGCCTCGATCTCGATCTGCGGCCGCGGGGGCATCTGTTTGCCGTTGCGCCCGGGCATCAATTCAGGTTACGACGCCGGTGCCGCGGATCCTCTTACAGCGGGATGTTCCCGTGCTTGCGCTTCGGCTGCTCGACCCGCTTGGTCTCCAGGGTGCGGAGGGCGCTGATCAGCTTCGGGCGGGTCTGGTGGGGCTCGATCACGTCGTCGATGTAGCCGCGCTCGGCCGCCGAGTAGGGGTTGGCGAAGTGGGCCTTGTAGTCGGCGATCAGCTTCGCGCGGCGCTCCTCGGGCGTCGGCGAGGACTCGATGTCCTTGCGGTAGATGATGTTGACCGCGCCCTCGGGGCCCATCACCGCGACCTCGGCGCTCGGCCAGGCGAAGTTGAAGTCGGCGAGCATGTGCTTGGAGTTCATGACGTCGTAGGCGCCGCCGTAGGCCTTCCGGGTGACCACGGTCAGCTTCGGCACCGTCGCCTCGGTGAACGCGTAGAGCAGCTTCGCCCCGTGGCGGATGATCCCGCCCCACTCCTGTGAGGTGCCGGGGAGGAAGCCGGGGACGTCGGTGAAGGTGAGCAGCGGCACGTTGAAGGCGTCGCAGGTGCGAACGAAGCGCGCGGCCTTCTCCGAGGAGTTGATGTCGAGGACGCCGGCGAGGTGCTTGGGCTGGTTGCCGACCACCCCGATCGGGCGGCCGTCGAGGCGGGAGAAGCCGACGACGATGTTCTGGGCGAAGTGCTCGTGGACCTCGAAGAACTCGCCGTCGTCGACGATCCGCGAGATCACGTCGCGCATGTCATAGGGCTTCGAGGGGTCGTCGGGGACGATCGTGTCCAGCTCGGCGTCCTCGCGGTCGGGGTCGTCGAGGGGCTCGACCCGGGGCGGCAGCTCGAGGTTGTTGAGGGGGAGGAAGCTCATCAGGTAGCGGGCGTCCGCGAGGCAGCTCTCCTCGTCCTCGGCGGCGAAGTGGGCGACCCCGGACTTGGTGTTGTGGCTCATCGCCCCGCCGAGCTCCTCGAACCCGACCTCCTCGCCGGTCACCGTCTTGATCACCTCGGGGCCGGTGATGAACATGTGGGAGGTCTCCTTGACCATGAAGATGAAGTCCGTCATCGCAGGCGAGTAGACGGCGCCGCCCGCGCAGGGTCCCATCACCAGGCTGATCTGGGGGATGACGCCCGAGCACTGGACGTTGCGGACGAAGACGTCGCCATAGGCGCCGAGCGAGACCACCCCCTCCTGGATCCGCGCCCCGCCGGAGTCGTTGATCCCGATCACCGGCGCCCCCACCTTCGCGGCGAGGTCCATCACCTTGACCATCTTCTCCGCCATCACCTCGCCGAGGGAGCCGCCGAAGACGGTGAAGTCCTGGCTGAAGACGAAGACGGTGCGGCCGTCGATCGTGCCGTAGCCGGTGACCACCGCGTCGCCGTAGGGGCGGCGCTTGTCCATCTCGAACTCGTGGGTGCGGTGGCGGACGAAGGTGTCGAGCTCCTCGAAGGAGCCCGGGTCGAGGAGCTTCTCGATCCGCTCGCGGGCGGTGAGCTTGCCCTTCGAGTGCTGCTTCTCCACCGCCTCCTCGGAGGCGGAATGGACCGCGGCCTCGCGAAGCTCGCGCAGGTAGGCGAGCTTCTCCTCGTGGGTGTCGGGGAACTTTTCCCTCATCAGAGGGCGATTCTACGGGCGGCCCGCCCATCCTCCCCCGAGAGGTGGATACGCCGCCGTGAAACGTCTTGACTTTGGGCCTCAGCGGGTGATACGCCTCCAACCGATTGCCATGCGGCCCCACAACGCTCGGAAGCGCAACCTTGCGGCGGTCGTGGCCGCGGCCGTCTGCCTTGCCGCGGCTGGGGTTGGCGTTGCCGCCGGTTCCGGAGGGGGCTCCGCCCGCCAGAGCAGTGGCCCCGCGAAGCCTCGCCTGCAGCCGTTGGTCACCCACCCCGCGCCCGACGGGACCCGTCGCGTGCGGCTCGGGCAGCTTCGGGTGAAGCCGACCGCGATCGTCGCCGGGGCCGAGGACCAGGACATCCGGATCACCTTCGATCCCAGCGGGGCCGGTGGCTCCGTCCGGGTCGGCATTCGTCTCTACCGGCCCGCCGATCCGAGCGCCGGCCGCGGCCTCGGTCGCTTCAACGGCCCCAAGCGCTCGCTCCATCTCTCTGGGGGCTCAGCTCGCGCTCTCACCCTTCAGGACCTGAACCTGCCGGCGGGCGACTACCGGCTGCGCCTCGGCGGTCCAGCCGGCAAGCGGATCGTGGGCGCGAGCATCGTCGTCTACGCGCAGCACCGCCTGCCCCCGGGGGCGGGCCGCGACTCGACCGGCGACGATGACAAGGCCGGCGCCAGGGCCCTGCCGAGCCCGAGCACCAACAACAACGTCAGCGAGCAAGCGGGGCAGCAGGCGGAGACCTACGACGCGGTGGAGCCCGACAACCCGGCGCGGGTCGCCGCCAGCGTCAATCCCGACGGGGGCAACCCGGACGTCTGGATCTCCAATGACTCGATGAAGCCGGGGACCGAGGTGATGCAGACGATGCCCAGCACCTCGCTGCGGCGCGCCTCGGAGGGCGGGGGCACCGTAAGCCTCGACATGTGCTGCGATCCAGGCCTCGCCGCCGATGACCGGGGCAACATCTGGCTCACGCACCTCGGCACCTCGCCGAACTACGTCGCGATCAACCGCATCGCGGGCCCGAGCGGCACCACCCTCCAGACCAACAACGTGGCCGTCCCTCGCGCCACCACCGGTCTCCAGGACAAGCCGTTGTCCACGATCGACACCTGGGCGACGAGCCCGAAGCGCTACCGCCTCTACGAGGTCTGGATCGAGAACCCGGGCCAGGCCGTGGTCATCAACGAGTGCAACGCAAGCACCGCCTCGAGCTGCGACAGCCCCGAGAACTGGGCCGACACGCCGGCGGCCGTAGAGCCCGGCTCGGGGACCAACAGCTACCCCACGGTGGCCACGGCCCCGAACGGTGACGTCTACGTCGCCTGGTGGGACCAGGACGCCGACTCGATCATGATCGATCGCTGCCTGGCGGCCGAGGACTGCAACCTCAGCGGGAGTTGGAACGAGGCCACCGCCGTCGACGACGACCTCGACCCTGGCTCGGCCAGCCCCCTGCCCTTCTTCTGCCCGATCATCTCGGCACCGGGTGGCCGGGTCGGCCCCCAGACCTACGTCGACGTCGGCCCTGACGGCCGGGTCTACGTCGCCTACAGCGAGCTTCGTAACAACGACAGCGCAGGTGCAACGCAAATCGGCCACCGACCGCACCTTCGACAGCCGGATCGCCGCCGGAGCCGCCAACACCTTCCCGGCCCTCAACTCCGGGGTGCGGATCAGCGACGACACCGCGACGGCCCTCAACGACCACTTCTTCGCCACTCTGGCCGCGGATCCCTCGGCCGCCAACCGGGTCGAGTCGAGCCTCTACAGCACCAAGCTCGACGCCACCGGGCAGACCACGGACCAGTTCTATGTCGTTTCCACCGACGGCGGCGCCAGCTACTCGGCGATGACCCGAATCTCGACCGCCTCCTCGGACTTCAGCGTCCCGAACAGCGATGACTTCGACTACGGCGACTATGAGGGTGCCGACGCGGCCGGAGGTCTCTTCCTGCCCGCCTGGACCGACAACCGGGCGGCGCACGGCGGCGATGCCGAGCTCTACATGCTTACCCCCGTAGGGACGCCGGCTCCTCCACCGCCGTCAACGACGCCGACCCCGACGACGCCCGCGGCGCCGTTGGCCTTCTGTAAGGGCAAGCCCGCGACCGCCGGGACCTCGGGAGCCAACGTCCTCACTGGGACGCCCGGCGCCGACGCCCTCGCCGGCCTTGGTGGCAAGGACACGCTGAGGGGGAAGGGCGGCAACGACGTCCTCTGCGGCGGCGGCGGCAAAGACCGGCTGATCGGCGGCGGCGGCAAAGACGTCTGCGTGGGCGGCGCCGGTGTGGACAGCGCCACGGGCTGCGAGAAGCGCAAGTCGATCTAGAAGAACGCGCCGCCCTGGTACTCGCCGAAGACGTCGCGCATCGCGCCGCAGACCTCGCCGATCGAGGCCGCCGGCCCGGAGCGCCTCCTTGATCGGGGGCAGCAGGTTGCCGTCGCCCTCGGCGACCTTCCGCAGGTCGGCGAGGCGCTGCGTCGACCTGCCGCCTGGTCGCGGTCCGCCTTGAAGTTCTTCAGGCGCTCGAGCTGGCGGCGCTCGGACTCGGGGTCGACCTTGAGGATCTCGACGTCGTCGACGACGTCGGTCTCGTACTTGTTGACGCCGACGATGATGTCCTGGCCCGAGGCGTAGCGCTCGTGGTAGGAGACCGCCGACTCCTCGACCTCGCGCTGGATGAACTCGAGCGCGTTCACCGAGCCGCCGAGATCCTCGACCTTCTTCATCAGCTCCCAGGCGCGGCCCTCGACCTCGTCGGTGAGCGACTCGATGAAGTAGGAGCCGGCGAACGGATCGACGGTGTCGGCGACGCCGGA
This sequence comes from uncultured Solirubrobacterales bacterium, assembly GCA_963780305.1. Taxonomy (GTDB): domain Bacteria; phylum Actinomycetota; class Thermoleophilia; order Solirubrobacterales; family 70-9; genus CAVVYV01. The sequence continues at coordinate 281,060 of CAWABN010000001.1, forward strand.
CTCGTGGGCGAGCACCTGCTGGGTGCGGAGGGCGATCCGCGCCGAGCGCTCGGTCGGCAGCGCCAGCGCCTCGTCGAAGCCGTTCGTGTGGAGCGACTGGGTCCCGCCGGCGACCGCGGCGAACCCCTGCAGCGCCACCCGGATGATGTTCACCTCGGGCTGCTGGGCCTGGAGGGTGACGCCGCCGGTCTGGGTGTGGAAGCGGATCATCTGCGCCCGCTCGTCGGTGGCGCCGAAGCGCTCCCGCATGAGCTTCGCCCACATCCTCCGCACCGCCCGGAACTTGGCGATCTCCTGGAAGACGTTGTTGTGGCCGTTGAAGAAGAAGGCGAGCCGCTGGCCGAACTTGTCGGGATCGAGGCCGGCGGCGATCCCGCGCCTCGACGTAGGCGATCGCGTTGGCGAGGGTGAAGGCGACCTCCTGGACCGCCGAGCAGCCCTTCTCGCGCATGTGGTAGCCGGAGATCGAGATCGTGTTCCACTTCGGGACGTTCTGGTCGCAGTAGGCGAAGATGTCGGTGGTCAGCCGCATCGTCGGCTCGGGCGGGTAGATGTAGTTGCCGCGCGAGATGTACTCCTTGAGGACGTCGTTCTGGACCGTCCCGCGCAGCTCCTTCGACGGCACCCCCTGCTCCTCGCCGACCAGCTCGTAGAGCAGCAGGAGGATCGCCGCCGGGGCGTTGATCGTCATCGAGGTGGAGACCTCGGCGAGCGAGATCTGGTCGAAGCAGATCCGCATGTCCTCGACCGTGTCGATCGCGACCCCGGTGCGGCCGACCTCGCCGGCGCAGAGCGGGTCGTCGGAGTCGCGGCCGAGCTGGGTGGGGAGGTCGAAGGCCATCGAGAGGCCGGTCGAGCCGTGCTCGGTCAGGTAGCGGTAGCGGCGGTTGGTCTCCTCGGCGGTCGCGTAGCCGGCGTACTGGCGCATCGTCCAGAGCCGGTCGCGGTACATCCCGGAGTGGATCCCGCGGGTGTAGGGGTAGTCGCCGGGCTCGCCGAGGCGCTCCTGGAGCCCCGGGGCGATGTCGTCCTCCTCATAGAGGCGCTTGATCTCGATCCCGGAGTCGGTGAAGACCCGCTCGTCCTCGGGCCCGACCACCGGGGCGATGTAGCGGTGCAGGTCCTCGTCGACCGCGGCCTGCTGCTTCTCGGTGTCGGGCGCGCCGTCGGTCGACGCGCCGTTCGCCCCCTCTGTCTTCGCCTCGCCCTTTGGCCGGGTGGCCATGCGTGAAGGATAGATACGCGACCCCCGGCCGTTGAGGCCGGGGGGTCGCGAACTGCGTCGAAGCTGCCTGGTTAGCCGAGCGTCTTCTTCAGCTTGATCTTCTTGGTCACGACGTTGGACGTGCCGCCGGTGGGCGTGAAGGTGATCTTCACCGTCACCGTTGCCTTGCCGGTGCTGTTGAGCTTCTTCGTCGTCTTGCCCTTGGGCTTGACGGTGAGCTTCACCGTGCCCGGTCCGCCCACCGCAACCGACTTGGATGCCGAGGCCGACTTGACGCCCTTTCCGGACAGGGTGAGCTGGCCGGCGTCGCCGACGGTCACCGGCACCTGTGCGGTTCCCTTCTTCTTGTTCAGCTTCGGCTTGCCCGCGGTGAGGGTGTTCACCGGCGCGGTGATCGCCAGAGACCATCCTCCCGTGACCGCGCCGACATCGACGCCGGCCCGGTCCTCGATGAAGAGGTGCCAGGCACCGTTGGCGAGCGTCCCGTTGAACACGTTGAGGTCGCACGGGATACGGGGCGCCCGGCGCCGGGAGACTGAGGGACGAAGACGTGGGTGCGGCCTCGCTGGGCCGGTAGGTGCCCGACACGGCGGTATTCGGAAAGGTGCCGAGCAGCGTTCGCGGCAGACTGATCGAAGGTCAGATTGATAAGGCCGATGTCGGTCTGCGGACACCCACCGACCTGGCTCATCAGGATCGTCTTCGCCCCGCTCGGGCCGACGAGCAACACAGCCAAGGTCCTCCGGGCAGGTGTGCGTGAAGCCACGAAGCGTCGCCGTCACCTTTTGGACGTTGCCCGCGAATCCGGTGACGGTGATGGGCGAGGGATACGGCGATGCAACGGCGAGATCGGGGATATTGATGGGCCCCGGATTGGAGAATGTCGCCGTCGCCGCCGACGCGGTGCCGGTGGTGGCGCCGATCGAAAGTAGCGCGGTTGCGAGCACCAGTGCAGAGCCTGCTGCGGCTGTGCAGGAATCCACGGGCCATCACTACTTCCTCCCTTCCTCGGAATACGAGTCTGCGCGACTCTTTCAAGGCCGAGCGGGCATGTCAAGGACGGTTCCGCCCCGACCCTCCTTCGGCGGTTCGGACGCTCCGCGGTGGGCGCGCGATCAGAACCCGAAGAAGCGGTGGAGGTCCTCGTCGACAGCAGCCGCCTGGCGCTCGGGTTCCGCGCCTTCGCCGGCCCCGTTCGCCTCGGTGGCCGCCTCGTCTCGCGGGCGCGTGGCCATGTGGGGAAGGATACGGCTAGGCCTGAGCGGGTTCCGAGCCGGGGGCAAGCGAGGCGAGCGAGTCCCTGAACTGTTCCATCGCCTGCCAGTGCAGCAGGCCGCCGTAGCTGATCCTGGCTGCCCCAAGCTCGGCCAGCTCGGACACGGACGGGGCATTTGGGATCGCCAGGATGTTGACCGGGCCGCCCGCCTCCGAGATGAAGGGGCAACGGGATCGGCCTCCCAGAGGGCGATCGGGTAGACGCAGTCGACGCCGGCGTCGAGGTAGGCATGCGCCCGCCGGAGCGCTTCGGGGACGAGGTCGCCTTGCGCCCCTTCCCCGCGAGTTGGCGAGGAAGACGTCGATCCGCGCGTTGATGACGAGCCCGTAGCCCTGGTCGGACGCGGCCGCGCGAACGCCTCGCAGCCACTCCGCCTGGTGGTCGGGATCGCGCAGGGTCTCGGCGGGGTGGTTGGTGTCCTCGAGGTTGCAGCCCGCGGCTCCCACCTCCCTGAGCGCGGTGACGAGCTCCTCGGGCTCCATCCCGTAGCCGGCCTCGGCGTCGACGGTCACCGGGACCTCGACCCGACTGCAGATCCGCGCTGCGGCAGCGAACATCTCCTTCGCCGGCGCGCCTTCGTGATCCTCATAGCCAAGCGCGGCGGCGACGCCGCCGCTGGTGGTGGCGACGACCGGGAAGCCCGCCTCCACCACGGCCCTTGCCGTGGCGACATCCCAGGCGTTTGGGAGTACCAGTGGGTTGCCGGGGACATGCAGCGAGCGCAGGCGCTCGCAATCACGCTGGAGGTCGCTGGGAGTCGTCTGCTTGGCGGACATTCTCGTTCTATATACCCGCTCCTCGCCGCAACGAGCCTCCCCTTCCTCCTCGCGCGATACTGCGTGGGCGATGTCGGAGGACACGCTCGCGACCCTCAGGCGCGGTTACGAGGCCTTCAACCGGGGCGACACGTCGGTGATCCGGGAGTTTGCCAGGGAGGTTGCTACTCCCGACGTGGAATGGGGAGCCACCGGCGCCTTTCCGGGTGTCGAGGGTATGTACCGAGGCCCCGAGGCGATCCAGGAGTGGATGGACGTCATTCGGTCCGCCTGGGAGGAGTTCGAGGTGTCGCTCGACGAGGTCCTCCACGACGGAGACGATGTCGTCGTTGTTGCCGAGCGGCTCCGCGGCCGAGGGCGTGGAAGCGGTGTAGAGGTCGAGATGCGGATCTTCTCGACTTACTGGTTCGAAGAAGGGAAGCTCCGGAGACGGGCTGCCTTCACCGAACGGAAAGAAGCCGTCGAAGCCGCCGGGCTTGAGGAGTAGGCAATGTCGCAGGAGAACGTGGAGAGGGCGCTGCGTGCCTACGACGCCTTCAACCGGCGCGACTGGGACGCCTTTCTGGCGCTTACCGACGATGGGATCAAGGTGGAGTCTCGCCTGGTGGCCATGGAGGGCGCCTACGAAGGGCACGAAGGCCTGCGTCGCTGGTGGGACAACTTCCTCGGTGCCTTTCCCGACTACACGGTCGAGGTCGAGGAGCTGCGCGACCTCGGCGACGTGACGCTCGGCCACATCCGCGGCTGGGGACACGGCGCAGATAGCGCGACGCCAATAGTCGATCCGTTCTGGCAACCGCTGAGGTGGCGCAACGGCAAGTGCGTCTGGTGGCGCAACTGTTCGACCGAGGAGGAAGCCCTCGAAGCCGCCGGGCTGCGAGGAGTAGGCGACGTCGGAGGAGAACGTCGACGTTGCGGTCAGCTACACCCCGACAGGCGGCGACCCCAACACCCAGACGCGCAGGGTGGAGCTGAAGAAGAACCTCCGAGGCGGAGCTAGACGAGGCCCTCGAAGGGGCGCTTCTCGGGGGTGGAGAGCTCCTCCATCACCGCCTCGAGCCATTTCTCCAGGCGGGCCTCGTCGCCGTTCTCGGCGCTGACCACGACGCTGGTGCCCCAGCCCGATTCGGACAGCTCGACTTCGATCCAGGCGATGTGGCCCCCCTCGCGCGCCTCCCAACCGAGGTAGGACTCGGGCGCTCGCCCGAAGACCTTGATCTCGGTCGCGCGCCCGAGAAGGGAGGACATCAGGCCCTGCATGCGCTCCGGTTGGTCGAGCAATTCCCAGAGCTCAGGCGGGGACTTGACCAGGGTGCGGTTCGCGGATCTCATCGTCCCCCGCTTTCGCGGCGCCCAAGGGGCACTCCTGCCACTAGTCCGAAATGGGCGCCCGATTTCGCTCCAGGAAGGCCGAAATCGCCTCAGCGGCGCGGGGGCCTGCTTTCCCGTCCCAGAGCGGTATCTGCGGGGGCTCCGAGGGCGGCTCCGTGGCCAGCGCCTCCTCCGCGGCCCGGCGCAGCTCCCCTGGATCGACCCCCACCAGCCGGTTGGTGCCCAGGTGGATCGTGATCGGGCGCTCGGTGGTCGTCCGGTAGGTGAGGCAGGGGACGCCCAGGACCGAGGTCTCCTCCTGGACCCCGCCTGAGTCGGTGATCACCAGCCGCGCCTCGGCCTCGAGGCCGATGAACTCGACGTAGTCGAGCGGCTCCAGCAGCCGTACCGCGCCCCAGGCGGAGGACCCGGCGGCGTCGAGCCGCGCCCGGGTGCGGGGGTGGACGGGGAAGAGGACGGTGATCGACTCGGCCAACCCGGCGAGCACCTCCATCGTCTGGCCGAGCAGCTCCGGGTCGTCGACGAGCGCCGGCCGATGGAGGGTGACGAGGACGAAGTTGCCGGCATCGACGTCGTGCTTCGCCACCAGGTCGGGCCGGTCCACCCCCTCGAGCAGCCGGAAGAGGCTGTCGATCATCGTGTTGCCGACCAGCTGCACTCCGTCGCCCGCGATCCCCTCCCGGGCGAGGTTCTGGACCGCGTCCTCGGAGGTGCAGAGGAGGAGATCGGCGACCCGGTCGGTGACCACCCGGTTGAGCTCCTCCGGCATCGACCAGTCGCCGGAGCGAAGCCCCGACTCGATGTGGGCGACCGGCACCCGCTCCTTCGCCGCCGCGAGCGCCGCCGCCATCGTCGAGTTGACGTCGCCGGCGACAAGGACGAGCTCGGCCGGGTCTGCCTTCAGCTCCGCCTCAACCCCGATCAACACCCCGGCGGTCTGCTCGGCGTGGGTGCCGGAGCCGACCCCGAGGTTGGCGTCCGGGTCGCGCATCCCGAGCCGCTCGATGAAGTCGCCCGACAGCGCCCGGTCGTAGTGCTGGCCGGTGTGGAGCAGGCGGACCCGCCCGGGGTCGCCCTCCTCGAGGGCGGCGAGCACCGGCGCCATCTTCACGAAGTTCGGCCGGGCGCCGACCACGGCAAGGATCGAGGCGGTCACGGCGGCGAGTCTCGCAGAGCGGCGGATCGGTTTGCCGGAGGGCGACTCGGTAGGGTGATGCGCCTGATGGCTGCCCACACGACCGGCGCGGTTGTTGTGACGGGAGCCTCGACCGGGATCGGCCGGGCGACCGCCCTATACCTCGACAAGGCCGGCTACCAGGTCTTCGCCGGCGTCCGCAAGCAGAGCGACGCCGACGCGCTCAAGAGGGACGCCTCCGAGAAGCTCACCCCGCTCATTCTCGACGTCACCGAGGCCCGCTCGATCGAGGCCGCCGAGCAGAGGGTCCGCGGCGAGGTCGGCAAGGACGGGCTGGCGGGCCTGGTCAACAACGCCGGGGTCGGCTTCGGGGGCCCGACCGAATACATCCCGCTCGACGACTACCGGCAGTCGTTCGAGGTCAACTACTTCGGCCAGATCGCGGTCACCCAGGCCTTCCTGCCGCTGCTCCGCCTGGCCCGGGGAACGATCGTCAACATCGCCTCGATCGGGGGGAGGATCGCGAGCCCGTTCATGTCGCCGTACAACGGCAGCAAGTTCGCCCTCGAGGCCCTCTCGCATTCGCTTCGGCACGAGCTCAAGCCGTGGGGGATCGAGGTGGTCGCGGTCGAGCCCGGGAGCATCGCCACCCCGATCTGGGACAAAGCCGGCGAGACCGCCACCGGCACCGTGGCGGCGATGCCGGCCGAAGGAAGGCGCCTCTACGGAGCGCAGCTAGAGCGCTTTCGCGAAATGCTCCGGGAAACCGCAAAGGCGGGCATCCCGCCCGAGAAGGTCGCCAAGGTGATCCACAAGGCGATCAGCTCCGACCGCCCCAAGCCCCGCTACCTGGTCGGCATCGATGCGAAGATCGCCGCCGGCTTGCACGGCCTCCTCTCGGATCGGGGGTTCGACCGGATGCTGGCCCGGCGGACAAAGCTGCCGCAGGACGCCCCGCCGGGCCGTTAGCCGGAGTTCACGGCTACTACTGAGGCGAGCCGACCAGGCGCTCGACCCCGGCCTGCTCGATCGTCCGCTTCAGCCCGTCGGCCAGCGAGACCCTCGGCTCCCAGCCGAGCAGCTGCTTGGCGCGCGAGATGTCGGGCTGGCGCACCTTGGGGTCGTCCACCGGGAGCGCCTCGAAGACGATCTCCGAGCGCGAGCCGGCGACTTCGATCACGGTTTCGGCCAGCTGCAGCAGCGTGTACTCGTCCGGGTTTCCGATGTTGACCGGGAGGTGCACGTCCGATTCGGCCAGGGCGACCAGGCCCCGGATCTCGTCCTCGACGTAGCAGAAGCTCCGCGTCTGGCTGCCGTCGCCGAACACGGTCAGGGGCTTGTCCTGGAGCGCCTGCCGGAGGAAGGTCGGGATCGCGCGGCCGTCGTGGGGCCTCATTTTCGGTCCAAAGCTGTTGAAGATCCTCGCGATGCAGGTGTTCACCCCCTGCTGGCGGTGGTAGGCCATCGTCAGCGCCTCGGCGTAGCGCTTCGCCTCGTCGTAGACGCCGCGGGGGCCGATCGGGTTGACGTTGCCCCAATAGTCCTCGGGCTGGGGGTGGATCTCGGGGTCGCCGTAGACCTCCGAGGTGGAGGCGAGCAGGAAGCGGGCCCGCTTGAACTTCGCCAGCCCCAGCACCCGGTGGGTGCCCTGGGAGCCGACCTTGAGCGTGTGCAGGGGGAGCCGCGCGTAGTCGATCGGGCTCGCCGGCGACGCGAGGTGGTAGACGAAGTCGACCGGCTCCTCGACCTCCACGAACTCGGTGACGTCGAAGTTCCGGAACTCGAACTCAGGGTGCCGGATGTGCTCGATGTTCTCGAGGCTGCCGGTGTCGAGGTTGTCGAGGCAGATCACCCGGTGGCCCGCCCCGAGCAGACGCTCGCAGAGGTGTGAACCAAGGAAGCCGGCGCCGCCGGTGACCACGCAGGTGCTCATCGCCGAGCAAGCTAACCAGACCGCCCGGGCGTTTGGGCAAATCCGCTGCCAGGACCAGCCGGTCGGCTAGGGAATCTCGACGGTGGTCCGGGCGACCGCGATCCCGAAGGTCTGCTTGTCGCGGTGGCTCGCAATCCCGTCGATCTCGATCAGCAGCCGCTGGCCATTGACGAAGGCGACCCGCTCGGTCGGCGCCCTCAGGTTGTCGATCCGGAAGCGCTCGTAATCGGTGGGCATGACGAAGCTGATCAACGCCCGGCCCTTGGCCGTGGTCTGGAAGCGAGGGGTGCCCGCGGCGCGGCGGAGCTGCACCGGCAGGCAGACGAACACCCCCGAGCAGCCGCCCGGCGCCCCCGCAAACCCCATCAGCGCCTGCACCTTGCCCCGCTTCGGCATTCCCTTCACCGCGATCGACTCGACCTGCCCCGGCGTGAACGTCCCGAAGGCCACCGCCTTCCCCTTTACCCGCTCGAACCGGGTCGCCCCCTGGCCGCTCCCGGAGAGCAGTAGGCCGCCGATCAGGCAGCCGAGCAAGACAAAGACGAACCCACTCCTCTCCCATCTCCCAGGCACCGGTCCACTATCCCACAGGTAACCGAGGGCAGACTAACGACCAAAAGACGGAGTCGCATCTCGTGGCCTTCGCCGCATTTTGCGAAGAGGGCGCCCCGCGCGTCCGCGCAAATAGCGGGTTCTGATGGCCCCGTGCGGGGCGAGCCGTGACAGCTTTTCCCTCATCGGCGTGTGAAAGGAGTGAGGGCGGTATCCGCCGTGAGAGAGACAGCATCGGAGCGCGCGACTGTCGGCTCGGCGGAGGCGCGCAAGGATGCGGCGCTGCGATTGATCGACAGCCACGATTCGGTCTTCCGTCGCACCGCACGCCGCTACTCGATCTGCGCTGACGACGCCGAGGACGCATACCAGAGATCGCTCGAGATCCTGCTCACCAAGGCGCCGCCGATCGACGGCGATGCCCTGGTCCGCTGGATGCAGGTCGTCACCAAGCGCGAGGCCCTGGCGGTTCGCCGCCAGCGAGAGCGGTTGCTCAGCGGCCCTCGCGCCCCGGGCGGCGATGAGGACCGCGATCCCCTCGAGTCGATCGCCTCGGAGAGCCCTCAGCCGACTGACCAGGCGGAGAGCCGCGAGCGGGTGGCTCGCAGCGGCGAGGCGCTTCGGGCCCTGAAACCTCAGGAGATCCGTGCGCTCACACTGAAGGCGCAGGGCTACTCCTACAAAGAGATCGGCGAGATCACGGGCTGGTCCTATACGAAGATCAACCGCTGTATGGCGGAGGGGCGCAAGCGGTTTCTCGAGGTCTTCGCCGAGATCGAGCAGGGCAAACGTTGCGACCAGTTGGCCCCGGCGCTGTCGATGGTTGCCGACGGAGAGTCCCACGGCCGGCAGGCGGATCAGGTCCATTCCCACCTTCGTTCCTGCGCGACCTGCCGCGCGAAGCTTCGCGCCTTCCGCGCGATTCCGGAGCGAGTGTTCGATCTCGCCCCGAGCGGACCGGCTCTCGACCAGGCCACCGGCGGACGACCTCATGAGTGGATCGCCGAGCGATTCGGAGCTGCGGTCGAGAAGACGAAGCACGCCGGCTACTCCCTGTTCAATCGGGGAGCGGAGGAGGGCGCCGGTCAGGTGGTGACGGCCGGAGGAACCACAGGCGCCGGTATGGCCGGCCTGGCGAAGGTGTTGGCAGTCTGCGGCGCCACGGCAGCTGGTGGAGCAACGTGCGTCGCCACCAATGTCGTAGACCCGGCGGATGTCGGGCTTGGTGGCGGGAAGGAACGGCAGGCGGCGGTGGAGCGACCGGTGGAGCCGGCAGCCGAGCCGACGGTCGAGAAGCCACCGGTTGCCCCAATCGCCGCTGAGGCGAGTAAGCCTGCCGCTGAGTCCGCGGCCACGGCGAGCCCGGCCGAGCAAGTGAAGCGCCAGTTCAGCTTCGAGCAGCCGGTGGCGAAGAGCAGTGGCGGCGGGAGCAGCGGTGGTGAGTTCGGTGCCCCGGCTAGCGGCGCCGGTTCCTCTGGAGGATCCAGCGGTGGCGGTGGCACGGCGGCTTCAGCTTCGAGAAATGAGGGGCGAAGTGGGGAGAAAGTGGATTGCTGCCGGCTTGGAGAGCCACACAGGAGTCATCCACCGGGAGGCCGGCATGCGCTCGATTGGAGCGGATCAACGGAGCCGGAGCGGGGCAAGAAGGTTGAAGACCTTTGTGCTCTGCGCGCTCGCGATCGTTGCGATCGCCCTGCTGGTGCCGCGGGGTGCGGAGGCGGATTACACCGTCCTCGAATGTGCTCCCGGCGAGCAGGTGGGTTTTTCTGACGTTGCTCTCTACGCGGGGGGCGGCTACAGCATCCTGCCGTCGAACGATTGCGGCGGCTATGGCTTCAGGCTCGATGCCAAGGGAGTGAGCGCAAACGGTTCATGGCTCGCCTGGCAGGTGAACGCCCCCGGTGGCACTAGGTTCAAGTCGGCGCAGGCAACCGTCCACTACGGGACCGACGGGGGCTACGGCCCGATGAGCACGAGCGACGGCTCACCCGGTTATCAGGGTCTCGCCGGGGGCTCGGGACCCGACGTATGGAATACGCCGGTCCAGACCAACGCCAGCTTCTTCGCGGTCATCGAGAGGTGCTTCGCGAATCCTTGCAACAGCAGCTGGGCCTACGCTTGGAGCACCCGCTTCTTTGCGGTGGTGCAGGACTTCTACGCCCCGGGGGTGAGCGCGAGCGGCGAACTGCTCGACGGCGGCGTGGTCAGGGGCGTTCAGCCGCTGCAGGTGACCGCCACCGATGCCGGCGGTGGGGCGCGTTCGATATCGATCAGTGTGAACGGGGTCGCGTCGCAGGGCGTCGACTTCTGCGCGCCGCCGACGTGCAGGGCAGCTACTTACGACGAGTAAAACCCTGCCCCGACTCCTCGGGCGCGAGGCTGTTCAACCTCGACACGGAGAAGGACGCCGGCTGGGTGAACGGGCCCAACGACCTGGTGATCTGCTCGACCGACGTCGCCGGCAACGTCTCCTCTCCATGCTTGAGAAAGACGGTCTACGTCGACAACTCCTGCCCGGCCTCGGGGTCCCAGCAGGCGACCCAGTTCGACTCCGGGGCCGAGGTCGAGGGCAAGCTGCGCTCGCAGGTCTCAGTGCGATCCACCGAGGCGCCCGTGATCCGCGGCGCTCTCGCGAACTCCTCAGGAAACCCGGTAGGCGGGGCCACCGTATGCGTCTACGAAACGGTCGACCTGGAGGATGCCTCCCGCCAGCTGGTGACGATGGCGACCACGCAGCCAAACGGGCGCTTCGCCACCAGGCTCGATCCGGGCGCCTCGCGAAAGGTGGACCTCGTCTATCGCTACAACACCAGGACGCTCGATAGGCAGGTCCAACTCGACTCGACCGTGGTGCCCACCCTGAAGCTCGGAGAGAAGAGCGTCGCGAACGGCCAGCGGGTCCACTTCAAGGGCGAGCTTCCCGGGCCGAATGCTGCCGGCCGGGCCGTCGCCCTCCAGGCGCGCGCCGGTAGGAAGTGGCGCACCTTCAAGCAGCTGAGGACGGGCGAGAACGGCGCCTTCACGGGGCTGTACCGCTTCACGCAGACCAGCGGGCGAGCGCGCTACGTCTTCCGCGCGCTGGTGAAGCGCCAGGGCGGCTACCCCTACGAGCCTGGCGCCTCGCGCAAGCGCAAGCTCCTCGTTCGCGGCTAGCGGTTAGACACTGGGATGGAGCCGGGCGGGCGCCCGGGCGGACCTCCATCCCGGGGCTATGGCAGCTTCTCGGTGGGGCTACCCGGCGTAGAAAGGAGGCAGATCACTGTCGCGCGAATCTGCGTGATGCCTGGATTGTCGCTTCCTGCGCCCACGAGCCAGCCGTTACCGCCAACAGGCCCGGAGCTCTGCAGGACTGTGCGGCCACCACCTGCTGCCCCCGCCATCGATTGCGCGGGCGCCCTGCGGGCATCTCGCCAGCACGCTGCCAACGGCGTAGTGGCCGTCACCCGGAGAGGGGTCGGTGATGTTGGCCTGCGCGTTCACCCGGACAGTGGTGGTGAGCTTCTTCGCGGTTACGTTTCCCTTCTTGATCGACTTCGCGACCACCGAGTTCTTTGGCGCTTTGGCAACGCCCGCGAGCGCCGTAGTGCCTCCTGCAACCGCGACCAGTAGAGCGAGCGTAGCCGTGACGTTCGCATAAGTGAGTCTGGGCTTTAGCTTCATCGGTCCTCCACGTTGAGTTCCTAGGTTGAAACCCGCAGGCACGGGGTCTGTAGCGCCGGCGACAGTAATGCGGAGCGGCGGATGGTGACCGGCTGGACCGAAGACGAAACGCTAGGCCCGGCCGAGGCAGGCCCGGGTCTTCACCAGCGTCTTGCCGAACTCGCTGACGGCCTTGAGGCGGGTGTAGATGCGGCGGCCGCAGGCCTTGCGGACGCGGAAGGCCTGGACCTGGACCGCGATCTTGGCGCAGGGGAGGTGGAAGCCGCACTCGATCCCGGTGGCGGTGGCGAGGGCCTCGCCCCAGGTCTGCCAGACGAGGTCCTCGAGGTTGACGCCGCCGGCGAAGGCGCCGCCGCGGCCGAAGTGGGCGCAGCGGTGGGGCTCCGTCTTCGCCCGGTACTTGCTGCCGGCCTTGTTGAGGCAAGGCAGGAATGTCAGCGTCGGGCTGATCGGGGTGACTCGGTCACTCGCCGCCTGCCGCGCCTCGGTGGAGAGCGGGCCGAGCCACATCAGCACCGCCAGGGCGAGGCCGGCCGCCGCCAGTACGCGGGCGACGGAGGAGCCGAAGAGGTTGAGGCGGCCCTGCACGGCAAGCGATCCTACTGACGCCGCGCGCGCCCGACCTGAAGCCTTCCGAATAGGAGAGCTACGCCCGCCCGGCGGCCATCAGGACGACGTTCGAGAGGCTCACCTTGCCCGAGTCCGCGGCCTCTTCTCCGATCGCCTCGGTGATGGCGGCCCAGGTCTCGTTCTGCACGTCCTCGGGGTGGGGAGCGATCATCGCGATGATCGGCGGGGCGATCTCCTTGACGAAGGTGGTGAAGTCTTCGGGGGAGTCCCACTCGTAGGTGACCTCGGTGTCCTCCACCTGAACGTCGGAGAAGCCGCCCCCTTCGAGCAGGCCGCCGAGGGCCTCGGGGGTCGGGCGCGAGAGGGGGCCCGGCGTCCCCGGCGGGGGTGGCGGCACCTCAAGCTTCTTCATCGCCGTCTGCATTGGGATCGCCAGGAAGGGCACCTGCTCGGGCGTGCCCCATGAGGCGATCGCCATCCGCCCGCCCGTCTTCAGGAACCCCCGGACCTTGGCGGCGGCTCCTTCACCGTCGGGCTCGAAGATGATCCCGAAGCGGGATACCGCGGCATCAAAGCTCCCCTCCGGGAAGTCCAGGGCGGAGGCATCCGCCTGGACGAACTCGATGTTCTCGAGACCGGCGGCTGCGGCACGCTCGCGCCCGTAGGCGAGCATCTCGGCGGAGATGTCGCTGGCGACGACGCTGCCCTCGGGCCCGGCGGCCTTCGCTGCGGTCAGCGCGGGCTCGCCGTATCCCGCGGCGACATCCAACACCCTGCTGCCGGGCTCCACGCCTGCCAGCTCGACCAGCCGCTCGCCGATTCCGCCCATCGACCCGTCGATCAGGTCCGACCACTTGCGCCAGCCGGTCGCGGCGCTGTCCCACTGCTTCTTCTGGCCGTCGCGGAACTCGGCCGGATCAACCGTCTTCCCCTCCATCTCTCACCCCTTTCGTTGCCGAGGCGAAAGCTAACCGATACGCCGCCGGGCCGAAAGGGAGCGTGGGAACGCAGGGTCAGGCGCTGACCAGCCGCCCGACCGCGCCCATCAGCTCCTGCACCTGCTTCTCGGAGGCGCCCTTGCCGGCGCGCATGCAGTTGCGGACGTGGTCGTCGAGGAGGCCGAGGGCGACCTTGTCGAGGGCGGCCTCGGCGGCCTCGATCTGGGTGAGGACGTCGATGCAGTAGCGCTCCTCCTCCACCATCTTGGTGACGCCGCGGACCTGGCCCTCGACGCGGGCGAGCCGGGTCAGCAGCTCCTCCTTCGAGGCCTTGTAACCGGGTGTTTGCTTGTTAGCCATTGCGGCAAGCATACCCCCATGGGGTATAGTCGTCAACCCGAGCGATGAGCGACGTCATCAACACGATCGGCGACGGCCTCGAGCAGTCCTTCCTGATGGCCTACGAGGTCTGGTGGGCGCTGGTCCTCGGCTTCGCGATCTCGGCGATCGTTCAGGCCTGGGTACCGCGCCAGCGGATCGAGCACGCGCTGGCGGGCAGCGGCTTCGCTCCCGTCGCTAGGGCGACCGGGCTCGGGGCCGCCTCCTCGTCCTGCTCCTACGCGGCGATCGCAATCGCCAAGTCGCTGTTCCAGAAGGGGGCCTCGGCGGTGACGATGCTCGCCTTCCAGTTCGCCTCCACCAACCTGGTCTGGGAGCTGGGGCTGGTGATCTGGATCCTGATCGGCTGGCAATTCACCCTCGCCACGTTCGTCGGCGGGGTCGTCCTGATCGCGCTGATGGCGGTGCTCCTGCGGGCCTTCGTCTCGCCGCGGCTCGAGGAGCAGGCTCGTGAGCACGCCAAGAATGCCCAGGCGCGCCATGTGCACGAGCCCTCCGGCGGGGCGATGAGCTGGCGTGCCCGGTTGACCTCGCGGGCGGCGTGGACCGACGTCGCCTACAACTTCCGCGGCGACTGGCTGATGCTGTGGAAGGAGATCTCGATCGGTTTCCTCCTCGCCGGCTTCATCGCCCTCCTCGGCGACGACTTCTTCAACTTCATCTTCATCGAGGACGCGCCGGCGGCGGTGCGGACGATCGAGAACGTGATCGCCGGCCCGATCATCGCCGTGCTCAGCTTCGTCTGCTCGATCGGCAACGCCCCTCTGGCGGCGGTGCTCTGGTCGGGGGGATCAGCTTCGCCGGGGTGATCGCCTTCATCTTCGCCGACCTGATCGTGCTGCCGATCGTGATCGCCTACGGCAAGTACTACGGCTGGCGGTTCGCCCTCCGGATCACCGCGCTGATGTTCGTGACGATCGTCCTGGCGGCGCTGGTGGTGGACGGGCTGTTCAGTCTCGTCGGCCTGATCCCCGACACCCGGCCCTCACGCGAGGACATCTTCGGCTCGGTCGAGCTCGACTACAAGCTGGTCCTGAACGTGCTCGCTTCGATCGCCTTCGTGGCGCTGATCTACCTGACGATCCGCCCGCGGCCGGAAGAGGCGGCCGCCGGCGCGCACGAGGCCCACGCCGCCGGCCACGCCCACTAATAGGCCTAGCCGTCCGCCTCGAACTTGCGATTTGCCGCCGCGTTGCCGCGGCGGTTCTCTGAATCCCCGGCCTACTCCAGTGAGAAGGGCGGGTAGCGGTCGGTGACCAGGAGGAACGCGTAGGCGGCCACCCGGAGGCCCCAGCGATACACGCCGACGATGAAGTCGAAGAGGCTCCGCGGGTATGTCCCCGTGAACAGGATCGCGAACCAGGCGATGATCACGCTGACGAAGGCCGCGATTCCGAGGAAGAAGAGAACTATGTAGTGCGGGATCGCCAGCAGCCACTTGACCAGCGGCATCCCCCGCGCCAGGTCGCTCTCGGCGTCCGGATACACAATCTCCAGATGGACCGACTGCTGCTCGTCAGTCGAGGGGTACTGGTCGGTCAGCAGCGCAAAATAGACGTGTACCCGGGCCGTGAACCGGGCCAGCTCCCGGTTCCAGTCGAACCACCAGCGCGGGTACTTCTTCCGGAAGAGGATCATCAGGAGCGGCGCGAGGAAGAGGAAGCCGCCCGCCACGGCTATCGTCGTGGAGGCATTGTTGGGGCCGCCCCAATCCCAGGTGTAGGTCCCGCCCGAGACCGCGGCGAGCACGATCGCGATCGGGATCACCGTGAACAGGCGGAAGAAGGTGGTCAGCCGGTTCAGCTCCCGGTCCGGGTAGTCGACCGAGTAGGTCAGCGGGTAAGGCTCAGCTGCTGCAGGCCCGGGTTGGCCGTATTCCATGGTTGCTCCTCCCTCGAGCGGATTGCCACTCCACCGTATTCGACCCGTCGGGCGGAGAAAAGGCGCTCGGCGGCGATCGACGATGATTCGCTGATGGCTCGCCGGGTCGCCTTCCTCGACGTCTTCGCCGAGCGGCCGCTGGCCGGCAACGGCCTCGCCGTGGTCGACGACGCCGACGGCGTCTCCGAGGAGGTGATGCTCGCCTTCGCCCGGGAGACGCGCCTCTCGGAGACGACCTTCGTGCAGGCACCCGGCACCGATGGCGCCGACTACCGCAACCGGATCTGGGATATGCGCGAGGAGCTGCCCTTCGCCGGCCACCCCTCGCTCGGGACGGCGGTCGCGGTGGCGCGCTGGCGGGGGGTGGAGGCGGCGAGCCTGGTCCAGCAGACCGGCGCCGGGCTGCAGCCGGTCGAGGTGCGAGCGGAGGGTGAGCGCTGGAGCGCGACGATGCTCCAGAACGAGCCCGAGTTCGGCGAGGAGCTGGAGCGCGAGGGGGTGATGGCGGCGGTCGGCCTCGAGGCGGCCGACGCCCACCCCGAGCTTCCCCCCCAGTTCGTCTCCACCGGCGTGCCCATCCTGATCGCGCCGGTGGCCGAGGGCGGGGCGCTCGCTCGCGCCCTCCCCGACTGGTCGACGATCGACCAGCTGCTCCGCCCGCGCCGGGCGATCGTCCTCTATTTGGCCTGGTGCGAGCCCGACGCCGAGCGGGCGCGGGCGCGCTCCTTCTCGGGCACCGCCGAGATGGGCGAGGACCCGGCGACCGGCTCGGCGGCCGGCCCCCTCTGCGCCTACCTCGCCGAGCGCAGCGGGTGCGAGCGCCTCGTGATCTCCCAGGGGGAGGAGATGGGCCGGCCGAGCGTGCTCGAGACCGAGATGAAGGAGGGCCGCCCTCGGGTGGGCGGCCGCGTAATCCCTCTGATAGAGGGAACGGTGGAGCTGCCGGGCGGGTAGAGGCCGGACATTTGGCCAAAAATTCCCTCCAATATGACCGCGGCCAAGGTCAGGGGAGCCGCGGCTGAGCCGCCCGCCTAGGCGCTCAGACGACCCGGCCGACCTGCCGGATGATGAAGGCCCTGCCGAAATCGGTGAACCCCTGGAGCAGCGCCCAGATGCCGGCGAAGACCAGGAGCACGTACTGCTTCTCGATGAAGAACTGACCGCCGGTCCAGAAGGCGAGAATGATCATCAGGATCCCGGCGATCAGACCGAACCACCAGAGATCGTTCACCTCCCTGGTGGCGAAGGCCTGGATCACCCAGAAGACGCCGACGAGGAGGAAGAGGAAGCCGAGGATGTCAGCGATCGCGGCGAAGGTGTTCTCGGGGCTGATGAAGGCGAGCACCGCCGCCGACGAGCATGAACACCCCGAAGATCCAGTACAGCCAGCGCAGGCCGGGGTCGACCAGCGTCGAGATCCCGAATATCTGGAGCGAGGTGCCGAAGAACATCAGCCCGATGAGGATCCCGACGGTGTTGATCGAAGCCTGGTCGAACTGGAGGATCACCAGCCCAACCGCGACCCAGAACACCCCGGAGACCAGCCACAGCCACCAAAGGTTGGAAAGGTTCCGAACCGCCTCCCGGTCCTGCCCCTGACCGCCTAGAGCACTCTCCATCTCTTCTCCTCGTTCGCCGGACCTTGCGTGGGGAGCCTACTGCGATCCCCGGTCGGCTCAAAGCCGGCTCGCCAGAGCCTCCATCCCATCCTGCCCGTGCCGAGCACGGCGACCTCCGGCCGGTCGGCGCTCATCGGGGGATCATCCCCGGGGGCGGACAGCGGGACGGAGCCGGCCACGATGCAGTCGATCCGCTCGAGACCGACCTCGCTCAGGCCCAGCTCCGCCGCCACGGTCATCGTGCGACGCCCAGCAGTCCGCCGAAACGTGAGATGACCCTGTCACCGAGCGCGGGAAGGGGAGCAGCGGGCTCGCGCTGCTCGCGCTCGATCTCGTAGAGGCGATCCGCGTAGACGGCGCTCGCTTGCTCCTCTCGCTCGAGGGCGGCCAGATAGGCCGCAAACGCCATCTCTCGCTCCTCGACCGGCCCGTCCGACCAGCGCTCGTACGCTTCGTTGAGCGCGATGCATTCCTCGCGCCACTCGACATAGATCTCCATCAGGTCGTCGATCAACTCAGGTGGAATATGGGTGCTCACGCTCTCCACCTCCTCGAAGCCCGCGACCCGGCCGGGGACGAGAGGGGGATATGTGCTCGCCCCCGGCCCGGGGTCGCAGCGTGCCCTCGCGGGGACCGGGGACGGAGAGGTACCTCCGGATCAAGCGCGAGAACGTGCCTGCAGGACATGGCCCAACTCTCGCTGCCGAGTGCCCCGAGCGCCATACCCGCGTTCCCTAGACCTGGTCTCGATGAACCCGAGACGCGCGCTGGGGAAAGCCCTACCTCGCGGCGCCGGAGGAGAAGAAGCCCGCGAGCAGCTCGCCGACCCGCTCCGGCCGCCGGTCAGGCCGCGGTCGACACCCTGATCACCCGGTTATTCGCCTGAGCTCAGCCCCCGCGCGAGATCTCGCGCCAAGCGCTCGATGCTCCGGGATCCCTCCTCGATGTGATCGGGGTTGAGCTCGGTGACGGTCAGGCCGGCGAGCAGCGGCGACGCGAGCAGCACCATGAGCGCCTCGATCGCATCACCGTAGGCGAGTCCCTCGTTACGACCGGGGTTCTCGGATAGCGGCGTGTCGGTGAAGTCGATCACGTCGACGTCGAAGTGCACAAGGAACCGATCGAAACGATCGCCGATCGACTCGAGTGCCCGCGCCGCTGCCGCGGCCGGTTCGGCGGCCACCTGGTCCACCTCGATGGTCTCGATCGAGAGCCGCTTGATTGCCTCCCGCTCGCCGGCTTGCGCCTGCTCGGGCCCCCAGCCGAAAAGGATGATCTGCGCGGGCTCTAGCAGAGGCGCCCGCGGCCCCGCCTCGACAAGCTCGCGTCGTGCACCGTTCTCGCCGAGCATGTGCGCCATTCCCATCCAGTCGAGCGCGCCCGGCAGGACGCGGTCGGGGAGGTTGAGGTCGGCGTGCAGATCGAAGTAGACGAGGGCGAGCGGATCGCCGCCCTCGAGCAGGCCCGCGACCGTCCCCACCCCGACCGTGCAGTCGCCCCCGAGGACGAGCGGGAGCTCCCCCGCCGCGACCGCTCCGGCGACCCGGTCAGCCGTGTCGCGAACGACCTCGACGACCTTGGCCAGGTTCTGAGCTCGAGGGTCCCCGCGGTCGGGCCGCCACCGCCAGGTCTCGCGGTCCCCGTGATCGCGCACCTCGCTGCCGGCGTCGCTGAGGGCCTCGATCAGTCCGGCGCCTCGGAGGGCGGCCGGCGCCTGCTCCTGACCGGGCGCGAAGGCGCCGGCGCTGGTCGGCACCCCGATCAGACCCACGGAACGACCCACCGGGTGACCTTAGCTGGGGCGTTCCCTCAGCCCGGCCGGGCTACTGCTGTTGCTTGTCCCTGCCCGGACCGCCCGCGAGCTTGTCGCGCCCCTTGCCGCCGAGGAGGATGTCCTTGCCGAGCTGGCCGAAGAGCCTGTCATTGCCGGCGCCACCGCGGAGCTTGTCCCGTCCGGCGCCGCCGCAGAGCCGGTCCTTGCCGCTTATACGGCGTCGGGGGCGGTCGTCATCGCGGCTTCTCGCGCCTATAGGGTGGCCCCGTGAAGCGGGTGCTGGTCACCGGCGCGGCGGGCTTCATCGGTGGCAAGGTCGCCGAGCGGCTCCGCTCCGATGGGCTGGAGGTCGTCGGCGTGGACCAGGTCCAAGACGAATCGGCGGGCATCGTCGCGGGCGACATCAGCGAGCCCGGGCGATGGCAGCGCGCGGCGGAGGGCTGCGATGCCGTCATCCACACGGCGGCGATCGTCGGCATGCCCAGCGACACCACCGCCTTCTGGGCGGTGAACGTGCGCGGGACGCGGCTCGCCCTCGAGGCAGCGCGAGATGCGGGAGCGCGCTTCGTCCACATCTCCTCGGTGGTCACCTTCGGCCTCGACTTCCCGGACGGGGTCGACGAGAGTTATCCGGTGAAGCCGACCGGGGTCGCCTACACCGATACGAAGATCGCCTCCGAGCAGGTCGTACTGATGGCACACGCCGCCGGCGAGCACGAGGTCGTGGTGGTCCGGCCGGGGGACGTCTACGGGCCGGGGTCCCGTCCCTGGGTGCTCCTGCCGATCGAGTTCCTGCGGGCGCGGCGGTTGGCGCTGCCGGCGCGAGGACGGGGCATCCACAGCCCCACATACATCGACGACCTGGTCGACGGGATCGTGCGGGCCGCCGAGGCCCCGGGGGCCGCGGGCCGAGTGATCACCCTGAGCGGAGGCGTCGGGGTCGAGACCCGCGACTACTTCGGCCGCCTCGGGCGGATGGTCGGGATGAAGGTCCCGTCCGTGCCGACCGCGGTCGCCCTCTCGGCCGCCGCCGCCACCGAGCAGCTGGCACGGCTGCGCCGCACCTCCACCGAGCTCACCCGTGACGGCGTCCGCTACCTCGCCCACCGCCGGGGCACCTACGGGATAGCGAGCGCGCAGGAGCTGCTCGACTGGACCCCGCAGGTGGGGCTCGACGAGGGGATGACGCGCACCGAGGCCTGGCTCCGCAGCGAGGGGCTGCTCGACTGACCCCGCTTGAGTTCACCGGGGCCGTCAGCTCAGGTCTGCGGCCGCTCAGCCGCAGCCGGTGTTGTTGCCGCAGCTCGAGCAGGTGTAACAGGAGCCGGTGCGCTGCATCATCCCGCCGCACTGATCGCAGGCGGGCCCGAGCTCCAGGCCCTCGATCGCCGCCGGGTGGACCGGCGGGGTCTCGGTGAGCGCTGTGGTCGGCGGCTTCGCCTCGGCCTGAGGTTCCGCCGACTCGGCCTTGGCCTCCCTGTTCGAGTGACCGTTGCCCTCGCCAGGCCCTGACGATGAGTGGCCGTTGCCGCCACCGTTGCCGCCGTTGCCCTCGTCGATCGGGAAGACCTGCTGGGCCT
The DNA here is from genome assembly GCA_963780305.1 of uncultured Solirubrobacterales bacterium. GTDB lineage: Bacteria > Actinomycetota > Thermoleophilia > Solirubrobacterales > 70-9 > CAVVYV01. The sequence goes on from CAWABN010000001.1 coordinate 301,710, forward strand.
CGCGCTTGGCGCGGATCTCCTCGGTGAGGATGCCGAGACTCTCGAGGGTCTCGGTGTCATCGATGAACCGGCTCGCAAGCCAGCGCATCAGGTAGTCGGGCAGCGACTTGGCAAACGGGATCTCGGGGTTGCGAGTGATTCCTTCGGGCTCGAAGCGCATATGGCTGAACTTGCGCACGAAGGTCTCGAGCGGGACGCCGTGCTGGAGGCCGAGCGAGATCGCGGTCGCGAAGGCGTTCATCAGGCCGCGCATCGTCGAGCCCTCCTTGCCGATGTCGGTGAGGAAGATCTCGCCGAGAGAGCCGTCGTCGTACTTGCCGGCGGTGATGTAGCCCTCATGTCCGGCGACGTTGAACTTGTGGGTGATCGACTCGCGCTCGCGCGGCATCTTCCGCCGCTCCGGCAGAGCGGAATCGCGGATCTCGGCCACCGGCTCTGACTTCTTCTCGTCGGCGTCGGTCTTCAGCGCCTGCGCCGTCTTCGAGCCGTCGCGGTAGATCGCGAGCGCCTTCAGGCCCTTCTGCCAGCCGTAGGTGTAGGCGTCGGCGATGTCCTCGACGGTCGCCGTCTCCGGCAGGTTGACCGTCTTCGAGATCGCCCCGGAGATGAACGGCTGGGCCGCCGCCATCATCTCGATGTGGCCGGTGTGCGAGATCGAGCGCTCGCCGACGGCGACGTCGAAGACCGGCAGGTGCTCCTCCTTGAGCCCGGGGGCGCCGATGATCGTGTTGTGCTCGTTGATGTAGGCGTCGATCTGCTCGACCTCTGAGTCCGAGTAGCCGAGCGTCTCAAGCGCCAGGTTGACCGAGCTGTTGACGATCTTCATCTGACCGCCGCCGACCAGCTCCTTGAACTTGACCAGGGAGAAGTCGGGCTCGATCCCGGTCGTGTCGCAGTCCATCAGGAAGCTGATCGTCCCGGTCGGAGCGAGCACGGTCGCCTGGGCGTTCCGGTAGCCGTGCTGCTCGCCGAGCGCCACCGCCTCGTCCCAGCTCTCCCGGGCGGCGTGCAGCAGCCCCTCCTCGACCAGCTCGTCCTCGATCTCGTAGGCCTCGGCCTGGTGCATCCGCATCACCTCGTTGTGCGGCTCGCGGTTCACCGCATAGCCGTCGTAGGGGCCGACCGCGGCGGCGACCTCGGCCGACTTGCGGTAGCCGCGACCGGTCATCAGCGCGGTGATCGCCCCGGCCATCGCCCGTCCCTGATCGGAGTCATAGGGGAGCCCCTCCGCCATCAGCAGGGCGCCGAGGTTGGCGTAGCCGAGTCCGAGCTGACGGAACGCCCTCGCGTTCTCGGTGATCTGCTCGGTCGGGTAGCTGGAGAACCCGACCAGGATCTCCTGAGCGAGGAAGACGATGTCGACCGCGTGGGTGAAGTCGTCGACGGCGAAGGTCCCGTCGTCGTTCCGGAACTTCATCAGGTTCAGCGAGGCCAGATTGCAGGCCGAGTCGTCGATCGACATGTATTCCGAACACGGATTAGACGCGGTGATCGGCCCGGTGTTCGGATCGGTGTGCCAGCGGTTGATCGTGCTGTGGTACTGGACGCCCGGGTCGGCGCACTGCCAGGCGGCGTCGGCGATCTGCTCCATCAGCTCGCGCGCCCTGACCGTCTTGATCACGCGGCCATCGGTGCGAGCGACCAGGTCCCAGTCCTCGTCCTTGGCGACCGCCTCCATGAACTCGTCCGTCACCCGGACCGAGTTGTTCGCGTTCTGGAACTGGACCGAGTCAAACGCATCGGAGTCGAGGCGCATGTCGAAGTCGGCCGCCTTCAGGGCCGCCGCCTTCTTCTCCTCATCGGCCTTGCACCAGATGAACTTCTCGATGTCGGGATGGTCGACGTCGAGGACGACCATCTTCGCCGCCCGGCGGGTGCCGCCGCCCGACTTGATCGCGCCCGCCCAGGAGTCGGCGCCGCGCATGAAGCTCACCGGGCCGGAGGCGATCCCGCCCTTGGAGAGAGGCTCCATCGAGCCGCGGATCTTCGAGAGGTTGATCCCCGAGCCCGATCCCCCCTTGAAGATGACGCCCTCCTTGGTGTTCCAGGAGAGGATCGAATCCATGTCGTCCTCGACGCTGAGGATGAAGCAGGCCGAGGCCTGCTCCTCGCCGGGCTTCTTCCAGCCGACGTTGAACCAGACGGGGCTGTTGAAGGCGGCCTTCTGGTTGACCAGGATGTGGGAGAGCTCCGCCTCGAACGCGTCGCCGTCCTCATCGCTCGAGAAGTAGCCGGCCTCGCGTCCCGCCTCGGCGATCCTGCCGGCGACGCGGTTGACCATCTGCTTGACCGAGAACTCGCGATCGGGCGAGCCGGGCTGTCCGCGGAAGTACTTCTGGGCGACGATGTTGGTCGCGTTCTGCGACCAGCTCTTCGGGAACTCGACGCCACTCTGCTCGAAGGCGGGCTTCTCGGGGTCGCCGATCACCGCGTCGCGGATCTCCCAGTCGAGCTCGTCGAAGGGGTGGACCCCCGGGGTCGAGAAGCGGCGTTCGATGACCAGGCCTCTCTCGCTCGTCCTTGCTGACTTCGACGCGGCCCTGGCCATCATCCAACTCCTCTCGTTCGCTCTCGCTGGGTGGACCGTCGAGCTTCCTCTTTTGCTCGGACGGAAACGGGGCCGCTGGAATCCCGGTGATTGCGGGGATTTCCATCGGGATCGGGGAGGGTTCCGGCGAACTGGAGATAGGCGCCGCGATCGAGCCGCTCCAAGCCCTCGAGGCATAGCTCCCCGATCCTGTCGGTGCTCAGATCGCCTCCCGAGACCTCGGCCTCGTCCTCGATCCGCTCGACGATCAGCTCGAGGTCACGGGGATCGACGTCGCGCTTGTGGGATGCGCGGACGAGCCCGGAGCGGAGCTTCGCCCGGTCGAAGCGCTGACGCTCGCCGCTGCGCTTCACGACCCAGGCGGGCTCGGGCTCGCGGCGCTCGAAGCTGGTGAACCGCCGGCCGCACTCCTTGCAGCGGCGGCGGCGGCGGATCGCGCTGCCGCCTTCGGCTGAACGAGTCTCGAGGACCTGGGTACCGGCGCCGCAAGCAGGACAATTCATCCACCACAGTCTACTAGGGATGGTGTGCGGCTGACCAGGCTCACACGCTACATATGGTGGTGCAGGCACGAGATCGGCGCGTTTTCCGATTCTTGTGACGGGAGCACGCTGGATGGGGTGCCGGTGCGGTTATGGTCTTCGTGATGATGGTGAGCGGGGACGAGGCGCGCTCCGGGCCCGATCCGATCGGGGCCGCGCGCGATGCCGCCGAGGCGGCCGGTGAGCGCTTCGACCAGGCGCGCACCGACGCGGGCGAGCGCCTCGGCGCCGCTCGCGATGCAGCCACCCGCGGCGCCTCCGCGGCCCGCGCCCGGGCGGAGGCGGCGGCAAACGCGATCCCAAAGCCGAGGCTTCGCGGCGTCTCCCACCAGTGGGCCTTCTTCTGCTCGCTGCTGGCCGGCGCCGTCCTGGTGATCTTCGCCCCGGAGGGCGAGGCGACCTTCGCCGCCTCGATCTACGCCGTCACCCTCTCCGCCCTGCTCGGGGTGAGCGCCCTCTATCACCGGGTCAACTGGCGGCCTGCGGCGCGGCGGTGGATGCGCCGCCTCGACCACACGATGATCTTCCTGCTGATCGCCGGGACCTACACGCCGATCGCGCTCCTGGTCCTCCACGGCGCGATCGCCCAGATCGTCCTGATCGCGGTCTGGGCATTCGCAGGGGCCGGGATCATCCTCAACCTCGCCTGGTGGAACGCGCCGAAGCCGGTCAGCGCGGCGCTCTACCTCTCCACCGGCTGGATCGCGGTGCTCGCCTTCCCGCAGCTGTGGGAGGGGCTCGGCCCGGTCGGCTTCGGCCTCCTCGCTCTCGGCGGCGCCCTCTACACGGTGGGGGCGATCGTCTACGCGCGCCGCAGCCCCGATCCGCGGCCCGAGGTCTTCGGCTACCACGAGATCTTCCACCTGCTGGTGATCGTCGCCGCGGCGGTGTCAGTTCGCGGCGGTGGCGATCTACGCGCTGCCCGCGGGCTAGCTGACTCAGCGCTTAGCGGTCGCTGTCTATCTATGAGAGGCTGCGGCCGGATCTGATCACCCGAGTGAGGAGGGGGAGATGCCCGAGGTGGAACTGAGCGAGCAGAAGCAGCAGGCCGCGGAAGATGTGGGCGGGCGGGGAGTACGCGGAGATCGCGGAGAGGATCGCCGACGCCGGGCCGCACGCACGGTCGAGGCCGGCGAGATCGGCAGCGGGGACAAGGTCCTGGACGTCGCCTGCGGCGCCGGCAACGCGACGATCCCGGCCGCGCAGACCGGAGCGGAGGTGACGGGGCTCGATCTGACGCCGCGGCTGCTCGAGCAGGGCCGCGCGGCGGCCGCCGAGGCCGGGGTCGAGATCGACTGGGTCGAGGGCGACGCGGAGCGGCTGCCCTTCGAGGACGAGAGCTTCGACGCGGTGATCTCGGTGTTCGGCTGCATGTTCGCGCCCGACCACCGCGCCGCCGCGGCGGAGCTCGCGCGGGTGCTGAAGCCCGGCGGCCGGCTGGCGGTCGCCGCCTGGACCCCCGAGGGAACCATCGGGAAGTTCTTCACGATGATGGCCGGCCACATGCCGCCGCCACCCGAGGGCTTCCAGCCGCCGATCCTCTGGGGAACCGAGGACCATGCCCGGGAGCTCTTCGAGGGCACCGGGGTGGAGCTCGACTTCGAGCGCGCCAACGTCCAGTTCGAAGCCGACTCGCCGGAGGAGTTCCTGGCCGAGTACGAGCGCAAGCTGCCCCCGATCGTCGCCGCGAGAGGCGGCGCTGGAGCCGGAGGGCAAGTGGGAGGCGCTCCGCGCGGACCTCCTCGAGCTCTACAAGTCGGAAAACCTCGCCGAGGACGGGAGCTACCGCTCCCACGGCGAGTACCTGGTGACCAAGGGACGCAAGTCCGCCTGACCTAGAGTGCGCGGCCGCGAATGGCCGCGATCGAGATCAACGGGATCAGCAAGCGATTCGGCTCCGTCCAGGCCGTCTCCGATCTCTCCTTCGAGGTCGACGCGGGAAGGGTCACGGGCTTCCTCGGGCCGAACGGCGCAGCCCGACCGGCGCCTCCCCTCCGCGATCCAGGGCCTCAAGCCCGATGATGTCGGACTGCCCGACGTCGATTTCCTCGGCTTTGGCGCGGCGCTCGCGGTGATGGCTGCCTGGATCGCCGCGTTGTTCGCCGCCGGGGCGGCGCTGCTGCGCGCCCGCGACGTCGAGTAGAGCCTGGGCCGCGCTCAGGCCGAGGCGCCGAGCGCCGCCGCCGAGCGCTCCTTGGCGGCCTCGATCAGCTCCAGCACCTCTCGCTCGCGTCCCTCGCGCACCAGCTCGACCGGGTCGGGGTCGCCGTTGACGATCCCCTCGAAGAACTCCTTCCGGTCCTGATATGTAGGGAGGGTGGCCTTCGCCCAGCCGCGGTGGTCGTTGAGGATCACCGCGAGGCGGGCGTAGGGCTCGCCGAATTGCTCGGCGATCTCGCGCTTCATCCGCTTGGCGAGAGCGGGCGAGGCACCGGCGGTCGAGATCGCGATCGCCAGCGGCCCGCTGCGGACGATCGCCGGGAGGATGAAGTTGCAGAGCGGCGGCACGTCGACCACGTTGACCAGCATCGCCCTGCGCTCGGCACCCTGGGAGACGGCGATGTTGACGTCGGTGTCGTTGGTCGCAGCGACCGCGAGGAAGGCTCGGTCGAGATCGGAGTCCTGGAACTCGCGCCGCTCCCAGGTGATCGAGCCCTCCTTGGCGTACTCGGCAAGCTCGGGGACGGCGTCGGGGGCGACCAGGGTGACGTCGCCGTCGCAGAGCAACAGGCCCTCGACCTTCTCGAGGCCGATGTCGCCGCCGCCGACCACCAGGCAGCGGCGCCCCTTCAGCTTCAGGGCGGCCATATATAGAGGGGTCTCGAGCATGTCCCGGACGCAGGTCTGGTCGCAGATCCCCCGATGGAACTGGCAGACGCACTCCTTGCCCTCGAAGGCCTGGGCAGGCATGGAGCGAAGGTTACGCGAGCGTCTGTTCGAGCCCGGATTCCAGGGACTTCCGGGCGCGCCAGCCCAGGTCGCGTTCGGCGAGCCCGACGTCGAGCGCGGTGCGCTGCACCTCGCCGGCGCGCGCCGGGGCGAAGCGCGGCTCGAAGTCGTCCCGCCCGGCCAGCCGCCCGATCGTCTCAGCGAGCTCGAGCACGCTCGTCTCGACCCCGGTGCCGATATTGAAGGGCCCGCTGCGACCCGTCCCCTGCGCGGCGAGCACCCCGGCGACGACGTCGGCAACGTTGACATAGTCGCGCGTCTGGAGGCCGTCGCCGAAGATCGTCGGCCGGCCTCCGTCGCGGGCGAGGTCGCTGAAGATCGCCACCACCCCGGCCTCGAGGGCGGGGTCCTGGCGGGGCCCGTAGACGTTCCCGAGCCTGAGCACGCTGGTCGAGAGCCCGCGGCTGCTGCGGTAGAGCTCGACATAGCCCTCGGCGGCGAGCTTGCTCTGTCCGTAGACGGAGTCGGGGCGGCAGCGGGCGCTCTCGGCGAAGGGGAGGTCCTCGGGACGGTCGAGCCCCTCTCCGTAGATGGCGCCGCCGGTCGAGGTGAAGACGAGGCGCTCGGCCCCCACCCGGACGGCGGCCTCGAGGACGTTCACTGTCCCGAGCACGTTGAGGCGGATGTCGAAGGCCGGGTCGGCCATCGACTTGCGGACATCGATCTGAGCGGCGAGGTGGAAGATCGCCTCGGGTTTGAAGCCCTCCAGGGTCTTCAGCAGCACCCGGGCGTCGGTGACGTCCCCGACCTCGAGCGTCGCCCCCTTCGCCTTCGCCTGATCCAGGTTTTCGTGCTTGCCGGTGGAGAGGTCGTCGATCACCAGAACCTCGTCCCCACGCGCGACCAGGGCGTCGACCACGTGCGATCCGATGAAGCCGGCACCCCCTGTGACCAGCGCCCTCATGTCCGCAGCCTAACCGTGCCGATAGGCATGCGCCGCCCAAAAATGGGCTTGTGCACGCAAAACCCCCTGCTACCCTCGCCGACCCAGTCGACCGAAATCGGCGCTGGAAAGGGTCATCTTGACCCGCGGCTACCGTGGATAGAGCAATGCGACTGATCGTCACAGAGAAGAACAACAGCGCCAAGAAGATCGCGGAGATCTTGAGCGGCGGCACCGCCAAGGAGGATTCCTCCTACAAGACCCCGTTCTACACCTGGGATAGCCCCGGCGGCCCCCAGATGACGATCGGGCTAAAGGGCCACGTCCTCAACCCCGGATTTCCGGAGTCCTACAACAACTGGCAGGAGACCAACCCGCGCGATCTGATTGACGCTCAGCTGATCAAGGAGCCGACGGACAAGAACGTGGTCCGGGCCCTGAAGAAGGTCGCCAAGGACGCCGACGACCTGGTGATCGCCACCGACTTCGACCGCGAGGGTGAGCTGATCGGGCTGGAGGCGTTGCAGGAGATCCTCGAGTCCAATCCGAATCTGGCCACCCTGGAGTCCAACGGGTCGGGCGGGGGAGCGACGGGGACCGCGGTGAAGCGGGCCCGCTACTCGGCCCTGACAAAGGACGAGATCGAGCGCGCCTTCGCGAACCTCGACGAGCTCTCCTATGACCTCGCCAATGCCGGCGCCGCCCGCCAGGACATGGACCTGATCTGGGGGGCCACCCTGACCAGGGCGGTGTCGACGGCGACCCGGCGCTTCGGCTCCAACTTCCTCTCGGTCGGCCGGGTGCAAAGCCCGACCCTCGGCCTGATCGTCCAGCGCGAGCTCGAGCGCCGCGCCCACGTCCCCGAGCCGTTCTGGGAGGTGAGCGCCAAGTTCGCCCACTCGGACGGCAGCTTCGTTGCCGAGCACACCACCGACAAGTTCTGGAAGGAAGCGGAGGCGAAGGCGGCGGTCGCCAACTCGAAGACCCCGGGCACGGTCAAGGAGATCACCGCGAAGAAGAACACGCGGAAGCCTCCGACCCCGCTCAACACCACCGCCTTCACCACCGACGCCTCGAGCCGCCTCGGGATCACCCCGTCGCGGGCGATGCGGATCGCGGAGGACCTCTACATGGACGGCTACATCTCCTATCCGCGAACCGACAACACCGTCTACCCCAAGTCGCTCGACGTGAAGGAGCTGGTCAGCGAGCTGGTCGGGATCGACGACTTCAAGGCGGCCGAGTTCCTGCTCGATGGGCGGACGCTGGAGCCGACCCGCGGCAAGAAGGAGACCACCGACCACCCGCCGATCTATCCGACCTCGGCGGTCAACCCGCACCGGCTCGAGGCGCGCAGCGAGGCTCACCGGAAGGTCTACGAGCTGGTCGCCCGCCGCTTCCTCGCCACCTTCTCGCCGCCGATGATCAGCGAGTCCACCCGGGCGAACATCGAGACTGCGCGGGGTAGCGGATCAAGGGAGACCGCCTCGAAAGATTCTGATGTGCGGGAGGCGGGCGAGACCTACTTCATCCGCGGCTCGGTGGTGGTCGACCCCGGCTACGCCGCGATCTACACCTACGCCCGCTCCGCCGACACCGAGATCCCGAAGCTGGAGGAGGGCGAGGAGCTGGAGCTGGAGGGCGTCGAGATCGAGGGCAAGGAGACGCCGCCGCCGCCCCGGATCAGCCAGGGCAAGCTGATCGAGATGATGGAGGAGCGCGGCCTCGGCACCAAGGCGACCCGCGCGGACATCATCCAGAAGCTGTACGACCGCGGCTACGTCTTCGGCAACCCGCCGGAGCCCTCGGAGACCGGGATCGCGATGTGCAAGGCCTTCGAGCACTACGTGCCGCGGATGGCCACCCCGGACATGACGGCCGAGATGGAGGCCGAAATGGATCAGATCGCCGCCGGCGAGATGACCAAGGACCAGGTGCTGGCCGACAGCCGCGACCTCCTCCGCTCCGCCTTCGACGAGATCGGCTACGACGTGAAGACCGACGACGAGGACGCCAAGTGGCGGAAGTTCGCGAAGGAGATCTGGGCCGGGATGGACCAGGACCGGATCCTCGGCCCCTGCATCGTCTGCCAGGAAGCGGGCCGCAAGCAGGACGACGGCTCCCCCAACATGCTCCGGATCATCAGGGCGCGGAAGTCGGGCAAGCGCTTCGTCGGCTGCCAGGGCTGGGACGGCGACAACCCCGATTCCCCCGACTCCTGTGACGTCACCTTCCCGCTGCCCCAGCGGGTGCGCGGCCTCTACAAGATCGAGGAGATCTGCTCGGTGTGCGGGCGCACCCCGCGCCTCCAGGTGGTCCCCTGGCGCGGCCGCCCGTGGAAGCTCTGCCTCAACGACGACTGCCCCTCGATGGCGGAGATGAAGCGCCGCCGCGCCGAGCGCGAGGCGGCGAAGGCGGCGAAGGAGGAGGCCGAGGCCGCCGAGAAGGACGCTGCGGAGGCCGCCGATAAGGACGGGACCAAGGTGGACGCCAAGGCCGCCAAGGAGGCCGCGAAGAAGGAGAAGGCGAAGATCGCCGGCCAGGCCTCGGCGACCAAGGTGAAGCGGGCCCGCAACGGCGCGGGCTCGCGCGCGAAGTCCGGCAACGGCGCCAAGGCCAAGAACGGCGCCCGCTCCAAGTCCAAGCCTCGGGCCAAGCGCTAGAGGAACTCGGCGGACACGTCGAGGGCGTTGAACGCGGCCTGAATCGTGCAGGCGAGCCTGGTGGCGGCGTCCTTGCCGCCGTTCGGTTTCCAGTAGAGCGGGCTGAGGCCGTCGAAGGCGAGCTCGAGGGCGATCGCAACCCCCTGGGGGCGCGGGCGCTCGATTGTCGCGATGCGCGCGGCGAGCGCCCTGATCTCCGTCTGGCAGGAGAGCACGGCCGCCCGATCTACCGGGATCCGCACCGAGGGCGGGGGCGAGGGCGTCTTGGCCGCCACGATCCTGAAGCAAAGCGCCTGCGCGAGCTTGCGCCGGGCTTTCGGCCTGGTTATCTGATGGGCCCGGAGGCTGAGGGCTGGGCTTGCAGATGGCCTCACGCCCTTGGCGAGCTCGGCATCGAGGGCGGGTCCCGCAAGGAAGGTCCAGAGGTGCACCCCCAGCCGCCGGGCGATGGGCCAGGTGGGCAGTCGATCTGAAGGGGCGAGGGAGGCCAGGGAAGCCTTTCGTCGGTCGGCACTCACGCCGACCAGACTTCCCGGCACACCCTGGTTTTGAATCTACCACCGTGGGCTCGACCTCGTCCGCGGCTAGGGTGGAGGCATGTTCATCTCGCTCGAGGGGATCGACGGATCGGGGAAGACGACCCAGGCGAAGCGTCTGGCGGAGGCGCTCGGTGAGGGCACCCCGCTTGTTCGCGAGCCGGGCGGGACCGTCGCCGGTGAGCGGATCCGGGAGCTGCTCAAGGACCCCGAGCTCCAGCTCGACCCACTGGCCGAGCTGCTGCTCTTCTGCGCCGCCCGCGCCCAGCTCGTCGACGAGGTGATCCGGCCCCGGCGGGAGGCGGGCGAGGACGTCGTCTGCGACCGCTTCAGCGACTCGAGCGTCGCCTACCAGGGGTTCGCCCGCGGCCTCGGGGTCGAGCGGGTCGAGCACCTCTGCGACCTCGCCACCGGCGGGCTCTGGCCCGACCTGACTCTGTTGTTGCGGCTTCACCCCGAGGTCGCCGCCGAGCGGATCGCCGCCGAGGGCAGGGCTGCCGACCGCTTCGAGGGCGAGGGGATGGAGCTGCAGCGGCTGGTCGCCGAGGGCTACGAGGAGATTGCGAGCCGACATCCCCGGCGGATACGGGTGATCGACGCCAGCGCCGATCCCGACTCCGTCCACGCCGCGGTGATGGCCGAGGTGGGCGGGGTGCGGGCATGAGCGCCGCCGCTCAGAGAGAGGCGGGGATCCCCGAGGGCCTCGCCGAAGCGACCCGCCACCAGCCCCGCGCCCAGGCGACGCTCGGCGCCGCCCTCGCCGCCGGTCCCAGCCACGCCTATCTCTTTCGAGGACCGCGGGGCTCGGGCAAGCGGACCGCCGCCCGAGCCTTCGCCGCCGAGCTCCTTGCCGAGGAGTCGGCCGACCCCGGCGACGCCCGCCGCCGAGCGCTGCTCGATCCGTCACCGCATCCGGACCTGGTCTGGCTGCGGCCGCCCGGCGCCCAGCACCTGGTCGATGAGATCCGAGAGTCGGTGATCCGGGCGGCCAGCCTCCGCCCGGCCGAGGGCGAGCGCCGCGTCTTCGTGATCGAGGAGGCGGAGGCGCTTCGCGACGAGAGCCAGAACGCGCTGCTGAAGACGCTCGAGGAACCGGCGCCCTTCGCCCATCTGATCCTGATCTGCTCCGACCCGGAGCTGCTCGCGCAGACGATCGTCTCGCGGTGCGCACCGGTCGAGTTCGCCCCGCTCTCCCCGGACGCCGTGCTCGAGGCGACCGGCTCGGGCGAGAGCCCCGAGACCAGTGCGGCCTCGCGGCTCAGCGGCGGCGACGTCGAGCTCGCTCGGTTGCTGCTCTCGGACCGCGGCGGCGCCCTGCGCGCGGCGGCAGAATCGGCGGCACGGGCGGCGCGCCGAGATCCGGCGGCGCGGGCGCCCTGGCGGCGAGCTCCTCGAGGTCGCCGAGCAGGCCGGGGCCGAGGCGGGGGCCGAGGAGGAGCGCCGCCTGCTCGAGGAGGCCGAGTCCGGCGGCCGGCGCGGGCGCTCCGGCAAGCTCACCCGCGAGGCCACCGATCAGGTGAGGCGGACCGAGCGGCGGGCCCGCACCCGGGCGCTCGACCTCGCTCTCGCCCTCTGCTGCGCCTGGCTCCGCGACCTGGCGGCGGTCGCCTCCGGCGCCGACCGGCTGGTGTTGAACGCCGACCGCCGCGAGGAGCTCGCCGAGGACGCCGCCGGGCTAGACCCCGCCCGGGCCCGAATCGCGCTCGAATGGGTGCTCGACACTCGGCGGCGTCTGCGCCTCAACGTCTCCGAGGAGCTCGCCCTCGAGGCGCTCTGGTTGCGCCTCTCGGCGTCGCTGGCCGCCTGATCTGTTAAGAAAACCTCAGAAATGGCCAGCTCCAGCGCGAGCGGCGGTTCAAGGGGTCGCCGGATAGGCATGCGGCTGTGGCTCGGCGCGGCCTTCGCGGGGGTCACGCTGATCACGGCGGCATCGGTCTACGTTTTCGTCAACGACTCCTCTGGCCGGACGCTGCAGAGCCAGGCCGCCGATCTCGCGGTCGGCCGCACCTCGAGCTTGGCCGATTTTCTGGCCAAGGCCAACAAGGGCGAAGCAGCCCCCCTCCTTGCGAGCGCCAACACCGACACGTTCGAGACCTGGGCGGTGAGCCGTCAGGGCGAGCCGTTCGCGCCGCAACCCGCCTTCGATCAGCTGGGGACGATTGAGCAGAGCGGCGCCGCCGTGCAGACCGCGCTCACCGGCCGCCGCTACAAGATCGGCCTCCCCGGTGACCTCACCTTGACCGCGGCTCCGATCTTCGGCCAGCGCCGGGTGCGGGGGGCGCTGGTCGCCCGCGCTGCGCCACCTCCCGCGCTCACCCGGGCGTTCGACGAGCTCCGCGGCGACCGTCTCCAGGCCCTGGCGATCGCGATCGCGATCGGGCTGCTGGTCGGGTTCGTCGTCTCCTCGCTGATCTCGATCCGGGTGAAGCGGCTCGCCCGCAGCGCCGAGCAGATGGCGGCAGGCCACTTCGATGTGCCGGTGCCGGCCGGCGGCAGCGACGAGATCGGCGATCTCACCCGCTCGCTCGACACGATGCGGCGGGCGCTGCGCGACAGCTTCGACATGCTGGCGACCGAGCGCGACCGCCTCTCGGCGATCTTCGACGGGCTCACCGAGGCGGTGATCGTGGTCGGAGAGGACGGTGAGGTGCGCTTCAACAACCCGGCCGCCGGGCGGCTGGTTCGCAACGGACAGCCCAGCGACGGCGCTGATCCCGTCGCTGCGCCGCGCGGCCGAGGAGGGCTCCGACGAGATCCCGGTGCTCTCCATCGACGGCCGGGTCTACGGCGTGCAGGCCCGCCGGGTGCGCGCCGAGCACGCGGTGCTGATGGTGGTCCGCGACCGCACCGAGGAGCTCAGGCGGGAGCGGGCCGAGCGGGAGTTCGTCTCCAACGCCGCCCACGAGCTTCGCAACCCGCTGGCCGGGATCTCGAGCGCGATCGAGGTCCTCCAGGGCGGGGCCAAGGACGACCCGGACGCTCGGGAGCGCTTCCTCCGCAGGCTCGCCCACGACGCCGAGCGGATGACCCGGCTGATGCAGTCGCTGCTCACCCTGGCCCGGGTCGAGGCGTCCGGCGAGCGCCAGGAGGCCGAGGTCGTGGACGTCTCCCTGGCCGCCGAGGAGGCGCTCTCCTCGGTGGAGGCCCCGGAGGGGATCGAGGTTCACGGTGGGATCGAGCCCGACCTGGTCGCGGTGGGCGACGGGGTGCTGCTGCTCCAGGTGCTGATCGGGCTGCTCTCGAACGCCTGCGCGAACACCCCGCCCCCCGGGGTCGTTAGCCTTCGGGCCGGCCGGGGCGAGGGTGGGATCGTGACAATCGAGGTCGAGGACACCGGGAAGGGAATCCCCGCCGAGGAGCAGGATCGGGTCTTCGAGCGCTTCTACCGGGGCAGCGCCACGCTGTCGGGCGAGGGCTTCGGCCTTGGGCTCTCGATCGCGAAGCGGATGGTCGACGTGATGGGCGGGGAGATCGGGCTTCGCTCCGAGCCGGGCTCCGGTAGCACGTTCTGGGTGCGGCTGAACGCCGCCAAGCCGACCCCGACCCCGGTCGCATAGTGGGACAGGGGATGATGTCGTGATGCCACCGCCGCCGCCAGTCAGCCGCATCCTCGTCGTCGACGACGAGTCCTCGGTCCGCGAGTCGGTCGGCTACGCGCTCGAGCAGGAGGGCTTCGAGGTCACCCTGGCGGCGGACGGCGAGGACGCCGAGGGCAAGCTCACCGACGACCACTACGACCTCCTGATCCTCGACATCATGATGCCCGGCAAGAGCGGCCTCGACATCTGCCGCGAGGTGCGCTCGCAGAGCCCGGTACCGATCATCCTGCTGACCGCCAAGGACGCCGAGGTCGACAAGGTCGTCGGCCTCGAGGTGGGCGCCGACGACTACGTCACCAAGCCCTTCTCGGTCCGCGAGCTGCTCGGCCGGGTGCGCGCCCAGCTTCGCCGCCGCGAGCTCGACCGCTCCGGTGCCGATGGGGCCGCGATCGAGTCGGGCCCGGTCTCGATCGACCTCGCCCGTCACCTGGTCACCGTGCGCGGCGAGCCGGTGAATTTGACCCGGTCGGAGTTCCAGGTGCTGCGGCTGCTGGCGGAGAACCCTGGTCAGGTCTTCTCGCGCAAGGAGATCATGGAGGAGCTCTGGCAGACCGAGTTCCGCGGCGACGTCCGCGCCTGCGACGTTCACATCTCCAACCTCCGCCAGAAGGTCGAGCACGATCCCCAGAACCCGGAGCTGGTGCTCACCGTTCGCCGGGTGGGCTACCGATTCGCTGAATAAACGGGTAGCGCTTAGGTGTTGATCCGGTAGCCGCCCCGGTACGGGCGGGGGGCGCCGACGATCCGAACGGGCGGGGCCGAGCTGTGGATCGGGGTGGCGGCCCAGCTGATGCCGACCTCCGCGGAGCGCTCGCCGCCGCCACGCTTGCTCGAGAGCTTCGCGTTCAGGTTCGAGGTCGAGGCTGTCGGTGGCATCTGGCTCATTTCCTTCGCCGCTTGCAATCGACCCCCTTCCACCGCGCCCATCACCAGTTTTCGGGGGATGATGCGAGGGCGCTTCCGTGGTTACTGCTTAGCCGTTTGATCCAGGCGACGGAGGAGCCGCGCCGCTACCCCCTCGACGGTTGCGACGCCGTAGCCGAAGTCAGGCGCGCCGCTGCTCAGCACCGCGACCGACAGCCGCCGGCCGCCCCTGCGGAGGAGTGCCGCCTGGTGCACCCGCCAGGCGCCGTCGTCCGGATACCAGCCGCCCTTGAAGTGGATCCGCCAGCCCGGCGGGCTCGCGCGCGGGATTCCCCAGCGCTGGATGGGGACGATCCGCGCCAGGAGGCCGAGGGCGTAGCTCCGGTGCGTCCTCGGGAGCAGGGAGCGAAGGCGGTAGAAGAATCGGGCCTGGTCGCGGGCGGTCACCTGGCAGCCGCCCCAGACCGGGTTGGTCTCGAAGTGGGTCATCCCGGCGCGGCCGGCAAGCCGCGCGAGGGCGCCGCTGCCGATCCGTTCGTAAACCGCGGAGGCGGCGTCGTTGTCCGAGACGCGGATCATCGGCCCCAGCAGCCGCCGGTCGCCCGGATGCAGGTGGCGTCGCCTGACGCCTCGCTGGTTCAGGTAGGCGACCAGCAGCATCGCCTTCACCAGGCTCCCCGACGAGTAGCTCGCGTTGGCGCCGAATCCATGCAGCTTGCGGCGCTCGTCAACGACCGCGAAGGACACGCTGCCGGCGCGACCGCGGGCGAAGGCGGCGGCGTCGGCGACCCGAGCCTGCCAGGCGCCGCCCTCGGGCTTCTTGCCCTTCGAGCCGGCGGCTGGGGCGCTCGCGGCCACCGCGAGGGCGAGGACGGCCGCGGTGACCGTGAGACTGAGGACGGGCCGGCGCGTCACGGGTGCGATCATCCCTTAACCCGAGCGGAGGAAACCGCCTTGCCACGAGCGACCGCGGAATTCACCAACGAGAAATACGAGCAGGAGCCCTACGACGACCGGGACGGGGCGAAGCTCGAGCGCGTTCACATCACCCGCAAGTTCGAGGGCGATCTGGAGGGGATCGGGACCGCGGAGCTGCTCACCGCCCAGACCGAAGGCGGATCGGCCTCCTATGTGGCCCTCGATCGGATCAGCGGCAAGCTCGGCGACCGAGAGGGTTCGTTCGTCCTCCAGCATTACGGCACGATCTCGCCCGATGGTTCGGAGATCGCCGGGGCGGTTGTCCCCGCCTCCGGGGCCGGTGGGCTCGAGGGCCTCAGCGGCGAGGGGACGATCTCCGTCGACGCAGAGGGCAACCACCTGCTGATCCTCGACTACGAGCTCGAGGAGTGATGGAAGCCGCCGGCGGCACCGTGCTGGTCACCGGCGGCTCCGGGTTCCTCGGCGGCTGGTGCCTGGTGGAGGTGCTGCGCCGCGGCTACCGGGCCCGAACCACGCTGCGCAACCCCGCGCGCGAGCCCGAGGTGCGCTCGATGCTCGCGCCTGAGGTGGACGTGGGCGACCGGCTCTCGGTATCGCAGGCGGATCTGCTCAGCGACGATGGCTGGGAGCAGGCGGTCGAGGGCTGCGACTACGTCCTCCACGTCGCCTCCCCGTTCCCGCCGTCGCAGCCCAAGGACCCCGACGAGCTGATCGTCCCAGCGCGGGAGGGCACCCTGCGGGTGCTGCGGGCAGCGCTCGACGCGGGGGTGAAGCGGGTTGTGGTCACCTCCTCGATCGCCGCCGTCCGCAACGCCGGTCAGCCCGCCCATCAGCCGCTCACTGAGGAGGACTGGACCGATCCCGACAATCCCGGCCTCACGCCGTACGCCCGTTCGAAGACGATCGCCGAGCAGGCGGCCTGGGCCTTGGTCCGAGAGCGCGACCAGGCCGATCGGCTCACCACCGTCAATCCGGGCGCGATCATCGGGCCGGTGCTCAGCGACGACCGCTCCTACTCGCTGCAGGCGATCGAGCGGATGCTCGACGGGATGCCCGGGGTGCCGCGGCTGGGCTTCAACTTCGTCGACGTCCGCGACGTCGCCGCGCTTCAGGCGATCGCGATGAGCTCGACCGAGGCCGCCGGCGAACGCCTGATCGCGGCGGGCAAATGGATGTGGATGGCCGACATCGCCGAGATCCTCCGGGAGCGGCTTGGAGATCGCGCGGCCAAGGTCCCCACCCGCACCGTGCCCAACGTCCTCGTCCGGGCGATGTCGGTGTTCGACACCGACCTCCGCTCGATTACCGGCGACCTCGGCCACAAGGGGGTCGCCTCGGATGAGAAGGCGAGGACCCGCCTCGGCTGGACCCCCCGTCCGAGCGAGGAGACGATCGTCGACACCGCCGAGAGCCTCCTCGAGCGCAAGGCCGTGGCCGAAACGACGGCCTGAGCGGCCATGGCGGCGGAAGCGATCATCGACGCCGTCGACGAGAAGGAAGCCGCCTCGTGGGCAGCGACCGAGCAGGGCGCTGCGCCTCCTACAATCGAGCACCGTCGCCGGCGTAGCTCAGTTGGTAGAGCACTTCATTCGTAATGAAGGGGTCCCCGGTTCGAGTCCGGGCGCCGGCTTCGCCGTGACGCCTCGGGCTGGCTAAGGCGGCCGCCCGGCCGGCGCTAGCCGGTGAGAGCGCGAATGCGCGTCGCGCATGAACTGGAGTGCGGCGAGGCGCTGGTTGGGAGCCTCGAGCAGCTCGGCGTAGGTGAGCTCGGCGCCGTGGAAGGCGGTGGCGTTCCAGAGCTCACCGGAGACCTCGGCGGTCCAGGGGCCGACGTAGAGGTAGGGCTCGTCGTGGTCGGTCGTCGCCCGGGCGAGGCCCCGTAGTTCGCCCGCTGCTCCCTTGGCCTCGGAGCCGAGCTCGATCGCGATGTCGAAGTGCTCCGGCCAGAGCTGAACCAGGGAGGGGTCCTCGTCGGGCTGCTCGTGGCGGAGCTCCTCGAGCACCGAGCAGGCGAGGCCGTAGAAGTCGCCGAGCGCTTGGGCGGAGTCCCTGCTGACGTCCGCCGGCAGCGGCTCGGCGGCCTCCTCGTCGCCTTTCTGGCGGATCAGCCGGCCGTCCTGGACCCGCACCTGGCAGTCCTCACCGTCCTCTTCGAAGAAGGGGGTGCCGAAGCCGCCGCGGGTGTAGCGCAGGGCGATCTCGTTGTCGGGCTTGCGGGCCGGAGCCACCACGGCCTCGGCGACCTGGTGCAGGGCGGTGCGGGTCTTGGCGAAGCTGGAGGGGAGCGGCTCGAGGCGCCGGTAGGCGCCGAGCCAGCGCTCGGCGCACCAGTCTGCGATCTCCGGCCGCTCGGCGGCCAGCTCGTCCCAGGTGAGGTCGCCGTTCGGGATTGGGGAGACCAGCAGGCGGCCGTCGTAGACCTCGCCGTCCCGGGTCGGATCGTCGGCGAACGGTGGCTCGGTGACCGCCGGTGGCGAGGGCTCCAGCACCCGCACCTCGAACTCTCCGGCGAGCTTCTCGTAGGCCTCCTGCTTCGGGTTGGCCACTCACGCAGCCTAACCCGGCGAGGGCCTATTTCCCCGGCGCGGTCTTCCGCTGCTGGACGCCGCCGATGATGTGGTCGACGTAGAGGCCGCAGGAGGATGCCAGGGGGTTGAGGTGGATGCCCTCGGTCTGGACCGCGGTGACGTTGCCGATCACCGCCGGGGCGTCGACCCCGAGCAACTTCTGGAGGGTGTTGAGCTCGTCGGCCTTCACCGTTAGCTCGATCTTGCCGCCGCCGTCCACGGTGCCGACGGTCCAGTAGGGGCCCTGGTCGGGCCGGAAGGGGATCGCCGCCTCCACCCCCGATGGTAGGTCCTCGCTCAGCCCCGGGGCCTCGACCTTGATCCCGGAGACCGGGCTCGCGTACTGGATCGAGAGCTCCCAATCTCCCGGGGGCAGGCTGATCTGCTGGCTCGCCTCGCCACCGGGTGGGACCTCATTGTTCGGTTCTCCGTCCTGCTCCCAGTAGAGCCGCTTGGCGATCACCGGGCGGGGCCAGATCAGGGGCTCACCACCGCCGCCGAGGAAGGCGGCGAGCTTCGGGTTCTGGCAACGGAAGACGCGGCCGGGCCGCGCCTCCTCGTAGAGGATCGAGATCGAGGGGGTCTCGCCGATGCGCTTCCAGAGCTTGTACGACTCGGTTTCGTCGGCGAGCTCCCAGCCGGGCGGAGCCTGGCTCTGGTAGACGGCGCTGGTGGTGACCGCGTAGGGGAATTGGTTGAGAACGTTGAAGGGGACCGAGTCGAAGTCGATCGGCAGCCGCTGGTCCTTGGTCACCTGGGAGGGGACCCTGATCTCGGCGTTGAACGCCGGGCTTGAGACCTCGGCGGGGCGGAGGCCGTAGTCGGCGAAGCGGTCACTGGTCAGCGAGAGGACACGGGCGCCGCCGATCTCGTCGCGGAACTCGGCCTGCTCGTGGAATCGGTGATCGGGCGCGACGACGACGTCGCGCAAGGCGAGGAATGACGAGTAGGCGGCGAGGGCGACGAAGACGACGGCGAAGCCCCGTTTGAGCCGGCCCCCGCCCGGCGCGAAAAGCGCGAACAGCACGAGCAGCATCACCAGCGACGCCGGGACGACCACCGCCTTCGCCTGGATGTAGAGCCCGCCGTCCCGCACCCACCTCAAGTAGGCGTAGATCGCGACCCCCGAGAGCACGGCCGCAGGCACCCCGAAGTCCCGCTTCTGCATCCACCAGACCAATCCGAATGCCAACCCGGCCATGCCGATGACGGCGAAGATCCAGGCGGAGGAGAGATCGGTGGTGCTGAGCAGCCAGTTGCCGCTCGGCCAGATACCGAGTGTCTCGAACGGGGAGACGGCATAGCGGAGCTTGCTGTCGGTTCCGGCGACGTTCCCGACGGCGCCCGACTGGGCGAAGTCGATCGCCTTCGGAAGCTGGGTCAGGCCGACCAGGACGAGAACGCCGATCGCCGGCCCGGCGATCGGCAGGGAGCGGCGCACCAGCGCCGAGGCGCCGCCGGGGCCGTCCTCGATTCGGGCGTGGACCAGATGCGCGATCACCCAGAGGCCACCAGTGATCCCGAGCCAGCCGAGGCCGGGGAAGCTGTAAACGGGGACCATTGCCGCCGCGATCAGGGCGAGCCCGATCAGGATCGCGACGCGGCCATCGTCGCTGCGCTCGATCTCGCGCAGCCCGAGCGCGAAGGCGATCAGGAACATTCCCGCGAGCAGCTCCTTGAAGCCGGCGATTCCGAACACCGAGGCGGTCAGGTAGGCGACCGAGACGAGTGTGGCGGCAAGAATCCGGCGGCCTGCCGGAAGCTCGCGGAGCACCGCCAGGGAGGTGATCCCGATCAGCACCGGACCCGCGAGCAGGAGGCCGAGCCAGCCAGGCAGCGGCTCTGTCCCGAGCAGGCTGACCACGGTGGCGACGAGGCTGTGCGGGCCCATCGGGTATCCGTTGATGATCGCCACCGGCTCCGGGCGGCTGTTGTCGAGGAGGTACTCGGTGTCCACCAGGTGCATCGCCATGTCGTTGTTGAGGCCGACCCCCGGAATCCCGATCTGGCCGCTGGCGATGAACGGCACCGACGCGAGCAGACCGGCGAGCAGGGCGACGGGGACGGCAACGCCGACCGCCGGGCCGAGGACCGACTCGCGGCGCACCAGCAGGAAGACCAGCGAGCCGATCACCAGGACGCCGGAAGCCAGCAGCGAGGCCGTCTCCTCACCCGGAAGGCGGATCGCGATCGTGCAGACAAGCACGAGTGTGGCGATCCCGACCGCGCCCTCCAAGAAGGAGGCCTGCCGGCGTCCGAGCAGCAGCAACACCGCCCGCCCGACGAGCAGCGAGGCGAGCACGATCAGCAGCGCGCTCAGGTAGGTGGCGACTCCGGTGCCCATCCGGGAGCCGGGAAGCATATGGGCGCCGGCCCAATCCCGGCTAAGCGGGCCGTTCAGCGCCTGGCGGCCGCCCGCTCCCCCTCGCTCGGGATCTGGGTTCGCTCCCTGGTTCCTCGTTCGCGGCCGAGAGTGACGAACTGGCTCCAGGCGTAGCCCCAGCGCAGCCGTCGCAGGATCTGCCAGTCAGAGCGCCGGCGGATGGAGCGCACGAATCGGCGGCGCTCCCTCAACTCCGCCCGGTGCGCCGCGAGCCAGCGGTAGGTGCGCGCCTTCGCCCGCAGGAATGCGGGGCCGCGGAGCATGCAGTAGCCCCACATCATCAGCTCGGTGAGCGCGAACAGCGGCGCCAGCGCCAGCCGTGTGCGGCCCCGGAAGTCGGTGAGCACCATCCAGCCGCGGTTTCGCTCCAGCAGGAAGAGCTTCTCCGGGTGCATGGTCAGGTGGTAGTCGTGGCGGACGGCCGAGGCGGGGATGCAATGAATGTCGGCGCCGATCATCTGCAGCAGCATCGAGAGCTGGACGTCCTCGGCGTAGAGAAAGCCGCGCTCATCCCAGCCGCCGAGCCGGTCGAGGATCTCCCGCCGGATCACGAATGCCCCGCCGTGGAGGCCCGAGACCGGCAGCGGATGCGTGCCCGCCCGCGCCCGCGGCTGTCCCAGCCAGCGGTTGAAGCCGAGCCCGGTGACGTGGATGTCCTGGCCGGCGGCGTTGATCCGCCCGGGGTCGGCGTCCAGCAGGATCAGCGGGCAGACGGCTCCCGTGCCCGGGTTCGCCTCGAGGAAGCCGACCAGCGGCCCGAGCCAGCCGGGCTCGACCGTGATGTCCATGTTGAGGACCGCGACGTAGGCGCCGCGGGCCTCCTCCAGGGCGAGATTGACGGCGCCCGCGTAGCCGCGGTTGACCGGGCTCGACAGCACCCGCATCGATTCGAATTCCGCCGCGACGCCCTCGGCGAGGTCGCGGCTGCCGTCGACGGAGCCGTTGTCGACCACCAGCACCTCGGCGGAGGGGGCGGGGTCCTGGTGGCCGAGCGAGAGCAGGCACCGCTCGAGGTCGTCGCCGCCGTTGTAGTTGACGACCACGACCGAGACCAGCGGGGTGGGGCCCGACCCAGGGGGTTTCGGCATCGCCTTGGCGGCGACTCAGCCGGTGCCGGTGCGCTCGGGCAGGCGGCTCTCGGCCTGCCGGCTGATCCGTCCGCTGAAGATCGAGATGAAGAGGGCCGCCGACATGATCTGCAACCCCAGCACCAGGAAGGTGGTGGAGAGGACGAGGGCGCGGGTGTCGGTGAAGGGCTCGGTGCCGGCCCACTGGATCGTCAGCTGGATCAGCTTCGCCAGCGAGACGAGCAGCATCACCAGGCCGAGTCCGGCCACCACCAGCCGGAAGCGGGTGGAGACCACGGCGAGCAGCCAGCGCGAGGGCTGCTGGCCCGCCTCGACCCCGTAGAGGGCGGCGGCGACGCCGAAGATCGTCAACTGGAAGGCGGCGAGGACGCCAAGCGCGGCGACGATGAAGCTGTGGATGCTGAGGCCGAGATAGGAGGTGACGACGTCGCCCTGGCTGAGCCAGATCGCGCCGCTCACCGAGACCGTCATCAGCAGCAGCCCCGGGATGATGAAGGTGACCCACGGGTTGTAGATCAGCAGGAGCACGATCACCCGGCCGAGGATCCGGAAGCCGTCGCTCCAGGGGCTGAGCTTCTTCTCGCCCACCCTCGGCAGGTAGGAGATCGGGACCTCGGCCACCTTGAGGCCGCGGGCGCGGGCCTTGATCCCGATCTCGGTCTCGATGTCGAACCCGGTCGCCTCGGTGCCAAGCCGGAGGGCGGCCGAGCGGCGGATCCCGTAGAGGCCGCTGAGGTGATCGCTGCCCTCGAGCCCGTGGCTGATCGCGAGCAGCTTGTTGAACAGCCAATTGCCGAACCGGTTGACCAGCGGCATGCTCTCGCCCTCGCTGCTGCGGATCCCGCGGACGAGATCGTTCTCGTCGAGCAGCTCGACCATCTCGGCAATCGCGGGCACCGGGTAGGTGGCGTCGGCGTCCATGATCACCACGTTCTCGCCCTGGGCCTCGGCGATCCCGGTGCGGATCGCCACCCCCTTGCCGCGGTTCGAGGAGTGCTTGATCAGCCGGCAGTGGTGCTGCTCGGCGACCTCGGCGGTGTCGTCGGTGGACCCATCGTCGACCACCAGGATCTCGTAGCTCTGGTCGAGCGACGCCTCCAGCTCGTCGAGGACGTGCGGAAGCGCCGCGCCCTCGTTATAGGCGGGGAGCACCACGGTGGTCTGGATGCCGTCGGACTTGGCCCGGGCGGCATCTGCCTGTTTGGAAGCGGTTGCGGGCATAAGGGCTCCGCGTGCGAAGCAGGGAAAGGATAGGAGCGCGGAGCCGTAAGAGGCGGGTAAAGGCCACCCAGCGCCCTCAGGCTTTCGCTTCGCCCTCGCTCTCGCGGTGGGCGAGGATCTCCTCCCGCTCGGTGAGGCGGTTGCGCCGCCGCGTCTCCGCCTCCCGCTGGCGGCGCTCCTCCGTCGCCCCCTCGACAACCAGCGGCGGCACCGGCTTGGGTGTTCCCTGCTCGTCCACGGCGACCATCGTCAGGTAGGTGCTGCTCGTGTGGCGGACCTCGCCGGTGACCGCGTTCTCCGCCTCCACCCGGACCCCGACCTCCATCGAGGTTCTCCAGACCGCGTTGACGGTGGCACGGCAGCGGAGCAGCTCGCCTACCCAGACGGGCTCGATGAATGTCATCCGGTCCATTCCGGCGGTGACGGAGCGCATTCCGCAATGCCGGATCGCGGCGATTCCGGCGGCCTCGTCGCACATCCTCATCACCACCCCGCCGTGGACGAAGCCGGCGGAGTTCGCATCCTGGATGCTCATCCAGCGGATCAGCTCCGATCGCGAGTCCGAGGCCCTGCGGGGTTCTTGCTTTGCGGGCATCTCGAGTCCGCGATCCTAGGGATTGCGGGCATGCCGAGGCTCGCGATCCTACGGGCGAAGCCCGAATAAGGTCAGGCCGTGCCGCCCAACGACGACGTCACCGTGGTGATCCCCTGCTTCAACCATGGTCGCTTCCTCGGCGAGGCGGTGGAGAGCGCTCTCGGGCAGGAGGGCGGGCGCGCCGAAGGTGATCGTGGTCGACGACGGCTCGACCGAGGAGGAGACGAGGCGGACGCTCGAGGCGCTCCCGGAGGGGGTGGAGCTGGTCCGCCAGTCGAACGCCGGCCCCGCCGCGGCGCGAAACGCCGGAATCGAGCATTCCCAGACGCCCCTGGTGCTGATGCTCGACGCCGACGACCGGCTCGCCCCGGCGGCGATCGAGGCCCTGCGCGGGCCGCTCGAGGAGCATCCCGAGGTCGGCTACTGCTACGGCGTGATGCGGCTGTTCGGCGGTTGGTCGGGAGAGATCCGGTTTCCCGACTTCGACCCCTACCGGCTGCTCTACCGCTCGATCGCCGGCGCCTCGCTCGGCCTGATCCGCCGCCGTGCCTGGGAGGAGGCGGGGCGCTTCGACCCCTCGGTCGGCGGCTATGAGGACTGGGACTTCTGCCTCAGCGCCCTCGAGCGCGGCTGGCGCGGCCTCCAGGTCCGCGAGGTGACGCTCGAGTACCGCAAGCACGAGCACTCGGGGCAGGAGCAGCACCGCCGCCGCTACCGAAGGACGTACAGACGGTTGAGGGCCAAGCACGCCGCCCTCTATCAGCGCTCCCCAGAGTTCGCCGCCGAGACCGATCTCGGGCCCGCCGGGAGGCTCCTCTACCGCACCTACTGGGCCTGGCGACCGCTGCCCGCCCCGATCGAGCGGGCCATCTACAGTCTCGTCTTCCGATGAGCGAGAACGCAAAGAGCGCGTCTCACACCCCTCGGCCGCGGGTCCCGGGAACCGAGAAGCGCGCCCTGATCACCGGGATCTCCGGACAGGACGGCTCCTATCTGGCCGAGCTGCTGCTCGAGAAGGGCTACGAGGTGCACGGGATCGTCCGCCGCTCCTCCAGCTTCAACACCGAGCGGATCGACCACCTCTACCAGGACCCCCACGAGAGCGGCACCCGCCTGTTCACCCATTACGGGGACCTCGGCGACGCGGTGGCCCTGACCAAGCTGCTCTATGAGCTCCAGCCGGAGGAGATCTACAACCTCGGCGCCCAGAGCCACGTCCGGGTCTCCTTCGACATCCCCGAGTACACCTTCGACATCACCGCGGCTGGGACGCTGCGGCTGCTCGATGCGATGCGCGAGTCCGGGGTCGAGGCCCGCTTCTACCAGGCCTCCTCCTCGGAGATGTTCGGCGCGGCACCGCCGCCGCAGTCCGAGGCGACGCCCTTCCATCCCCGCAGTCCCTACGGAGTGGCGAAGGTGGCCGCCTACTGGGCGACGGTCAACTACCGCGAGGCCTACGACGTCTTCGCCGTCAACGGGATCCTCTTCAACCACGAGTCCCCACGCCGGGGCGAGACCTTCGTCACCCGGAAGATCACCCGGGCGGTGGCCCGGATCGCGGCCGGCCTCCAGGACAAGCTCTACCTCGGAAACCTCGACGCACAGCGCGACTGGGGCTACGCGCCCGACTACGTCGAGGCGATGTGGCTGATGCTGCAGGCCGACGAGCCCGAGGACTTCGCGATCGCCACCGGCGAGACCCACTCTGTGCGGGAGGCGGTCGAGATCGCCTTCGCCCGCCAGGGCCTCGATCCCGACGACCACGTCGAGATCGACCCGCGCTACTACCGCCCCGCCGAGGTCGACGTGCTCCTCGGCGACGCCTCAAAGGCGCGCGAGAAGCTCGGCTGGGAGGCGAAGGTGAAGTTCAAGGAGCTGGTCGAGCTGATGGTCGACGCGGACGTCACCGCGCTCCAGGATCAGCTCGCGGGGAAGGTCACCCGCTACAGCCACGAGGGCGTCTAGCCAAGTCGCGACCTAGGAGCGGGTCCCGAGCCGGCGCAGCAGCTTCACCGCCCCGGTCGGCTCAGGGTGGGGCCAGGATGAGATTCGCGGCAGGATCGCCCGCTTCGTTCCTTCCCAGGCGCGCATCACCGCCCGGTCGATCGGGTTCCGCGCCCAGCCGAGCCTGATCGCCTGCGCCTCGTCGAGCTGGATCCAGACATCGGCGGTCGTCTTGCTGGCGGGGTGGTAGCGGAAATTGACCAGCGGCTCGTCGATCCGGTCTACGCGGGCGCCGCGCAGGAGCCGGCAGGTAGAAGTCGTAGTCGGCGGCGTCCGCGTAGGCCTCGTTCAGAGACGGCGCTTGAGCGAGCAGCCGGCGCCGGAAGATCACAGTCGGGGTGGGGAGGAAGCTGCCGAGGTAGAGGTAGCGCCGCCAGCTGAACCTCGGCGGGGTCAGGGTGCGGAAGACCGCGCCCGACTCGTCGACGTAGTTGATCGCGCCGCAGATCGCCATCGTCTCCGGATGGCGTTCGAGGTGCTCGACCGCGCGGTCGACGGCCGCGGGCAGATACGCGTCGTCGCCGTTGAGCCAGCCGATCAGCTCGCCCCTGCTGCGCTCGAGCCCCTTGTTCACCGCCTCGGTCTGCCCCCGGTCGGGCTCCGAGGTCCACTTCAGGCTCGGGTCGTCGCGCCCCCGCAGCAGCTCCACGGTGCCGTCGTCGGATGCCCCGTCGACCACGATGTGCTCGTGGGGCGTCTGCCAGCGCGGCGACGCTGTCGAGGGTCTCGCGGCAGGTAGCGCGCCATGTTGCGGGCCGGGGTGATGACGGAGAGCATTTGCGGCCCTTTTGCGAGTCGATCGGCGGCTGGAGCATCAGGCTTGTAGCTCTGCGACGCGGGCGGCGGCCCAACGGCGACGGCGCGGTCGGCGAGGCGGACGTGCATCGAGTCCTTGTCGGCGGTCGAGTAGATCGCGACGGCCTCGATCTCGAGCTCGTGTAGCGCCCGGATCACGCGGACCGCGATTTCGCCGCGGTTCGCTACGAGGACGCGGGAGAACACGGCTAGAGACCTAGTGGACGGCCGTTGATCGGTTCGAGCTCGACTGAGGCGTCGCTTGCGATGCCGTCTGAAGGTCGTGCCGGCTTTGCGGGTGCGACCGTCTCACGCACGTTCACAGTCCCAACGGCCTTCCGTTTATAGGTTCCAGTTCAAAGAGCAGCTGGCCGAACTCCACCGCCTCCGCGTTGCCGACGTGGATCGCGCGTACGACGGCCTCGACGTCCGCCTTGACCTCGTTCATCAGCTTCATCGCCTCGAGGATGCAGAGCGTCTGGCCGGGTCCGACCGCGTCCCCCTCCTCGACGAACGGCGGCGCGCCGGGTTGCGGCGCCCGGTAGAAAGTGCCGACCATCGGCGCCTCGACGCGGACGATGCCGTCACCGGGGGCTTCCGGCGAGAACGCATCTTCCGCTTCCGCCATTGCGCCCTCGCTTGCCGCCGACGCGAGCACCGGCTCGATCGGATCCGGCGTCCGGCGCACCGAGACGCGCATCCCGCCCTCGTCGATCGTGATCTCCCCCACGCCCGACTCTTGGACGATGCGGACGACCTCGCGAATCCGCTCGGCGCGCGCCTGGTCGACGCCACTCGCCCCGAGGGAGTCGGCGCCCCCATGCCGGCCGCGAATTGCCTCGAGCAGCGGCCGCGCCTCGTCGCC
Source organism: uncultured Solirubrobacterales bacterium (assembly GCA_963780305.1). Taxonomy (GTDB): domain Bacteria; phylum Actinomycetota; class Thermoleophilia; order Solirubrobacterales; family 70-9; genus CAVVYV01. Next base: position 328,751 of record CAWABN010000001.1, read on the forward strand.
GAAGAGCGCCAGTAGCAGGAGCTCCTCGTCGCTCGCCGCCAGCCCCTCGGCCTCGTCGCTCAGCCGCTCCAAGTCGATCGGCTCCGGCTCGGGAACGCCGTCGGCAAGCAGTTCAGCGGCGCGGCGAACCGTGGGATCGATCGAGCCAGGCGGCGAGCCGTAGCGGCCGGCGACGAGCGCGCGCAGCTCGTCGATCATCGTCAGGTAACGCGTTCCGGAAAGCACGTTCAGGAGCGCCTGCGAGGCGAGAATCTGGCCGATCGGCGCGGCGAGCGGCGGCCAGCCCACCTCCTCGCGGACGCGAAGGAGCTCATCGAGCACCTCGTCGAGCCGGTCGCCGGCGGACTGAGGGCGCAGGTGAGTGTCGAGCGCCGCGACCAGGCCGGGCGGCACCCGGTGCTTGGCGGCGCGGACGGCGATGCGCGGCGCCATCGGCGTGACGGGCTCGTCTCCGAGATGCTCGTCGACGATCTCCGACGCGCGCCAGAGAGCGTCAGCGTCGACCCCGGCATCCTGTCCGAGCCCGGCCAGTGAGGTCGCAAGCACTTCGCCCGAGACCCGATGCAGGGTCAGCGCGATCGGATAGAGGGCGCAGGAGACGAGGTCGGCGCCTGCACGGACGGCTTCGAGCGCGGCCGCGAGCGCGTTGCCCGCGGCGCCCTGGCAGTAGAGGCCCACCGGCAGGCCGCTCGCCTCGCGGAGCGCGCCGACCAGCTCGTGGGCGCGGTGCGGCTCCAGCGAGCTCGAGGGATCGTGGAGGAGGATCCGCACGGCCCCAAGCTCGGGCAGCTTCTTCGCCTGCTCGACGAGGTCTTCTGTCTCGCCCGTGTGGCCCGAGCCGTAGACGAGCCCGGCGTCGAACTCGCGCTCCGCTCCGGTGATCGCCTCGCCCGCCTCCCGCAGGTTGGAGACGTCGTTCAACGGGTCGTGGAGCCGGAAGACGTCGATCCCGCTCTCCGCGGCCGAGGCGACGAATCGGCGCGCGAAATCAGCGCCGACCGGCCGCGAACCGACGAGGAATCGTCCTCGCAACGCCATCGCAAGCGGCGTCTTCGTGCGCGCCTTGAGCGCCCTGATCCGCTCCCATGGGCTCTCGACGCCACGGTGGACGGCGCTGTCGAAGACCCCGCCGCCTGAGACCTCGAGGTAGGCGAAGCCGGCGCCGTCCAGAGTCTCGGCCAGCCGGAGCAGGTCCGCCGTCGGCATCCTGCCCGCCAGCGGCTCCTGGGACAGCAGCCGGATCGTCGTATCGACAAGCGCGGGCATGTGGACCCCGGAGCCTAGCTCGGGCGCGGGTGAACCTCAGGCGCGAGAGATGTAGCGCCGCTCGCGGGGGTCGACCTTGATCCGGTCGCCCGTGTTCACGAACAGCGGGACCTGCACGGTGGCGCCGGTCTCGAGCGTCGCGGGCTTCGTCACATTCGAGACTGTGTCTCCGCGGACACCCGGTTCGGTCTCCGAGACGGTCAGTTCGACCGAGGCCGGCAGCTGGACGCCGGCCGGCTGCCCGTCAACGGTCAGCATCTGGACGGACGACGACGGCTCCATGAACTCGATCGCGTCGGCGACGGACCCGCGGGGAAGTACGGTCTGCTCGTAGGTCTCTTGATCCATGAAGATGACCTCGTCGCCCGACTCGTAGAGGTACTGCATGTTCTTGACCTCGGTGTGCACGCGCGGGAACTTCTCGCCCGCGCGGAAGGTGCGGTCGACGACTGCGCCGGTGTCGAGATTCTTGACGCGCGTCCGCACGAACGCGCCGCCCTTGCCGGGCTTCACGTGCTGGAACTCGACGATCCGCCAGACGCCGCCGTCGAGCTCGATGTGCATCCCGTTGCGGAACTGGTTCGTGCCGACGATCTCCGCCATCAGCTGACCATCACGAGCTCTTTCGGGAAGCTGGTGAGCACCTCCGGCTCACCGTCGGTGATGACGACGAGATCCTCGATCCGGATCCCGCCGGTTCCCTCCAGGTAGATCCCCGGCTCGATCGTGAGGACGTTGTTGGCGACGAGCGTGTCGGTGGACGTTGGGGCCACGTGCGGCGCCTCGTGCACGTCGATGCCGACGCCGTGGCCTAGGCCGTGGCCGAACGCCTCGCCGAGGCCGGCCTCCGTGATCACGTCGCGTGCGGCCGCGTCGGTCTGCTTTGCCTCGATGCCGGGGCGAGCCGCCTCGAGACCCTTGAGCTGCGCTTCGAGACAGACGTCGTAAGCGCGCTGGAGCTCGTCTGAAAGCTCGCCTGTCGCGAATGTACGCGTGCAGTCCGAGCAGTACCCGTCGAGCACCGCCCCCGCGTCGACCACGACCGTCGTTCCCTGCTCGATCACCCGCTCGCCGCTGTCGGCGTGCGGCCGGGCGCCGTTCGCGCCGGCGGCGACGATCGTGTCGAACGCCTCCTCCTCGGCCCCGAGCTCGTGGAAGAACTCGAACATCCGCCAGGCGAGCTCACGCTCGGTGCGGCCGACGAACCGTTCCTCGGCGATCCGCTCGTACGCCTGGTTCGTGATTGCGGCCGACCGGCGGATCTTCTCCAGCTCGTCCTCGCCCTTGACGGCGCGCAGCCCTTCGACCAGGCCCATCCGCGGGACGAGCTCGAGGCCTCCGTCGCGGAGCTGCTCGTAGTCTCGGTAGGTGAGATTGGTGCTCTCAAAGGCGAACGTGCCGGAGAGGAACTCGGCCATGTGGGCGATCGTCTCCCGCCTCGTCTCGACGAACTCGACGTCCGGGACGGTGCGCGCGGCCCCGGCGTAACGGAAATCGGTGAACAGCCGGACCCGCTCCGGCTCGACGACGACCGAGACGTTCGAGCTGACGAAGCCGGTCAGGTAGCGGATGTTCGCCGGGGTGGTGACGATCAGCGGCTCTTCGAGGTTCTCGGCCAGTTTTTGGGCGCGGGCGTTCATTCGTTCCCGGCAAGATATGCGAGCGCCTCGCGATAGCCGTCCGGTCCCTTGCCGATCACACGTTTCGCGGTCAGGTCGGAGATCACCGACTTGCGGCGCCACTCCTCCCGCCGGTCGATGTTCGAGAGGTGGACTTCTACAACCGGCACGTCGAAGAGCTCGACGGCGTCGCGGATCGCGTAGCTGTAGTGCGTCCAGGCGCCAGGGTTGACGATCACGCCGTCGGCCCAGTCGAGCGCCTCGTGACACCAGTCGACGTACTCGCCCTCGCTGTTCGTCTGCCGGCATTTGACGTTCAGCTCGAGCTCCACGGCCCAGTCGAAGATTTTCGATTCGAGCTGCCGGATGTTGAGGCCACCGTAGACCTCCGGCTCCCGCCGGCCGATGACGTCGAGGTTCACTCCGTTGAGGACGACAACGCGCACGCGGGAACCCTAAAGAGAATGCGCTTCCTCAGGATCGGCGTCGCAAGCGAGCGCCTCAGTCGGCGATCAGCTCGTCGAGCGCCCGGCGGACGTCGTGCTCGGGCACGCTTTGCCGTGAAGCCGCCTTCGTCGCCGAGCAAGACGAGGGTCAGCTCGCCGCCCGTTGATTTCTTGTCGCGCTGCAGTGCCTCCCAGGCACGGTCGCGGTCGACCTTGACCGGCTGAGGCGCAAGCACCTCTTCGACCGCGTGCGTCGGCCGGCCGGACAGCCGTAGCGCGGCCAGCAGCCCGAGCGCGACCGCGCGGCCGTGCGTGACGTTCTCGTAGCCGGCCGCGGCTTCGAGCGCATGCGCGAACGTGTGCCCGAGGTTGAGCGCCTGCCGCGGGCCACGGTCGTACGGGTCGCTCAGGCAGAGCGCCGTCTTGAAGGCGGCGCAACGGCGTACGAGGTCGGCGTCGGGAAGCTCCCAGAGTCGTTCGCCGGCGAGCAGGCCCGTCTTGACGACCTCGGCAAGCCCTTCGCGGCGCTGTTCCTCGGGCAGGGTCTCGAGGAGCGCAGGGTCGATCACCGTCCGGACCGGCCAGTGGAAAGCGCCGACGAGGTTCTTCCCCTCGGGGAGGTCGATCGCGGTCTTGCCACCGATCGCGGCGTCGACCTGGCCGACGAGCGTCGTCGGCACCGCGATCCAGTCGATCCCGCGGAGGTAGGTCGCCGCGACGAAGCCGGCGACGTCGGTCGTGCACCCGCCGCCGAACGCGACGAGCGTCCCGCTGCGGTCCAGCCGGAGTTCGCGCCAGAGACGTTCGGCCGTCGCGACCGTCTTCGCCCCCTCGCCCGGCGGCACCGTCAGCATCCGGGCCTCCACGGGTGGCGGGTGGAGCTCGAGCACCCGTTCGTCCGCGACGAGCTCGGCCGAGCCACGTCCCGGGACCAGGTCCCGGGGCATGGCCGAGATGGTCACGCCACCGGCGGCGAGCACGACGTCGTCTGCATCGTGCGCCCGGCTGTCAGCGACCTCCTCGTAGAGCGGCTGCCGCCGCTCGTAGAGCTCCAGGAACCGCGCTTCGTCGTGCGCGAGCGGCCGGTCGCTACCGCTCACGCGCTGCCACGCCGTCTCGACATCGACCTCGACCAGCACGGTTATCGCTCGCTTACGCAACGCTTCGCGGATCGCCTTTGTCTCGACGGCGCCGCCGCCGAGGGCGATCACCCCGGGCGGCATCTCCAGCGCCTCGAGCGCGGCCCGCTCCTCGAGTTCCCGGAAGACGCCTCGCTCGAACAGCTCCGGGATCGGCCCCTCCCGCGACTCGATCTCTGCGTCCACATCGAGAAACGGACGGTGCAGCCGCGCCGCAACCTCCCGCCCGAGCGTCGACTTGCCGGCGCCCATGAAGCCGACCAGCGCGATATGCCTCCCTACCGCGGCTGCCAGTCGATCCGCTCCAAGTACGCCCTGTGCGCCGCGACGAAGTCGCCCATCGCGTCGCCGCCGAACTTCTCTCGAGCCGCCCGCGCCAGCTCCCACGCGACGGCCGCCTCTGCCACGACCGCAAGCGCCTCGACGGCCGAGACGTCGCTCCGTTCGACCAGCGCCTCGCCGGGCTCCCCGGTCTCGTAGATCGACGGAGGCGAGCGGCTGCATCAGCGTCGGCAGCGGTTTCATCGCCGCGCGAACGACGATTTCCTCGCCGTTCGAAACTCCGCCCTCGATCCCCCCTGCGCGGTTGGTCTTCCGGTGCAACCCACGCTCGTCGCGGACGATCTCGTCGTGGGCCTCCGATCCGCGGAGGCCGGCGAGCTCGAACCCATCGCCGATCTCGACGCCCTTGACGGCCTGAATCCCCATCAGTGCGGCGGCGAGCCGCGCGTCGAGCCGCTCCTCCTTCGTCGCGTAGGAGCCGAGGCCCGGCGGGACACCCTGCGCGCGCACCTCGACGACGCCGCCGAGCGTGTCTCGCTCTGCGCGCGCCTCGTCGACCTCGGTTTCGTCTGCGCCCGCCTCCGCCCGCGCGACGCCGCGTACGGCGATGCCAATCTCCGCTACGAGCGTTTTCGCAACGGCGCCCGCCGCGACCGAGACGGCCGTCTGGCGCGCGCTCGCGCGCTCGAGCGCGTCGCGGACATCCTCGAGCCCGAACTTCTGCGCGCCGGCGAGGTCGGCGTGACCAGGCCGCGGCAGCGTCACCGGCTTCGTCCCTTTCCCCTCAGGCTCACCCTCGGGCGGCCAGGGGCTCATTCCCCACGCCCAGTTCTTGTGATCGCGGTTGCGAACGACGAGCGCAAGCGGCGTCCCCAACGTCCGGCCGTGGCGAAGACCGGCAAGCACCTCGACTTCGTCTTGCTCCAGCTGCTGGCGGGGACTGCGGCCGTAGCCCTGCTGGCGACGGCGAAGGTCGGCGTCGATCGCGCCGCGGTCGAGGACCAGGCCAGCCGGCAAGCCGGCGAGAATCGCGACCAGGGCCGGACCGTGCGACTCGCCGGCGGTTGTCAGCGTCAGCATCAGGCGGAGCGTACTGCGGCCCGCATCACATCCACCGGCGCCGGCACGCCCGTCCAAAGCTCGAACGAGGCGGCCCCCTGGCGGACGAGCGCCTCGAGGCCGTCGATCACCTCGCAACCCGCCTCACGTGCCGCCTCGACGAGGGCGGTCGGGCGCCCGTCGCCCCGGTAGGCGAGATCGACCACGGTCTGTCCCGCTCGGGGCTCCGCGAGCAGCTCGTCGCGGACGGGCGTCGCGTTCACGATCAGCTCGGCGTCCGAGGCATCGGGCGGCCAGACGCCACCGCGCGAGAAGATCCGCACCTCGCCGTGGAGCGCAGGCAACAGCGCCTTCGCCGCGCCCCCCGCGCCGATCAGGCAAACCCGCTCGGCTTCGATGCCCGCAACGATCGCCTTGTCCGTGTTGAACCCGAGCACGCGACCGTCCCGGAACACGAGCGTGTTCACAGCGGGGCCCTCCGCCTCGTCGCAAAGCTCAGCCGCCGCTTCCTTGTGAGGAGCGGTGACGTTCGCGCCCCCGAAGCCGAGCGCTACGAGGCCGCCGACTGCCGCCGCCAGCCCCTCCGGCGCGACGTCGCACGCGAGGTAGGCCCAGTCGAGCGCGCGCGCCGCGAAGGCGGCGTTCTGCATCCGCGGCGAGAGCGACCCGGCCACCGGCTGCCCGAGCAGCGCGACGAGCCGCGTCGAAGCATCAATCACCCGAATCCGTGCGCGTTCTTGTAGTTGATGAACGCCCGCTCGCTGGCGGTGAAGAAATGGTGCACCTTGTCCGGCTTACGGACGAAGTAGAGCCAGTCGCCGGCTACTGGATGCGCGGCCGCCTGGATCGACGCGAGCCCCGGATTCGCGATCGGCGTCGGCGTCAGGCCGACCCGTTTCCGCGTGTTGTACGGATTGTCGGAGTTGAGCTGGGACTCGAGCAGCGACTGGGTACCCGGAACGTGGAACGCGTAGCGGACGGTCGCGTCGATCCCGAGCGCCATTCCGGCGTGAAGGCGGTTGTAGATCACCCGCGCGATCTTCGGGCGCTCCTCCGGCGCGACGGCCTCCTTCTCGACCATCGAGGCGATCGTCAGCACGTCGTAGGGGGTCAGGTTCTTCGAGCGCGCGTAGGCGAGATTGACCGTGCTCCAGTTCCTGCGGAAGGCCTGTAGCTGGGCGCTGACGAGCTCGGCCGCGCTCGAGCGCGCCGTGAACTGGTAGGTCGCCGGGAAGAGGAAGCCCTCGAGCGGACGCCGTCCGAACCCGGGGATCAACCGTTTACGGCCGGAGGCCGCGAGGTAGGCCGACTCGTTCAGGCGCGGCTTGCGGCCGCGCTCGTGAGTCGCGATCTGCGCGACGCTCTTGACACGCGCCGCCATCTGGAGGCGGGTGAACCCCTCCGGAAAGATGACCCGGAAAGGCTTCGGCGGCACGGCCACGGTCGGCGTGCTCGCCTTGTGCCCCCGGTCCCTGACGCTCGCGACCGCGAAGCCGATCCCGATCAACCCGGCCAGGAGGACGCCCAGCGCAACGAGCCGTCGCCGCATGACGACCGACGTGGGGGCCGGCGCCGCTCGGGGCGGCGCGGCTGCGGCGCGATTACTCCGCGCTTCTGCTCGACCACGCGAGGTAGCTCGTCAACAGGTGCGCCGCGGCTCGGGCATCCGGCGGCAGGTTACGGTTTCCGGGATCCTGCTCGGCGAGGTCCGTCGTGAAGCGCTCGTCGAAGCCCTCCACCGGCACGTCGACGGCATGTCGCAGCTGGTCGACGAAGCGCTCGGTCTCGCGCGCCTGCTCGCCGACCTCACCTCGGAGCGTCAGCGGCATGCCGACGACGACCCGCTCGGCGCCCTCGCTCGCGATCAGCTCGACGAGGCGTTCGAGTCCGGCCTCGGTGCCCGCACGCTCGATCACGCCGATTGGTCTAGCAAGCGTGCCGGTCGGGTCCGAGACAGCGACGCCCGTTCTCGCCGAGCCGTAGTCGACAGCGACGATCTTCACGCGAGCGCGGCTCGCAGCGCCTCTTCGGCCCGTTCCAGCGCCGCGTCGAGCTTGGCGGGATCCTTGCCGCCGGCGCGGGCCATTGTCGCCCGGCCGCCGCCGCCGCCGCCGACTTCGGCCGCCGCGGCCTTGATCACCTCGACCGCGTCGACCTTGCCCTCGAGCGAGCGGTCGAAGTTCGCGACGAGGTGCACCCGCCCGTCCTCGCTGCCGCCGAGCACGACCGCAGCCGGCTGCCGCTCCTGCTTGATGCGGTCTGACTCGGCCAGGAGGACGTCCATCGTCACGTCGCTCATCCGGCCGACGTAGACGTTGACGCCGCCGATCTCCTCCTCGCTGCGAGGCGCGACCTCGGCGCGCTCCGCCTTCGCCGTCTTCCCCTTCGCCTGCTTGCGCGTCTCGACGAGCTCCGCGCGCAGCTGTTCGGCCTCGCGGCTCCGCTCGTGGAGAAGGGCGAACGCCTCGCCGGAGGTCACCGCCTCGATCCGCCGCGCGCCCGAGCCCACGGAGCTCTCCGAGAGGATCACGAACGGTCCGATCTCGGCCGTCGAGCGCACGTGGGTGCCGCCGCAGAGCTCGCGCGAGTAACCGTCGATCTCGACGACCCGCACCTCTTCGCCGTACTTCTCCCCGAACAGCATCATTGCGCCGAGGTTGCGAGCCTCCTCGATCGGCGTCACGAATGTCCGGACCGGGCGGTTCTGGAAGACGATCTCGTTGACGACATGCTCGACCCGTTCCCGTTCCTCGGTCGAGAGCGCCTGGGGATGGGTGAAATCGAAGCGCAGCTTGTCGGGCCGCACCGCTGACCCGGCCTGCTTGACGTGCTCGCCAAGGAGGTCGCGGAGCGCCTTGTGCAGCAGGTGCGTCGCCGTGTGATTCGCCATCGTCGGGAAACGGACTGACCACGGCACGACCGCGCGGACGCGCATTCCTTCGCCGAAGCCCTCGCCGCTGAAGGTCAGCACCTGGTCGTCGTCCAAGCGGGTCGCCTTGATCAGGTCGGCGCGTACGCCTGTCTCCTCATTCTCGATGTAGCCGGCGTCGGAGACCTGGCCGCCGCCTTCCGGGTAGAACGGGGATTGCTCGAGCTTCGCCTGGAACGTGCCGTCGCCGAGATCCGCATAGGCGAGGATCGCCGTCAGCACATCTGTTCGCTCGAAGCCGACGAACTGGGTGCGCGGCGCCGAGCCGCTGATCTTGATGTCGACGTCGAAAGCCGACCCCTGACGCGAGCGCTCCCGCTGTTCCTCCATCAGGCGCGTGAACTCCTCCTCGTTGACCTCGAGCCCGCGTTCGGCCGCAAGCTCCTTCGTCAGCTCCCAGGGGAACCCATAGGTGTCGTGAAGACGGAACGCGTCCTCCGGCGTGATCTCGCCTTTTGCGACCATCTCCTCGAACAGCTTCTCGCCGCGAGCGAGGGTCTCGCGGAACCGCTCTTCCTCGGCACGGATCAGGTCCGCGACCTCGCTTCGGCGCTCCTCGAGCTCCGGGTAGACCGAGCCCATCTGCTTCCGGACGACATCGGCCAGCTCGTAGAGGAACGGCGGCTCGAGCCCGATTCGTCGCCCGAACTGGACGGCCCGGCGGATCACCCGCCGGAGCACGTAACCGCGGCCCTCGTTCGAAGGCGCGACGCCCTCGGCGACGAGGAAGGCCGCCGTCCGCGCGTGCTCGACGACGACTCGGTAGGCCTTCGTCGCCTCGTCGGACGCGCCGTAGTCCGCGCTTCCGCGCTCGCGCGATCCAGTCGAGCAGCGGCTTGCAGGATGTCGATCTCGAGCAACGAGTCGGCGTCCTGCAACAGCATCGCCGCGCGCTCGAGACCCATGCCGGTGTCGATGTTCTGCTGCGGGAGCGGCGTCAGCGTTCCGTCATCGGCGAGGTCGAACTCCATGAAGACGAGATTCCAGAACTCGAGGTAGCGCTCGCATTCGCAGCCGGGCGCGCAGTCGGGCCGGCCGCAGCCATGCTTCTCGCCGCGGTCGTAATACATCTCCGAGCACGGCCCGCATGGGCCCGTGTCGGCCGCCTGCCAGAAGTTCTCGCTGCGCGGCAGCCCGACGATTCGTTCGCGCGGCAGGTAGCGCTCCCAGGACTGCGATCGCCACCTCGTCCTCGCCCAGCCCTAGCTCAGGGTCGCCCGCGAAGACTCTTGCCCAGACCCGCTCGGGATCGAGCTTCAGCCGCTCGATCACGAACTCCCACGCGTAGTCGACCGCCCCGTCCTTGAAGTAGTCGCCGAACGAGAAGTTGCCCAGCATCTCGAAGAAGCAGAGGTGTCGGTTGGTCAGCCCGACATCGTCGAGATCGTTCTGTTTGCCGCCGGCGCGGACGGCCTTCTGCACGGTGGTGACACGCGGAGCGGCGGCTGCTCAAGCGCCGAGAAACCACCGCTTCATCGGCTGCATGCCGGCGACGATGAACAGCGTGGTCGGATCGTCAGCAGGCGGGATCACCGAGGCCGAGGGCCGGCGCACGTGACCCTTCTCCTCGAAGAAGGAGAGAAAGCCCTCACGCAGCTCGGCGGTCGTTCGCATGCCAGTTGATTCTAGGCGCCGCCCTTCGCGCCTCCGAGCGGCCTAGCGGAGGGGCCGGCCCGCCTCCTCGTCCGCTGCGATCTCCTCGCGAATCTTCTCGAGCGAGCGGCGGATCAGGCGTGAGACGTGCATCTGTGAGATCCCGACCTCCTGGGCGATCTGAGACTGCGTCAACCCCTTGAAGAAGCGCAGGTGGAGGATCGTGCGCTCACGGTCCTCGAGGACGCGGAACCCGGGCTCGAGGATGGCCCGGTCCTCCGAGACCTCGTACTCGTGCTCCTCGGTTCCCAGCGATTCGAGCGGGTCGAGGTCGCCGTCGTCGTCCTGGCCGGGGCCCGCCGAGAGGGACAACGAGCTGTATGCGCGGCCACTCTCGAGCGCCTCCAGGACTTCCTCCTCGGAGACCTCCGCGGCTTTGGCGAGCTCGGCGATAGTGGGTGACCGTCCGAACTCCACGGTCTTCTCTTCCAGCAACCGCGAGAGCTGGATGTTCAGCTCCTGCAGGCCGCGAGGTACGCGCACCGACCAGCCGCGGTCGCGGAAGTGGCGCTTGATCTCGCCGATGATGTTCGGCGTGGCGTACGTGGTCAGCTCGACACCGCGTTCGAGGTCAAAGCGGTCGATCGCCTTGATCAGGCCGATGGCGCCGATCTGGACGAGGTCTTCGAACTGCTCGCCGCGATAGGAGTAGCGGCGTGCCAGCGAGCGCACGAGCGACATGTACTGCTCGATCAACTGCTCGCGAGCCGCCAGGTCGCCCTCTTCGTGATACCGGCGGAGGAGCGCCTTGTCGCTCTTCTCCATCACTTCACTTCGCGCTTTCGACGCCCTCGACGCGCTTCTCGAGCTCGATCCAGCTGCCGTCTTCCCGCTCGACCGCGGCGAAACGGTCGACGACTGTCTCCAGCACGCGCCGCAAGCCGACGCCGTCGTCGGGCTGTTCGAGCTCGGCCCGCAGTCCATCGCCGGCGAACGGGCCGAGCGCAGCCTTGACCGTGTCCTCCCCGACCTCCAGCTCGACAGTCAGCTCGCCCTCCTCCCCGCGCCGTTCGAGCAGCGTCTCGAGGGCGGTGCCGAGATCGTCAACGACCTCGTAGGTGAAGTTGAGCCGGGCTGCGACTCCCGCGAGGACGAGCTGGGCGACGTTCTCGAAGCCCTCGTCGCGAGGAATCGTGAGGATGATCCGGTCGGCCGTCACAGCAGGCCCGCCCCGACGACCACGCCGTCGTCGTAGAGAACCGCGGTCTGGCCGGCGGCGACTCCGTATGCCGGCGCCTCGAGCTCCAGCCGGAACCCGTGCTCGGTCTCCTCAACCGCGGCCGGGACCGCGGGAGACCGGTACCTCCATTTGACCTCGGCGCGATTCACCCGGACGTACAACCGTCCACGGGCAGAAATCGTTTCGACCGCCAGCGACTCGCACGGCCCGACGACCACGGTGTTGGCGCCGGGATCGGTGCGCAGGACGTACAGCGGCTCTGCCGCTGAGACGCCCAGCCCGCGGCGCTGGCCGGTCGTGAACCGCCAAAAGCCGCCGTGCCTGCCGAGCTGCCGTCCCTGCTCGTCGACGATCTCGCCCTCGGCATCGGCAGACGCCATGACGGCTGACGAAGTCGCGATAGTCGCCGCCGCCGAGGAAGCACGCTTCCTGGCTCTCGGTGCGGCGGGCGACCGCGAGCCCGGCTCGCGCGGCCTCGGCCCGCGTCTCTTCCTTCGTCTGCTCGCCGAGCGGGAACCAGATCCGGTCGAGGAACCGCGGGTCGAGACGGGCGAGCATGTAGCGTCTGGTCCTTCTCTGGATCGCGGGCGCGCGCCAGCAGCCGGCGGCTTCGGTGGTCCACGATCCGCGCGTAGTGGCCGGTGGCCAGGCGCGAGGCGCCGGCCCGGTCGGCGAACGCGAGCAGCTCCGCGAAGCGAAAGCTGCCGTTGCAGCGGGTGCATGGATTCGGCGTCTCGCCGCGGGCGTAACCGCGGACAAACGGAGCCACGACCGCCCGGCGAAACTCGTCGCGGAGGTCGAGCGTCACGTGCGGAAGGCCGAGCGCGTGGCAGGTCTCGCGCGCGGCGATCACGGCCTCCGGCGAGCAGCACGCGCGCTCAGAGTCCGGCGCGGCAGGATCGATCCAGAGCCGCAGCGTGACGCCGATCGCTCCCGGCCCCGCGCGCAGCAACGCGACGGCGCTGTCGACACCGCCGCTCATCGCCACCGCTACGCGATCGGGATCGGGCTCCGCCCGAAAGAGCTGGCCGAGCGCATTGGCAAGCGCATCGGCCGGGAGCGTCTCGCCGGCCACCGCCGCCGCCTCCAGCAGCGTCAGGCCTGCGAGAGGGCGCTCCAGCCCTTCCGCGTCGGCGTCAACGATCCGGTCTCCCTCGACGGCGAGCCGAACAAGCGCGACGTCGCCGTCCCGCGACGAATCCCCGACGACCTCAATCACAGGACCAGGCTAGCTGCCTTCCATCAAGACTTGGTTGTGCCCCACCCTGCCGGTACTCCGCGCCCGTAGCGAACCTGGCACTGCCAGGTGGGTGCCTTGCCGACCTCGGGCAACGCCCTAGCCGAACGCAGGCTCCCTTTCACTAGGTGTTGGTTCTACTTTGAGAACGCAGAGCTCGCACAGGGTCGAGCACGAACTGAGCTTAGCTCGCGGTAGGTGGACCTGGCGTCGGCTTACCACCGACCGGGATTAGACGGGCGCGTCGGCCAAGCTCGCCACACCCTCCAAACGGCATCGCAAGCGACGCCGCGGGTTAGCGGGCGTACACCCACTTGATGCGCTCGATCCCCTGGATCCCAAGATTCTCGGCAAGCGCAGGGGTGACGTCGAAGCGGCGGCCCGGCACAACCGGGCGCCGCGCGATGACCTGGGTCAGGATGCGCGGGCTGTGGCCGAATGAGACGAACAGCCTGATGTTGCAGGGAAGCACGGAGTCGACGACCCCGCGAGTGGTCGGTCTCAGCAGGACCCCGCAGTTCGTCCGCGTGCCGTAGCGCACCGGCTGCGCACCGGCCAGGGCCGTATACCAGCCGCCGCCGGGAACGACGACCGGACTTAGATGCCCGCCGCTGTTCGTTCCACGCGGGGAGGTGACCACAAGCGCCACCACCGCCGCGAGCAGAGCCACCCCGGCGAGAGCGACCTCGCGTTGGGCGAGCGCCGGGTTCAAACCGCCGCGTAGATGAGCTCGCCGAACGACTCGCGCACGACGGGATCGAAGTCCACGGAGAGCTGGCCGTCGGCGTTCGCAAATTGACGCAGCTCCAGGAGAAGAAAGGCGAGCTCTTCGTCGCGCGCGGGATCCCCGCCGCCGGCCGCTTGGGCGAGGCGCTCGAGCTCCCAGACGTTCCACTCGCGCGGCTCCGCGCCGTCGAGCGGCAGGCGGACGACGAGCTCCGGCGCCCCGGCGTCTTCGGGCTCCGGCTCACGCTCCGGCTCCGGAGGCGGCACCGATCGAAGCTGAGGTGGCGGTTCTCCGGGCTCGGGGGTCGGCGGCTGCGGCTCGGGCGCCGGCGGTGCAGGCTCCGGCGTCGGCTCCGGCTCGGGCACAGGCATGGGCGGATGCTCGTCGCCTTCCCGAGCAGCCTCTAGTTGCAGGCTGCCGGCCCGCAAGCCGGGAGCGGAAGCGGGTCACGGAGGTCCGCATTTTCATGGGCGTGAGTGCTCCTCGGCTCAGGCAGATCGAAGAGCTCGGCGACCTCGGCGGACGAGCGGTCACTTCGCTCCGCGGGCGGCAGCAGGCGCACGTGCTTCGGCAGCTCGATCTCTGGAGCCTCTGGAGCGGGGGCCTCGCGCTCACGCCGGCGAAACCAAGCGCGTTTCCGGGGCGGCTCGAGCGGCTCTAGCTTGGGACGGGCGTCCTCTGCTGTATCCGGCTCGGCCTCAGGCTCGGGCTCCGGAGGAGCTCCTGCGGACGGCTCGACCCGTGGAGCGATGATGGTGACGGCTTCGGGCTCAGGCTCGGGCTCGGGCTCGGGCTCCTGCTCCACTTCCTGCTCCGCTGCAGGCTCGAGTTCGGGCTCCGGCTTCGGCTCAGGTTCGGGCTCCGGCTCTGCTGCCGGTTCCGGTTCCGCTTCGGCCTCCGGCTCGACTGCCGCGGGCGGTGGCGTCGCTGCAGCGGGCTCCGCCCGAGGCGGGGAAGCGGGAACGTAATACGGTCGCCGCCAAGGCGGGGCGGCCGCCCAGATCCGGTCCGCGGTCAGCTCGAGCAGTGCGACGACGAGCCAGCCACCAGCCATCACGACGAAGATCCATTTGGTCGCGAGATCGGCGTAGGCCACGCCGACTGCGAGCGCGATCAGGAAGAGCGCTTCGATCGCAAACCGCGGCCCCATTCGTGCCGGCATGACGCCGAGAGCCTAGCGCTCGTCGAGCGCCGGCTTACGCCGAGCTCGAGCCGTCCGGCTCTTCGTCGGGAGCGGCGACCGGCGGCTCAACGGGAGCCGGGACAGAGAGCGGCGGTGCGGCCGACGCCGGCGGGGACGGAGCGCCGGGCGAGGAAGCCTCTTCGGCGCCGCCCGAAGAGGCGGCAGGGCCTCGGCTCGCTTCTGTTGCGGCCTGGGCGGCTTCGACGATCTTGTCTGCGACGCCGGCGATCGTCTCGTCGCCGAGACCCGCCGCCGCGAGCAGCTGCTCGGCGCCCTCCTGGGCCCGAGCCATCACAGCCGAGGCCTGCGCCCTGGCCCACTCGAGCGTCTGCTCGACCTCGGCTCGGGCCGAGTTCGTCAGCTCGGTCGCCTGGTGCCGGGCCTGCTCGAGCAGCCTGCTCGCTCGCGCCTCTGCCTCGCGAATTTCGGCGGTCGCGTGCCTCTGTGCCTCCGCCTGCGCCTCACGCGCTTCGTTCCGCGCCGCATTGAGGATCTCGGCGCGCTGGCGCTCGCTCTCCTGGCGGAAGCGCTCGACCTCGTGCTCGCGCTCTTGCAGCGAGCGCTGGCGCCGGCTCACCTCTTCCTCGGTGCGGCGAAACTGGGCCGCGGACGCGGTCTGTGCATCCCGCTCGATCGTGTCGGCCATGTCGGCGGCGGCGCGGATCATGTGGAGCGCGTCCATCCGGACGGCGTGGCCGGTCGGCTCCACTTGGCCGCTGCGAGCGGCGGCCTGGAGTACGCGCAGCTGCACCTGGAGCTGGGTCGTATGGCGTCTGAAGGACTCGAAGGCTTCCTTGACGCGCTCCGGGTCGAAACCACCGTCGGCGAGGGTCGGGAGCTCCTCGACGCTCGGAAGCGGGGTCAGCGACGCCTGTTGTCCTCTCTCGCGTGGCCATCAACTCGGAAAGTATGGCGACTGCATCGGCGGCATGACCACTTCGCGTTAGTCCTTCTCGACGATGACCGCGATTCCTAGTTCGGCGAGCTGTTCCGCCGAGACCTCGGTCGGCGCGCCGCTCATCGGATCGATCCCCGCCTGGTTCTTCGGGAAGGCGACCGTGTCGCGGATGTACGGCTCGTCGAGGAGCGCCATCGAGAGGCGGTCGATGCCCGATGCGATGCCGCCGTGCGGCGGCGCTCCCATCGCCAGCGCATCCAGCAGGAAGCCGAACTTCTCGCGCTGCTCCTCGGGCGAGATGTCGAGGAGGCCGAAGATCTTGCGCCTGCAGCTCGGGCTCGTGGATCCGGAAGGAGCCGCCCGCGATCTCGATCCCGTTGACGACCAGGTCGTAAGCGACCGCCCGTGCGGCGCCCGGGTCGGAGTCGAGCAGCGCCAGGCTCTCGTCGTTCGGGCGCGTGAACGGATGGTGCACCGCCTTCCAGCGTTTCTCCTCCTCGTCCCACTCGAGCAGCGGGAAATCGGTCACCCAGAGGAAGCGCCAGGCCTCGCGGTCGATCAGGTCGAGCTCGCGACCGAGGTGGAGGCGGAGCGCGCCGAGCACGCGCGCGACCATCGCCGGCTCGTCGGCCCCGAACAGCACCGTCGTCGCCGGCTCCGACCGGAACGCGTCCAGCTCGGCCTGCGAGAGGAACTTTGCGATCGGCGAGCGAACCTCGCCCTCCTCGTCGTAGACGAGATACGCGAGGCCCTTCGCGCCCCACTCCTTGGCGATCCCTTCGAGCCTCTCGAGGTCGGCGCGCGAGAACTCCTGGGGAACGCGCAAGAAACGGACCGCCGGCGCGTTCGCGAAGACGCCGAACTCGGAGCCGCGCGTCAGCTCCGTCGCGTCCTCGATCTCGAGCCCGAAGCGCAGGTCGGGCTTGTCCGATCCATAGCGCGCCTGCGCCTCGTCCCAGGTCATCCGTGGGAACGGCGCCTCGATCTCGACGCCGAGGCAGTCGCGCCAGACGCTTCCCATCGTCTGCTCCATCAGCGCGAAGAGGAACTCCTGGTCGGGGAACGCCATCTCGACGTCGAGTTGCGTGAGCTCCTGCAGGCGGTCGGCGCGGAGATCCTCGTCTCGGAAGCAGCGCGCGATCTGGTAGTAGCGCTCGAAGCCGGAGATGACGAGCAGCTGCTTGTAGATCTGCGGCGACTGGGGCAGCGCGAAGAAGCGGCCCGGCTGCAGCCGCGTCGGGACCAGGAAGTCGCGGGCGCCCTCCGGCGTCGGCTTGCCCATGATCGGCGTCTCGATGTCGACGAAGCCGGCCGCCTCCATCTCTCTGCGGATCGATCGAGACCGCTCGCGCGCGCGTGCGAATGTTTCGCTGCATCTTCTCCCGGCGCAGGTCGAGCCAGCGGTAGCGGAGCCGCAGCGTCTCGTCGACGCCCTCCTCGTCGAGCTGAAACGGCAGCGGCGGCGCGGTCGCGAGCACGATCGCAGCGTGTCGACCTGGAGCTCGACCTCGCCGGTCGGCAGGTTCGGGTTGACGGCGTCCGGCCGCCCGGGCGACGACCTCGCCTTCCGCCTGGAGCACGAACTCGTTGCGAATCCCGTGAGCCTGCTTCGCCGCCTCGGGCGAGCGTTCCGGGTTGACGACGAGCTGGCAGATCCCGGTCTCGTCGCGCAGGTCGACGAAGATCAGCCCGCCGTGGTCGCGGCGGCGGGCGACCCAGCCGGCGAGCGTGTGACGCTCGCCGACGTGCTCGGGCCGGACTTCTCCTGCGCCGAGGTCGCGCCAGCTCATACCGACAGCCTCTCCGCCAGCTCGTCGAGCGGAACCTCGATGTCCTGCGTTCCCGCCGCGCGAATCGTGGCCGCTGCGGCGCCGACGACGACGGTCGTGCGCGCGCCCAGGCGACCGGCCTGCGTCAGTTGGCCCTTGAGCGAGCGCCCTGCGTAGTCGGTGTCGGCCGCGCGCCCGGCGCGCGCGGAGCTCGGCCATCAGCGGCAGAGCACGCGCTCGCGGCGGCGCCGTCGTCGCAGACGAAGAAGACGTCGATCGGCTCTTCGGCGGGCGTCTCGACACCGGCGTGCTCGAGCGCCAGCAGCAGCCGCTCGATGCCTGCGCCGAAGCCGACGCCCGGCGTCGTGGGGCCCGCCGATCTCCTCGACCAGGCCGTCGTAGCGGCCACCGGCGCAGATCGCGCTCTGCGCGCCGTGCTCGGGGCCGACGAACTCGAAGACCGTTCGGGTGTAGTAGTCGAGGCCGCGGACGAGCGTCGGCACGAGCTCGTAGTCGATCGCCGTAGGCGTCGAGGAACGACCGGACCGCGTCGAAGTGCTCGCGGCAGGCGGCGCAGAGCGACTCGCCGATCTTCGGGGCATCGTCGAGCGCGGCGCGCACGCGCTCGTCCTTCACGTCGAAGACCCGCAGCGGGGTCGTCGCACGCTTCTGCCGCGCGTCCTCGTCGAGGACGTCGTCGTGCTCGTCGAGCCACGCGGTCAGGCGCTCGATGTAGGCGGGGCGGCACTCCGCATCGCCGATCGAGTTGAGCTCCAGCCTGTACTCGGTCACGCCAAGTCGCGCGCAGGAGCTCCGAGTAGAGCTGGATCAGCTCGGCGTCGAGGGCGGGGTCGTCGGAGCCGATCGCCTCGACCGAGGCCTGCTAGTGCTCGCGGTAGCGGCCCTTCTGCGGCGCGGCGTAGCGGTAGATCGACGCGACCGCGTAGAGCTTCTGCGGCTGCGGCTCGCGATGCAGGCCGTGCTCGAGGTACGCGCGGCAGATCGGCGCCGTCGCCTCCGCGCGAAGCGTCAGCGAGCGGCCGCCGCGGTCCTCGAACGTGTACATCTCCTTCTGGACGACGTCGGAGCCGGCGCCCGACGTGCGCGCGAAGAGCTCGGTGTCCTCGAAGACCGGGCGTCTGGATCCGCCGGTAGCCGTAGAGCGCGCAGAGGCGCTCGATCTCGCCCGTGACCCGCTGCCAGAGCGGCTGTTCGGCCGGCAGGACGTCGTGCGTCCCCCGCGGCGCCTCGAACTTGGGCTCACGAGGCGCGCAGCTCGGCGAGGAACGGGTTGCGGGCGAGCTCGTCGCCGAGCGTCGTCTCCGGGCCGTGGCCGGAATAGACGACGGTCTCCGGTGGGAAGCGATCCGCCAGCAGGCGGATCGAGGCGACCAGCGTGTCCCAGTCGCCGAACGGCAGGTCGGTGCGGCCGACGGAGCCGGCGAAGAGGACGTCGCCCGAGAAGAGACAGCCGTCGGCGTAGTAGGCGAGGTGCGCCGGCGAGTGGCCCGGGACCCGCAACGGTCTCGAAGGTGATCCCGGCCAGACTCGAGCGTCTCGTCGCCCTCGAGCAGGACGTCGGGCGTGTAGGGCCGGAGCGGCAACTCGGCGGGCGCGAAGTCGTTGATTCGCTCGAGCGCGATTCGCTCCTCGGCGGCCATGTGGACGGGCGCCCCGGTCGCGTCGGCCAGGTCGGCGACCCCGCCGAGGTGGTCCCAGTGCCCGTGCGTGATCAGGATCGCGGCGCACGTGACGCCGAGCCGCTCGAGCTCGCGGCCGAGCTCGGCCGCGTCGCCGCCGGGATCGATGACGACAGCCTCCGAGGCCTCGTCCGAGGTCCGGACGACGTAGCAGTTCGTCGCGATCGGGCCGAGCTCGTAGCGGTCGACGGCGAGGCTCATGACGGTCGAGTCTACGGCCCGCGCAGGCGCGAGCGCCCGTTAGGATCTGCCGCTCGTGCGGAGCTGGAACCTCCACGAGATCGAGGTCGAAGGCGGTAGCCGCTCGCCCGTCGTGCTCGACTCCGACGAGGCCGCGCGCGCTGTGTTCATCGTGCTCGAGCCCGGTCAGTCGCTCGGCGACCATCAGGTCAAGGAGCATGCCTTCGTGCTGGTCGTCGAAGGCATCGCGCGGGTCGAGGCCGGCGATGAGAGCGGTCGAGGCGGGCGCCGGGACGCTCTGCATGTTCGAGCCCGACGAGCGGCGGTCGGTCTCGACCGAGGACGGGGCGCGGATCTCCTGCTGCTTGCGCCGTGGCCGGGCGAGGGCCACTACCGCGGCGACGCGCCTCGTAGGCCGGGCCTTGCAGCCGCTAACGCTTCGGCGCCGGCTCGCTGCCCGGACCTGCGCAGGTAGGTCCGGTAAGCGGTGCGGTCCATCAGGTAGCTGAACGGCACGAAGAGCGCCGAGTAGGCAAGCGAGCTGAGGAAGCGCGCTTCGATCGCCGAGCTCTTGTTGACCAGCGAGAAGACGATGAAGAAGAGCGGCAGGAACGAAGAGCGCGCGGCGAATCGACCGGTGCCAGGAGGGCGGCTTGCCTGCCGCAGCGGCCTGCCCGCCTTGCCGCGTCGCCTTGCCGCCGTTCGCGTTGCCCCTGTCGCGCGACCGGTCCCGCTCGGGTCTGTCCTCCGGAGGCGGCTCGACTTCCTGCCCCGTGTCGTCGACGTAGACGTACTCGTACTCGTGCCGCCGTTCCTTCGCCCGGCGGCGG
Organism: uncultured Solirubrobacterales bacterium; assembly: GCA_963780305.1. GTDB lineage: Bacteria > Actinomycetota > Thermoleophilia > Solirubrobacterales > 70-9 > CAVVYV01. Next base: position 348,848 of record CAWABN010000001.1, read on the forward strand.
CGCTGCTTGCGTGAAGGCATAGAGCAAGCCTAGCGCGGCCGATTCGCTCAGATCGCTCTGCGGCGCGGCTCCATGCGACCTCGCCGCCCTCGATTACCGTCGCAACGAGGTCACCGCCGAGGTGGTACGCGAGGTAGCGCCAGTCGGGCGCGTCGAGCAGGACGAGGTCCGCCGCGTAGCCGGGCGCGAGCCGGCCGATCCGCCGGCGCGGCCGAGCGACGTGGGCGGCGTTGACGGTGCAGGCCGCAGAGCGCCTCGCGCCGGCGTGAGACTGAAGCTGCGTGCACGCGAGCGAGCAGACGACGCGGCAGGCTCTCGCAGAAGGCGCTGCCGGGGTTGAAGTCGGTCGCGAGCGCGATCGCCGCGCCCGCGTCGACGAGCGCCCGCGCCGGCGGCATCGGGCGGTCGAGGAAGAGCGCGCTCGCCGGCAGCAGCACGCCGACGACGTCGCTCGCGGCCAGAGCATGCGGACGCCCTCCGTCGCCGGTCGCCTCGAGGTGGTCGACCGACCGGGCGCCGAGCTCGACCGCCAGCGGGATCGCGCCCTGCTCCGTGAACTGGTCGCCGTGCAGGCGAAGCGCAAGCCCGGCCGCGCGGCACGCCGTCAGGTAGCGGCGCGCCTGCGTCGACGTCGAACGCGCCGCGCTCGAGGAAGACGTCCGCCGCCTCCGCGAGCCGCGCCGCGTCCGGCAGCACCTCGGCGAGCGCGAAGTCGAGATACGCGTCGGCGTCGTCGAACTCCGGCGGCACGGCGTGGGCGCCGAGCCAGGTCGGGATCCCGCCGGCCTCCCGGATCGCGCGCAGCGAGGCGAGCTCCGTCTCGCGGTCGAGCCCGTAGCCGGACTTGGCCTCGAACGTCGTCGTGCCCGCGCGCCGCATCCACCGGCGATGGCGGCGCGACCGCCTCGCGCAGGCCCGCCTCGCCCGCCGCCCGCGTCGCCTGCACGGTCGCGAGGATGCCGCCGCCGGCCGCGTGGAGCTCCTCGTAGGACGCGCCGGTCGCGCGCAGCTCGAACTCGTCGACGCGGTCGCCGGCGAAGCACGCGTGCGTGTGGCAGTCGACCAGCCCCGGGACCGCGCAGAGGCCGCGGCCGTCGAGCTCCTCGAGCCCCGTCGGCGTCCGAGCGGCCCGCAGCTCGCGCATCGGCCCGACCGCGGCGATTCGCCCGTCCTCGCAGAGGACGTACGCGTCGCGCGAGCGACCTCGACGGCTCGCCGAGCGCGTCGCCCGCGAAGCGGCGCGTCGCCGCCGGCCGGCGTCGCGAGCTGTGCGAGGTCGCGGACGAGCAGGCGCCGGCCCGCCGGCCGGTCGCTCACTCGGCGGACTGGGCGGCATCGGCGGCTCGAGCCCGTGCTCGGCGGCGGCCGCGATCGCCTCGTCGTAGCCGGCGTCGACATGGCGGAGGACGCCCGTTCCCGGGTCGGTCGTCAGCACGCGCTCGAGGCGCTCGGCCGTCTCGTCGCTGCCGTCGGCGACGACGACCATCCCCGCGTGGATCGAGTTGCCGATCCCGACGCCGCCGCCGTGATGGACGCTGACCCACGTCGCGCCCGCCGCCACGTTGAGCAGCGCGTTCAGGATCGGCCAGTCGGCGATCGCGTCGGAGCCGTCGCGCATCGCCTCGGTCTCGCGGTACGGGGAGGCGACCGAGCCGGAGTCGAGGTGGTCGCGACCGATCACGACCGGCGCCTTGACCTTGCCCGAGCGAACGAGCTCGTTGATCGCGAGGCCCGCCCGCGCCCGATCTCCGTAGCCGAGCCAGCAGATGCGCGCCGGCAGGCCCTGGAACGCGACGCGGTCGGGCGCCAGCTCGAGCCAGCGCTGGAGCAGCGGCGTCGTCCGGGAAGAGCCCGCGTAGCGTCTCGTCGATGGCGGCGATGTCCGCCTCGTCACCGGAGAGCGCCGCCCAGCGGAACGGCCCGATGCCCCGGCAGAAGAGCGGCCGGATATAGGCCGGGACGAAGCCCGGGTATGTGAACGCGTCCTCTACGCCCGCCTGCATAGGCCTCCCCTCGTAAGGTTGTTGCCATAATCGAAAACATAGCTGCCCTGTCGGACGAACTCGAGCAGCCCCTCGACGTGGCGGGCGATCGACTCGCGAGCGCGGCGGAGGTACTCGTCCGGGTCGCCGCGCGCAGCTCGGCGGCCTCCTCGACCGAGAGCCCGGCCGGGACGTAGCCCGTCAGCGGATCGTGCGCGGCCGTCTGGTCGGTGACGAGGTCGAAGTGCTCGCCGCGCGCGACGAGCTCGGGGACGATCTCGGCCGCGTTCCCGAGCAGGCCGACCGACAGGGGCCGGCCCTCGGCGGCGGCCGCGCGGACCCGCGCGAGCGCGTCGTCGAGCGAGTCGGCCGCCTCGTCGAGGTAGCGCGTCTCGAGCCGCCGCTCGGATCCGGTCCGGATCGACCTCGACGCAGAGGATCGCCGCGCCGGCCATCGTCGCGGCGAGCGGCTGCGCCCCGCCCATGCCGCCGAGCCCGGCGGTGAGGATCGTCCGCCCGCGCAGGTCGGGCGAGCCGAAATGCCGCTCGCCCGCCGCGGCGAACGTCTGGTACGTGCCCTGGAGGATCCCCTGCGTGCCGATGTAGATCCACGATCCCGGCGGTCATCTGGCCGAACATCGTCAGGCCGAGCGCCTCGAGCCGGCGGAACTCGTCCCAGGTCGCCCAGCGCGGCACGAGCAGCGAGTTCGCGATCAGGACACGCGGAGCGCCCGGGTGCGTTCGGAAGACTCCCACCGGCTTGCCGCTCTGGACCAGCAGCGTCTCGTCGTCGCCGAGCTCGAGCAGTGACGCGACGATCGCCTTCAATGCGTCGTGGTTGCGGGCGGCCTTGCCGGAGCCGCCGTAGACGACCAGCTGCTCGGGACGCTCGGCGACCTCGGCGTCGAGGTTGTTGAGCAGCATCCGCAGCGGCGCCTCGGTCGCCCACGAGCGAGCGTTCAGCTCGCGTTCCGCGCGGAGCGCGGATCGTCGAAAGGTCGCCGCAGAGCGCCTCGACCGTCGCGGCGAGCGTGTCGACCGCGGTCACCCGCCGCGCTCCTGCTCGACTCGCCGGCGAAATCGCCACCAGCTCCACGCGGTCGCCACGACGAAGAACGCCGCGGCCCCGAGAATCGCCCGCGCTACATCGCCGTCGGTGAATTTCGCCACGACGACGATCACGATCGCGAGCACGGCATACATGATCACGGTGTCTCGAAACGGATGGCGCGAGCGACGCGGCTCGTCCCGCTTCACCGGAGCTCGCCCACCTCGGCCTCGACGGCGGCAACGAAACTGCCGTCGCGGATCGCCTGCGCGACCGCTTCGATGTCCCCCGCCAGCGACCGGTCGTCGACCGACGCGCGGCGACAAGGCTCGAACCGCGTCGCGCGCCGCGCGCGCCCCGAGCCCCGGCTCGAGGGGCGCGAAGAACTCGATCGCCTGAGCGCCCGCGAGCAGCTCGATCGCGAGCGCCCGCTCGGCGTTTGCCAGCACCTGCCAGGCCTTCAGGCCCGCGGCGTTCCCCATCGAAACGTGGTCTTCCTGGCCGGCGCTCGTCGGGATCGAGTCGACGCTCGCCGGGTGGCACAGAGCCTTGTTCTCGCTGACGAGCGAAGCGGCCACGTACTGCGGGATCATGAACCCGGAGTTGAGCCCGCCGTCGTTCGTGAGGAAAGGGGGCAGGCCGTCGGAGAGCGCTCGGGTTGACCAGCCGCTCGACGCCGGCGCTCGGAGATGTTGGCGAGCTCGGAGACCGCCATCGCCAGCGGCGTCGAGCGCGAAGGCGAGCGGCTGCCCGTGGAAGTTGCCGTTCGAGACGAGCTGCTCGTCCTCGACGAGCACGAGCGGGTTGTCGGTCGCCGCGTTCAGCTCGACCGCGACCGTCGCCTCGACGTAGCCGAGCAGGTCGCGCGAGGCGCCGTGCACCTGCGGCGCGCAGCGCAGCGAGTACGCGTCCTGCACCTTGTCGCACCAGCGGTGCGACTCGATGATCGCCGAGTCGTCGAGCAGCCTGAGCACGTTCGCCGCCGAATCGATCTGGCCGGGCAGCGGGCGAGCGCGTGGATCTGGGGCAAGAAGCTCGTGCGCGACCCCTGCAGCGCCTCGAGCGAGAGCGCGCAGGCGATGTCCGCGGCCTTCGCGAGCCGTCGGGCCCGCGCCAGCGCCAGGCGCCGAACGCGGCCATGAACTGCGTCCCGTTGACGAGCGAAAGCCCCTCCTTCGCCTCGAGCTCGATCGGCTCGAGCCCGACCGCCGCGAGCGCCGCGGCGCCGGCCAGCCGCTCTCCGTCGACCCAAGCCTCGCCCTCCCCGACGAGCGGCAGCGCGAGATGGGCGAGCGGCGCGAGGTCGCCGCTGGCACCGACAGACCCGCGGCTGGGAACGTGCGGCAAAACGCCGCGATTCAGGCATTCGATCAGGAGCTCGACCGTCTGCGGCCGGGCGCCCGGAGAAGCCCTTCGCGAGCGCATTCGCCCGCAGGAGCATCGCCGCCCGGACGACCTCGTCCGGATACGGCTCGCCGACGCCGCACGCGTGGCTGCGGAGCAGGCGGAGCTGCAGCTCGCCCGCGAGCTCCTCGGGAATGGAGCGCGAGACGAAGCGGCCGAAGCCCGTGTTGATGCCGTACGTGTGCTCGTCCGTGCCGTGAGCGGCGCGCTCGACGAGCTCGCGGGCGCGCACGATCTTGTCGCGCGCCGCGTCGCTGAGGGCCGCAGGTGCGCGGTCGACGGCGACCGCCCAGACGTCGTCGATCGTCAGGTTGTCGCCGGTCAGCTGGACGGCCGTGCGCAGGGCCATTCGCGGCCAGTCTAGCCCGGCGGTCGCGCAGAACCGGGCTGGCAGCGTCCCGGATAGAGCGCGCTAGCTGAACAGACGCCGGAAGAAGAAAGCGATCCGGCGCCAGATGTTCATCGAGTGCTCCTGACGCTGCGTCGGAGCGAGCACCTTCGCCTTCGAGCTCGCGCCCCTCGGCGCGAACAGACTCGCCGATGCCGCCCTTGCTGTCCGGCTCGATCTCGGCGCTCGTCGCGGGCTCGAGGTACTCGCCAAGCTGCTCGACCTGCTCGCGGAGTCAGCGACAGCCGCACGGTTCCTTCGGTGATCTCGTCCACCTGCTCCGAAGGCACGTAGCGCGGCTTCCCGAACGCGCTGGTCGCATCGGCGAGCCCGTCGAAGATGTCGGCGTTGCTGTCTCCGACCACCTCGTCGACCTGGCCGACCTCGCTGCCGTCAGAGGCAAGTACCTTCCAGCCGGCCTCGATCACCAGCCAGGAAACAGGGTCGCCCATCGCCGTCTCAGTCTGACGGATGGCGACCTGCGCGGGAGCGAGAGCTACAACGGCGCCCGGCTCTTGCTACTCCAGATCGGCTGCGTCCGGCTCGAGCAGGCGCAGCTCGAGCACGCGCGAGGCGTCGAACCCCTCGATCCGCAACGCCGCGCCCGCGGCCGCCGCCGCGGCTCCGGCCGGCATCAGGCCGACGAGCTCGGAGCCGGCCACCTCTGCCCCGCGGGCAGCCGCCTCGCGCTCGATCGCGCGCGACGATGTCGTGCAGCGCGGCCGCCTCCCAGTCCTCGACGTTCATGCTCACCTGCACGAGGCCCGCGCGCGGCAGCTCGAGACCGAGCGCGCGCACGCCCGGGAAGCCGCCGTCGCGCTCGCGGACGACCGCCGCGATCTCCCGCGCCGACTCGAGCTCGTCCGCGCAGGTTGACGTTGAACGCGATCAGCGGTCGCCGCGCGCCGACGAGCACGGCGCCCGGCCGTCGTCGAGCCGCCCGGCCCGAAGTCCGGCGCGAGCTCGCCGGCGTCGACGCGCCGCTGCAGCTCCTCGAGGCCCGCCGCGGCGGAAGAACGCCGGCCCGCGGCCGGGCGCGAGCTCGCCGTAGAGGAACACCGGCAGCCGAGCTCGCCGCCGATCCGCTCGCGCCAGCGCGAGCGCGGCCCGCTTCGCCCGCTCCATGTCGTCGGGCCGCACGGGACGACCGGCACGACGTCCGCGGCGCCGACCCGCGGGTGCGCGCCCTCGTGCCGGCGCAGGTCGATCCGCTCGCGCGCGCACGCGATCGCCGCCACCAGCGCCTCGACCAGGTCGTCCTCGTCGCCGACGAGCGTGAACACGGAGCGGTTGTGGTCCGCGTCGGCATGAACGTCGAGCAGCCGCGCCCGCGCCGACAAGGCGCCGGCCGAGCGCGTCGAGCGTCGCCCGGTCGCGCCCCTCGGAGAAGTTCGGCACCGACTCGAGCGGCAAGCGCACGCCCGTAGTCTAGGAACGCGTGAAGGCGTACTACGAGCGGCGGGCGCCGCGAGTACGACGACTGGTGGCTCGGCAAGGGGCGGTTCGCACGGGCGCCGAGCCGGCCGGGCTGGGACGAGGAGCTCGACGCGCTCGAGCCGACGCTCGCGGCGCTGCCGCCCGCCCGGACGCTCGACGTCGCCTGCGGAACCGGCTTCCTCACCCAGCACCTCCGCGGAGAGATCACCGGCCTCGACCAGAGCGCAGCGATGCTCGAGCTCGCCGCGCGCGAAGGTTCCGCGGCGCGGTTCGTCCAGGGCGACGCGCTCGAGCTGCCCGTTCGCGGACGACGCGTTCGAACGCGTGTTCACGAGCTACTTCTACGGCCATCTCGAGGAGGACGACCGCGACGCCTTTCTCGCCGAGGCGCGCCGCGTCGCGGCCGAGCTCGTGGTCGTCGACTCCGCGCTCGCACGACGGCGGTCGAGCCGGGCGAGTGGCAGGAGCGCGTCCTCAACGACGGCTCGCGCTGGCAGGTCTACAAGCGCTACTTCGACCGGCGACGGGCTCGCCGAGGAGCTCGGCGGCGGCCGGTCGCTGCACGAGGGCCGCTGGTTCGTCGTCGTGAGCGCGTGACGCGGCGCGCGCAGCGCTCGCTACCGCTCGCTCGCGTCGCTTCAGCGCGACAACCGCGTCTGCCGCGCCTGCGTCGAGGCCGGCTACCCGCTCGAGTCGCTGCCGGTCGTCGAGCCGCTGCACGGGCCAGCGCGCCTACATGTTCGGCCAGGCGCCGGGCGTCGTCGAGGGCGAGGAGCGCCGCCCGTGGCGCGGCCGCGCCGGCCAGACGCTTCGCCGCTGGCTCGAGCTCGACGAGGACGAGTTCTACGCGACGTTCTACTGCGCCTCCGTCACGCGCTGCTACCCGGGCAGGCGCCCTCGGGACGCGGCGACCGGACGCCGACTCCGCGCGAGCAGGAGCTCTGCTCCTTCTGGCGCGAGTGGGAGCTCCGGCTGCTGCGGCCCGGAGCTGATCGTCGCCGGTCGGCGGCCTGGCGGTACGGCGGCTGCTCGGACTGAAGAGCGTGACCGAGTGCGTCGGCGCGCGCTACGAGCTCGACGGCGCGGTCGCGATCCCGCTCCCCACCCCTCCGGGGCGAGCGGCTGGCTCAATTCCCCTGCAAACCGGCGCGCTGGTCGAGCGCGCGGCCGCGTCGATTCGCGCCGAGCTCGTTCACATCGGCGACGCCGCCGGCGGCTAGATTCCAAGGGATGCCCGAGAGCACCGCGCTACCGCCAGACCTTCTTCCGGCTGCTCGGATTTCTCCGGCCGTACAAGGCCTCGCTGGCGATTTCGATCGTGTTCGCGATCGGCTACCAGGGCGCGTCAGATCGCCCTCGTCTGGATAACGAGGAACGTGATCGACGACGCGCTCACGCCGCGCGACTCGCACAAGCTGTGGATGTACGTCGGCGCCGTCGTCGCGCTCGGCGTCATTCGTGCGGTTCTGATGTTCGGCCGCCGCATGATCTCGGGCCGGCAGGCGCTCGCGGTCGAGATGGACCTGCGGCAGAGCCTCTACGCACGCCTCGTCCGGCTCTCGTTCGGCTTCTACGACCGCCACCAGACCGGCCAGCTGATGTCGCGGGCGACCGTCGACCTCCAGGGCGTGCGCTTCTTCCTCGGCTACGGCCTGATCTTCTTCTTCCAGAACATCCTCACCGTCGTCTTCGTCACCGGGGTGCTGTTCGTTCTTCGAGTGGAAGCTGGCGTTGATCGCGCTCGCGATCACGCCCGTGCTGGTCGTCCTCGCGTATCGCTACAGCCACGTCTCGCACCCGACGCTGCGCGAGGTCCAGCAGAAGCTCGCCGACGTCGCGACCGTCGCCGAGGAGAACATCGTCGGCGTCCACGTCGTCAAGTCGTTCGCGCAGGAGCCGAGCGAGCGCGAGAAGTTCAAGGCCCGGACCGAGGCGGTCTTCGACCAGACGATCAAGGCGAACCGCCAGCGCGCCTTCTACGTCCCGCTGATCTCGTGGGTGCCGCTCGTCGCTCAGGCGGCGGTGCTGCTCGTCGGCGCGCGCATGGTCACCTCCGGCGAGCTGTCGGTCGGCGGCTTCGTCGCTTTCAACCTCTACCTCGGGCATGCTGGTCGATGCCGCTTCGCTCGCTGGGGATGTGGATCGGGCAGGCGCAGCGGGCGACCGCCTCGGGCGAGCGCATCTTCCAGGTGATCGACGAGCCCGAGGAGGTGACCGATCGGCCCGGCGCCGGCGAGCTCCCGCCCGGGGGCGGCCACATCCGCTTCGAAGGGGTCGGGTTCGAGTACATGCCGGGACGCCCCGTGCTCGAGGGCATCGACCTCGACGTGCCGCCCGGTCGGACGATCGCGCTGATCGGACACACGGGCTCGGGCAAGACGACGCTGACCTCGCTCGTGCCGCGCTTCTACGACGTCACCGCCGGGCGCGTCACGATCGACGGCGCCGACGTGCGGGACGTGAAGCTCGCGCTCGCTCCGGAGCGAGATCGGCGCGATCTCCCAGGACACGTTCCTCTTCTCGGCCACGGTGCGCGAGAACATCACCTTCGGCGCCCCGGGTCTGAGCGACGAGGAGGTCGAGCACGTCGCCACGGCTTGCCCAGGCGCACGAGTTCATCGAACGCCTGCCGGAGGGGTTCGACACAGTGATCGGCGAGCGCGGGATCACGCTGTCCGGCGGCCAGCGCCAGCGGCTCGCGATCGCCCGGGCAATCGCCGTCGACCCGCGCATCCTGATCCTCGACGACGCAACCGCTTCGGTGGACGCGACCACGGAGGCGCGGATCCGGCTCGGCCTGCGCGAGGCGATGGAAGGCCGGACAACGCTGATCATCGCTCACCGCCTGTCGACGATCTCGCTCGCGGACGAGATCGTCGTGATCGACGCTGGGCGCATCGCCGCCCGCGGCACCCACGACGACCTGCTCGAGACGAGCCAGGTCTACCGCGACATCTACGAGCACGGCCTGCTCGAGCGGCAGTTCGCTGACGCGGTCGAGGCGCGCGTGCTCGATGAGGAAGCCGAAGAGGCGGAGGTCGCATGATTCACCGTTTCGGCGCCGACCCGGCACAGACACGTGTGCTTTTCCGCGATACGCTCACCGCGGGTGGCGGGTGGACCTGCCACCACCCGGGGTGGGGATGCGCGCGTGAACAAGCAAGAGGTCGCGCGCGATGAGGGTCTGGCAGCCCGGGAGCCACCTGACGATGCAGCGGGGCGCCGAGGTCGAGGACTGGTCGTGGCGCCGGACCCGCCGGCGGCTGGCGACGCTCGCGCGGCTCACCGCGCCCTACCGGACACGGACGACGCTCTCGATCTTCTCGCTGCTCCTGGCGACGGCGACCGCGCTCGCCCCGCCGTTCCTGGCCAAGTACGCGATCGACGACGGCATCACGCAAGAACAACCTCGGCGCGCTCTGGCTGATCGTCGCCGTCTTCCTGCTCGCCGGGCTCGCGAACTGGGGCATGAGCTACGTGCAGACGTACCTGACGGGCTGGGTCGGCGAGCGGATCCTCGCCGACCTGCGCATCGAAGCTCTTCGGCCACCTGCAGCGGCTCTCGCTCGGCTTCTTCGAGCGCAACCGTGCGGGCGTGATCATCAGCCGGCTGACGAACGACGTCGAAGCGCTCGACCAGCTCGTCACCGACGGCGTCACGACGCTCGTGCAGAGCACGCTGACCCTGATCGGCACCGCGATCCTGCTGCTTCATCCTCGACTGGCGGCTGGCGCTGGCGACGCTCGCGGTCATCCCGATCATGAGCGTCGGCACGATCCTGTTCCGGATCTACTCCTCGCGCGCCTATGCGCGGTCCGCGAGCGGCTCGGGCTCGTGACGGCGACGCTGGCCGAGGACATCGCGGGGATGCGGATCGTGCAGGCCTTCACGCGCGAGGACCGAACAGCGCCAACTTCCGCGAGGTCAGCGGAGCACTACCGCGCCGCGAACATGCAGACGGTCGTCCTGAACGCCCTCTACTTCCCGTTCGTCGACCTCGTCTCCACCGTCGCGCTCGCCGTGGTGCTCGGCTACGGCGGCCACCTCTACTTCCAGGGCGCGATGACGCTCGGAACCCTGTTCGCCTTCCTGCTCTACGTCCAGAACTTCTTCGACCCGGTGCAGCAGCTCTCGCAGCTCTACAGCACATTCCTCTCCGCGACGGCGGCGCTCGACAAGATCATGGACGTGCTCGGACGAGGAACCGCAGGTCTCGACAAGCCCGGGGCGCGCGAGCTGCCCACGGTCAAGGGCACGTCCGCTTCGAGCACGTGCGGTTCGGGTACGGCAATGGGCCCGACGTCCTGCACGACCTCGATCTCGACGTCCCGGCCGGCACGACGGTCGCGCTCGTCGGCCACACGGGTGCCGGCAAGTCGACGATCGCGAAGCTGCTCGCCCGCTTCTACGACCCGCGCGACGGCCGGATCACGATCGACGGCATCGACCTTCGCGAGGTCACCCAGGCGTCGCTCCGCCGCCAGCTCGGGATCGTGCCGCAGGAGGGGTTCCTGTTCGCGGGCACGGTCGCCGAGAACATCGCTTTCGGCCGGCCGGACGCGCCCGCACGAGGAGATCGTCCGAGCGGCCGAGGCTGTCGGCGCGCACGAGTTCATCCTGCGCCTCGAGGACGGCTACGAGACCGAGGTGCAGGAGCGCGGCAGCCGGCTCTCGCTCGGCCAGCGCCAGTTGATCGCGCTTGCGCGCGCGCTGCTCGCCGACCCGAGGATCCTGATCCTCGACGAGGCGACCTCTTCGGTCGACATCGGCACCGAGCGGAAGATCGAGCAGGCGCTGCGCCTGCTCCTCTCGGGCCGAACGGCGTTCATCATCGCCCACCGGCTGTCGACGATCCGCGACGCCGACCTGATCGTCGTGCTCGAGCACGGCCAGATCGTCGAGCAGGGCAGCCACGACGAGCTGATGCAAAGACAGGGCCTCTACACGTCGCTCTACGGGGACTGGGCGGAGGACGTCGCGTAGAGCTACAAACTCAGCGCCAGTCAGAACGGGCAGACGCGCAAAGCCCGCCTGCCCTCCAGACGGCATCGCAAGCGACGCCTCAGTACGGCGACTGGGCGGAGGACGTCGCCTAGCGCTTAGGCTCCCGCCGATGGCGCTCGACAAGGAGACCGAAGAGCGCATCGAGCAGCCGGTCTCCGAGGAGGCCGAGCTCGATACCCGACTGACGCCCGCGCCAGGCGGTCGAGCGGATGCGGCTCAAGGTCCCGCACGCGGGAACCGGAAGCTCCGGACGCTGCTCGAGCGGGTCAACAAGGACAAGCAGCTGAAGGCCTGGTGGCACGTCGCGAACGTGAACGCGGTCGCGCGGATGCAGATCAACGACCACTCGTGGGTTCACGTCCAGATCGTCACCAACATCGCCCTGAAGCTCCTCCGACAGCTGACGAAGCATGGCGTCGAGCCCTCGCTCGTCACCGACTACGGATCGAGCGCGAGGATGCGGAGATCGTCGTCACGCTCGGCGCGCTGCTCCACTGCATCGGGATGGCGGTTCATCGCGAGGGCCACGAGGACTTCAGCCTCTTCCTCGCCGAGCCGAAGCAGCGGCGAGCTGCTGGAGGGGCTCTACGAGGAGCCCGAGTTGACCGTGATCGCGTCCGAGGCCCTGCACGCGATCACGAGCCACCGCGAGTACGGCAAGCCGCTGACGCTCGAGGCCGGAATCGTCAGGGTCGCCGACGCGCTGGACATGGCGAAGGGCCGCTCGCGGATCCCGTTCGAGCGCGGCCGCGTCTCGATCCATTCGCTGTCGGCGGCGGCGATCGACGACGTCACGATCGCGGACGGCGTCGAGCGCCCGATCGGGATCGAGATCACGATGAACAACTCCTCCGGGATCTACCAGGTCGACGAGCTGCTCGGCGCGAAGCTGCGAGGCTCAGGGCTCGAGCCCTACGTCGACGTGATCGCGCACATCGAAGGAGAGGCCGAGAAGCTGCCTCGCTCCCGACCTACCGCCTCGAAACCTAGTCGGCTACAATGGCGCCCCTTGCGGGGTCGTCTAATGGTAGGACGCTCGGCTCTGGACCGAGTAGTCTAGGTTCGAATCCTAGCCCCGCAGCTTCGACGAAAGGCCCGCGCTCGCGGGGTTTTTCTTCTCTTTCGGGCGGCTGCCGGTCTCTCGTTCGAGGGGCGAGGCCTGACCACCCTTCGCCAGACCGATTGCGCCTCTGCGCCGCAAGGGATCACCTCCCTCCACCAGGTCCGCCGCGTGATCGGCGACCGAATTTGATGGCTAGACTTCCGCCCCGCCGGGCGCATTCGTCTAGTGGCCTAGGACACCGCCCTCTCACGGCGGCGGCACGGGTTCGAATCCCGTATGCGCCTCTCAGGGACTAATGGCTGAGCGGCTTGCGCCCAACCGTGCGAGTCAGACGGAACGTATGTGCCGGGGCTGTGCGCGTGGTGCATACCCCGGTGCATACCTCGGCTTCGCACTGACGGCGCGCCGCCTCATGCTCGAGCTCGTCGGGAAACAGGCTTGGCCAAGTCACCGCGCGGAAGCTCCGGAAGAGACCGAGTCGCTTGATCTTGCCTTGGCGCCCTCCCACCAATGAGTAAAAGCCGGGGCAACGGCCTCTCTCCCCGTCGACCGCCGCCGGGTGTTCGGCCAGCCGCACCGGCCCAACACCCGCGTCCGCCCCGGCTCGCGAAGATCCTCGCGACCGCTCCCGTCAGCCGCTTCCCCCGTAGGTCTGTAGTTGCCTGAACGTATAGGGAGTCGGAGGCGCGAGGAGCCGAGCAACCGTTCGGGAGCGGGCCCTCGAGCTGCTCGGCTCCTCTGAGGTTCTTGCCTTTGTTCCGGTGTCTAATCACACCGCTTGCCGCAAGAGTCTGGCCGTGTTTGGCGCCGAACGCCGATTGCGGTCGGGATGTCGCTTGAAGGAGAAGAGCCGAGCGATCCCACAGGCGCCTTGCCTGCCCAAAAAGGCAAAAGAGGCGCCTCGCCGTCAGTCAGGAACCGCTCGGCTCGAGGACATCGTTACACGCCGAACAAAGGAAGTAATCCGGTGAGCCGGGGCTGGCCGCCGAACGCCTGCGGCAAGCTGACGGCCCGCCAGCCCAGGGAGAGAGGCGTGCCCCGGCTCGAGTGAGCCCCTTTCGGCAGCAGCGGGGAGGTTCCTTGGAAGCAGATTCGGCTCCCCATGAAATTGGCTCTAGGTCTCGGCTGAACCGCAGAGCCAACGCCCAGCCCCGCTCGCACTCGGCGCGGCGAGCGCGAATGGCTCCCGCCGCATCGGAGCCATTCGCGCTACCCTCGAATGACGGAGCCGGGTGCCCGTTCGCGGAATCGCCGCAGCTTCCGGGAACGTCTCTAGCGCCCGGTTCCATTTCCTCGCGGTGATCCGCACTCTCCAGGTTGCGACCGCTGTTGTCATGGGCCGGGCGGCCCATTTTCGTACGAGGGACGTAAAACGCCAGCCCTTCCTATCCCGAGAGGCAAGGCGAACCGATTGAGCTGTCGATCGTCGGCGTCGCCCGTCTTTCGGATAGGGAAGGCCGACCGGCGAGACGAGCGCCGCGGCGCTTCCCATCCTCCGGCTACGTGCTGACCCGACGAAAGAGCCATCCGACGAGCGCACCGAGTATCAACCCGGCTTCGGGCGCGAGAGGGACGTCGGTGGTCACGCTTACAAGGATGCCGAGCACTTACCCGATCAACGCGCCGACGCCAACAAAAAACCACGTTCCCCGAGCGTCTTCCCTGACTCCCATACCGACCATCCTCGCGTTCCCAGAAACTCGCGGTCAAGGACACACAAACGCCCATGGTGCGGACTAGGTTGTCGGGGGGCAGGCGGCGAGCCTGAACGCCGAGCGCTACCGCGGCTCCCGGCCCGAGCCCAAGCGTGCCGTCGTTCAATCCGCATGACCTCCGACACCGGCGAGTAAGCCTCCTGCACGCTCAGGGGCTCTCCTGGGCGCGGATCGGCGAATTCGTCAGCCACGGCGATCTCGTCACGACCGGCTAGACCTGCGCACGTTCTCGGTGACGAGGCCGAGTTCGACTATTTAAAGCTGCTCGCCTGATCGCCGACTTGCGGCCGCATCCTGCGGCCGCATCCTTGTGCCGTCCCGCGAGGTGGGAGATGATTCTTTGTTCTGCGGTACGACCAAGGAGGAGAAATGAAGCGGCCATTTCTAGCGCTTGCTGCGGCGCTGCTCGGTGCTGCGATCATGGCGTGCGCGGCGAACGCGGCGCGACCTCACCACGACAAGGGCATGTTCTCCGATGTGTTCGTTAGGCCGGCGGGCGACGGCTGCGATTTCGACGAACAGATCTCGTTCACGCTCAAGTTCAACGACATCGTTTTCGGCGATCTTGCCGACCCGAGCAAGCTGATTTCGCACATCACCGCCGACGTTTCTCATACGAACCTCGAAACTGGCTATACGTTGACCGAGGTCGACACCACAGTCCAGATCCTCGACTTCGAAAAAGGTGTGGGAATGACGATGGGGATCATCTGGAAGCTGAGGACACTCGAGGGCAAGCTGGTCTTCGTCCAGGTCGGTAGAGCGACCTACACGGTCGAGGGCGAATTGTTGACAATCACGCCCCACCTGCTTCCGGTAGACGCCGCACCGATCGTCTGCCCATTGCTCGGTGGGCACGCGGCGTAGAGCGATACGAGCGCTGGTGGGGCGTTCGTTGGCTCCCACCAGCGTTCCTGATGCACGCGCGTGCTCGCAGGTGATGCCCCGTGCTACCCCAGTCGCGAAAACATCACGATTTGCAGGCGCGTTCGGATCCCGTATGCGCCTCTTAGCTGATAGCGCTAGCCGCCAAGCTCGCGCAACAGCGGCGCGGTGTCGAGCGGCTGGTAGCCGAGCCGCGCGGCGATCTCCTCACTCGAGGGCCGCGTTCCCTCCAGGAACAACGCGCGCAGGCGATCACCGGTCTCGGCAGTCCGCCACCAGTCCTCGCCGATCTCGCGGACGAGGTAGTCGCGCAGCTGCGCCGACCGGATCCACGCCCGCAGGTAGTCGGCCGAGTAGAAGCCGCCGTCCATGTCGGCGAGGTAGGCGTCGGCGCGGTAACGAACACCTGTTGCCTCGGTGAGACGCTCCTCGTAGCCGTCCGGCCCGCCGCCGTCCTCGTTGAATCGCGACCAGAAGTCGAGCTCGAACTGGAGCTTGGCCGTGTAGCGGCGAAAGAGCACGGCCTCGAGGAAGCTCGTGGCCTCTGCATTCCGTGCCGCCTCCTCGTCGGAGAGCCCGAAGTAGTGGGCGTGCCACTCGGGCTCGCGCGTGATCGCCTCGAAGATGTAGGAGTAGATCTCGGTCAGCGCGTGGTCGCGCGAGATGTTCCGGAACGTGTAGGGCAAATTCGGGTCGACGCCCGCGTAATGGAGCGCGTGGCCGGCCTCGTGGAGGAACGCCTGGTAATCGTGGAGCCCGCCCTGGGCGCGCGTGATCAGATGCACGACGCTCGGCGGATCCGACGGAATCACGCAGGCGCGCGGAGACTTCTGCGGCCGGTCGTCGAGATCGAGGCGGATGTTCGGCTCGTTCTCGAGGTCGAAGCCGAGGCGCTTGACCGTGTCCATGCAGACCTCGACGGCCCGGTCCTTCGTGTACGTCGACTCGAGCGGCGAGAGACGCCGCAGGTAGGCGACGTGGTACGAGGACGGCACCTTTGGGCGCTCCGGGCCGAGCAGCCGCTCGAACCAGCGGTCGCGGAGGAGTACGTACGCGCCGGTCGAGCGCTCGCTCGCCTGCGCGAGCACGGCCTCGAGCTCCCGCAGCGAAATCCCCTTCTCCTCCTCGTTTCGGGCGACCGGATCGGGCTCGCCCGAGATCTCGGCCTCGAGCTCCTCGGCCGCGCGTAGCACCTCGAGCCGCTCGGCGTTGAACTCGGCCGAACGGTCGCCCGCCGCCTCGCCGAGCTCTTCCCGCTCGCCGTAGTTCGCAAGCACTGCGAGCTTCGCCTGCGCCGAGCGGATGGAGAGCTCTTCGCCCTTGAACTCGACCCGGGCCGCGAGAATGGCGTTCTCGAGCGCGTCCTCGCGCTCCGCGAGCTCCGCTGAGACGACTCCGGCCTCGCAGGTCTTCCGCAGCCGGTAGAGGCGCTCGCGGTCGTTGTCATCGGCGGCCTCTTGCTCGGCCGCACGGAGTGCATCGAGCTGCTCCCGGCTGAAGAGATCGCGGTAACGGGCCACGATCTCCGCCCGCTCGGAAACTTCCTTCTCGCCGACTCGGACCGCGCGCCCTTCCTCGGAGCGGTCATAGAGGTAACGGCGGAGCTGGGATTCGTACTCGGCCGGTGTGCGAACGACGGTGACGCTCATAGGGCGAGGGAATCTAGCGCAAGCGTGATTCGTCAGCTGCGAGCCGGCCGACCGTCTCCGAGAGGTCGGTGAGCGTGAAGGGCTTTCGCAGCACGGCGTCCACCTCAGCCGCGCGTTGCTCGTCGACCTCGTAGCTACCGGTGAAGAGAGCGACGCGCTCGCCGCCGATCTCGCCGAGCACCTTGAACCCGTCGCCTGACCCGACATGCACGTCGAGGAGCACGACGTCGACGCTGTCGTCCCGGAGCAGCTCTTGGGCCAGCTCGACCGTCGGCGCTTCGAGCACTCGGTATCCCTCGAGCTCGAGGTTGACACGGCAGAGCATTCGCAGGCTGTCGTCGTCGTCGACGACAAGCACGGTGTGTCCCTCGCCCCCCATGGCCGGCAGTCACTGTAGCGCCGAGGCATCGCTTGCGATGCCGATGGCGAGGTCGCGCCGACACGGCGGCGCGACCGCCGAACCGCGCTGGGCCGTCGACACCGAACGGGACGGAGACGAACGTCTCCGCTGTAAGATCGCGCTGTGAGACCTGTCGTCGCGAGTGGGCAGCGTGAGGGCTACGCAGCAGCGCTCACCGGCCTGTGGAAACGACTCTCCTGGGCGCTCACCGAGCTGGAGTCGATCGCCGGCGATCCGGCCGAGCTGTTCGACGAGGACAGCGTGCTCGATCGGCTTCCGTCGCTTCAGTACGCGTTGCACGCCGCCAGCGAGCTCGCACTGGGCCTACGCCCTCCCGCCGGCGCCGAGATCGCGCACGCCGAGCTCGCCGCGGCTCTCGCCGGCGCCCGGGACGCGACCGCGGAGATCGCCGAGGTACTCGAGCACGGCGGCGGCATCGCGGCAGAACCGCTGCTGCCCGAGTGGCGCGGAGCGCTGTTCAGGGTGCGGCTCGCCCGGCTACGCGTGGCGACCCCGAAGCCGCTGCCGGCCGAGCTCGAGACCGAGCCCGAGCCAACCGCGCGCGGCGACGCGCTGGCGGCGACACTCCTCGTCCTCAGCGGGGCGACGGTCTTCGCCACCGGAGCCACCCTCCAGCTCTGGCCGGTCTGGGCTCTGGGGCTGGCGCTGTTCGCGAGCGGCGTCCTCGTTTACTCGCCGCGGCCGTAACCATTTCGCGCCGTCGGGCGTTTATAGCCCAGAAGTCGTAAACACGTCGTTCCGCGGACCGGCCTTTCGATGAACGAGCTGCTGCCACGTCCCACCACGCAGTTTCGCCGCCGCGCCTGGCTCGAGTTTCAGCGAGCGCTCGACCCGCTCGCGCCGCCGAAGCCGCTTTCCGGCGCGCTGATCCGTGCGATCGACTCGTCCCTCCCGAGCAGCTCGAGACTCTCGAAGAGGCCCGGCGAGACCTTCGACCCCGTCAGGGCAAGTCGGATCGGCTGGAAGGCCTGACGCGGTTTAAGACCGAGCCGTTCCGCCAGCTGACGTAGCGCGGCCTCGATCGTCTGCCGCTTCGAAGGGCTCGACCTGCGCAAGCACCTCGGCCGCCACCGGCAGGACGGCGCCGTCCTCGAGCGGCTCCTCGGGCGGCACGCGCTCGAAGAAGAAGCGGGCGAAACCCGGAAACTCCCCCAGCGTGGCGATCTTCTCCTGCACGAGCGGCGCAACCTTGCGAACGAGGTCCTCGTGCCAGTCGTAGCCCTGCTCCCGCAAGTAGGCGACCAGGCGGTCGGCGTACTCGTCTGGCGGCAGGGCCCGGAGGTAGAGCCCGTTCAGGTGGATCAGCTTCTCGTAATCGAACGTGGCCGCGCTCTTGCCGACCCGCTCGAGGGAGAACCGCTCGATCAGCTCGTCGCGGCTCATCACCTCGGTGTGGTCGTCGTAGCTCCAACCGAGGAGCGCGAGGTAGTTGAGGAGCGCCTCTGGGATGAACCCGGCGTCGCGGAACTCCTCGACGGTGATCGCCCCGTGCCGCTTCGAGAGCTTCTTTCCATCGGGCCCGTTCAGTAGCGGCACATGCGCGTACCGGGGTAGCTCCGCTCCGAGCGCGGCGAGGATCTGGAGCTGCTTCGGCGTGTTGGGGACGTGGTCCTGGCCGCGGATCACGTCCGTGATCCCGTCGAGCATGTCTTCGAGGGGCGAGACGAAGTTGTAGGTCGGCCGACCGTCCGAGCGGACGAGGACTACGTCTTCGAGCTTCTCATTCGGGTACTCGATCCGACCGAGAATCAGGTCGTCCCAGGCGGTCGCGCCCTCGT
This sequence comes from uncultured Solirubrobacterales bacterium, assembly GCA_963780305.1. Taxonomy (GTDB): domain Bacteria; phylum Actinomycetota; class Thermoleophilia; order Solirubrobacterales; family 70-9; genus CAVVYV01. Next base: position 367,623 of record CAWABN010000001.1, read on the forward strand.
CCGGCATGCGGAAGCGGATCGCGCCCTCGTCCTCGTAGGCCTTCTCCTCCGCAACGAGCCGGTTGCCCACTTCCTGCGCCTCGGGCATCCGGTCGAGCTGGAAGGTCACCTCGCCGTCCCAGTCGAGACCGAGCCAACGCATCGACTCCTGGATCTGGTCGGTCGCCGCCTCGACCTCCCTGCTCGTGTCCGTGTTCTCGATTCGCAGCAAGAACTCGCCGCCTTCGTGACGGGCGAAGAGCCAGTTGAAGAGCGCCGTGTGGACGCTGCCGATGTGCAGGAAGCCGGTCGGACTCGGCGCAAAGCGGACTCGGACGGCCACGTCAGTAGCGTACTGCGGTGCCCTCAGGCGCTAGCGTCACCGGCGTGCAACTCGGCGCCCACGTCTCGACCTCCGGCGGCATCCACACCGCGATCGACCGGATCGAGGCGATCGGCGGGGACTGTGTCCAGATCTTCACGCAGAGCCCACGCGCCTGGCGGCCGACGAATCACGACCCAGCCAACTTCGAGCGCTTCAAGGAACGCCGCGCCGAGGCCGGGATCGGCGGCGTCGTCTGCCACGCCGTCTACCTGATCAACCTGGCGAGCCCCAACGACGAGCTGTACGAGAAGTCGGTCGCGGCTCTGGAGAACACGGTCGACGTTGCCTCCGCGATCGAGGCCGACGGGGTCGTCTTCCACGTCGGCTCACACCAGGGCGCGGGCTTCGAGGTCGGCCTGGAGCGCGTGGTGCCGGCGCTGCGCAAGGCGCTCGAAACGCTGCTCGGAGACCACCTGGCTGCTGATCGAGAACACCGCCGGCACCGGCGACACGATCGGCCGCTCGATCGAGCGAGCTCGCCGCGCTCTACGACGCCCTGGACGCCCACGAGCGGCTCGGGATCTGCCTCGACTCGTGCCATCTCTACGCCTCCGGCTACGACGTCACGAACCGCGACGGAGCTCGACCGCCTGCTCGGCGAGGTCGACCAGCGGATCGGCCTCGAGCGGCTGCGGGCGCTGCACGTGAACGACTCGAAGGCCCCGCTCGGGTCGAACCGAGACCGGCACGACAACATCGGCGAAGGCCTGATCGGCGAAGAGCTCGGCGTCTTCCTCTCGCATCCGAAGCTCCAGGGCCTGCCGGCCTATCTCGAGGTTCCCGGCACCGACGGCCACGGGCCCGACGCCGAGCAGGTGCGGAAACTAAAAGAGCTTCACGCCCGAGCTATGAAGAAGCCGCAGGCCGGATCTCGGCGAAGACGGCCGAGGGCCGCCTAAGCAGGCTCGGGATTAGAACGCAGAACGGCGAAGACCCGGAAGCTGGGTTCGCCCACCGGCAGCTCGTAGAACTCGGGGTTGAGGCAGCCGACCTCTTCGGTGCGGCTGTCGTAGCAGCTCTCGACCTCCGCGCGGCAGATCGGCAACGGCTTCCGCGTCGCCTTGACGGCGCCGAACTCGCCGGTCGCCTCGGCGGCGCGCAGCAGATCCAGGTCGATCTCGACGTCGAAGACCTTCTGCATGCAGCCCACGTAGGTGTGGCCGAACTCCTCGTACGAGTAGAGGAACGCGCAGCCCCGCTCGACGCAGGCCGAGGGATGGACGACCTTGTCGCAATGGACACCGCAGCGGCGGCACTCGACCTCGTCCTGCGGGTGCAGCGGCAGCTCGCTCGCCTGGGCCGCGAGGTCGCGCTTGGTCTCCATGTCGGAATTTTGGGCGAACGGACACACCCTCCGCAAGACTTGACAAGCACGCTGTCAGGGGCTAGGGCGTCGCGTGGTGTCGGCGAGCTAGGCCGCGGCCGCGAGCCGGTCGACCACGTTCAGGACGTCCATCTGCGTGAACGCCTGGAAGTCCGGCTCGCCGCCCTCGGGATGCTCGTCGGCGCGGAACCAGAGCGCCTGCACGGTCGTCATCCCGAGCTCGCCGGCACCCCTGACGTCCTCGTAGAGGCGGTCGCCGACGAAAACGCTGTCGGCGGCCGCGACCTCGAGCGCGTCGAGCGCGCGCTCGAAGATCGCCGGATGCGGCTTGCGCTTGCCCACCTCCGACGAGAAGACGGCGAAGTCGAGGCGCTCGGCCAACCCCATCTGCTCGAGATCGCGATGGAGCAGCCAGCCGGGATCGAAGGCGTTCGAGACGAGCCCGAGCTTGAGGCCTCTCGCCCGCAGGGCCTCCAGCAACGCCGGCGTGTTCGCCGCTGCCTGGCGCGCCGGATCCCAGGCCGCGTGCTCGGCCTCGAGGAAACGGGTTAGCTCCTCGTCGTCTACTTCGACCCCGAAGTCGCCGAGCAACTGGCGGACGAGGCCGGGGTACTCGAGCTCCTCGACCGTGCCCGGCGCCCAGAAGAGCGGCTCGTAGCGCTCGCGGAAGTGCGTCGCCACCCGCTCCACCTCGGGCAGGTCGTCGCGGCCGAGCGCGGCTAGCCCGGCGCGATGGCCGGCCTCGACGAGAGCCTCGTCGTAGACGAAGCGGATCAGGGTGTCACCCCAGTCGAAGAGGACCGCCGCGGGCACGCAGTTAGGGTATCGGCGTGGCGCGGAAGCTCCTCTGGGCGTCTCTCGCGCTCGCCCCGATCACGTTCGTCGTCGACTTCGCCTTCCATCCGGGAGATGTCGTGCTGTTCGTGCTCGCCGCGGCGTCCCTCGTCCCGCTCGCCTGGCTGATCGGCGAATCGACCGAGCAGGCCGCCGAGCACACCGGCCCGGGGATCGGCGGCTTCCTGAACGCGAGCTTCGGGAACGCGCCCGAGCTGATCATCGCCGTCTTCGCGGTCGCGGACGGGCTCCCGAACGTCGTCCGCGGTTCACTCGCCGGCAGCGTCGTCTCGAACCTGCTGCTCGTACTCGGGCTGGCGATGGCAATCGGTCCGTCGGGCAAGCCGATCAACCGAAACTCGCTGCTGCTGCAGCTCGGCCTCGTCGCGGTGGCAGTGCTGCTCTTCCTCGCTCCCTCGATCGCGGGCTGGCACGGCGATCCGGACCGACATTCGCTCGCCGTCTTGACGGCCCCGATCGCTGTGATCCTGCTCGTCATCTACGTCGTCGTGCAGACGATCCAGCTTCGGGGCTTCCGGCAAACGCATGCCGAATCCGGGTACGAAGAACGTGCAGACGCGTGGTCGCTTCGGCGTGCGCTGATCGCGCTGGCCCTGGCGACGACTGCGACGGCGCGTGACGAGCGAGATCCTCGTCCATTCGCTCGACGGCTTCGCGAAGGCTGCCGGGCTCTCGCAGTTCTTCATCTCGGTCGTGGTCGTCGCTGTCGTCGGCAACGCGGCCGAGCACGGCGGTGCGATCGTGATCGCCCGGCGCGGGAAGATGCGGCTGGCGACCGAGATCGCGGTCTCGTCGAGCGCCCAGGTAGCGCTGTTCGTGACGCCCGCGATCGCGCTTCTCGCCTGGGTCGTCACGCCCGCGCTGCCGCTCGCCTTCCGCTGGGAGGAGATCGGGGCGATGGCCCTCGCGACGGTCGTGGTAACCGCGGTCGTCTTCGACGGCACGTCGAGACGCTGGGAGGGCTGGGCCCTGGTGGGCGTCTACGTGGCGCTCGTCGTCGGCTTCGGCTTCGCCGGCGACCGCTGACGAGTCGCGATCCGGCCTGCCCCGGGCGTTGTTACAGGCCCGACCAAAGCCACAGTCGCGGCGCACTCCCGGCTCACACGGGTGCGCCCCTGCTCGATAGGCTCGCCGCGGGGAGGAGGCTGGGCGCGCCTTAACAATGGGCAGCCGACGAGCGGTGAGCTCGAAGGCGAGGCGTCAGGCGCGAGCGAGCACGCCGAGCGCCCGCGGGACCCGCTCGATCGCCTGCTCGATGTCATCGTCGTCGATATCGAGGTGCGTGACCGCGCGGAGAACGCCCGGATGCGCGGTCGCCGAGAACCCGATCCCCTCCTCGGCGAGCCTCGCGAGAGCGTCGCTCGCGTCGAGGTCGAGGGCGCCGACGTTGACCTGGACGAAGTTCGTCTCCACCTGCTCGAGGTCGACCGGCACGCCAGCGGCGTGCAGACCCTCGGCCAGCCGCCGCGCCCGCACATGGTCGTCGGCGAGCCGCTCGACGTTGTGGTCGAGCGCGTAAACGCCGGCCGCCGCGACGATCCCGGCCTGCCGCATCGCTCCGCCGAACTGGTGCTTGAAGCGCCGCGCCCTCTTCATCAACTCGTGCGAGCCCGCAACGAGCGCGCCGAGCGGGCAGCCGAGACCCTTCGAGAGACAGAGCGTGACCGTGTCGAACTGCCCGCGCGATGTCAGCCGCCGGAACACCGCTGGCCACCGCAGCGTTGAGGATGCGCGCGCCGTCGAGATGGACTGCGAGCTCGAGCTCGCGGCAGGCCGCCACGAGCGCCCGAATCTCCTCGAGCGGCCAGACCCGGCCGCCGGAGGCGTTGTGCGTGTTCTCGATCGCGACGACCCGCGTCCCCGGCGAGTGCGTGTCGTCGCCCCGTCGAATCATCCGCTGCACCTCATCCGGCCCGAACCGGCCGGCCTGGCCACGGATCGGCCTGGTCATCAGGCCGGCGTGCACCGCCGGCCCCCCGAGCTCCGAGAGCAAGAGATGGGCGTTCTCCTCGGCGATCAGCTCGTCGCTCGGCTCGGCCAGGGTCCGAAGAGCGATCTCGTTCGCCATCGTCGCGGTCGGGACGTAGACGGCCTCCTCCTGTCCCAGCAGCACGGCGACGCGCCGCTCGAGCTCGTTGACGGTGGGGTCCTCGCGCCGCTGTTCGTCGCCGACCTCGGCGTTGGCGATCGCCTCGCGCATGCCGCGGCTCGGCTGGGTTTTCGTGTCGGAACGGAGATCGATCACGCCCGTATTCTGCAGTCGGTGGACATCGCGGCACTGCAGGAGACGCTCGAACGGCACGGGGAGCCCGGCTTTCGCGCGCGCCAGGTCTGGTCGTGGGCCGCGCGGGGCGCAAATGGCTATGCCGAGATGACGGATGTGCCGGCGGCGCTTCGCTCCCGGCTGACGGAGCGGATCCCGTTCTCGACGCTCGAGGTCGAGCACGAGGCTCGCTCGCGCGACGGCACCGTCAAGACCTTGTTCCGCACCGGTGACGGCGTGCCCGTGGAGGCTGTGCTGATGCGCTTCCGCGACGGGAGGCGGTCGGTCTGCCTCTCCTCCCAGAGCGGCTGCCCACTCACCTGCACCTTCTGCGCGACCGGCCAGATGCGCTTCCGGCGCAACCTGACCGCCTCCGAGATGCTCGATCAGGCCCTGCATTTCCGCCGCCTCGAAGCGATCGACCATGTCGTCTTCATGGGCATGGGCGAGCCGATGCTGAACGTAGACGAGGTGATCGCGGCGGCTCGTCGTCTCCCGGATCTCGGCGTCACACATCGCCGGACGACCGTGTCGACGGTCGGCTGGCTGCCCGGGCTGCGGAAGTTCGTCGACGAGGTCGAAGAGCCGATCCGCCTTGCGCTCTCGCTGCACGCGGCCGAGCCTGCGCTCCGATCGCAGCTGATGCCGGTCAACGACCGTTATCCGCTCGCAGACGTCCTCGCGGAATGCCGGCGCTACTTCGAGCTGCGGCGGCGCAAGGTCTTCGTCGAGTACGTGATGCTCGCGGGCGTGAACGATCGCGTCGAGCAGGCGCGCTCGCTTGCCGAGCTGCTCGATCCGAAGATCTTCAAGGTGAACCTGATCCCGTACAACCCGACCGGGAGCTTCACGGGGTCCTCGCCGAAGGCGATTGCCGCCTTCGAGTCCGAGCTGCAGCGGGGCGGCATCCCGACGACTGTCCGCCTGACCCGCGGCCGCGACATCGCCGCGGCTTGCGGGCAGCTCGCTGCAGCCGGTTAGGCGCCCTTCTGGGCCTCGAGCTGGCGCGCCTCGCCCGCGCCCTGCGGATCCTCGTGCTGCTCGAAGCGGTAGCGCACGACGGGCTGCTTCGCGGCCCGGACCTCGTCGAGCCGCTTGACGGGTCGCACATGCGGCGCTTCCTTCAGCAGCTCGGGCTGCCCGGCCGCCTCGCGCGCGATTGCCAGCATTGCGTCGGCGAAGGCATCCAGCGTTTCCTTCGCCTCGGTCTCCGTCGGCTCGATCATCAGTGCCTCGGGAACGATCAGGGGGAAATAGATCGTCGGCGGATGAAAGCCGTAGTCCATCAGCCGCTTGGCGACGTCGAGCGTCGTGACGCCGTGCTCGCGCTTGAGCTTGCGGCCCGAGAGCACGAACTCGTGCATGCAGAGCCGGTCGAAGGGAGCCTCGTAGGTGTCCTTCAGCCGCGCGAGCAGGTAGTTCGCGTTCAGGACCGCCACCTCGGACATCTCCCGAAGCGCCGGGCCGTAGGAGCGGATGTACGCGTAGGAGCGGACGAAGACACCGAACGGCCCACAGAAGCCTCGCACTTTGCCGATCGTCTTCGGCCGCTCGTAGTCGAGGCGGAACGCTTCGCCCTCACGGACGACGGCGGGCACGGGAAGATACGGCTCGAGCCTCTCACGAACCGCGATCGGCCCACCGCCCGGCCCCCCGCCCCCATGCGGCTGCGAGAAGGTCTTGTGCAGGTTGAAGTGGACGATGTCGAAGCCGAAGTCGCCCGGCCTCGAGATCCCGCAGATCGCGTTCAGGTTCGCGCCGTCGTAGTACATGAGCGCGCCGGCCTCGTGGAAGATCCGCGTGATCTCCTCGATTCCCTCGTCGAAGAGCCCGAGCGTCGAGGGGTTGGTCAGCATCAGACCGGCGGTTTGCGGGCCGACCTTCCCGCGCAGATCGTCGACGTCGACGTTCCCGCGCGGGTCGGTCTTGACATCGACGAGCTTGTAGCCCGCCATCGTCACGCTGGCCGGATTGGTCCCGTGCGCGGTGTCGGGAATCACGATCTCGCGCCGCTGGTCGCCTTCGCCACGGTCGGCGAAGTACGCGCGCATCAGCAGCAGCCCGGTCAGCTCGCCCTGCGAACCCGCGGCAGGCTGGAGCGACACCGACGGCAGGCCGACGATCTCGGCCAGGATCTCCTGCAGCCGCCACATCAGCTCGAGCGCACCCTGGGACGCGTCCTCCTCCTGGAGCGGATGCAGGTCCCGGAAGCCGGGAAGGTTGACGACGCGCTCGTTCACGCGCGGGTTGTGCTTCATCGTGCACGAGCCGAGCGGGTAGAAGCCCGTGTCGACACCGAAGGTTCGGTCCGCGAGGGCAGTGAAGTGCCGGACGAGCTCCGGCTCCGAGATCTCGGGCAGCCTGGGCGGACTGGCGCGGCGAAGCTCCTCCGGCACATCCGCGGCCGGAAGCCCGGGCCGTGGCAACGAGGACGCGCGCCGGCCCGGGCGGGACTTTTCGTAAAGGAGCTTCACGCCGCGAGCACCTCGACGAGGCTGTCGATCTCTGCGGTCGTCCGCTTCTCGGTCACCGCGACGAGCAGCGCGTCGTCCAGGCCCGCGTAGTCGCGACCGAGCGCGTAGCCGGGATGAATGCCCGCCGCGCGTGCATCCCTGATCGCCTCCTTCCCGGGTCGTCCGACGCGTACGGCAAACTCCTTGAACGTTGCCTTTTCTGGAAACACGAGCTCCAGACCGGCGTCACTCAGACGTTCCTTCGCGTAGCGCGAGAGCGCGAGGCAGGTCTCCCCCAGCTCGCGCAGCCCTTGCGGTCCCAGCCACGAGAGGTGGACGAGGCCGGCCAGCGCGAGCAACGTCTGGTTCGTCGTGATGTTGGAGGTGGCCTTCTCCCGACGAATGTGCTGTTCCCGCGTCTGCAGCGTCAGGACGAAGCCGCGCTTGCCCTCGGAGTCCACGGTCTCACCGGAGATCCGGCCCGGCATGCGCCGGATGAACTCGGACCGCGCCGCCAAAAATCCATAGTGCGGGCCGCCGTACGACTGGTAATTCCCGGCCGACTGGCCTTCGCCGATCGCGAGCGCGCACCCGTACGCGCCCGGGGCCTCGAGCACGCCGAGCGAGACCGGGTCGACGTGTGCGACCGGCAAGGCTCCCGCGTCGTTGGCCGCGGCGGCGAGGTCCGGCGCCGGCTCCAGGCAGCCGAAGAAGTTCGGCTGCTGGAAGATCACGCACGCCGCCTCGCCGGCTGCTGCACGGAGCTCGTCCGGATCCGTCGTGCCGTCTCGGTGCGGAACCTCGACAACGTCGAGCCCGAAGCCGGGTGCGTAGGTCTTGACGACCTGGCGCACCTGCGGGTTCAGCGCCTCGGTGAGCACGACCCTCGAGCGGCCGGTCGCCTGCCTGGCGAGGTAGCAGGCGTCCGCGGCAACGGTTGTTCCGTCGTAGCCGGAGGCATTCGACACGTCCATGCCGGTGAGCTCGCAGATCGCGGTCTGGTACTCGAAGATCGCCTGCAGCACCCCCTGGCTCATCTCGGGCTGGTAGGGCGTGTACGCGGTCAGGAACTCGCCGCGGGCGAGCACCGCGTCGACGACGGCCGGAACGTAGTGGTCGTAGATCCCCGCGCCGAGGAACGAGACCTCACGACCGGTGTCGATGTTGCGCGCCGGCGAGCTCGGTCAGGTGAACGACGAGCTCGGGCTCGGAGAGGGCGGGCTCGAGCTCGAGCGCCCGGCCGAGACGCACGCCGACGGGTATCTGCTCGAACAACTCGTCGATCGAGTCGACCCCGATCGTCTCGAGCATCTGCTCGCGGTCCTGCTCGGTCAGGGACAGGAAGCTCACGCGATCCGGCAGGTCCTAGGCGTCTTCGAGGAGTTGCCGGTAAGCGGCGGCGTCGAGCAAGGAGTCTCGGCCTCGGCCGGGTCTGAGAGGCGAATCCGGACGAGCCAGCCCTCGCCATAGGGATCCTCGTTCACGGTCTCGGGAGCCTCGACGACCTTCTGGTTGACCTCGATCACCTCGCCGGAGAGCGGCGAGATCACGTCGGAGACGGCTTTGACCGATTCGACCTCGCCGTACGAGGCTCGTCCTTGCGCGATGGTCGGCACCCGGCTCAGGCGGCTCGAAATGGACGAGCTCGCCGAGCGAGTCCTGGGCGTACCAGGTGATGCCGAGCGACGGCCTCGCCGCCTCGATTCGGGCCCAGTCGTGCTCCGGGTGGTACTGCAGCTCGTCGGGGTAGGTCTCAATCGCCGCCACTCGGGCTCAGCCTCCCTCTTGTAGATCGGCTTCTTGACGACGCGGGCGCGCCGGGGCTTGCCGCGTACGTCGATCGTCAGCTCCGTGTCCGGCTGCGGCGAGCCCCGCCGGGACATAGCCCATGCCGATGCCGCGGTCGAGCATCGGCGAGTGCGTGCCGGACGTGACTTCGCCCCCGCCCTCGATCGGCATGCCTTGCGCGCGGGACCGCGCGCTCTTTCATCACGAACGCGGCGAGCCTCCGCTGCCGGCCCTTCGTCCTTGATCCGTCGCAGCTCCTCGACACCGGTGAATTCCTTCTCGAGCGCGCAGACCCAGCCGAGCCCGGCCGAGATCGCGTCGGTCTCGGGGCCGATGTCGTTGCCGTGTAGCGGGTAGCAGACCTCGAGGCCGAAGCGTGTCGCGGGCGCCGAGGCCGGCCGGCGTTGCCCCGCGCTCCAGCGACGCGATCCCATAGCTCGGGCGCGTCCTCGGCGGGCACCATCAGCTCGACGCCTTGCTCGCCTGTGTAGCCAGTCCTGTTGATCATGCAGGCGATGCCGTCGATCTCGCCCTCCGCAAAAGTGAACGCCGGCGCCTCGTCGAGCCCGAGACGCCCGAGGGACGCGGGGGCCCTGCACGGCCAGCAGCGCGTAGTCGTCCGAGACGTCGCGCACATCCGAGCCGGCGATCTCGTGGTCTTTCAGCCATTCGAAATCGATCTCTCTGTTCGCCGCGTTGACGATCAAGAGGATAACGAAACGGATCAAGCCGATACGACGATCAGGTCGTCGAGGATCCCGCCTGCCTCGTTCGTCAGGAGTGTGTACTGGGCGTCGCCGTCCTCGAGGCGGCCGAGGTCGTTGGAGAGCAGCGATTGCAGGAGCTCCGGGGCGCGAGGGCCTTCGACCTCGAGCTCGCCCATGTGCGAGACGTCGAACACGCCGCAATCGGCCCGGACTGCTCTGTGCTCCGGGATCACGCCCTCGTACTGCACCGGCATCTCCCAGCCGGCGAACGGCACCATGCGTGCTCCCAGCGCGACGTGGCGATCGAAGAGCGGGGTCCGCAAGAGGGTCTGCATCCGGCGGCTGATGCTAAAGGAAGCCGTCCCGGTCCCCCCGCCGATCGGAGGGGCCGGGACGGCCGGACCGGGTCATCGCGGGCTCCTGCTCATGCAGGTGGCCCGAGAGGGCGATGCGGAACATTCCGCAAGCGGCCGCGAACTAAACCTCGGGCGCTACGGGTCGCGCAGGAACGAAGGCACTTCGAGCACGTCGTCCGGGACGTCGAAGCCTTCGTTGCGGGCGGGCTGCGGCTCTTCGGTGGCGATCTGCTCGGACTCGGCGGCCTGCGCAGGGCGGCGCCTGCGCGTCCGGTGCGGGCCGAATCCAGTTGCGATCACGGTCACGCGCACCTCGTCGTCGAGCGACTCGTCGATGACGGCGCCGAAGATGACGTTCGCATTCTGGTCGGCGGCCGCGGTGACGACCTCGGCCGCTTCGTTCACCTCGAAGAGGCCGATCTCGCTGACCGCCGGTGACGTTGAGCAGGATCCCCGTGGCGCCTTCGATCGAAGCTTCGAGCAGCGGCGACGACACTGCCGCCTGCGCCGCCTCGGTGGCGCGGTTCTCCCCGGAGGCCGCGCCGATGCCCATCAGTGCCGAGCCGGCGCCCCGCATGATCGTGCGCACGTCGGCGAAGTCGAGGTTGACGAGACCCGGGAATCGTGATCAGGTCGGTGATGCCCTGGACGCCTTGGCGCAGGACGTCGTCGGCGAGCTTGAACGCATCGACGATCGATGTTCGCTTCTCGACCACCTGAAGCAGGCGGTCGTTCTCGATCACGATCAGCGTGTCGACCGTGTCGCGGAGATCCTCGATGCCGCGCTCGGCCTGTTGCGCGCGCTTACGGCCTTCGAACGAGAACGGCCGCGTGACGACGCCGACCGTGAGCGCGCCAAGCTCTTCAGCCGGCGAGCTCGCCGACGATCGGCGCGGCGCCGGTGCCGGTGCCGCCGCCCTCGCCGGCGGTGACGAAGACCATGTCGGCGCCCTTGAGCGCCTCTTTGAGCTCGTCGCGACTCTCCTGCGCGGCCGCCTTGCCGACCGCCGGATCGGCGCCCGCTCCAAGACCGCGGGTCGCCTGCGAGCCGATGTGGATCTTGACGTCCGCATCGCACATCAGCAGCGCCTGGGCGTCCGTGTTGACGGCGATGAATTCCACGCCCGTCAGCCCCGCATCGACCATGCGGTTGACCGCATTCGTACCGCCGCCGCCGACACCGACGACTTTGATCACGGCGAGGAAATTTCCGGTTTGGTCTCTGACGCTCAAGGGTGCTCGACCTGAAGCTTTAGTGGAGCGTGTGTTGTTTCGCCCCATTCGCCGCAGGAGAGTACGCGGCTTCGTCCAGCGCTGTCAACGTCGATCGGTGGGCTCAACAGTCGACCTCAACCTGCGACTTGAGGGTTGTCACCTGCGATCGGTCGCGTGGGGACGGTGACGTCGAGGTAGCCGCTCGCTGTTCTTCCGACAAGGGGAAGCATCGGTCGGCGACGCCAGTTTCAGCGGCAGCGACTGGCATCGCCGAACCGAAGCTCGGGGCCCTGGGCGAGCACGAAGGTCAGCTCGCGTCGGTCGGCTCGAACTCGTCGCGATCCGGGTTGCCGAACCCGCGCGCTTCGCGCAACGCGAGCGCCCGGACGGCGTGGGCTGCATCGGCATCGGCAAGCGGTCATGCCGACGTCGACGGTCGTCGCCGCGAGGAATCCAGACCCGCGGCAGTCTTCGGTGTGGCAAACAGACCGGCCGTTCGGACGACGCGCCCGTCGCTCGAGACGATCCAGGCCGAGCATGCCGCGCCGGAGGACGGCGATCGAATGAGCCGGTGTCACGAACACACGCAGCGTGTGCGGGAAGTCGCGGTCGAACGAGAACCGCGGCGACGTCCGAAAGCCTCGCGAGCCGCTGCTCGACTTCTCCCTGGTTCAGCGCGAGCAGGCTGCGCCCCTGGAGTGGCGCGAGCGCCTGCTCCACATGCGCGGCGACGCGCGGCGGGGCGCCGTCGATCTGGACCGTTCGCAAGGCGAAGATCGAAGTCTCGCGTGCGCCGAGATAGGCGAGCGCTCCAGCGCGAGGAGGGCGAACCCGAGCAGAGGCGCGCGGCCGGACGGCAGAGCCTGGGCTTGAGCGAGAAACCGCGAAGCTGGCCGGCCCGGGAAACGGCAATACCGCCGCGCGCGCGCGACGCGATTTCGGGACCGCCGCCATCGGGAGTCCCTTCGCCGCCCCGAGACCTCCTCCTACTGCCCGGCGCCCGTTCCTGAGCCGCTCGAAACGCGGCGACCACTGTACGAGGTACACGCGCGCGCGTACCCCCGCCCTCAACTATGGGTGGGGCTCCTTCCCACCTCCCTCTGCAGGTCGAGCCTAGCTCGGAAGAGAGCGGGTGACGGGACGGCGCCAACGGCGCCAATCCGGTTGGCACTCAAACGCGCGCTGTGCAGCCCGCCAATCTGCGGCGCGCCCGGAGTTGACATGGCGAATGGTGCGATCCGCAAATCCCCAACCGGACTCTCTGGAGCGCTTACAGCTCAGCGGGCCGCGGTCCAGGAACTGCACCTCGTGCTCGAGCTCGACCCCGTACTGCTCGTGCGCCCGGCGGCGGGCTTCGGCCATCAGTGCGATCGCGTCGGCGGCGCGCGCTCCGTCGGCGTTTTCGATGAAGTTCGCATGCCGCGGCGAGATCTGGGCGCCGCCGATCCGGTGGCCCTTCAGGCCGCAGGCCTCGAGCATCCGTCCGGCGCTCAGCTCGTGGTCGGGGTTCTTGAAGACGCTTCCGAACGTCCGCTTGTTCGTGGGCTGCGCGGCCTTCCGCAACGCCTGGAGCTCGGCGACCTTCGCCTTGATCTCGTCCGGATCGCCGCGGCTCGAGCCGGAACTCGACTCGTGCGACGACCTGGCCCTGGCCGAGCTCCGAGTGCCGATAGCGAGAGACCGAGCTCGGCCGGCGTCTGCCAGCGCGCGCCGTGCTCGTCGACGACCAGTGCCCGCTCGAGGATCTCCGACCAATCGCCTCCGTAGGCGCCCGCGTTCATCCGGACCCCGCCGCCGACCGTGCCGGGGATCGCGCACGCGAACTCGAACGCCGCCCAGGCCCGCCGCGCGCGCGCGGTGCAGGCAGACGGCGTTCGGCGCGCCGCCGCCGGCGACCAGTAGCTCGCCTCGAGCCTCGGCCGATGCGAGCTCGCCGTCCGAGCCGGAGGACAAGCGCCTCGACGCCCTCGTCTGCGACGAGCAGGTTCGAGCCGAGCCCGATCGTGACGACCGGCAGCTCTCGCTCGCGTGCCCAGGCCAGCGCTTCCTCGACCTCCTCTACGGTCGAGGGCTTCGCGAACGCGCGCGCTTCGCCGCCCGCGCCGAGCGTCGTATAGCGCGCCGAGCGGAACCCCCGCCTCGATCTTCAAGCGAGCGCCTCGAGGATGAGCGCGGCCGCCCGGTCGACGTCGCCCGCACCGAGCGTCAGGACACGGTCGCCGGTGCGCGCCCGGCGCGCGAGGAAGCGAACGCCGTCCTCGACCGCCGGCGTCCAACCGAGCTCCATGCCGGGACGCGCCTCGGCCAGCGCGTCGACGACGAGCTTGCCGGTCACGCCTTCGACAGGCTGCTCGCGCGCTCGATAGACGTCCGTAACCGCAACGACGTCCGCCGAAGCAAGCGCGGCGCCGAACTCCTGCGCGAGGTGGCGCGTCCGCGAGTAGAGGTGCGGCTGGAAGAGAGACGAGGACGCGGCCTCCGTCGCGCAGGCTGCGGCGATGTCGGCCGCGAGCTCCGCGGGTGGTGCGCGTAGCTGTCGACGACGTCGACGCCGCCGGCCTCGTCCGCGCAGCTCGAGCCGGCGAGCCGCGCCGCGGAACTCTCCGAGCACGCGGGCGGCCTCCGCGCGCGGAGTAGCCGGCGAGCTCGACCGCGGCCAGGGCGACCGCCGCGTTCTGGCAGTTGTGCTCACCCGGAACCGCGAGCTCGAGCTCGACCGGCTCGAGCTCGTCGCCTCGGACGGCTTTCGGCGCGGCCGCGAGCCAGTCGGCGAAGAGCGACTCGACCTCGGCGCGCGAGGCGAACTCGCTGTGGTGGTCGAGATCGACGTTCGTGACCACCGCGATCTCGGGGCGAAGTGCGGCGATCGTCCGGTCGGACTCGTCTCCCTCGACGACGAGCCAGCCCTCACCCGCCCGCGCGTTGCCGCCGAGCTGAGGCACCTCGCCGCCGATCAAGAAGGCCGGGTCGTCGCCGAGCCGGTCGAGGCAGAACGCGATCATCGCGGCAGTCGTCGTCTTCCCGTGCGCGCCGGCGACCACGATCGACGCTGCAGGGAGACGAGCTCGGCGAGAAACTCGGCGCGCGGTCTGCCCTCGGCCTGGTCGCGGTACGCGGTCGAGACGACGACCTCGTCCCAGCCTTCCGGGACAACCGGCTCGGGGGCGAGCTCGACCGGAGCGCTCCCTGAAGCGAGCGCCAGATAGGGCGTCTCGACCCGGTCCCACCCGCCGACCTCCGCGCCCCAAGCGCGAGCCAGGAGCGCGTACCCCGAAAGTCCGGCGCCGCCTATGCCGACGAACCAGATCCGGCGTACCGTCAAGCGGAGGCAAGTGCCACCAGCTCGTCCGCGATCTCGCGCAGCAGCGTCCGGACGAGCGATCGCGAGCATCGCCCGCCCATGCGCTCGCGGCGCGCTGCGTCGAGCAGGAGCTCCTCGACGAGCGCGGGCACCCGCCCGAGCTCGGCCTCGGGGACGACGACCGCGCCGCCCGCAGCCTCGAGGTGCCCGGCGTTCTTCGTCTGGTGGTCGGCCGTCGCGTGCGGATACGGGACGAGCACGGCCGGAAGTCCCGCGGCCGCGAGCTCCCAGACGAGCCACCGGCACGGGCCAGAGCCAGGTCGGCCGCACCGTAGGCCGCGCCGATCTCATCCGTGAAAGGAAGCAGCCGGTAATCGGGCCGCGAGACGCGATCGCGAAGGACGGCGTAATCGCGCTCGCCCGCTGAGATGGAGAACCGGCGGACCCGGCGGCAGCCCAACGCTCGACCGCGAGCTCGTTCAGCGCGCAGGGCGCCCTGGCTGCCGCCCAGCACGAGCAGCACCGGCCCTTCCGCGGGCAGATCGAACACGCGCCGCGCATCGGCCGACGGCACTGCTCGCGATCGCTGCGGGACCGGGCGCCCGGTGACGCGGTACTTCGCGCCGTCATGGCCGGCGATCGGCGTCGCGAGGAAGACGCGCTTCGCGAACGGAGCCGCGAGCCGGTTCGCGAGCCCGAGGTGCGCATCCGCCTCGAGCAGCGCGGCCGGCGTCCGTCGGAGCGCGGCTGCAAGCACCATCGGGCCGGAGACGTAACCGCCGGCTCCGAGGACGACGTCGGGCCGCCGCCGCCGCAGGATCCTCAGGCACGCGGCCGGGGCAGCCCGCGCGCGGTGGCCAGCGCGCGCACGAGCGCGACCCCGGCGTGCCGGGGCAGCCCGGAGCTGCGGAATGCGTCGAACTCGTAGCCGGCCTCAGGAACGAGCCGCGCCTCGACGCGATCCGGCGACCCGGCGAAGGTCACCCGGACGCCGCGACTTTGCAGCTCCTCGGCGACGGCGAGCGCCGGCAGCACGTGTCCCGCCGTGCCCCCGGCCGCGATCACGCACCTGAGCTCTCGCTTCTCCGCCATGACCGACCGCGATGTTAAGGAGGATGCCGACCCCCGCGAGAGCGACGATCAGGCTCGAGCCTCCGTAGGAGACGAACGGCAGCGGAATTCCGGTCAGCGGCGCGAGCCCCATCACGGCGGCGATATTGATCGCCGCCTGGCCGCAGACGAGCATGGTGACGCCGGTCGCCAGCGCCTTGCCGAACGGATCCCGGCAGCGCAGCGCGATCCTGAGACCGACGTACGCGAAGGTCGCATACGCCGCGATCAGCGCGGTCGCGCCGACGAGCCCGAGCTCCTCGCCGATGATCGCGAAGATCATGTCCGTGTGGGCCTCGGGGAGGAAGTTCGCCTTCTCGATGCTCTGGCCCAACCCGCGCCCGAAAATGCCGCCCGAGCCGAGGCCGATCATCGCCTGGACGATCTGGAAGCCGGCGCCCTGGGCGTCGTGCCAGGGGTTGATGAAGCTGAAGATGCGCGCCCGCCGGTAGGGCTCGAACCAGATCGCCGCGACGCCGAGCGCCGTCGCGATCGACAACCCTGCGCCGAGGACGCGGACCGGCGTCCCGGCGACGAGCAGCATCCCGCCGAGCATGACGAAGATCGCGATCGTCGTCCCGAGGTCGGGCTCGAGCATCAGGAGGCCGGCGAACACGCAGGCGAGCGCGCCGACCGGGCGCCATAGCTCCTTCAGCGTCGCCGGGGGGCGGCGCCGAGCGAGGTAGGCAGCCGCCCAGACCGCGAGCGCGAGCTTGGCCAGCTCGGACGGCTGAAAGACGGCGGGGCCGAACGTAAGCCAGCGGCGGGCGCCGTTGACTGTCGAGCCGAGCACGAGCACCGCCGCGAGCAGCGCGAGGCTAATAGTCACGAGGACGGGAGCGAGCTTGCGGAGCGCCTGGAAGCGGAAGCGGGCGAAGACGAACATCAGCGCCAGCCCGAGCACGGCGTAGATCGCCTGGCGCTTGACGTAGTACGCGGGGTCGCCGTTCTCGAGCGCCGCCGAGGCCGAGGTCGCGCTGTAGACCATGACCAGGCCGAACGCGACCAGCCCGAAGCTGACCAGCAGCAGGAGCCTGGCCTCGAACTGCCCTTTCGTCACATGGGCAGGTTCGCCACCAGCCGCTTGAACTCCTCGCCCCGCTCTTCGAAGTCGCGGAACTGGTCGTAGCTCGCGCAGGCCGGTGAGAGCAGCACGACCTCGCCGGGCTGGGCCGCCGTCGCCGCCCGCTCCACGGCGGTTGCAAGGTCGCCGGCGCGGATCGTGTCCGGGATGGCGCGCGCCAGCTCGTCCGCGGTCTCGCCGATCACATAGACCGCGCGGACGTTCGGGCCGAGCGCCGCCGCGAGCGGCGCGAAGTCCTCGCCCTTCCGCGAGCCGCCGAGGATCAGGCGGACGGGCTCGTCCTCGTATGCCGCGAGCGCGCGCAGCGTCGCCGCCACGTTCGTTGCCTTCGAGTCGTTGACGTACTCGACGCCGCCCAGCTCGGCGACCAGCTCGAGCCGGTGCGGCACGCCCCTGAACTCACGCAGACCGCGGATGATCTCTTCCTCGCCGGCACCGGCCGCCCGCGCAGCGGCCACCGCGGCCGCCGCGTTCTCGCGGTTGTGGGCGCCGCGAAGCGACGGCTCCGCCGGCAGCCGATCGTCGGCCGCGAACTCGACCCGCTGCGCCCGAAGCGCGAGATCCAGATCACGTGGAACCACCGCCGTGTCGGCGTCGGTCTGGTTCTCGAAGATCCGCAGCTTCGCGTCGCGGTAGGCCTCGAAGGAGCCGTGGCGGTCGAGGTGGTCGGGCTCGAGATTCAGCAGCACCGCGATCCGCGGCCGGAACCGGTCGACGTCCTCGAGCTGAAAGGAGGACAGCTCGACCACGACGAGCTGCTCCGGCTCGACCTCGCCGTCGAGCTCCGAGAGCGCGCGGCCCACGTTTCCGGCCACCGGCGCGCCGAGCATGAAGCCGAGCCATTCCGCCGTCGTCGTCTTCCCGTTCGTGCCCGTGACGCCGAGGATCGGATTCGGAAGCAGCCGGGAAGCAAGCTCGATCTCACTCCAGACCGGGACGCCGCGTTCGCGGGCCGCAGCCACCAGCGGAGCCTCGGCCGGCACCCCGGGGCTCTTGACGAGGAGGCCGACTCCCTTGACGAGCCCGACATCCTCGTCGTTCCCGAGCTCCCGGTCGGCGCGCACGACCTCCACCCCGCGCCGCTCGAGCGCCGCGGCCGCCGCAAGCCCCGAGCGCGCGAGCCCGAGCACGAGCACGCGTTCCGGCAGCCAGTTCAGCGGAACCCGCGGAAGTAGCGGTAGTACAGCGCGAAGGCGGCCGCGCAGAGCAGGCCCGTGACGATCCAGAAGCGGACCATGATCTTCGTCTCGGACCAGGCTTTCATCTCGAAGTGGTGGTGGATCGGCGTCATCAGGAAGATCCGCCGCCCCCAGTAGCGGAACGAGAAGACCTGCAGGATCACCGAGAGCGCCTCGATCGCGAAGATGCCGCCGATCAGGAGCAGCAGGAAGATCGTCTTCGTCATGATCGCGAAGGCCGCCAGTGCGCCGCCGATCGCCATCGAGCCGGTGTCGCCCATGAAGACCTCGGCCGGGAACGCGTTGTACCAGAGGAATCCGATCAGCCCCCCGATCAGCGCCGCTCCGACGAGCGCGAGGTCGAGCTTCGTCTCGAAGCGGTGTCCGGGCGGGCCCGAGCGGATCCACGCGATCACGTTGATCGCGCTGTAGGTGAAGAGCGCGATGATTCCGGTGCCGGCGGCGAGGCCGTCGAGACCGTCGGTCAGATTGACGCCGTTCGCGGCGCCGGCGATGACGAGGAAGAGCAGCCCGTACCACGCCCACGAGAGCTCGAGGTGCCCGATCCCGGGGACGTAGA
>CAWABN010000002.1:0-419469 GCA_963780305.1 uncultured Solirubrobacterales bacterium
GCGACGAGCTGTCGCGCCGACACAAACAGCTCGCGGTAGGCGCGATGCTCTGCCGGGTGGAGCTGTTTCCTTTGTCGGCCACGGCGGCAGTATTCACCTTCCAGCGATCAGGGGCCGTCGAGGCGCTGGCGCACCTTCCGCAGGTCGCCGACCACCAGCCGCATCGCGTCCTCGCGATCCTCGTCGGTAGCGCGCAGGACCGCGGACGGATGCAGGGTTCGGTGGTCAGCCGGCCGAGCTCTGACTCGACGAAGCGGCCGTGGTCCTTCATCACCCGGTACTTCGGGCCCATCACGGCCTTCACCGCGGTCGCTCCGAGGCAGACCAGCACCTCGGGATCGACGACCTCGATCTCGCTCTCGATCCAGGGCGCGCAGGCCTTGATCTCCTCCGCCCTCGGGGTCTGGTGGATCCGGCGCTTGCCGCGCGGGGTCCACTTGAAGTGCTTGACCACGTTGGTGACGTAGGCGTCGCCCCGGTCGATCCCGGCCTCCTCGAGCGCCTGGTCGAGGATCCGGCCGGCAGGCCCGACAAAGGGCCTCCCCTCGAGGTCCTCCCGGTCGCCCGGCTGCTCGCCGACGAGCATGACTCGCGCTCGCTTCAGCCCTTCCCCGAAGACGGTCTGCGTGGCGTTCTCCCAGAGGGGACACGCCCGGCAATCGACAGCGGCCTCGCGGAGCGACTTCAGGGCCGGTCGCTGCGGGATCAGGTCGATCGCGGAGCTGGATTCCTCACCGGTCAGCGGCATCTGCCTCACGGTTGACTCCTACCCTTCGTTACACGAGTACAGTCGGGCCGACCACTATGGGAACATATGTTCGATGCGCTGGGATGACCAAAAGGTGGAGAGAGAGCGGGGCCGCAGCCTTCCCGGCCTCGACGTGGAGCGTGTTCGCACCTTCGATGCCCCCGAGGCCCTCGGGATCAACTTTCACGAGGTCCGCGCCAAGTCGGCGCTCAACAAGGTCCCCGGGAGCTACCTGCCGTTCAACTACACGGTCAACGCCTTCCGAGGCTGTTCCCATGCCTGTACCTATTGCGCCTGGGGGGAGACCCCAGTCCTGCTGGCGAATGGTCGGACAAAGCCACTAGCCGATTTAGAGGTCGGGGAACGGATCTACGGGACGCTCCGCGGACCGAAGTACCGACGCTACGAGGTAACCGAGGTGCTCGCGCACTGGAGACCTACAAGGAGGCCTTCCGCATCACCCTCGAAGACGGCACGGAGCTGGTCGCGAGTGGCGATCATCGCTTCTGGACCCGCCGCGGCAAATGGAAGCACGTGGTCGGCGCTGAGTGGGGTCCACTTCAGCGACCACATCTGACTACGAACGACGAGTTGGCGGGGGTAGGGGCATTTCCGGCGGGCCCCGACACCGACGCGCCCGTGTATCGGCGCGGCTATCTCAGCGGCCTGATTCGCGGAGATGGCAATCTCAGCTCCTACGCCGACGCTCGGCCCAGTCGCGCAGGCCAGTGCCTCTACCGGTTCAGGCTGGCACTCGCGGACTTCGAGGCGTTACGGCGAGCTCGCGAGTTCCTCGCCGACCTCGACATTTATTCGGAGGAGTTTGTCTTTGCGGCTGCTTCCGGTGCCCAGCGCGAGATCCGCGCTATCCGGAACCAGAGTCGAGCGGGGTTCGAAACGATCAAAGAGGCCGTCGCCTGGCCCCGAGGCTCATCAAAGGAGTGGTGCAAAGGATTCCTTGCAGGGATCTTCGACGCCGAGGGAAGTTACAGCTGTGGTGTCTTCCGGATCGCTAACTGCGATCCAGAGATCATCGATTGGACGACGTGGAGCCTGCGTCAGTTGGGTTTCGACTGCACTCTCGAGCCGACCGGGGAACCCAATGGCCTCACCAATGTCCGTCTTCGTGGCGGGCTGCGCGAGGTTCTTCGCTTCTTCCACCTGGTCGACCCGGCGATCACGCGGAAGCGATCGATCGACGGCGTTGCGCTGAAAAGCGACTCGAAGTTGCGGGTGAAATCGATTGAGCCGGTCGGGAAACGGCAGCTCTTCGACATCACCACCGGCACCGGCGACTTCATCGCCAATGGTGTGGTCAGCCACAACTGCTTCGCCCGCCAGAGCCACACCTATCTCGATCTGAGCGCGGGCCGCGACTTCGAGCGGGAGATCGTTGTCAAGGTGAACGTGCCCGAGCTCCTGCGAGCCGAGCTCAGCAAGCCGAGCTGGAAGCGGGAGCTGGTCGCCTTCGGCACCAACACCGACCCCTACCAGTGGGCCGAGGGGCGCTACAAACTGATGCCGCCGATGTTGGAGGCGCTCCGGGACACCCAGACCCCGGCCTCGGTCCTGAGCAAGTCCCCCCTTGTGCTGCGGGACCTGGACATCTTCTTGGAGCTGGCCGAGGTTGCGGACATAAGCGTCAACCTCTCGGTCCCCACTCTGGAGGAGAAGGCCTGGCGCGAGACCGAGCCGCACACCCCGCATCCCCGCAAGCGCCTCGAGGCGGTCGCCAAGCTGAATGAGGCCGGGATCCCCTCCGGCGTCCTGGTGGCGCCGCTGATGCCGGGCATTAACGACGATCCCGAGCAGGTCGAGGAGATCGTCAGGATCGCCGAGGAAGCGGGCGCCACCTTCGTCAGCGGGATTGGGCTCCACCTGCGGCCAGGGGTGAAGGAGGTCTTCATGTCCTGGCTCTCCGCCGCCCGTCCCGATCTCGTGCAGCACTATGAGCGGCTTTACGCGCGGGGCGCCTACCTGCGCGGGGAAGAGGGGAAGCGACTTGGCCGCCTGGTGCGAGCACCAAACCGCTCCACTGACCCGCGCTACAGCCGGCGCGAGCGGCTCAGGGCGAAGCGGGAGGCCAACCGCGAGGAGCGCGAGCCCCGCCTCGAGCAGACAAGCCTCTTCTGAGGCCTCCAAGAGCCGACCTCGCCCCGCGATTGACGCATTGAGCGGGGGGTAACCGTCCCCTGACCGAAAGGAAAGGAGGACGCAATGCCTCCAAGAGGCATCAAGAAGGGGACCAAATGGGCCCGGATGTACGAGCACGTGAAGAAGAGCGAGCGCGCCCAGGGCCGCTCCGCGGATCGCGCTGAGGAGATCGCGGCCCGCACGGTGAACAAGGAGCGCGCGCGGTCGGGCAAGACCCGCCAGTCCTCCCGGCTCTCGCGCAGCGACATCTCCTCGAGCAGGCGCGGTGGGCTCCGTTCCGGGCACGGCCCCGGCGGGCGCACTCGTGATCAGCTCTACGAGGAGGCGAAGAAGAAGGGCGTCGAGGGTCGCTCGAGGATGAACAAGCGGCAGCTCGCCGCCGCGGTCGGAAGGCGCTGACGATGGCGACCCAGAGACAGCGACGCGCCGCGAAGCGCAACGTGAAGAGAGCCCAGGCGGGCTCCCGCCGGTCACCCCTCGGCGCCGGTCGCGTCGTGGGGTGCCCCGACCGGCTTCGACTCCGGGATCCGCGCTGGCGAAGGAAGATCGCGAGGACAGCGAAGGAGCCGACAGCGAAGAACTCTGATTGCCAGTTCTCCAGCGTCGCCTCCCAGAAGGTTGCGGAGCCGATGTAGCTCAACCAGCTCACCGTCGCCTCGCCGTGGTCCGTCTGCTCGGCGTTGAAGGTGGTCCACCCGGTCACCGACTGCGCGAACCACGACCCGACGAAGATGATCGCCATCGCGATCAGCAGCGAGTTCGAGTACGTCTGGGTCGTTCCGATCGTGGCGAACATCGCGCGCATGCGGCTCTAGGTATTCCCGCCCGGCGGGACGGCAATCCCCGGGCGAAACGGACCGGGGAGTCCTTTTTCTATCACTCTAGTGGGAAATGCCCTATCCCGATCAGCTTTCCCACCTTTTCAAGTCAGAAGGTGGGGATCTCTGCTAGCGTGCCCGCGAACATTGTCCAGTAAACCAATCAGAAAAGACTAAAAGGAAGAAGATGACCAAGGAGAAGTACAACCGTCTGTCGCGCTTCGCGGCACGGCTGGGGATCGCGGGGATCGCCCTGGCGGCGACCTCGGGATCGCGGCCTGTGGCGACGACGACAACGGTGGTGAGGTGGCGGCGGCGGCGGCGGTGGAAACATCGACCTGGTCGCCTACTCGACGCCGCAGCAGGCGTTCGAGGAGGGAATCATTCCCGCGTTCCAGGACACTTCGGGAGGCGATGGCGTCGAGGTCTCGACCTCGTTCGGGGCCTCCGGCGACCAGCGACGCGCGGTCGAGGCGGGCCAGCAGGCCGACTTCGTCGACTTCTCGCTGGAGCCCGACATGCTGTCTCTGGTGGAGGCCGGCAAGGTCGCCGATGACTGGAACGCGGGTCAGTACAAGGGGATCATCACCGACTCGGTCGTGACGCTTTCGGTGCGTCCCGGCAACCCGAAGAACATCCAAGGCTGGGAGGACCTGGTCACGGGCGACGTGGAGATCATCACTCCCAACCCGGCGACCTCGGGCGGCGCGAAGTGGAACATCATGGCCGCCTACGGCTCGCAGATCAAGCAGGGCAAGTCCGAGCAGGAGGCGCTGGACTTCGTCGCGAAGATCTTCGAGAACACCTCCGTTCTCGACGACAGCGCGCGCGACTCCCTGCAGACGTTCGCCAGCGGCAAGGGTGACGTCTTGATCGGCTACGAGAACGAGGCCCTCCAGGCGCAGGACGAGGGAATCGATCTCGAGTTCGTCATTCCCGATCCGACGATCCTGATCGAGAACCCCGCCGCGGTCACCACCGAGGCGCAGGACCCGGAGGCGGCGCAGGCGCTGCTCGACTTCATCCTCACCGATGAGGGTCAGCAGATCTTCGCCGACTACCACTACCGGCCCGTTGTCCCGGCGGTCCTCGAGAAGAACACGGGACGCGTTCCCCGAGGTCCCGGGCCAGTTCACGATCGCCGAGTTCGGCGGTTGGGCCAAGGCCGACGATGAGTTCTTCGACGACGAGACGGGCAAGGTCACCGAGATCCTGCGTCAGCAGGGGGCCCCGCTCGAGTAGAGGAACCACGAGCACCTGAGATGACACCTCCGCCCGCAGACACAGCGGTTGCAACCCCGCCGAAGGTGGGCTTCCGAGCCCCCTTCGGCGGGGAGGTGCTCACCCGCGGGATCGTGCTCACCTGGCTGAGCCTGATCGTGCTGATCCCGCTCGCCGCGGTCGTGCTGCGCTCGACCGACGATGGGCTTGAGCGCGTTCTGGAACGCGATCTCGGAGCCCGAGGCAGTCGCCGCGATCAGGCTGACCGTGATCACGTCGCTGATCATCGTCGCGATCAACGCGGTGATGGGAACGCTGATCGCCTGGGTGCTGGTCCGCGACGAGTTCCGCGGCAAGCGCCTCGTCAACTCGGTGATCGACCTGCCCTTCGCGCTGCCGACGATCGTCGCCGGCCTCACGCTGCTCGCCCTCTACGGGCAGGACTGCCCGGTCGGCATCAACGTCACCTACACGAGGATCGCGGTGGGCCTGGCGCTGCTGTTCGTGACCCTGCCCTTCGTGATCCGGGCGGTGCAGCCGGTGCTCCACGAGCTCGACGAGGAGATGGAGGAGGCCGCCGCGTCGCTGGGCGCCACCAACACCCGGATCTTCCGCAGCATCATCCTCCCCAACCTGACCCCGGCGATCGTCGCCGGCTGCGCCCTCGCCTTCGCCAGAGCGATCGGCGAGTTCGGCTCCCTGGTGTTGATCACCGGCAACATCCCGTTCGACACCCAGGTCGCCTCCGTCTACATCTTCGGCCGGATCGAGAGCGACAACACCACCGCCGCCGCCGCGGTCTCGGTGCTGCTGCTCGTGATCGCGGTGCTCGTCCTCTTCGCCCTCAACCTGTTCGTCCGCTGGAGGAGCCGCCATGAGCGCGCCTAATGCGAGGGTGCTCCGAGGCGATAGCCGAGGAGCAACCCGTTTGACGTTGGTCCGCTACGGCATGCGCGGCCTCGCGCTCTTCTACCTGGCCGCGATCCTGGTGATCCCGCTGGGGATGATCTTCTTCCGGACCTTCGAGGACGGCCTGCAGGCGCCGCTCGACGCGATCACCAGCCCGGACGGCATCCACGCCTTCTGGATGACGATCGTCTGCGTCGGGATCGCGGTGCCGCTGAACACGGTCTTCGGCGTGCTCTGCGCCCTGATGCTCGTCCGCCAGAGGTTCCGCGGCAAGGGGCTGATCAACTCGGTCATCGATCTGCCCTTCGCCGTCTCCCCGGTCGTCATCGGGCTCTCCCTGTTCCTGATCTACGGCGAGGACGGCCTGTTCGGCGGTCCACTAGCCGACGCGGGGATCCAGATCATCTTCTCGACGCCCGGCCTGGTGCTCGCCACCGTCTTCGTCTCGCTTCCCTTCGTGGTCCGCGAGGTGATGCCGGTGCTTCAGGAGATCGGCACCGACCAGGAGCAGGCCGCCCAGACGCTCGGCGCGTCGCCATGGCAGACCTTCTGGCGGGTAACCCTTCCCTCGATCCGCTGGGGCGTCACCTACGGCGTCGTCCTGGCGACCGCCCGCGCCCTCGGCGAGTTCGGGGCCGTCAGCGTCGTCTCCGGAAAGATCTCGGGGCAGACGGAGACCCTGCCGCTCTTCGTCGAGAACGAGTACACGAACTTCAACCTCGCGGGCGCCTACGCCGCGGCGATCGTGCTCGCGATCCTCGCCCTCACGGTGCTCTTCAGCATGAACTACCTGCAACGGCGGTCTCGAAAGAGCGAGGCCGGCGAAGACGACACGGATGCGACGCCAGGGACCGGCGTGTTCGTTCCACATCCGATCGAAAAGGAGGCCTGACATGGCCATTGAGGTCAAGGGCGTAACCAAGCGCTTCGGAGACTTCGTCGCCCTCGATGACGTCTCGATCAAGGTGCCGGACGGAGGCCTGACCGCGCTGCTCGGCCCGAGCGGCAGCGGCAAGTCGACGCTGCTCCGGGTGATCGCCGGGCTCGAGCAGCCCGACGAGGGCCAGGTGCTGATCGAGGGCGAGGACAACACCGGGACCCGCGTCCAGGACCGAAACGTCGGCTTCGTCTTCCAGCACTACGCCGCCTTCAAGCACATGACCGTGTTCGACAACATCGCCTTCGGCCTCAAGATCCGGGGCAAGGGCAATGGCGCGATCCGCGAGCGGGTCAAGCAGCTGATCGACCTCGTCCACCTGACCGGGTTCGACAGGCGTTTCCCCAACCAGCTCTCCGGCGGCCAGCGCCAGCGGATGGCCCTCGCCAGGGCACTCGCGGTGGAGCCGCGGGTGCTGCTCCTCGACGAGCCCTTCGGCGCCCTCGACGCCAAGGTGCGCGAGGAGCTGCGCACCTGGCTGCGCCGCCTCCACGACGAGGTCCACGTGACGACGATCTTCGTCACCCACGACCAGGAGGAGGCGATGGACGTCGCCGAGCAGATCATCGTCATGAATGACGGCGGGGTCGAGCAGGCAGGAGAGCCGCGTGACCTCTACGAGAATCCGGCGTCGGAGTTCGTGATGGCCTTCGTCGGGCCGGCCCACCGCCTCGGCGAGGCGTGGGTTCGTCCGCACGACGTCGAGATCCGCCACGAGCCGAACGGGCAGACGATCGAGGCGCTGATCGACCGGGTCGTCCATCTCGGCTTCGAGGTCAGGGTGGAGCTCACCCTTGAGGGAGGTGAGCACTTCTCGGTTCAGCTGACCCGGGATCAGGTCGAGGAGCTGGAGCTGACCGAGGGGCAGATCGTCTTCGTCAGGCCTCGCGCCAGCCGAACCTTCAGCACTGGCGCGGCCGCGCCCGAGCCCGAACTGGAGAAGGCCTAGGACGGGTAAGGATCGAGAGGAGCTGAGCGAGCCGGCAAGCCACCACCGGGTCGCGTCGCCGAGGACGACGGCTAACGCTGACTCCAGGCTTCCGCCGGCTCGCTCAGCTCCCTCACCTCGGCGGGCAGCTTGCCGCTGACCACGTCGGCGAGCGTCACCTCGTCCATGATCGCACGGAGGTTGGCGCGCACCGCGATCCAGACCTTCTGCAGCGGCTCCGCCTCGCCCCTGTACTCGAGGCTCTCGGGGCCCTGGCCGCGAACCGTCGCCAGCGGCCCCTCGACGGCGCGGACGATGTCGGCGAGCACGATCTCCTCCGCCGGCTTCGCGAGCCAGTAGCCGCCCTGCGCCCCGCGCCGGCTGGCGACGATCCCGACGTGCTTGAGCTCGCCGAGGATGTTCTCGAGGAACTTGAGCGGGATGTCCTGCGCCTCGGCGATCGCCTCGCCCTTGACGGCTTGATCGCCGCCGGCGGCCAGCTCGACCGCCGCGCGAACGGCGTAGTCGACTTTTGCCGAGATCCGCATTCGCGCCGAACTCGTACGTGCGCCCGCGGCTCTAGCACTTCACGGGGCCCCTTAGCTCAGCTGGCTAGAGCGCGCCTTTTAAGGCGAGGCCGGGTTCGAGCCCCGGACGGGCGCACTTGCTATCCGGTTCACGCTCAGCGAACATATGTTCGCAATGCGGAGAAGATCGTCGGGTCCAAGTCGACGTCGCGCTATCTCAAGATCCGCTCGGCCGTCCTCCGGCTCCGATCGGACGCGTCCGGCCTCAGATCAGCGCTCCCGCCGACATCGCTGTCCGGAGCTCGCGCAATACAGCGCGGGTCCAGGGCGAGGCTACCGCTGGTCCTGCAAGCGGTGCGTCGGATGAAGCGGTCGACACGGATCGTAAGCAGGAGTGGAACGCGAGTGCTCGTCGCCGGAGGCGGGAGGCTGCGGCGCCGGTATGCGGATACGGCCGCGCAGTCCTCATCTCGCGCGCCCATCTCGGCGAGGTCGGCGCGAAGACGTCACCGGGATGCGACTGGTGGAGGGACAGACGATTCCACCTCTCCGCGATCGATCGCGAGGAAGTGCGTCCTCGTCTGTGCCAACTGCGAGGAGAGTCGAGGCGGGAGCGATCGGGAGGGCGACCTCGGCCGGCAGCCATCGTCCCCCTGTGCCGACTGGCGCGAGGTTGTTTCGTCATCAACCGCGTCCGATCACATCAACGCCCGGTATGTGTCGCCGGTCACCCTGTGACGGGCCGCGCCTAGTGTCGGAAGTGGCGCGCGCTTGGTGAAGACCATCGCGACGCCCGCGGCGTCGCAGGCCTCGATCACCTCGGCGTCGCGCTTCGAGCCGCCGGGCTGGATCACCGCGTTGGCGCCGACGTCGATCGCCGCCTGGGGGCCGTCGGCGAAGGGGAAGAACGCGTCGGAGGCGAGCGCCGAGCCGGCGAGCAGCGGCTCGGCGTCCGGGCCCCGCGCGTCCTTCGCCTTCTCGATCGCGAGCCGCACCGAGTCGACCCGGCTCATCTGGCCGGCGCCGATCCCGAGGGTGGCGCCGTCCGCGGCGAGCACGATCGCGTTCGAGCGCACGTGGCGGACCACCCGCCAGGCGAACAGCAGGTCCTCCCACTGCTCGTCGGTCGGCTGGGTCTTGGTCGCGCACCTCCATCAGCTCCCGCGGCTCCGGGGTGCCGTCGGGGTCCTGGACCAGGATCCCGCCGCGGACTCGCTTGATGTCGGGCTCGATCTGGTGCGTCGCGGCGCTCGGTGTCCTCGAGGATCCGGATCGCCTCCTTCTGCTGGAGGACCTCGAGCGCCCCCTCCTCGTAGCCGGGCGCGATCAGGACCTCGATGAACTGCTGGTGGAGCCGCTCGGCGAGCTCCTGTCCACCGGGCGGTTGAGCGCGATCACGCCCCCGAACGCCGACATCGGATCGCAGGCGAAGGCCGCCTCGTAGGCAGCGCCGATCGACTCGCGCCTCGGCGACCCCGCAGGGATTGTTGTGCTTGACGATCACGCAGCCGGCGCCCTCGAGGTCGGAGAGCAGGGAACGCGCCGAGTTCAGGTCGAGGACGTTGTTGAAGGAGAGCGGCCGGCCGTGCAGCTTGGCGACCCGAGAGAGCACGTGCGAGCGGACGCCGGGGCTCGACGTAGAGGGCCGCCCGCTGGTGCGGGTTCTCGCCGTAGGAGAGGTCGAGCTCCTTCTCCCAGGCGGTGACCCAGTAGGTGGGCAGCGCCTCGTAGCGGCGACCGAACCAGCGGCTGATCGCCGCGTCATAGCGGGCGGTGTAGGCGAACGCCTCGTTGGCGAGCCAGTGACGCGTCGCCGCCGAGAGCTCGCCCGTCTCCTCGAGCTCGCTGAGGACCGCGTCGTAGCTCTCGGGCCTCACCACGACGGCGACGTAGCGGTGGTTCTTGGCCGCGGCGCGAATCATCGTCGGGCCGCCGACGTCGATGTTCTCGATCGCCTCCTCCTCGGGCACGTCGATGCGGGCGACGGTGCGCTCGAACGGATAGAGGTTGACGCAGACCAGGTCGATCTGCTCGATCTCGCCGCTCGCTCAGGGTGGCCGCGTGCTCGGGGTTGTCGCGGATCGCCAGCAGCGCCGCATGCAGGTTCGGATGGAGCGTCTTCACCCGCCCATCGAGGATCTCCGGGAACCCGGTCAGGTCCTCGACTCCCCTCACCTCGATGCCCGCCTCGCTGAGGACAGATTGAGTGCCCCCGGTGGAGACGATCTCCACCCCGAGCTTCGCGAGGCCGGCGGCGAAGTCGGCGACGCCGGTCTTGTCGGCGACCGAGATCAGCGCCCGGCGGACGGGCAGCGACTCGCCCGCCGGCTCCGGAGCGATCTCTGATGATTGGCTGGTCGACACTGGAGGCCGAGTCTACGTCCGCCGGTCGCCGGAGAACACGCCGGTCATTCCTCGGAGGAGTCGATGTGGACGAGGCGCGGATTCTCGCCGTCGACGCGCACCCGCCCCGCGGCGATCAGCCGGATCGCCTCCGGCAGGAGCGTGTGCTCGGTCGCGTGGATCAGCTCCTCGGTCTCCTCCCAGTCTCGACTGGGGGGATCTCCACCGGCCGCTGGAAGATGATCGGGCCCGAGTCGACGCCCTCGTCGACGAAATGGACGGTGACGCCGGTGATCTTCGACCCGTGATCGAGCGCCTGCTGGACCGCCTCCACCCCGGGGAAGGCGGGCAACAGCGCCGGATGCACGTTGATGATCCGGTTTCGGAACCGCTTCACGAACTGCGGCGAGAGCAGCTGCATGTACCCCGCCAGGACCACCAGGTCCACCTCTCGCTGCTCCAGCCAGTCGCCGATCGCCCGGTCGCGCCGCTCACGATCCTCGTAGTCGGAGGCGGGAAAGACGGCGGTCTCGACGCCGGCCCTCCGCGCCCGCTCCAGGGCCTGCGCTTCGGGCTTGTCCGAGATCGCCCCTACCACCTCGATCCCGTCGGAGCCGTGGAGCTGGTCGAGGATCGCCTGCAGGTTGGTCCCGCCCCCGGAGGCGAGCACCGCGATGCGGAATGAGCTCATCCGCGCATCCTGTCGTATCCCGCGGCGCCCCTTGTTCAGCGCGAGGCGGGAACGACGGCGATGTCCTCGAGCGCGAACTTGCCGTTCGCCTCCTCGGGATCACCGAGCGGGTAGTCGCCGGTGAAGCAGGCGTCGCAGTGGCGCTCGCGCGGGGTGCCGACCGCCTCGTAGACGGCCTCGATCGAGAGGTAGGCGAGCGAATCGGCCCCGAGCTCTGCGGCGATCTCATCCACGGTGCGCTCGTGGGCGACCATCTCCTCCCGGGTAGACATGTCGATGCCGTAGTGGCAGGGATGACGGATCGGCGGCGAGGAGATCCGCAGGTGAACCTCCTTCGCGCCGGCGTCCTTGAGCATCGCGACGATCTGGCGGGTGGTGTTGCCCCGGACGATCGAGTCGTCGACCACCACCACCCGCTTGCCGGCGACGATCTCGGGCAGCGGGTTGAACTTCATCCGGAGGCCGTGCTTCCGCAGCTCCTGCCCGGGCTGGATGAAGGTTCGCTGCACGTAGCGGTTCTTGATCAATCCGTCGTCTTTCGGCAGTCCCGAGGCCCGGGCGAAACCGTTGGCCGCCGGGTTGCCGGAGTCGGGCACGGTGATCACGAGATCGGCGTCGACCGGGGCCTCCTCCCAGAGCAGCTCGCCCATCCGCCCGCGCACCCCCTGCAGCACCTTGCCCTCGAGCTTCGTGTCGGGCCTGGAGAAGTAAATATGCTCGAACACGCACATCGCCTTGCGCTCGCCCTCGATCACCGGCTTCATCGCCAGTCCCTCATCGGTCAGCGCGACCATTTCACCGGGCTGGACCTCGCGGATCAACTGGGCGCCGATGATGTCGAAGGCGCAGCTCTCGGAGGCGACGACGAAGCACTCGGGCAGGCCGTCGCTGGACTTCATCTTGCCGAGGGCGAGCGGCCGGACGCCGTGCGGATCGCGGAAGGCGACCACTGCGTGCTTGGTCATCACCACCGTCGAGTAGGCGCCCTCGAGCCGCGGCATCACCTCAGCGACCGCATCCTCGATCCACTCGTTCCCCTCGCCGGCGCGACTGGAGAGGAGGGCGGCGATGATCTCCGAGTCGGAGGTGCCGCGAAGCTTCAGCCCCTGCTCGGTGAGCTCGTTGTAGAGCTCGACCGCGTTGGTCAGGTTGCCGTTGTGGGCGAGGGCGAGCTCCCTGCCGTCGTCGCGCCAGACCGGCTGGGCGTTCTCCCAGGCGCCGCCGCCGGTGGTCGAGTAGCGAACGTGGCCGATCGCCATGTCGCCCGCGAGCGCCTGCAGCTTCTGCTCGTCGAAGACCTGCGAGACCAGGCCCAGTTCCCGCATGGTGGTGATGTGACCGCCCTCGCAGGTGGCGATTCCGGCCGATTCCTGGCCCCGGTGCTGGAGCGCGTAGAGGCCGAAGTAGGCGAGACGGGCGACCTCGCGGCCGGGCGCGTACACGCCGAAGACCCCGCACTCATCGCGCGGGCCATCGCGATCAGGATGCTCGAACCGCGGCTCGGTCAAGGCTTAGAGAGGTGTCTCAACCTCTGGAGATCGGATACGCAAGCAGGAACTCAGCTCGCACGGTCAGGGTAGCAGCGGCCCCGGTCCGGCCTTCTGTCTGTGATGCCCAAAATGCGGGGCCTTTTAGGTGCCAGGGATGGCGGCGATGGCGTGGCCCAGCCGCCCCAAACATCAATCGGTCGCTCCTCGGCCCGGCGCCGTTAGCGCTTCTTCTTGCGCTGCTTGATCAGCTTGACCTTGACGGGCTGAGAGTTGGTGACGCCCGCGACGCCGCCCGGAACGAAGGTGACGAATGCCTTGACCCCCGCCTTTCCCTTCTTCTTCAACTTTTTCGCCGTCTTCCCCTTCGGCTTCACCGCGAGCTTGAACGAGCTCGCCGCGGTCAGCGTCAGACCGATCAGCTTCACGTTGGCGGTGGCGGCGGGATCCTGGGTCCCCGCGTTCGCAATCTGCACCTGTCCCGGCCCCGGAACCTTTGCGTTGATGATCGCCGTCCCCTTCTTCTTCTTGCGGGTGATCGAGTTGATCGTGATCTTGTTCGAGGGAGCCGCGGCGAGCAGGCAAGGAGTACTGGCGCCCGGTATCAGGGTCGGATTGGGCGAACTGCCGTTCAGGTTCGCCCGCCCGATGGCGGTGACCGTCGGGTTGCCCCAGAAGATGTACTGCGGGTTGACCGCGACACCGCACGGACTCCCGGAGGGCACAGCGTTGGGGACGAACTCGTTGGTGGCGCCGCCGCCAGCGATCGTCGCCCGACCTACGGAGTGAGGCGCTCCGTCAGTGCCCCAGTAGAGGAAGCTGCTGTCGGCCGCCACTCCGCACTCGGCATCGATCCCGGCGAGGAAGTTGGGATCGGCACCGGAGCCGTCCAAAGAGGCCCGTCCGATCGTGTCGCTTGGATCGATGGTGTCCGTCCAGTAGACGAAGTTCGCGTCGACGGCTATTCCGCAATGGGCGCCTGACGCGCTGGTGATGAAGTTGGCGACAGGCCCGCTGCCGTCGAGGTTCGCCCGACCGATCGTGTTCGAACCGTTGGCCCAGAAGATGTGTGTCGGCGTCACCGCCACCCCGCTTGGATTGCTGACGCCGACTGAGGTGGGGATGAAGTTGGGGTTGACGCCGCTGCCGTCGAGATTGGCGCGCCCGATCCTGTCGGCGCCGCGTTCCGCCCAGTAGATGAACTTCGAGTCGACCGCAACCCCGAGCGGATCGTTCAAACCGGTGATGAAGCTGTTGTTGGGACCGACCCCGTTGATCTTGGCGCGGCCGATGGTCGTCTCGGTCTCGTTCGTCCAGTAGACGAAGTTGCCGTTCGCGTCCTTGACCAGCAAAAGCAGCAGGATCACCGCGGTCAGCAGCGTGACGATCACAGCCAGCCCCCAGCCTCCGATCGGCAGCGGTCCGGACCAAAAATGTCCGTGACCTCGATTTGGACGCTCGGCGTGGGGCACCTACAGAGTCTTATTACCCCTGGAGCGCCAGGTCAAGCGAACGCCAGGCGGCCTCGGCGTCGCTCAGCGGCACCGAGACGTCGGCCTCAGCCGCCGAGATCTCCAGCCGCTCGCCCCCCGCTTGCCCCAGCCTGAGCACATCGGCCCCGTGCTCGCGGCTCGCTCGCTGAACGCGCCGAGCTCCGCGGTCGAGGCTGCGAGCAGGAACCCCCCAGGCCCTTCGCCGAACAGGGCCGTTTCGCCCGAGCAGCCGCGCAGCTCGATCAGGGGATCGAGGTCGAGCCGGGCGCCGACGCCGCCGGCGATCGCCATCTCGGCCAGGGCGCAGGCGAGGCCGCCGTCGCTGATGTCGTGGGCAGCCCGCGCGGCGCCGTCTCGAACCAGCTCGCGAACCAGGGCCAACGCCCGCGCGACTTGCTCGATCGCGGTCTGGGGAAGCCCCATCCCAAGCTCACCGCGCAGCTTCGCAAGCTCCGAGCCTGCGAGCGAGGGCGCAAAGGGGCCGACGAGCGCGATCCCGTCGCCCTCCCGCAGATCCAAGCCGACCGCGAGCTCGGCGGCTGGCAGCTCGCCGACCATGCCGACGATCGGGGTCGGGTAGATCGGGCCCTCCTCGGTTTCGTTGTAGAGGGAGACGTTGCCGCCGACCACCGGGATCCCGAGCGCCGCGCACGCATCCGCAAGCCCCGAGACCGCCCGGTCGAGCTGCCAGGCGACGTGCGGCTTCTCGGGATTGCCGAAGTTGAGGCAGTTGGTGAGGCCGAGGGGCTCGGCGCCGACGCAGGCGAGGTTCTGCGCGCACTCCAGCACCGCCTCGACCGCGCCAACGTAGGGCTCGCACGCGACCCGGCGTCCGTTCCCGTCGATCGAGACCGCGATCGCCCCGCCGGACTCCGGGACCATCAGAACCGCGGCGTCGGCGGTCTCGGGCCGCCTCGCCGTCCGCGATCCGACCACCGAGTCGTACTGCTCGAAGGCCCAGCGCGCGGAGGCGACGTTCGGGGAGCCCAGCAGGGCAATCAGGATCGCGGAGGGATCGCCGGGATCGGCGGAGCGCCCCGCCGTCTGGGTCACGCGTTCGGGGAGCGTCGAGCGGTTCCCGTAGATCCAGTCCCGCGGCTCGGCGGGCTCGAGGTCATAGAGCGGGCAACCATCCACCAGCGCCGCGACGGGCACGTCGGCGACTCCGCTCGTGCCGTCCACGACCCGGAGGCGCCCGTCGTCGGTGACCTCGCCGATCGCCGCGACGCCCGTCTGCCAGCGCTCGCAAGCCGCAACCACATGCTCGAGCTTCCCCGGCTCGACCACCGCCAGCATCCGCTCCTGGGATTCGGAGATCATCACCTCGAATGGCTCCAGGTCCGGCTCTCGCAGCGGCACCCGGCTGACGTCGATCTCGATCCCGACGCCGCCCTTGGACGCCATCTCGCCCGCCGAGGAGGTGAGGCCGGCGGCGCCGAGGTCCTGAAGCGAGACCAGCAGCTCGCCCTCTAGCAGCTCCAGGCAGCACTCGAGCAGCTTCGATTCCTCGAACGGATCGCCGATCTGAACGCTCGGGCGCTTCGCGTCGTCGCCCGCCTCGAGCTCGGCGGAGGCGAGCACCGAAGCGCCGCCGATCCCGTCGCGGCCGGTGGAGGCGCCGATCAGGACCACGAGGTTGCCGGGCCCGGCGGCCGCCGAGCGCACCATCTCCTCGGTCTTCGCCAGCCCCACGCACATCGCGTTGATCAGGCAGTTGTGCTCGTACGGCGGCTCGAAGCCAAGCTCGCCGCCGACGGTGGGCACCCCGATCGAGTTGCCGTAGTGGCCGATCCCGGCCACCGCCCCCTCGAGCAGGTAGCGGGAGCGCTCCGAGTCCAGCTCGCCGAAGCGCAGCGAGTCGAGGATCGCGATCGGGCGGGCGCCGATCGCGAAGACGTCGCGGAGGATCCCGCCGACCCCGGTCGCGGCGCCCTGGAAGGGCTCGACCGCGCTCGGGTGGTTGTGCGACTCGACCTTGAAGGCGACCGCATATCCGTCGCCGATCTCGATCGCCCCGGCGTTCTCGCCCGGCCCCATCAGCACCCGCTCGCCCTCGGTGGGGAGGCGACCGAGCGAGCTTGCGCGAGTGCTTGTAGGCGCAGTGCTCCGACCAGAGCAGTGAGAACATCGCCAGCTCGGTGTCGTTCGGCTCCCGCCCCAGCAGCTCGTTGATCCGCGCGTACTCGTCGTCGGTGAGACCGAGCTCCCGATGCCTTGATTCGGCGACGGGGCTCACGCGTGCGCGGGCTGGGCGGCGATCGCCTTGAACAGCGCGAGGCCGTCGTCGGACCCGGTGAGCGGGTCGACCGCGTGCTCGGGATGAGGCATCAGGCCGAGCACGTTGCCGGCCTCGTTGGTGATTCCGGCGATCTCCCGCAGCGATCCGTTCGGATTGTGGCCGCGGGCGTAGCGAAAGACGACCTGGCCGGCGGCCTCGATCGCGTCCAGGTCCCCCTCCGGCGCGAAGTAGCGGCCGGTCATGTGCTTGACCGGGATCGATAGTCGCGTCCCCGGCTCGAGCTCGCTGCTGAAGAGCGAATCCGACTCCTGCGCGATCACCTCGACCTGGCGGCAGACGAAGCGAAGGCCCTCGTTCGGCAGCAGGGCGCCTGGCAGCAGGCCCGCCTCGCAGAGCACCTGAAAGCCGTTGCAGATGCCGAGCACCGGCCCGCCTTGCTCGGCGAAGGCGGCGACCGCCTCCATCGCCGGCGAGAATCGCGCGATCGCCCCGGCGCGCAGGTAGTCGCCGTAGGAGAAGCCACCGGGAACGACGATTCCGTCGAGGCCCGAGAGGTCCGTCTCCTCGTGCCAGACCAGCCGCCCTTCGCCGACCCGCTCGCAGGCCGCGAGCGCGTCCCGCTCGTCGCAGGAGCCCGGAAACTGGACCACACCAATCATGCGGCGGCTCCTCGCCTTCGGCTCCGGGGCCGCCTTGGCGCTGCGAAGATCACTCTTCCGCTACCCCGTTCGTGACGATCTCGAAGTCCTCGATCAGGGGATTGGCGAGGAGCTTCTCGCAGAGGGCCGGGA
This sequence comes from uncultured Solirubrobacterales bacterium, assembly GCA_963780305.1. Taxonomy (GTDB): domain Bacteria; phylum Actinomycetota; class Thermoleophilia; order Solirubrobacterales; family 70-9; genus CAVVYV01. The sequence continues at coordinate 17,287 of CAWABN010000002.1, forward strand.
GCGAATCGGGGTCGTCGGTCTCCAGCTCGACCAGCCGTCCCACCCGAACCTCGTGCACCCCTTCGAAACCGAGTGCGGGTAGGGCCCGCTCGACCGCCTTGCCCTGCGGGTCGAGGATTCCCTCCTTCGGCCTGATCAGCACCTTCGCCTTCACGAGGTCAGCGTAGCGGCGTCCGCGGCCCTCTCAACGGTTCGGCCGTCGTCCCTCAATCCAGGGTTCGGCCGGTGATCCGCTCGTAGGCCTCGATGTACTTGGCGCGGGTGTTCTCCACCACCTCGGGTGGCAGCTCTGGCGGCGGCGGAGAGTGGTCCCAGCCCGACTGATCGAGCCAGTCGCGCACATACTGCTTGTCGAAGGAATTCTGGGGGCGGCCGGGCTCATAGTCGTCGGCGGGCCAGAAGCGCGACGAGTCAGGCGTCAGGACCTCGTCGCCGAGCACGATCTCGGCCCCCGGCGACGAGCCGAACTCGAACTTGGTGTCGGCGACGATGATCCCGCGCTCGGCCGCGTGGTCGGCGGCCCACCTGTAGACCTCGATCGAGGCCCGGCGGAGCTCCTCCATCAGCGGGCGGTCGCCGATGATCTCGGCGGCACGGTCGAAGTCGATGTTCTCGTCGTGCTCGCCGAGCTCGGCCTTGGTCGCGGGGGTGAAGATCGGCTCGGGAAGCTTCTCCGACTCCTGCATCCCCGCCGGCAACTCGATTCCGCAGATCCCGCCCGTCTCCCGGTACTCGCGCCACCCGGACCCCGAGAGATATCCCCGGACAACGCACTCGACCGGGTACATATCGAGCTTCCGGACCCGCATTCCGCGTCCCTTTGCTTCGGGCGGCACCTCCTCGGAGATGAAGTGGTTGGGGCAGATGCCCTCTGTCTGCTCGAACCAGAAGATCGACATCTGAGTGAGCACCCGGCCCTTGTCGGGGATCGGGTTGGGCATGATCACGTCGTAGGCCGAGATCCGGTCGGAGGCCACCATCAGCAGGTCGCCGTCGAGCTCGTAGATCTCGCGGACCTTGCCCGAGGAGTGCAGCTTGAGATCGGCGAGGGCACCGGTCATCCCGCCCGCCGATGCTAACGGCCTCTCAACGAGCCCCGAGCCGCGGGGTATCCCGTTTGCGCTGTTTGCGGAGTAGATTCGGACGATGGCACTGCCGCCGGGGCCGCGCGCTCCCGCAACGCTCCAGACGATCAGGCTGCTGGCCAGGCCGGTCCCGTTCTTCGAGTCGGCTCGGAGGCGCTATGGGGAGCCCTTCACCGCCAGGATCCTGCGCGCCGGCAGGCTCGTCTTCATCTCCGACCCGCCTTCGATCAAGGCCCTATTCGGGGCCGACCGCGAGAACATCGTCGCGCCGGGCAGGAACGTGGTCCTGGGGCCGCTGCTCGGCGAGCGCTCGCTGCTTCTGCTCAATGGGCCCGAGCACTTGGCGCGGCGCAAGCTGATGCTGCCCCCCTTCCACGGGGAGCGGATGCGCGCCTATGAGCGGGTGATGGAGGAGGCAACCGAGCGCGAGATCTCCCGCTGGCCCCTGAACCGGGAGTTCCGGATCCACCCGAGCATGCAGGCGATCACCCTCGAGGTGATCATGCGCGCGGTCTTCGGCGTGGGCGAGGATCACCGCGACGACCTCCGGCAGCGCCTGCTGGCGATCCTTGCGGCAACCCGCTCGCCGCTGGCGATTGGCCTGACGATGCCGGTGGTCCGGAGCGTCGGCGCCTTCCGCCGTGTCCGCCGGACGATCGCCGAGACCGACGAGATCCTCGCGGCCGAGATCGCCGAGCGCCGGGCCGACCCGAATCTGGCGAGCCGGGAGGACATCCTCTCGCTGCTGGTCGCCGCCCGGGACGAGAACGGCGAGGGGATGAGCGACGCCGAGCTTCGCGACCAGCTGCTGACCCTGCTGATGGCCGGCCACGAGACCACGGCGACCGCCCTCGCCTGGGCCTTCGATCTGCTCTTCCGGCACCCGGAGGCGATGGAGCGCCTTCGGGAGGAGGTCGAGGGCGAGCGAGCACGAGTACCTGGACGCTGTCGCGGAGGAGACACTGCGGCTGCGGCCGGTAGTGCCATTCGTCGGCCGCGAGCTGCGCGTGCCGATGGAGCTCGGCGGCCGTCAGCTGCCTCCCGGGACCGTGGTGATGCCCTCGATCTATCTCACCCACACCCGCGCCGACCTCTATCCGGAGCCCTATGCCTTCCGCCCCGAGCGCTTCCTCACCGAGCCGCCGGAGACCTACAGCTGGATCCCCTTTGGTGGCGGCACCCGCCGCTGCATCGGCGCCGCGTTCGCCCAGGTCGAGATGCGAGTCGTGCTTCGGACCGTGCTGCGCGCGGTCGAGCTCCGCGGGGGCAGCGACGCCCCTGAGGCGATCGTGCGCCGGAACGTAACCCTCTCACCGCGAGGGGGAACGCCGGTGGTCGTTGAGCGTCGCCGCGAGCGGGTGCCGTCCGCGGCCAAGTCGGCTGCCTAGCCTCCGCCGACCTCGGGTTGGGTCTCGGGATGGGCGTGGGCCCAGTCGACGATCTCGCCGGAGCCGACGATCGCCCTGCCCTCGTCGAGAAGCAGCACCGGAAGATTGATCTGGCCGGTCATCGCCTCGATCTCGGCACGACCTCTGCGGCGCTCGCCCCAGGTCCAGGGGACGAGTCGGTATCCGGGTAGCGGGCGAATCTCGTACTCGTAGCCGGCCTGATCGAGCGCCTTCGCCGCCCGTCCGCAGGGGTGGCCGAGCGAGGCCAGCGACTTCTCTTGACCGCAGGTGTAGAGGATCACCCGCCGAGACTACCCAGCGAGATGGTCCAGCCGCGCGATCACCTCGGGCACGTGCTCCAGGTAAGCGTCGTAGTCGAAGACCGCGTCGAGGTCGAGCTCGGGGGCCGCTTTCCCGATCAGCTCGCGAAAGTCGATCTCCTCGTCCCAGGCGCGCTGGGCGCTGTCCTGGACCAGCCGGTAGGCGTCGTCGCGGCTCATTCCCCCCTCGATCAGCGCGGTCAGCGCTCGCTGGCTGAACAACGCCCCGTGGGTCAGCTCGAGGTTCTCTCTCATCCTCTCGGTGTGCACCGTCATCCCCTCGGCCAGGCGGAGACCGAGGTGCTGCATGTAGTCGAAGCCGATGGTCGCGTCGGGGAGGATGATCCGCTCGGCGCCGGAGTGCGAGATGTCGCGCTCATGCCAGAGGGCGATGTTCTCGATGCCCGCCTGCGTGTAGCCGCGCAGGACCCGCGCCAGCCCGCAGATCCGCTCCGCCAGGACCGGGTTGCGCTTGTGCGGCATCGCCGATGAGCCCTTCTGGCCGGAGCCGAACGGCTCCTCCACCTCGCGGACCTCGGTTCGCTGCAGGTTGCGGATCTCGGTGGCGAACCGCTCGAGCCCGGCGCCGGCGATCGCGATCCGCGCGAGCAGAACCGCGTGCCGGTCACGTGGGACGACCTGGGTGGAGGCGTCCTCGCGGGCTAGCCCGAGCGAGTCCATCACCCGCGCCTCGACCGAGGGCGGCACGGAGGCGTAGCTGCCGACCGCGCCCGAGAGCTTGCCGACGGCGAGCTGCTCGAAAGCCCCCCGGAGCCTCGCCAGGTTGCGGTCGGCCTCGAAGGCGAAGCTCGCCAGGCGGAGGCCGAAGGTGGTGGGCTCGGCGTGGACGCCGTGGGTGCGCCCGACGCAGAGTGTGTCGGCGTACTCGCGGGCGCGGTTGACGAGCGCGTCGCGATAGGCGCCGGCGCCCTCGAGGAGGATCGCGCCTGCCTCGGAGAGCTGCAACGCGAGGGCCGTATCGAGCACGTCGGAGGAGGTGAGCCCGTAGTGCAGCCACCGCCCCGCGTCGCCGATCGACCCCGCGACGACGTCGACGAAGGCGGCAACGTCGTGGCCGGTGGTGCGCTCGCGCTCCTGGACGGCCTCCACGGTGAAGGAGGCCTTCTCCCGGCATTCCCTGGCGGCTTCGGCCGGGACCACGCCCTCGGCCGCCCATGCGTCGGTGGCGGCCAACTCCACCTGCAGCCAGGCCTCCATCCGGCGCTGGTCGGTCCAGACCGCCCCGATCTCCTCGCGCGTGTAGCGGGGAATCACGTCCTAAGTCAGTCTGACGGGGAGCGAGAACAAAACGGGTCGCTCCTCCGTCATGAAACGGGTGGCTCCTTTCGGAGCCCCCTCGCATCTACGGAGCGCCCTCGCATCTAGGCGTTGATGATCCGTACGGCCAGCAATCCTGCGTTTTTTGCCCCGTCGATCGCCACGCAGCCGACCGGGACGCCGGGTGGCATCTGCGCGGCGGAGAGCAGCGCGTCCAGCCCGCCGAGGTTCTTGCCCGAGATCGGCACCCCGATCACCGGAAGGTCGGTGTGGGCCGCGGCGAACCCGGGAAGGGCGGCCGACATTCCGGCCCCGGCGATGATCACCCTCAGGCCGCGCATCCGGGCGTTGGTGCAGTAGTCGCGAGTCGCATCAGGGTCGCGGTGGGCGCTCAGCACCCGCACCTCGTACGCGATCCCGTGATCGTGGAGGGCCTCGCCGGCGGGCTGCAGCTTGGGCTTGTCGTTCTTCGAGCCCATGATGATCCCCACCAGCGGCGCGTCGACCTCGATCTCGTCGAACGCCTCCTCGACCTGCGGCATCGTCGCCGGCGCGGCCTCGCCGTCAGCCATCAGCTCCTCCGATCGTGGTCACCAGTGCTTTTTCGGCGATATCCGTGCGCATCTGCCTGCCCTTGAAGCTGATTCGCTCAGCGGCATCGTAGGCCCGCTGCCGGGCGTCAGCGGCGCTCGGCCCGAGGCCGGTGACGTTCAGGACGCGCCCCCCGGCGGTGATGATCTCGCCGTCGCGCCGCGCGGTCCCCGCGTGGGTGATCTCGACGCCTTCGATCTCGGCGGCCTGCTCCAGTCCCCTGATCTCGTCCCCCGTCGATGACGAGGCCGGGTAGCCGGCCGAGGCGAGGACCACGGTCACCGCCCAGTCCTTGTCGAACTCGCCCCGGACCCCGGTGAGTCCGCCGTCCACGCGTGACGCCAGGCAAAGCTCGAGCAGATCGGAGCGCAGCCGTGGCAGCACCGCCTGGGTCTCGGGATCACCGAAGCGGCAGTTGTACTCGAGCACCCGGGGACCATCGGCGGTCATCATCAATCCCGCGTAGAGCACCCCGCGGTAGGGAGTGCCGCGGTTGGCCATCGCCTCGATGATCGGGCGGTGGACGACGTCGGCGAGCCGCTCGATCTCGGCGTCGTCGAAGCCCGGCACCGGCGAGTAGCTCCCCATTCCGCCCGTGTTGGGGCCGGTGTCGCCGTTGCCGATTCGCTTGTAGTCCCGCGCCGGCGCCAGCGGGACGACGTTGTCGCCATCACAGAGCGCCAGCAGCGAGAGCTCCTCCCCCTCGAGGAACTCTTCCAGGATCACCTCGGTCTCACCAAAGCGGCGCTCGGTGAAGAAGACCTCAACCGCTTCCCGCGCCTCCGCCTCGGTTGCGCAGATGATCACGCCCTTGCCCGCCGCCAGCCCGTCGGCCTTGAGCACCGCTGGGTAGGAGGCTCGGGCGATCTGCTCCACCGCCTCGTCGTGGCTGCGCAGCACCGTGTGAGAGGCGGTCGGAACTTCCGCCTCCTCCATCAGCTCCTTGGCGAACAGCTTCGAGCCCTCGATCTCGGCCGCCGCGGCAGTCGGCCCGAAGGCGGCGATGCCCTCGTCCTCGAGTGCGTCGACGAGCCCCGCGACCAGCGGCGCCTCGGGACCGACGACAACGAGTCCCACGCCCTCGTCGCGAGCAGCCCCGACCAGCTCAGAGATCTCCTCCGCGCCGATGTCGAGGCAGCGCGCATCCGCGGCGATCCCGGCGTTGCCGGGCGCGCACAGCACCTCCGGCATCTGCCCCGAGCGGGCAAGCGCGCGAACGATCGCGTGCTCGCGACCTCCGCCGCCGACGACCAGGACCCTCAAAGAGCCTTCGCCAGTTCCTCTGACGGGAGCGCTGCCAGCGTCTGGCTGCTCATCGTCCCCCGCGAGCCGAGCTCCACCGAGACCTTCGCCATCGTCTGGGTGTCGGGTGCCTCGACCACGGTGATGAAGTCGTATTGGCCGAGCGTCGCCCACTGTTCCTTGACCTTGACGCCGAGCTGCTCGACCTCCTTGTTCACCTCCTGGACGCGAGAGGGGTTGTTCTTAAGCGTTTGAACCCCATCGGCGGTCAGGTTCGTGAGCATGATGTAGTCGGGCATGGGTATCACCTCTCCTTTGTGTTCGAACTACTTCTGAACTCCCTTTCTCTCATTTTCCCCGCCTGCGTGCAATCCGGCGCGCCCGTCCGCGGAAACGGAGATGATCGACGGATGGAAGGTCACCCGATCTTCGCTCGGTTCTACGACCGGATCACCGCCAGGACGGAGCGCTCCGGCCTCGCCGAGATGCGCCGGGAGCTGCTCGCTGAGGCGTCTGGCCGCACCCTGGAGCTGGGGGCGGGAACCGGCCACAACCTGCCCTTCTACACCGACCGGGTCAGCGAGCTGGTCCTGAGCGAGCCCGACCCTCACATGGCGAGGCGGCTGCGCGAATGGCTCGACAGTGAGCCGCCGGCCCCGGCGCGGGTCGAGCTGATCGAGGCCCCGGCGGAGGACCTTCCCTTCGACGACGGCAGCTTCGACACCGTGGTTGCCACCCTGGTCCTTTGTACGGTCGAGGACCCGCGGCGGGCGCTGGCAGAGGCGCGCCGGGTCCTCGTGGAGGGCGGGGCGCTCCTCTTCATCGAACACGTGCGGAGCGAGAACCGCCGCCTGGCCTGGTGGCAGGACCGGCTCGAACGGCCCTGGGGCTTCTTCGCCGGCGGCTGTCATCCCAACCGCCCCACCGAGCAGGCTCTGGCCGACGCCGGGCTCTGGATCGAGCGCCTCGACCGGGACCGGCTCCCGGCGGCGCCCCGGCTGGCCAGACCGCTGATCCGGGGCCTCGCGCGCCGGCCCGACTGAGCTCCTACTCGTCCTCGGTGAGGTCGGTGGCGGGGCCGTTGATCGCTGCGATGAAGACCTTGTCCATCCTGTTCATCCGGCGGAAGACGTCGTGGAGGCGATAGAGCTCGAAGAGGCCGCGAAGGGGTGAACGGTTCGGCCAGCGTTCGGAGGCCGGGGGTGCGGCGGATCGGGGCGGCGATCCGCAGCATCGCTCCGGTCAGCCAGGGCGGGGCGGCGACCCCCACCCGCTCGATGCTGGCGAGTATCTCGCCGACGTCGTAGTGGCTGACGAAGAGGTCGGGGGGCCTGCCGGTGAAGATCACCGAGCCGACGCTGCGGTCGCGGCGGAGCGAGCGGGTGAGCCGGTCGAGCTCGCGGACCATCTCCGCGGTCATGAAGTTGTGCGGCGGGTGGTCGATCAGGACTGTCAACACCCGGCCGTCGCGTTCGGCGGCGAGCATCTGCGCCATCGGCGAAGAGCCTATTCCGCTTCGAGCTTAAGAATCGAAGCCGACGTGGATGTGGTCGCAGTGGTCGGCGGCCGCGAAGGCCGGACCGGGGCCGTCGGCGTCGAAGCAATAGATCAGCTCGGTCGGCCGCTGGCCCTCTGGCAGAGAGGTGAGCGCCCGGGTCATCGTCCCGCATGGACCGTCTACGTCGGTGACCGTGCAGGGGACGCCGTCGATCGCCGCGATGTCCATCGCCCGGCCGAAGTAGTGGTTGGAGACGTTGCCGCTCGAGGTGTACTGGCTGTGGTCGGAGCGCAGGGACGAGATCCGGATTGTGTGGTCCTGGCTGATCGCCGCGATCAGCACCAGGATCCGCGGGTCAATCACACCCTGCTGGATGTCCAGCAACTCGAGTGAGTTGGAGAGCTCGACGTTCTCCCAGTTGATCGGGGCGCTGGTCGGCCCGGGGAGGACGACCGAGTAGGCGACGGTGCGGACCCGGCACTTGCCGGCCATCTGCTCGGCCTCCTCGATTACCTCGTCGACGTACCAGGAAGCGTGGTTGTGCTGGAAGAGCCCCGCGCGGAGGTCGCCGCTCGCCCAGATCATCCGTGCCAGGGTCGCGGCGGAGTCGCCCGGGCTCTCCCGCTTCACCTTGCCGTCGCCGTCTCCGTCAACCGCGAACCGCTGCCAGTTCTCCTCATCGATCCCGAGCGGGCCGCGTATCCGCATCTGCTCGGGGCTCATCCCGCGGCCGTAGTCCGACTCGAGTCGGGCGACAGCAGCCAGCGCCCAGACGCCATCCTCGCCGAGCTCGTAGCGCCCGGCGGCGGTCTGGAAGGCGCCCAGGAACTCCTCGGGGATCGCGTCGCGGGCCTGCTCCGACGGCGTGCAGACCAACTCCTGGCGCTTCGGGATAAGCGAGAGGCCGCCGATCATGCCGTTGCCGATCCCGCTGAAGCAGGCGGCACGGGCGATCACATCCGCGACGTACCAGTCGGCGTGGTTGTAAGCGAATACCGCGCCTTCCGGGTCCTCGGGCATTCCGGATGCGCTCAGGTAGCGGGCTGCGGCGAAGATCGCATCATCAGGGTCATCCGGGTCCTTGTGACCGTCGCCGTCGGCGTCCATCCCGTAGGCGTCCCAGGTCGAGGGCATGAACTGCATCCATCCCATCGCCCCGGCCGAGGACGGCCCGAGGTTCTGGCCGAAGCCGGTCTCGATCTCGTTGATCGCCGCCAGGATCGAGGCCCCCGCGGGGCCGAGGCCGTACTGTTCCGAGGCCCGCTGATAGATCGGGATCAGGGTCACGGGGACCGCGATCGGCCCACAGACCGTCGGGACGAACGGCGGCGGCACCGCCGTGGTGCCACCATTCTCCGGCTTCTCCGCGCCCTCCTCGTCCTTCTCGCCGCCCTTATCCCGGGAAGGGCGGTTCTGACCGCCCTTCGACGGCTTCCTCGCGGGCTTCGACTTTGGCTTCGGCTTCGGGACGGCGTTAACCACCTCGGGGGGAAGCTGAGTCTGGGTGGGCGGCGGCTCGGGCGGCGCCGTGGTCTCCGGCGGCGCCGTGGTCTCCGGCGGCGGCGGATCCAGCAGCGTCTGCGCACCAGCGCCTTGTGCTGCGATTGCCGCGCCGACCACTGTCGCCGCGATCGCGCTTCGCAACTTCCCCATCAGCCAAGGACCCCGGAGACCCGCCAGCCGTCCTCGGTGTGCTGCAGGGTCAGCCGCACCTCGCTGATCGTCCTCAGGCGCACGATCGAGACGCTCGCGGTGATCTGCTCAGGGGTGCGGTCGGCGAGAACGACGTTGAGCACCTTCGCTTTCGGCACCTCGGTCCCGGCGGGGAGGCGAGGAGGCTCCTCGCTCAGCGACTTGGCCAGCGGCGGAGTGGCGGTGGCGGCGAGGCCGGTCGCTGTGCGCTCGTCGAGCTTGCCGACCTCGTAGCGGACGAAGGAATCGGCGAACTGCCAGGCGACCTTGGCGGGAGGCGCCGAGGGCACCGCCGCCGGCGCAGCCGGCGCCTTGACGTCGCCGACCTCGAAGTTGGGCGTGGCGCCTCGAAGCACCGAACGGAGGCCGCGGCCGACCCTGTGGCGGCGGCGAGGCGCGGCGCCGCATCCGGCTGAGCCGGATCGTTATCCGGGGCGACGATCGCGCCGGCGGCGCCGGCGGTGAGCGCGGCGGCGACAGCGGCTGTGGCGATCCCGGCGCGGGCGGCGGTGCTGCGCTCGCGCATCGCGTCGGCGAGCGGCCAGGCCAGCTTGGTCTCGATCAGGCGCTGGAGGGGGGCGGTCGAGCGCTGGGCGCGGCTGAGCGCCCGCCGCCCCGCGTCCGAGCCTCGCCACAGCAGCTTCTCCTCCAGACCCCAGGCAGCCTCGCGCAGGGTCCAGGTTGCGTCCTCGGCTGAAACTCTGATGTTCACTCTCGTCTATTCGTCCGCCCAGGCAGGTCGCTTTAGCCGTGGACGTCCCGATTACTGGGATACTTGGGCCCCCATCAGGCGGGCATCCTACCTGCAGGGACAACCGCCCGGGGGCTCAGGCGGCGGCGGTAGCCGGCTCGGCCGGCTTCTCGGGCTTCGCCTTCTCGAAGACGAGCTCCCCGTCGACCGCGTCCACCTTGACGGTGTCACCCTCCGAGAACTCGCCCTCGAGCAGCTTCAGCGCCAGGACGTCGACGAGATTCTTTTGGATCACCCGCTTCAGCGGCCGGGCGCCATAGGTGAGGTCGAAGCCGAGGTTGCCGAGCAGCTCGCGGGCCTTGTCGGTGAGCTCGATCTCGAGTCCCTTCTCTCGGACCCGGGCCGCCAGCTGGGCGACCTGGAGGTCGACGATCTTCGCCAGGTCCTCCTTCGAAAGCCGGTGGAAGATCACCACGTCGTCGACCCGGTTGAGGAACTCGGGCGGGAAGGTCTGGGTGAGCGCCTCCTGAACCTGCTCGCGTGCCTTTTCCTCGACCGCTTCGGCGGCTATGAACTGGGAGCCAACGTTCGAGGTCATGATCAGAACCGCGTTCTTGAAGTCGACGGTGCGGCCCTGGCCGTCGGTCAGCCGGCCGTCATCCATGATCTGGAGAAGGATGTTGAAGACGTCCTGGTGGGCCTTCTCGATCTCGTCAAGGAGGATCACCGAGTAGGGGCGCCGCCGGACCGCCTCGGTCAGCTGACCGCCCTCCTCGTAGCCGACGTAGCCGGGCGGGGCGCCGATCAAGCGTGCGACGGCGTGCCTCTCCATGTACTCGGTCATGTCGATCCGGACCATCGCCTGCTCCGAGTCGAACATGAACTCGGCGAGCGCCCGCGCAAGCTCCGTCTTGCCGACCCCGGTGGGGCCGAGGAAGAGGAAGCTGCCGATCGGCCGGTTGGGGTCGGAGAGCCCGGCGCGCGAGCGCCTGAGCGCGCCCGCGACCGCCTCAACTGCCTCATCCTGGCCGATCACCCGCTCGTGGAGGCGGTCCTCCATGTGGATCAGCTTCTCGACCTCGCCCTCCATCAGCCGCGAGACCGGGATCCCGGTCCACTTGGCGACGACCTCGGCGACGTCCTCCTCGGTCACCTCCTCGGTCAGCATCGTGCCGCCCGCGCGATGGAGTTCGGCGAGCTTCGCCTCCTGCTCGGCGAGGGTGCGTCTCGAGCTCGGGGATCAAGCCCGTAGCGGAGCTCGGCGGCGCGCTCGAGGTCGGCGGCGCGCTCGGCGCGCTCGGCGTCGCGGTCGGCCTCGTCGAGCTCGCGACTTCGCCGCCTTGATCTCCTCGATCGCGCCCTTCTCGTTCTGCCAGCGCGCCTTCATCTCGCTCGAGCGCTCGCGCAGCTCCGCGAGCTCGGACTCGATTGCCTCCCGGCGAGTCCTTCGAAGCCTCGTCCTTCTCCTTCTTCAGCGCCTCGCGCTCGATCTCGAGCTGCTGGATTCGCCGCTCGACCTCGTCGATCTCGACGGGCATCGAGTCGATCTCGATCTTCAGCCGCGAGGCGGCCTCGTCGATCAGGTCGATCGCCTTGTCGGGGAGAAAGCGGTCGGCGATGTAGCGCGCCGAGAGGGTGGCGGCGGCGACCAGGGCGTCGTCCTGGATCCGGACGCCGTGATGGACCTCATAGCGCTCCTTCAGCCCGCGGAGGATCGCGATCGTGTCGACTCGACGTCGGGCTCGCCGACGTAGATCGGCTGGAAGCGGCGCTCCAGCGCCGCATCCTTCTCGATGTGCTTGCGGTACTCGTCGAGCGTGGTCGCGCCGACCGCGCGCAGCTCGCCGCGCGCCAGCATCGGCTTCAAGAGGTTGGAGGCGTCGACCGCGCCCTCGGCGGCGCCGGCGCCGACGATCGTGTGGAGCTCGTCCATGAAGAGGACGATCTGGCCCTCGGCCTCCTGGATCTCCTTGAGCACGGCCTTCAGCCGCTCCTCGAACTCGCCGCGGTACTTCGACCCGGCGAGCAGCGAGCCGATGTCGAGCGCAACCACTCGGCGGTCGCGGAGCGACTCGGGGACGTCGCCGGAGACGATCCGCTGGGCGAGGCCCTCGACGATCGCGGTCTTGCCGACGCCCGGGTCGCCGATCAGGACCGGGTTGTTCTTGGTCCGCCGCGAGAGCACCTGGATCACCCGGCGGATCTCCTCGTCGCGGCCGATCACCGGATCGAGCTTGCCGGTCTCCGCCTCGGCGGTGAGGTCGCGCCCGTACTTCTCGAGGGCGCCGTAGCTGTCCTCGGGGTTGGGGGAGGTGACGCGATGGGGGCCGCGCACGTTTGAGATCGCGCTCAAGAGGACGCTTCGCTCGGGAAGCAGGTCGGCGACTCCGGATTTCTTGTCCGCCAGCGCGAGGAGGAAATGCTCGGTGGAGATGTACTCGTCCGAGAGCCCGTCGCTTCCTTCTCGGCCTGCTGGATGACCCAGACGAACTCCTTCGAGGGGCGGATGTCGGGGACGGTGTTCCCGCTCAGTCGCGGCAGATTCTCGACCGCCTCCCTGACCCGGGCTCGAACCGCCTCGATGTCCTCGCCCAGCCGCTGCAGAACCGGTACGACGACGCCGTCCTCCTGCTCGAGGAGGGCGGCGAGCAGGTGGGCAGGAGCAACCTCGGGGTTGGAGTGCTCGGACGCGAGCCTTTGCGCGGCCGCGACCGCCTCCTGGGACTTGATTGTGAATCGATCCTGCTGCATGCGACCATCCTAGCGGCTTAGCAGCCAAAAATAAAGAAATCTATGTCGATTCGACTCAGATATATGCCCTCAGACGGAGGTCGTGAGCTCATCGGCGCCAGGACCATCAACAGCATAGGATCCCGTCAGGCAGCGGGGTCAAGGATCGCCGGGCGTAAATGGCGGAGACGAACCTAGAGATCTACAGGCGGATGCTCGCGGCCTTCAACGAGAGGGGGCTGGAGGGCGCGGTGGAGTTCTTCGACGAGGACGTCGAGGTCTATGACCCGGATCTGCCCGAAGGCACGAAGATCAGGGGACACGAGGCCGTTCTCCGCACCTTCGGCGAGATGGTGGATGCCTTCGAGGAGATGAAGGTCGAGGACTTCGAGGTGATCCCGGCAGGCGACCGGGTGGTCGCCCTGATTCACACTGCCGGGCACGGACAGGGCCGCTACGGCGAGGTGAACTTCGAGCAGCGCGATGCACACGTGATGACCTTCCGCGACGGCAAGATCACCTATTGGCGGCTTTACATGGACCAGGCCGAGGCCCTGGCGGACGCCGGCCTCGACCCCTCCCTCGCCTGGTACCGGCGCCGGCCCCGCGATCAGGCGCCGTAGTGTTCCCGCGATGCGAAGCCGACGCTCGCTCGCTCTCGCCGTCATCGTCGCGGCGGCGATCCTGCCGCTGACCGCGGCGGCGTCGCCGGACTCGGCTCCACCCCGAGACTCAACCGGCGGCCATCCGGTGGTGGCCTGGCCGCGGGTCACCTATCCGAGCTCCGCCGCCGTCCGGGAGGCGCAGCGCTTCGCCGCCCGCTGGGGCGACGTCTCCTTTGCGGTGATCGATGCCGGCGGGGACCTGCGCGGCTACGAGGCCGACCGCCCGTACAGCTCGGCCAGCGCCTCCAAGGCGCTCCTCCTCGCCGCAGAGCTCCGTAGCCTGAAGGAGACGGGCGAGCCGCTCGACTCGAGCACCAAGACACTGCTCGAGGCGATGATCACCTATTCCGACAACGACGCCGGTGGTGGCGTCTACGCCCGGGTCGGCGACGTGGGCCTGGAGGAAGTCGCGGAGCGGGCCGGGATGCGCGACTTCGAGGTCGACCCGGGCTTCTGGGGCGGAGCTCGGATCAATGCCGGCGATATGGCGCGCTTCTATTACCGGCTCGAGCGCAACCTGGTCGGCCGTTACCGCGACTACGCGATGGGGCTGCTCGCCAACGTCACCAGCACCCAACGGTGGGGAATCCCCGCCGCCGCAGGAGGTGGCTGGCGGATCTGGTTCAAGGGAGGCTGGCGGCCGAGCGGCCAGGAGGGCACCACTGGAGCGGTCACCCATCAGGCGGCCCTGCTGGTCCACCGGAGCGGTCAGCGCCTTGGCCTGGCGGTGCTCAGCACCGAGGCGCCAGGCGAGGGCGGCGGCTTCTCGGCGATCGAGGGAATTACCGAGCGATTGCTCGCCAAGCCACCGCGCTTCGGCCGCTGGTCCGCTCCCTAGGAAGAGCGGGGGCGCCGGATCCGAATCCGGGTCGAGCTCCCGCCCTTCGGCGCGCCGAGTTTCTCGGGCTCGTAGGCCCCGTAGGGGACCAGCTCACCCCCCAGCGACTTGCGGAGCCGGTCGAGCTCCTCGCTCATCTCCTTCTCCATCTCGGCTGCCTGCTTTCGCATCCGGGCGATGTCGGATCGCATCTTCTCGACCCGCTGCTCGAGCTCGAGCACGGTCTCCACCCCGGCGAGGTTGAGGCCCTCCTCGGTGGTCATCCGCTGGATCCGGCGGAGCAGCTCAACGTCCGCCTGCGAGTAGAGGCGGGTGTTCTTGGGCGAGCGCTTCGGGGTGATCAGACCGCGCGCCTCGTACATCCGCAGGGTCTGCGGGTGCATCTCGGCGAGCTCCGCGGCGACCGAGATCATGAACACGCCGCGCTCCTCGTCGATCACCGCTTCGGCCCGGATCTTGGGCGCGGCGGCCTGGGCGCTTGGGCTGTCGCTTAGCCATCGGCCCTCACTTTCCCGCCTGCGCCGGACCGAGCCGCGCCGACCGAGCAGCGAGGCCCGCGGGTCGTGGCCGTTGAACGCCTCGCCGAGCTTCTCGACCGCCTCGCGCTGCTCGTCGGTGAGCTCCTTCGGGACGTCGATCTGGATCCGGTAGTAGATGTCGCCGCGCGGCCCGCCCTTCGGCTTCGGGCGGCCCCTCGCCGCGAAGGCGCTGGGTCGAGCCGTGCCTGGTTCCCGGCGGGATCCGGATCCGCTTGGTGCCGTCCAGCGTGGGCACCTCGATCGTCGCGCCCTGGATCGCCTCGCTGACGGTCACCGGCAGATCGACCTCGAGGTTGCCGTCGGGGCGCTGGCGGAAGACGGGCGACGGGGTGACCCTGCGTGGTCACGTAGAGGTCGCCCGGGGGCCGCCGCGGAAGCCGGCCTCGCCCTTTCCGGCGAGCCGGATCCGGCTGCCGTCGTGGACGCCGGCGGGGATGTTCACCCGGTAGCGCTTGGTCTCCTCGGTGACCCCGGTCCCTCGGCAGGTCGGGCAGGGGTCCTCGATCACCGTGCCCTGGCCGCCGCACTCGGGGCAGGGCTGTGAGATCGAGAAGAAGCCCTGGCTCTCGCAGTCGATCCCGCGCCCCTCGCAGCGGGGGCAGACCTTCGGCGAGGTGCCGGGCTGGCGCCGCTGCCGTCGCAGGTGGGGCAGGGGCCGGTGGTCGGCACGGCGACCGTGATCTGGGCCCCATGCATCGCCTGCTCGAACGAGAGCTGCACCTCGGTCTCGAGGTCGCGGCCCCGCTGGCCGGGCGGCCGCCTGCTCGCGGCCGCCGCGGAAGAACGTGGAGAAGATGTCGCCGAGGTCCGAGGCGAAGCCTCCGCCGGGAAGCCGCCGCCCGGGAAGCCGCCGCGCCCCGCGCTCCGCGCGAAGCCGCCGAACGCTCCGCCGGCGTCGTACTGCTTGCGCTTCTCGGGATCGGAGAGCGCGTCGTATGCCTGCTGGATCTCCTTGAACTTCTCCTCCGCCGCGGGTCGTCCGGGTTGCGGTCGGGATGCCACTTGCGGGCGAGCTCCCGGTAAGCCTTCTTGATCTCGTCCTGGGAGGCCGAGCGGGAGACCCCGAGCACTTCGTAGAAGTCGCGCGGCGCGGCCATCAGTCGCTCACCACCACCCGCGCCGGCCGCAGCACCTGGCCGTTCAGGCGGTAGCCCTTCTCGACCGTCTCGACGACGACGCCCGGCGTCGGTCCCCTCCTCGGGCCGGGTCGAGAGGGCCTCGTGCAGCTTGGGGTCGAAGCGCTCCCCGACCGGGTCGATAGGCCTCGACCCCGGCGCGCCTGCAGCTTCCGCCGCAGCTCGTCGAGCACGAGGGCGACGCCCCTGGCGAGCGCCTGCTGAGCGAGCGTCCTCGCTGGGGGCGTCCGCCGACTGCAGGGCGCGCTCGAGGTTGTCGATCGCCGGCAGCAGCTCGCGGGCGAGCTCGGCCTTGCCGCGGCCCGGGCCTCGGCGGCCTCCTTCGCCACCCGCTTGCGGTAGTTCTCGAAGTCGGCCCGGGTGCGCTGCGCGAGCTCGAGGTACTCGTCGCGCTCGCGCTTCGCCTCGCTCGAGCTCGTCGAGGTCCTCGGCGACCTGGGCGCCGGCCTCATCGGCCTGCGGCTCGGCGTCGGCGCTGGGCGCTCGGCCTCCTCGGACTCCGGGCTCTCGGCGCCCGTCGCTTCTCGTTCATCGGCCCGGCCCCCTAGGAGGTCTTCTCGTCGTCGACGACCTCGGCGTCCACGACCTCCTCCTCGTCGCCGGCGCCGTTGGCGGCCGCGCCGTCGCCGGACGGCCGCCTGCTGCTCGGCCGCGGCCGCGTAGATCTGCTCGGAGACCTTCTGGAAGGCCGCCTGGAGGGCGTCGGTCTTCGAGCGGATCTCGCTCGGCGTCGTCGGAGTCGAGCGAGTCGCGCACGTCCTTGATCGCCGCCTCGATCTCCTCCTTGGCGCCGAGTCGACCTTGTCGCCCAGCTCGCCGAGCTGCTTCTCGGCCTGGTAGGCGGCGTTCTCGGCCACGTTGCGGGCCTCGGCCAGCTCGCGCTGGCGCCGGTCCTCGTCGGCGTGCGCCTCGGCGTCCTTGATCATCTGCTCGACCTCGGACTCGTCGAGGCCGGAGCCGCCCTTGATCTCGATCTTCTGCTCCTTGCCCGTCCCGAGGTCCTTGGCCGAGACGTGGAGGATCCCGTTCGCGTCGATGTCGAAGGTGACCTCGATCTGGGGCATGCCTCGCGGCGCCGGCGGGATGCCGGTGAGCTGGAACTTGCCCAGGCTCTTGTTGCCGGAGGCCATCTCGCGCTCGCCCTGGAGCACGTGGACCTCGACCGAGGGCTGGTTGTCCTCGGCGGTCGAGAAGATCTCCGACTTCTTGCGTCGGGATCGTCGTGTTGCGCTCGATCAGCTTCGTCATCACGCCGCCCTTCGTCTCGATCCCGAGGGTGAGCGGGGTGACGTCGAGCAGGAGCACGTCCTTGACGTCGCCGGCCAGCACGCCCGGCCTGGATCGCGGCGCCGATCGCGACGACCTCGTCCGGGTTGACGCCCTGGTGCGGGTCCTTGCCGGTCAGCTCCTTGACCTTCTCCTGCACGGCGGGCATCCGGGTCATGCCGCCGACCAGGACACGTGGTCGACGTCGCCGCCGGCGTCCGAGAGGGCCTGCTTCACCGGCCCGACCACGCGGTCGAGCAGGTCGGAGGTGAGCTCGCTCAGCTTCGCCCGGTTCAGCTTCATCTCCAGGTGCTTCGGCTCGCCTTCGACCGCGGTGATGAAGGGCAGGCTGATCTGGGTCTCCTGGGTGGCGGAGAGCTCGATCTTCGCCTTCTCGGCCGCCTCGTAGAGGCGCTGCAGGGCGCGCTTGTCCTGCGAGAGGTCGACGCCCTGGTCCTTCTTGAACTCGGCCACGATCCAGTCGACGATCGCCGCGTCCCAGTTGTCGCCGCCGAGGTGGTTGTCGCCCGAGGTCGCCTTGACCTCGAAGACGCCGTCGCCGATCTCGAGGATCGAGACGTCGAAGGTGCCGCCGCCGAGGTCGAAGACGAGGATCCGTCTCGTCCGAGGCCTCCTTGTCGAGGCCGTAGGCGAGCGCGGCCGCGGTCGGCTCGTTGATGATCCGCTTGACCTCGAGGCCGGCGATCTTGCCGGCGTCCTTGGTCGCCTGGCGCTGGTCGTCGTTGAAGTACGCGGGGACGGTGATCACCGCGCTGTCGACCGTGTCGCCGAGCTTCGCCTCGGCGTCGGCCTTCAGCTTCTGCAGGATCATCGCCGAGATCTCGGGCGGCGAGTACTGCTTGCCGCCGACGTCGATCGCGGACGTCGCCGTTCGGGCCCGGCGACCACCTTGTAGGGGACGATCGTCTCCTCCTCCTTGACCTCGGCCTCCTTGCGGCCCATGAAGCGCTTGATCGAGAAGATCGTGTTCTCGGGGTTCATCACCGCCTGGCGCTTGGCGACGGTGCCGACCAGGCGCTCGCCGGAGTCGGTGAAGGCCACCACGGAAGGGGTGGTGCGGCCGCCCTCGGCGTTCTCGAGCACGGTCGGCTCGCCGCCCTCCATCACGGCGACGCACGAGTTGGTCGTGCCCAGGTCGATGCCGATCGTCTTAGCCACTGTCAGTCCTCCAAGCTTTCGTCGATGTACTTGTGTCGATGTATTTGTAGCCTGCCTAAGAAATCTAAGTGGGAGTGTAGTAGATCGCTGCGCGAGTGTAAAGAATGGGCGCCGACGCGCACAAAAAAGAGAGGCCGGGGCGCTGGGCCCCGGCCTCTCGGATGCTGCAGTTGTGCTGGACCAAACGGGTCGCTCCTGACGGAGCGCCCTCGCGTCTACTTCTTCCTCTTGCCCCCCGGGACCTTCAGCCGGCTGAGCAGGCCGGCGTGGTCGGAGGCCCAGAGGCCCCCAACTGGCCCATCCAGCCGCGCCACGCTGGCGGCTGTGATGCTCGGGCTGTTGGTGAGGATGTGGTCGATCCGATTGTCGTTGGCGAGTTGAGCTGCAGGTCGTTCGAGCAACTCGGCGTGACCAAGGTCGCCGAGATGCCGACTCAGGGGCTTTGAATCCGGCGGCCACCAGCCGTGTTGTAGGCGATGTCCGAGCCGCATCGCCATTCGGCAGGTCGCCGGCGTGATCTGCGGATCCGAGTTCCAGATCGCCGACCAGGATTGTCGGCAGCTGCCCTCGCCGGACCGCCCGGACGCGACCAGCTCCGAGGCCTGATCCTCGCGGATCTGAGCCGGCGCGTCTCCGACTCGAGGTGCATGTTGACGAAATGGAACTTCTTTCCTCGGACGCTGACGTCGGCCGAGACCCAGCCTCGCGTGAACGCGAGGCCGACGCCGCGCCGCCGAAGAGCGGCACCGCAGCAGTGTCCGCGGGACTGAAGTTGGCCCCTGTCACGTTCGACGTCTTCACCCCGGCCCCATCGCGGGCGCAGGATCACGTCGCGCATGGTCAGCCGCACGTCCCCGTCGATCCCGTGGACCACCCAGGTAGGGATCGTTGTCTCGCCCAGCGACCTCGGCAGTTGAACTCGTCCAGTAGGCCGCTCGGCGATGCTCGTAGTTGTCGGCCCTTGACCTCGCGCTGCGAGCTTCGCGCAATTCCGCACGGTTGCCGAGCGCAGGTCGGGCGTCGAACGGAACCGTCTAACGCCGAGGTCCGAGTTGTAGTCGAGGTTCGATCGCCAGCGGGTCCGGCGACACACGCGATTTCTCCTGCGCCGGACGAGGCCGGGTGGCTGCTCGATCACCGGCGCCAGCGCCTGGGCTCGAGCGGGAATGCTCGGCGCGTCTACCCGCGCGACGCCGTAGGAGCGCGAACTCGTCATTCGACGAGAGCCCGGTCCGAGATCTGCGCCATAGATTCCATCTTCGGTCCTGGCCGTCGTCTGTCTTGGACATCGGCCGCACCTGCTGCGAGGTGACGGCCTTCTGCCTGCGAGCAGCGCCACGCAGCGCCGTAGCCCCGGTCAGCCCTGTGCGGATGCTCCTTCATGGCCCTCTTCTCGCACGCCGCAAGGCGCGCAGCTCCGCGTCAGGCAAGGAGTAATAGACGGACCGGTGCGCTAGGACCGCGAGGAAGCTACTGGCCCGCGACCTGGGAGACGAAGTCGGCGACCGTCTCCGCCTGTGAGCCGCTGAGGATTCCCTTCGGCATCCGCCCGCCGACGCCGTTCTCGATCGCGGCGAGCACCCGCGGCTTGATCGTCGCGGGATCGGGCGGCGTCGGGCTCGGCGGGGCGAGCAGGTCGTCGAGGTTGGGGCCGACGACGCCGTCGGTGCCGGCCTTGGCCAGGGTGTGGCAGGCGCCGCAGTTGGTGACGAAGAGGTCCTTTCCCTCGTCGAGGCTCGCGGGCACGCTCTCCGGTGAGGCCTCGCTGCTGCCCTCGCGGCTGATCGCCCAGGCGGGGATCAGGACCGCGAACAGCAGGAAGACGATGCCGAAGATGACGAAGGTGCTGCGCTTCATCGCTGGCGCGGAACCATATAGCCGGACACCGCGCCGCTCCGATACGCGGGGCACATCCGGCGGAGCGCGCACTCTGTGCACCGGGGGCGTGGCCGGCAGATCGCGCGGCCGTGGCGGATCAGGTTGAGGTGCAGCTCGTAGGCATCCTCGGGGGGGGTGATCGCCAGCATCTCGTCGTGGGCCTCCTCGGAGGAGGCGCGGGCGCGGAACAGGCCCAGGCGCCCACCTACCCGGTGGACGTGGGTGTCGACCGGGATCTCGGGCCGTCCGAGGGCGAAGATCATCACGCAGGCGGCGGTCTTGCGCCCGACCCCGGGCAGGGCGGTGAGGAAGTCGAGCGCCTCTTCTCTGGGCGCGGTCGCGAGCCAGTCGAGGTCGGGATGCTCGCCGAGCTGCTCGAGGACATGCTGGATCCGCGGTGCCTTGGTGGCGCTCAGCCCGCCCGGGCGGAGCGCCTCCTGCAGCTCGGCCGGCGGCGCGTCGCGGACCTGCTCCCAGGTCGGGAACCGGTCGCGCATCCGGGCGTAGGCGACGTCGCGGTTTCGGTCGTTGGTGTTCTGGGAGAGGATCGTCCGCACCAGCTCGGCGATCGGGTGGCCGTGGGGCTCCCACGCGGGCCGCCCGTAGAGATCGCGCAGGCGGTCGCGGATCGCCACCACCCGCCGGCGGGAGGGCCGGCGCCAAGAGGGATCGCGCTTCGGGATCCGCCCTCGAGCCTCCCTGAGTCCGGTTTCGCGGCCCCGAGCCGCGACGCGCCGCGAGCGCGCGTCCGGGATCGAGATCGCCCTGTTGCTCGGCAGCGGCAAGGTCCCGAGGATATTGTCGGCCCGATCGAGCGCCCTCCGATCGAGACAGGGACCGTCGTCGTCGACGGCGTCGCCACCTTCTTCCGGCGGCTGCCCGGGGAGGGGCCGCCGGCCGTCTTTGTCCACGGGAACCCGACCCATTCCGAGGACTGGCTGCCGATCCTGGAGCACATGCGCGGGCCCGCCCTCGCCCTCGATCTGCCCGGCTGGGGCCGCTCCGCCCGGCCCGACCCGGAGCGGTTCGATTACTCGATGCATGGCCTAGCGCGCTTCTTCGCCCGTTTCCTGGAGCGGATGGAGATCGGCGAGTACTCGCTCGCGGTCCACGACTGGGGAGGGGTGGCCCTGATCGAGGCCCAGGCGGAGCCCGATCGCGTCCGTCGCCTCGTCGTGATCAATGCGGTGCCGTTGCTGCCGGGCTACCGCTGGCATCGCCTCGCTCGGATCTGGCGGACGCCGAGGCTGGGCGAGCTGTCTGCCCGGCTCTGGTCTCGACGAGCGCTGGGCCTCGGGCTCCGCGAGTCCCGGGGGGACTGGAGCCGCCACCCCGATTACTTCGTCGACCTGATCTGGAATCACCTCGACCGGGGGACCTTCGAGGCGATCCTCCGCCTCTACCGCTCCGCTCCCGAGCACGAGCTGGAGGTCGCAGGCAGCGATCTCGGATCGATCGCCGCCCCGGCCATGGTGGTCTGGGGGTTGAAGGACCGCTACATCCCGGCCCGCTTCGGCCGCCTCTTCGCCGAGGCGCTGCCGAACACCGAGCTGGTCGAGCTGCCGGAAGCGGGCCACTGGCCCTGGCGCGATCAGCCCGAGACGATCGAGCGAATCGTCGCCTTCCTGGAGCCGGGCCAGGCCGCGAGCCGAGAGGCTCCCTTGTTAACGAGCCGTGACTAAAATGCCCCGGGTCTTGCCTCCACTCGCCTCCAAGATCCGGCCCTACCTGCCCCGATTGCCCCAGGGCATCGGGGATGCCGCTCGCCAGCTCGGCCTATTCGTGCTCGCCGACCTCTGCTACGAGACCGTCCGCGGCGTCGCCGAGGGGCAGCGCGCCGAGGCCTTCGCCAACGGGGCATCGATCATCGACCTCGAGAGGGCGACCGGGACGCTGTTCGAGCCCGACCTCCAGAGCGCCCTGATCGGCCAGCGCTGGATCATCGACCTGGCCAACTTCGCCTACATGAACACCCACTTCATCATCACCACCGCCTTCCTGGTCTGGCTTTACCTGTACCGGAACCAGAGCTTCTATTTCGTCCGCAACATGTTCATGGTGGCGATGGCACTGGCGCTGGTCGGCTACGCCCTCGTGCCGACCGCGCCGCCGCGGTTGTTCCCGCAGGAGGGGTTCGTCGACACGATCACGGCGATGGCCCAGGTGAACCACGACTCGGCGCTGGTCAAGATCTTCGTCAACCCGTACGCCGCGATACCGAGCATGCACATAGCCTTCGCCTTGATGATCGGGGTCTCAGGAGCGCTGATCTCGCGGCACGCGGTGACCCGCGCCTTCTGGTGCGTCTATCCGGCGTTCGTCTTCTTCGTCGTCGTGGTCACCGCGAATCACTTCTGGATTGATGCCGCGGCCGGGGGGCTGGTCGCCGGCTTGGCGGCGCTCACCGCGCGGCAGGTCCTGGCCCGCGCCCGGCCGGCCGTCTGGTCCTGGCGGCCAGCCACCGCTTGAGCTCGACACGCTCGGCGTTGCGCCGCTACGCCGAGCCGGCAGTGGTGGCGGTGGTCCTCGGCGGGGTCTACCTGATCGTCCAGCCCTCGAGCGCCGATCACGCCGCCCAGGTCTTTCGCTCCGGGCTCTTCGAGAACGAGGGGCTCTCCACCTGGAACAACCTCTGGTTCGGTGGCCACCACCTTCCCGGCTACGGCCTGCTCTTTCCGCCGCTCGCGTCGTTGTTGGGGGCGCGCCTGCTCGGCTTCCTGGCGACCCTCGCCGCTTCCCTGCTGTTCGCGGCGATCGCCTACCGCCGCTGGGGTGACCGCGCGCGGCTGGGCGTGATCTGGTTCGCTGCCGGCGCTTCGATCAGCCTCTACACCGGTCGCCTCACCTTCGCCCTCGGGGTGCCGATCGCGCTGGCGGCGGTGTTCGCGGCGCAGCGCGGCCACCGGCTGGCGGCGATCGGCTTCGCCGCCCTCTGCCCGCTCGCGAGCCCGGTCGCCGGCGCTCTTCCTCGCCTGCGGAGCGGTGGGGTACTCGGTCGCCGAGCGCCGCCGCAAGGGGCTGGAGATCGCCGCGGCTGCGGCGGTGACGGCGTTGGCGATGAGCCTGGCGTTCCCGGAGGGCGGAACCGAGCCCTTCGACTTCTCGAGCTTCCAGCCGGCGATCCTGGTGGCTGCGGCGGTGTTTGTGGCGCTGCCCCGAGAGGAGAAGCTGCTCCGCTACAGCGTCGCCGTCTACGCCGCCGTGCTTGCCGCCGCTTTCCTGATCAACAGCCCGATGGGTGGCAACGCCACCCGGATGGGCGCTCTCCTGCTCGGCCCTGCCCTCGCTTTCGGTCTCTGGCGGCGGCAGCACTTCACGCTGCGGCGGCAGCGCTTCGCGCTCATCCTCCTGGTCCCGGTGCTGGTCTACTGGCAGTGGTCGCCCGTGGTCCGCGACCTCGAGGATGTCCATGCCCAGCCATCGGTCGAGGCGGGCTACTACGCCCCCGTCCGCGACTTCCTGAGGGGCACGCCGAATCGCACCGCCTACCGGGTCGAGGTTCTCCCCGCGGAGCACCACTGGGAGTCGGCATATGTGCCGCGCGGGATCTACATCGCCCGCGGATGGGAGCGTCAGCTCGACCGGAAGCTCAACCCGCTCTTCTACGACGACGTGCTCACGGTCTCCGAATACCGCAACTGGCTCGACGGCCTCGGGGTCGGGTTTGTCGCTGTCCCCGATGCCCCCCTCGACTACGCGGCCGACTCCGAGGCGGAGTTGATCGCCAGCGGCTTGACCTACCTCGAGAAGGTCTTCACCAGTGCAGACTGGACCGTCTACCGGGTGCGGGATCCGGCCCCTCTGGCGGTCGGCGCCGGCGACCTGGTGAAGCTGACCCCCGAGGGCTTCGTGGTCGACGCGGACGCTGCCGGTACCGTGCTGGTCAGAGTGCACTGGACGCCGTACTGGTCGATCGAACAGGGGACCGGCTGCGTGGAGCAGTCTCCCGGCGGCTACACCACCCTCGACGTCACCGAGCCAGGCCGCTTCCGGGTCGGCGTTGACTTCTCCCCGATTCGGGCGCTTGATCGCGGTCCTCGCTGCGCCGATCGGCCGATAGCGACGATCGGGCTGGAGCGGACGGCCGACTTCCTGAAGCAGGCCGGCCTGCTCCCGGAGAGCAGGCCTTGAGCTTCTCTCAGCTGCGGCAGAGGTTTCTGCCCCGCGGCCCGGTCGACCTGGTCGTGCAGCTCGCGGTGATCGCGGCCGCCTATTACGCCTGGCGCTACGCGCGCGGGGCGGTCGACGGGAGCATGACTGCCTCATTCGCCCATGCCCGCGACCTGGTCGACGTGGAGCGCGCGCTCGGCGACCCTGATCGAGCCCAGCATCCAAGACTGGGCGGTGAGCGCGGGCTGGCCGGCGGAGATCGCCCGCTGGGGATACGCCAACCTCCACTTCAAGGGCAGCTGTCTCGCGCTGGTGGTGATCTTCTTCGGGTGGCGCGGCAGCTACGGCTTCGTCCGCAACATGGTGCTCGCGGCGATGGTGATCTCGCTGGCCGGCTACGCCCTCTATCCGACCGCCCCGCCGCGGTTCCTGCCCGAGCTCGGGCTCGATCCGTCGAGCGCGGTCACCGGCAACCAGCCGCTCCTCTCGTCCCCGGGCGACCCACTCTTCAACCCGTTCGCGGCGGTCCCCTCGATGCACGTCGGCCTCTCGCTGATTTTCTCCTGGTCGCTCGCGCTCCTGGTCCGGCCCCGCGCTCTGAAGGCTCTGCTCTTCGGATATCCCTTGCTGATGACCTACGTGGTGGTGGCCAGTGGCAACCACTTCTGGCTTGACGCCGTGTTCGGCGCCGTCACTGCCGCCGCGGCCGCCGCGGTGGCGGTCCTCCTAGGCCGCCTCCGTCCGGAGTGGGCGTTCTCGGCGGCCGCGAAGCGGCTGCACGTCGGCCGTCCCGAGACTCCCGAGCCGGAGCCGGAGGCCGCGGTCGCGTGAGGGTGGGCGCCCGATGAACGGCCGCCCCGCCGTCGAGCTCTCAGCCGTCGTCCGCAACCGCCTGATCGAGTCCCGGCTCACTCCCAACGCGATCTCGCTGGTGGGCCTGGTCGGCAACCTCGCGGCGGCGGCCCTGATCTGGCAGGGCTATTACACCCTCGGCGGCGTCGCCTTCATCATCGGCTCGGTCATGGACACGCTCGACGGCCGCTACGCGCGGGCGTCGGGCAAGGGAACTCTGTTTGGCGCCTTCCTCGATTCCACCCTCGACCGGCTCGAGGAGGGGATCGTCCTCACCGCCGTCGCCTACCGCTTCGCTGAGGCCGGCGACGGGTTCGCCGCGGCGATGTGCGTGGTGGTCGTGCTCGGGTCGCTGCTGGTCTCCTACACCCGCGCCCGGGCGGAGGCGCTGGGCGTCGAGTGCACGGTCGGGGTGGCAACCAGGCCCGTACGGGTGGTGATACTTTCGATCGGCCTCGTCTTCGCCAAGGGCGCCGGCGTCTTCGACTTTGAGCTTCTCGCCCCGGCGATCTACGCGATGGCGGCTCTTACTGCGTTCACGGTCGTGCAGCGGGTCTGGCACGTACGCAACGCGCTTAGGGCGGGCCAAGCCGGGGTAGCGGCGCCAGTGAGCCACGCCGAAGAGACGGCCGACGTGTAACCCGGTGTGGGCGCAAGTGTGGTTTCAACGCCAGCGGTTCGCATGAAGGAGGATTTCCAGGCTTATGAGCACCGTCGAATGGTAAGAGCGAATGGGGCCCGCCGCAACGGGGCCCGTGACGACAAGGTCCGGGTCGCGATCGTCGGGGTCGGCAACTGCGCGAGTTCCTTCGTCCAGGGCGTTCAGTTCTACAAGGACGCCGACCCCGCCGAGCAGGTGCCGGGCCTGATGCATGTGGATCTCGGCGGCTACCACGTGCGCGACATCGAGTTCACTGCCGCCTTCGACATCGACGCCGACAAGGTCGGCAAGGACCTCTCCGAGGCGATCTTCGCCGGCCAGAACAACACGCTGAAGTTCTCCCAAGTGCCGAAGCTCGGGGTCAAGGTTCATCGCGGGATGACCCACGACGGCCTCGGCAAGTACCTGAAGGAGAAGATCACCAAGGCGCCGGGCGAGACCGCCGACATCGTCGGCATCCTCCAGGACACGCAGACGGACGTACTGGTCTGCTACCTGCCGGTCGGCTCCGAGCAGGCGACCAAGTGGTACGTCGAGCAGGCGCTCGCCGCCGGCGTCGGCTTCGTCAACTGCCTGCCGGTGTTCATCGCCCGCGAGGACTACTGGGACCGGCGCTTCACGAGGCCGGCCTGCCGATCATCGGCGACGACATCAAGTCGCAGGTCGGCGCGACCATCGTCCACCGCCAGCTCGCCCGCCTCTTCGCCGAGCGCGGCGTGCGCATGGAGCGCACCAGCCAGCTCAACGTCGGCGGCAACATGGACTTCTACAACATGCTCGAGCGCGAGCGGCTCGAGTCGAAGAAGATCTCGAAGACCAACGCGGTCACCTCGATCATGGACCACGAGCTGCCCGCGGACGACGTCTACATCGGCCCCTCGGACTACGTCCCCTGGCTCACCGACCGCAAGTGGGCGCACATCCGGGTCGAGGGCAAGTCCTTCGGCGACGTCCCGCTCAACCTCGAGCTCAAGCTCGAGGTCTGGGACTCGCCAAACTCGGCGGGGATCGTGATCGACGCAGTCCGGATCGTGAAGCTGGCGCTCAATCACGGCATCACCGGGCAGCTCGACGGGCCCTCGAGCTACCTGATGAAGTCGCCGCACAACCAGCGCCCCGACTCCCTCGCCCGCGAGCAGACCGAGGAGTTCATCGCCAAGTACGCCCGCCAGCGGGGCGTCGCCGGCGCCAAGGCGCGGCAAGAAGTCAGAAGACCGAAGACGAAGGCCAAGCGCGGAAGTAGCTCAGCCGGCGCCCACCGGGCCGCCCGCTTCTCGTGACTATCCTGCGCTGCGTGGCCGCCGAATCCCTCGCGATCGCCCAGGTGTGCCCGCATCCCTGGGGCTCGCGGCACGAGATCAACGAGTTCGTCGGCCGCATCTCCGAGGAGCTGGCGCGGCGCGGGCACCGCGTCCTGATCGCGCCGCCCTCCGAGTCGCGGACGGCGATCCGCGACTCGCGCCAGGCGATCCGCGCAGGCGGCTGAGAATCCGCGCTCGCTCTGCTCGGGGCGGGAACCGCGGGTGCTGGCGATCGGCGGCAGAGCATCCCGCCTGCCCAGCGGCCCGCGGCGCCGGCCGCGCGCCGATTCCCGTCGACGTCAGCCGCACCCTCGAGCAGCTGCTCGGGTCGGTGCCGCTCGACCTCGTCCACGTCCACGAGCCCTTCGCGCCGAGCCCCGGCTCGGCGGCGCTCCGCCACTCGCAATCGCTCAACGTCGCCAGCTTTCACGAGCCGGCCGAGCGGGTGCTCTCCACCCAGGTGGCGCGGATGCTGGTCGAGATGTTCTTCGGGCGGATCGACGCCCGCACCGCGAGCAACGAGGCGACCGGCGAGCTGCTGGAGCGCTTCTTCCCGGGCGCCTACGAGCTGATCGCGCCCGGGCGCCGACGTCGCCGAGCCCGGCCCTGCGAGCGCCGCCGGGGGGGCGGCTCCGGATCGCCTATTGCGCCGAGGAGGAGCGCGGCGCGCTGCGCCTGCTTGCTCCGCGCCCTGCGCAAGCTTCCCGACGGAGCTCGACTGGGAGGGGGTGGTCTGGTTCGACGGGCCCGACCGATCCGCTCGCCCGCGTCAGTCGGCGGCTGCGCGAGCGGGTGAGCGTCGTTCGCCCGGCGGACGGCGAGCCGGCGGAGTTCATCGCCGGTGCCGACGTCGTCTGCCTCGCCTCCGGCGGGGTACGGATGGCGCCCGCCCTGATCCGCAAGGCGCTCGCGGCCGGCGCCGTCCCGGTCGTCTCCGACCTCGAGCTCTACAGCGAGCTGGTCGGCGACGGCGAGCGGGGGCTGCTGTTCCCGACGGTGACGTGCAGACGCTGGCGGCTCAGCTCGATCGCCTCTGCTCGGATCGCTCGCTGCGCGAGCAGCTCCGCGAGCAGGGGTCGCGAGGGCGGCGAGGGCCGAAGCTGGGCGGCGGTCACCGATGAGCTCGAGCGCGTCTACCGGCAGCTGGTCGCACGGCGGCACGACTCCGCGGGGGACAGCGAGGTCCGCGGGCGACTCGCGGGCGTCCCTACACCCATTGCGACCTCCACATGCACACCGACCACTCCCCGGACTGCGCGACCCCGGTCGAGGTCCTCCTGGAGACCGCCAAGGAGCGCGGCCTCGGCGCGATCGCGATCACCGATCACAACGAGATCTCCGGGGCGCTCGAGGCGCGCGAGGCCGCGGAGCGAATCGGGGGGATCAAGGTGATCGTCGCCGAGGAGGTGAAGACGGCGTCCGAGGGGGAGGTGATCGGTCTCTTCCTAGAAGAGAAGATCGAGCGCGGCATGTCGATGGCCGAGACGATCGCCGAGATCCGCCGGCAGGGCGGGTTGGTCTATGTCCCGCATCCGTTCGATCGCCTCCACTCCGTCCCCGACTACGAGCACCTGCTGAAGATCGTCGAGGAGATCGACATCCTCGAGGTCTTCAACCCGCAGGATCGCCCTCTCGGCGTTCAACGAGGAGGCGGTGCGCTTCGCCCGCAAGTACTCGATCGTCCCCGGGGCCGGCTCCGACAGCCACGTCGCCCAGGGGCTGGGCAGCGTCAAGATCAGGCTCCGTGACTTCGAGGGCCCGGAGGAGTTCCTCGAGTCGATGCGCCAGGCGGACATCGTTCGCAAGCACAAGAACCTGATCTACGTTCAGGCGCTGAAGTTCCTGCAGACGAGCGGCGGCCGGGGCGGCCGTTCGCTGGCGCGCTCGGGCAAGAGTTGATGCAGCCGCAAGGGGCCGAGCCCGGTCCGAAGAAGAGGCAGGGCGCCGTGTCATCTATGACGGACGACGAGATCCGCGAGAAATACCTCGAGCGCGCGATCCGCGAGCTCAACGACCTGGGCCGGGAGCTATCCGCCTGCCAGGACTGCCCCCGCGGCAGCGTGATGCCCGTGCAGGGCTCCGGTCATCCGCAGGCCGACATCCTGATGCTCAAGCACGCTGCCACCTCGGCCGAGATCGAGGAGGGGGTGGCCTTCTACGGCCGCGCCGGCAACGCGCTGATGAAGAGCTTCAAGCGGCTCGCGATCGACCCGATCGTCGTCTTCGGCACGCTCTGCGTCAAGTGCCCCTTGACCGATCCGAGCCACGCCTCGCAGGAGTGCGTTGCCAGGATCGCCGAGGAGATCGCGATCGTGCAGCCCCGGATCGTCGTGATCATGGGCACCGACGCCCTCGAGATCCTCAACGACCTCGAGCTGCCGCTGGCCGCGGAGATCGAGCCTCGCGAGGGCGAGATCCAGAGCCTCACCCCGACCATCGATGCCCTCTTTGTTCCGGACATCGACGAATCGCTCGACGAGGAGAGGGCGAAGCTGCGCTTCTGGTCGGCCTTCCGGGTGCTCGGCTCCTGGTACGACCAGCTGCCCCCCTACTAGGTGGCGCGTTCTAGCGTGGCACCGACGAGCAGGAGGACCGAAGCGACCAGGGCGGCGGCGACTCTACTCATGACTTTAGATTCGGCCGTCCCCGAGGGGCGAGCGATCGCCGGCCCCCGGGATGGCCGGATGGCCGTCCGGCAATTGTGGGTAAGGCCCTCGCCAAAGCGAGGGAGTCTGCATAGACTGAACGCGTGGGACTGCTCGGAGACGCGTTCAAGGCTCGCCGGATGAAGGACCCGGTGGACGGCACCGCCCAGCTCGAACGGCTGGCGAAGCTGCGCGACTCGGGCGCGCTCACCGAGCAGGAGTTCGGGCGCGAGAAGGCGCGGATCCTCGGGCAGTAGCGATGGAGCTCGAGGAACGCACGATCGAGCAGCTCCCCGATCGGTGCGAGAACTGCGGCGCGAAGCTCACCGATGCCGAGAAGCGGACCGCCCTCACCGAGGGGCCTCCCGGCGGAGCCGTTCTTTGCACGATCTGCGCCGCCGAAGTCGTCCCGGTCGAGGACGAAGAGGACGAGGCCGGCGCCTAGGCCCGCGGCGTCCGCGCCCACGCGCGGTCGGTCCTTGCAGGTAGCGGGCCCGCCCTGATTCAGACGCCGGGGCCGGCGGCCTCGGCCAGCTTTCCCATCTCCTCGATCGTGCCGCTGGCGAGGGCGCGGACGACCACCGTGTCGAGCGCCCGGTAGCGGCTCAGCTCCGACTGGGCCTCTCCGGGCTCCTGCGCCGCGACGCCGACGGTGCCCACGGGCTCTTCGAGGCGGGAAAAGTGATTCCGGTAGCCAGGGTGGAGGTCGCGGTAGAAGGATTCCTCCTTCTTAAGCCGCTCGGCGGCGTCTACGGCGACCGCGGTCCGGACGTAGCCGAACACCGGCGGAGTCTCGCGGCCGGCCTCCTTCGCCCCCGCCTCGACCTGCGCCCGGCGCTCGGCGGCGAGCTCGGGGGTCATCCAGTTGAGGAAGACGCCGTCCCAGGCCTCGCCGCCAAAAGCGCACATCCTCGGGCCCATCGCCCCCAACAGCAGGCGGATCCCCGGTAGTGCCTCGCGGAGCTCCGGCAGAGCGGCCCGCATCGTCGTCAGCGGCTTCTCGGTGAATCCGGAGCCGATCCCGAGCCAGAGGCGCCCGCGGTCGAGCCCGAGGCGCTCGATGTCGGCGGCGATCTCGGCCGGCTGCTGGCGGTCGAGCGCGATCACCGCGACACCGAGGTCCACTCTCTCCGCCCCCTTTGCGAATTCCGCGACAGTCTCCAGGCCTTTCGCTGCCGGATGGTCGTTCGACCACATCGAGGCATAGCCGAGCTCCTGGCAGCGGGCGGCGAGCTCGGCGGCAACTCCCGGGTCGAGTCCCGCGGCGACGCCGAATCCGCGCTCCTGGGCCACTCAGCCGCTCCGCCGCACTACGGGCGTTCGAGCAGGGCGACGCATTCGATGTGGGGCGTCTGGGGGAACATGTCTACCGGTCTCACCCGGCGGAGCCTATAGCCGGCCTCGCCGAGCTGGGCGGCGTTCGGGGCGAGGGTGGTCGGGTTGCAGGACACGTAGACGACTCGGCTCGGATCGCACTCGATCAGCCGCCGCACCACCTTCTTCGATAGCCCGGCCCGGGGCGGGTCGACCACGACCACGTCTGGCCGCCCCGCCTCCTCGAGCAGCGGGCTGATCTGCTTGCGGGCGTCGCCGACCCGGAAGCGAGCGTTCTTGATCTCGTTGAGGCGCGCGTTCTCCTCGGCGTCGCCCACCGCCTCACCGACCAGCTCGATCCCCCACACCTCTCCCGCCCTCCCGGCCATCGTCAGGCCGAGGGTGCCGATCCCGCAAAAGAGGTCGAAGAGGCGCTCGCTGCCCTCGAGCGCCGCCATCTCGGCCGCGAGGCCGTAGAGGCGCTCGGCCATCTCGGTGTTGGTCTGGAAGAACGCCGAGTGGGAGATTCGGAAGCGCAGCCCGCTCAGCTCCTCGTAAAGGTGCTCTCGACCGAGCGCTCCCGTGGGCCCGTCGGTGCCCGAGCCGGTCCCTTCGACCACGGTGTGGAGATCGACGGGAGGCCTGGGGATCTCCTCGGGAGAGGTCACGAGGCGGGTCTGAAGCTGGCCGGTCCGGCGACCCTCCCGGACGACGAGGTTGCGGAGCACTCCGCCGCCCCCGCGGGGGTCGTAGGCGGGGAGCTCCTGGGCGCGGGCCCAGGCCCGGACCTCGTTGCGGGCACGGTTGTTCTCCTCCGAGGCGAGGAGGCAGTCTTCGGCGTCCACTACCTGGTCCCAGCGGCCGCGGGCGTGGTAGCCCAGCACCAGTTCGCCGTCGCACTCGCCGAAGGAGTACTCGAGCTTGTTGCGGTAGCGCCACTGCTCCACCGCGGGCTCGATCGGCTCCAGCTCGTACCCCGAGAGACCGCCGAGCCGGGTGAGGGAGTCGTTTACCTGCTGCTGCTTGTGGCGGAGCTGCTCCTCGTAGGGAAGGGCCTGCCAGGGCGCTCCCGGACAGGGGTCGCCGCCGTGGTCGCAGCGCTCCGGCACCCGGTCGGGGCTCGGGCGAACAATCTCGACCGTCCGCGCCTCCGCGTAGCCCCGCTTCGCCCTGGTCACCTCGGCCTGCACCCGGTCCCCGGGGAGCGCCCCGCTTACGAAGACGACGTAGCCATCGCGGCGGGCGATCCCCTTGCCGCCGTAGGCGAGGGAATCGATCTCGAGCAGGAGCGACTCTCCCCTCGCCGGCCGCGGGGAAGTAGTGCTCGCTGCGGGTCCCTCACTCATCCCCGATCATCTTGCAGCACGGTGACCCTCGACCTCGACTCATACCGCGAGCGGGCCGAGAGCTTCCTCGAGGAGCTCGACCGCGAGTACTACCTCCATCTCGCCGGTCACAAGAGCGAGCTGGAGGTGGAGGCGATCTACGAGCGCTATGGCGCTCTGTTCGAGCGCGAGGCGGTAGAGCGGATCGGGGAGATCCGGCGGGCCTCGGCCGGCGAGCGCGGTCGCCGGCTCCGCTACCTCCATCAGTTCGCGCTCGAGGGCCACCTCGGGGCTGCCACCCGAGCCGAGGAGGCACGGCTGGCGGAGCTCGAGGCGACCGTGGAGATCGAGATCGATGGGGAATCGATGCCCTACCGGGCGGCCGCGATCACCCAGGCGAACGAGGAGAGCGCCGACCGCCGCGCCGCGATCGAGGCCGCCCGCAACGCCACCCTCTCGGAGCGGTTCAGCCCGCTCCAACGCGAGATGCTCGAGCGCTGGCACCGGATCTGCGCCGAGCTAGGCTGGCCCTCCTATCTCGATGCCTTCGCCGAGCTTCGGGGACTGGACCTGGTCGCGCTTCGCCGGCAGCTGGACGAGTTCGCCGAGGCGACCGGGGAGCGATACGAGGCGGTCGTCGACCCGGAGCTCGAGCGGGCGGTGGGGATGCCGCTCGCCCGGCTCCGCCGCTCGGATCTCGTCCGCGTCTTCCGCGCCGTCAACCTCGATCGGCTCTTCCCGCCCGACCGCCTCGTCGATTCCTTTCGCCGCACCCTAGCCGGGATCGGGATCGACCTCGACGCGCAGTCGAACATCCTCCTCGACACCGAGTCGCGCCCGACCAAGAGCCCCCGGGCCTTCTGCGCGACGCCGCGGGTCCCGGAGGAGGTTCACCTGGTGGTGCCGCCGATCGGCGGCCGCGAGGACTTCGCCACCCTCCTTCACGAGGGCGGCCACGCGGAGCATTACGGGAACACCGAGGCGGCGCTGCCGTTCGAGTTCCGCCACCTTGGCGACAACGCGGTCACCGAGTCCTTCGCCTTCCTGCTCGAGGGTCTGACCGCCGACCCGGCGTGGCTGCGCGAGGTGCTCGGGATCGAGGACCCGGATGCGGCCGTCTCGCACGCGAGGGCAGCGAGGCTGCTGATGCTTCGGCGCTATTCGGCGAAGATCGCCTACGAGGTGGAGCTCCACGGCCCCGGAGTCGAGCTCGACTCGATGCGGAGCCGCTACGTCGAGCTGCTCAGCGACAGGGTCGGCGTCGCCTGGCCCGCGGAGCCCTGGCTCTCGGACATCGACCCAGGCTTCTACGTCGCCTGCTACCTGAGGGCCTGGGCGCTGGAGCTGAGCTGGCGGCGGGCGTTGCTTGAGCGCTTCGGGGAAAGCTGGTTCCGGCGCCCGGAGGCGGGAGCGTGGCTGCTGGCGCTCTGGGGACAGGGGCAGCGGCTGGGCGCCGAGGAGCTCCTCGCCGAGACCCTGGGGGGGTCGCTCGACTTCGACGGGCTCGCCTCTGAGCTGACGGCTCTATAGGCTCTTCGCGCACTTTGCGTCAACTGCAAGGAGGTCCGAGGTGGAAGCAAGTGGAAGTGATGGCGGCGTCCGCGACCAGGTCCAGAAGGCGATCGACGATCTGAGGTCAGCCGGCGAGAAGGCGACCGGCGACGTTCGGGCGAGGATCGACGACGCCGTCGCCAGGCTCCGTGAGGCGACGGAGGGCGCCGGCTCCAAGGCCCAGGATCAGGTGAGCAGCTGGCGCGAGACGCTCGACGAGGCTACCGAGGACGTCCGCAAGGAACTGGGCAAGCTCGCGGTCAAGGCGCAGGGCTCGGTCGAGGCGCTCGACGAGATCGCCAAGGAGATCGATGCGCGCCGGAAGTCGCTGGGCGGCAAGTCGCCGGGCAAGTAGCCGGGCAAGTAGCCGGGGCGTTATTTCTGCAGCTTGCGGTCGAGCGAGCGGTCGAGCGAGCGGAGGAGGCCCTTCCGGGCCTTGTTCCGCTGCTCGTAGTCGCGAACCTTGCGGAGCTGCCCGCGGGTGAGCTCGGCCATCCGGCGCTCGATCTGCCGAATCGATAGCTGGTCGTAGGCGGTGATCGGAAAGCCGGGGATCCGCGCCCGCCGGCGGACCCGGTCGGCGCCGGCCAGCGGCTGATCGACTGCGGCCACCGCCCGCTTTCGGGCCCGCTCGGCCCGATCGCCCACCTGCTGGCGGGCACGGTCGGAGGCGTCCTCGAGCTCGCGCCTGGCGCGCCCGGCCGCGCGCTCGGCGTTCTTTCGCGGCTCCTTGGCCGCCGACTCGACCTCGCCGCGGAGCTGCCGCACGACGCGCTCCAGCTCTCCAAGGATGTCCTCGGCCTGCTCGCGCCCGCGAGTGATCACCCGGGTGACCAGCTCCTCGCCGTCGCCCCTGGTCATCCGCCCCCGGCGGACCGCGTCGTCGACGACCTCCTGGAGGCGGTCGCGCGAGATGTGCACGCTCTTCTCGAGCGCCTCGCGGAAGGCCTGGACGCTCTGCTCGGCGCGGGTGCCCGTCTGCTGCGTTTGCTCGGGCTTCGCCGTCCGCTTGGTGGGTGTCTGCTTGGTCGTAGCCATTTCCGCGGCCAGTCTACCCGCGCACCGCTGGCCCAAATCAAGGCCGCGGCGGGCTAGCCGAAGCGGAATCTGGCCTGCACGGGGTTGTGGTCGGAGAGCCGGATCTTCAGCCCGGTCTCGGGGTCGGCGATGTCGCGGGCTTCGGGCGGCCAGGCGGCGGGATGCTCCTCGACCTCGAGCCCGCGGACGAGGAGGTGGCTGAGGCGATCCGGCGCGGTCGGTGGCGCAAGCCCGAACCGCTGCTCGAGCCGGTCGAAGACGTCGCTCTGGGCCGGCCGGACGTTGAAGTCGCCGCCGAAGATGAGTGGCCCGCCGGCGGCGAAGTTCAGCGCTCGCTCGGCGGCGGTAATCAGCTCCGCCTCGGCCGATGAGGGCTTCGTGCTGAGGTGGAAATTGGCCAGGCTGACGCCGGAGTCGAGCCGGGTCAGCGCCATCACTCGCAGCTCGGGGCACCGGGTGAGGACGACCCTCCTGCGCTCGACGATCGGGCCGGCCTCCCGGCGGACCAAGGTCGTGTTCGATCCTCCCTCCCAGGCCCCCAGCAGGTCCGGCCGCCAGCGGCCGATGATCGAGGTCAGCGGCTGCAGCCAGTTGCGCCCGCTGAGCGCTCGGTGCGCCTCCGCACCGCAGGCCCGAGCCATCTTCGTCTTCCAGCTCGGGGGGAACTCCTGGAAGAAGGCAACGTCCCAGCTCGCTCCATTGATCATCGAGGCGAACTGGTCGAAGAGGTCCCAGTTCACCTGCTCGTACTCCTTCCCCCGGATCGGGCCCCGGCGCCAGTTGCCCTTGTGGGCGCGCACCTGGAGCTGCTCCTCGGGTGGCCAATCGCGCCCATGGAAGACGTTCCACGTCATTGCCCCCAACTGCACGCCCGTAGTATCGGCGGCTTCATGCCCCGGCCACTACCCGACCCTTCAATACGACATTTCCTCACGGGCGAGGAGCTCGATCGCGCCGAGCTTTCCGCCGTGCTCGATCGCGCCGAGGAGCTGAAGTCGTTCCGGGGACAGGAGGGCGGCGACGCCCTGGCGGGACGGTCGGTTGCGCTGGTCTTCGAGAAGCCCTCGACCCGGACCCGGATCTCGTTCGAGGTCGGTGTCGCCGAGCTTGGGGGAACCCCGCTGGTGCTCCGCGGCGACGATCTCCAGCTCTCCCGCGGGGAATCGATCGGCGACACCGCGCGCGTCCTCTCCCGCTACCTGGACGCGATCGTGATCCGCTCGGGGTCCGACGAGACCGTGGTGGAGCTCGCCGACGGCGCCGCAATCCCGGTGATCAACGGGCTGACGCCGCGCCACCACCCCTGCCAGGTGCTCGCCGACCTGCTCACCCTGCGGGAGCGATTCGGTGAGCTCGAGGGGCTCCGGCTCGCTTATCTCGGCGACGGCAACAACGTCGCCCGCTCGCTGGCGATCCTCGGGCGGACGGCCGGGGTCGAGGTGGTGATCGCGAGCCCCGAGGGTTACCGGCTCGAGGAAGGCCTCGCGGAGCAGACCGACGACCCGGCGGAGGCGGTCGCAGGTGCCGATGCCGTCTACACCGACGTCTGGGTGAGCATGGGCAACGAGGCCGAGGCGAAGCGCCGGCGCAAGGACCTCGCCCCCTTCCAGCTCAACGAGGAACTGCTCGCCGCCGCCTCCGAGCGGGCGATCGCGCTCCACTGCCTCCCGGCCCACCCGGGCGAGGAGATCACCGAGGGCGTCCTCTACGGCGAGCGCTCCGCGGTCTGGGACCAGGCCGAGAACCGCCTCCACGCGCAGAAGGCGCTGCTGGAGCTCCTTGTAGCGGACTAGCTACCCTCCGGTACATGCCGTCCAGCCATCGAGGCTCTGCGAACCCGGCGTACTCCTGAATCGCTCCGTAGATGTGTTGAACAAGCGCGGGTGCTCCGGCCACCCGGATCGTGCAAACTCCATAGGGGAGGGCGTTTTTCTTTTCCCGCTGCTCGAGGTTGGGAGATGGTTGACCGAGTGCTTCCGCAGAGCCGTCCTAGGTAGTCCAGCACGCTGAGCCAGTATTCCTCTATCTCGCCTAGAGCGAGACCGTTGCCTAGGTAGACGTTCAGCCTGATCGAGAGGTCGGTGTCAATCACTCTGAGGCCACTCGCAAGGAACTGGCGGAAGAACCGAAGGAGATGCGGATCGGAGTTGGTCAGGACCACGTGTATTCCGGTCCTTGCTGCCCTCCGCCCAATACAGCATGCATCCGGCGAGGTGCGTTGCCTCCTTAAGCCTCGCGCGCTGACGGCCCTCTTCCTGGTACCGCCTTCGCCTCTCTCGGTTTAGATCGCGCCAGTTGTCTCCGCGGACTTGGCCGCCCCGGCAACGTTCCGGCGCTTCTGCTCTGGACTGACTTCGATGTCCCGAACCCAGACGCTGATTGTTGCCGGCGACACCCGCAGCAGCCGCGCGAGGTGCTTGACGGGTGTTCCGTGTTCCGCACGGAGCGATCTTGCGACCCCTCTTTCGATCGGCTTCGTCATGGGAGGACCGGGCGTTGCTCTCCAGTTCGCGCAAACCTAGGGCCGCGCGGCGCACCAATGGCCGGCTAGATGTGCCGAATAACATGAGAGGCAGGCCCCGTGGTGTAACGGCTAGCACGCGAGATTTTCATTCTCGTAGCGCGGGTTCGACTCCCGCCGGGGCTACTGCTTTGCATGGAACCCGGTACGGGCGCGCGACGGGCGCTGTCAAGGCACGGGCCCCCTAGTCTTCGCCGCCCTTGCTCCCTGAGATCAACATCGGCCCGCTCACCCTGCAGACCTTCGGGCTCTGCTTCGCCCTCGGTTTCGTCGCCGCCGGGGCGCTGGTCGGGCGGCGTTTCCTGGAGCTCGGCAAGCCGGTCGACTGGGCCTACGAGATGGGCTTCGCCGCCCTCGTCGGCGGTCTGGTCGGCTCACGCCTCTACTTCGTGATCGAGAACTGGAGCGACGTCAACGATGACCCGTTCGGCAACATCGTCTCCGGCTCGGGCCTGGTCTGGTATGGGGGGCTGCTCGGGGGAGCGCTGGCCGTCGTAGGCTGGGCCTGGTACCGGGGATTTCTCGGCACCGCCCTGCTCGATCTCGCCGCTCCGGCCCTGGCGCTGGGCCAGGGGATCGGTCGCGTCGGCTGCCAGCTCTCCGGCGACGGCGACTACGGCAAGGCCTGGGACGGACCGTGGGCGATGGCCTACCCGGACGGCACGGTGCCCACCGATCAGCAGGTCCACCCGACGCCCGTCTACGAGACCCTCGCGCTGGGCCTGATCGCGATTGTCCTCTGGCGATTGCGCAACCGGCTCACGGGCGGGCTCCTGTTCGCCCTCTACCTGCTGCTGGCGGGGAGCGAGCGCTTCCTGGTCGAGTTCATCCGCCGCAACGACGACGTCGCCATCGGGCTCACCCAGGCCCAGCTGATCAGCGTGGCGATGATCGTCGCCGGCGGCCTCTGGCTGCTGCTCGCCTCCCGGCGGACGCCGCGGCCGGCTCCGTCGCAGCCATCGGCGGCCAGCTGAGTTCCGGCGGCAACAGCGGGTTCACACCGGCGGTCCCGGCCTGCGATATCACCCCTGCGGGGAGACAGCAGAGAGAAAAGAAGTCGAGATGACCAACGAGCTTCAGCAGCAGGAGCATCCGAAGGCGAAGAGGGCGCCGAGGGTGAGGAGGGCTCCGAGGAGAGCCCCGAGCAGGATTGACTAGACCGACCGGAGTAGGCCGCCGTCGAGCGGGATCACAGTTCCCGTGAGATAGGCGGCCCGCTCCGAGCAGAGGAAGGCGACCAGGTCGCCGTACTCCTCCGGCGTGCCGAGACGGCCTGCCGGGACCTGCTCCCGCGCCGCCTCCTCGGCGGCGACGATCGAGCCCTGGGTGTCGAAGAGGCGCTCGGTCGCGAAGCGCCCGGTGGCGACCGTGTTGACCGTGATCCCCTCGCTCGCCACCTCGACGGAGAGCGTCTTGAACAGCCCGACGGTCGCCATCCGATGCGCGTTCGAAAGGGCGAGGCTCGGGATCGGCTCCTTGACTGAGCTGGAGGCGACGTTGACGATTCGCCCCCAGCCGCGCTCCCTCATCGACGGCAGCGCCGCCTCGACCAGCGTCCGCGGCGCGAGCACGAGCGCGCGGTAGGTGGCCTCCCACTCCTCGCGGGGGTTGTCGAACGTGCCGCCGGGCGGCGGCCCGCCGGTGTTGGTGACGAGGATCTCCACAGGCCCCAGCGCCTCGGACACCTCCGCCGGCAACTCACCCATCCGATCGAGATCGCCGGTATCGGCGGGAAACGCGCGGGCCTCGCCACCGAGCTCGCCGACCAGCTGCTCCAGCCGCTCACCCGAGCGTGAAGAGACCGCAACGTTCGCGCCTTCGCGGGCGAGCGCCTCTGCGACGCCGCGCCCGATTCCCTTGCTCGCGCCCATCACCAGCGCGACCTTGCCCTTGATCCCCAGATCCATGCCGTCTCAGCCCGTCCCGGTGAGCTCGGCGAGGTAGGAGGCGTCGTCAGCCGGGAGGCCGGGAATCGGCTGTCCATCCCAGGTGATTCCATCGGCCATCGCGACGAACAGCTGCTGGCGCTCGGCCAGGCCGAGCCACTCGTGCTGGCAGAAGAAAAGGAACGAGTAGAGCTTCGGCATCGCGTCGCGCCAGCCCTTGTCGGTGCCCGGGATTGCGGCAATGTCATGGATCGAAGAGGGCAGCTCCTTCAGCGGCTGCTTGAAGATCTGCCCGAGGACGGCGAAGTCGAGCTGGGTCTCCCGGCCGGGCTCCACCAGCAGCGTCTCCGGCCGCGGTGAGAGCAGCCCGCGCTCGAGCTCCTCGGCACTCATCAGGAGGACGCCGTCGGTCGGCCTCGGATTGCACTCGATCATCATCAGGCCGTCGTCCGCCTCTACGAAGTCGAGCGACATCTGGCCATCCCAAGAGAGCTCCTTGCCCAGCTTCTCGACGACCGGAAGGGTGTCGGCCGCCTCCACCGAGACGAACTGGATCCCGGTGCTGTGCTCCCACTGACGGGGCGCCCGGTAGGACATCTGGGAGGCGACCCTCCCGTCGTGCAGGCCGCTGTAGGTGCAGTGCATCGGCCCGTCGACGAACTCCTGGACCAGCCAAGGGGAGGCCTCGGTCGGGTGGATGTCCTCGATCGCCAGGTGACCGGCCAGCGGCCCGGTGTTGGTGAGCAGCGCCACCCCGCCGCGGGAGAAGGCCGCCCGGGCGAAGTAGCGGGGAAACCGGCCGATCGCCTCCCGCAGCTCCGCCTCGTTCGTCGGCGATCACCGTCTGCGGAGTTGGAATCCCGAGCTTCTCGCAGAGCTCCTGGAAGCTCCCCTTGTCGTGCACCTGCGCCAGGGTGGCGAAGGGGGGCGCGTAGAGCCTGGTCACCGCTGAGATCCGCTGGTGCTGCGCGGCGAGGTAGAAGACCTCCTCGAACATCGGCAACACGACCTCGATCTCGTTCTCGGCAGCGATCCTCTCGATGTCGGCGGCGAACGCCTCCGGGTCGTCGGAGGGGGAGGCGGTGACGAAATGGCCGGCGAGGAAACGGGAGTGGCTGCCGGGCGAGTCCTCGTAGCTGTCCGAGGCATAGACCTCATGCCCGCGCTCGCCCAGCTTCCTGATCGCATCGAGCGCGAACGGCATCCGCGAGCTCGTGATCAGCAGCCTCATCCGCCGTAGCCTATGCCCCTCTGGAACAGGGGCCCAGAGGGTTCGAACCTGGTGATGGGCGGTACTGGGCTCGAACCAGCGACCTCTCGCTTGTAAGGCGAGTGCTCTCCCAACTGAGCTAACCGCCCGATGCCGGACTCGGATTATCGCCCAGACCGCGATGCCCGATGGGCCATCCGGGTGCCTGGGTACCCTGGTACGAACGTATGTTCGATCCAAAGGATCTCTCGTTCCGCCCGGTTGCCGAAATGACCGACCACCAGCGGCGGGCTCTGCCGGTGGTCGAGCGCTGGCGGAATATCCGCCGCACGTATCAGGAGGAGGGTCGCCGCAGGGCTCGGCAAGGCGATCCCCTGCACCAAGCCGGGTGCATGCTCTACTGGGCAGAGGGCACAAAGAACCGAAACACGGCATGCGTCACCAACTCGGACGTGCACCTCATTCGGTTCTTCCGGCGGTTCTTGGCTGAAAGCTTTGGCCTGGGTGCGGACGATCTGGAAGTGCGTTTGCACGTGTACATGGGAAACGGACTCACACTCCGCGAGATTGAGCAGTTTTGGCTCGATGCGCTTGACCTCCCGCGTTCGTCGCTGCGCAAGCACGCGATCAACGTACGACCCACATCGAGCAATGGTCAGAGAGGAAAGAAGCTCCCTCACGGGGTCTGCGACCTGCGTGTAAAGCGCAGCACCCGGCTTGTCCAGCACATCTACGGCGCCATTCAGGAGTACGGCGACTTTGAGGAGCCGCGCTGGGTCGGGTAATGCTCCCAACGCCCGCCGCGCTCAGCGGCAGCGGCTGAGCACGCTGGCGTAGAAGCGCAGGTAGTCAGCCAGGGACCTGGCGACAGCGCCCCCCTCGCCCGACACCCTGGACCTCGTCCCAGAGGACGGGGGCGGTGTGGCTCGCCTTGGTCGTTTCCGGGCGAGTGGTCCCCATCGCGTGCCGGAGCAGGAGGACGAAGACGATCAGGAGTCCCGCCGAGAAGAGGACGCCGAAGACCGGATACCACTCGAAGACAGTGTCAGTCAGCGAGGCGATGGTGAACGGAGCGTCCATGCCTATCGAATGTAGTCACCCGCGCCGCCGTGCGCGAGTCACAAGTGGGTATTTGGGCCTAGGTCATCCGGCTAGGCGCCGGCTGGATGAGCTTTGGCAGCTCAGCTAGTCGGCGAGCCCGTAGAGCAACGCCTGGCTCTTGTCGTCGGGATCGACCTTGACCTCGAAGCGCTTCCCCGCCTCGTAGTGGCCGGAGCCGATCGCGTCGTCGGTCAGGTTCTGCATCACCGTGGTGTCGTACTTGTCACCGGCTTCGAGCTCGATCGAGACCTCGATCGCGTACTGCTTGTTGACCCCGGCGTCGGTCTTGCCGGTCTCGCCGATCTTGTTGATCGTGGCGACGCCGGGCAGCCCGCCGGTCGCGATCTTCTGCGCCAGCTGCGCGTACTGCATGTCGGCGGCATCCGGCATCTGGGCGGCCGCTCCGCCGCTCTGCTGCTGCGCCTGCTGGGCCATCTCCTGGGCCTTCTTGATGTTGTCCATCAGTCCCATACGGATATCTCCCCTCGAAGTCGTGGCTGGGCGGCTCACTCTATCCGCATGCATTAGCTTCCCCCGAAACGGCGATGAGGGAGGAAGCTTGGAACCGAGTCAACTCAAGAGGATCCCGCTGTTCTCCGGCGCCTCCGACGATGATCTCAAGCAGGTGGCCATATTCGCGGAGTCGAAGGAGGTCTCCGAGGGGACCGAGGTGATCTCCGAGGGCGGCTTCTCGCGAGAGCTGATCGCGATCGAGGACGGCACCGCCGAGGTCACCCGCGGCGGCGAGCACATCGCCGACCTCGGACCCGGCGACATCTTCGGTGAGCAGGGGATGCTCGACGACAACATTCGCAGCGCCACGGTCACCGCGACCTCGCCCCTGAAGCTGATCA
Organism: uncultured Solirubrobacterales bacterium; assembly: GCA_963780305.1. Lineage (GTDB taxonomy): Bacteria > Actinomycetota > Thermoleophilia > Solirubrobacterales > 70-9 > CAVVYV01. The sequence goes on from CAWABN010000002.1 coordinate 59,672, forward strand.
GCATGGGGCACTTCGAGGTGAAGCGGCTGAAGAAGGACGCGCCCGATGTCTACGGGAGGATCGAGAAGCTGGTCGAGGAGCGAAGCGGCTAGCCGCCGATCTTCTCGACCCCGGTGCCGTCGGCCGCCGCCCGGTAGGTCAGGTTTCGCCCCCCACCCTCGGCGTTGATCGTCCACCTCAGCTCCCTGGAGCCGAAGGGGATCGCCCGCTCGAGGCTGAGCACGGTCGGCTCGAAGTCGGCGGCGCCGCTCTGCTTCCGTGCCGCCGACAGCATCCGGTCGACGGCGGCGGGATCGAGTGCATCGAGGGCGAAGGCGAAGTCGCCGATCTTGGCGTTCCCGGAGATCGTGATCGTGGCGTCCGCCTGAGTCAGCTCCCCGGTGTCGGCGCGGACGCTGTAGGCCTCGATCCCGTCGCCGCGGCGGACGATGAACTGGGTCTGGACGGGGTTGATGAAGAGGCGGGTGAGCTCCTGTCCCTGGCCGACTTCATCCTTGACCTGTTCGATCGCGGCGGCGAAGCCGGCGCTGGTGAATGGATCGGTCGGCTGCGGCTCGGGCTCGCCCTGCCCGATCGTGGTGTCCTGGAGCGTCGTGTTCTCGAGCTCGGTGGTGTCCTCCCCGATCGTGTCGATGTCCGGCAGGTCGGGGAGGTCGATGTCGATCCCACCGCCGGCGAGGGCGTAGGCGCCGGCGCCGAGGGCGCCTGCGATCAGGATCACCAGTGCCGCCTTCAGGACGGCGCGAGAGATGACCGGTTCCTCGCGCACCTAACCGAGTTCAGTCCGCAGGGTCCCGAGCGTCGGCGAGCTGATCACGATCTCATCGCCGGCCTTCAGCCAGACCCGGGGATCGCGGGTGCTGCCGACGCCTGCCGGAGTGCCGGTGGAGACGATGTCCCCGGGCTCCAGGGTCATCAGCCGGGAGAGGTGGGCGAGAAGCTCCGGCACCGAGAAGATCAGATCGGCGGTCGACGCCTCCTGCATCCGCTCGCCGTTCAGCTCGAGGGCGAAGGAGATCGCGTCGCCGGGGCCCGCCTCATCGGGGGTGACGAGGGCGGGGCCGCACGGGGCGGAGCCGTCGAAGACCTTGCCCGGCATCCACTGCGGGGTGGCGAACTGGAGGTCGCGGGCCGAGAGGTCGTTGAGCAGCATGTAGCCGGCGACCGCATCCAGCGCCTCCGCCGGATCGATCTCCTTGCAGCGCCGCCCGACGACGAAGGCGACCTCGGCCTCGTAGTCGACCTTGCTCGCTGGCGGCCGGCAGCTTGACGGTGGCGCCCGGCGCGGCGAGGGCGTTGCGGAACTTGGCGAAGAAGGTCGGCACCTCCGGCGGATCGATGCCCGCCTCGGCGGCGTGGGCGCCGTAGTTGAGCCCGATGCAGACGATCTTCTCCGGATCGGGAACCGGCGGCAGCAGCTCGGGGTCGGCGATCGGCGCCGCCGAGCCAGCGCTCGCCGCCGCCTCGGCGAGCTCCGGCAGGCGCCCCGCGGCGAGCAGCTCGCGGACGGTGAGCCGGTCGGCTCCGAGCAGCTCGCCGGCGTCGATCACCCCGTCCTCGGTCTCGACCCCGGCCCGACCGCCTTCGCCCGAGCGATAGCTGACGATCCTCATCGGCCGCACCCTATTCCGCTGCTGTCGGGCTGAAGGCGTCGGGCGCCCTGGTTCGCTACCTTGCCCGGCGAATCAGGGAGTCAATCCCCAAGCTTGTGTGTGTAGGAGTTGGTGCTTCGGCGCCTCCTCGCGCACGTGAACCGCCCGAGGAGGGTTATACGAATGGCAGAAGGCACCGTTAAGTGGTTCAGCAACGAGAAGGGATATGGGTTCATCACCCCGGACGACGGCGGCAAGGACCTCTTCGTCCACTTCTCCTCGATCAGCGGTGACGGCTACCGCTCGCTCAACGATGGCGCTCGCGTCTCCTACGAGGCCGAGGACGGCCCCAAGGGGCCGGTCGCAGTCAACGTTCAAGAGCTGGCAGGCTAGTCTCACTGGAGCGCCCCGGGGGCGTAGCTCAGCTGGTTAGAGCGCCGGCCTGTCACGCCGGAGGCCGCGGGTTCGAGTCCCGTCGCTCCCGCTAGCGCCTACCGGCTGGCTGCTCGTTTGAGGCACTCTGCCTGAGGGGAGGTTCGACTCAAGCCATGGCGAAGACCTACGACGCCGTCGTCATCGGAGCGGGCCCTCCCGGCGAGGTGGTCGCGGGCGAGCTTGCGGACGGGGGAATGTCGGTGGCGGTCTGCGAGCGCGAGCTGGTCGGGGGCGAATGCGGCTACTGGGCCTGCATCCCGTCGAAGACCCTGCTCCGTCCCGGCGAGGCGATCGCCGAGGCCCGACATGCTCCCGGGGCGAGGGAGGCGGTCACCGGCAAGCTCGACTCCGCGGCGGCTTTCGAATGGCGCGACTTCCAGGTCAACGACTACGACGACGCCGGTCAGGCGAAGTGGCTCGAGGACAAGGGGGTCCGTATCTTCCGGGGGAACGCCCGTATCGAGGGGCGTGGCAAGGTCGCGGTCGCGGAGGAGACGATCGAGACCGAGCGAATCGTGGTCGCCACCGGCTCCGAGCCGGTGATCCCGCCGATCGAGGGCCTGCGAGCGCTGGAGGGCCTCTGGACCAACCGCGAGGCGACTGGCGCCAAGGAGGTGCCCGAGCGCCTGATCATCCTCGGCGGCGGCCCGGTCGGCGTCGAGATCGGGCAGGCCTTCGCCCGGATGGGCGCCTCGGTGGCGATCGCCGAGGCCGAGGATCGAGTCCTCTTCAAGGAAGCAGAGCGCGCGGGGGAGCTCCTCGGCGAGGCCCTCGAGGCCGAGGGGATCGAGCTGAAGCTGGGAGCGAAGGCGACCGCCGCCGAGCGTCGCGGCGACGGCTATGCGCTCAGCTTCGAGGACGGCACGGAGCTGCGCGGCGAGAAGCTCCTGGTCGCGACAGGCCGGCGGGCGCGGACCGAGGGGCTCGGACTGGAGAGCGCCGGAATCGAGCCTGACGAGAAGGGCAATGTCGAGGTCGACGAGCGCCTCCGCGCGGGCGACGCCGTCTGGGCTGTCGGTGACGTCACCGGGACCATGCTCTTCACCCATCTCGGCAAGTACCAGGCGCGGGTGGCGGCGGCGGACATCCTCGGACGCGAGACCCGCGCCGACTACCGGGCGGTGCCGCGGGTGGTCTTCACCGACCCCCAGGTGGCCGCTGTCGGCGAGCCCGGCGGTGAGCGCCAGGGGAACACCTCCCTGGAGTCGGTGGCCCGCACATCGACCTACACCCGCGAATACGACGAGAGGCCTGGCTTCCTGACGCTGTTCGCCGACGGCGACCGGCTCGTCGGTGCGGTCGCGGTCGGTCCGGAGGCGGGTGAGTGGTTGCAGCAGGCGACCCTGGCGATCCGGGCCGAGGTCCCGATCGACACGTTGCGGCAGGTGATCCAGCCCTACCCGACCTTCTCCGAGGCGTTCGTCTCGGCCCTCGCCGACCTGGACGCCTGAAGCCTTGCCGCCCGGGTAGCGTCCGCGCGATGAGCGCCCGCCGCCTCCCGGGGCTGATCCCCGGCCCCCTGCTCTGCCTGGCGATCGCGATCGCCGCCTTGGCCGCCCCCGCGACGGCGGTCGCCGGCGACTCGCTGCCCGCTGACCCCGCCGACCAGCCTCCATTCGGCGGCGGCGAGACCTTCCGGCTCTCGAAGCCCCCCTCCGAGACCGAGCCGCCCCCCGGCTTCGTCCTCAGCGCCGATCGCGTCGCCGCGATCGCCACCGATGCGGTCAGCGGTGAGCTCGACGACGAGGGCTCAGCGACCCGCGAGGTCCGCGTCCGCACGAGGGTGGGGACCGAGGGCGAGCCCCAGTGGCAGGTCGACATCTTTGACCCCGACGGGACCGACGTCGCCCAGGTGGTGATCGACGACCGAAGCGGCGAGGTGGTCGAGGAATGGACGGGCTCGCAGGTCGAGACGAAGCTCGCCCGCGGCTATGAGGGCGCGGTCTCGGGCGATCTCAACGAATGGTGGTTCTGGCTGCCGCTCTCCGTCGCGTTCCTGGCACCGTTCGTCGACCCGCGCAGGCCGTATCGGCTCCTCCACCTCGACCTCCTCGCCCTGCTTGGCTTCAGCGTCTCTCTCTTCTTCTTCAACAAGGGCGAGATCGATCTCTCGGTGCCGCTGGTCTATCCCGTCCTCGCCTACGTCTTCATTCGGATGCTGATGGAGGGGTTCAGGCCCTCTGAGCGCCGCGACCGGCTGCTCCCAGTGCTCTCGCGCAACTGGTTGGTTGCGGGAATCGTCGCGCTGGTCGGGGTGCACGTGGCCTTCGTGGTCGCCGGGGGCAAGGTGATCGACGTCGGTCTCGCGGGGGTCGTCGGCGCCGATCGGATCACGCATGGGGAGGATCTCTACAGCCCCGATTTCTCAGAGGGGCTGCCGTCGAGCGGCGACGTTCGCGGCGACACGTACGGCCCGGTCAACTACCTCGCCTACATCCCCTTCGAGCAGGCCTTTCCCTGGAGCGGCCGCTGGGACGACGTCCCCGCGGCCCGGGCCGCCGCTCTCGGCTTCGACCTGCTCACCGCGGTGGCGCTCTTCGCCCTGGGATCGCGGCTGAGGCGGCGTAGCGAGGGCGTCAGCCGCAGGGAGGAGGGGCGAACTCTCGGCCTCGCCCTCGCCTTTGCCTGGCTCGCCTATCCCTTCACGCTCTACACCCTCGGCTCCAGCTTCAACGACTCGCTGGTCGCCCTCCTGGTCGTCTGCTGCCTGTTGGTCGTCTCCTCGCCCCCGGCGCGCGGGGCTGTTGCTGCTCTCGCCGGGCTGACCAAGTTCGGGCCACTGGCGCTGGCGCCGCTCCTGGCGGCGGGCACGGGCCAGCGCCGCCCCAGGCCGCTGCTCCTCTTCGCCCTCGCCTTCGTCGCTGTCGCGGCGCTGGTGACGGTGCCGCTGCTTCCCGATGGCGGCTTCCGCGAGCTCTATGACCGCTCGCTCGGCTATCAGGCCTCGCGTGGCTCCCCGTTCAGCATCTGGGGACAGGCGCCGTCGCTTGACCCGCTCCAGACCGTGACCAAGGTCCTCGCGGCCGGTTTCGCCCTCGCCCTCTTCTTCCTGCCGCGCCGCCGCAACCCGGTGCAGCTTGCGGCGCTGGCGGCGGCGACCCTGATCGCGATCCAGGTCAGCTCCAACCACTGGTTCTACCCGTACGCGGTCTGGTTCGCGCCGCTCGTCCTGATCGCCGTCTTTGCAGCCCAGCGCGGAGCGGAAACCGTTTCCCAGAGCCGAATCTGAGCCCTTTTGGACATCGGGGTGTGTCGCGTGCCCTAGAGAGCGCCGCCGGCGGCAGGGGGCATGGTCGGGTCCGCACCCTGGTCGCCGATCTGCTCGCGGGCGAGGAAGTCCTCGGTGAGCAAAGGGTTGTCCTTGCTGCGCTCGACCACGTTCAAGAGGTCGGTCATCGAGGAGACCTCCTCGACCTGCTCCTTGACGAACCAGGTGAGGAACTGCTCGGCCGGGAAGTCGCCATCGTCTCGGGCGAGCTTGAAGAGGTCGTTGATCTCCTCGGTTACCCGCTTCTCCTGGTCGAGCGCCATCCTCACCGGCCCGACCACGTCGTCGTAGGTGGTCTGCTGCGACTTGATGTCTGGGATCCGCACCTCATCGCCGGCGTCGAGCAGGTACTGGACCATGATCATCGCGTGATTTCGCTCCTCGACGGCCTGCCGGTAGAAGAAGGCGGCGAGGCGGGGGAGCGTCTCGGCGTCGTAGTAGACGGCGGCGCCGACGTACTGCTGGGACGCCGCGAACTCGTTCGAGATCTGCTCGTTGAGCGCGTCGGCGAAGCTCTTCTCAGCCATCACGGCAGCCTACCCGGACCAGCGAAACCCAGTCTTGCTAGCCGCGGGCTCGAGGGGGCTCGAAGGCAGCCCGGGCTCGGTGCCGGCGGTGTTGTAGCCCGACGGGGCGACGTCGTTGGGGGTGTCGGGGTGGAAGATCGAGGCGAGGTACTGGATCTGGCCGCGGCCGGGGCCGAGCTCCCACTGGCCGCCGCCGTAGGCGCCGATCCCGTTCGCCTCGCAGTGGTCATAGCCGGCGAAGAGCTCGTGGAGCGGACCGAAGCGGGAGGGCTTGATGTTCACCATCTTCGGCCTCCAGGGCTGGCCCTCGATGTCGGCGACCGAGTGGATCACGGCGTCCCAGGTGACCCGGTCTGACACGGGGTCGAGGATCGGCTTGGTCTCCTCGTTGACGTCGGGGTCCTCGAGCCAGGCCCCCGGGAAGGCCTCGATCAGCCTCCGGTAGAGCTCGGGGTCGGTCTCGACGTCCACCGGGGTCCCCTTGTACTGGCCCTTGAGATCGAGCGAGTCGACGGCGCCGGTCTCGACCAGCTGGGCGATCAGCTCGTCGGTCCAGTCGTTGGTCGGGTCGAGCTTGAAGCGAAGGGTGGGATAGATCTCGAGCCGCTTGCGGACCGGCTCGATCGTCGAGACCTCGTCGGAGCCGGGCGGGGTCAGCCGCATCGAGACGACGAAGGTGACCGGCCTCGGCTCGCGTCCGAGGCGGCCGTGCAGGCTCTCTCCCGCTTGGCGGAGGGCGAGGTCGAGCGCGGCGCTCTCGAATGCCCAGCGCCGGTAGTTCGCGGAGACCTCGCGCTCCGGGGGGCTGGGGAACAGCGGCAGCCCTTCGAGCAGCTCGGAGAACGAGGCGATCGTGTGCTCGCCGGCAAGGTCGAGCACCGGCCCGGCATCCTGAAGGGCGACATGGTCGAGGGCGTCGTAGACGACGTCCTCGCCCACCCCTTCCTCGCCGCCCCCCTTCAGGTGGATCACCGTCGTCAGCCGCTCCATCTCCTCGGTGATCCTGTGCCCCAGCCCCTCGAGCTCGTAGGACTCGATCTTCAGCGGCAGGTCGGCGATCTTTTCGTAGCTGCTCACGGCCCGGGGAATCTAACCAACCGCCCACCTCGGCCGGCCGCCCTTAGCCGGGCTTGAGCGGCCCGGATAGGTTCGTCGCGTCCGATCCAGTCGACAGAAAGGGAGAGGGGATGAGCAACGAGCTCGATGCCGATTACGGCAACGGACTGAGCGCCCTCGGACTGAATTGCACTCTGAAGCGGTCGCCCGAGCGCTCCAACACCGAGGCTCTCATGAACAGGGTCCTCGGACTGCTGGAGGAGCACGGGGTCGAGACCGAGATCCTGAGGCCGGTCGACTACGCGATCAAGTTCGGGGTCAGCTCCGACGAGGGTGAGGGTGACGAGTGGCCCCAGGTGCTGGAGAAGGTGAAGAGCGCCGACATCATCCTGATGGGGATGTCGATCTGGTTCGGAGTGCGCTCGTCAGTCGCCCAGATGGTGATCGAGCGCCTCGACGGGACCTATGAGGAGCGAAATGACGCTGGCCAGTACCCGCTCTACAACAAGGTCGCCGGGGTGGTGGTGACCGGTAACGAGGATGGCGCCCACGCCTCCGCCGAGACCACCCTCTTCAACCTGACCCACCTCGGCTGCGTGGTGCCGCCGAACGCGGACACCTACTGGGTCGGCGACGCGGGCCCCGGGCCCTCCTATCTCGACGCCGGCGGGCCCGAGCATCCCTACACCCAGCGGACCAGCTCCTGGTGCGCCCACAACCTCCTGCACATGGCGGTGATCCTGCGCGATCGCCCGATCCCGCCGATCGGCAACACGCTGGACGAGATGGGTGGAGACGCCGTCCACGGCGGGTAGAAGCGACGCCCAGGCGGGGCAACCGGCCGCGGCGACGTTCTTTCGACGGGTCAGGCGGCGCGGAGACCGGGGCCGGGCAGGGGCTCAGCGTCGCGAGCGCCGACTTCCTCTCCGCAGCGATCGCAGCGAAGGTTGATCTGCGGCTCGCCGCCGCAGCCCTTGTGCCTGACGCGGAGCGGGGCCCCCTCGTCGGCCATGTACTTGTCTCCCCACTCGCGGAGGGCCATCAACACCGGATAGAGGTCGAGCCCCTTCTCGGTGAGCCGGTAGCGGTGGCGGGTGCGGACCTCATCCTTGTAGGGCTCGCGGCGGAGGATCCCGGCGTCCACCAGCCGGCCGAGTCGCTCGCTGAGCAGCGAGCGCGAGACGTCGAGCGTTCGCTGGAAGTCGTCGAATCGCTTGATCCCGGAGAAGGCCTGGCGGAGGATCACCAGCGTCCAGCGGTCGCCGAGCAGGCTGGCCGGCCGGGCGACCGAGCATCTCTCCTCTGCGAGCTCCGCGGCGCGCATGGGAGGCAGAATAGCGACACTGCGTTCGGAATCCGAACCCTATATCTTGCGTCCTGGTTCTGGACCCAAAAACGGAGGCTGCCATGAGGGAGCTGAACTTCATCGAGAAGGGGAAGCTGGAGTGGCGGGAGGCCGATGACCCGCGACTCCAGGGGGACGGCGAGGCGCTGGTGCGGCCGCTCTCGGTTGCCACCTGCGATCTCGACAAGCTCCTGGTGATGGGGCTGGTCCCGGTAGACGAGCCATTCCCGTTCGGTCACGAGTGCGTCGCCGAGGTGACCGAGGTCGGCGACTCGGTGGACAGCGTGAAGCCCGGGGACGTGGTCAGCGTTCCCTTTCAGATCTCCTGCGGCGAGTGCGAGACCTGCCGGCGGGGCCACACCGGCAACTGCGAGCGGGTCGAGCGGATGGCGATGTACGGGCTGCCGATGGGGACCAACTACGGCGGCTTTCTCTCCGACACGGCGCGTGTTCCCTTCGCCGACGCGATGCTCGTCCCGATCCCCGACGACGTCGAGCCGGCCTCCGTCGCGAGCCTCTCCGACAACATCCCGGACGCTTATCGAAACGTCGGCCCGCAGCTGGAGGAGCGGCCGGGGGCGCCCGTCCTGATCGCCGCCAGTGGCGCCACGATCGCGCTTTACACGGTCTCCCTTGCGCTCGCCCTCGGTGCCGAGCGTGTCGACCTCGTCGGCGGCAACTCTTGGCTGCGCGCCAAGGCGGAGGCGCTGGGCGCGAATCTGCTCGACGAGCGGTTCCCGAAGCGGCTCGGTCCTTACCCGATCACGGTCGACGCCAGCGGCGACGTCGACGGGCTCCACTGCGCCGTTCGCTCAACCGAGCCCGAGGGGATCTGCACCAGCATCGGCATCTACTTCACCGAGACGACCCCGGTGCCGCTGTTCGAGATGTTCAGCAAAGGGATCCGCTTCCACACCGGCCGCGTCCAGGCTCGGCCGGCGATGGAGCCGATCCTGGAGCTGGTGCGCTCCGGCGAGTTCAAGCCGGAACTGGCCACCGGTGAGACGGCGGACTGGGACGACGCCCCCGAGGCGGTCGCCAACCACCGCTCGAAGCTCGTCATCAGCCGCGCTAGGGCGCGCGCCGCCTGAGCAATCGGATCCCCGGACCCTGCAGGTAGCGCGCTCGACCTGGGGTCAGCAGATGCCGATCTGCGACGGGCGCATGGCGCAGACTCGCGGGTCGGCGAAGAGCGCGTCCATGTCCTCGGGCCACGCCCAGTAGAGGATCGCCCCGGCCTTCTGGAAGATCGCGTTGACGGTGCAGTCGGCGGCCTGCGAGGGGCCGACACTCTTCACCGGGTCCGGCGCACCCTGGACGGGGGTGGAGGTGAAGGAGACCTGGACGCCGAGGTTGAGCTTCTGGGTCTTCGGGTTCAGCCGTTTGAACTTCGGCTTCGCGCCCTTCCGCTTCGGCTTGATCTTCTTGAAGTTGGCCCCCTTGTACTGGGTGAAGAGGCTCTTGACAGTGGTCCGCATGCCGGCGCCCGCGCCGGTCTGGCAGGACTTCTGGGTCTGCGAGCTCTGCACGCCGTGACGCCCGGCGACCACCCTGGCCGACTGCCGGTCGACTGTCCGGGCCATCATCCCCAGATTCCAGTCGTCGCGAGCGAAGGGCACCAGGCCGAGCTGCTGGCCGCTCCCAGCAGCCGTGATCCAATTGGCGAGCGCAGCCAGCCGCCCTTTCAACCGGTTCAGCATCGGCTTGAAGCTGTCCTCCCACGGGGGCAGGCCGGGATCGGTCGACCGCGCCGTGTTCCAGTCGATCTGCTCCCAGTCGAGCAGAACTCCCGAGACCTGCGGCGCCCCGGTCAGGCTGAACATGTAGCCGGTGGTGTTGCCGGGGTCGAAGCTGAGGCCGTTGAGGGCGAAGATCCGGTTGCAGGGGAACTGCCGGCGCAGCTCGGTGGCGATCTTCTGCTCGCTGGCGGCGTCGGAGTTCTGGTAGCGGGTGTTGATCAGGAAGACGTCGCGGTCGCGGAGCCGGGGGCGTAGGCCACCCGAGGCCTCGTCGGAGTTGGCATAGGTCTCGATGTCGTTGTACTTGTTGATCCGGATCACCATCGTGAAGCGGTCGGCAGTGGGTGCGGAGGGGTAGAGGCTCCCCAGATCGGGACCGCAGGCGGGCTTGGTCGCGGACTTGTTCGCCAGGCGCTTCTTCTTCCCCGGCTTCTTCTTCGCCTTGGCGGCGTCGGCGACCGGCACCTCGGCGGCGGAGGAGAAGGCCACGGCGCCGCCCAGCAGGGCGGCAAGGGCCACGACCGTCAGTCGGCGCGCGCGTATCACTAGGTCGTCGGGGGTCGGAGGAAGGCGATCTGAGGCTGCTGGAACAGCAGCCGCATTGCGTCATCGGCGGCGAAGAACAAGAAGGCACCGCCGCCGAGCTTCAGCCCCGCTGCGGCGCACTGAGCCGCGGTGGTGGCGGAGGTACTGGTGATCGCCATGCCCGAGCCGGCGGTGGGCGTGGCGCTGAAGGAGATCTCGAGCGAGAGGTTGTTGAGGCTGGGGCGACCCTTCTTCTTCAGCTTCTGCCTGACGGTGATCTTTCGCTTCTTCCCCTTCCGCTTCACCGTCTTCTTGATGAACTTGAACTTGTACTGGTCGAGGATCGCCTTGACCCGACTGCTGTATCCCGTCGGGCCGCCCTGGGCGCAGGCATCCTGCGTCATCACGCTCTGCGGGCCCAGATGCCGGCCGCCGAGACGGCTGTTCTTCTTGTCGAGGTCCTGTGCGATCTGGCCGTAGTTCCAGGTGGCGTCATCGATCGGGACCAGGCCGCTGCGCTTCCCCGCCGCGGGCGGGTTCGCGGCGAGGGTCCCTGCCACCAGCCCGTCCCAGCCCTTGATCCGGGGGAGCGCCACCGGGAACTTCTGGTTCCAGAGGGGGCGGGTCGGATCGGTAAGCCGTCCCGCGTTCCAATCGGAGGGCTCGAAGTCGTTGATCAACGCGTAGACATCGGGGTGGTCGACGAGCGAGAACGCGTAGCCGGGGACGGTTGGGTCGAAGCTCATCCCGTTGAGGGCGATGATCCGGTTGCAGGGGAAGGCAGCGCGCAGATCGGTTGCGAGCTCGCTCGCGACGGTGGGAGTGGTGGTCTGGAAGCGGGTGTTGATCACGAAGATGTCCTGGGGGCGAACCCGGCCGCCCAGGCCGCCGGTCGCCTCGTTGAAGTTCGTGTAGGTGTCGACGTTTCCCTGCTGGTTGATCCGAATCAGCATCGTGAAGCGGGCGGGGCCGGGGCCGACCGGGCTGAGCCCCGGAGGCAAAGGCGGGCAACTCACCTGGGCCTCCGCGGCCGGCGGCGAGGCGGCTCCCTCGACAGACAGCAGGGCGGGGGCCGCGATCAGCGAGACGAGCGCCGCCGCGAATGGACGACGGGCGCGCGCGGAGATGCCGCTCCGGGTGTCGGTTCTGATACCTGCCATAACGCGGACGAGCCAGCCGGGTGAAGCTACCGGCGGCACCCCTCGGAACACACAAGGTGCCTTGCAGTCGCGTTATGCGAGCAGCGTCGACTGCGCCAGCCGCCCGAATGCCTCGATCGCTGCCCTGAGGTCGGCCTCGGTGCTGTCCTCCTTGGGGCTGTGGCTGATCCCTCCGGCGGAGCGGCAGAAGATCATCGCCGCGGGGACGCGGCGGGCGACCTCGGCCGCGTCGTGGAGGGCGCCGCTGGTGAGCCCGAACCCGGTGCCGGTGACCTCCTCGCAGGCCTCGCGGGCCTTCTCCACCAGCTCGGGATCGAAGGAGATCGGCTCTATCCGCCAGACAGGCTCCTCGCCCAGCTCGCAGCGGCGCTCCTCGGCGGACGACGCGAGCGCCCCCCGCACTTCCTCCAACATCTGCGCCAGCGGCTCCCGATCGGGGTGGCGCAGGTCGACAACCATCTCCGCCGTACCGGGGACGACGGTCGGTGTCCCCGGCTCGAGCTCGAGGACCCCGACGGTGCCGACCCCGCCCCCCTCGACCGCGATCGCCTCCACCTGCAGGGCGGCTGCCGCCGCAGCCAGGCCGGCGTCCCGCCGGGCCCCCATCGGCGTGGTGCCGGCGTGCGAGGCACGCCCGGAGATCCGGAAGCGATGCCGCTCCACCCCGGTGCAGCCGCTGACGGCGGCGGTGGCGATCCCCTTCAACTCGAGCACCGGGCCCTGCTCGATGTGAAGCTCGAGATAGGAGCCGATCCGGTCGAGCCTCGATCGGGCCTCCGTCACCCGGCCCAGCTCGATCCCGTTCTCGGCCAGGACCTCCGTCGCGCTCAGCCCCGCGGCGTCCTCGGCGGCCGCCAGCTCGGCGGGGTCGAAGGTGCCGGACGCGGCCGAGCTGCCGAACAGGCTGCGCCCGAAGCGGGCCCCTTCCTCGTCTGCCCAGTCGACCAGCGCGAGGGTGCGAGGCGGCCGGTCGCCGGCGCTTGCCCAGGCCCGGAGGACGCCGAGCCCGGCCATCACCCCAAGCGCGCCGTCCAGCCAGCCGCCCTCCGGGACCGAGTCCAGGTGGGAGCCGAGCGCCAGGGCGGGCTCCTGCTCGCCGGGTAGGTACGTCCAGAGGTTGCCGGCCTCGTCGCGCTCGGGCTCGAGGTCGATCTCGCCGAGGAGCTCGCCCAGGAGCTCCCTGGCCGCCCGCCACTCCTCTCCCCAGCAGAGGCGCCGGGCACCGCCGGGACCGCCGGTGCGGGCATCGAGCTCGCGGAGATCGGCGATCACCCGCGCCGGGTCGATCGCCGGCGCCTCGGCGACACCGCTCATCCGAGCCGCTCGCGGCGCAGCGCCTGGGCGAGGCAGTGGGCGCCCCCGCCGCCGAGGGTGAACATCGAGAGGTCCGGGTCGTGGACCGTAAGGCCGCGCGCCCGCATAGCGTCGTTCAGCTCGCCGGCCCCGGCGGCGGAGAGCACCCGGTCGCCGCCGAGCGAGATCGCGTTGACGCCGAGCCTGAACGCCTCATCCGCCGAGACCTCGATGATCTCGAAGCCCTTGTCACGAAGCCAACCCACCGCGCCGCTGGGGAGTACCTCGGTGCAGACCGCGGCGAGCTTCTCCGCCAGCACCGAGACGAGCACGTCGATGTGGACGAAGCGGTCCGGAAAAGGCTGCAGCCGCGCCTCCCAGCCATCCTCCTCGAACCAGTCGGCGAGCTGGCGGGCCGCCGGCTCCATCGTGCGGCTCTCGCCGAAGCCGATCAGGACGGTGCCCGGCTCGACGATCATCAAGTCGCCGCCCTCCAGCGACGCGGCGGTGATCATCCCGCGGATCGCGATCCCGCGGCCGGCGTAGAAGCGGATCGCGGCCGCGTACTCGCCGCGCCGCCACCACTGGTTGAGCTGGGTGATCACCGGTCCCCTGGGGCCGATGGCGCTCGAGTCGCGGGTGAAGACCTGGTAGGCGAGCGCCGGATCGGGCTCGAGGTAGTGGCAGCGCACCCCCGCCTCCTCGTAGACGGCGATCATCTCCGCGTGCTGGGCATGGGCCGCGGCGGGCTCGAACCGCGCTCCGGACTCGAGGGTCGCACGCGAGATCGCGCTGGTGGGGAGCCAGCTGTAGTTGTGCGGCTTGCACAGCAGCACATCGAGCAGCCGCCCGTGCTCGGAATCGACTCCCCAAGCTGGCTCTGCCGGGTTCACTCGAGCACCACACGGATCGTTTGCAGGGACCGGTCGCTGGCTCCCCGGACGAGGCCGCCGTGGGCGAGGGAGTCGGCGATGTAGTCGAGTGTGGGGCCGGTGAGGCGCTCTCCGGGGAGCACATTGGGCACTCCCGGCGGGTAGGCGGCCAGCGACTCGGCGGCGATCCTCCCCTCGGCGCGCTCGAAGGGGACGACCTCCTGGGCGCCGAGGAAGGCATCGCGGGGAGCCAGCTCCAGCGCGCCCCAGGGCGGCGGCTCGGCGAAGGCGCCACGCTCGGCGCGATCGCTTGGCAGTACCGCCTCGGTTGCGTGCCGGAGGCCCTCGACGAGCCTCTCCGCCGCCGGCGCTGCTTGCTCGGGGAGGCCGAAGACGGCAACCACCACGTTCTCGGAGAAGAGCTCGAGGACGATGTCATCGCGCTCGCGCATCAGCTGGGCGATCCTATGCCCGGTCGCGCCTGTGCCGCGGACGTCGATCGAGAGCCGCAGGGGGTCCCAGCCGGCGACGCTTTCGCGGCCGGCGAGGCGCTCGTCGAGGACGTCGAGTCCGGGGATCTCGCGAATCCGCTGCCGGGTCCGCGCCAGGGTCTTCATCGTCTCCGACAGCAGCTCCTGCCCCCTGGTGGCGGCGAAACGCCGGGCGGCGTCCAGGGAGGCGGTCAGGAGGGCATTGGGGCTGGTCGACTCGACCAGGGTGACCGAGCGATCCACCAGGCCCTCATCGACCCGCTCGCCCTCGCCGAGGTGGAGGATCGCCGTCTGGGTGAAGCTGCCGACGATCTTGTGGGTGCTTGAGAGCACCAGGTCGGCGCCGCCGCGGAGCGCCCCGGGCGGCAGCTGGTCGTGGAAGTAGAGGTGGGCGCCCCAGGCCTCGTCAACGGTGAGGGGGACGTCGTGCGCATGGGCGACCTCGGCGAGCTCCGCGACCCGGGCGACAGCCCCGAAGTAGGTGGGCGAGACGACCATTGCCGCGACCGCCTCTGGCGCCTGGTCGAGGGCCGCGTCGAGAGCTTCGGGGGTGACGCAGTGGGCGATCCCGAGCTCGGGGTCGATCTCGGGCTGGACGAAGCTGGGGCGCAGCCCGGAGAGGACGAAACCGTCGATGGTCGAGGAGTGGACGTTGCGCTGGACGACCACGTTGCCCCGGTCGGGCGGACCGGCCTGGGTCTCCTCGCTGGCGTGGGCGAAGGTCATGCAGGTCGCGTGGTTGCCGCCTGAGGCGCCGTTGAGCAGGAACCAGCTGCGGCGCGCGCCCCAGGCTTCGGCGGCGAGCTCCTGAGCGCGCTGAAAGGGGGTCGGAGTAGGACCGATGTCGATCCCCTCGATCCCGGCGGGAAGGTCGTGCAGGACGGCGGCGGCGCCCAGCGTTTCGATCAGCCCCGGATCCCCGCCGGTTCCCTTGTGGCCGGGAATGTGAAGGCGGCCGGGCTTCCGGGTGACGTAGGCCCGGACCGCGTCGAGGTATGGGGCTTCGTGCTGGTCGGCCATCATCGGGCGAGTCTATGGAGCCGCTCCCGCGATCAGAGGTCGCACTGGCTCAGACGGGGCACGCGAGGGGAGGCGATCGCCCGTTTTCAGGATGGCGGGGAAGGACGACCAGGGGGAGAAGGAAACCGGCCGCCCTTACCGCCCGCCAGCGCCGAGGCTAAACCCGGCGGAGACGAGGCGTTTTATGTGGGCGGGCGCCAGAGTAGGGGGTCTCCGAACGCCCGCCCGCTGCCTCGACTCAAGTCGGGCTTACCCCTGGGTGCCTGGCGCTAAACGCGTCGCCAGCATTTCTTGTCCAGGGATTACGTTGCATTTGCGCTTTGTATCGCTGGAGCGAGTGCGCGTCCGCTCGCCGTCAGCCGTGGCCGTTTGTCGGCTTGGCGCTGGGGTAGGCGCGTCGTAAGGGAAGCTATTCTGGGGCGGCTGCAGCGGAAGAGTAAATTCGCAGGCGGGCCGCACGGGGCAAATCTCCTATGGACGAACCTGTCTCGACCGCAGACCAGAGTTTTGGACCTCCCTCACCCGGCCCGGGTGAGCAGCTCGCCGATGAGCGGGAGCTGCTGCGGCGATTCGCCAGAGAGAGCTCGCCGACGGTTCGGGAAGAGCTGGTGGACCGGTTCATGCCGCTCGCCCGGCGCCTCGCGGCGCGCTACGCGGGAGGGGCGGAGCCATTCGACGACCTGGTCCAGGTTGCGAGCGTCGGCCTGGTCAAGGCGATAGACCGCTTCGACCCCGAGCGCGGCACCGCCTTCTCGACCTTCGCCGTCCCCACCATTCTCGGCGAGCTCAAGCGCCATTTCCGCGACCGGGGCTGGTCGGTGCACGTGCCCCGCGACGTCCAGGAGCGGATCCTCCGAGTCGAGCGAGCCACCGCCGAGCTGCCGGCCAAGCTCGGGCACGCGCCGACGGTGCGCGATATCGCCAAGCGGATCGAGGCCTCCGAGGAGGAGGTGCTGGAAGCGATGCATGCCTCCCAGGGGCACCATGCGGTGTCCCTCGATGCGGCCTCCACCGTCGGCGACGGAGACGAGCCGACGCCGCTGGGAGACCGGATCGGTCAGGAGGACCCGGCCTTCAACACGGTCGAGTACGGCGCCTCGATCGCGCCGGTGCTCCACGAGATCTCCGAGCGCGACCGCCGAGTCCTTCATCTGCGCTTCGTCGAGGACATGACCCAGAGCGAGATCGCCGAGCAGGTCGGTGTCTCTCAGATGCACGTCTCCCGGATCCTCCGCGCCGCCGTCGACCGCTTGCGCCGCGAGGTTCCGGAGGGCGAGGGCGACTAGGTCGCGATCTCGAAGACCAGGAACTCGGCCGAGCTCCCGTCGGAGGCGACGCCCTTGGTCACCTCCATCGAGCGGGCGAGCTTCCGAAGCGAGCCGCCCCCGGGAATCTCCATCTGCGCCAGGATCCGCTCGCCCCCGCCCTCGATCAGGGGCCCCACCCGGACGCCGAGGGTGCCCTCGGCGTCCTTGATCGAGAGGGCGACCTGACCATCGGCGAAGTCGGCGGGGGCATGGGAGGAGACCGCGTCGCCGAGCAGCATGCTGTCGGCGAGCCGGTCGACCGAGAGGTCGGCCCGTGAGCCCATCACCCCGAGTACCCGGGCGAGAACCGGCCGCACTGCTGCACCCGGGGTGAGCTCCATTGAAAGGGCCTCCTCGAGTCGGTCGGTCCCCGGGGTGCCGTTGTCCCGCCCCACCGGGGGTGTGTAGCCGAAACGGATCGTGGTCCTGGTTCCCTCCCCGGCACCGCCGCTGATCTCGAAGCTGTCGGAGAGCGAGGCGATCAGAGGTAGCCCGAGGCCCAGCGAGGCGTCGCCCGCGGGGCTCGGGCGGGGCTCGAAGCCGCGTCCGCGATCGGCGACGACCACCGCGATCTCACCCTCACCGGCCTCCGCCGTGACCTCGAGCGGGCCGGGGCCGCCCGTCATAGGCGTGAATAACGACGTTGTTGCAGGCTTCGGTAACCACCGTCTTCAGATCGTCGATCCGCTGCTCGGGCAGGTCGATCGCCTCGCCGAGCCCGGCGACGGCCTGACGGACGACGAGGACGTTCTCAGCCTTCGCGGGGAGGAGGAGATGAAGGTCGGGGGAGCTCAAGCGGGACTCTTTCGGGACGAGTTGATAGCCGCCGCCGCTGCGGCCGCGTCGCGGCCCTCGTGCACCGGGAGCTCGCTGCGCAGGCCGGTGATCGCGAGAACGCGTCCCACCGGGTCACGCCCGTTCGCCTGGCTGACCGCAAAGCCGAGTTGGTCCGCCTCGGCGCGGCGCCTGGCGTCGAGGATCACCCCGAGGATGGAGGAGTCGATGAAGGTCGCCGGGGAGAGGTCGACGACGATCGGAACACCCTCGGCGATCAATCCGTCGAGCCGCTGACGGAGCAGCGGCGCCGTGCTCAGGTCGTGCTCTCCCTTGATTGCCAGGAACGCCAATCCAGCATCCGTTCGTTCAACCGCGATCTCCCCCGTTCGCACATCCCGGAAATACCTTGATTGGCCGCCACTCAAACCTGCTGCAAGGGAGCCACCTCCTGCTCAGGACGTACAGACGCGAGCCGCTCGGCGCGGCGCTGCTGCCAGAGCACCAGCATGATCGCGATCACGGTGACCGCGAACAGCATCGTCGCCAGGACGTTGACCTGGACGGGGATCCCGCGCAGCTGGGCGCCGAAGATGTAGAGGGGGAAGGTGACTGTGGTCGCCCGAGTTGAAGTTCGAGATCACGAAGTCGTCGATCGAGAGGGCGAAGGCGAGCAGCGCGGCGGCGACGATCCCGGGAGCGAGCAGGGGCAAGGTGACCAGCCGGAAGGTGGTGAGCGGCGGTCGCGCCGAGGTCGGCGGCCGCCTCCTCGATGCTGCGGTCGAAGCCGATCAGCCGCGAGCGGACGACGATGACGACGAAGCTGATCGAGAACATCACGTGGGCGATGAACAGCGTCTGGAAGCCGAGGTCGAGGTTGTAGGTGATGAACAGCGAGAGCAGCGCGGCGCCGATCACGATCTCCGGCGTCGCCATCGGCAGCACGATCAGCAGGTTGGTCGCCCGCCTGCCGAAGAACTGATAGCGGACGAGCGCCATCGCCATCAGGGTGCCGATCGCGGTGGAGGCGATCGTCGAGAGCGCGGCGAGCTCGAGGCTGGTGATCATCGAGTCGTTCACCGCCTCGACCGCAAAGGCATCGCTCCAGTACTCCAGGGTGAAGCCGCTGAAGGTGAAGTCGAGCTCGCCCCTGAGCGTTGCCGGCGTCGAAGGAGAAGAGCGACGATCACCAGGATCGGCACCAGCATGTAGAGGACCGCGAGCCCCGCGAAGATCAACAGGGCGTTGCGCCGCAGCCAGCGCCCAGGCCGGCCGGGCACAGAGGGGACCTCGTCGCACGGCGAGCCGTGATCGTGCCGGCTTCCATCTAGCGCCCTCTCCTCCTCCTCGCCCATGAACGCGCCCGTCCCGGCCACGCGGAGATAGACGAGGACCACGGCGAGGATCGCCGCCATCATCAGGAATGACAGCGCCGCCGCCTCCGGATAGTTGCGTTGCTCGAGGTAGAGGGACTGGATCACGTTGCCGATCATCGAGGTGCCGGTGCCGCCGAGGATCTCGGCGTTGACGTAGTCGCCGACCGCCGGGATGAAGGTGAGCAGAACGCCGGCGACGATTCCGGGCATGGTGATCGGCAGGGTCACCCGGAGGAAGGTCTGGGTGGCTGAGGCATAGAGGTCCTTGCCGGCCTCGATCAGGCTGGTGTCGATGCGCTCGAGGCTGGCGTAGATCGGCAGGATCATGAACGGGAGGAAGTTGTAGGTGAGGCCGGCGATCACCGCCCCGCCGGTGGCGAGTACGCGGCCGTCCTCGGGCACCAGCTGCATGAACTGGAGGACGTCCACGACCGGGCTCTGGTCCGCGAGGATCGTCTTCCAGGCGATCGTCCGGATCAGGTAGGTGGTGAAGAACGGCGCGATCACCGCGAACAGCAGCAGCAGCTTCCAGCGGCCCGCCCGGAGCGCGATCGCGTAGGCCAGCGGGTAGGCGATCAGGAGGGCGATCAGCGTGGCCGTGCCCGCATAGATGAAGGAGCGCACCAGCTGGTCGGTGTTGCCCGAGAGCGAATCGCTGAAGTTCGAGAGCTCGAACCCGGACTGGAACCCCTCGGTGAAGGTCCCCGTGCGCAGTGCCAGCTCCCCCATGAAGTACATGGGGACGACGAAGAAGAGCGCGAGCCAGATCGCTCCCGGAAGCGAGCAGCCAGTAGGGGATCAGGCGCCGGCGAAAGGTCATCGCGATCCCAATCGATTTCCTCTTCGCCGGCGCCGTCCCCTCGGCCCTAGTCGGTGACCACGTCCTGGAACGCCTCGGTCACCTGCTGGATGCCCTCGGGGCCGCCCGGTGGATCGGGCTGCGGGACGCAGTTCGCCGTGAACTCCTCGTCCGGGAAGATCAGCTGGCTGTTGCCCGCCTCAGGATCCTTCTGGGCGAGGACCTCCTGGACGCCCTTGACCGGGGTGACGTACTGGACGTACTCCGAGATGTCGGCCTGAACAGCCGGGTCGTAGGCGAAGTCCGCCCAGGCCAGCGCGGCCGCCGTATTCGGCGCTCCCACCGGGATCACCATGTTGTCCGACCACAGCGTGCATCCCTCCGTCGGCATCCGGAACTCCGTGTCCGGGTTGTCGATCAACCCGATATCCCCGGACCAGGCGATCGCGGCGACCACGTTCTCGTTGGTCAGGTCCTGGATGTAGTCGTTGCCGGTGAACCGCCGCAGCTGGCCCGACTCCGAGGCCGCTTTCAGATCGTCGACCTGCGTGAGCCAGTCCTCCGTGGTCGCCTCGGTCGGATCGACGCCGTCCGCCAGCATCATCAGCGGAACGGTGTCGCGCATCTCGGTCGAGCACCGTGACCTTGCCCTTGTACTGGGGGTCGAACAGGTCGTTCACCGAGCGGATGTCCGGGGCGAGCTTCTTGTTGACGATCAGGCCCGGCGAGGCCCGACTGCCACGGGACCGAGAAGGTGCGCTCCGGATCGAACGGCGGGCTGCGCAGGTCGTCACGGAGGTTGGCGTCGACGTTCGGCATGTCGGCGAGGTTGATCTCCTGGAGGTAGCCGAGGTCGTGCATCTGCTTCGCCATCCAGTCGGTGACCACGAACATGTCGCGGCCGCCTGACTCGCCGTTCTGGTAGCAGTGGCTGGACCTTGCCGAAGAACTCGACGTTGTCGTTGACGTCCTCGTTGTAGTTCACGGTCGTACCCGGGTACTTGCGCCTCGAACTCGTCAATCGTGTTGCCCTCGCCCTTGTCGATGTAGCCGACCCAGGTCGAGATGTTGAGCTCGCCGCCGACCGGCCCGGGCTTAGCTACCTCGGTCGGGCTCGTCGCTGCCGCCGCCTATATCGTCGTCGCCGCCGCAGGCGGCCAGGACGAGCGTCGCGGCAAGCGCCATCGCGGCCACCACGAACGCCCTCAGTTTGTGATTGCTACTCACTGTGATTCCTCCTTGTCGTGATCAGGCGACCAGCGCCTGCTCTTCCGCATTCGCGGCCCTGCCGCCGCCTTGATCTGACTCCCGAACGAGATGCATGTGCTCGGGCGCCCATGAAAGCTTCACCTTCGCCCCGCCACCGGGCAGCCTCCTCCGCTCCTCCTCGTCGGCTGTTCGGGCAGAGAACGGTCATCACCACGTCGTCGGGCAGCCGCACCAGCATCTGGGTCGAGGTGCCGAGGTATAGGGAGCTCTCGACCAGCCCCTCGACGCTCGGGAGCTTGCCATCGACCTTCTCGCCCTCGGCCGTGATCCAGAGCTTCTCGGGCCGGACGACGGCGTTGCAGCGGTCTCCGGCCGCAAACCCGTCGACGTCTGCCCTGACGGCGACTCCGCTGTCGAGCTGCACCTCGCCGTTGGCGCCGCTGCTCTTGACCACGCCCGGCATCAGGTTGGAAACGCCGATGAAGCCCGCGACGAACGAGGTCGCCGGCTTGTCATAGACCTCCTCTGGGTCGGCGACCTGCTCGATCCGCCCGTGGTTCATCACCGCGATCCGGTCCGACATCGTCAACGCCTCCTCCTGGTCGTGGGTGACGTAGAGGAAGGTGATCCCGACGTCGCGCTGGATCTGCTTCAGCTGGACCTGGAGGCCCTTGCGGAGCTTCAGGTCGAGTGCGCCGAGCGGCTCGTCGAGCAGCAGCACCTTCGGCAGGTTGACCAGCGCCCGCGCCAGCGCCACCCGCTGCTGCTGGCCGCCGGAGAGCTGGGCGGGGCGCCGGTTCCCCTCCCTCGCGAGCCCGACGCGCTCCAGCTCCATTTCGACCCGCCGCGAGATCTCCGCCCTATCGACCTGCTGGCGCTTGAGGCCGAAGGCGACATTGTCCTTGACACTGAGGTGGGGGAACAGCGCGTAGCTCTGAAACACGGTGTTGGTCGGCCGCTTGTAGGGAGGAACGCCGGCGACGTCCTCGCCGTCGATCAGGACCCGGCCGGTGGTCGCCTCCTCGAACCCGGCCACCATCCGCAGCGTCGTCGTCTTCCCGCAGCCGCTCGGCCCCAGCAGGGTGAAGAAGTCGCCCTCGGGGACCGCCAGGCTGAGGTCGTCGACGGCCGCCAGGTCGCCGAACTGCTTGGTCACGCCCCTCAGCTCGACGCAAGGTCTCCGCGCTTCCCCGCCTGGCTGAGTCTCGTTCACCCGGCTGCTCCTCGCACGGAATGATCAGCGCGGCCCACAGCGCTCGACCAGGTTCGAGAGCTAGTCGAGCGCCAAGGCGTCTCCAAGCTCCCTCGACAGGTCCGCGTCCCTCGGAACCCGCTGCCGATCGAGCGCTCTCCATCTGGTCTCCTCTCCGTCGAGCCGCGGCACCCGCTTTGGCCGCCGCGGGAGGGCGAGACTAGGCGGCGCGACGGAACGTCGCAACGGGCGGATGCCCCAAAAGCAGCTCCGTGGTTGTACAGACTGTACAATCCCGAATCTCGCTCGTTTAACAGAATTCCGATTGCGGGGCGTCCGGCGCGGAGTAGTTTTGTACGCTGAAGATAGAGAGATCGGAGGTAGACGGATGGCCACGACGAGCCCCCCTGAGACGGTCCAAGTTGAACGCCGAGTCCCTGCAGGCCCAGGCCGCAGCGGCCACCTGTGGATGCACTTCGCCCGGATGGGGTCTTCGGCCCCGAGCACGAGGTCCCGATCATCGTACGCGGCGACGGCTGCTACGTCTGGGACATTCATGGCAACCGCTACCTCGACGGCCTCTCGGCGCTCTTCTGCGTCAACTCCGGCCACGGCCGCACCGAGCTCGGCGACGCGGTGGCCGCTCAGGTGCGGGAGCTCGACTTCGTCACCGTCTGGAGCTACGCGCACCCGCGCGCGATCGAGCTCGCCACCAGGATCGCCGCGCTCGCCCCGGGCGATCTGAACCAGGTCTTCTTCACCAACAGCGGCTCGGAGGCGGTCGAGTCGGCCCTGAAGCTGGCCCGCAGCTACCACCGGACGCGCGGCAACGGCCAGAAGATCAAGGTGGTCGCCCGCGAGATCGCCTACCACGGCACCACCCTCGGGGCACTCAGCGCCACCGGGATCCCGGCCACTGCGGAGCCAGTTCGAGCCCCTCGCCCCCGGCGGGGTCCACGTCCCCAACACCGACAGCTACCGCTGGCCCGAGGACCGCGACCCGCTCTGGGCGGCCGACAAGATCGAGGAGCGGATCCTCTTCGAGGGCCCGGAGACGGTCGCGGCGGTGATTCTCGAGCCGCTCCAGAACGCCGGCGGCTGCATCCCACCGCAGGAGGGCTACTTCCAGCGGGTCCGCGAGATCTGCGACCGCCACGACGTCCTCCTGATCTCCGACGAGGTGATCTGCGCCTGGGGCCGCCTCGGCCACTGGTTCGGCTGTGAGCGCTACGGCTACCAGCCGGACATCATGACCGTCGCCAAGGCGCTCACCTCCGCCTACGCCCCGATGGGCGGCGATGATCGTCAGCGACCGGGTGTTCGAGCCCTACTCCGAGGGCACAGCGAGCTTCGCCCACGGCTCGACCTTCGCCGGCCACCCGGTGGCGGCCGCGGTGGCGATGGCCAACCTCGACGTCTTCGAGCGCGAGGACCTCTGTGGGCATGTCCTGGCGAAGGAGGATGAGTTCCGGGCGGCGCTCGAGTCGCTCTACGACATCCCGATCGTCGGCGACGTGCGCGGCGACGGCTACTTCTATGCGATCGAGCTGGTCAAGGACAAGGACACAAAGGAGACGCTGGACGACGAGGAGTCCGAGCAGCTGCTGCGCGGCTACCTCTCCGGCGAGCTCTACAGGCGCGGCCTGATCTGCCGGGCGGACGACCGGGGCGATCCGGTCGTCCAGCTGTCCCCTCCGCTGATCGCCGACAGCGAGCAGTTCGAGGAGATCACAGACGTCCTCCGGCCGGTGCTCGAAGAGGCCTCCCCTCGCGCGCGTCGAGGCGGGTCGCAGAGATGCTCACGGTCGACAGCCTCATCTCGGAGCTCGGCCTGAAGCTCGCCGCCGGGGCCGAGGCCGTCGACGGTCGCGAGATTCGCTGGGTACACATGTCCGAGCTCCGCGACCCGACCCCATGGCTTTCGGGAGGCGAGCTGCTGCTGACCACCGGCCTCAGCCTGGACACGGCCGAGCGCCAGCGCGAGTACGTGAGGCTGCTGGCGAGCAGCGAGCTGGCGGGAGTTGGCTTCGGCACCGGCTTCGACCACGCCGAGCTGCCGAAGCCGCTGGTCGAGGAGGCCGAGGAGCTTGGGTTCCCGGTGTTCGAGGTGCCCTACGAAATGCCGTTCATCGCGATCACCGAGGCCGCCTTCAGCCGCCTCGTGAACGAGCAGTACGACGTCCTCTCGCGCGGGATCGCGGTCAACGAGCGCCTCGAGCGGCTGGTCTTGGAAGGGGGCGGTCTCGACGAGATCGCCCGCGAGATCGCGGCCGCGGTCGGGGGGAGCTCCCTGGTTCTCGGCGCCCACGGCGAGATCCTCGCCCAGGGCGGCCGCCGCCTCTCGGCGGAGGTCACCGAGGTGATCCGGACCGAGGTCCAGCCGCGTGGCTCCGCGGCTGCGCCCTTCGTTCCGCCGCAGCCGGAGCTCCGCGGTCGGGCGCTCGCCCACCCCGTTTCGCCGCGCGGCGGCGCCGCCGAGGCCTGGCTGGTCGTCGTCGCGGCGCTCGGGAGAGCTCGGTGACTTCGAGCGCCTCTGCGTGCAGCAGGCGGCGATCGTGGTGGCGCTGCGGCTGATGCGCGAGCGCGTCGCCCGGGAGACCGAGCGCCGGCTCTCCGGCGAGGTCCTGGCGGCGACGCTCTCCGGGCGGCTGGCGCCGGACGACGTTCGCGACCGGCTGACGCCGTTCGGGATCGGCGAGCGCGCCGCGGTCCTCGCCTTCGAGCTCGGCGATCCGGGCGCCGGCGAGCCGACCCTGGAAGGCTTCCTCGCCGCCAGGTGCCCCGCCCTGGTCGCGCCCCATCCGGCGGGCCGCCGCGAGCTCCTCTGCGCGGTGGTCGACTCGGGCGACGGGGATCCGATCGAGCTGGCGGCCGAGGCGAGGAAGGCGGTCGAGGCCGCGCACGGGCCGACCCGCGCAGCCTCCAGCCGAGCGCATCCGACGGAGCGCGTGCGCCACGCTTTCCACGAGGCCCGTTGCGCGCTGGAGGCGACCGGCTTCTCCAACGGCGCCGCGCCGGAGGTCGCTTCCCACCGCGACCTCGGCGCCTTCACCCTCTTGCTCTCGGTGCAGGACACCGACGCGCTCCGCCTCTACTGCGATTCGCGTCCTCGGCCCGATCGAGAAGTCCGATGACCGCTATGCGGGCGAGCTGCTGCGCTCGCTCGAGGCCTACATCGAGCGCAACGGCCACTGGGAGCGCGCCGCCGGCGACTGCTACTGCCACCGGCACACGCTGCGCTACCGGATCAAGAGGATCGAGGAGCTCACCGGGAGCGACCTGAGCCGGGCCAATGACCGGGTCGAGCTCTGGCTCGCGCTGCGCGCGAAGGAGTTGATCGCTTGAGGGTCGCGGTCTTGGGAGCCGGCGGCACGATCGCGCCGGCGATCGTCCGCGACCTGGCCGAGTCGGAGGAGGTCCAGGCGCTGCGGCTGCTCGACCTCGACCTCCGGCGCGCCGAGGAGGTGGCACTCGATCACGGGCTCGGCAAGGCGGAGGCCTACGAGGCCGACGCGACCTCCAACCTCACCGAACGGCTCGCCGGCATCGACGTCCTCGTCAACTCGGCGGCCTACCGGATCAACCTCGCGGCGATGAGCTCCTGCCTCGAGGCCGGCTGCCACTACATGGATCTCGGGGGCCTCTACCACGTCACCAGCGAGCAGCTCACTTTCTCCGCGCGCTTCGAAGCCCAGGGCCTGCTCGCGCTGCTCGGGATCGGCTCGGCTCCCGGCAAGACCAACCTTCTCGCGGCGCGCGCGGTCGCCCAGCTTCCGGGCGAGCCGGTGTCGATCTCGGTCGCCGCCGCGGGCAGGGACCTCGCCCCGACCTCGGGGCTGAGCTTCCCCTACGCCGTCCGCACCCTGCTCGACGAGCTGACGATGCCGCCGATGGCGCTGATCAACGGCAAGCCGGAGGAGCTCGAGCCGATGCAGACGGGCCCGACGATCGACTTCGGCGAACCGATCGGCGAAGCGGAAACGATCTTCACCCTTCACTCCGAGGTGCTCACCTTCGGCGGGAGCTTCGGCGCGAGGAACGTCACCTTCGCGCTCTCCCTGCCGGATGAGGTGCTTCGGCACCTGAACGGGCTGGTGGGGGCGAGCGAGGAGCGGATGGCCGACGCGGCGCGCTCTGCATCGCCCCCTTCGGACAGCACCGTCTCCGTACACCTGGTCGAGGCCACCGGCGCGGACACCACGGTCCGGGCGCGAAGCGTCACCGAGCCGATCGAGCGCTGGGGGATCGGCGGCGGGGTCGTCTCCACCGCGACCCCGGCCGCCGCCGCCGTGCGGCTCCTCGCCCGGGGCCGGATCACCGCGGTCGGGGCGATGCCGCCCGAGCGCTGCATCGATCCCGATGAGATGTTCGCTGAGCTCGAAGAGCCGAGGGGTTCGATTCGAGGTCACCGGAGCGCCCAGCGCCGAGGCCCAGCCGCTGTTCGCGAGGATGGCGAGATGAAGGTCGGGGTCCCCACCGAGATCAAGGACGACGAGTACCGGGTCGCCCTCACTCCGGCGGGCGCCCGCGAGCTCGCCGAGCACGGCCACCAGGTGCTGATCCAGGCGGGCGCCGGGGAGGGCAGCGCGCTCGGCGACGAGGCCTACGCCGCGCAGGGAGCGACGATCGTCCCCGACGACGCCGCGGTCTTCGAGCAGGCCGAGATGGTGCTGAAGGTGAAGGAGCCGCAGCCCCCCGAGGTCGAGATGCTGCGCGCCGGGCAGACCCTGTTCACCTACCTGCACCTGGCGCCCGACCCCGAGCTGACCCGCGGCCTGCAGGAGAGCGGCGCCGATCTGCGTCGCCTACGAGACGGTCGAGGACTCGCACGGGCCGGCTGCCGCTGCTGGCGCCGATGAGCGAGGTCGCCGGCAAGATCGCGACCCAGGCGGGCGCCTTCTTCCTCGAGAAGCCGCTCGGCGGCCGCGGCATCCTGCTCGGCGGCGTCCCCGGGGTGGCGGCGGCGAAGGTGATGGTGATCGGCGGCGGCGCGGTCGGCATGAACGCCGCCTTCATCGCGATCGGGATGGAGGCCGACGTCTTCGTCTACGACGTCTCGATCGACCGGCTGCGCGAGCTCGACGTCGCCTTCGGCGGCCGGGCCTCGACCGTCTACTCGTCGACGCTGGCGATCGAGGAGATGCTGCCGCGCGCCGACCTGGTGATCGGCGCGGTGCTCGTCCACGGCGCCCGGGCCCCCAAGGTCGTCCGCCGCGAGCAGCTGAAGCTGATGAAGCGGCACGCGGTCCTGGTCGACGTCGCGATCGACCAGGGCGGCTGCTTCGAGACCTCGCACCCGACCACCCACCGCGATCCCACCTTCGAGGTCGACGGGATCACCCACTACTGCGTCGCCAACATGCCCGGCGCGGTGCCGATCACCTCGACCTACGCGCTCACCAACGCAACGCTTCCGTACGTGCTCGCCCTCGCCGACCACGGCGTCGCCGAGGCGGCCCGCCGCGATCCCGGGCTGGGGCTCGGGATCAACGTCGCCGCCGGTAGGGTCACTCACCCGGCCGTCGCCGAGGGCGTTGGCGTCGAGCACACGCCGGTCGAGGAAGTGCTCGACAGCAAACAGAAGGCCTGACGAAGGAGGAGTAGATGGCAACCGCAACCGCAACCGCTAAGCGCAAGAGCGAGGGCGAAGGCGAAGGGAGCCGAAACTCGAGGCCGATCACGCCTCAAGAACATGATCGGCGGCAAGTTCGTCGCCCCGGCCGACGGCAAGCGCGAGGCGGTCGTCAACCCGGCCACCGGCGAGGTGATCGCCAGGGCGCCGCTCTCGACCAAGAAGGACGTCGATCGACGCCGTCAAGGCCGCCAAGGAGGCCTTCGAGACCTGGGGGACGGCGACCCCAGCCGAGCGCTCCACGGCGCTGCTGAAGATCGCCGACGGGATCGAGGAGCGCGCCGAAGAGATCGCCGACCTCGAGGCGGCGGACGCCGGCAAGCCGCGCTCGGCCTTCCTCGAGGACGAGATCCCGTTCATGGTCGACAACCTCCGCTTCTTCGCGGGCGCCGCCCGCAACCTCGAGGGCCGCGCCGCCGGCGAGTACCTGGAGGGCTACACCTCCTACGTCCGCCGCGAGCCGGTCGGCGTCGTCGGCCAGATCACTCCGTGGAACTACCCGCTGATGATGGCGATCTGGAAGATCGCCCCGGCGCTGGCCGCGCGGCAACACCCTGGTCCTGAAGCCCGCCGAGACGACGCCGGTGACGACCCTCACGGTCCTCGCCGAGCTCTGCGCCGAGCACCTGCCCGCCGGGCGTCGCCAACTACATCGGCGGCCACGGCGAGCCGACCGGCGCCGGCCTGGTCACCCACCCCGACGTCGACATGGTCTCGCTGACCGGCTCGCCGGAGACCGGCAAGTGGATCGCCCGCGAGGCCGCGGACACGCCTCAAGCGGGTCCACCTCGAGCTCGGCGGCAAGGCGCCGGTGGTCGTCTTCGACGACGTCGACATGGAGACCGCGATGGAGACGATCGCCGGGCACCGGCTACTACAACGCCGGCCAGGACTGCACCGCGGCGACCCGGGTGCTCGCCTCGAAGAAGGTCTACGACGACGTCGTCAACGGGCTCGCCGAGCAGGCGAAGGCGATGAAGCTCGGCGACACCCTCGACGGGAAGACGACGCTCGGGCCGCTCAACTCCGAGCGCCAGCGCGAAGCGGGTCGAGGGCTTCCTCGAGCGGGCGCCCGAGAGCGCCGAGATCGTCACCGGCGGCAAGGAGCCGCGCCGCCCCGGCTTCTTCCTGAAGCCGGCCGTGGTCGCGGGGCTGAAGCAGGCCGACGAGATGATCCAGGACGAGATCTTCGGCCCGGTGATCACCGTCCAGCCGTTCACCAACGAGGAGAAGGCGATCGAGTGGGCGAACGGGACCCGCTACGGCCTCGCCTCGTCGGTCTGGACCCGCGACGTCGGCCGGGCGCTGCGCGTCTCCAAGGCGCTCCGCTTCGGCTGCGTCTGGATCAACGACCACATCCCGATCGCCTCCGAGATGCCGCACGGCGGCTACAAGCAGTCCGGCTACGGCAAGGACCTCTCGATCTATTCCCTCGAGGACTACACCAACATCAAGCACGTGATGGCGAACATCACGTGAAGGGCGGCTAATCCCCGCTGATAGAGCCAAGTTCGCCAGATGTTCGCCAGTCAGACATGGAGAGGGCCGCCCGAAGGCGGCCCTCTCCGTGCTCCGCGATCTCGCCGCCGGTCAGACCGCGACGGCGGCCCTAGCAGCGTCCTCGGCCTGATCGCGCTGGCCGTCTAGGTAGCGTTCCAGGAGGCCCGCAGCCTCTTCCTCGGAGCCGGGCATCAGGTGGCCATAGCGGTCGAGCGTGATGGTGATGGTCGAGTGGCCCATGAAGGTCGAGAGGCCCGGCGGTCTTTTGAGCGGGCAGTTCTCGGCCCGCACCCTCCCCTACGCCGCGAGATACTGCGTGGCGATGTCGCAGGAGAACGTGGAGATCGTTCTCGAATTGCTTCGCCGCGCCGAGGCCAATGACGTGGAGGGCGCTGCAGCTCTCATGCATCCGGAGATAACGGGCACGGCCGCTCCCGGCTGGCCCGAACCGGGGCCCTTTGAGGGACGGGATGCCGCGCGCGCGGAGATCGAACGCCTAATTGACTGGGGAGAGATCCGCTTCACCGACATCGACGTGGTTGCGGATCAGGGGGACTGGGTTGTGGTCGCGTACCGGTGGCACGTACGCGGCGCGGGCAGCGGAATCGCGACCCAACTCGACGTCGCGGCGGCCGTTCGCGTGAAAGAGGGCCGCATCATCGAGTGGCACAACCGCTGGAGCCGAGACGAAACCCTCGAAGCCGCGGGGCTGCGGGAGTAGGGATGTCGGAGGAGAACGTCGAGGTCATCAGAGACAGCATTGCGGCTATGAACGAGGGTGAGTACGGGCGCGCAATGGGGCACCTCGCCGATGACGTCGTCCTCGAGGCTCCGGCGGGGATTCGCGGCGGGACGTTTCGGGGACGCGAGGCGGTGAGTGAGTGGTTCGGGGATTGGTTTCGAATCTTCGATTGGAACGTTCACTCCGATATTCGGAGATCGCCGAGATCGGCGACGACGGCGTTCTCCTGGTCGCCGATCTGCGAGGCCGGGGTCGCGGGGAGTGGCGTCGATGTAGAGGAGACCTTCGCCTGGCTCTATCGCCTTCGCGAGGGAAAAATCACGCGGATGGACGGATACTTGTCGCGGAGCCAGGCCCTCGAAGCCGCCGGATTGCGGGAGTAGGACAAGCATCCGACCTTGAAGCGTGCGACCCGGACGTACCTGCAACTTGCGCCGATCACCGCAGAGGTGGATCATCCGCCGGAGGTCTGTATCGCACGAGAGGAGGAGGAGCGGATGCCACTCATCGAGGCACGACTCCTCGAAGGGGTGTTCTCGTCTGATGAGCGAGAGCAGCTTGCCGAGGGATTGATCAACGCGGTGGTAGGCGTCAAGGGAGAGAGCTTC
Source organism: uncultured Solirubrobacterales bacterium (assembly GCA_963780305.1). GTDB lineage: Bacteria > Actinomycetota > Thermoleophilia > Solirubrobacterales > 70-9 > CAVVYV01. The sequence continues at coordinate 90,134 of CAWABN010000002.1, forward strand.
CGCAGCGAAACGGAAGTCCTGATCGCCGAAGTGCCGGTCGGCAACTGGTACGAGCGCGGAGTCCGCATCGTTCCTGAGGGCGTCGGGAAATAGCGGTACGCGTTATCACTGCCCTCGGAGCCGCCGGGCTGCGGGAGTAGGCGATGTCGCAGGAGAACGTCGAGATCCTCGTCAATGCCTCTAAGGCCGCAAACGCAGCGACCTCGGTCGAAGGGCGTGCACGGTTTCTCGAGATCCTCGACCGCGAGGTTGAGTGGGTCACGCGGGAGGGTCCTCCCGACCTTCAGGGAGAGTTCCACGGCATCGAGCAAGCGCGGCAGTTCTACGCTCGGTGGGCATCCGCCTGGGAAGAGTGGGGCTGGGAGATCGAGGAGGCCCAGGAGCGGGGCAATCTGGTCGTCACCCGTACCTGGGTGACCGGGCGCGGCCGGGAGAGTGGGCTGGTTCTCGATATGCGGATCGGACAGATGTGGACCTTCCGAAACGGGAAGGTGATTCGCTACCAGACGTTCCCGACCTGGGAGCAGGCCCTCGAAGCCACCGGGCTGTCGGAGTAGGCGATGTCGGAGGAGAACGGCCCTGCAGGAAGCGGGGCGAGCTGAGGGACAAAGGAGAGTCAGATGATGAGGAGAGTCAGGTGGAGCCACATGACGATCGCGCTTGCCCTGATCGCGGCGCTGGCGATAGCCGCGCCAGCGATCGGCGGGCCGTCGCTCAAGAAGCTGGTGAAGAAGGAGGTCTCGAAGCAGATCGCGAAGGCAACCGGTCCCGCCGGTTCCCCCGGTCTCCCCGGCGCCGCCGGCGCGAACGGTGCGGACGGCAGCGCTCGCGCGTACGGCACTGTGAGTGTGTTGGACGGCACCGGCGCGCCGACCTGCGCCGGCCCACCGCCGACCCCCTGCCCGGTCACGGACTCGAAGGGGATCGAGAGTGCGGTCAACATGCCACTCGGGTACTGCGTCACCGCGCCGGGGATCGACTCCCGAGAGTACGTCGGCCGCCGTGACGGTGGAAGCGTCACTAACCAATAACCCCGAGGGAAACGCATCCGCGATGATTGACGAATTCGACAGCAGCGTCGTCACCGTCTGCGGCGACCCCCGGGCCTTCCTCGTGAGGACCGAGCGGCAGCCGGAGATCACCGTCGACGCGAACGGCGGGACCTCCAGCGCGGAGCGTATCCGGGCCGGCGGGGAACGCCGACGACGTCAGCTTCACGATCGTGATCCCGTAGCGCCACAGCGACAGCCCCGAAGCCCTCGAAGCCGCCGGGCTGCGGGGATAGGCTCTGGCGACTAGGCCCGCAAGAGGGCTAGTCCTGCGCCGCCATTGCTCCTAGGCGGCGCACGACAGCGGCCCGGAGCAAACGCCAGCTAGTCGCCGCCGAAGACTTGCGGATAGGCGGCGGCGCTACGACGCGAGCGGGATACTGCGTGGGCGATGTCGGAGCAGAACGTTCAGTATGCGGATGACAACCCTTCAACGGAGGGAGGACCGAGTGGTCTTGGCTACCGCGAAGATCGAGGATTTCGACCGCTTCTGGAATGCGTTCTCCACAAGGGGCGCGGAGAAGCGAAAGCAGCACGGGAGCAAGGGTTCGCACGTCTTTCGCGATCCCAATGAGGACGACCGGGTCTGGGTGGTTTTCGACTTGGACGAGGAGGGCTATAGAAACCTCATGTCTGACCCCGACATGCCGGCGATCTTTCAGGAGGGGGGACTCCAAGAGGCACCCCAGGCGGCGGAGCTGGCCCGCCAGCACCACGCCTAAACCCAGACCCCGAATCGGACCCCTCGGAGCCGCCGGGCTGCGGGAGTAGGCGATGTCGGGGGAGAACGTGGAGATTGTGCGGCGAGCCTTTGAGGCGGTCAACCGACGCGACTTCGACGACGCCGTCTTCGCGCCGACGTTCGAATACGTCGCCTCGGGGGCGGTCCCCGGAACCGGAGGCGTGTATCCGGGACCAGAGGGTATGAGGGAGTTCCTGGGCTGGCTCGGCGAGTTCTCCAGCGTCCGTGCCGAGATCAACGAACTGATCGACGCGGGAGATCAGGTGTTGGTCGGGATAACCGCCCGGGGCCGGGGCAGCAGAGCGGCGTGGAGTCCGACTGGCACTTCTGGACCCTCTGCACCGTGCGGGACGGCAAGATCGTGCGCGGGGAGGGATTCACGGACCGTGCCGAAGCCCTCGAAGCCGCCGGGCTGCGGGAGTAGGCGATGTCGGAGGAGAACGTGGAGATCGTGCGCGGGTCCTACGCGGAGCCCCGCGCGGCCTGAAGGCTCCGTTCCCCGAGTCGGTGGTCGGGTTTAATGGGTCTGGATGCTCAACTTCGATCTCGAGACCGAGACCGAGGGCAGCAGCGCGCTGATCAGGATCCGGGGCGACCTCGATCTTCAGGTCGTCGAGCAAGTGACCGATGCTCTGACCCGAATCGAATCAAGAAGAGCCTGAGCTGCTCGTCATCGACCTGAGCCGCCTGACGTTCATGGACTCGAGCGGCATGGGCACGGTGGCTGCGGCTCATATCCGAGCCTTAGAGGCCGGTCGACGATTCGCGATCGTCCGTCCGCCAGCCGGGGTGAGGCAGGCGTTCGACCGCACCGGGCTCAACGAGGTCATCAAGGTCACCGATGACCTCGCCAGCATCTATCCCTAGCCCTTCGCCCTGGAGGCGAGATACTGCGTGGGCGATGTCGGAGGAGAACGTCGAGATCGTGCGGACGCTGTTTGACACGTTCGCCCGTCGCGATCACGAGGCCGCGTTCGACTACTACGACGCCGAGATCGAGTGGGACGCCTCGCGTATCCGGGAGGGCGCCGATGTCGATACCGCCGGGGTCTACCACGGCCACGACGGCGTTCGGGCCTATTGGCGACGCTGGCTGTCGGCATGGGAGGACGTCGCAGCGACGGAGGTTGAGTTCGTCGATGCGGGACAGACGGTCGTCGCGTTGATTCATCAGCAACGCCTGCGGGGACGCGGCAGCGGGATTGAGGTGGACGCTCCGCCGTACGCCCTGAGCTTTACGTTCCGGGACGGGAAGGTCGTGCGGTGGGTCATCTATCCGACGCAGGCCGACGCCCTCGAAGCCGCCGGGCTGCTGGAGTAGGCAATGTCGGAGGAGAAGGTGTCGATCTAGGCGGCTTGATCCACCCGTCCGTGACGGATGCGAGCCTTGTGACGTGCTGTCCGTCACCCGCATGCTCCAGCGCATGCTCAGGGCGATGAAGTACTCCGCCAAGGAAGAGGACTTCGCCGTCGTCGCGGGAGCCGCGGTCTCCCTCATATTGGTCGGGACGGTCACCTATTCGCTTGGCGAAGGCTGGAACGTGGTCGACGGGTTCTACTTCGCCGTCTGTACGCTGACCACGTCGAGCATCGCCGACCCGAACCTCACGCTCACACATGAGGCGCTGAAGCTCTTCACCACCATCTACGTGCTGACGGGCATCGGGATCCTGGTCGAGCTGGCGCGCGAGCTCGGCGTCGGGTTCGTGAGGGAGCGCGAGGAGCGACCCCCCAGACACGCCAGGCACCACAAGGAGGATCCGCCCGAGACGCAGCCGGCGGGATAGCTCGAAGCCGGGCTGCGGGTGTAAGGCCGAGCATCAGACCTGATTCCTTCGGCGCGCCCGCTCTGCCTATCGGCGGTCTTTTGACAGAAGACTCATGCCGACGGACCCTCCCTTGGTCTCCTGCCCCGACCGTTTAGGGTGACGCGCACCGACCGCCCACAACCTGGAGGCAGATCGAGATGGAATTCGTCCTCGGCGGCATCCTTTACTTCGTCTTGCTGGTCACCGTGGGGATCATCACGATTCGGAAGGGCCACTGGGTGATGTTCATCATCGGGATCTTCTTCCCACTGTTCTGGATCATCGGTGCGCTGATGCCGTCGAGACAGCCGGCGTAGGCGCAAACTCGTCCGGCTCATCAGTCGAACTCGAACGTGACGGCCTAGAGCGGCCTGACGCTTTCCGCCGCGAGATACTGCGTGGGCGATGTCGCAGGAGAACGTCGAGCTGGCCCGGCGGACCTATGCAGCGTTGGACGAGGCGTTTGCCACTGGCGACTTCGACCCCTACATCGATCGTTTCTGCGATCCGGAAATCCTGATCAAGCCAGCCGACGAGTTCCCGGAAACGAGTGAGCTGCATGGCCACGAAGGAGTGCTGAGGTTCCTGGGAGACAACACCGAACCCTTCGAAGATTTTCGGGTCGAGCCGCAGGAGTTCATCGACGCCGGGGAGAGCGTGGTGGTCCCGGTGCACTTCGGAGGACGGGGAATCCACTCCGGGATCGAGATCTCCTTTGACGCGGTCCACACTTGGACGGCGCGTGGCGGTAAATGGATCCGACTGGACCTGCATCAGAGCAAGGCCGAGGCCCTCGAAGCCGCCGGGCTGTCGGAGTGAGGCGATGTCGGAGGAGAAGGTGGAGGTGGTGCGGAAGGTGTATGAACGGTGGAGCGAGGGCGACTTCCGCGCCAGCGCCGACCTGCTCGACACGCACGTCCTCTTGGTGCTGCATCCGGAGTTCCCCGAGGCCGGGACGTATCTCGGCAACGAAGCAGTCGCGGCGTACACGCGGGACCTGCTGAAGACCAACAGGCACCTCACACAGGAGGCGGAGGAGATCATCGCGGCAGGAGACAGCGTGGTCGTGGGTGTGCGACAAAGCGGTGTAGGGAGGGCCAGCGGCGTTCCGACGGAGATGCATTTCTTCACGCTCTGGACCTTGCGTGGCGGCAAGGTGATCCGTATTGAGAGCTTCCGGGAACGGGCCGAAGCCCTCGAAGCCGCCGGGCTGCGGGAGTAGGCGATGTCGGAGGAGAACGTCGAGGCCGTGCGTAAGGCCATTGACGCAGTGAACGCATTCATGCCGGGGCGAGCCGTCCAGGGAAGCCTTTGCCGGAACTTTACGATCCGCAGGCCGAGTGGCACTGGCATGATCAGCGGATATACCCTGACCTCCCGCAGCATCTTCGGGGCCCGGAGGTGATTGAGTTCGGGGAGCAACTGCGAGGCGCGTGGGTCGACCTGGCCACCGAGCCGCTTGAGTTCATCGAGGCGCCCGGCGATCGTGTCGTCACCCTGATCCGCCAAATTGGCCGAGGGCGGGAGAGCGGGGTCCCGATCGAGGTCCACTTCTTTCAGCTCTGGACAATCCGGGACGGAAAGGTGCGGAAGATCGAGTTGTTCCGACATCGCGCCGACGCCCTCGAAGCCCGCCGGGCTGTCGGAGTAGGCGATGTCGCAGGAGAACGTGGACCGGATGCGTCAGGCACAGGCCGCCTTCGAACGCGGTGACAAGGACGCCTGGCGCGCTCTGGTTCACCCCGACGTCGAGGTCGTGCCCATAGGCGACTGGCCGGAAGGGCATATCCAGGGACGTGAGCAGGTCTGGGACTTCTTCGTGGCCGCCAACGAGCCATGGGAGCCCGGCACCTACGAGCTTGATGAGGTGAGTGATGGCGGCGACCGAATAGCTGCTCGCATGCGACGAGAACTGCGCGGCAAGTCGAGCGCCGTCGAGGTCGAATACGACTACTGGGTTGTCTTCACGTTCCGCGACGGGTTGTTCGCTCGCGCTGAGTGGTTTGAGGGTCGTCAAGAAGCCCTCGAAGCCGCCGGGCTGTCGAAGCAGGCAGGCCCCTTGTTGGCTCAAATCGCTTTCCGGCGAGTATCGAGTGAGGCGGCGACAGTTGACGATCTGCGTCGAACCGAAGAGGATCTGGTCATGGGGACGACAAACACGCTCACGCTCAACGAGATCGCCGTATACGACCTTCCTGCTCCATCGAAGGCGAAGCTGTCTGCCGCCGAGCGTGACGAGATCCTGGAGAAGGTCATCACCTGGAAGGTCACGAACCAGAAGCTGCAGGTCGAGCAGCGGGGCGAGCATCGGGTCATCCTGGTGCGCAAACGATGAACCGGACGCGAGCATCGCGAAACCATCTCGGTCGATGAATACGGTTTGGTAACGGCGATGGGGCCGGGGCCACCACGGTGGGAGTACCTCGGGGGGAGGAAGCGTCTAAGCCACGCGAAGCCCTCGAAGCCGCCGGGCTGCGGGAGTGGCTTCCGAAGCCGACCGCTCACGAACTCGCGAATTGACCAAACGAATTGACCAAACGCCAAAGGGAAGGGGGGGTCGGTCAATTGCGCGGCCCCAGCGGGCGATCCTTGTTCGCCATTTGTTCGCCAGTCAGACACCGAATCAACCGGCAACAACCGGCGCTAATCGGCTTGATCCGTGCCTGAGAAGGCTATCCGTGCGGGCAGCGCGTGATGGCGAACATCTCCTGAAGCCGAAAGGGCAGATCTAGGGGATCGCGGTCGACTCGGCGATCGGGGTGCCGCCCCGGGCGGCGATGCTCTCCTCGCGGGTAAGGCGGTGTGCGAGGTAGACCGGGATGATCGACAGGAGCACCACGAGGACGGCCACCACGTTGACGATCGGCAGGTTGTTGGGCCGGAAGAGGTTGGTGAAGATCCAGATCGGCAGCGTCTGCTCGCCCGCTCCGATCGTGAAGTTGGTGACGATGATCTCGTCGAAGGAGAGGGCGAAGGCGAGCAGGCCCCCCGCCACCAGCGCTGTCTGGATGCTTGGCAGGGTGACGTGCCTGAGGGTCTGCCAGGTGTGGGCGCCGAGGTCGGCCGACGCCTCCTCGAGGTTGCCTGATACTCGCCGCAGCCGGGCGATCACGTTGTTGTAGACGACGACGATGCAGAAGGTCGCGTGACCGACGACGACGGTGAACAGGCTGAGATCGACGCCGAGCACCTGGGTGAAGGTGTTGCTGAGGGCGACTCCGGTGACGATCCCGGGGAGCGCAATCGGCAGCACCACGAGGAACGAGATCGTCTCTCGTCCGAAGAACCGGTAGCGGGAGACTGCAAACGAGGCCAGGCTCCCCAGGAGGAGGGCGATCGCGGTGGCCGCCGCCCCCACCACGAGCGAGGTCCGGAAGGCGTCCCGCGCCCCCGTGTTGTCGATCGCCTGCCCGAACCACTCGGTGGTCAGGCTCGACGGCGGCCAGGCGAGCGAAGCGCCCCCGTTGAAGGCGTAGATCGCGATCACGATCAGCGGGATGTAGATGAAGGCGAAGGTGACGGCGACGCCCCCCCGGAGAAGGTTCCTGGTTACAGGCGAGAGCCTCATAGGTGCTCGAACGCCCCCAGGCGCCGGGCGAGGACCAGGTAGATGATCATCACCACGATTGGGACCATCGCGAAGGCGGAGGCCAGCGGGAGGTTGTTGGTGTGGTTGGCGAAGACGACGTTGCCGATGAACTGGGTGTCGGGCGAGACCAGCGTCGGGGTGATGTAGTCGCCGAGGGTGAGGGAGAAGGTGAAGATCGAGCCGGCCACCACCGCCGGGAAGGCGAGTGGGAGGACCACGCGTCTGAAGGTGGTCCACGGGTTCGCGCCAAGGTCCTCCGATGCCGAGATCATCGAGTTCGGGATCCGCTCGAGACCCGCGTAGATCGGCAGGATCATGTACGGCAGCCAGAGGTAGCTCTCCACGAGCCAGACCGCGGTGGAGCCATATCCGGGACCGCTGATGCCAAACGGATCGAGGGCCCAATTGATGACGCCCTCCGAGGCGAGCATCGTCTGCCAGGCGTAGACCTTGACCAGGTAGAAGGACCAGAGGGGCATCAGGATCGCCACCACCATCAGTCCCTTCACCCGGGGGGTGGCGACCTTGGCCATATAGAAGGCGATCGGGAAGGCGAGGATCGCGTCGGTCACGGTGGCCGCCGCGGCAATCCCAACAGTGCGCACGGCGACGTCCTTGTAAACGGACACGTCGAGCAGCTCGCGATAGTTGTCGAAACTGACGCTCTTCTCGAGCTCGCCGCTGACCGCGTTCACCGACCAGAACGAGGCAATCAGGAGGACGGCGAGGGAGCCGAGGTATCCGATCACCAGCCAGCCGATCGGCCCCGCCAGCAGCGAGCCGATCTGCAACTCGGGACGGCCGTGGAGGAGGTCGGCGAGCCTACGGCCCACCGACCTCCTCTGCGGCGCAGCGCTTACGCCGGCCGCTTCCACGGCTCGTCAGTCATCCGGTGATCTGGGCCAACCACATCACCCCTTGATCTCGGTCCAGGCCGAGACCCAGTCGTTGTAGTCCTTGCATACGGACCCTCGATCGTCGCCGCAGTCGGCCAGCGGCGTCTTCCAGAAGTAGACCTGGTCCCAGAAGGGGTCGGTGAGTTCCCCGGTTGCCGGATCCCCTGCGTGGTAGCTGTCGCAGAACTTCGGATCCGGAGGCAGGTCGAGCTTCTTGCCCGCGGCCTCCACCGTGGCCGGCTCGCATGCCTGTGCCTGAGCGGGCGCCTCACCGAACCACTGCATGATCTGGGCCTGGACATCCGCACTGGTGACGTAGTTCATCCACAGGTACATGCAATTCGGATTCTTCGCCTCCGACGAGATCATCCAGGTGTCGGACCATCCGGTCGCCCCTTCCTTCGGCACAAAGCCCTGCTCGGCCCCAGGGGCCTTCACCGGGACGTCTTCGGCCAGCAACGTGAAGTACTGGTACTGCCACGTCGTGCCAACAGCGTCATCGCCACCGGTGAACAGGTTGATCTGCTTGAGGTAGCTCGACCAGTAATCGCCAACGAACGGATGCTGCTGCTTGAGCAGATCCACCGCCGCGTTGAACTGGTTCTCGTCGAGCTCGTACGGATCCTCGATCCCGAGGTCCGGGTTGTGCGTCTTCAGGTAGACGGCGGCATCCGCGATGTAGATCGGGTCGTCGTAGACGCTGATCTTGCCGCTGTACTTCTGGGCCTCGTTCGGGTCGAGAATCACGGACCACGAGGTCGGGTCGGGCTTCACCTGATCCGTTCTCCACATCAGCAGGTCAGCTCCACGGCCGTGCGGGATCCCGTAGTTGGTCCCGTCGAACGTGTTGTAGGGCTGATCCTTGAGATCGTCGAAAATCGTCTCGTAGTTCGGAACGAGGTCGACGTTCACCGGATCGACGTCGCCGCCCTCGACCAGACGGGCGGTCGCGTTCCCCGAGGCCGAGACGCCGTCGTACTGACCGGTCCGCATCAGGTCGACCATCTGATCGGAGGTGTCCCCGACCTTGACGTTGGTCTGGCAGCCGGTCTCCTGCTCGAACGGAGTCACCCAATCGATGCCCTTGGTGACCGTGCCGTCCTCGCAGTAGCCGGCCCAGCAGATGATGTTCAGTTCGCCCTCACCGGGTCCGACCTCGGTCAGCGCTTCACCACCACCGCCGCCGCCGTCATCATCATCGTCCCCGCAGCCGGCGATTCCGATCATCGCGAGCGCCAGCGCCCCAATGATCAGGACGGGCACCCAGGCGGGGTGGGCTCGAAGTTTGCTCACGTTGATTCCTCCTCTCCCTGGACGGCGACGGTTTGATCCGCGCGCCATCCGATTTTCACTTTCCGTCCGCGCTGCTCCTGGGCCTCCGCTGAGGAGGTCTCCAGGTTCTGGCGGACCACTTGAAGTTCTCCACCCGCCTCGAGGTCGATCAGGTAGCGGGTGATCATTCCGGCGTAGGAGACGTCCCGGATCGTCCCCTCCTCGACGTGCAGGCCGCCGGGCAGCTTGCCGTTGTCGGCGAGCGTCACCTTCTCGGGCCGGACGGTGAAACGTCGGCCGTCCCGCTCGAGCAGGTTGGAGACGCCGACGAAGCCGGCGACGAAGGGATTGGCGGGACGCTCGTAGACCTCGGTCGGGGTTCCCACCTGCTCGATCCGGCCGTCGTTGAAGACGGCGATCCGGTTGGACATCGTCAGCGCCTCGTCCTGGTCGTGGGTGACGTAGATGAAGGTGATCCCGACGATGTCCTGGATCGTCTTCAGCTCCACCTGCATCTGCTCGCGCAGCTTCAGGTCAAGGGCCCCCAGCGGCTCGTCGAGCAGCAGCACGCGAGGCCGGTTGACAATCGCCCGCGCCAGCGCCACCCGCTGCTGCTGCCCGCCGGAGAGCTGGCTCGGCCTCCGGGCCTCGTAGCCGGCGAGTCGCACGGTCTCGAGCGCCTCGGATGCCTTGCTCCGCCGCTCCTCGCGACCCGACACCCTTCACCCGGAGCCCGTACTCGACGTTCTCGCCCACGCTCATGTGCGGGAAGAGCGCGTAGTCCTGGAAGACGGTGTTCACCGAGCGGTCATACGGCGGCAGCGCGGTGATGTCGGTTCCCTCGAGCTCGACGGTGCCGGTGTCGGGCTCCTCGAAGCCGGCGATCATCCGCAGAGTGGTCGTCTTCCCCGAGCCGGAGGGGCCGAGCAGGGTGAAGAACTCCCCCCGGTGGACCTCCAGGTCGAGCGCGTCGACCGCGACCACTTCCCCGTAGCGCTTGCTGACGCCGACCAGCCGGACGTCGGGGGCGTCGCCGCTCTCGGCGGTCTGGCCTTCCTCGGTCGGGCTTGGGGCGCTCGGGGCTACCGCGATCTCCTTCTGGGACGATCTGATCATTGCCTGTGCGGACCGTACAACGCAGGCAATCTGACGGGCAAGGTATATCCGAGCCTTGCACGGCTCGTCGGGCCGCGGTGGACAATCTTCGCCGGCCAGATTGGACATCCTGACTTCGCCCATCGGGTGCACGATGAGCCGATCGGGTTCAGAGTCGAGGCGGCGGGCGGGCGGAACTGCCACCCACATGGAGCAAAATCCGCTCCAGTGCATCCGGGAATACCCGGATGCGGCCGGGTTATTCCCGGATTGGGGGAGAAGGGGATCTAGTAGGCGGGGAAGTGCTTGATCGAGTAGCCGCGCGGCTTGCGCTTGGTCGCGCGCCACCGCGGGCCACTGCCCTGGTTGAGCTTCTCGCCGTTGCTGGAGGTGTCGAAGCGGAGTCCGGCGACTTTCATGTAAGTGTGGCTGGGGTTGGCGAAAACAGTGATCCACCAGCCTTTGCCGGGGATGCCCCAGCTGGTCGCCAGGCCACCGGAGGTCATCGGGCTGGTCAGGAAGCCGGCGGCGTGCAGCAGGTAGCTGACCGCCCCCGAGCAGTCGTAGCCGCTGTCGTAGAAGCTCCGGTGCCCGCCGCCCCACCTGTAGGGCCGGGTGCGGATCTCGTTGCCGGCATAGATCGCGGCCTGGACCGCCGGCGGGGCGTTGGCCGGGGCGACCGCGGTGCCGTCGGGCAACAGGGTGGCGCGCCCGGGCGGCCCGGTTGGGGCCGGCGTCGGGGTCGGCTCGGTGCTACCGGCCGTCGGGGTGCCGCCGGTCTGGGCCGCGGCGGGGACGGCGATCCCGAGGGTGCAGGCGAGGGTCAGCCCCGCGAGGGCGAGCTTCCACGAACTTGCCGATCCGATCCAGCGCAACACATCCTCCTTCGCAGGCCTACGGGGTTAGCTGTCGGGCTGGCGCTAAAGGAGCCTGCGCCCCCACTTAGGTGGGTTCGCCCCAAATGCTGGTTCCCCCGCTCCCATCCTTTTGTCTGGATGGGATTCGGCGTGAACTGGCGGGCACCCTAGCAAAGATGAATGACTGCTTGCAGGACATCCCTGTCCCCTCGTGACTGGTGTCACGAGTGGGCAGGGAAGGGCCGAGTACGGACCCCGAGGAGACGAAAAGAGGCCTAGAGGCCGGGGTAATAGCGAGCGGCGTAGCCGGTCGAGGCCCGCTGGGTGGACCGCCAGCGCGGGCCGCTGCCTTGGCTCAGCGACTCGCCCACCGCCGAGGTGTCATAGCGGAGCCCGGCGACGACGACGTAGGTGTGGCTCCTATTCGCGTAGACGGTGACCCAAGCACCGATTCCCGGCGCGCCCCAGCTGCTCGCCAGGGGGCCGGAGGAGAGGGGCCGCTTCAGCATGCCGGCGGCGTGGAGGACGTAGCTGACGGCGCCGGAGCAGTCGTAGCCCTTTGCATTGAACTTGCGATGGCCGCCGCCCCACAGGTATGGCTTGGTGCGAATCCGGTTGCCGGCGTTGATTGCCTTCCGGACCTGCCGCGGGGCGTCGCTCGGTGGGATCGCCGACCCGTCCGGTTGCAGGGTCGCGACCCCGGCGGCCGGCGCGGGTGCCGGGGCTGGAGCGGGCGCGGGCTCGGTGCTGCCCGGCGGCGGGGTACCGCCGGTCTGAGCGGAGGCGCCTGCCGCGGTGGCAAGCGCGCAGGCGAGGGTGAGCCCGATCGCCAGGCGCAGCTTCCGGTTGGTCGTGGTCGAGATCACTTTCACCCTCCTTTCGTCGGCACCCATCAGTAGCCCTGGAAATGACGCACGACATATCCCGCCGGCTTGCGCTTGCTCGCTCGCCACCGGGGCCCGCTGCCGCGGCGCACCGACTCTCCGACCGCGGAGGTGTCGAATCGCAGCCCCGCGACCACCATGTAGACGTGGCTCGGGTTCGAAAAGACGCTGATCCAGTAGCCCTTGCCGGGCAGGCCCCATGCCATCAGCGGGCCGGAGGGCATCGGGCTGGCGAGCATCCCGGCACCGTTGAGGACGTAGCTGACCGCCCCCGAGCAGTCATAGCCGGTCGAGGCGAAGCTCTGGTGGCCCCCGCCCCAGACATAGGGTCGTTTCCGGATCGCGTTGCCCGCTGCGATCGCGCTCTGGACCGCAGGTGGCGCGTTCGCTGGAGCGACTGCCTTGCCGTTGGGGAGCAGCCTCGCCTTCCCGGGGGGCCCGGTCGGGGCCGGGGTCGGGGTCGACTCGGTGCTTCCGGGTGGCGGGGTTCCGCCCGTCTGGGCCGAGGCGGGCACCGCAGCCGCCAGCGCGAACAGCGCCGTCAGCCCCGCAAGCGCGAGCCGCCTCCTCTTCCCAAGCGTGTCTGAGCGCAAACCGATCTCCTTCGTCGGCCTACGGGGTTAGCTGACGGGCTGGCGCTCAAGGAGCCTGCGCCCCCACTTAGGTGGGTTCGCCCCAAACTGCTTGGTTCCCCCGCTCCCGCCCCTCCTGGCTGGGGCGAGATTCGGCGTTTTCTGGCGCGGCACCTTAGCAAAGATGAGCGGACGCTCACGGAACTGCCTTGAGGTACGTTGGCCCCCGTGGAACTCGCGGGAAAGCGGGTGCTTTTGAGCGGCGCCACCGGCGGTCTGGGGCGCGCGATCGCCGAGCAGCTCGCGGCCGAAGGGGCGACGCTCGTGCTCAGTTCGCGAAAGGAGCCCGACCTCGAGGAGCTGCGCCGCTCGCTACCGGGCGGCGCCGAACGACATGAGGTCGTGGTCGCCGACCTCGCCGAGGAGGGGGCTCCGGAGAAGCTCGTCCGGGACGCAGGCGACGTCGACGTCCTCATCGCCAACGCGGCCCTGCCAGCCTCCGGGCACCTCCACAACTTCAGCCATTCCGAGCTCGCCCGGGCCGTACGGGTGAACCTCGAGGCGCCGATCCGGATGACCCGTGAGCTCGCTCCGAAGCTGGTGAAGAAGGGGGAAGGCCACCTCGTCTACATCTCCTCGCTCTCCGGGCGGGCGGCCACCGCCCGCTCCTCGCTCTACTCGGCGACCAAGTTCGGCCTACGCGGATTCGCCTTCGGCCTCCGTGAGGACCTCGTCCCGAAGGGGGTCGGGGTGTCGATTGTCTCGCCGGGCTTCGTCCGCGAGGCGGGGATGTTCGCCGACGCCGGGGCCAGGACCCCTCCCGGCATGGGCACGACCACGCCGAGAAAGGTTGGCAGGGCGGTGGTCCAAGCGATCCGGCGAAACCGATCCGAGATCGCGGTTGCTCCGCGGCGCCAGCGGATCATCGCCAGCTGGGCCGGCCGCCACCCGGAGTGGGCGGGGCGGCTGACCCGGCGCGACTCGGCCCAGAAGATCGCCGACGAGCTCGCCGCCGGCCAGGCCGACAAGCGTTAAATCCGAGGGCGCGCGACAGCGCCACCCGATTACTGGTGGTGGCCGTCAGTGGATTCGGCCGCGGTGTTTGTGGCGGTCGCTGATGGCGAAGCCGGTTAGCCGGCAACGCGCCGGGAATAGACTGAAAACGTGAGCGGAAGCGACAGCTTCGGAGCGCGATCGACGCTTGCCGTCGGCGAGCGCGAGTACGAGATCCATCGCCTCGACGCGCTCCAGCAGCGCTTCGACGTCGCCCGCCTTCCCTACTCACTCAAGGTCCTGCTCGAGAACGCGCTCCGACTGGAGGACGGGGCCGCGGTCACCGCGAACGACGTCGAGGCGATCGCCACTTGGGACGCCAAGGCCGAGCCCTCGATCGAGATCCCGTTCCAGCCCGCGCGAGTACTGATGCAGGACTTCACCGGTGTCCCCGCCGTCGTCGACCTGGCGGCGATGCGCGATGCGATGGAGGACCTCGGCGGCGACCCGGCCGCGATCAACCCTCAGGTCGACGTCGACCTGATCATCGACCACTCGGTCCAGGTCGACGCCTTCGGCAACGCCCGGGCCTTCGCGATCAACGAGGAGCGCGACTACGAGCGAAACGGCGAGCGCTACGCGTTCCTCCGCTGGGGCCAGGAGGCCTTCGACAACTTCCGGGTGGTGCCGCCGGCGACCGGGATCTGCCACCAGGTCAACCTCGAGTACCTCGGCCGCTGCGTGTGGACCGAAGGAGTCGGACGGCGTCACCGAGGCCTATCCCGGACACCCTGGTCGGCACCGACTCCCACACGACGATGATCAACGGGCTCGGCGTCCTCGGCTGGGGCGTCGGCGGGATCGAGGCGGAGGCGGCGATGCTCGGCCAGCCGATCTCGATGCTGCTGCCCCAGGTGGTCGGCTTCAGGCTCACCGGCGAGCTGCCCGAGGGCGCCACCGCCACCGACCTGGTCCTGACCGTCACCGAGATGCTCCGCGAGCGCGGCGTGGTCTCCAAGTTCGTCGAGTTCTTCGGACCCGGGATCGGCGGACTCGGGCTGGCCGACCGGGCGACGATCGGGAACATGTCGCCGGAGTTCGGCTCGACCTGCGCGATCTTCCCGATCGACGCCGAGACCCTCCGCTACCTCGAGTTCACCGGCCGGCCGACCGAGCAGATCGAGCTGGTCGATGCCTACACCCGGGAGCAGGGCCTCTTCCACACCGAGGACGCCGAGGAGCCCACCTACAGCGACACCCTGGAGCTCGACCTCGGCGAGGTCGAGCCGAGCATCGCCGGGCCGAAGCGCCCCCAGGACCGGATCGGCTGGCGAACGCGAAGACCGCCTTCCTCGAGGCGATGCGAGGAGTGGGACCCGGAGGCCGGCGACGAGCTCGGCAACAGCCGCGACGAGGCGATCGCCGAGTCCTTCCCCGCCTCCGATCCGCCGGCTGAGGACCACGATGGAGACGGTGGAAAGCCGCGGACCTATGTCGACCGCGGCGACGTCGCCGAGCGCACGTGACGACCAGCGACGCGGTCGCCGTCCAGCTCGAGAGCGGCGAGGCGGTCGAGCTCGACCACGGCCATGTGGTGATCGCCGCGATCACCAGCTGCACCAACACCTCGAATCCATCGGTGATGCTGGCCGCCGGGCTGCTCGCGAAGAAGGCCCTCGAGCGCGGCCTTCGCCGCCAGCCCTGGGTGAAGACCTCGCTGGCGCCCGGATCGACGGTGGTCACCGAGTACCTGGAGAAGTCGGGTCTCGACGAGTACCTCGACCAGCTCCAGTTCAACCTCGTCGGCTACGGCTGCACCACCTGCATCGGCAACTCGGGCCCGCTGCCCGAGGAGATCTCCAAGGCCGTCAACGACAACGACCTCGTCGTCTGCTCGGTCCTCTCCGGCAACCGCAACTTCGAGGGCCGGATCAACCCGGACACCCGGGCCAACTATCTGGCCTCGCCGCCGCTGGTGGTCGCCTACGCGCTCACGGGGCGAATGGACATCGACCTGACCACGGAGCCGCTCGGGGTCGACTCCGACGGTGAGCCGGTGTATCTCGCTGACATCTGGCCGAGCTCCGACGAGATCAAGCAGGTGGTCGCCGACGCGATCCGCTCCGACATGTTCACCAAGAGCTACTCGGATGTCTTCACCGGGGACAAGCGCTGGAAGCAGATCGAGGTCCCGGAGGGCGACCGCTACACCTGGCCCGACTCGACCTACGTCCGCCGGCCGGCCTTCTTCGAGGGAATGAAGCCGGAGCCGGAGCCGGTCGAGCCGATCACTGGCGCCCGGGTGCTCGCGGTGCTCGGCGACTCGGTGACCACCGACCACATCTCGCCGGCTGGGGCGATTAAGAAGGACAGCCCGGCCGGGCGCTGGCTGATCGAGCAGGGGGTCGAGGTCCGCGACTTCAACTCCTACGGCTCGCGCCGAGGCAACCACGAGGTGATGATCCGGGGCACCTTCGCCAACGTCCGGCTCCGCAACAAGCTGGTCGAGAAGGAGGGCGGCCTCACCGAGCACTTCCCCGACGGCGAGGAGACGACGATCTACGAGGCGGCGATGCGCTACGCGGACGAGGGGGTGCCGCTGGTGGTGCTCGCCGGCAAGGAGTACGGCTCGGGCTCATCCCGCGACTGGGCCGCCAAGGGGACGGCGCTGCTCGGCGTCCGCGCGGTGATTGCCGAGAGCTTCGAGCGCATCCACCGCTCCAACCTGATCGGGATGGGCGTGCTGCCGCTGCAGTTCCCGGAGGGGGAGACGATCGAGTCGCTCGGCCTCACCGGAGAGGAGACCTTCGACGTCGGCGACCTCCAGAACGGCGAGGCGAAGAAGGTCGAAGTAACCGCCAGCCGCGACGGCGGCGATGACGGTCAGCTTCGAGGCGACCGTCCGGATCGACACCCCGAACGAGGTCACCTATTTCCAGCATGGCGGCATCCTCCACCGCGTACTGCGCGACCTGAACGCCAAGACCGCCTAGCGCGGTTGGCCCAAAAAGAAATGGCGTGGCGGGGCCGCGGGAGGCAGGGGGTCCACGCGGCCCGCGCCACGCCTGCGCGTCGGTAGCCAGGGAGGGATTTCCGACGCGATCGTCCCCGGAGGCGGGACTGGCCCGGGGACGAGCCTTTTCAAGTTTTCACAACTTTCCCCGCCGGATGATTATCCACCGTTTGGTCGGCCGGTGTCAATACCCCGTTCAGTGGGCCGCTCCACCCCCCAGCCGCGGCGCTCGATCAGCTCGATCCCGATCACGCTGCCCAGCGGGCCGGCCGGAGTCAGGGTGGCGGCGAACAGTGGCCAGGGAGCCTCGCGCCTGATGATCGCGACGAAGATCAGAGCGCAAAGTGCGAGATAGCCAAGCCCATGGGCGAGCCCGAAGAGCGACGTCTGCTCCTTGTAGCCGGGGGCGATCCAGAAGAAGAGCAGGGTCGCGAACAGGCAGAGCTCGACCCAGGAGGCGAGCTTCACCCAGCGGAACAGGCGCCCAGGGACCGGCTTGGGCAAGGGCTCGGGGCCGGACGGGCGGTCGACGAGCGCTGACTGATCTTTGTACTGACGGTCCATAGGCGTGGAGGCGGCTACCAGGGAAGATTCCCGCATGAGGAACCTCTACGGAGATCAGCGAGGGCCGGGGGAGGTGAGGCGGCTCATCCGCTTGCAGCGTTCCTATCGGTGCGCAAGCTGTGCTGCGGAACACCACTCCTGGGCTCGCCTCAGCTCGTGCCCGGAATGCGGTCACTCCCTCTCGGTGGCCGTGATCAGGCGCGCGGCGCTCGCGGGACCGGCCTAGAGGCCGGTAAGTCTGTGGCCGGGCGGTTGGCGATGGCCGCCCGGCATAGGCTTCCATCAAACGGGCGCGCTACCTGCAGGGTCCAAGCCGCGCGGGAGCTCCCGCCCCCGCGCGCCCTTCTTGCTGAGCTTCGAGTGCTGGCTTCCTACGCCGGGTCGGCCTTGCCCATCAGGGCGGTGAGGACGATTCGCTCTTGCTCCTTGGTGTGGGCGACGGCATAGCCCTCGCCGGGGCTGGCCCGCGGCGGCCGACCGACGTAGCCGAGCTCGACGCCCTCCGGCAACAGCTCCGGCATCCGCCTCTGCATCACCGACCAAGCGCCCATGTTCCGCGGCTCCTCCTGGACCCAGACGATCTCCTTCAGGTTCGGGTAGCTGGCGATCAGCTCGACTATCTGTTCCTTCGCGAACGGGTAGAGGAGCTCGACCCGCGCCACCGCCACCCCCTCGGCATCCTCGCGCTTCGGCGCCGCGTCGATGTCGTAGTAGATCTTGCCGGTGCACAGGGCGAGCCGCTCGACCTTCTCCTTGCGCTCCAGAGCGGTCGGGTCGTCGATCACGAACTGGAATGAGCCGGAGGTCAGCTCCGCGAGCGTGGAGGTCGCGCGCGGCAGCCGGAGCAGGCCCTTGGGGGTGAAGACGACCAGCGGCCGCGCCTTGGCGATCTTCGCCTGACGGCGCAGCAGGTGGAAGTACTGGGCCGCGGTGGTGGGGTTGGCGAGCCGGATGTTGCCCTCCGCGGCGAGCTGGATGAAGCGCTCGATCCGGGCGCTCGAATGCTCCGGACCAGCGCCCTCATAGCCGTGGGGAAGCAGCAGGGTGAGCCGGGTGTTCTGACCCCACTTCGCCTCGGCCGAGACGATGAAGCTGTCGATGATCACCTGGGCTGCGTTGCCGAAGTCGCCGAACTGCGCCTCCCAGAGCACCAGGCTCGCCGGGGAGGCGGCCGAGTAGCCGTACTCGAAGCCGAGGCAGGCGGCCTCCGATAGGGGGCTGTTGTGGAGCTCGAACGGCGCCTTCGCCTCGGAGAGGTTCTGGATCGGCGCATATCGCAGCCCCGTCTTCTCGTCGTGGAGGACCAGGTGGCGATGCGAGAAGGTCCCCCGCTCGGTGTCCTGGCCGGTGAGGCGGACGTGGATGTCCTCGGTGAGCAGCGAGGCTAAGGCGAGGGCCTCGGCGTGGCCGAACTCGATCCCGCCGGCGTCCATCGCATCGATCCGCTTCGCGAGCGGCTTGCGGAGCTTGCGGTGGATCGTGAAGCTGTCCGGGACTCGGATCAGCTCCTCGTTGAGCGCGCGGATCTTCTCCTCAGCCACCGCCGTATCGACGCTCGGGCTTCGGGTGCGGTCGAGCTCGCCGGTGCCGGTGGCGGTCGGGTCCTCGAACTCGCCCGCCTCGATCTTGCGGCGGAGCTCGTCGTGCACCGACTTCAGCCCCTTCTGCCGTTCCTCCTTCCGGGCCTCGACCTCGTCGGGGGTGACCACGCCCTCCTTGACCAGCTCTTCGGCGTAGAGCTGGCTGACCGGCGGGTGCTCCTTGATCTTCGCCGCCATCAGCGGCTGGGTGTAGGCGGGCTCGTCGGTCTCGTTGTGGCCGTAGCGCCGGTAGCCGATCAGGTCGATGACCACGTCGCGGCCCCAGCGCTCCCGGTAGGCCATCGCCAGGCGGATCGCCCCGAGGCAGGCCTCCGGATCGTCGGCGTTGACGTGGACGATCGGCACGTTGAAGCCCTTCGCCATGTCGGCGGCGTACGGGGTCGACCGCGCCTCCTCCGGATCGGTGGTGAAGCCGATCTGGTTGTTCTGGATGATGTGGATGGTGCCCCCGGTGGCGTAGCCCGGCAGCGACTGCAGGTTGAGTGTCTCCGCCACCACCCCTTGGGCGGGGAAGGCGGCGTCGCCGTGGAGGAGCACCGGCACCGCGGTGGCGGGGTCGTGGGCGAGGTGGGCCTCCTCGCGGCTGGTCTGGGCCGCCCGGGTCGCGCCGGTGACCACCGGGTCGACGAACTCGAGGTGGCTCGGGTTTGGGTAGAGCCGGACGTCGATCTCGGAGCCGTCGCGGGTGGCGTAGAGACCCTTGTGGCCGTAGTGGTACTTGACGTCGCCGGTGCCGCCGGTGGGGATTGCCGCCACCGCCTTCACCGCCTCGATCGCCTTGGCGCCCTCGAACTCGGCGAGGATCGACTCCACCGAGCGCTCGAGGTTGTGGGCGAGGACGCTGAGGCGACCGCGGTGGGCCATCCCGATGACGACATCGCGTGCACCCTCGGTATGGGCCATCTCGAAGAGCTCGTCGAGCATCGGCACCACCGCGTCGAGGCCCTCGATCGAGAACATCTTCTGCCCCAGATACGCCTTCTCGATGAAGCGCTCGAAGCCGAAGACCTGAATCAGCCGCTCGAGCAGTTGCTGCTTCTCCTCGGGGTCGAGCGGTTTCCGGTGCCAGCCGGTCTCGATCATCTCCCGCAGCCACATCCGCTGCTGGTGCGAGGAGAGGTGCTCTATCTGGTACGCCATCGTCCCGCAGTAGGCCGCCCGCATCCGCGGCAGCGCCTCGAGCAGGGTCTCCCCCTCGACCCCGATTCGGAGGATCTCGGCCGGGATCTGGGACATCAGCTCGGGAGTTAGGTTGAGGTTCTCGGGCTGGATCGCCGGATCCCCCTTGGGCTCGGAGCCGAGCGGGTCTAGACGCGCAGCCAGGTGCCCGTGGGTGCGGTAGCCCTTCAGCAGGGAGGTCGCCGCCTGGACCGCCTGGAGAAGCTCGGTGTCCGGCTTTGCCGAGGGGGCGACCGCAGCGGCCGACGGTGCGGCGATCGCGGCGGCCGGCGACCCGGAGGCGGCCGCCGGGTGGGCGCCGGTGACCACCGAGGGCTCGAGTCCGAGATCGGTGGCGACCAACTCGTAGAAGTCGTCCTCGCCCTGGAGCAGCTCCTCGATCCGGCGCAGGAACGAGCCGGACTCCGCCCCTTGGATCACCCGGTGGTCGTAGGTGGAGGTCATCGTCATTACCTTGGAGACGCCGAGCGCCTTGATCTGCTCCTGGGGCGCGTGCGCCCACTCGACCGGGTAGGCGAGGGAGCCGCAGGCGACGATCGTCCCCTGTCCGCTCAGCAGCCTCGGCACCGAGGCGATCGTGCCGAGGCCGCCAGGGTTGGTGAGGCTGATGTTGGTGCCCTGGAAGTCATCGGCCGTCAGCGTGTTCTCCCGGGTCTTGGTGATCAGCTCTTCGTAGTAGGTGTGGAAGCCGCGAAAGTCGAACGTGTCCGCCCGCTTGATGCAGGGGACCATCAGGCTCCGGGTCCCCTTGCGCTCGACGTCGACCGCGATCCCAAGGTTGATGCTGGCCGGCTCGATCACGCTCGGCTTTCCATCACGCTCCTCGTAGACCCGTCCCATCACCGGCCACTCCTGGGCGGCCTTGATGATCGCCCAGGCGATCAGGTGGGTGAAGCTGACCTTCATCCCCTGGTCCTTGAGCACCCCGTTCAGCGCCCTGCGCTTCGCGTCGAGGGTGTCCACGGCCAGTTCCCGGAAGGAGGTCGCGGTGGGAATCGAGCGGCTTGCCTCCATCGCCTTGGCGAGGGCGGCCGCGGTTCCGCGCAGCGGCTTCGCCTCGCCCTCGGCAGCGGGCGCCGCCGCTGCCCTGCCGTCCCCCGCGGCGGCGAGCACGTCCTCCTTGGTGATCCGGCCGCCCACCCCCGACCCCTTGATGCCGCGCAGATCTATGCCGTTCGCCTGGGCGGCACGACGGGCGACGGGGGTGGCGTTAGCACCGTCGGCGGGCTCGCCCGCTTCGGCCGCGGCGGGCGCACTCGGAGCCTCCGCGGGGGTCGGCTCGGCGGAAGCCTCAGGCTCGGCCTTCGCTGGCGCCGCGCCGTCGCCGGTGGGCGCCGCCCCCTTCGTCATCTCCGCCAGCGGCTTGCCGACCTCGACTGTCTCGTCGGGTTGGACGAGGATCTTGGTGATCGTTCCCGCCGAGGGCGCAGGGACCTCGGCGTCGACCTTGTCGGTCGAGATCTCGACCACGGTCTGGCCTTCTTCGACGGAGTCGCCCTCGGCGAGGTGCCACTCGAGCACGGTTCCCTCCGACACCGACTCGCCCATCTCCGGCATCGTGATCTCGAGCGTCTCGCCCCCGCCCTCGGTGGGGGGCTCGGCAGTGGCGGTTGCGGTTGCGCCCTCGCCTTCCTTCGACTCCTCTTGCTTCTCCGCCTGTTCCTCGGCGACCGGCCGTTCGTCGCCGGCCCCGTTGGCGCTCTCATCAGCGGCCGGGGCCTGCTGCTCGGCCGGGGGTGCCGGCGCGGGCTCTCCCTCGCTGGAGGATGCGCCGTTCGGATCGATCTCGGCCATCGGCTTGCCCACCTCGATCGTCTCGTCGGGTTGGACGAGAATCTTGGTGACCGTGCCGGAGGCGGGGGCGGGGACCTCGGCGTCGACCTTGTCGGTCGAGACCTCGACCATGGTGTCGCCTTCGCCGATCGTCTCCCCCTCGGCGACGTGCCATTCGAGCACCGTGCCCTCCGAGACGGACTCCCCCATCTCGGGCATCAAGAGCTGCACCTTCTGTCTCGTTGCCATTCCCCCCCTAACTCTATGAGGTTCCCCGACCCTGCCCGGCTCGAACCATGCGGCGATCTGGGCCTGTGGAAGGCTGTAGTCGACTCAGCCCAGGCGGGCGATCAGGTCGACCTCCGGCCAGCCGTATGGCTGGAGGTAGTCCCGGGTCGGGGCGATCGACTCGCAAAAGGCGCAGGCGATCGACTCGCTCCAGCTGACCGGACCGGCGAGGGAGATCGGCATGCCGCATTCGGGGCAGGCGAGCGAGCGGGTGGCTAGGTACGCGACGCGCGAACTGGGCCGGATCTCGACCTGGCCGGCGGTTGCGCGCAATCGCTCGTCGCGCTCGGGGTCCGGCTGAGAGATCGGATCGAAGACACCCACGCCCTGATTATTGCGCCCGTGGGTTCCCGGCCCCTGATCAAACGGGTCGCTCCTCGGCTCCGCCTGCGGAGCGCCCTCGCATCCCGTAAGTTCCGCGGTGCAGATGGAGGAGAGGTGAGATGAGCTATTTCGTCACCGGAGCGACTGGATTCATCGGCCGCAACCTGGTGGAGCAGCTGCTCGAGCGGGAGGGGACGATCTACGTGCTCGTCCGCGAGGGCTCCCGCGGCCGGCTCGAGGAGTTGCGCTCACGGTGGGGGGCCGACGAGGACCGGATCGTGCCCGTGATCGGCGATCTCTCCGCCGAGCACCTCGGCTGCGGGGACCGGATCGATGAGCTGAAGGGAGAGATCGACCACTTCTTCCACCTCGCCGCGATCTACGACATGACCGCCGACGCCGAGATCCAGCGGGTCTCCAACGTCGAGGGGACCCGCCACGCAGTGCAGCTGGCCGAGGCGGTCGATGCAAAGCACTTCCACATGGTCAGCTCGATCGCCGCCGCCGGCCTCTACAAGGGCACCTTCACCGAGGACATGTTCGAGGAGGCCGAGAAGGTCGAAAACCACCCCTACTTCCAGACCAAGCACGAGTCGGAGGCGGTGGTGCGGGAGGAAAGCGACGTGCCCTGGCGCGTCTACCGCCCCGGAATCGTGGTTGGCGACTCCGAGACCGGCGAGATCGACAAGATCGACGGGCCCTACTACTTCTTCAAGCTGCTCCAGCGCGCGCGCAACCTGCTGCCCCAGTGGGTCCCCGGGATCGGTATCGAGGGCGGCAAGATCAACCTCGTCCCGGTCGACTACGTGGTCAAGGCGATGGACCACATCGCCCACCTCGACGGCCTTGACGGCCAGGCCTTCCACCTCACAGACCCGAACCCGATGACCGCGGGGCAGGTGATCAACGCCTTCGCCAGAGCGGCGCACGCACCCGAGGCGGCGATGCGGATCGACTCGAAGATGTTCGAGTTCATCCCCAAGCAGGTCCGGATGGGCCTGACGATGCTGCCGCCGGTGAAGCGCTTCAGCGACCAGGTGCTGGCCGACCTCGGCATCCCCCGCTCGGTGCTCGTCTACATCAACTATCCGACCGACTTCGACTCGAGCAAGACCCAGGAGCTTCTCGAGGGGACCGACATCTCCGTGCCCCCGCTGCCCGGCTATGCGGACAAGCTCTGGGACTACTGGGAGCGCAACCTCGACCCCGACCTGTTCAAGGACCGATCCCTCTCCGGGGCGATCGGGGGCAAGGCGGTGATGATCACCGGAGCCTCGTCGGGGATCGGGAAGGCGGCGGCGATCAAGTGCGCCGCCGCGGGCGCGACGGTGCTGCTGGTGGCGCGGACGCCCGAGAAGCTCGAGGAGACCAAGGCCGAGATCGAGGAAGCCGGTGGGCAGGCCCACATCCACCGCGCCGACCTCTCCGACCTCGACGACCTCGAGAGAATGGCCTCCGAGGTGCTCGCCGAGTACGGGCAGGTCGACATCCTGGTCAACAACGCCGGCCGCTCGATCCGCCGTTCGATCGAGCTCTCCTACGACCGCTTCCACGACTTCGAGCGGACCATGCAGCTCAACTACTTCGGCTCCCTGAAGCTGATCCTCAGCCTGCTGCCGGCGATGCGGAAGCGGACCAGGGGCCGCAAGGGCGGCCACATCATCAACGTCAGCTCGATCGGGGTGCAGACCCACACTCCGCGCTTCTCCGCCTACGTCGCCTCGAAGGCGGCCCTCGACGCCTGGTCGCGCTGCGTCGCCTCCGAGATGATCGACGACGGCGTCCACATCACCACCATCTACATGCCGCTGGTGCGGACGCCGATGATCGCCCCGACGAAGATGTACGACGCCTTCCCGACGATCACCCCCGAGGAGGCGGCGGAGATGATCACCCAGGCGATGATCACGAAGCCGAAGAAGGTCGCGACCCGGCTCGGCAACTTCGGCGAGATCCTCTACAACGTCGCCCCGAAGGCCTCGGACGCGATCCTCAACACCGCCTACAAGCTCTTCCCGGAATCGAAGGCGGCGAAGGGCAAGGAGAAGAAGGAGGACGGCAAGCCCTCCAAGGACGAGGAGCTCTCCAGCGAGGGAGTCGCCTTCGCCTACCTGATGCGGGGCGTCCACTGGTAGAGGCCGCCACCCGCAGGCGCAAGCACTGGGGCTGGGGATACGAGGACCAGCAGTCCTCCCGCGAGCAGGTCGAGGGGGTCGGGCGATCGATCCACGAGCGGCTCGGCTTCGAGGTCGCCGAGATCGAGGAGCCGGTGCCGCTGGATTCGGTCGAGCTTCCCGAGCCGCGGCTGAAGCCGCCGAAGCGGTTCGCGGAGATGTTCTCCGCCGACCGCTACGAGCGGGTCTCGCACTCCCTCGGCAAGGCATATCGCGACGTCGTCCGCGGGTTCCGGGGCGAGTTCGAGAACCCGCCTGACCTGGTCGCCTACCCGGAGTCGGCCGAGGACGTCGACATCGTCCTCTCCTGGTGCGCGGACGCCGGCGCCGCCGCGATCCCGTTCGGCGGCGGCACCAGCGTCGTCGGCGGGGTCGAGCCCCGGATGCGCGAGGAGTACCCCGCCGTCGTCTCGATCGACCTGAGGCGGATGGACCGGGTGCTGGAGGTGGACGCGGTCTCGCGCGCGGCGCGGATCCAGGCGGGCGCCACCGGGCCCGGGCTCGAGGAGCAGCTTCGCGAGCACGGCCTCACCCTGCGCCACTTCCCCCAGTCGTTCGAGTACTCGACACTGGGCGGCTGGATCGCGACCCGGGCGGGCGGCCACTTCGCCACCCTCTACACGCACATCGACGACCTGGTCGAGTCGGTTCGGGCGATGACAATGGAGGGCGAGTGGGAGAGCCGCCGGTTGCCCGGCTCGGGCGCCGGGCCCAGCCCCGACCGCGTGCTGATCGGCTCCGAGGGGATCCTCGGCGTGATCGTCGATGCCTGGGTGCGGGTCCAGGAGCGACCGAGCTTCAAGCTCTCCACCGGGGTCGCCTTCGATCACTTCGCTGCGGGGGCCGAGGCCGTCCGCGAGATCGCCCAGTCGGGGCTCAACCCGTCCAACTGCCGGCTGCTCGACGCGGTCGAATCGGAGACCACCTCGGCGGGCCCGCCTGGCAAGGCGCTGCTGGTGCTCGGCTTCGAGTCCGCCCACCACCCGGTGGACGAGCCGATGGCGATCGCGATCGAGGCGGCTCGCGACCACGGCGGCGAGCCGGGGGAGATCCAGTCGAAGTCGGCGGATCGGCCCGGCCCCGAGGCTCGGCGGGCAGGCACCCGCCCCGGGCTCCCAGGGCGACGACCCCGTCAACGCCTGGCGCCACGCCTTCCTCTTCGCGCCCTACCTGCGTGACTCTCTGGTCGCCTGCGGGGTCCTCTCCGACACCTTCGAGACCGCGATCACCTGGGACCGCTTCCCCGACTTCCACGCGGAGGTGATGGAGACCGCGCGGCGGGCTGTGGCCGAGGCATCGGGGGGGCGGGCCGAGGGGCCGGGCTCGCCGCGGATCAGCTGCCGCTTCACCCACGTCTATCCCGACGGGCCCGCCCCCTACTACACGGTGCTCGCCCAGGCGAGGCGCGGAGACGAGGTCGCCCAGTGGGACGAGATCAAGGCGGCCGTCTCCGACACCGTGATCGACGCCGGCGGCACGATCACCCACCACCACGCGGTCGGCCGCGATCACCGTCCCTGGTACGACCGCCAGCGCCCGGACCGATTCGCCGATGCGCTGCGCGCCGCCAAGGCAGAGCTCGACCCGAAGGCGATCCTCAATCCAGGGGTCCTGGTCGATCCCCGTCGCGGCGACAGCGTTTGATCACCGAGTTGACGCTCTCCCCCTAACCTGTCCGGGTTCATGATCGGCCCCCTGACGAAGGAGCGGGCCCCGTCGGAGGCGCGAGAGCAGGTCGCCGATGGGGAGGCCGCGAGGCCGCGCCGCGGGATCCTGCGGGCGGCGATCGTCGCGATGCGCCCGCAGGAGTGGGTCAAGAACCTGCTCGTCTTCGCGGGGCTGCTCTTCTCGGCGAAGTTCGGCGAGTTCGACGCGATCGTCGACGCGACGGTCACCTTCCCCGCCTTCTGCGCGGTCGCCTCGGCCGGCTACCTGATCAACGACGCCCACGACGCCGAGCTCGACCGCCAGCACCCGACCAAGCGCTTCCGCCCGATCGCCGCCGGCGAGCTCAGCATGAGCACCGCGATCGCGCTCGCCGTGGTCCTGGTCGTGGTCGGGCTCGCGGGCTCCGCGGTCGCGGTCGGGCCCGGGGTCGGGGGCCTCGTGCTCGCCTACGGCGTCGGCACCACCCTCTACTCCTACGTGCTCAAGCACGAGGTGATCCTCGACGTGATGACGATCGCGGGGCTGTTCGTGCTGCGGGTGCTCGCCGGCGCCGTCGCGGTCGACGCCGACGCCTCCGCCTATCTGCTGCTCTGCACCGGGATGGTCGCGCTCTTCCTCGGCTTCACCAAACGCCGCCAGGAGGCGACCTCCGAGCTCCACTCGGGGCCGGAGACGCGGCCGGTGCTGGAGCACTACTCGATCCCCTTCCTCGACCAGATGGTGGCGATGGTGACCGCGGCGACGGTGATGAGCTACGCGATCTACGCGGTCAACTCGCCGCTGATCGGCTCGAAGATGCTCGGCACCCTGCCGCCGGTCATCTACGGGATCTTCCGCTACCTCTACCTGATCTACGACCGCAAGGACACCCGCTCGACCGACGCGATCCTGCTCGAGGACTACGGGATGATCGGCGCCGCGGTCGTCTGGGTCGCCAGCGTGGTCATCCTGCTGGCGATCTACCACTAGCCGGCGGCTCAGCCCGCCGTACTGGCCGGTCAGCCAGGATCGGTAGTGTCCGCGGCGTGGACCTGACCCTGACCGAGTCGGAGGCCGCCTTCCGCGACGAGGTCCGGAGCTGGCTCGAGGAGAACCATCCCGGGCCGGCGCCGGAGGGCGACGACGCGGCCGAGTTCGAGTTCCGGCGCGCCTGGCAGAGGAAGCTGCACGACGCCGGCTGGGCGGGGCTGTCGTGGCCGGAGGAGTACGGCGGCAAGGGCGCCACCCTGATCGAGCAGTCGATCTTCAGCGAGGAGCTCGCCCGCCAGCGGGTGCCGTTGCCCGCCAACGTCCTCGGCCTGGTGATGGGCGGCCCGGTGGTGATCGCCCATGGCAACGAGGCGCAGAAGGAGCGCTACCTGGAGCCGATCCTCTCCGGCGAGGAGATCTGGTGCCAGGGGTTCTCGGAGCCGGAGTCGGGATCCGACCTCGCCTCACTGAAGACCCGGGCGGTGAAGTCCGAACAAACGGCGGCGGCTGGAAGGTGACCGGGCAGAAGGTCTGGACCACCTACGCCCACGAGGCGAAGTGGTGCATGTTGCTCGCCCGCTCCGACCAGGACGCCCCCAAGCACAAGGGGATCACTTACTTCCTCCTCGACATGGACCAGCCGGGGGTGGAGGTGCGCCCGCTGCGCCAGATCACCGGCGAGGCCGAGTTCAACGAGATCTTCCTCGAGGAGGCCGAGATCCCCGACGAGAATGTGATCGGCGAGGTCGGCGGAGGCTGGCAGGTGGCGATCACCACCCTGCTTTTCGAGCGCGCCGGCCTTGGAGCCGCCGCGATTCTTGGGCTGAAGCGGACTATGGAGGACCTGATCGCGGTCGTGCGCGAGCGGGGGCTCGACGAGGACCCGCTGGTCCGCCAGCGGATCGCCCAGCTCCAGATCGGGATCGAGTCGATGCGCCTCGGCGCCCTCCGCGCTCTCACCGCAGACGATGAAGACCGGAATCCCCGGCCCGGAGGGCTCGCTGAGCAAGTGGCAGTGGGCCGACTACAACCAGGGACTGACCGAGCTCGGCAACGAGGTCCTCGGCCCCGAGGGGATGAGGGTCGGCACCGACTGGAGCTATCGCTTCCTCCGCGCCCGCGCCAACTCGATCGAGGGCGGCACCACCGAGGTGCTTAAGAACATCGTCGCCGAGCGCGTGCTCGGCCTCCCGAGGCTGAGGTAGGGACGATCGATGAACTTCGACCTCAACGACGAGCAGCGCGAGATCCAGAGCACCGCGAAGGAGTTCCTCGCCGACCGGTTCATGCCCGCAGAAGGTGCGGGAGCTGGCCGAGTCGCGCTCCTACGAGGACGCCCTCTGGAATCAGATCTCCGAGCTCGGCTGGCCGGGGATCGCGATCGCCGAGGACGACGGCGGGCAGGGCCTAGGGATGGTCGAGCTCGCGGTCCTGCTCGAGCAGTGCGGCTACGCCTGCGCCCCCTCGCCGCTGCTCGGTAGCGCCGGCGCCGCCCTGGTGATCTCCGCAGCGGGATCCGACGAGCAGCGCGCCGAGTGGCTGCCGAAGCTCGCCTCCGGCGAGGCGACCGGCGTCATTCGGCGGCGTCTCTCCCGAGGGGGAGAGCACCCTCTTCTGCGACCTGCCGACCGCCGACGTGGTCGTCACCTTCGACGGCGAGGGCGCGTTGGTGGCGCCGGCCTCCGAGCTCGAGTTCGAGCCGATCGAGACGATCGACGCGACCCGCTCCTACGGGCTCGTCTCCGAGCCGGCGGGAGAGCGGCTCCCGGGCGACGTCGACGCCGGCCGCGACCGGATCGCGGTGGCGATCGCCGCCGAGCTCACCGGGATCGCCCAGCGCACCCTGGAGATGGCGGTCGACTACGCCCGCGAGCGCCAGCAGTTCGGGCGGCCGATCGGCGCCTACCAGGCGGTCGGCCATCGCTGCGCGGCGATGCTGCTCGCCACCGAGGAGTCGCGCTCGCTCAGCTACTACGCGGCCTGGACGGCCGACGCCGAGCCCGAGTCGCTGCCGATGGCCGCGGCTATGGCCGGCGCTCGCGCCGGCGGACGCCGGCTGGGAGGTACCCGCCTCGGCCCTCCAGGTGCTCGGCGGGATCGGCTTCACCTGGGAGCACGACCTCCAGTTCTGGCTCAAGCGCGGCCGGGTCGCCGGCCGGATGCTCGCCACTCCGCGCGACCACCGCGAGCGGGTCGCCGAGCTCTCCCTGATGGGCGCCGGCGAGCCGGCAGCGGTCTAAGTCAATCCGTTCCGTGGTGGAGCAAGAGCTGCTCGAGGCGGCTCGCGGGGGGGACGAGGACGCTTATCGCCGTCTCATCGAGTCCCACCGGCGGGAACTCCACGCCCACTGCTACCGGATGCTGGGCTCGGTCCACGACGCCGAGGACGCCCTCCAGGATGCGCTCCTGCGGGCGTGGCGCGGGCTCGCAAGGTTCGAGGGCCGAAGCTCGCTTCGCTCGTGGCTGTACAAGATCGCCACCAACGCCTGCCTCGACCTGATCGCGCGCCGGCCCAGACGGATGCTTCCGATCGACTACGGTCCGGCCGCCGATCCCCACGATGAATCTGAGCCGCCGCTGATTGAGTCGGTGTGGGTGGAGCCCCACCCAGATGAAAGCCTGAATCTCGAGGGCGGATTTGCCGCCCCCGAGGCCCGCTACGAGCGGCGCGAGGCCGTGGAGCTGGCCTTCATTGCGGCGCTCCAGCATCTAGCCCCACGACAGCGCGCGGTCCTCATCCTGCGCGACGTGCTGGGCTTCTCGGGCCGCGAGGTTGCCGACTCGCTCGAGACGACCGTCGCCTCGGTGAACGGGGCCCTGCATCGCGCCCGCCGGGCCGTCGACGAGCGGCTCCCCGACGAGAGCCAGCAAGCGACCCTGCGCGCGCTCGGGGACGACGGCATCCGCGAGCTCGTCGATGCCTACGTTGACGCGTGGGAGCGCGGCGATGTCGACGCGATAGTCGCCATGCTGGTCAAGGACGCCACGATCGCGATGCCGCCGATGCCGCTCTGGTACAGCGGCCGCGACGCGATCGCGGTCTTCCTCACCAAATGGGCGCTCAAGGAGCGGTGGCGTTTCGTCCCAGTTCGCGCAAATGGCCAGCTGGCTTTCGGCACCTACAGCTGGGATGCGGAGAAGGGGAGCTACATCGCCTCAGCGGTCGACGTGCTCAGCCTGCGCGGCGCCCGGGTGGAGGCAATCACAGCCTTCATCACCCCCGAGAACTTTCGAAGCTTCAGTCTGCCCGACAAGCTCCCCGCCTGAACCGAACATTTTGCGACCTCGCCGAGTCTCTAGTTGAGAAAGGGTCGACGAAGATAGTCAAACAACGGAGGGCGGACGCCTCCAAGGAGGAGCACGAATGAGCCTGAGCAGCTACAAGTTGAGGACGTCGATCGCGGTCTCCGACATGGCCAGGGCAGCGGAGTTCTACGAGGGGACGCTCAGGCTCGCGGCGAGAGGGGATCAGGCCGACGAAAGCCGGGTCTATGCGTGTGGGGGCGACACCTCGCTCCATGTATACGAGTCGCGCGCTCACGCGGGGAGGGCGACCGCGACTCTGGCCACCTGGTACGTGTCGGACCTGGAACAGGTGGTCGACGAGCTCAGCTCGAACGGTGTGACGTTCGAGCGCTACGACGATCCGGCGCTGGAGACCAACGAGAAGGGGATCCATGAGCTCGGCGACGGCAGGGTCGCGTGGTTCAAGGATCCCGACGGCAACAGCTTCGCAGTAGAACAGGAGGGGCAGCGATGAGCACGACGTTCCCCGGCGAGTCGACGGAGTACAGGGCGGCACGCGACCGACTGCTCGAGCGGGAGATGGAGCTGCGCCGCGCGATGGAGGCGGTGGCGGCCGCCAGGCGTGAGCTGCCGCCCGGCGGCGCCGCTCCCGGAGGACTACGTCTTCCAGGGAAAGGGGCGGCCGGCACCCCGACCGACGTGCGGATGTCGGAACTGTTCGCCCCCGGAAAGGGCTCGCTCGTGATCTACAGCTTCATGTTCCCGCGTGACCCCAGCGACGAGCGGCCGGGGCCCAAGGGAGGCGAAACGGCGCGGCTGCCGCTCGCGGAGAGCCCGTGTCCATCCTGCACGGCCCTCCTCGATCAACTCGACGGCGCCGTGGAGCACGCGAGTCAGCACATCAACCTCGCCGTGGTCGCGAAGTCGCCGCTGGAGCGCGTCCTCGCCTTTGCCGAGGAGCGTGGCTGGCGACGGCTGCGGCTCCTGTCCTCGGCCGCAAACACCTACAACCGCGATTATCTCGGCGAGACCGCCGAGGGATCACAGAGGCCGATGCTGAACGTGTTTCACCGCGACGGCGGAGTAATTCGCCACTTCTGGGGCTCGGAGCTCTTCTACGCACCGACCGACGGCGAGCAGGATCCCCGCCATGTCGGCACCCTCGAGCCGGTCTGGAACCTGTTCGACCTGACGCCGGAGGGGCGCCCCGACTGGGATGAGCAGCTGAGCTACCCCTGATCGTTGCCGGTCTCGGCCAGCTCCGCGATGTAATCGACGCCGTCGAGGTCGCGGTGGGGCAGGTGCCGGAGCATCAGCCGCTCCACCCCAGCCTCCTCGAGCTCCGCGAGCCGCCCGCTGACCTCGGCGACCGTTCCGACCAGCCAGTGCGCCGGCAGATCCCCGATGTACGCCTCCGGGTCGATCGCGTCGTCGCCCAGGACCTCCGCGACCTGGTGCACGCGCTCGAGGAGATCCACCTGATCGCTGCCGACCACGCCTCCGGTCATCAGAGAGATCACCGGCGCTGAACGGCCGGCCGCCTCCCAAGCCCCCCGGATCAGCGGGACCGCCGCGCGGCACTCCTCGACGGTCGCCATCACCAGGTTGTACTCATCGGCCCAGCGGGCGGCCAGCGCCAGGCTCCGCGGCCGCGCCCGGCCGCCGACGATCAGATTGGGCGGCGAGAGCGGCTTCGGCAGGGCGTTGAGGCGATCGAGCCGGTAGTGCTCGCCCTCGAAGTCGAGCGGGCCCTCGTCCCACTGCCGCCGAATGATCTCGATCTGCTCCTCGAGCATCCGGACGCGCTCCCCGGTGGGCGGGAAGGGGAACCCGTAGGCGGCGTGCTCGGCCTCGAGCCAGCCCGCACCCAGTCCCAGCTCGATCCGCCCGCCGCCGGCAATGTGGTCGGCGGTGACCACGTTCTTCGCCAGGACCGAGGGGTGCCGGAAGGTGACCGGGGAGACCAGGGTGCCGAGCCGGAGGGTGGAGGTGACCGCCGCCAGGGCCGAGATCGTCGCCCAGGCGTCGAGCGAGCTGCGCTCGGCCCGCCCCATCACCGAGAGGTAATGGTCGGAGCGAAAGAGCGCCTCGATCTCGCTCGCCTCGCACGCCCTGGCGAGGGCGAGCCAGTCCTCCCACGAGACCGACTCCTGCCCCTCGATCATCAGGCAGACGCGCATCAGTCGGGCACGATCTCCGCGTCGGAGACCACCTGGGTCCTGCCGCCGCGGCGGAAGTGGACGTCGACGGTCTCGTTCTTGCCGTAGCTGCCGAAGAGGCCGAGGGTCATCGCCAGCCAGCGGCCGCTGCTCACCCGCTCCTTGACCAGGGGGCGCGAGAAGACGATCTCGCGGCCGTGGAGCTTGTAGTCGGAGCCCTCCTTCTGCTCGAGCCCGTTGATGAAGACCTGGACCGGCCGCTCCGCCCCGCTCGGCAGCCGGACCCGCCGCCCGACCTCGACGCTGCCCTTCTCACCCATCGAGCCCCTCCCGCAGGCGGGCGAATGCGTCGTCGAGGGAGGTGGCACCAAGGGGTTCCTTGCGGATCGCGCCCTTGTAGGCGACCACCGACCCGTCGCCGGTGACGTCGAGGCCTCCCTCCGGGGAACGGATCAGGCCCGGTCCCGAGATCTCGATCCGGGCGTGGACGCGCTGGTCGGGCGCGTAGTCGCGAAACGCGCTGATCTCCGGCAACCCGCCCTCGCGCCGGACCGCATCCACCTGCGCCCGCGCCTCGTCCAGTGCCTCAGCCAGCGTCTCGAACTTCTCCCGCTTCACCTGCGATCCGTGGCGGACCGTGACCTTCCAGCTCACGCTCCCCGGCGGGGCCGTTTCGGACGCCTGGCCGGCGGCCCGGTGATCTTCTCCGGGCCCTTGCGCTCCTCGATCGGGATGTAGTCGACGTCGCGGCGGCCGGTGTAGATCTGGCGCGGACGGGCGATCTTCAGCTCCGGGTCCAGGTTCTGCTCCATCCACTGGGCGAGCCAGCCCGAGGTCCGGGGGATCGCGAAGATCACCGTGAACATGTCCATCGGGATCCCCATCGCCTCGTAGATCAGCCCCGAGTAGAAATCGACGTTCGGGTAGAGCTTGCGAGAGGTGAAGAACTCATCGTCGAGGGCTCGCTTCTCGAGCTCGGTGGCGATGTCCAGCAGCGGGTTGTCGCCGGTCGCCTCGAGCACCTCATCGACGTGCTTCTTGATGATCCGAGCCCGCGGGTCGTAGTTCTTGTAGACCCGGTGGCCGAACCCCATCAGCCGCTCCTCGCGCTTCTTCACTCCCTCGAGGAAGTCCGGGATGTTCTCGGTGGTCTCGATCCGCCGCAGCATCCGGAGCACCGCCTCGTTGGCGCCGCCGTGGAGCGGGCCGTAGAGGGCGGCGACGCCGGCGGCGACCGCCGAGTAGGGGTCGACGCCCGAGGAGCCGACCGAGCGGACGGCGTTGGTCGAGCAGTTCTGCTCGTGGTCGGCGTGGAGGATGAAGAGGATGTCGAGCGCCTTCGCCAGCCGGGGGTCCGGCTCGAAGGTGTTCTCCATCTTGAACAGCATCGAGAGGAAGTTCTCGGAGTAGCTGAGCTCGTTGTCCGGATAGACGTAGGGCAGGCCCATGCTGTGGCGATAGGCGAACGCGGCCAGGGTCGGCACCTTGGCGATCAGCCTGATCGCCGCCATGTAGCGCTCCTCCTCGTCGTCGATCCGCTTCGCATCCGGGTAGAAGGTCGACAGCGCGCCGACGTTGGCGAGCAGCATCCCCATCGGGTGGGCGTCATGGCGGAAGCCCTCGTTGAACTTCTTGATGTCCTCGTGGGCGAAGGTGTGGTGGGTGACGTCGTAGATCCAGCGGTCGAGCTGCGGCCGGGTGGGAAGCTCGCCGAAGATCAGCAGGTAGGCGACCTCGAGGTAGGTCGAGTGTTCAGCGAGCTGCTCGATCGGGATCCCGCGATGCTCGAGGACTCCGTTCTCGCCGTCGATATAGGTGATCGCCGAGCGGCAAGAGGCCGTGTTGGTGAACGCGGGGTCGTAGCCCATCAGGCCGAAGTCGTCGTCGGAGGCCTTGATCTGGCGGAGGTCCATCGTCCGGATGGTCCCGTCGGTGATCTCCAGCTCGTAGGTCCGGCCGGTGCGGTTGTCGGTGACGGAAAGGGTGTCGCCGCCCCCGTCCGCCCCGTCCTGCTTGGCCTTGGACTGTGCTGCCGCCTCGGGCTTTTGCTTGGTCGCCATCAACCCTCCTTGCACCTGCGGATTAGCCTGCTGGAAGAAGCGAAGCTTTGTTGAGCCAGTATCGCACGATGCCCTTTTCTCAATTCGACGAAACCCGGCTCCACTACGAGCTCAGCGGCGCTGGAGAGCCGCTGTTTCTCGTCCACGGCTCGTGGGTTGACGGCGGGGTCTGGGACTCTGTCGTGCCCCTGCTTTCGAGCCGATTCGAGCTGGTCAGCTATGACCGCCGAGGCCACAGCCGAAGTTCCTCTCCGCCGGGCCAGGGCAGCATCCGGGACGATGTCGAGGACCTTGCGGCCCTCATAGAGGCCCTCGGAATGGCGCCCGCCCACGTCGCCGGCGCCTCACTGGGCGGCTCGATCGCCCTTCGCCTCGCGGCGTCGCACCCCGAGCTTCTGCGGAGCATCACCGTCCATGAGCCGCCCCTGTTCGACCTGATCGACGCCGAACCCGACAGGCCCACCGAGATGGCCGAGCTTCGGGCCCGCCTCGGCGCGATTGCCGCCCGGCTCGAGGCGGGCGATCACGAGGGCGCCGCCCGCCAGTACTACGAACAGCTCGACGGATCCAGCGGTGGCTGGGCGGGCCTGGACCAGGCCGACCGTCGGCTTAGGGTCCTCAATGCCTCCACCTACCTGGACCAATGCCTCGACCCGGATGCGCTTGGGATCGAGCTGGATAGCCTGAGTGCATTCGATCGGCCGGCGCTTGTCACTTACGGCGATCTGCGGCCACCCCTGTTCAGGCGGATCGCCGAGATGGTCGTCGACGCCCTGCCGGGCGGGCAGGCAGTGGAGATTTCCGGCACGGCTCACGATCCGCAGGTAACTCATCCAGACGCGTACGCACGGGTGCTGACCGAGTTCGCGATCACGGCGGCTCAGGTGGAGTCGGGATAGCCCAGGTGGAGTCGGGATAGATGATGGGAGAGGGGCGCACCCCGGCGGTCAGTTCCCGCAAGGAGCACGCGCTGGGGCTGTTCGAGGGCCTCCCCCGGCGCTATGACGCGGCGGGCGCCGCGCTCAGCTTCGGCCAGGATCCGCGCTGGCGGAGGACGATGGTGGGCCTGGTCGACGCCGCGCCCGAGGACCGGGTCCTGGACGTCGCGACGGGGACCGGCATGGTCGCCGGCGCGCTCGCCCGTCGGTATGGCTGCTCGATCGTCGGCCTCGACCAGAGCCCGCAGATGCTCTCAGGGGCCCAGGCGAAGCTCGATGCCGACCCGGAACTCGCCGCACGCATCGAGCTCGTCCGCGGGGAGGCGGAGTCACTTCCCTTCGCCGACGGCGAGTTCGACCACCTCACCTTCACCTACCTGCTGCGGTACGTCGACGACCCTGCCGCCACGCTGCGCGAGCTGGCTCGGGTGGTGGTGCCCGGGGGCAGGATCGCGTCCCTCGAGTTCATGCTGCCCCCAAACCCGGTGGCCCGCACCCTCTGGCACGTGTATACGCGCGTCTTCATGCCCGTGCTCGGCCGGGTGATCTCGCGCGACTGGTACGAGGTCGGCCGCTTCCTTGGGCCGAGCATCACCGACCTCTACCGACGCCTGCCCCTGGAGCGGCAGCTGGAGCTCTGGCGCGCGGCTGGCATCTCCTCGGTCGAGGCGAAGGTGATGAGCTTCGGCGGCGGTGTCGTCATCTGGGGTGACCGAGGTGGCTGAGCCTGCCGGCACCCGCGCCCCCGACAGCGCAAGCCCGCTCGAGGGTCCCGCCTTCTACACCCTGCGAGGGGGCGGCTGGCGGGACCTCGTCAACGTGATCCATCCGCCATACACGGCCTGGCACCTCGCCAACGTCGGGCTCGGCGCCGCCGCCGCGTCGGAGATCCACGCAGACCGGCTGATCGCGACCCTGGCGGCGTTCTTCCTCGCGGTCGGGATCAGCGCGCACGCGCTCGACGAGCTCAATGGTCACCCCCTGAAGACACAGCTGTCTGACCGCGTGCTGATCGGGATGGCGGCCGTCGCCCTCGCCGGCGCGGTCGCGATCGGCGTCGCTGGGTGCTTCGTCGTCTCGGCGACGCTGGCGCCCTTCGTCGTCGCCGGCGGCTTCATCGTCGTCGCCTACAACCTCGAGCTGTTCGGCGGCCGGTTCCACACCGACTTCTGGCTGGCCGCCTCGTGGGGTGCGTTTCCGGCCCTGACCTCCTGGTGGGTGAACACGCTCTCGTTTGAATCCACCGACGTCGCTGCGGCGGGGGTCCTGGTCGCGATTGGCTGCTACGGGCTCGCCAGGGTCCAGCGCCGCCTGTCCACACCGGTGCGCCGGCTGCGACGCAGGACCGTCTCGGTAAGCGGAGAGCAGCGGTTGGACGACGGCACCGTCTTGCCGCTCTCGGTCGAGGGAATCGCGGCCCCGCTCGATGGATCGCTGCGTACGCTCTCCTGGGCGGTCGTCGCGCTGTCGATCGGCCTGGTCGTACTCAGGCTCTGAGGAAGGGCGCGGGTCGGCACGTTCTCAGCGGCTCGCCGACGCCTCGAGGGCGGTGGTCAGCGTGGCGGCGTCAAAGGACCCCGCGTGCATCCGCCCGCAGGAGGGTCGGCTGAAGGCGGACGTCTTTCGTCACATCCAGCGCGACCTCGACTTCGACGAGGCTCGCCTTAGGTCCTGACGGTCGTGATCGGCTCGACGTCGAAGTGGGTGATCCGCCGGAAGTCGCGGAGCCGCTCCTCGATCTCCTCGGTGGTCAGCGAACGGACCCGCTCGGTGCCGAAGTCCTCGACGTTGAACGAGGCGAGCACCGAGCCGTAGGCCATCGCCTGGCGGAGGGCGGTGGCGTCATTTGGATCGGTGCCGTCGGCGCGGCGCCCGTCGAGGTAGCCGAGGAAGCCTCCGGCGAAGCTGTCGCCGGCCCCGGTTGGATCGCGGACGTCCTCGAGCAGGTAGCCAGGGATCGCGAAGAATCCTTCTTCGCTGAACAGCGCGGCGCCGTACTCGCCCCGCTTCGCCACCACCACGCTCGGGCCCATCGCCATCACCTCCCGGGCGGCACGGGCGAGGTTCGGCTCCCCGGTCAGCATCCGGATCTCCGCGTCGTTGAGGAGCACGCAGTTGACCTCGGCGATCGCCGCCACCAGCGAGTCGCGCTCGGTCTCGATCCAGAGGTTCATCGAGTCAAGCGCCGCGAACCGGGCGGCGGACTCGCTGCGCACCCGCCGCTGGAGCTCCGGCTGGATGTTGCCGAGGAAGAGCATCTCGGCTACGCGTGAGTCGGCGGAGAGCTTCGGGTCGAAGTCCGCGAAGACGTTGAGCTGGGTGTCGTCGGTGTGGGCGAGGTTCATGTCGTACTCGTAGTGACCGCGCCAGAAGAAGGTCTTGCCGCCCTCGACCCGCTCGATGTCATCGGTGTTCACCCCTCGCCCCTCGAGCACCCCTAGCTCGTCGGGGCCGAAGTCCTCCCCGACCGGCCCGACCACCCGGACCTCGGTGAAGAAGCTCGCGGCCAGGGAGAAATGGACGGCGGAGCCGCCGAGCATGCGGTCGCGCTCCCCGAAGGGGGTGCGCACCGAGTCAAACGCGATTGAGCCGACGACAGTGAGTGACATTGGCGTGCCGAATATCCTTGGCCGGGTGAAGGCTATTCAGATCGAGGAATTCGGCGGGCCAGAGGTGATGAAGCACGTCGAAATACCCGACCCGGAGCCGAGCGACGGCGAGGTCGTGGTCGACGTGGCCCGCGCCGGGATCAATTTCGGTGACACCCACATCACTCACAACGAGTACCTGGCCAAGCAGGACCTGCCGCTGGTGCCGGGTGGCGAGATCGCCGGCACCGACCCAGATGGACGCCGGGTCGCGGCGATGCTGGCAAACGGCGGCTACGCCCAGAAGGTGGCCGTGCCTGAGGCTTGGCTGGTCCCGCTTCCCGACGAGGTCAGC
The DNA here is from genome assembly GCA_963780305.1 of uncultured Solirubrobacterales bacterium. Classification (GTDB taxonomy): domain Bacteria; phylum Actinomycetota; class Thermoleophilia; order Solirubrobacterales; family 70-9; genus CAVVYV01. The sequence goes on from CAWABN010000002.1 coordinate 128,790, forward strand.
GACGAGCAGGCGGCCGCGGTATTGGTTCAGGGGGTAACCGCCCACGCGCTGCTCCACTACTGCGCCCACCTCGAAGAAGGGGAAACCGTCGTTGTCGAGGCCGCCGCCGGCGGCACCGGCAGCCTCGCCGTCCAGCTCGCGAAGCGCGCCGGCGCCAAGGTGATCGCCCTCGCCTCGAGCGAGGAGAAGCGGGAGCTGTGCGGGCGCCTCGGCGCCGACGCGACCGCGGACTCGCTCGCCGACGACCTCAAGGAGGCGATCCTGGAGGCGAACGGCGGGGAGCGGGTGGACGTCGTCCTCCACATGAGCGGCGCCGGCTTCGAGCCCGAGCTCCGCTCCCTCGGCATGCTCGGGCGAATCGTCGTCTTCGGCAATGCCGCCCGGCACCCGAATGAGGTGGAGACCAACTATCTCCTCCAGACCTCGAAGTCGGTGATCGGCTTCTGGCTGGTGCCGCTGATCGCCCGCCGGCAGGACCTGGTCCGCTCGATGACCGCCGAGCTGTTCGAGGCGGTCGCCAACGGGGAGCTCGAGGTGGTGATCGGCGACGTCTATCCGCTGAGCGAGGCAGCGCGCGCGCACACGGAGATGAGGGAGCGGCGCACCAGCGGCAAGCTGCTCCTCGACCCATCGGCGTGAGCGAAGAGACAAAGGTCACGGGCTTCGGCGGGCTCGGACTGTCCGACTCAATCCTTCGGACGCTTGACGAGCTCGGCTACGAGGAGCCGACGCCGATCCAGGCGCAGGCGATCCCCGAGCTGCTCGCCGGCCACGACGTGATCGGCCAGGCCCAGACCGGAAGCGGCAAGACCGCGGCCTTCGGGCTGCCGATGCTCGAGTACCTCGACGCCGGCAACGACGAGACCCAGGCGTTCGTGCTCACCCCGACCCGGGAGCTCTGCATCCAGGTGACCCAGGCGATGCGCGCCTACGCCGAGCACCTCGACGGCGTCGAGATCGTCGCCGTCTTCGGCGGCGCCCCGATCCGCGAACAGCAGGCCCGGCTCCGTCACCCCGCCCAGGTGGTGGTCGCCACGGTCGGCCGGATGATGGACCTGATCTCACGCCAGTCGCTGGTGCTGACCGCGGCCCGCTACGTGGTTCTCGACGAGGCCGACGAGATGCTCGACCTGGGGTTCATCGAGGACGTCGAGAAGATCCTCCGGCTCTGCCCCAGCGGCAGGCAGACTGCGCTGTTCTCGGCGACGATTCCGGCACCGGTCGCCCGCCTTGCCGAGCAGTACATGTACGACCCGGTGACGATCCGGGTGACGCCCCGAAAGCTCACCGTGGATTCGGTCGAGCAGGCCTATGTGATGGTCGAGCCGCGGAACAAGCTCGAGCGCCTGGTCGAGGTGCTGAAGGCGGAGGAGCCCGAGCAGGCGATCATCTTCTGCCGCACCAAGATCGGCGCGGCGAGGCTCGGCGACCAGCTCGCTGACCGCGGCCTCCGCGTTCGGGCCCTGCACGGCGATCTCACCCAGGGGCAGCGCGACGGGGTGATGATCGCCTTCAAGGAGCACAAGATCCCGCTGCTGGTGGCGACCGACATCGCCGCCCGCGGCCTCGACATCGAGCACGTCACCCACGTGATCAACTACGACATGCCCAACAACCCCGAGATCTACGTACACCGAATCGGCCGCACCGGCAGGGTGGGCCGCACCGGGCGGGCGATCACCTTCGCGACGCAGAAGCAGGCCGGGGACCTGAAGACGATCGAGCGCGTGGTCAAGGCCCCGATCGGCGAGTGGGAGCCGCCCGAGGAGCGCCTCGAGCACGCGCCGCCGCCGCGCCACCGCGAGGAGCCGGTCGAGGCCACCGACGGGGTCGTGAAGCTGTTCGTCAACCGCGGCCACAGCGGGGGCATCGAGGAGGAGGACCTGCGCTGGGCCCTGGTCGAGGGGGCGGTGATCCCCGAGCAGTCGATCCGCTCGATCCGGGTGCTCGACCGCTTCTCCTTCGTCGAGCTGGGCGCGGAGGAGGCGGGGAGGGCCGTCTCCTACCTCGACGGCACCAAGCTGAAGGGGAAGCAGATCAGGATGGAAGTGGCCCGGTCGTGAGACGGGTTCGCCACCAGGTCGCGGCCGCCGGCAGCCGCTAGCGCCTCGCGAGCTCCTCGATCCGGCCGATCAGCGTGTCCCATTCGAACGGCTTCGGCACACAGTCGTCGGCGCCGAGCGCCTTCATCCGCTCGGGCTCCTGGGCGTCCAGGTGCGCGGAGATGATCAGAATCGGGATCTTCGAGCCGGAGCGGCGCAGCGTCTGCAGCGCCTCGATCCCGGACATGTTGGGCATCATCGCGTCGAGCAGGATCAGGTCGGGCTCGCGGTCCTCGCCGGCCTCCTTGACCGCATCGAGCGCCTCCTGGCCGTCGGTGGCCGTGGTCACCTCGTAGCCGGCCATCTCCAGGCGGCGCTGCAGCATCAGCAGCACCGTCTCGGAGTCATCGGCAACCAGGAGGCGGGTCACCGGCTGGCCTTCGCCCTTGGCTTGGCCTCTGCCTTCATCGGTTCTCCCCCTGGGGTGGGCCGCGCATGGTTGGCGACCGGCAGCACGAAGCGGAAGGTGGCGCCCTTGCCGGGTATCGAGGTAGCCGAAATCGCGCCTCCGTGAAGCTCGATCAGCGACTTTGCAATCGCCAGGCCCAGGCCGGTGCCACCCACGGCCTGGGTCTCGCCACTTTGAGCTCTCCAGAAGCGATCGAACACGTGGTCGAGCTCCTCCTGGCCGAGGCCGGGACCGTTGTCCGAGACCGCAAACTCGACCTCCTCACCGACTTTGCTCGCGGTCAGCCGCACCTTCGCCCCCTCCGGGGCGTACTTGTAGGCGTTGGTCAGCAGGTTGGCGAGCACCTGGGCGATTCGATCGCGATCGGCCTGCACCTCAGGCAGGTCCTTCTCGATGCTCACCGTGAGCCGCTGCTTCTTCTCCTCGAAGTTCGGTCGCATCTGGCGCCCGACCCGCTGGGTGAGGCTGCGCACCGGAGTCGGCTCGGGGTCGATCCGCAGCTTGCCGGCGTCGCTGCGGGCAAGGTCGAGAAGGTCATTGATCATGGTCTGAAGCTGACCGGCGCTGTCGGCGATCACCTCGGCGGCCTCCAGCTGGCGCGAGTTGAGCGAGCGGGGCTGGGCGGTCAGCATCTCCGAGAAGCCCTTGACCACGGTCACCGGGGTGCGCAGCTCGTGCGAGACCGTGAGCACGAAGTCGTCCTTCATTCGCTCGACCCGGTCTCGCTCTCGGGCGTCTCGCTCCAGCGCGGTCGCCATCTCGTTGAAGGCCTTGCCGAGGGTGGCGATCTCCACCGGCCCCCCGGCCTCGACCCTGGTCTCGAGGTCGCCGGCGGCGAGGCGTCGGGCCCCCTCGACCAGCCTTGCCAGCGGCGCTCGCATCGAGTTGATCAAACCCGAGAAGAGGATCAGGGCGGCGAGGAGGGCACCGGCGAGGCCGGCGGCGACCAGGATCGTCGTGTTTCGCGTTTCGCGGCGGGCGTCGGTGCGCGCTCCCTCGCGGGCGTTTCGGGTGGAGACGGCCAGTGCCTCGCCGCTGTCGGTGACCGCCGAGGTCAGCCGCCGCTCGACGTTCCCGCCCGGGTCCTTCCCCCGCAGCATTGGGTCAGCGACCGCCATGCGCCAGGACTCCTCGCTGGCCGAGAGGCGCTCGAGCCTCGAGGCGAGCACGGTGTCGGAGCCGGTCAGGTCGCCGGCCCGGCTCGCCGCCTCGGCGAAGCTCGCCGCAGCCTGGGTGAACTCGGTGGCGCTTGGCGTCTCTCCTCCCAACGGAGGTCGCACGGAGGCCTGCTCGAGGATGAACGAGGAGCGCAGTCGCTCCGTCTCGAGCTCCAGCTGGAAGAAGCGGCTGGTGTCATCCTCGTAGTTGACCCGGATCTGGAACAGTCGGCCAACGCCCAGGAGCGACACCGCGAGAAGCAGCGCAAACAGCACCACGAAGCCGATTCTGAGTCGTGAAGTCAGTGAGGGGTTGAATCTCATCGCCACGCACGCCGCCGTTTGCCGATCGGACGCCTCCTTCCTACACTACTGGCGAAGGAATCTATGCGTAAAGGAATGCTTGCGCAGTGGCGCCGAGGCATTTTGGCGCGGGGATTGGCGGGGGCCGGTCTACTGGCGGTGCCGGTGGTCGTCGCGGGCGCGATCGGCTTCGGCAACAGCTTTTCCGGGATCACGGGCGGGTTGTCGGCGGTCGCCAACGGCCCTGGGTCCACCTCGACCTCGACCGCGACCACCGCGGCGCCACGCCGCCTCGATGACGCCGTGGTCGCCCTCGCCGACCCGGCCCCGGCGGGCGGCGCCGGCGGCGGTAATACCGGCGGCGGCGTAGCCGACGGCGACATCGGCACCACCAACACCGGTGGCGGCGGAAGCGGCGGCGGTGGCAGCTCCACCCAGCCGCGTAGCGCCGGCGCCGGAACTCCGTAACTAACCGCCCAGGCTAGCCCCGCCAGATAGCTTCTGGCCCTTGCTCGGCCTCGCGATCAGCCTCGCCTCTGCCTGCTCGTGGGGCATCTCGGATTTCCTCGGGGGCCTCCAGAGCCGCCGGATCGCCGTGCTCGCGGTTCTCGCGATCTCCCAGCCCTTCGGGTTGCTGCTGGCGCTGGTGGCTGTCCCGGCGCTGGGCGCCGACTCGATCCCGGCCGGAGACCTGGCGATCGCCTTCCTCGCCGGCGCCGCTTCTCTCGGCGGACTGGGCGCCTTCTACGCGGCGATGGCGATGGGAACGATCAGCGTCGTTGCCCCGATCGCCGCCCTCGGAGTGGTGATTCCGGTCGCTGTCGGGCTGGCGCGGGGAGAGGAACCCACGGCGATCCAGATGGCCGGTCTGGTGGTCGCGATCGTCGGGGTGGTGGTGCTCAGCCGCGAGGAGGATCCGCGGCATCAGCCGGTGGCCCGCAGGTCGATCCTGCTGGCGATCGGCGCGGCGATCGGCTTCGGGCTCTTCTTCACCGGTCTTGACGTTGCCTCCACCGATCGTCCCGGCTGGGCGATCGTCTCGACCCGAGCCGGGGGCATCGTGGCAATGGCTGCAGCGGTGGTCGCGGTTCGACCCAGCTTCGCCGGAGTCGGAGGAGCGTTGCCGGCGCTGCTCGCGATCGGGTTCTTCGACATGCTCGCCAACACCCTGTTTGCGGTCGCCTCCACCAGGGGGCTGCTGCCGGTGGTCGCGGTCGGCGGCTCGATGTACCCGGCCTTCACCATCGCCCTCGCCCACTTCGTGCTGGGGGAACGCCTGACCCTCCTTCAGCGCCTCGGCGTCGTCGCCGCTCTCGCTGGGGTTGCTCTGATCGCGGGCGGGTCCTAGGCCGCTTTTTGACTGAGTGAGATCCCGGTGAGCTCGGCTAGACGCCTCCGGGTCTCCTCGGTGCTCCGGTGGCGGACCGCGGTCATCCCGACGGCCTCGGCACCCTCGCAGTTCTCCCGCAGGTCGTCGACGAACAGGCACGCCCTCGGCTCCACCCCGAGCCGCTCGGCCGCCAGCAGATAGATCTCCGGCTGCGGCTTGTGCAGGTGCACTTCGGCGGAGAGCACGACGTCCTCGAAGAGGTCGGCGAGCAGATCGCGATCGTAGCGCTCGACGCTCCACGAGTTCGAGATCAGCCCGGTGCGGATCCCCGCCCTGCGCAGGTCGCGGACGGCGGAGACCATCTCCTCATCGGGGCGCATCCCAGCGAACATGCTGTCGATCAGCCGGTCGTAGTTCTTCAGTCCGAGCTTCGCCCCGAAAGCGCTCTCGAACTCTTTCTCCGAGATCGATCCAATCTCCAGCCTGCGGAGGAGCGCCAGCGCCTCAGGGTCCTCACGGAAGAGCCGCTTGATCGCGTCGGGGTCGAGGCCCTCCCGACGGCAGAAGTCGGCGAAGCTGTCCCAGACCGGAGTGGTGAGGACTCCGCCGAAGTCGAAGAAGGCCGCCTCGAAGGGCCCCTCGCTCACGCGCTGCCTCGCCATATCCTCTCAACGACCATGGGTGAGGAGGCTAACGAGGCGGCCACGACCACCGACGCCCCCGAGGGGATCGATCGCGCGGGGGTCGAGGGCTGGTTCGCCGCCAACGCCGGAGAGGTCGAGTTACCGCTCGGCTTCGAGCGGATCTCGGGTGGCCGCTCCAATCTGACCTTCGCCGTCACGGACAGCGGCGGTCGGGCCTGGGCGCTCCGCCGGCCGCCGCTCGGCGAGCGACTCGGCTCCGCCCACGACATGGGGCGCGAGTACAAGGCGATCGCCGCGCTCCAGGGCACTCGGGTGCCGGTGCCACCCGTAGTCGGGCTGTGCGAGGACGAGGCGGTCAACGGCGCTCCCTTCTACGTGATGGAGTTCGTCGAGGGCCCGGTCCTGCGCTCGCCGAAGCAAGCCGAGATCTTCGAGGCCGAGCAGCGGCGGGCGATCGGGGAGCGGGTCGTCGACACCCTGGTCGCGATCCACGAGGTCGACCCGGATTCGGTCGGGCTCGGGGAGCTCGGCCGCAAAGAGGCCTACGTCGAGCGCCAGCTGAAGCGATGGCAGGGGCAATGGGAGAAGTCGAAGACCCGCGAGCTGGAGCTCGTCGACAACGTCCACGAGCGGCTCAGCGCCCGCGTCCCCGAGCAGGGCCCGGCGACGATCGTCCACGGCGACTACCGCCTCGACAACATGATCCTCTCGCCCACCGGCGAGGTGGCGGCCGTTGTCGACTGGGAGCTCTGCACGCTCGGCGATCCGCTCGCCGACGTCGGCCTGCTGCTCGTCTACTGGTCGGAGGCGGGCGACGACTTCATGCCCCTGTTCGCCCCCGCGACCATCCTCCCGGGCTTTCCGACCCGCGACGAGGTGAAGCGCCGCTACGCGGAGCGCTCCGGGCGCGACCTCAGCCAGATCGACTTCTTCGTCGCCCTCGGCTACTGGAAGCTGGCGATCATCCTCGAGGGCGTCTACGCCCGCTACGCCTCCGGGCAGTACGGGAAAACCGACGAGGGCTTCCAGGAGTTCGCGAAGATCGTCGAGCGTTTATCCGAGGCGGCCGACGAGGCGGAACGCAGGCTGGGATAGCCAGATCGGACTGGCCGAAGTCGGCCAGCCGTCATATGTTGGGCCGACGAGGCCGAGCGCCGCCTCGGCTGAAGGCTGCGACTAGGTAGAGGCCTTGGCGGGCTCGGCCGTGGGCTTGCGGTCGCCGGCCGCTGCGTCGCTCTCGCCGCCTGCCTTCCCCTCCGCCTCGAGGCGCTTCGCCGCCCGGTTGAGCTCGCGCCGGGCGATCACCATCTTGTGGACCTCGTCGGGGCCGTCGGCGACGCGGAGCATGCGCAGGAACCGCCACATCCCCGCAAGCGGGGTGTCGTCCGACATCCCGAGGGCGCCGTGGACCTGGATCGCCCGGTCCAGCACATTCATGACGACGTTCGCCGCCACCACCTTGATCATCGAGATCGCCTGGCGAGCGCGGCGCTTGCCCTCGGTGTCCATCTGCCAGGCGGCGTAGAGGGTGAGCAGCCGGGCTTGGTCCACCTCCATCCGCGAGGTGGCGATGAACTCCTGGACGAACTGCTTGTCGGCAAGCGGCTCGCCGAAGGCCTCCCGCGAGTTGGCGCGCTCGCACATCATCTCGATCGCCCGCTCGGCGGTGCCGATCGCGCGCATGCAGTGGTGGATCCGGCCGGGACCGAGCCTGTCCTGGGCGATGACGAAGCCCGCGCCTCGCTCGCCGAGCAGATTCGATTCGGGGACCCGGCAATCGGTGTAGCGGACCTCGCAGTGCCCCGGACCCTTGTCGTGACCCATCACCGGCACCGGGCGGACCAGCTCGAAGCCGGGATTGTCGAGTGGGACGATGATCATGCTCGCCCGGGTGTAGGGGGCCGCCTCGGGATCGGTGACCACCATCGCGATCGCGAAGTCCGCCCCGACCGCGCCGGACGTGAACCACTTGTGCCCGTTGATCACCCACTCGTCGCCGTCGAGCTCGGCCCGCGTCCGCAGAGTGGTCGGGTCCGAGCCCGAGACCTCGGGCTCGGTCATCGAGAAGCAGCTCCGCGTGTCCCCGTCCAGCAGCGGCTGGAGGAAGCGGGCCTTCTGCTCCGTGGAGCCGTGGTCGACGAGGATCTCCATGTTTCCCGTGTCGGGAGCCGCGCAGTTGAAGGCCATCGGCGCGACGATCGGGCTCCGTCCCATCTGCTCGCAGAGGATCCCGTACTCCCAGTTGCTGAGCCCGGCGCCGTACTCGTTGTCGGGAAGGAAGAGGTTCCAGAGGCCCTGCTCGCGGGCGCGGGCGCGGATCTCGACCAGGATCTCGGGATAGGCGACCCCAGGCTTGACCTCGTCGTCGATCGCCTGGATCGCCTCTGCCTCGACCGGGAAGACGTGCTCGGCCATGAAGGCCTCGATCCGCTCCCTCAGCGACTCAACCTCGGGCGAGGGGTTGAAGTCCATGCCTGAAAACTACCGCTGCCGCGCCCAATGCGAATCGGCGCCGGGTTCAATCAAAGTGCCCTCGCCGCCGGTAGCGTCCGAAGAGCTCGCCGTCGTTGTCAAGCAGCCAGACGAGCTCGAGCTCCTCGACCTCGGGCAGGGCCCCCTCGAGGATCCGGGGAGCCTCGCCGCCGGCGATCTTCGGGGCGACCGTGAGGAAGAGCTCATCGGCGAGGTCTCCTTCCCGCAGCCGCCCGTGCAGGGTCGGCCCGCCCTCGCAGAGGACCGAGCGAATCCCGCGCTCGTCGCGAAGCCAGCGCAGCGCCCGGTCGAGCTCCACCCCGTCGGGATGCCTGACCACTGTCACCGGGGTCGCCGTCCCCGGCGGCTCCTCCTCGGACGCGGTGAAGATCACCACCCGGCCGCCGCCGTTGGTGAACAGCGGGGCGTCCCAGGGGAGCTCGAGCCGGTTGGAGACGATCACCGCGAGGGGATCGTGGGCGAGCAAGGTGCGTTCGCGATAGGCGCGCAACTGCGGGTCGGAGACGATCCGCCCGTAGCGCTCGGCGCGCATCGTCCCGGCGCCGATCATCACCGCGTCGAAGCGGGTGCGCAGCCGCTGCAGCATTTCGGTGTCGACCTCACTCCCGATCGGGCCCGATCGGCCATCGATCGCCGCCCTGCCGTCGAGGGTGGTGGCGAAGTTGAGCGCCAGGTAGGGGCGGTCGTCGCGAGCGAGCGGCTTGTAGTCGAGCGTCGCCAGCTGCTCCGCGACGGAGGTCTCAGCTGGGTCGGGAAGCAGCCGCCGGACCGTGTGGGTCTCGCCCGGGATCGAGGCGGGGCTCACCCGCCATCCTCGATCTCGCCGAGGTGCTCGACGTTGGCGCGGTCATCGTCCTCGGAGCTGGCGCTGCCCGCGAACCAGGCGTCGAGGATCTCGGCCAGCTCCGCCTCCGAGGTCGCCCGGAGGCTGAGGGCGAGGGCGTTGGCATCGTTCCAGCGCCGGGCGCCCTCGGCGGTCTGGGCGTCGAGGCAAAGTGCGGCGCGGACGCCCGCGACCTTGTTGGCGGCGATCGAGGCTCCCGTCCCGGTCCAGCAGCAGACGATCGCCTGCTCGGCGCGCCCCTCCGCGACGTCCCTGGCGGCTGCCTCGCTCGCCCAGGCCCAGTCGTCGCGCTCATCGTCGCTGAGGGCGCCGTGCGGGACCGGCTCGTGGCCGCGCCTTCGCAGCTCCTCGAGCACGGCCTCGGCGATCCCCACCCGCTCGTCGGCCGCTACCGCGATCTTCATGTGGTCAGGGTAGATGCGAGGGCGCTCCCTCAGGAGCGACCCGTTTCAGCTGGGCTGGGAGTAGCTGTTCCAGGCCGCGAAGTCGCGGCCGGCGAACCCCTGGAGGGCGCCGACGTCGTCGGCGAAGAGGGCCAGCAGGCGGTCGCGGATCGAATCGGGCAGCTCGGGCTTCGGCGCCGGCGGCGCTTCGGGGTCGTGGACGACCTTCTCGACCATCCAGCGCATCCGCTCCGGCAGCCGGTCGAAATTGCGGTCGAAGGAGCGGAAGCCGGGCAGCTTGATCAGCTTCTCCATGAACTGGTAGCGCTCGGATTCCTTGGCGCTCGACTTCTCCCACTCGCGGGCGAACTGCTCGGAGGTGAAGTTCTCGTCGACCTCGGCGAAGCGGAAGGCGTTGCGCATCGTTCCCTCGCGGTCGGACTGGAGCTCCTCCTGGGTGACCACCTCGATCTGGGACCGGTCGAAGTGCTCGAGATAGGGCTGGAGCTGCTGCCAATACATCGAGCGGGTGACGTAGGCCTGGTCGGGGCGGGCGAGCGCGTCCTCCATCGGCCGCGTCTCGTAGCCGGCGCCGGTCGCGTGGCACCAGTGGGAGAGGATCCGGCGAGATCGGGTCGCGGACCATGTAGATCAGCCTCGCGTCGGGAACGTGCCGGTGGATCCGGTCGGCGACGCCCTGGAAGCGGGGAAGGTTCGTGTAGTGCGGGGAGGACTCGCCGCGGACGGCGAAGCGCTGGTCGAAGCGGCCGCGGTACCAGTCGAGGCCGAGGTCCCAGTTGAGCTCCTCGACGAAGAAGTTGAGCTCCTTCGGCTTCGACATCTGGATCTCGGGGTGAAGCCCCAGGTAGTGGTGGATGCTCGTCGTCCCGCACTTGAGCCCGCCGATGATGATCAGGTTGGGCATCGCGGCGTGCTTGCGCCGGCGCCGCGGCACGCTTCCGCCCCGCTTGCGGTCGGCGGCGTAGCGTTCGCGCGCGCGCAGGCACATCGCCTCGTCGGAGGGGTCGTGCGTCGGCGCGGGCATACGGCGGAGCGAACTCCGGCTGCCCTCGCTGGTCGACAGCCATGAGCGCGACAGTGTCGGCGCACAGCGCTAAGCTGCCGGCCGTGGACGTCTTCCGGACTCCCGACGAGCGCTTCGACGGCCTGCCCGGCTACGAGTTCGAGCCTCACTACGCCGAGCTCGACGGCTGCGGCTGCATTACCTCGACGAGCATGAACGGGTCGCTCCTCCGATACCAAACGGGTCGCTCCCGGGGGGAGCGCCCTCGAATTCGGAGCGCCCTGACGAACGGCGCCGCCCCAGTGGTCTGCTTTCACGGCGAGCCGACCTGGGCCTACCTCTACCGGAAGATGCTGCCGCCGCTGGTCGCCGCCGGTCACCGGGTGATCTGTCCCGACTACGCGGGCTTCGGCCGTTCGGACAAGCCCACCGAGCGTGACTGGTACAGCTACGACCGTCACAGCGAGCTGGTCTCCGGGCTGCTTGCCGGGCTCGACTTGAGCGATGCGGTGGTGGTGGTCCAGGACTGGGGCGGGCCGATCGGGCTGCGCTGGGCAGTCGAGAACGCAGAGCGGGTGCGCGCCCTGGTGATCCTCAACACCGGCCTCTTCACCGGGCGGGTCTCGAAGGGTTTTCTCGCCTGGCGCGACTTCGCCGAGCGCAACCCGGACCTCCCGGTCGGATTCGTGATCCAGGGCGCCACCGCCGGCGAGGTCCCGGACGAGGTGGTTGCGGCCTACGAGGCGCCCTTCCCCAGCCCCGAGTCGAAGGCGGGGGCGGCGCAGTTCCCGCTCCTCGTTCCGACCGACAATGACCAGCCGGACGCGAAGACGATGCGGGAGATCGCCGACGAGCTCAGCCGCTGGGAGAAGCCGGCCCTGGTCGCCTTCTCCGACCAGGACCCGGTCTTCCCCTTTCCGAAGGGGGGCGAGCGCTTCGTCGAGTTGATTCCAACGGTTGAGGAGCAGGTGAGGATCGAGGGCGCCGCTCACTTCCTGCAGGAGGACCGCGGCGAGCTGATCGCCGAGCACGTGCTTCGCTTTCTCGCTTGAGGCTCCCGGCCGGAAGCGAGGCGGCGCTCGCCGCTCTTCCCTGGCGCGGCCCGCCGGAGGAGCGCCCAGCGCTGCCGGTGCCGCCCCAGCGGATGCCGCTGCGCCTGGCCGGCCGCTTCCGCAAGCGCTGGCGGTGGGTCGGGGCGTTCGGTGAGCGGCTGATCGTCTTCGGGGCGATCGTCGAGATCGGTCCGGCGCCGATGACCTTCTGGGGCATCTGGGACCGCGAGCGTAGGCGCCTCCGCGAGCGCACCCGCCGGATGCTGCCCGGGGCGCGGCTGGAGGTGGGGATGCCGGGACGCTCGATGCACATCCGCTCCGGCCAGATCGAGGTCGACCTCGAGCTCGGCGAGGGGAAGCCGATCGAGTGCATGTGCCCAAACGGCGAGGGCGGCTACACCTGGACACGGAAGCTGGCGGCGGTGCCGGTGGCGGGCGAGGTGAGGATGGGCGGCCGCAGGGAGCAGCTGGAGGCGCTCGGGGTCGAGGACGACTCGGCCGGATATCACCGCCGACACACCGTCTGGATGTGGTCGGCGGGGGTCGGTCATCTATCTGACGGGCGGGCAGTCGGCTGGAACCTGGTCGACGGGATCAACGACCCGCCGCAGGCGAGCGAGCGGGCCATCTGGGTCGATGGGGAGCCGCGCGAGCCGGGGCCGGTGACCTTCGACGGGCTCGAGGGGATCGCATTCGGCGAGGGCTCGCGACTTCGATTCTCGGCCGAGACCGAGCGCGTCCACCACGCGAGCATTCCGCTGATCGGGCGCTCCGACTACCGGGCCCCCTTCGGCAGCTTCGGCGGCGAGCTGCCCGGCCACCAGCTGGCATCCGGGCTCGGGGTGATGGAGAGCCACGATGTCCTCTGGTGAGCGCCCCGGCGAGCGGGCGAGGCGAGAGCCGACGCCGCTGCGGGAGATGACCTGGGAGGAGTGGAAGGCGCTCGCCCGCGCCGTCTACTCGCGGTTCAGCGAGGTCCAGATCACCGACCGGGCGGCGACGCTCGCCTACTACGGCTTTCTTTCGCTGTTTCCGGCGCTGATCGTCGCAGTCGCCCTGCTTGCCCTCTTCGGAAGCTATCCGGAGACCTACAACAGCATCATCGACACCCTGCGGGAGACGGCGCCGGGGCCGGCGGTGGACACGATCGACAGTGCTTTGCGCAACGTCCTCCAGAACAGCGGCAGCGCCGGCGAGCTGCTCGGCATCGGCCTGATCGTCGCTCTGGTCGCAGCGAGCGGGGCAACCGGCGCGGCGATCCGTTCGCTGCAAGTGATCAACGAGCAGGAAGGCCGGGGAATCGTCGGCAGCCGGGTCGCTCAGCTGCTGCTCACCCTGGCGCTGATGGCGCTGCTGCTGCTCGCCTTCACGGCCCTGCTGGTGGCCGGGCCGCTGTTCAGCTCGATCGCCGACGCCGCCGGGCTCGAGGCGAGCTCGCGATCGCTGGTCTCCGCGCTGCGCTATCCGGTGGGGCTGGCGGCGCTTCTGGCGGCGCTGCTGCTGCTCTACTGGCGGGGGCCGGCGGGGCCGAAGCGGGGCCCGCTCGAGTACCTGCCCGGCGCCCTGCTCGCCGCCGTGCTCTGGGTGCTCGCCTCGATCGGCTTCTCGGTCTACGTCTCACACTTCAGCTCCTACGACGCGACCTACGGCGCCCTCGGGGCGATCATCGTCCTCCTGATCTGGCTTTATGTGGGGAACCTCGCCCTGCTGATCGGAGCCCTCGTCAATCGAGAGCTCGCCCGGGTCCGAGAGAAGAATTGACTGCACTTCTCCTCGCCTTCGACCCAGGCAGCAGCCTCGACCGTTTCTTCCGTGGGGCCGACGCGTTCTTCGACCGTCTCGGCGACCTCGGCTGGGTCTCGATGTCGATCGCCCTCGCCTTCTACTTGGCGCACCTGCTCGCCCGCACCCGCGCCTGGCAGAACGTCCTCCGCGCCGCCTATCCCGGGCGGGACGTGGGCTACTGGAGGATCACGGGTGCCTATCTCGTCGGCGCCGGCCTCAACAGCTTCATCCCCGCGCGGGTCGGCGACGCGGTCAAGATCTTCCTCGCCAAGCGCTCGATTCGGGGGTCCTCCTACCCGGCAATCACATCGTCCTTCTTCGTCCAGTCGGTCTTCGATTCCAGCGCGGGGATCCTGGTCTTCCTCTACGCGATCACCCAGGGCCTGCTTCCCCAGCCGCCCGAGCTGCCCAACCTGCCCGCCTTCGAGATCTCCTTCTGGGCGCAGCACCCGCGGTTCCTTCTCTTCCTGCTCACCGTGCTCGGGATCGGCATCGTGCTCACCTTCGCGATCCTGGCGCGCCGGGCGGAGGAGTTCTGGAACCGGATCAAGCAGGGGGTCGTGGTCCTCACCGACTGGCGCCGGTACCTGCGCGAGGTCGCCCTCTGGCAGGGGGTCGGCTGGGTGGCGCGCTTCTTCTCCTTCTGGTTCTTCCTCGAGGCGTTTCACATCGGTGGCTCCTTCTCCAACGTGATGCTGGTGATGAGCGTCCAGGCGATCTCCACTCTGCTCCCCCTCACCCCGGGCGGCGCCGGCGCCCAGCAGGCGCTCCTCGTCGCGACCCTGCGGGGTCCCGGCCCGATCGCTGTGCTCACCTACTCGGTCGGACAGCAGATCGCGGTCGCCGCATGGGCGGCCGTCCTCGGCTTCCTCGCCCTCCTCCTGATCTTTCGGACCACCGACTGGCGCAACCTGATCCGCCGTGCGGGCGCCGAGGCGGAGATGCAAGCGCGCTCCGAAGATGCGAGGGCGCGACGAGAGGAGCGACCCGTTAGATAAGGGAGAGCGACGCGTTTGATGCGGGTGGGAGGAGCACAGGCGGAGAAGGCTCAGCCCGGATAGACGATGGAATCAGCCATCGCCAGGGCGGCCGCGAGCCGCTGGAGCCAGCCCATGAGTCGTCCGGAGCGAGCACTCCGTGGTGCGTTTTTTGCGCTCGGAGCAGCCACCCTGATCGCCCGGCGCTCTTTCAATCCGGTCAGTGTGCATACTCCTTCGCTTTCATGAGACGAACGTCGCCCCTGCTCGCCATCCTGCTGATCGCGCTGCTCGCCGCGCCGGCGAGCGCCCCTGCAATCGTAGGCGGGGCGGGGCACAACAAGCCGACGAAAAATCTGGAGGCCGCGTACAAGGTCGCGCTCTACCTGCGCTCGGTGAGCGCGGACGGCTGCTATCCGCCCCCACGCGAGCTGGCCAAGGCGATCCACAGGCTCAATCCGAAACTCAAGGTGCGCGTCGCACGGAGCCCGCGCTCGATCCACCGCCAGGGCATCGTCTACATCCTGCGGCGAGGCTCGAACTGCAACCAGGTCCGCATGGCCCTGCTGACCTCGAAGGGTCTCTACATCCTCGACTCCGCCTCGGGAAACATCAGGGTGCACGGAAAGCACGGGCCGCGAACGCACCCGGGTCAGAGCGGACCGGCTCGGCAGGTGAGGCTCGTGAGCAGGAGCTTCAGCTTGCAAGGTCCCGATGACACCCAGCGCCTTTACACGCTGTGCCCGCGCAGGTCCTTCCCGCTGGGCGGCGGGATGATCGCGTCGCCTGGACCTAGCGCCGGCGGGGAGGGTGCCTATCCACACTCCTATGAGCGCCTCGGAGCGCAGCGCGGCTGGCACATCAACGTCATCCTCTACGACCCCAATCGCAGCTCGACCACCCCTCGCTATGTCACTGTGCAGACCGTATGCGGCCGGTTCCTCAGGCCGTCCAACCCGACTCCCCACGCGACGATCTTCATCAGGTCGGGCGAGACCAAGTCCGCGACGGCCGTCTGCCCCAAGGGCCAGTTCCTGATCGCGGGGGGCTTCCAGCGCACGAATTTCGAGAGCACCGGCGGCAACTACATCACCGAGTCGCGCGCGGACGGGCCGAGGGCCTGGCGGGTCACGGGCTCGGCCTTCGGCGGCAGCGGCGGCGGCGAGCTGACCGCGATCGCCTACTGCGTCAAGCACAGGGGACCGATCCTTACGGAGGTCTCAGCCTCCACCCCAGTCCCGTTCGGCGCAACGGCCACGGCCACCACGCCGCCCTGCCCGCCCGGCCTCAGAATGACATCCACGGGTTTCAGCGCGGCGCCGAGCGCCCTCTATGCGGGCAGCTCGCTCAACCCGGACGGCACCACCTCGGCGACGGCGGTCGGCTATTTCGCCGCGGCGCCGAGCCTCACTGCGTACGGCTACTGCCTGCGGGCGAGGAGCTGAGGCCCCGCAGGCCCTCAGCCGATGTTGACCATCACGAGGCAGGTCCGGCCAGACACCTGATTCGCTTCGCCAGCCAGGAGGCGGAGGAGCACGCGAAGGGCGTAGCTACGGTCGCGAGGTGACAGCCCACCGCCACGGTGGTTCCTCGCTCGCCGGGATAGCTGACCGGGTGGGTTCCGCATTCACACGCGGAAGGGGGAGCAAGTTGCGACGATAGGCTCGACCAGTGCTCGACACCTGGGCGTCAACGACTCCCACTACACGTGCATGCGCGAGTTCTAGGAAGGAGGGGTAGCCGCGAGCGACACCGACCCGCGCAGCAGCGACGAGCACGACCCGCACTCCGCGGCGGGTACTTTCGTGACAACGGAGCACTTTGTGCTCCAGGGCGCCCGGGCCTCGACGATCGCCGAGTCGACCGGCCGGGCGAACATGTTCCTCGCGGCGGTCTCCGGCGGCCTCGTCGCCCTGGGCCTGGTCGCGACCGCAAGCAGCTTGGGGGCGGCCTTCTTCGGGTTCGGGTTGGTTCTCCTCCCGACCCTGACCTTCGTCGGGTTGGTCACCTTCGAGCGGACGCTCCAGACCTCGATCGAGGACACGGAGTACGCGCGCCGGATCGCCCTGCTGCGCCGCTACTACTTCGAGCATGCGCCGGAGATCGCCTCGTACCTGGTGAGTGTCCCGCCCGCGGAGCGGCTTCACATGCAGCGAGTGCCCGGCGATCGCTGGCAGGGATACCGGACGGTCGCCGGCATGGTCGCGGTGATCACGGCGGTGCTCGCCGGCTCGACCGCGGCCCTGGCCGCGATCCTGATCTTCGATCACTCGCTGGCCGCGGCGGTGATCTCAGGGGCGGTGGTCGCGCTTCCCGCCCTGATCGCGATGATCCGACACGAGGATTCGGCCTGGCAACGCGCCACCGCCGAGCCGCTGACGCAGGGCGAGGACTGACTGGGGCGAGCGATGAATGAAAGCTTGCTTGGCGCCTCGCTCCATGCGCGAAAACCGAGCGCAAGGTCGGAAGCGCTCCTTTCCATGCAAAGCGCCCGCTTCTCGTCCAAAGCGGCGCTTCTCAACCAAGGACGTGCCCCACCCGGTCTTCGTCATGCTCGGCTCCTGGGAGCCGGGTGTGCTGCGCGACCTGGGCATCTAGACGGCCCGGCGTTTGGCAGTCCGGGGGCGCGCCTAGGATCGGCCGGTGGCCGAAGCGCGGCGTCTGATGTACCCCCGGAAGGGTCCCGAATTCGCCCGGGCCCTCGCCTTCAGCGACGGCCTCTTCGCCATCTCGATGACCCTGCTGGTGGTCGGGATCACGGTGCCCACCCTCACTGATGGAGACAGCGTCCACGAGTTGGCGGAGGCGCTCAACGACCTCACCTCCAACTTCGTCAGCTTCTTCGTCAGCTTCGCGGTGATCGGCCGGTACTGGGTGGCGCATCACACCTACTTCGCCCAACTCGAGAGCCTGGACCGGGCCCTGATCGCGCTCAATCTGGTCTATCTCGCCTTCATCGCCTTTCTTCCGTTTCCGACCGCCCTGCTCGGCACCTATTTCGAGAATCCGCTCTCGATCGTGATCTACGCGGTCAACGTGGCCTTGGTCAGCGGCATGGAGGTCGTGCTCTTCCGGCACGCCTACCGCGCCGGCCTCCTCAAGCAGACGATCCCGCTGAGTGTCTACCGCTGGGGGGCCGCGATGTCGTTGTCGCCGGTCGTCTTCTTCCTGCTCTCGGTCCCGGTCGCCTTTGTCGATACCGGCCTGGCCGTGACCACCTGGTTACTCGTCATTCCGGTCGGCGTGCTCGGAAGCCGCTGGGCGCCGGAGGGCGCCGACGAGCTGTTGGTTGGCTGACGCCGCATGAGATCGAGCTGTGATCCCCCCTGAACGGCGAGCGGCCCCCTGCGAGAGGGGGCCGCTCGCTTCGCCCCGTGCCCCTCGGACACTGGCTCGACGCTACGTGTGCTAACCGCGCTTCGTGTTCAGCTTGCTGAAGGTGCACTGCACGTGCAGCTGAACCGGCAGCGCCGTGGCCGTGTCGTTGTCGAACTGGAACAGCCAGGCCGACGTGCCCGACGGGCCGTCGGTCTTCTCCGCGAGCGGCTCGAAAGCCCTGGTGTCGAGAGGCGGCCGCGGGTCGATCACTCCGCCGCCGAGCGCCACGCCAGCGCCCAGCTTCGGGTTCGACGGGCACGTGACGAGATGGTCCGAGACCCCGGCGTTCTGGTTCTGCGGGAGCAAGGTCACGTTCCGGACCACATTTGTGGTCGCCCCGCCGAGCCGGGTCCTCAGTGTGTTGTCCCCGCCGTTCTGCGCGACTGCGAAAGAGGTGCCGCCCACCGCGACCACCAGCGCGATCAGGCTGAGGACGAGGCCGGGCGATAGGTGCTTCTTGATCCTTCTGATCATTTTTCCTCCCCATCTCGGGAATTAGAAGGCACCGAGCCTTTCACAGGCCCGTCATGCCAGCGCAAAAACCCGCCCCATCTGCGTTAGTTGCGGCCGATGGCCAGCTTGGCCCGAGCTGAGCGGTCAGCCGCCCGCGCCGTAGCCGGGGCGGGCAACCTCGAGCTTGCGTGCGCTGACAGCGTGGAAGGCGTCGTACTCCGCCGCACGATCTCAACGATTCTCCTGCGACATCGCCCGCCCAGTATCTCTCGGCGGAGTGCCGCTTTCCATGCAAAGCAGTAGAGCGGGGCCGACGGGTGCTAGGCAGGGAGCTTGACCAGTTCTCGGACCCGCGTGCGGTGGTAGCGGGAGACGAATCGGGCCCCCGCTTCTAGCCAAGGGCCCTCAATAACGAGGGTTGGTGTTTCTGGGCCGCTAACCCGACCCTTACGCTTTCAGGCCAGCGACTGACTCAACTCCGGGTCGCTTCGATGCGTAGCTGCCGCTCGGTGACGAGCGACGGCAGATAGAGGTGCTGGCGGAACGCGTGATCCCGGAGATCGGGCGCTGGACGCCGGCAAGGGCATGCCCGACTAGGATGCGCCGCGTTGCAGGGAGACGGCTGAGTGAATCTGTGGCTTCTGGCGCTGATCGTGGCGGTCGCCGCCGCGGCGGCGGTGGGCGTCATGCACCGCGTCCGGAGCCAGTCGAAGATCGATCACTTCTTCATCGAGGTCGAGCGCGGCGCCGGGATCTTCGCCTTCCTCGGCACGGCGTTCGCGGTCATCCTCGCCTTCGTCGTGCTCGAGGCGTTCCAGAGCTTCAACGACGCGAAAAGCGGCGCCGAGGAGGAGGCGACGACCCTGCTGCAGCTGTCGCGAACGGCCGAGTTCTTCCCTGCGGCCGAGCATGCGCCCATCGAGGGCGTGCTGATCTGTTACGGGCGGGCCGTGATCAACGACGAGTGGCCGGCGATGAAGGAGGGCCGGCGAAGCCCGGTGGTGCAGACGTGGGTGAACCGGTTCCAGGACGATCTCAAGCAATTGCACCCCCACACGCCGGCGGAGGAGGCCGCCTTTCTGAAGCTGCTCGATCAGCAGGACAAGCGGACGGACGCCCGGCGCACGCGGCTCAGCGAGGCCAACCGCGCGCTGCCGGCGCCGGTCTGGTTCTTCCTGGGCCTCGGTGCACTGACAACCGTCGGGTTCGCGCTCTTCTTCGCCGACCGGCGCGAGAACTTCATCGTCCAGGGGACCCTGATCGCAGCGATCACCGCCCTGGTCGTCTCGGGCCTGCTGCTGGTCTGGTTCCTCGATCACCCCTACGAGAACCGCAGCGGCAGCATCAAGCCGGACGAGATGGAGCGTGGGTTGGTGATCATCGAGGCCGAGCACAAGGACGCCGCCCCGCCGTGCGACGAGGACGGCCAACCGGTCGGCCTTCCGGCCTAGCTCAGGCATCGTCCGCTCGCCGTGCCAGCGGAACTCGAACTGCGGATCGCCAAGCCGCGCAACCGCCTCTCTGCTCAGTTCGCCCCGCATGAAGGGAGCGTTGAGGGCCTTGCGGACGACCTCGACGTTCTCCTCCGACATCGCCCACGCAGTATCTCTCGACGGAGTGCCGCTTTCCATGGTGGTCTCAAACCTCCGCCGCACCACCCGAGAGAGTCAGCGACTCGCTGACCAACGAAGGAGGTGCGGTGATGCCAAAGGGCCACTACCTGACCGAGGCCGTCAAGGACGCGATCTGGGAGCTGCGAGCGGAGGGGCTGAGCGATCGCGAGATCGGGCGCCGGCTCGGCCTTGCCCGGGGGACCGTGAGCCACCACCTGGCGAGAGCGGGAGGGATCCGACCGAGGGCACGGCGGCGCCCCGAGCGCTGCCTGAGCCTGGAGGAGCGCGAGGAGATCTCGCGCGCGATCGCCCGCGGGCACTCGGCCCGCGCCATCGCCCGCACCCTCGGGCGCTCCCACACGACGATCGGCCGTGAGATCGACCGCTGCGGAGGGCGGGGGCACTACCGCGCCCACGCCGCGGAGCGCGAGGCATCAAGGAGGGCGCGGCGGCCGCGGCCGACCAAGCTCGAGCTCTCTCCCGAGCTTCGCCGGCTCGTCGCCGAGCGCCTCAAGGAGGACAACTCCCCCCAGCAGATCGCGGGCTGGCTCAGGCTCGAATACCCCGACAATGAGGAGATGCGGGTCTCCCACGAGACGATCTACCGCGCCCTCTACGTGCAGGCGCGGGGGACGCTCAAGCGAGAGCTCACCCACCACCTGAGAAGGGGCCGCTCGAGGCGCTATGCCCGCTCGCAGTCGTCAAAGCGCCAGGGCCAGGGCAAGCTCACGGACATGGTGATGATCTCCGAGCGCCCGCCGGAGGTGGAGGACCGCGCCGTCCCCGGCCACTGGGAGGGCGACCTCCTGATCGGGACGCGAACGAACGCGATCGCGACCCTGGTCGAGCGCTCCACGCGCTACTGCCAGCTCGTCGCCCTGCCCGAGGGGAGCGGCGCCGAAGAGGTCGCGGACGCGCTCAAGGCGAGCATCACCACCCTGCCGGCCCAGCTTCGCCGCTCGCTCACCTGGGACCAGGGCTCGGAGATGGCGGAGCACCGGCGCTTCTCGGTCGAGGCCGGCCTGCCGGTCTACTTCTGCGATCCCCGAAGCCCCTGGCAGCGGGGCTCGAACGAGAACACCAACGGCCTCCTGCGCCAGTACTTCCCGAAGGGCAAGAGCCTCGCCGGGGTGAGCCAGGAGCGCCTCGACGAGGTCGCCGGAAAGCTCAACCGCCGCCCGCGAGAGACGCTCGGCTTTCGGACCCCGGCCGAGAAGCTCGCAGAGCTGATCGACGGGCTCGAGGACGCCGGCGCCGAGCGCTGACTCGCTTCGGCCTACGGCCTTCGCTCGACAGCGCTCGGACTAGGTGAGACGATGCGACACGTCAGGGGTGGTGCGTTGACCGGTTGAGGTCAATATGCAAAGCGGCTATCTCGCATCGCAGCTCTAGCCGAAGGGGCGACCGCTCGGCCGTGAGACGATCGACCAGCGCCAGGGAGGTTCCTCGCCCGGCGGGAACAGGTAGTGGTCCCGGCCGGGCAGGGTCTCCAGCGGGACCAACGCGGGGTCGTCCTCGAGGCGCAGCCTGATCGACTGTGCGGCCGCGATCTGCGCGGCGCCGGCGGTGCGGACGATCCGCTGCCAGCCAGCGCTCGGCCGGTAGAGCCAGTAGCTGACCCGGACGGGGCCGCCGGAGCGGCGAAGGTCCTCGACCGAGGTGAACTCGGTGACCCGCCGCCGCGAGGCGGTCAGCCCGGCCGTGGGCCCCGGCGCTGCACAGCTCGTCCGGCGGCAGCGGCGAAAGTCGACGGGCAGTAGGCCGGCGACGACGCTCGCCTCCGGAGCAAGGTGGCGGACCAGCTTGCCGAGCGGAAAGCCGTAGGCGAGCGCCAGCGGGTTCCGGGCGCAGGGGACCGGGTGGCGGGGCGCGCAGGCGATCCGCCGCGCGATCACCTCGCCGAGCTCCAGGGCCGAGCGGTGCGGCGGGGCGGAGGCGAGCGCCGCGAGCGCCGCGACCAGCGCCAGGGCGATCAGCGCCACCAGGGCGACGTGCTCGACGCTCGCTCCTCCGCGCTCGCTTCGCTTCGGCATCGCGCCAGCCTGCGAGGCTCGGGCGCACCGAAGGCGCTCAGTGTGTGCCGAGATCAGGTCGCGGCCGCAGGCGGGGGCGGCTCTATGATCGACATATGGAAGGTCAAGGATTCGGAGGCCTGTTCGGCGACCCCGAGGAGATGCGCCGCCGGATGGAGGAGCTGTCAGAGCAGATGCAGGGCGCCCAGAAGGTCGCCTGGGCGGACAACGCGATCAAGCTGGCGGTCGACATGACGGTGGCGGCGATCAGCTCCATGGAGCTGACGGGCTCGAGCGACGAGCAGGCGGTCCAGGTGCGCGATGCGATCCGGATCATCTTCCCCGAGGCCGTCACCCTGGTGCGGGAGGCCCGGGAGGGACTCCAATAGCGATGCGGGGCCGCGAAGGCCTTCAGTAGTGGGGCTTCCCGAGCCCTCGCCGCGCGGCACCGCGCTGGTCACCGGCGCCTCCTCGGGAATCGGCGCCGCCCTCGCCGCGGAGCTCGCCTCGCGCGGTCACGCGCTCACCCTGGTTGCCCGCCGTGAGGAGCGCCTCCGCAGCCTCGCCACGGAACTCTCGACCGAACACTCGGTCGATGCTGAGGTGATCGCCTGCGACCTCGCCGACCCGGCGGAGCGCGAGCGGCTGATCGCCGAGCTCGATCAGCGGGGGCGCTCGATCGAGGTCCTGGTCAACAACGCCGGCTTTGGCTCCCGGGGCGAGTTCGCCACCAGCGACACCGAGCGGATGCTCCGGATGGTCCGGGTCAACATCGAGGCCGTCGTCGACCTCACCGGGCGGCTGTTGCCCGCGATGGCCGCCCGGGGGCGGGGCGCGGTAATCAACGTCGCCTCGACCGCCGCCTTCCAGCCGCTCCCCGGATCGGCTGTCTACGCGGCGAGCAAAGCCTTCGTCCTCTCCTTCAGCGAATCGCTGCGCACCGAGCTCCGCGACCGCGGCGTCTCGGTGACCGCCCTCTGCCCGGGGCCGGTCCGGACCGAGTTCCCCGAGGTTGCCGGGATGGGGGACGCCGAGGGGCGCACCCCCGACGTCTTCTGG
Organism: uncultured Solirubrobacterales bacterium; assembly: GCA_963780305.1. Classification (GTDB taxonomy): domain Bacteria; phylum Actinomycetota; class Thermoleophilia; order Solirubrobacterales; family 70-9; genus CAVVYV01. The sequence goes on from CAWABN010000002.1 coordinate 151,808, forward strand.
ACCTCCCCGGAGGAAGTGGCCCGCGAGGGGGTGGATGGCGCTGCCCATGGCAAGCGGGTGGTGGTCCCGGGGGTGCTCAACCGCGCCGGGGCGATCGCCGGCCAGCACAGCCCGAGGGCGGTGGCGCTGCCGCTGATCGAGCGCTTCTGGAAGAACGTCTGAGGAGCGATGCCGACCCTCGAGGCCCGTGGCGTCGAGCTCAGCTGGAACGAGCGGGGCGAGGGCGACCTCGTCCTCCTGATCCACGAGACCGCGACCGGCGCCGCCGCCTGGGATCCGGTGGGGAAGGCGCTCGCAGACCGGGCCCGGGCGGTCACCTATGACCGCCGCGGCTGGGGAGCGCTCGAGTGCGCCGCCGGGTTATCAGCGGACCACGATCGAGGAGCAGAGCGAGGACGCGGCGGTCCTGATCGAGTCGCTGGGAGCGGGGCCGGCGATGCTTTCCGGCGCCGGGATCGGCGCCGTTATCGCGCTCGACCTCACCCTGCGCCGCCCCGAGCTGGTTAGCGGCGCGGTCCTGGTGGAGCCGGACGCCCTCGCCCTGCTCCCCGAGGCGACCGAGGCGCTCTCCGATGACCGGCGGGCGCTCGAGGCGGCGGTGGCGGAGCGCGGCACCGAGGGCGCGGTGGCGCTCTATCTCTCCGGGAGGCTGGCGGCGCTCGGCGCCGGCCTCGACCGCCTGCCGACCGCGCTCACTGTCGAGGCCCGCCGGCGGCCCGCCGGCATCTTCGCCGAGCTCGGCGCCGCCCCCGCCTGGAGCATGCCTCTGGTCCGGCTCGCCGACGCGGAGCGGCCCTCGCGGATCGTCATCGCTCCCTCGACGCCCCCGCTCCTGCGTGAAGCGGCGCGGGCGCTCCAGGGGCGGCTCGGGGCGAGCGAGACGGTCGAGGTCGCCGCAACCCGCACCCCGCCCCATGTTGGTGCCTCCGAGGAGGTCGCCTCCGTGGTCCTGGCGCTTCGAGCCTAACCACGCTGGTCGATAAGGCCCCGGAGGTCCGCGACCGGCCCCAGGTGGCCAAGTTTGTCCGGGTTGACGACTGACCGGACCGCGACGATCTCCCCGCCGGCGATGTCGAGAACCATCGCGTTGATCAGCCTGCCGGCGGGATCGCGGACCAGCGCTCCCGGCTGGCCGTTGAGCTCGGTCCGCTCGAACCTCACCCCGCCGAAGCGGTCCGCGAGCTTCCACCAGGCGCGCAGCGTGCGCAACGCCCGGGCGCGCCCGCGAAGCATTTGGGCGAGCGCGGGCGCCTTGCCGCCGCCGTCGCCGTGCAGCTCCACGTCCCGGGCCAGCAGCGTCTCCAGCGCCGCGAAGTCCCCCCGCTCGGTGGCGGCGAAGAAGCTCGCGGCGAGCTCCTCGCGCTGCGCGCCCGCCGCTTCGAACCGAGGCCGCCCCTCTCCCACCTGGCTCCGAGCCCGGGAGTTGAGCTGGCGGGCGTTCTCCTCGCTGGTGCCGATGATCTCGGCCACCTCCGCGTAGGGATAGTCGAACACCTCGCGGAGGAGAAAGGCGGCACGCTGTTCCGGGGTGAGGCTCTCGAGCACGGTCAGGAACGCGAACGACAGGGTGTCCGCAATCTCGGCGCGCTCGGCGGGATCCTCGCGAGGGTCGGTCACCAGCGGCTCCGGCATCCACTCGCCGACGTACTGCTCACGCCGCACCCGCGCCGAGCGAAGCTGATCGATCGAGAGACGGGTGACGACGGTTGCGACGAACGCCCGCGGCGAGGCGATCTCCTCGCCACGCTCGAGCTCCTGGTGGAGCCTGAGCAGCGCCTCCTGGACCACGTCCTCTGCCTCAGCGACGCTGCCGAGCATCCGGTAGGCCACCGCAAAGGCGGCGGGTCGCAGCTCCTCGAGCAGCTCGCCCTCGGTCATCTCACCCCAGCCCCTCGCGGAAGCCCTGACGCCAGCTCGGGTAGCGAAGCTCCCAGCCGAGCTCGCGCTTCGCCTTCGCATTCGATGCGCCGCGCACCTCGGTCATCATCACCACAGTCGCCTCGCCGGCGACGAGGCGGATGAGCCAGCGCGGTAGCCGGCGCGGAGGCTTCGCGCCGACCGCCTCGGCCAACGCTGGCACCCACTCGGCGGCAGGCGCCGGCTCGTCATCGACGATGTTGTAGACCCCGGGTTGGCCACGCTCGACGGCGGCGACAGTTGCCGCGGCGGCATCTTCGATCTGGATGAAGGACTGAATACCGGTGCCCTCACCGACGATCGGCAGGCGTCGCTTACGCACCATCTCCAGCTGGTCGGCGCCCGGCTCGAGGCTGATCGACGTGCCAGGTCCGTAGAAGCCCCCGTAGCGAAGCGCGATCCCCTCTATCCAGTCGGCGCCGGTCACCGCCCGCTCGAGATAGCGGATCGCGGCGAGGGTCTCACGGACCTGCTTGGGAGGGGCCTCGTCCAGGGGGTCCTCCTCGCTCTTCACCGGGCCGCCGATCCGGGCGAACGGCCAGCCGGCGAAGCTCTGGACAAGGAAGCGCCGGGCTCCCACCGCTCGCGCCGCGGCGAGCAGGTGGTCGGTGCCCTCCGTGCGCAGGCGGTTGGTCTGGGCGAAGGCGCTACCGAAGCGCCTGGGGTTTCTGATGCCCGGGATCGCCGTCAGCTCGTGGACGATCACCTCGGGCTCGGCCTCGGCGACGGCGCTGGCGACCTGATCGGGGTTGAGGGCATCCGCCACCGCGGGCCGGGCGCCGAGCGAGCGGACTAGGTCCTGCTTGGAGGCGCTGCGAGTCATGCCAGTGACCTCGTGGCCGGCGGCCACCAGCTGTGGCACCAGCTGCCTGCCGAGCGCTCCCGTGGCTCCTGCTACGAAGACTTTCATCGTTTGCTCCTTTCGCTGCCTTCATCATTGAAGACGAGGTAGGGCCGTGGCCCGTGACAGCACAGGTCAGCCACGGCGGCGTCAGGTCAGCCGCGGCGGGCGGATACCTCGATCACGCCGCCCCGGCGGGCGAGCACCGCCCCGCCCTCGAGCAGCACGGCGATGATCGCGGTTGGGATCGCGGCCAGCACGGTGATCACGGCGTCGAGCGCGAAGGCGCCGCGGCCCCGGCTACTGCCGGGCCGCAGCCGACCGCTGAGCGCCTCGATCGCGAAGTCGCGGTGGAAGGTGAGCAGGTTGAGCAGGGTCTGCCACATCGCGGCCATCCCGGCGCCCGCCGGGTAGCGCACCCGGGTCACCAGCAGCCCCCGCCTTCCGAGCAGGAGGCCGGCCGCGCGAGGGGTCGGCTTGATGCTCGAGTCGCCGGGCCGGAGCGCCGCCCACTTCTCCGCCCCCAGCCAGGCCTGGAGGCTGGCGGCGTTGGCGGCGCGGACCGTGATCCCGTCATCCGACTCCAAGCTGCTCCTGAGCAGCTCGTCGATCGCCAGCTCCGACGAGGGGATGGCGTCACGCGCCACCGCCAGCCCGCAGTTCTCGCAGCGGTCGACGATCTGGTCCTCGCGCGAGCCGTAGCCGAGGGTCTCGAGCCAGACGAACAGGGGCTCCCCGCAGGCAGGGCAGCGGGGAGCGTCCGCGGGCGCCCCGGCCTCGAGGCTGACCGCGGGTGGGCGCTTGCGGCTGAGCCCGCGGGTCACGGCGAGGGGACGCCGACCGCCTGTCGCGGCCGGTCCACCTGCCAGCGCAGCTCGAATCCCTCGAGGGCGCGGAGGAATTCCTCGGGGTCGAGGGCCTGGGACGGCGCCAAAGCGCCGCTGGCGGAGAAGCCGCGCTCGGCGGCGGCCATGCCTCCCCTGCTGACGGCGGCGGCGGTGAGTCCGTAGACGTCGCGGCCGCTGATCGTTCCGCGCGACTCCTCTTCTCCCCGGCGCGCCTCGCAGACGATCATGAAGCGCATCGAGGCCCGCTGCTGCGGGCTCGGCCCCTCAGGCAACCGCGAGATCCCGGCGTAGAGCAGTCGCTTCAGGGGGGTACGCAGCGCCAGGCCCAGCGGGCGGCCGAGCAGCTGCACCCCCGCCGCCATCCCCGGCGGAGCGAAGGCGGTGGCGTTCATCGTCGTCCGCACGTTCCGGGTGGCGACGTGGCGCGGAACCGTGATCTGCTCGCCGCTCGGGTAGCGGATCATCCGCTGGCGCCCGATCGGCTCCGGGAACTCGAAGCTGCCCCGGCCGAGGCCCCCCGAAGCCGGTTGCCACTTGAGGTTGCTCCACTCGACGTCCTCGCCGGAGAGAACCTCGAGGGCGGATCGGGCGGTGCCGTGGCTCGGCTGAAAATCCCGCCAGGCGTAAGAGAGCGCGATCTCGTCGAGCTCGCCCATGCCCCTTGCGGTCAGCGACGCGAGCATGTCGCCGGGGACGTAGTCGAAGCCCATCGCCGGGATCACCGCGATTCCGGCGACCTCGGCCTCGGGGCCGTAGTGGTCGAAGGCGAGCCGCATGTAGGCCTGCTCGCCGGTGGTGTCGAGATAGTGGGTCTCGGTCTCGACCGCAGCGCGCAGGACCGGCTCGCCATGCCGGATGAAGGGACCCGCGCAGTCGATCACCGCGGCACAGTCGGCAAGCAACGAGCGGAGGGCGACCTCGTCGTCGAGGGCCGCGGCCTGTACAGCCACGTTCCCGTCCAGTTCCTCCGCCAGCGACTCGAGCTTGCCGCGGTTGCGCCCAGAGAGAACGAAGTCCGCCTTCGCCGCCGCCAGCTCGGCGGCCACCAGCCGACCGGTGTAGCCGGTCGCGCCGTAGAGGGCAATCGGCCCGACCTGGCGATTGAAGAGCGCCATCGGCGCGATGCTACCGGCGCGGGGCGGCTAGGCTCCGCCCATGCAGCTCCGGGAGATCATGACCGCCGGGGTGGTGACGGCCGAGGAGGAAGACGCCGTGCGCGAGGTCGCCGCCCTGATGCGGGAGCGCGGGGTCGGCTCGGTGGTGATCTGCGATCCCGAGGGCGCACCCGCGGCGATGATCACCGACCGCGACGTCGCCATCCGGGTGGCCGCCCGTGACCGCTCGCTCGCCGAGCCGGCGGGGAAGCACGCGTCGCGTCCGCTGATCAGCGGTGGGCCCGAGATGAATCTCGAGGAGGCGGCGGCACTGATGGTTCAGCACCGGGTGAGAAGGCTGCCGGTGCTCGAGAGCGGGGAGCTCGTCGGGATCGTCACCCTCGACGACATCGCCGTCCGTACCGGCAACCTCGAGGTTGCCCAACGGATGACCGCCGACGTGATCGAGGGCGCCCTGCCGGAGTTCTACTTCCACGATCGCGGGTGACTACCCCCCGAAGGGCCGGGTAGACGCCGAAGATGGCGTCCGAACCCGATCCAGGCCTGCTCGAGGAGTTGACTGAACCCGATCCAGGCCTGCTCAAGGAGTTGATCGAGTGGCGCCCCCCTCACGGCGTGATCTCTGCGTACCTCGACACCGAACCGACCGACCGCAAGGAGGGCTGGCGACTGGCCCTCCGCGACGGCCTGAAGCCGGTCGGTGAAGCGAAGGGCGCCTCCCACGCGGCGAAGATCGCCATCCGGGCAACGGTGGAACGGGTTCAGGAGCATTTTCCCGAGGGGATGCCGCGGTCGGGCCGCTGCCAGATCGGCTTCGTCGAGGTGGCGGAGAAGCCGGGACGCGACCTCTGGTCGGCCACCCAGATCGTCCCCGCCATGCCGGCGGTCGTCCATCGCGAGCGCCCCTACCTCGAGCCCCTGGTCGAGCTGCTCGACGACGGCTGGCCGGTGGGCGCGGTCGCGGTCTCAGCCGAGCAGATCCGCCTGTTCGAGTGGCGGCTTGGGATCACCGAGGAGCTCGACCGGTGGGGGGCACGGATCAGCCGCAGAGCCTGGCGGGAGCGAAAGGCCGCCAAGCCCAGGAATCCCGCCGCCGGCCAGGCTGTCTCGGCAGCAGGGAAGGACCAGTACGACCAGCGTTTGGAGGCAAATCGCGAGCGCTTCCTTCGCCGCACGGGGCCGTTGATCGCGGAGGAGGCTGACCGTCGCGACTGGCGCCTGGTCCTCGCCTACGGCGACCCGCACGAGGTGGAGATCCTCGGCGCCGACGCGGATGGTCTCCGCTTGGAGGCGGCGGGCGACGCCAACGTGGTCAACGAGACCGTCGAGGAGGTCGGCCGCCGGGTCACCGTGGCCGTCACAGATCTGAACCGCAACCGCGAGCTGGAGCTGGTCGAGCGGGCCACCGACGCCGCCCTCGAAAACAATCGCCGCGGCTCCCTCGGTCTGGCGCCGACCTTCGCCGCGCTGGCCGAGGGCCGGGTCGAGCACCTGATCTTCCAGGGGGCCTCACGGGTGCGCGAGGAGCGCACCGAGGCGGTGGCGAAAAGCGCTGAGGATCTGATCGAGGGAGCGGTCCGAACCAGCGCCCAGATCACCCCGGTCGAAGGCGAGGCCGCCGAAGCCCTCACCCCACATGAGGGAGTGGCGGCGCTCTGGCGCTACTGAGTCGCCTCCACCCCGAGTTGGGGGATCTCCGCGGCTGATCCCGCCTAAGATACGCGGCCGCCGACGGCCCTCACCGCCGACCGGCCTCGACCATGACGCTGCCGAGTAAAGAGGTTCTGCTGGAGCGCGAGCGCCGTTGGCTGAGGCCCGCGGGCATCATGGCGATCGTCGGCGCGCTGATCTACGCAGTCGGCCAGGTGATCCCGCAGATCGGCCTCTCCGCGGCCGACACCGATGCCGAGCGCCTCCAGCAGTTCCACGACCACGCCGGCAAGTTCCTCCTCGGGCAGACGCTCCAGGGGGTCGGCTTCGCCTTCTTCGCCGCTCCCCTATTCGTGCTGATCCAGGCCGCCGCGGGCCGCACCGAGAAGGTCCGGCGAGGCCTCGTGCCGTTCGCCTTCATCGGCCCGATCCTGATCGCGATCTCCTCAGTGGTCCTCGGGTTCGGGTTCAACGAGGCTGCCGACAGCTTCGTCGAGAAGGAACCGGCGGTCGTGCAGCAGGCGCGCCAGCAGGCCGAGGCAGAGCAGGGCCAGGGGCAGGGCGGAAAGCCAGCGGGCAAGCAGGGCGCGACCGGGACCGCGGCGCCCGAGACGACCGGCACCGGAACCACGGGCACTGGGACGGCGGGCACCGGTACGACCGGCACCGAGACGACCGGCACCGGAACGACGGCGGAGCCAAGGACGCCCGACGAGGCTGCCGATGACGCCCGCGAGGACCTCGCCGACGACGTCATCGACGACACCGGCACCCTGAAGGCAGGAGCCGGACTGCGTCTGCCCGCGATCCTCTCATTGGTCTTCGGGATGATCTACATCCCCCTCTGGTCGATGAGGACGGGACTTCTGACCCGCTTCTGGGCGACCCTCGGAATGGCGCTGGGGGTGTCCCTGATCCTGCTCGGTCCGCTCGGCCAGATCGGCCTGGTGCTGTGGTTCGCGGTGGTCGGTTTGATCATGGCCGGCCTGGCGCCCGTCGGCAGGCCTCCCGCCTGGGAGGCCGGGGTGGCGATCCCGTGGCCGAAGCCCGGTGATGGTCTCGCCGAGCCAGGCGGCCCGGTAGAGGGCAGCGGGCGCGAGGTCTCCGAGCCTTCGCTGCCCGACGAGGGCCAGCTTCCCCCCGGGGAGCGGGGGACCGCCCCCGGCGAGGGCGAGCCGGGATCCGCGGAGACCCAGGGCGAGCGCCGCAAGAAGCGCAAGCGCCGCCAGTAGCGGCCGCCTGCGGCCGCTACTGATGATCCGGCCGCGGTGTTTGTGGCGGCCGTATATGGCGAAGCCGTAGATGCGAGGGCGCTCCGCAGGCGAAGCCGAGGAGCGACCCGTTACTGGGAGGTAGGCGGCGGCGCCGCCATCAGCTCGACCCGGTGGCCGCCGGGGGCGATCGCGAAGGCGCGGTCGGCGCCCCAGAGCTGACCGGCGTCCTCGACCTGGAATCCCGCCTCACGAAGCGCCTGCTTGGCCGCGGCGTGCTCGGGGACGACGACCGCGGTGTGGCCGAGCACCGGCGCGTTGTGTCCCTCCGTGAGGATCAGGTGGATCTGGGTCCTGTTGCGCTCGAGCCAGCGAACCGAGTCGCCGAGGGGCTCCGGCGCCTCGACCTCCTCGAAGCCGACGATCCGCCAGAACTCGAGCATCCGCTCGGTCTGGTCCGGCGGCACCTCGAGCGAGACGTGCTGGAGCACCGGCTAGCGGAGCGGCAGGCGGTAGCCGAGGCCGGCGCGGCGTCCGAGCGCGATTCCGCCGGCGAGCAGGGCGAGTCCGGTCGCGGCGAGCCCGAGGGTTTCGAGGCCGGTGCCGGCGAGGCTGGTGCTGGTGCCCGCGGCCTCGGGCGACGCCACCGCTGCCGACTCGGAGGTGCCGGCGCTGCTCGAGCCGGCCGAGCCGCCGCCTCCCTTTCCGCCGCCGCTCGCGGCGGCGAGGACACGCACGGAGCCGTGCATGTTCGCGTGGATGGTGCAGAAGTAGGTGAAGGTGCCGGCCCGGCTGAAGGTCTCCGACCGACTCTGGCCGCTGTTGAAGACGCCGGTGTCGAAGCTGCCGTCGTCGGCGGTCGCCGAGTGCGGGGCCTGGCCGTTGTTGCTCCAGGTGACGGTGTCGCCGGCGGCGATCGAGACGCTCGCCGGCGAGTAGAAGTTGTCGCCCATCGAGACGGTCGCCGATGCCGAGGCGTGGGCGAGCGCGCCTCCTGCGGAAGTCGGGACCGCGGCCGGCGAGCGTTCGGCGGTCACCGTCTCCTCCGTCTGCGCGGGGTCGCCGCTCTGGTCGCTGTCGCCAGCGGGCGGCGGCTGGGCCTCCCGCGGCGGCTCAGGGAGCGGGTTGGGATCTGAGGGGGTGGTGGTGCCGGTGTCCTGGGCGGCGGAGAAGGCGGGCGTGGCGACGATCGCCGCCAGCACCAGCATCGCGATTGCGAGCCCTCTGGCTCCCACCCTGCGCTTCATCGTAGGTCATCGGGACCGACGTAGAGGCGGGCCTCCGGGATTGCCGGCTTCGCGATTAAACGGGTTGCCCTGCTCTAAAGCGGGTCGCTCCTGACGGAGCGCCCTTGCATCACCCTCGCATCTAGCCCAGAGCGCTGACTCCCGGCGGGGCGTCGGAGTGCTCGGGCTCGCGCTCCGCGGCGATCCGTTTGCGGTGGGTCCGGATCTCGCTCATGATCCGCTCCAGGCGGGGCTCGGTGGATGAGTCGACGTGGGTCATCGCGGCGGCGATCGCCGGATGGACGGCGGCGATTCGCTCGTGCATCGCCTGGGCGACGGCGCGGTAGGTGGGATGGCCCTCGCGGCCGGAGCGCAGCTCGATCAGGTGCATCGCCTCCCGGGCGTTCAGGTCGAGGATGTAGCGGATCCGGTAGCCGAGGCAGAGCGCGTACGAGGCGGCCTCCGGCTGCCCCGCATCGGTGAGACGCTGGAACTCCCCCGCCGAGAGATCGAGCGCCCGCTCGTACTCGGCGCCGACCCCGGCCTCTCGGACCTCACCGGGGACGCCGGCCCCGAGGTCGGGGCTGAGCCGCTGCCACTGGCAGGTGAGCATCCGGTGGCGCTGGAGGTCGCGAAAGCCGCCGTAGTCGGAGACGATCTCGAAGCGGTAGCGGACCGCCTCCCAGCCGCGCCCGGGGCGGTAGCGGCGGTTGGCGCGCTCGCCGGCGAGGTCGGCGATCACGTCGGCGCGCTGATCGGGGGAGGGCGCGGACCCGCTCGCGGATCTCGCGCTCGGAGACACCCGTGGACTCGAACAGCGAGGCGGCCAGCAGCTCCTCCTCCGAGCCCTGCACCTCGACCAGCTCGACCGATGGGGCGTCGGAGCGCTCGGGCCGGTCGAGGCCGAGGCGGGCGACCCAGCGCTCGGTCGCCTCCCGGCGGCGCTCCAGGTAGGAGATCCACTCGCCGCCCCGGTCGGGGCGCTCCACCCGGGCGACGAAGCTCGGCATCACCAGCTTCAGCTCCTCGAGGATCAGGCCGGCGAAGCGGCGGGCCTCCGGCAGCGGCGAGGCCATCATCCGCAGGAGCAGCTGCTCGTAGGCCTGGCCGGAGGCGAAGATCCCGACATGGCTCAGGGTCGCGGCCGGCAGCAGGCCGCGGAGCAGGTCGAGCGCCTTCGCCTTGATCGAGCGCTGCCACGCGGCCTCCGGCTCCTCGCCCCGCGGCCAGCGCTCCGACGCCCACGCCTGCACGGCTTCGAGTGAGCGCGAGTAGATCGCGAACAGCTCCTCCATTGCCCGCTCGTACTCCGGCCCGAGCTCGTCGTCGCGGTAGAAGCGATGCCCGCCGCCCGCCGAGTCGGGCAGCGGCTTGTCGTAGGGGATGTAGCGGGTGGACTGCTCGAGGTAGGCGGCCAGCCGGCCGCGCTGCAGGACCTTCGTGAGGATGTTGGAGACCCACTCGCAGGCGATGTGGGCGCCGCCCACCTGGGCGATCGAGTCGTCGCCGTAGCCCATGAAGACGCGCTCGTAGAGGCCGGCGGCGCGCTCACCCTCCTCACCCTCGAACGGCCGGCCACCCTCTGGGACGTCGGCGGCGAACTCCTCCAGGTAGAGCCGGCGGACGGTGCCGGCGTAGCGGGAGTAGCGGGCGAACAGCGCTCCCTTGATCGTCTCCGGCAGGTTGACCAGCGCGAACACGGGCCGGTCGAGGTTGGTGAAGTGGGGTGTGAGGAGGCGACGCTCCTCCTCGTTGAAGTGCTCGACCGGATAGCGCACGGGCGAGCCATCGTAGTGCGCGACGCCGATGCCTCTGTCCCTCAGCCGAGAGTCGCCTCAGCCGCCAGCGCGCAGATCACCGCGATCGCCGTCGACCAGGCCACGGCCTGCGCCGCCAGCCGGACGTCGAGCCCGTAAACATGTGAGACGAGCAGGGTGTTGATCCCGCAGGGCATCGCCGCCAGCAGCAGGTAAGGACCGGGCAGGTCGATCAGCGGAAGCGCCATCAGGTAAAGCAGGGCCGGTGCCAGCGCCAGCCGGAGCAGAATCGCCGAGGCCACCGGCGGCCGCAGTGGCGAGCCGAGCCTCACCTGCCCCTCGGTCGCCTCCTCCGCGAGCACCGCGCCGACCGCGAAGAAGCCGATCGGCAGCAGCGCGACCACCACCCCCCGGGAGATGTCGACGAGAACGTCGGGCGCGAGCGAGTCTGGCGCCAGCAAGGCGGCGATCGCCGCGTAGAGCGGCGGGTTGCGGGTGAAGAAGGCGACAACTCGGTCGCGCGGCCGCTCACCGGCCTTGTCTCCGAAGGCGGCGCCGACGGCAAAGGCGAGCAGCAGCAGCGAGGGAGCGACGACGACGATGTCGTAGACGACCGCCTCGCCGAGCGAGTCGAAGCCGAGCAGCGAAGCGCACAGCGGGTAGCCGAGATATCCGGAGTTGGGCACCAGGGTGCAGCAGATCAGGGTGCCGGTCGCCGGCCGGCTGAGTCCCAGGAGATGCTGCCCGACCAGCCAGGCCACGCCGCCGGCGAGAAGGATCGCCACCCAGCCGAGCACCAGGCCGCCACCGAGGTCGGCGTCGATCTCGACCCGGGCGAGGTTGAAGAAGGTGACGAAGGGGAGCAGGGTGTAGAGCGAGACGACCAGCGCCTCCCGGGCCCACGATCCGGCGCGGTCCGGCCAACGCAGCTCCGCGCCGATCCCAGCGGCGGCGGAGACGGCGATCGCGGCGACTGTGAGCACGACCCCCACGGGGCCGCCATCGTCGCGCTTAACGCTTAGAAGCTCATTCAGGTGGTTGCGGAACTACCGCTTTGCATGGAAAGGGGCGGTTCGCGAATAGCCGCGAGATACTGCGTGGGCGATGTCGCAGGAGAACGTCGATGCCTTCAAGCGCGGAATCGACGCGTTCAACCGCGGAGACATCGACGCGTTCCTGGAGGGACTCGACGCCGAGGTGGAGTGGCACCCGGTGTTCCAGGTGGTGATGCTCGGGGGGGTAGCGGCGGTGTATCGGGGACACGAGGGCGTCCGCGACGAGCTCCGAGAGTGGTACGAGACGCTCGGGGAGGTCCAGGTCGCCATCTCGGAGACCAGGGACCTTGGCGAGCGAATCGTCGCGATCGGCCGCGTCCGCGCGCGTGGCCAGGAAAGCGGCGCCCCGGTCGAGTTCCCTGGCGCCTGGGTGGTCGAGTACAAGAACGGAAAGGCGGTTCGGGTTCGCGAATACCTCGATCCCAAAGAAGCCCTCGAAGCCGCCGGGCTGCGGGACTAGCGGCTCGCTATCGCTTTGGACGAGAAGCGGCGCTTTGCATGGAAAAGGGCACCTATGGTCTGAGCCTATGCCCCTGTGACCTAGCTGGCGGGCGGCAGGGTGCGTTCCAGCTCGTACATGACCCGCCCGTACCAGACGACCCGCCGCGCGTCGTCTGCATCTAGGGGCTCGTCCTTGCTCTCCACCGTGCTCCTAGCCTCGGGGCAAGGTCGCTGGCTGCCTGCCATAGCTCGTTGAGTGCCATCAGCAGGCCCGTTATTCGGCTGCCCAGATCCGCCTTGTGATGGTTGATGGCAGCCTCGATGGCCGCGAATGTGCCTTCTCGGGTTCTAGCTGCCGCTCGCGGACAAGATCCGACGCCGAAGATGAGCGCTCAGACGAAATGCGCGGCTGGGCGGCACTTCCGCGCGCAGACTGTCACCGCACCGATCAGGAAGACGAGTGCCATGCCCGCCAGGATCGTCCACGCGATCCAGGTCCCCCGCGAGAAGGTGCCACCGTACTCGGCGAGCAGCGGCGGCCCGAGCTGGGAGCCGCCCTCCGCCAGGAGGCGGTTCAGGCCGAGCTCATGGCCGAGCCCCTCGAAGGCCCAGCGGTCAGCCATCGGGTAGCTGACGGCCTTCCCGATCGTCGCCATGATCGGAACCGGGAGAATCGCTCCCGAGAAGAGGACTTGCGGGAAGCACAGCAGGGGCAGCGCGATCGTCGCCTGGGCGGGGCCCGTCACCGCGGCCGAGGTCAGCAACCCGAGGGCGAGCGCGGCCAGCGCGTCGAGGAAGAGCGTGACGGTGAGCACGGCGTAGGTGCCGAGGCTCGCCTCCGGAAGCCGGTCGAAAAGCCTGAGAACCACGAGCATGATCACTGACATGGCGAGCAGCAGAGGCGCCAGCACCGCGACCTTCGAGAGCACGTAGGGGCCGATGCGGACGCCGACGAACCGCTCGCGGCGGAGAATCGGGAACTCGGTGCAGATCTGGAGCAGCCCGTAGGTGAGTCCGAAGAAGAAGCCGCGCGAACGCGATCCAGTAGACGATCATGATCGTTGCGCTCGGGCTCGGGTCGGCGAACTCGAACGCGTCGGGCTTGAAGAGCACCAGGAACATCAGCACCACAAGCACCGGCGACCCCAGCAGGATCGCCAGCGTGAGCCGGTTGTGCACCAGGATGTCGAGGTTGCGCCGGCTCAGCACGGCGCACTGCCGGAGTGGCCCGATCGGGTGCGCTCCCCGCGGGCGCGGTGGGCCCGCAGCCCGCGCGGCTTGCTGGGCATCGTGCAACACGTCAGGCTGGTTGGAGACCTCGGAGAAGCGGCGGGCCCATTCCGCGGGCGTCGCCTCACCGGCGAGGCGCTCGTACATCTCATCGTGGCCGACCTGGAAGTGGTCGACGGCCGCCTCGGGCGCCCCGACGAAGGCGCAGTGGCCGTCGCGGGCGAGGACGACCAGCTTGTCGCAGATGGCGAGGTCCTGCATCGAGTGGGTCGTGAGCACGACCGTCCGGCCGGAGTCGGCAAGCCGGCGCAGCAATCGCAGGAGCTCCGCGCGCGGTCGCGGGATCGAGCCCCGATGTCGGCTCGTCGAGGAAGAAGACGTCCGGCTTGGTCAACAGCTCGACCGCGATACTCGCCCGCTTTCGCTGGCCGCCCGAGAGCGAACCGATGCGGAGCTCCGCGCGCTGCGTGAGGTCGAGAGCGTCCATGACGTCGGCGACCGCCGACTCCCGCTCGCCTGGCGAGGTGCCGGCCGGCAGCCTGAGCTGCGCCGCGTAGCGGAGCGTCGCGATCAGCGACAGCTCGGCGTGGATGATGTCGTCCTGAGGCACGTATCCGAGCGCCGAGCGGTACTCCTCGAGATGCTCGTAGTACGGGACCCCGTCGAAGAGCACTGTTCCCTCATCTGCCGGGCGTACCCCGGCGATGGCGTCGAGCAGCGTCGACTTGCCGGCGCCACTACCCCCGACGATGGCCGCCAGCTCGCCCGGCTCGACCGAGAAGCTGACCGAGTGGAGAACCTTCTTTCCGTCGCCGACGCTCTTGCCGAGCCCACGCACCTTCACTCGAACGCCATGCTCGGGTTTGACTTCGGCCGGCGCCTCGCTCCCCGGCCGGCACGCCCTGAGAGCCGCGTCCAAGGCCGGATGTCCCTCGCGCAGCGTGCCCAGCTCGCCGGCATCGAGCGCCCAGAGGGCCAGCGGCGTCTCCGCGCGTGCCGTGGCACGGTATGTGGGCCCCGCCCACAGGACCGCGTCCCCACATGTGTCGCCCGGCCCAAGCTCCTCGGTCTGCGTGCCGCCTTCCGCGGCCCGTAGGCGCAGGAGCGCGCCCCGTTTCGATCAGATAGAAGCGGACCGCGGGCTCGCCCTGTCGATAGAGGGCCGTGCCCGACGCCGCGGTCTCCCGCCGCAACACGGGAGCGAGTGTGGCGAGCAGCTCCCACGACATTCCTCGGAGCAGCGGAGCGCTGCGCATCAGCGCCACCCGGCGCCCGAGCTCCCTCCAGTCGAGCTTGGCCTCTAGGACGGGCGGCTCCGCTCCGCCGTCACCGGCCTCGGCGCCCGGACCTGCGGTCGCTGCCGTGGGCTCGCGAAGACCGATCTCTCCTCCTTGGCCAGGATCCGAGTCGTGCTCGGCGCACTGTACAGCGCTCAGGGGGCGCGCAGCGCGCGCGGGCGTTAGCGACGCTCCCCGCGAAACGCATACTGCGTAGCCCGGTCGCGGCTGTCGCTGATTCTCCGTAACGCCCGAGCTAGATCGCGCGGCGCGTGCTGAGCGGAAGCGATGGGCGCCGCTCCTTTGAAGGGCGCGTCAGCTCGAAAGCAGCTGCTTCCCATGCGAAGTGCCGCTTTTCGTCCAAAGCGACTACTGCGACAGCCCGGCGGCTTCGAGGGCTCGTTCTTCGTCGAGGAACACATCGCAGCGCCATGGCATGCCGTCCCGGAACGTCCAGAGGTGAAAGATGTCTTCGTCAAGCTCGATGCCGCTGGCCTTGGCGCGGCCCGACAGCCGCACCCGCATGAAGACTCGCTCGCCGAGGTCGGTCACTTCCTCAAGGGCGTACTGAAATTCTTCCCATCCCTCAAGCCAACGGCGAGTCCCCCGCACGAACTCTTCCCGCCCGTAGTAGTCGTCGGCGTCCGGGACCTCAGGGGCCTGGTGCATCTCGGCGTCAGGATGGAGCGACTCGGCGACCTCCGCGAGGCTGCGCTTGCTGTACATCTCCCGCAGTCCCTCGACGTTCTCCTGCGACATCGCCTACTCCCGCAGCCCGGCGACTTCGAGGGCTTCCTGCCACTCACGGAAGCCTCGGAATCGGACGATCCTGCCGCCGCGCACCAGGAAGTGGACGGCGAACTCTTGGTCGAGCTCAACGTGGCTCGCGTCCCCTCCCCTCAATCGGGCGCGCCCCAGCCACACAAGGGAGTCGCCCAGATCGCGAACCTCGCTCTCCTCAAGGGTGAAAACCTCCCAGGTCTCCCAGGTCGCGGCGAACCCGTCCGAGACCTCGTCGCGGCCCCGATAGACCGCGCGTTCGACGGCGGCAGGACCACCGGGCGTCCATTCGACCTCGGGATCAAGGCCCCGAGTCATGGCCGCGAGGTCGCGGCGATTGAAGGCTTGAAGGAACTGCCTCACCAGCGCCACGTTCTCCTCCGACACCGCCTACTCCCGCAGCCCGGCGGCTTCGAGGGCCCGATCCCAACCTTCAATCACGACGAGCGACGCAACCTGTTGATCTCGAAGCGTCACCAGATGGCCGAACCTCATGCGGACCGAGACGCCGCTTCCTTGCCCCGTGGCATTGGACGTCAGCAGGACGAGGAGGCGGTCACCGAGATCTTCCACACGTTCAAGCTCGATCGTGGCGGCCACCCATGCCTGAAGCCAGGTGCGTGCGAAGCGCTCCCATCCGTCCCTGCCGCGATAGACCTCCTCAAGGTCCAAGAAACCGACGACTGGACGCAACTCGAAGTCATCGGTGACGCGGTCGGCTATCCAGTCGAGGTCGCCGCGGTTCCAGGCGTCGTAGAACTGGCCTGCAAGCTCCACGTTCTCCTCCGACATCGCCCACGCAGTATCTCGCTACGCGGGAAGCGCCGCTTTCCATGGCGGTCTCAAACTGCCGCCGCACCACCCGAGAGGGTCAGCGACTCGCTGACCAACGAAGGAGGTGCGGTGATGCCAAAGGGCTACGGCCTGAGCGAGGCGACGAAGGACGGGATCTGGGAGCTGCGAGCGGAGGGGCTGAGCGATCGCGAGATCGGGCGCCGGCTCGGCCTTGCCCGCCCGACCGTGAGCAGCCACCTGGCGAGAACGGGAGGGATCCGGCCGAGGGCGCGCAGGCGCCCCGAGAAGTGCCTGAGCCTGGACGAGCGCGAGGAGATCTCGCGCGAGATCGCCCGCGGGCGCTCGGCCCGCGCCATCGCCCGGGCGCTTCGACGCTCCCACACGACGATCGCCCGTGAGATCGACCGCTGCGGCGGCCGGCGGCGCTACCGCGCCCACCAAGCGGACCGCGAGGCCTGGCGCCGCTCACGACGGCCGCGGCCGACCAAGCTCGAGCTCTGCCCGCAGCTGCGCCGGCTCGTCTCAGAGCGGCTGCGAGAGGACTACTCCCCCGAGCAGATCGCGGGCTGGCTCAGGCTCCAATACCCCGACAATGAGGCGATGCGGGTCTCTCACGAGACGATCTACCGCGCCCTCTACGTCCAGGCGCGGGGGACGCTCAAGCGAGAGCTCACCCGGCACCTGAGGACGGGGCGATCGAGGCGCTTTGCCCGCTCGCAGTCGTCAAAGCGCCAGGGCCAGGGCAAGATCGCCGGGATGGTGATGATCTCCGAGCGCCCGCCCGAGGTCGAGGACCGAGCGGTCCCCGGCCACTGGGAGGGAGACCTCCTGATGGGACGGAAGGACGAACGCGATCGCGACCCTGGTCGAGCGCTCCACCCGCTACTGCCAGCTCGTCGCCCTGCCCGAGGGGACCGGCGCCGTCGAGGTCGCGGATGCGCTCAAGGCGAGCATCACCACGCTGCCGGCCCAGCTTCGCCGCTCGCTCACCTGGGACCAGGGCTCGGAGATGGCAGAGCACCGGCGCTTCTCGGTCGAGGCCGGCCTGCCGGTCTACTTCTGCGACCCCCGAAGCCCCTGGCAGCGGGGCTCGAACGAGAACACCAACGGCCTCCTTCGCCAGTACTTCCCGAAGGGCAAGAGCCTCGCCGGGGTGAGCCAGGAGCGCCTCGACGAGGTCGCCGGAAAGCTCAACCATCGACCGCGCCAGACGCTCGGCTTTCGGACCCCGGCCGAGAAGCTCGCCGAGCTGATCGACGGCCTCGAGCGAGGCCGGCGCCGAGCGCTGATCTCGCTTCGGCCTACGGCCTTCGCTCGACAGCGCTCGGACCAGGTGAGACGATGCGACACGTCAGGGGTGGTGCATTGACCGGTTGAGGTCAAGATGCAAAGCGACACTCTGCGCGGCAGTGGGCCGGGCTGTCGCTATCGCGTGTGAAACCAGGAGCGAATCTGCTGCAGCGCCCGCTAACAGGCGTCCGAAGATCCCGAGGCCCGCTCCGCCTCTGCAGCGGCCAGCTGCCGTCCATAGGGGCCTCGGCCCGTCATGCAGATGGCCCCGGCGCGCGCCGCGATCTCCACTGCGCCGGCCGCATCGTTTCCCTGCGCCAGGGCCCAGCAAAGGGCGGCTGCGAACGAGTCCCCGCAGCCGTAGCTGTCGATTAGCGGCGCGGGCAGCGTCGCCGCCTTCCAGGTTCCAGTGGCGCCGTCGGGTGTGCTGTAGCTGCCGCCGGCCGCGCCGCTGGTGGCCACCAGCAGGGCGGGCCTTGGGGTCAGGTCTTCCGCCGCCGCCCGTTCCTGCTCGTCCTCCCCGCTGAAGACGAGCGCGTCGAGCTCTACTTCAGCCTCGGTCAGGACCGGTCCGGCGCGGGGTGTGGCCACCAGCATGCGGGCGCTCCGGGCGGCGCGAAGGGCGCCGGGGTCCCCGGCGGTGAAGTAGGCGCCATCGGCGCCATCGAGCAGATCCCAGGGCAGCTCGTCCTCGATCCGGGGTGCCAGCCGCTCGCCGACCGTGGTGATCGTGCGCTCGCCGGCGGCGTCGATGAAGGTCAGCGCCCGCCGCGTCGGCGAGTCGCGGACCGCCGAGTGCACCAGGACCCCGAGCTCCTCGAGCCGTTCCCGCGCACGCTGGGCGAGATCGTCATCCCCGAGCGCGGTGAACAGGTGCGCCTCGCCGGCGAGGCGGGCGAGCTGCACCGCCGCCACGCCGCCGCCCCCGGCGGGCTCCTCGAAGCTGTCTTTGCCGTGGACGATCTCGCCGCTCGCGGCCAGGCGCTGGACGCGCACGAACTCAACCCATTCGACATGCCCAACGACCGCGAAGGCCAATTCGGCTCAGCCCAGGCCGCCCAACGACCCGGCAGCGTTGGTGGCCCAGTCGACCAGGGGGAGGGGGCGATGCCGAAGGCGACAGTGGCGGCGGCACAGAGAAGACCAGCGCCGACCACGAGGCCGCAGCGGCTCGCTCCCTTGGGGCCACCTAACTCAGACCGGACGGGGCGCGCCGGCCTGCCGTGGAAGACGTCAGCCGAGCCGGGCTCCTTGCCGCCGAGCGGCGACAGCGGGGCGCCGCCGGCGATTGCGGGCATCGGCTCCGCCGGCCCGGCCTCAGCGCCGAGCTCTGGGCGCATCCAGATGGCGGCGATCACCCGGAGGTAGTAGGCGAGCGAGACCATCGAGCCGACCACGATCACCACCCCCAGCCAGGTGTAGTCGCCGTCGACGGTCGGCCTCGATCAGGAAGAGCTTGCCGATGAAGCCCGAGGTGCCGGGCAGACCGGCGAGGGCGAGCATCCCGATCGTCAGCGGCCAGGCGAGCAGCGGCTTCGAGCGGCCGATCCCGTCGAGCGCGTCGATGTCGTCGCCGAGCTCGGTCTCGCGCTCGCGGACGACGATCACCACGAAGACCGCCAGGTTCATCAGGCAGTAGGCGGCGAGGTAGAAGACCAGCGCCTCCAGCCCGGTCTCGGTGGCGACGACGATCCCGGCGAGCATGTAGCCGGCCTGGGCGATCCCCGAGTAGCCGAGCAGCCGCTTGAGCGAGTCCTGGCCGAGGGCGCCGAGGTTGCCGACCGACGATCGAGGCGACCGCGAGCGCCGCGAGCGCCGGTGCCAGTCGTCGACCAGCGGGCCCGAGCGCGACCTCGAACAGGCGGGCGAGGGCGATGAAGGCGGCGGCCTTGGTCGCGACCGCCATGAACGCGGTGACCGGGGTCGGCGCGCCCTGGTAGACGTCGGGCGTCCACTGGTGGAAGGGGGCGAGCGAGATCTTGAAGGCGAGCCCGGTGGCGGCCATCGCGGTGCCGATCAGGACCAGCGTGTCGTCCGCCTGGCCGCCGGGGCCGAGCGCCTCGGCGATCCGCGAGTAGTCGGTCGAGCCGGCGCCGCCGTAGAGCAGCGCGAAGCCGTAGAGGAGCGTCGCCGAGCCGAGCGAGCCGATCACCAGGTACTTGAGCCCCGACTCGAGCGAGGCCTCGCTCTCGAACCGCCGAGGCGCAGAGGATGTAGAGCGGGATCGAGAGCAGCTCGAGGCCGACGAAGAAGCTGACAAGGTTCTGGGCCTCGGCGAGGATCGTCATCCCGAGCACCGAGCCGAGCAGCAGCGAGTAGAAGGCGCCGTGCCCCGCCTGCTCGGCGGCCGGCTCGCGGATCGAGAGGACGACGACGACCGCCGCCGCCAGGAGCGCGATCAGCACCGCGGCGAGGCCGAAGCGCGTCGAGGCGGAGGGCGCCGGCGACCAGGTCCGCTGCTCTCCCCACTGCCAGATCGCCAGCCCGGCGGTCGTCCCCAGCGCCACCAGAGTGAGGCCGGCGAGCTCGAAGCGGCCGATCCGCGGGAGCAGCCCGGCGATCAGCACCACGCAGAGCCCCGCGGTCAGGGCGATGATCGGCGAGAGCCCGGCGTAGTCGATCTCGGGGGCGTTGAAGGTCATCGCTGCGCGACCTCCGCTCCCGGTGGCTGCTGGGTCACCGCGGTGAGCTGGGCGCTGACCGAGTCATCGCTCCGGCCGAGGATCAGGCCCGGGTAGAGGGCCAGGGCGACGATGCAGGCGACCAGGCGCGCCGACGATCGCGCCCTCCCGCCAGCCGATCTCGCGCGACTCGACGTCCGTCGCGCTTGCGGCCGTGCATCGCGCGCTGGAAGAGGCGGAGCGCGTAGTAGGCGGCCATCGCGATCGCGGTCGAGGCGATCAGGGCGAACGACGATCTTCTCCTGGAAGATCCCGAAGAGGATGAAGAACTCGCCGATGAAGTTGGACGAGCCCGGCATCGCCAGCAGCGCCATGGTCACGATCAGGAAGAAGGCGGCGAGCACCGGTGCCCGCAACGCCAGCCCGCCCATCCTGTTGATGTTCTCCGTCCGTGCGCGCTCGACCAGGAGCACGCAGATCAGCAGCAGGGGCGCGATCACGATTCCGTGGTTGACCATCTGGAGGACCGCGCCGTCGGCCCCGTCGGGGCGGAGGCTGAAGATGCCGAGGATGATGAAGCCGAGCTGGGCGACCGACGAGTAGCCGGCGATCAGCCGGGCGTTGGTCTGGGTGAAGGCCATCACCGAGCCATAGAGGATCGAAGCGAGGGCGATCAGCAGGATCACTTCCTGGAAGTGGATGGTCGCGTCGGGGAAAATCGGCAGGACGATCCGGAGGAAGCCGTAGGCCGCGACCTTCGAGAGCACCGCCGAGAACGCCGCGAGCGCCGGCAGCGGCGCCACCCGGTAGGCGTCCGGCATCCAGCCGTGGACTGGGAAGGCGGGCATCTTCACCAGGAAGGCGGCGGCGAAGAACCAGAAGATCCAGTACTGGCTGCCGGTGCCGAGCGGGTCGGCGCGGAGCGCAGCGATCGAGAAGGTGAGCTCGCCGCCGTCGGCGGCAAGGATCCCGGTGGCGATCGCCGCGACCAGCATCAGCAGGGAGCCGACCAGGGTGTAGACGATCATCTTGATCACCGCCCGGGTCGGGGTAGCGGTCCCCTCGCCGCCTGGTCCGGCACCCTCGCTCGCCGTCCCCCACGCCCCGAACAGGAAGTAGAACGGGATCAGCATCAGGTCGAAGAAGAGGACGAAGAGGATCAGGTCCTGGGCGAGGAAGGCGCCCAGGGTCGCCGTCTCGGCCAGGCCCAGCATCAGGAAGTAGGTCTGGGCGCGCTCCGGAACGCGGATCGCCGACCAGGCGGTCGCCGCGAGCCAGACGATCGCGGTCAGGAGCGACCAGGAAGAGGCTGATCCCGTCGATCCCGAGCTGGTAGCGGACGCCGAGGTCCGGGATCCAGCTCTCGTCGACGGTGTGCTGGAGGCCGCCCGAGGGGTCGAAGCCGGCGACGACGACGATCGCCAGGACCAGCGTCGCCAGGGCCCCCGCAGCCGCGAGCACGCCCGAGAGTCGGCGCGGCGCCACGGCAGGCGAGCAGCCCGGCGCCGAGCGGCAGCCAGAGGAGGAACTGGATCATCGCCCGACGCGCCCTCACGACTGGATCAGGAAGTAGAGGGCGAGGCCGGCGAAGCCGGTGACCAGCAGCAGCGCGTAGGAGCGCAGGTAGCCCGACTGGGCGCCGCGGACCGCGGCGTTGGCGCCCCGGGCGACCTCGGCGGCCCCGTCGACCAGCCCCTGGACCACGTAGCGCTCGAAGGTCGAGTTGGCCCAGCGCCCGACGGCCAGCGCGGGCGAACGACGAGGACGTCGATCAGCTCGTCGAAGTACCACTTGTCGCTCGAGGAAGGTGTGGAGGGCGGGCAGCCGCCGCTGCAGCGCCGCCGTGCGTGCCCGGCGCCCGCAGGTACAGTAGGCGGCGGCGGCGATCCCGAGGATCGAGAGCGTGCCGCCGATCGCCAAGCCCCGCCACTCGGCCGCCGAGGTGCTCGGGCCCTGCTCGATAGCAGGCTCGAGTCCTCGAAGGACCCGTGCGAGGAACTGGTCGACGACGTCGTCGACGCCGGGGACCTGAACGAAGCCGGCGAAGAGGGCGCCGAAGCCCGAGCAGGCACATCGCGATCTTCATCGGCCACTCGCGCTCGGCGATCGAGGTGCTCGGGGCCGGGGAAGCCGACGTCGGTGTCCTCCGGCTCGCCGGTGAGCGGGGTTGGCCGGCTCGGCGTGGTGGAGGTGGCCCTGCTCCAGCTCCCGCGCCTCGGGCACGGGCTCGCCGGAAGACCACCCGGAAGCCGATCCGGAAGGCGTAGAAGGCGGTGAGGAAGCGCGCCGATGTAGCCGCCGATCGCGAAGATCCAGTAGAAGCCGCCGCGGTAGGCGGCGAAGTCGAGGATCTCGTCCTTGGAGAAGAAGCCCGAGGTGACCGGGAAGGCGGCGAGGGCGAGGGCGCCGATCAGCAGCATCGCCGAGGTGAAGGGCATCGCCCGGCGGAAGCCGCCCATCAGGTCGATGTTCTGGCGGTTCGCCATCGCCGCGATCACCGAGCCGGCCGCCATGAACAGCAGCGCCTTGAAGAAGGCGTGGGTCATCAGGTGGAAGAGCCCCGCCGAGTAGGCGCCGATCGAGACGCCGACGACCATGTAGCCGATCTGGCTCATCGTCGAGTAGGCGATGATCCGCTTCAGGTCGGTGACCACGAGGGCGATCGTCGCCGCGATCAGCAGCGTCGCCAGGCCGATGAAGGCGGCGATGTCGGCCGCGGTCAGGGCGATCTCGAAGACCGGGTGGAAGCGGGCGATCAGGTAGACGCCGGCGGTGACCATGGTCGCCGCGTGGATCAGGGCCGAGACCGGGGTGGGGCCCTCCATCGCGTCGGGAAGCCAGGTGTGGAGCGGGACCTGGGCCGACTTGGCGAAGGCGCCGACCAGCAGCAGCAGCCCGATCAGCACCACCACCCCCTCGTTGGTGTCGAAGCTCCGCGGCGCCTGCTCGAAGATCGCGAGCAGGTCGAAGGTGCCGAGCTCGCGGAAGATGAAGAGGGCGGCGATCACCAGGCCGATGTCGCCGACGACGTTGATCACGAACGCCTTCATTCCCGCCGTGACCGCGGTGTCGCGCTGGTACCAGAAGCTGATCAGCGCGTAGGAGGCGAAGCCGACGAACGCCCAGCCGACGATCAGCAGGATCAGGTTGCCGGCGAGGACCAGCAGCAGCATCGAGAAGACGAAGAAGTTGAGGTAGGCGAAGAAGCGGGCGTAGCCCCGGTCGGAGGTCAGATACGAGATCGAGTAGAGGTGGATCAGCATCGAGACGCCGCTGACGATCAGGCACATGTAGACCGAGAGCGGATCGACCAGGACGTTCATCTCGATGTCGAGGCCGGCGGCGCTCGCGTAGGTGTAGAGCGAGGAGGTGAGCTGGCGCTCCTCCACCGGCAGGTCGAGGATCTGAAAGAGGGCGCCGAGCGAGGCGAGGAAGGAGAGCGCGATCGCGCCGGTGCCGATCCAGCCGGCGCTCCGCCCCGGCAGCGCCCGCCAGCCGAGCGCGATCACCAGGGTGCCGGCGAGCGGGAAGGCGAGGACCAGCCAGCCGTAGGTGGTCGGCTCCATCGGCCTAGCCCCTGAGGGTGCGGAGCTCGTCGACGTTGAGGGGGATCCGGCGGCGGTAGGCGGCGACGATGATCCCGAGGCCGACGACCACCTCGCAGGCGGCGATCACCATCACGATCAGGGCGAAGACCTGGCCGTCCTGGTCGCCGAGGGCGCGGCTGAAGGCGAGCAGCGCCAGGTTGCCGGCGTTCAGCATCAGCTCCAGGCAGAGCAGGATCACCAGCGGGCTCCGGCGCAGCAGCACCCCGGCGACCCCGGTGGCGAAGATCAGCGCCGAGAGCACCAGGTACCAGGTCAGGTCCATGATCAGGCCACCTCCTCGCCTGCGGCTCCGGGGGTGCCGCCGGCCACCTGCTCGGGTTCCGCTGCAGGAGCCTCGTCTGAGGGCTCAGGTGCCCTGGGCTCCTTGCGCCTTGCCGCCAGGACCACCGCCCCGACCGCCGCCACCAGGAGCAGCAGGGAGGCAGCCTCGAAGGCGATCAGGAAGCGCTCCAGCAGGACCTTGCCGATCGACGAGGGCGAGCCGAAGCCGAGGGCGACCTCGGGTCCCTCGGTGTCGATCGACTTCAGCCCCGAGCCGATGATCGCGATCGCCAGCTCGATGAACAGGGCGAGGCCGAGGAAGGGAGCGATGAAGCGCTGCCCCGGGATCGGCTCCCAGAGCGGCTCCTCGACGTTGCCGACGTAGGCGGCGACGAACACGTAGAGCACCATCACCGCGCCGGCGTAGACGACGATCTGGGCGGCGGCCAGGAACTCGCCCTGGAGGAGGAGGAAGAGCCCGGCGAGCGAGATCAGGTGGACGATCAGGGCGAGGACGCTGTAGAAGGCGTTGCGAAGCGCGATCACCGCGATCGCGCCGCCGAGGGCGCCGATCGCGCCGGCGAAAAAGGCGACCTCCTTCACTCGGGTCCCCTGCTCCGCGGCGTTCTCGGCGCCGGCGGCCTCCAGGGCGGCGGCACGCTGATGGAACTCCCTTACGCGGAAGGGGACCATCCCCTCACGCAGCTCCCAGACCTGCCAGATCTCCATCGCGGTACCGGCCCCTGAGCTGCGCCCGGTCCCGGTCACCCGGAAGCCGACGATCACGGTCCGTTCGTCCACCTCCATGAACTCGTGGGAGGACGTTCGGGCGTCGGGGAATGTCTCTTGGAAATCCTCGAAGAATGCGACGACCTCATCCCCGCCCCTAAGCACTCGAGCCTGCGGCCAGCTTGAGGCGAGCCGATAGTCCAAGTCATCTGGGAGGGCTGCGTATGCGCGTTTGACATCGCCTTCGTTCCAGGCTCGATTCCCCTCTTCGAACAGGACCCGGAAGCTCCGCAGGAAGTCCGATTCCTCGTTCACGCGCCAGCTCCATGCTTGACCCTGTCGGGTGGAACTGGTTGGATCGAGCGAGGAAGTCGTCCGCGACAAGAGAGGTGGGAGAGATGAACAACTACGCGATACTGCGCCGCTCCGGCTGGAGGTCGCCGGGTGACCTGGAGGAGGCGGCTGGCCGTTCCAGGCAGGTCGCTGACGAGCAGATGTCCGACGACATCCGCTGGATCCGCAGCTACGTCCTCGAGGAAGGAGAGGGCTCGGTGGGGACCGTCTGCATCTACCAGGCGAGCAGCCCCGAGGCGATCCAAGATCACGCCGACCGTGCGGAGCTCCCGGTGGACGAGATCATCCCGGTCGCCGACACGGTGGTGGTCAGGGCCGATCCCGCGGGTCTGGGCGGGTAGCACCTACTCGCCCTCCCGGCGCAGAGGGATGCGGTCGATCGGCTCCGCCAGCAGCATCTCCTTGGTGAAGATCAGGTCGGAGCGGTTGTAGTCCGACAGCTCGTACTCGTGGCCCATCGTGATCGCGTCGAACGGGCAGGCGACCTCGCAGTAGCCGCAGAAGATGCACCGCGAGAGGTTGATCTCGTAGACCTCGGCGTAGCGCTCGCCGGCCGACTTGCGGTCACTGGGATCGTTCTCCTCGGCGACCACCCGGATGCAGTCGGCGGGGCAGGCGGCGGCGCAGAGTGAGCAGCCGACGCACTTCTCGAGGCCGGTGTCCTCGAAGCGGTGGAGCTTGTGACGGCCGCGGAAGCGCGGGTATACCGGGGTCTTCTCCTCCGGGTACTGGATCGTCACCGGCCCCTC
Source organism: uncultured Solirubrobacterales bacterium (assembly GCA_963780305.1). Taxonomy (GTDB): domain Bacteria; phylum Actinomycetota; class Thermoleophilia; order Solirubrobacterales; family 70-9; genus CAVVYV01. Next base: position 177,563 of record CAWABN010000002.1, read on the forward strand.
GATCAGCCGGCCCATCGTCGTCCGCAGCCCGCGGAGGGTCTCGGCGAAGGAGCGGTAGGCGCCGGCGGCGCCGCCCGGCTCCGGACCGCGCTGGACCGAGATCACGTCGGCGGAGTCGAGGTAGGGGAAGGCCTCCCAGTCAGCCTTCTCGGTGTTCAGCCGCGCCTCCATCAGGAGACCGTGACCACGATCGCGGTGACCAGGACGTTGAGCGTGGCCAGGGGCAGCAGCACCTTCCAGCCAAAGCTCATCAGCTGGTCGTAGCGGAGCCGCGGCAGGGTGGCCCGGACCCAGATGAAGAAGAGGACCAGGGAGAGGGTCTTCACCAGCATCCAGATCGGGTCGAGCCAGCCCGGCCCGGGGCCCTGCCAGCCGCCGAGGAAGAAGGTGACCGCGATTCCCGAGACGACGAACATCTCCAGGTACTCGGCGAGCAGATAGGAGCCGAAGCGGGTGCCGCCGTACTCGGTCATGAACCCCTGGACCAGCTCGGAGTCGGCCTCGGGGAGGTCGAAGGGCGCCCGGTTGGTCTCGGCGAAGCCGGCGACCATGAAGATCAGGAAGCCGACGATCTGGGGGACGATGTACCAGATCTCGTCCTGGGCACGGACGATGTGGGTGAGGGAGAGCGAGCCGACCATCATCACCACGCCCAGCAGCGAGAGGCCCATCGCGACCTCGTAGGAGATCAACTGGGCGGCCGAGCGCATCGCCCCGAGGAAGCTGTACTTGGAGCCCGAGGACCAGCCGGCGAGCAGGAGCCCGTAGAAGGCGAGCGAGCCGAAAGCGAAGAAGTAGAGGACCCCGATCGAGACGTCGATCCCGTAGAAGCCGACCCCGTCCTTGACGTCGCCGAAGGGGAGGATCGCGATCGTGACGATCCCGGAGAAGATCACCAGCGCCGGGGCGATCGCGTAGAGGAAGGGGACCGCCGCGTCGGGGCGGAAGTGCTGCTTGCCGGCGAGCTTGACGATGTCGGCGAGGGGCTGGAGCAGCCCCACCGGTCCGACCCGGTTGGGGCCGTAGCGGTGCTGGAACCGGCCGATCAGCTTGCGCTCGACCCAGGTGAGCACCGGGACGATCAGGAAGACGCCGAGGAAGATCAGCACCGACTTCACCACCAGGATCCAGGTGGCCTCGGCGAAACCCGACCTCCCCCAGGGGCACGCTCATCGCTTGGTCACCTCGATCCGGCGCGGGGCGCCGTTCGCGAGGACGTTCGCGTTGCCCTCCTTCGTGCCCTCGATCAGGAAGGCCGCCCCCGGCTGCATCCGCTCGCGGATCGCGACCTGCGCCTCGACGCTGCTGCCGTTGACGGACACGGTCACCGGGTCGCCGTTGGCGAGCTCCAGCTCCTCCGCGTCCTTGGCCGCCAGCTCGAGCTTCTGCTTCGGCATCAGGAACCTGCAGCGCCGGGTTCCGCTCGGTGACATCAACAGCCCAGAGATCACGGTAGGTGCCAAGCAGCAAGCCGTCGCCGGGGCCGCCGGCATCCCCTTCGGGACCTGATTCGCCGCCCGTAGGCGATGCGGCCTCCGTGTTGCCGTTCCTGCGGCTGCATACGGTCCCTCAGGGGACGCCGGCGTCCCCTCGAGGGAATGCTGGGTGGCGGAGCCGTCGAGGGTGTCGGCCGGAGTCCACGAGGTGCCGGGGTCTCGTTCCTGCCACCGGAAACCGGTGCCGCCGATCTCCTCGTAGGTGAGCGTGTCGTAGAACGGGACTTCCTGCGAGAGCGCGTCGAAGACCTCGGCCGGCAGTCGAGAGGCCGAGGTCTCGGCCCAGCGCCGACGAGAGCTCGGTGAGGAGCTGCCAGCCGGGACGGACCTCGTCGGGGAGCGGGACGTTCGGGCGCAGGCGCTGGAGGCGGCCGTCGGGGTGGGTGACGGTGCCCTCCTTCTCGGCGTGGGTCTCGGCGGGGAGGACGATGTCGGCGTGCTTGGTGGACTCGTCGTCGAACATCGCGATCGAGACGACGAACGACTTGCCGAGGCGCCTGCCGCCAGCCCTCGGTGTCGGGGTGGGTGCGGACCGGGTCGGCGTTCGAGCAGGAGCAGGGCGTCGACGTCGCCGGCGGCGAGGCCCTCCTTGATCTCGGCGGCGCCGCGGCCGACGACGGCGGGGGAGAGCCCGGGGGCGGCGCCGGGCAGGCAGCCGACCTCGCGGAGGCCGCGGCCGTTCGACTCCTCGGGCACCTCGAGCAGCCCCGGGCCGATCCGCTTGTGCATCTCGAGCGCCCGGGCGCAGGCGTGGAGCGCCTCGGCGGCGCCCGGGCTGCGCCAGAGCCGCTCGCCCCAGACGATCGCCGGGTCGGGAGCCTCCCGGAGGAGCTCGGCGATCGCCGCGGCGCCCTGCTTCGCGTGGGCCCGGTCCGCCTCGAAGCCCTCGGCGCCGAGCGCGGCGGCCAGCGCGCGGACGAACGCCGGCGGCGTCGCCCGGGGCGTAACGAACAGCCACTGCCGCTCCGCCGTCGAGGGCCGTGGGTCGCTCGGAGGCGACCGCGAGCTTGGTGCCGTTCCGGCGCACCGCCTTGCGGATCCGAAGGTCGAGGATCGGCATCTCGTGCAGGGGGTCGGTGCCGAGCACGAGGATCGCGTCGGCGTAGTCGAGGTCCGCGATCTTCAGGCCGAGCTCGGGGCGCGAGAGCTCCGCCAGCAGCCCCGCGGTCGACCGGGCTGGCGCTGCAGTCCACGTTCGGGGCCCCCAGTCGCGGACGATCCGCTGCGCCAGCCAGCCCTCCTCGTTGGAGGTGCCGCCGCCGACCAGGGCGGCGCTCCGCTGAGCCCGCCGCGTCGAACGCCTTCGCGATCACCGCAGTCGCCTCCTCCCAGGAGATCGGGGTCAGCGAGCCGTCGCCGCCGCGGGCCATCGGCTGGGTGATCCGCTCGGAGGAGCCGAACATCTGGAAGGCGAAGCGGCCCTTGTCGCAGAGCCAGCCGTCGTCGACCTCGGTGTTGTCGCGGGCGAGCACCCGCAGGACCCGCTCGTCGCGGACCGTGAACTTGACGTTGCACTGGCTCGGGCAGAGCGTGCAGACCGAGCCCGCGTCCTCGATGTCCCAGGGCCGCGCCCGGAAGCGGTAGGTGTAGGAGGTCAGCGCCCCGACGGGGCAGAGCTCGATGATGTTGCCGTGGAAGGGGGCGATGTAGGGGCGCTCGTCGAAGGTGCCGACGAAGCTCTTGTCGCCGCGCTCCAGCAGCTGCAGCTGCTCGTCCTCGGCGACCTCCTGGCTGAAGCGGACGCAGCGGTAGCAGAGGATGCAGCGCTCGCGGTCGATCGCGATCAGGGGCGAGAGCTCGAGCGGCTTCTGGAAGTGGCGCTTGGGGTCGGTGAAGCGGCTCTTGCCCGGGCCCCAGCCCATCGCGATGTCCTGCAGCGGGCACTCGCCGCCCTTGTCGCAGACCGGGCAGTCGAGCGGGTGGTTGACGAGCAGGAACTCGACCACCGCGTTCTGAGCCTCCTTCACCTGGTCGGTCTGGGTGTAGACGACCATGCCGTCGCGGACGGGCGTGGAGCAGGCGGTCTGCAGCTTCGGGATCCCCTCGATCTCGACCAGGCACATCCGGCAGGCGCCGACCGGCTCGCCCAGCTTCGGCTCGTAGCAGAAGACCGGGATCTCGACGTCGCCGCCCTTGGCGGCGTCCACGAGCATCGTTCCCTCGGGCGCGACCACCTCGCGCCCGTCGATCACCAGGGTGACCGCGTTTCGGATCTGGCGGGTCACGCGGCCACGCTCCAGGGGCGGGCGGCTCGAGCGCCGCGTCGAACTCGGCGCCGGAACTTCTCCACCATCGAGCCGACCGGCATCGCCATCGAGTCGCCGAGCACGCAGAGGCAGTTGCCGATGATCTGCGTCTGGACCGAGGCGATCGTCTCCAGGTCGATCGGGGTCGCCTCGCCGCGCATCATCCGCTCCAGCATCTTCACCGTCCAGTTGGTGCCCTCGCGGCAGGGAGTGCACTTGCCGCAGGACTCGTGGTGGTAGAAGCGCGCCGTCCGCAGCGCCAGCTCGACGACGTGGTGGTCTCGTCGAAGACGATGATCGAGCCGGAGCCGAGCATCGAGCCCGCCTCCTGCATCGCCTCGAAGCTGTAGGGGAGGTCGAGTCCCTCCTCGGCGGTCAGCACCGGGGAGGAGGAGCCGCCGGGGAAGAAGCCCTTGAGCTTGCGGCGCCCGACGGTCCCGCCCGCGAGCCCGTTGATCAGGCTCCGGGTCGGGATCCCGAGCTCGACCTCGTAGTTGCCGGGCCGCGCACGTCGCCCGACACCGAGACGACCTTGGTCCCCGGCGACTGCTCGGTGCCGAAGCTCTTGAACCAGTCGGCCCCCGAGGCGACGATGTGGGGGACGTTGGAGAGCGTCTCGACGTTGTTGATCAGGGTCGGCCCGCCGTAGAGGCCCTGCACCGCCGGGAAGGGGGGCTTCAGCCGCGGGTTGCCGCGCTTGCCCTCGAGCGAGTCGAGCAGCGCCGTCTCCTCGCCGCAGATGTAGGCGCCGGCGCCGCGATGGACGACCAGCTCGACCTGCTCGCCGGTGCCGAGCACGTCCTTGCCGAGGTAGCCGGCGTCGTAGGCCTCCTCGACCGCCTGGTCGAGGATGTCCCCCTGGAGGTCGTACTCGCCGCGGATGAAGATGAAGCAGCGGTTGGCGCCGGCGGCGCGGGCGGCGATGATGAGCCCCTCGATCAGCTGGTGGGGGTTCTTCTGCATCAGCTCGCGGTCCTTGAAGGCGCCCGGCTCGGACTCGTCGGCGTTGCAGCAGAGGTACTTGTCCATGTCGCCGCGGGGCAGGAACGAGGCCTTCTTGCCCATCGAGAAGCCGGCGCCGCCGCGGCCGCGGAGGCCCGAGGCCTCGAGCTCGTTCAGGACCTCCTCCGGGCTCATCTCCTTGAAGGCCTTGCGGATCGCCTGGTAGCCGCCGAGCCGCGTGTAGGTGCGGATCGAGGCCAGCCCGGGCTCGTCGATGTTGCGGAAGAGGATCCGGGTCTCCTGGGCGGCGGAGGGCATCAGCGCTTCCCCCGAGGTCTTCGCCTTTGGCTTCGTCGTCGTCTTCGCCTTTGACTTTGTCTTCCGCTTCACCTTGTTGATCGGGTGCCGCGTGATCCGCTTGTCGGCCGGTGAGGTTGGACCGCCCGCGGCCCCGCGGTCCTCGAGGCGCTTCTCCGGCAGCACCTCGTCCTTGGCGCGAAGTTGCTCGATCGCCTCGGCCGCGTCGCCGTCCTCGAGCGGGCCGTAGTAGCGCTCGTCGATCGAGGCCATCGGCGCGAGGTCGCAGCCGCCGAGGCATTCGAACCCGCGGACGAGGAACTTGCCGTCCGCCGAGCTCTCGCCCGGATGATCGATCCCGGCCGCCTCCGTGAACGCCTCGAGCAGCTCGTCGGCGCCCGCGCAGCCAGCAGGAGATGTTGGTGCAGACCAGCACCTCGTGCTCGCCCTGGGGCTCGAGGTGGAAGAGGTCGTAGAAGCTCGCCACCGACTCCAGGTAGCCCGGGCGTCACCCCCATCACCGCGGCGGCCTGGCGGATCCCCTCCGGGCTGCACCAGCCGTAGCGCCGCTGCACCGCCCAGAGCGCCGGGATCGACGCCGAGCGCTTCTCCGGGTAGCGCTTCATCGCCCGCCGGATCTCCTGGGCGAGCGCCCTCGGCACCTCGACCTCGGAGGGCTCGGGCACCGGGGCGGGGTCGCGCTCGGGCGCGCGCTCCTCCTCAGCCGCCGCCTCGGCTGGCAGGGAGACGTCCTCCAGCAGCTCCCCTTGGAGCTCCTCCGGCACCCGCTCCTCCCACTCGGGCTCGGGGCATCTCGGGACCAGCGGGCTCATCGGTCGACTCCCCCGAGGATCGGGTCGAGCATCGCCAGGTTCTGGATCAGGTCGGCGATGTACCCACCGACGGACATGTCGCGGAAGGCCTGGAGGTTGACGAACGAGGGGTCGCGGAAGTGGACCCGGGCCGGCTTCGAGGAGCCGTCGGCGACCACGAAGCAGCCAAGTTCGCCCCTGGGACCCTCGATCGAGTAGTAGAGCTCGCCGGGCGGAACCCGGAAGCCCTCGGTGACCAGCTTGAAGTGGTGGATCAGCGCCTCCATCGAGGTGGAGAGCTCGTCGCGGGGCGGCAGCACCACCTTGCGGTCGTCGGCGATCCAGGGGCCCTCGGGGAGGCCGTCGATCGCCTGCTCGATGATCCGCACCGACTCGCGCATCTCCTGGAGGCGCACGCGGTAGCGGTCGTAGCCGTCGCCGACGGTGCCGACCGGGATCTTGAAGTCGAAGTCCGGGTAGGAGAGGTATTCGGTCGCCTTGCGGAGATCCCAGGGCTCCCCCGCCGCGCGCAGAAGCGGCCCGGTCACCCCGAGCTCGAGCAGCCGCTCGCGGGAGACGATCCCGACCCCTTTGGTCCGGCGGAGGAAGATCTCGTTGCGGTCGAGCAGCGCCTCGTACTGGTCGATCCGCCGTCGGCATCTCGCCGCAGAACTGGCGGACCTTCGCCTCGAACCCGACCGGAATGTCCTCGAAGACGCCGCCGACCTGGAAGTAGCGGGTGTGCATCCGCTGTCCGGCCGACATCTCGAACAGGTCGAGGATCTTGTCGCGCTCGCGGAAGCAGTACCAGAACATCGAGACCGCGCCGAGATCAAGGGCCGAGGTGCCGAGCCAGACCAGGTGCGACATGATCCGGTTGAGCTCCATGTGGAGCACCCGCAGGTACTTGGCGCGGTCGGGGATCTCCAGCTCGAGCAGCCGCTCGACGCAGCCGCAGAAGGCCTCCATGTTGAAGAAGTAGGAGAGGTAGTCCATCCGCTCGACGAATGGGATGACCTTCCAGTAGCTCTTGTCCTCGCAGGACTTCTCGATCCCGGTGTGGAGGTAGCCGACCACCGGCTTCAGATCGAGGACCTGCTCGCCGCGGAGGGTGACGATCAGGCGCAGCACCCCATGGGTGGCGGGGTGGTGCGGCCCCATGTTGATCGTCATCACCTCCTGCTCGATGTCCTGCTCCGACTCCTCGGCGGCCATCGCGTCGACCACCGGGGCGACCGGGTCCTCGGTCAGCCGGTCGACCCCGCGCTCGGTGCTGACCTCGTCTCTGAGGGGCTCGTCCGCCATCACTCGAACCAGCGAGGCGCCTCGACCTCGTTGTGGGTGTAGAGGACCGGCTCGCCGCCGATCGGGAAGTCGCGTCGCTGCGGCCAGCCGACGTAGTCCTCCGGCATCAGGATCCGGCGCAGGTCGGGATGGCCCCGGAAGACGATCCCGAAGAAGTCATAGGCCTCGCGCTCCTGGAACTCGGCGGTCGGGAAGAGCTCGACGCAGGAGGGGATCTCGGGGAGCGCGTCTGAGCCGTTGCCGGCGGCGGGATCGGCGAGCAGAGCCTTGACCCGGATCCGCTCGACCCGGTCGCGGCAGAGGAGCTCGTAGTGGACGGCGAAGCGGGGGTGGCCGGCAGGTAGTCGGCGGCGTGCAGGCTGGAGAGGAAGGTGTAGCCCTGGCCCTCGGTCGTCGCGCAGCCACCGGAGCGCGTCGGTGACGCCCTCCGGATCGACGATCAGGGCGGCGCGGTCGTGCTCGAAGGAGGTCTCGGCCACCGTCCCCTCGCGGGCCTCGTTGATGCTCTGGGCGATCAGCTCGAGGCCGGGGGCGTCAGGCATCTCGTTCCGCCCCCTTCGTTGCCACGGCGAGGCGCGGCGCGCTCGATCGCCTCGGGGGTCGGCTGCGGTCTCGCCCCGCGCCCACTCCTCGGTGCCGATCGCGTTGTAGCGCTGGCGCCAGCCGAGGTCGGGCCGGCCCTGGATCAGCCGCTGGAGCTTGTTGAAGCCGTGGAGCAGGGCCTCGGCGCGCGGCGGGCAGCCGGGGACGTGGACGTCCACCGGCATGAACTTGTCGGCGCCCTGGACCACCGCGTAGTTGGCGAACATCCCGCCGGAGGAGGAGCAGGCGCCCATCGCGATCACCCAGCGCGGCTCCAGCATCTGGTCGTAGACGCGGCGGACGACCGGCGCCATCTTGATCGAGACCCGGCCCGAGAGGATGATCATGTCGGCCTGTCGCGGCGAGGCCCGAAGCGCCTCGGCCCCGAAGCGCGACGATGTCGTAGCGCGCCGTGACCATCGACATCATCTCGATCGCGCAGCAGGCGAGCCCGAAGGTCAGCGGGAAGAGCGAGTTGGCCCTGCCCCAGTTGAGCGCCCTCTCCAGGGTGGTGGTCAGCACCCGCTCCTCGACGTACTGCTCGAGGTCGCGGCCCTCGAGGTCGCCGCGGAGCATGTCGCGCGCCTGCAGCTGCTTCGCCCTGAACTCAGAATCACGCGGCGGTTGCATCCCTCCATCCGCACCGCCTTGCCGCCTCCGGCGCTCTATCTCCAATCGAGCGCCCCCGCGCCCAGACGAAGACGAGGGCGACCAGCAGCAGGGTGACGAAGATGCCGATCTCGACGAGGACGAAGACGCTCTTCGCCGACTGCACGATCACTCCGACCGGGTAGAGGAAGACGACCTCGATGTCGAAGAGGATGAACAGCATCGCGATCATGTAGAAGCTGACGCCGAACTTGAAGGTGCGGGTGATGTGAGCCGGCAGCCCGCACTCATACGGCTGGCTCTTGATCGGGTTCGACCCCCCGCCGCCCGATCACCCCGTTCAGCAGTGCGAAGGCGCCTCCCACGAGGATGCCCAGGCCAGCGAAAACAAGGACGGGGAGATAGCTCTGTAGCACGACTCCGTTCTCTTATATCACCAACTTTGTATCAATCTGTTACATAGTGATTTTCCGCATCAGCAAGCGGAAATCCGACCCTTTCGAGCGGTTTTCCCCGTAAGCTGGCGCCGCCGTGGCCGAGGTCCATCTCGTCACCGGAGTCGCCCTGCTCGCGGCCAATCTCGTTGCCGGGATCTGGGGCGGCGTCGCCTGGCTGCAGCGCCGGCCGGCGCTCGGATTCTGGTACGCGCTTCGGGTCGCCCAGGCGGCTGTGGTGATCCAGGCGCTGCTCGGGCTCGCGCTCGTCTTCACCGGGCGGGAGGCCTCCGACCTTCACTACCTCTACGGCGCCCTGCCGCTGCTCGTCTCCTTGCTGGCCGAGGGTGCGCGAGCGGGCTCCGCTCAGCAGGAGCTCGGCGAGCTCGACTTCCGGGCGCTGCCCGACGAGCGCCAGCAGGCGATCGCCCTCGCGATCGTCCGCCGCGAGATGGGGATCATGGCCGTCTCCTGCCTGGTGATCTTCGGGCTCGCGCTGCGCGCCGCGGGCACCAGCTCCGCGTTCTAGCGGTCCTGTTGGCCGGCTCTAGCCGCCCTTGACGACGCCGATCGTGTGGCCCTCCGGGTCGGTGAAGAGGCCGATCTCGAGCCCTTCCATAGGCTTGTCGGGGCCCATCATCCGGGTCCCGCCGAGCTCCTCGGCCTTTGCCAGCGCAGCCTCGACATCCGGCACCTCGACATAGAAGGTGACGTGGCCGTCATAGCCCTCCGGCCCCCCACCGATGCCGCCGCCGATCCCGACGCCCTCGCTGTTGACGTTGTCCTCTCGCGACACGACTCCATACTCAGTCGGGCCCTCGCCCATTGATTCGACCTTCCAGCCGAAGAGGTCGGAGTAGTAGTCCCACAGCTTCTTCGCGTCCTTCCCGACAACCTCGAAGTGAACCACCGGCTGTCCCATGCTCTCTCCTTCCGTGGGTTTTTCAGGACCTGGGCGGACCAGGCGCTCTGGTCACCGAGAACGTTGCGCCCTGCGGATCGGCGAGGACGGCCTGCCTCAGTCCCACCCCCGGGACGTCGTACGGGGGCGCGAGCACACTACCGCCCTGCTGAGCAGTCGTATCCGCGGTCGCGTCGGCGTCGTCGACCCAGAAGTCGACGCTCCAATGCGACGGCATCTCGTCGGGAAACTGGTCGCTGCCCATCGGCGCCATCACCGCGACCACGTCGCGAGGCACCGGTTGCATCGGCTCGCCCCCCTCGAAGCCGGGGAGGCGCATGATGCTGATCCCGCCGTCGCCGGCGTCCATCGCCTCCGGCTCCCAGCCGAAGAGGGCGCGGTAGAAGGCGGTCGACACTTCGGGATCGCGGGTGTTGAGCAAGCTCATCGACCAGGCCCCCGGCCTCGTTGACGAGCTGGGCGCCCCGGTGCTCGCCCGGCTCCCAGATGCCGAACACAGCCCCCGCCGGATCGACGAGGATCGCGATCCTGCCGCCATCGAGGCTCTCGAACGGTGGTACCGCCACGCTGCCGCCCGCTTCCGTCGCCTTGGCGGCGGTCTCCTCGGCGCTCTCCACCCAGACGTACGTGCCCCAGACAGGGGTGTGATCCGGGACCGGCGGCGGCGACCCGATCGCGGTGACGTCGCGGCCGCGCAGCCTGCACATGAAGAGTCGGCGGTCCGAGCCGGGGGGCGTCGTCTCCTCGGCTTCCCACCCGAACAGGTCCGTGTAGAACGCCACCGCCGCGTCCGCATCGGGCTGCCAGGTGTCGACCCAGCAGGGGACCCCGTTCTCGAATCCATTGCGCTCGCTCATCGGGCCGCCACTTCCTCGTATTCGTCATGACGGCGCCACCACTCGTAGGGCGGAGTCTGCGGGTGGCCCTCCGGTGAGTCCTCCCATTCCTCCTGGCGGCCCAACGGCGTCAGGTCGAGGAGGGTCCAGTTGCTCCCGAGCGCCTCGACACCCCGCCCGCTCGTGAAGTAGGTCCGGTAGACGTCATCCCCGTCCCGGAAGAAGACGTTGAGACCGAACCCGGTGCCGATGCCGTGATCGGGATTGAAGTCGTCGACGGTCGAGTACCAGGGCACCTCCCAGCCCATCCGCTGCTTGTACGCCTCGAGGTCCCCCAGCGGCGCCTGGGACACGAGCGCAAACGTGGTGTCGCGAGCGTTCAGGTGCGCCAGGTGGCCGACGTTGTCGACGAACATCGAGCAGCCGTCACATCCCTCACCGGGCTCGAAGCCGAAGGCGGGGCCGAACATGAAGTGGTAGACGATCAGCTGCCGCCGGCCCTCGAACAGGTCGGCCAGGGTTGCATCGCCCGCCGGGCCCTCGAACCGATAGTTCTTCTCGACTCGGACGATCGGCTGGCGACGGCGCTCCGCGGCGAGCGCGTCCCTGGCCCGGGTTGCCTCCTTCTCCTTCGCCAGCAGCTTCTCGTGGGTTGCCTCCCACTCCTCCGCTGATACGACCTCGGGCAGATCCATCGTCTCCTCCTTGATTACGACTCTTGCAGCACTGAGAGAACGTTTCCCGCCGGGTCCTTGAACCATGCGATGTCGGGACCCCTTCCAGCGGCGAGGCCGCGGGCGATCCCCTTCTCGTCCTGTTCCATCGCGTCGTAGCGCTCGAAGGAGACGCCACGCCTCGCCAGCTCATCGACCGCCTCGTCGATGTCGTCCACCGGGAAGTTGAGGATCGTGTAACTGGCAGGAGTCGAGCCCTGCTGTTGGTAGACCAGTGTCGGGCGGTCACCGGCGAGGTGGAGGGTCATCAGCCCGTTCTCCTCGTCGATCACCTCTGTCTTCAGTCCAAGCGTCCCGCCGTAGAACTGCTCCGCCTTCTTCAGGTGGTCCACGGCGAAGCCGCTGTATGCCTTGCTGTTCTCGAGCATCGTTTGTCTCCTCTCGAACTAGAGCGCGTCCGAGTATGCGGGCTCGCCACTCGCGAATCCCGCCTCGGTCGCGGTTTCGGTCTCGGCCTTCGCCTCGGGCTGGAGCACCCAGCCGGCAACGACGATCGCTGCGACCACCAGCAGCGCCCCGACCAGGTAGGCGAGGTGGTAGCCGGAGTTGAGCGCCGAGGCGGTCGACTCGCCGTCCGCGAGCAGACCGCTGGTGCGCTCGGTCGCCAGGGTCGCCAGGACCGCGAGCCCGATCGCGCCACCCACCTGGACGCTGGTGTTGACCAGGCCCGACGCCAGCCCCGAGTCGCGCTCGGTGGCGCCGGACATCGCCAGGGTCATCAGCGAGGGGAAGGCCATTCCGGCACCGAGGCCGAACACGACCATCGCCGGCAGCAGGTCGACCACGTAGCTCGCCTCGACCGGAGTCCGGGCGAAGAGGAGCATTCCAGCGCCGATGAAGGCGATGCCGGGGAGCAGCGTCGCCTTCGCGCCGAAGCGGAGATTGAGCTGCGCGGTGAACCGGAACGACATCGTCCCCATCACCAGCGTGGCCGGGAGGTAGGCGAGGCCGACCTCGAGCGCGTCGTAACCCAGGATCCGCTGCATGTAGAGGGCTCCAAGGAAGAACATCCCGAACATCCCGACGACGAGCAGCGCCTGGACCAGATTCGCCCCCGCGACGTTGCGGGAGCGGAACAGGCGCAGCGGCATCAGCGGATTGGCGATTCGCGCCTGTCGAGCGATGAACGCTGCCAAGAGGACGGCGGAGATGGCGCCGAGCCCGACCGTCTGGGCGGAGCCCCAGCCATGACTCTCGACCCCGAGGATCGTGTAGACGCCGAGCATCAGCCCGGCGGTGAGGAGCACGGCGCCGGGAATGTCGGCGCCCTCCTTCACCCCGATCCCCTCGCGGTCGTCGATCAGCCGCAGCGCGAAGAGCGCGGTCGCGACGCCGATCGGGAGGTTGACGAAGAAGATCCAGTGCCAATTGATCGCCTCGGTGAGGAGGCCACCGGCCAGGAGCCCGATCGAGCCGCCGGCGACGGCGACGAAGGTGTACATGCCGATCGCCTTCGCCTGCTCGCGAGGCTCGGGGAACATCATCACGATCATTCCCAGGATCACGGCGGAGGTGAGTGCGCCGCCGACGCCCTGAACGAAGCGAGCTCCGATCAGCATGCCCTGGCTCTGCGCGAGTGCGCAGAGCAACGAGGCCCCAGTGAAGACTGCGAGGCCGATCAGGAAGATCCGCCGCTGGCCGATCAGGTCACCGATCCGGCCGGCCAGCAGGAGGAGGCCGCCGAATGCGATCAGATACGCGTTCACGACCCAGGCGAGGTTGCTCTGGGAAAAGTCAAGGTCCTCCTGGATCGAGGGAAGCGCCACGTTCACGATCGTCGCGTCGAGAACGATCATCAGCATGCCCACGCAGAGCACGTAGAGGGCCAGCCAGCGCTTGCGATCTTCCTGCTCCGTCATCTCTTTGTCTCCTTGGACTCGTGTTCTTGGTCTCACCACGGCGGGCACCGTAGCACAGTTTGGTCCTAAAAGACAACTAGCCAGTTGTAAATCAGGATAAACCTGTCTATACTGATCCGCACATGAGTCGGGTACGCCCACACACCGATGGATGCGCGGCAGCCCACACCCTCGATCTCGTCGGTGAGCGTTGGGCCCTGCTGGTTGCCCGCGAGCTGATGATCGGCCCGCGGCGGTTCACGGATCTCCGGACCGGGATCCCGGACATCAGCCCGAACGTCCTCGGCCAGCGGCTCCGGGAGCTCGAGGAGATCGGAGTCGTCCGCCGCCGCAAGCTCCCCCCGCCCGCCGCGTCCCACGTATACGAGCTCACCGACTGGGGCTACGAGCTGGAGCCGGTGCTGCAGTCTCTCGGACGCTGGGGCTCCCGCTCCCCGACGATGCCCCACGATGGGGAGCTCAGCCTCACCTCGTTCATCCTCGCGATGCGGACGATGTTCAGCCCCGAGGCGGCGAAGGGCCTCCGGGCGACCTACCAGCTGATTCTTGGTGAAGAGCGCCTCTACGCGAAGGTCAGCGGAGGCCGCTTCGAGATCGAGGCCGGGGAGATCAAGAACCCCGACGCGACGATCTCCGCCTCGGACCACATGAGCCTGGTCGACGTGGTCTTCAACGATCGCTCGCTGGCCCAGGCGGAGCTCTCGGGGGACCTCGAAGCGGAGGGAAACAAGCGGGCCGTGGCGCGGTTCATCGAGCTCTTCCCCCTGCCCGACACCGTCTCGCCCGCCGAGCTTGATTCGCCTGACGAGCGGGTCGCCGCCAAGGCCTAGCTCTCCGCGATCAGGTCCCGGTACTCGCCGCGGTGGAAGATCAGCGGCCGGCCCTCGCGGGAGTCGGCCTCGAGCACATTCCCGGTGAGGATCAGGTGGTCGCCGCCGTCGATCAGGTCGCGGAGCTCGCAGGCGACCCAGATGAGGGCTTCGGGGAGGCGAGGGCAGCCCTCGCTCTCGAACCATTCGACCCCCTCCCACTTGGAGGGTTCCGGGTTCTTGCCGGAGAACCGCCTTGCCAGCGCCCCCTGACCCGCGGCGAGCGCGTTGACGCCAAAGCGGCCCGCCGCGCGCACCGAGGTCAGGGTGCGCGAACCGCGATCGAGGCAGGCGAGCATCATCGGCGGCTCCAGCGAGAGCGAGTTGACCGCGTTGGCGGTCGCCCCCGAGGGCCCGTGGGGCCCGACAGCAGTCACCACCGTGACCCCGGTCGGGTAGGCGCCCAAGGCGCGACGGAAGGAGTCGGGATCGGGGGCGCCACCCATTGCGCGAACCGTATGCCCCGCGTCAAGAACATATGATCCCGCCGCGTGCGTGGGGCTCTCATACTGATCGCAGTCGCCGCGGCCGCGACCGCGATCGGTTGCGGCAGCCAGGGCGTGGAGGTCTCCACCAGCGACCCCGACCACGAGGGCGCTGTGATCTTCGCCGAGCGCTGCTCCGGCTGCCACACGCTGACCCCGGCGGGGACTCAGGGCACCGCCAATCGCAGCCAGCGCACCCAGGGTCCGGACTTCGACCAGCGCAAGGAGACGGTCGACGACGTCATCTTCGCGATCCGAAACGGCGGCTTCTCGGGAGCGATCATGCCCCAGAACATCGTCGTCGGCCCCGACGCGGAGAAGGTCGCCGCCTTCCTCGCCAAGTACGCGGGTCAGGACGTCGAGGAGCAGCCGCGCCCGACCAGCGCGGCTCCCTAGCCTCGGCCCCGGATGATCGATCTGCAGCAGATTCGCCGGGACCCGGGCCCGGCCCGCCAGGCGCTCGCCCGGCGGGGGGCGGCCGAGCAGCTCGACGCGTTGCTTGAGCTCGACCGGCGCCGCCGCGAGCTCAACACCCGGATCGACGAGGGTCGCGCCGAGCACAACAAGCTCTCCGAGCGGATCGAGGAGCTGGCGCGCTCGGGCGGCCGCGACCAGCTCGAGTTCAAGGAGCTGCGCGAGCGCTCCTCCCCGCTGAAGGCCGAGCTGAAGAAGTTGGAGGCGGAGCTGGCCGAGGTGGAGGAGGAGCGGGACCGGCTCTGGGCCGAGGTCCCCAATCTCCCCGACCCCCAGGCGCCCGACGGCACCAGCGAGGAGGATGCGAAGGAGCTGCGCGAGGTCGGCGAGCGCCCGGCGTTCGACTTCGAGCCGATCGACCACCTCGAGCTCGGCCAGCGGCACGGCTGGATCGAGATGGAGGCCGCCGCCCGGGCCTCCGGGTCGCGCTTCGCCTACCTGCTCGGCGACCTGGTGCTGGTGGAGCTGGCGCTGGTCCGCTTCGCCCTGGAGACGCTTCGCCCCGAGGGGTTCGTGCCGGCGGCGCCGCCGGTGCTGGTCCGAGAGCAGGCGCTCTTCGGGACCGGCTTCTTCCCGAGCGAGCGGGAGATGATCTACGAGGTGCCCAAGGACGAGCTCTTCCTGGTCGGTACCTCGGAGGTCTCGCTGGCGGCCCTGCACGCCGACGCGATCCTCGCCGCCGAGGATCTGCCGCGCCGCTACGCCGGTTTCTCCACCTGCTTCCGGCGCGAGGCTGGAGCGGGGGGGCGCGACACCCGGGGCATCTTCCGCGTCCACCAGTTCGACAAGGTGGAGATGTTCAGCTTCTGCGAGCCGGACGACTCGGAGGAGGAGCACCAGCGGCTCCTGGCGATCGAGGAACGCATCCTCCAAGCGCTCGAGATCCCCTACCGGGTGGTCGAGATCGCCGCCGGGGATCTCGGCCCCTCGGCCTCCCGCAAGTTCGATTGCGAGGCGTGGATCCCAAGCCAGCAACGGTTCCGGGAGCTGACCAGCTGCTCCAACACCACGGACTACCAGGCGCGCCGCCTCAGTTCCAGGTACCGTCCTGGCGAGGATGCCTCCCCAGAATTCGTCCACACCTTGAACGGCACGGCGGTGGCGGTCGGACGCACGCTCATCGCCCTGTTGGAGAACCGTCAGCGGGGAGACGGAACGGTGTCCATACCCGGTTCTTTGCAGGAATTCGGCCTTCCAGAGACCATTCCCACCTCATGAACGCCGGTGCCCCCAAACGCGTGGTGATCTGCGACGACCACGAGATCGTCCGCGAGGCGTTGAAGGCGCGAATGGCCTCTGTCGAGAGCGTCGAGATCGTCGGCGAGGCAGCATCGGGGGAGGAGGTCGTGAAGATGGTCGAGGAGCTGAAGCCCGACGTCTGCATCGTCGACGTCGAGTTGCCCGGCCAGGACGGGATCGAGGCGACCAAGGAGATCATCAAGGTGATGCCCCCCACCCGGGTGATCATCTTCACCGCGCACGCCCAGCCCGACCTGCTCACGCTTGCCCTCCGCGCCGGTGCCGCCGGCTACGTGCTCAAGTCCGCCCCCAGCGAGGACATCGCGCGCGCGATCGAGGTGGTCGCGGGCGGCGGTACATTCGTCGGCACCGAGCTCGGCCAGGGCGCCGGCGAGGTCGAGAAGCTGCTCGAGCTCACCCCGCGCGAGCGGGAGATCCTCGAGCTGCTGGCCGAGGGCCTGCGGGTGAAGCAGATCGCCGACCGGCTCTCGCTCAGCCCGGCCACCGTCCACACGCACGTTCGCAACGCGATCGCGCGCATGGAGGTGGACACGAGGACCGAAGCGGTGGCTCTCGCCGTCCGCTTCAGCTACCTCGGGGCCGGCGGAAAAGTCTGACTACGCCTCTTCGTCGAACTTGAGCGCGCAGCCGTTGATGCAGTAGCGCTGGCCGGTCGGGTTGCGGTCCGTCGTCGAAGACGTGGCCCAGGTGGGCATCGCAGCGTGAGCAGAGCACCTCGGTGCGCCGCATCAGCAGGCTGTTGTCCGCCTCGGTCTCCACGGCCTCGTCATCCATCGGCCGGTAGAAGCTCGGCCACCCGGTGCCCGAATCGAACTTGGTCTCGGAGTCGAACAGCGGCTGCCCGCAGGCGACGCACTTGTAGGTGCCCTCGCCCTTGTTGTCGTTGAGCTCGCTGGTGAACGGCGCCTCGGTGCCCTTTTGGCGCACGACCTCGTACTGCTCGGGGGTGAGCTCGCGCCTCCACTCCTCCTCAGTCTTCTTCACCTTCTCCACTTTTTCCTCCGTTCTGCGGGACACAGTCGAGGGTAGCTCCGGGGCTGAAGCGACGCTAAACAGTCATCGATGCCGCGCGTGCCCGATTCCTTCTACGAGCGCGACGGCGACCGTTACCTGGCCACCGAGCTCACCAGGGGACCGTGGGACCCCGGCGCCCAGCACGCGGGCCCGCCGGCGGCGCTGATCGGCCGCGAGATCGAGCGGCTGAGCGGTGGGCGGCTGGGGAGCGGGGAGGGCCCGCCTGCGCAGGTCGGCCGGATCACCTACGACCTGCTTGCGGTCTGTGCCGATCGAGCTGCTTCGGGTCGAGGCGGAGATCGTGTGTCCGGGACGGAGCGTGGAGCTGGTTCGGGCGAAGCTTTCCGATGCCGACGGCGAGGTGATCAGGGCCCACGCCGCGGCTTCGGACCACCGAGGTCAGCTTCGAGGAGCCACCCGGCAGGCGGGTGGCCCTGCCGGGGCCGGAGCAGGGGGAGCCCGGCCAGTTCTTTCACACCGGCTACGAGGTCGGCTACCACTCGGCGATGGAGTGCAGTTGCCGCGCGATCGGCACGGTCTCTCGCGCGAGGAGGTGACCGAGTCGCAGCGGGCGCGGATTATCCAGTCGATGATCGAGGCGGTGGCCGAGCGCGGTTACCAGGAAACCCGCGTCGTCGATGTGGTCCAGCGCGCCGGGGTGTCGCGGGCGACCTTCTACGACCTCTTTGGCGACCGCGAGGACTGCTTCCTCGCTTCCTACGACTACGTCTCGGCGCGGTTGTTCGACACGGCGTCCACGGCCTTCAACCAGGAAGCGGACGCGCCGTGGGCTGAGCGCATCCGCATCAGCATGGCGGCCTTCCTCGAGTTGCTCGCCGGCTGGCCAGAGGGGACAAGGTTTGCGATCGTCGAAGTGCTCGCGGCAGGACCGAAGGCACTCGTCCGCCGCGACGCTGCCCTGCGCCAGCTCGGCGAGCTTGTCGAAGCCGGTCGGAACCAGTCATCGAACGAGCTGCCAGGGATCACCTCCGTTGCGATCGTCGGTGGCATCAATGAGCTCATCTACAGTGAGGTCCTCCACGGCGCCACGACGCGCCTGCCGGGGCGGCTGCCCGACATCGTCTACTGGATCACCCAGCCCTTCCTCGGCCCCGAGAGAGCAGCCGCCGAGCGGGAGCGGGCTCGCACGGCCTAGTCTCGGGTCCGCTGCACTTCTGCCCTAGCCGCCTCTGGGCCGACGTAGGGCACGAGGACCGTGAAGAGGATGTTGGGGAGCAGAGTCGGGAGCTCTTCTGTCCTATCAGCGACGACCTCGTCGAAGAAGATCGCTTCGGCCCCGCCCCCGCCCCCGCCATCAGCTCTAGGTCGCGGGGCAGGATGTCGCTCTTCGCGTACGTGCGCCCCCTCCCTGAACAAACGGCACGAGCCGCCTCAAGGTCTCGCGATAGCGGCGCTGGGCTTCGGGTCCGGCCGCCGGAACTCGACCGTGGCCATCCGCGCCACCTCCGCCTCCGCCGAATAGGCCTCGAGACAGGCCCCAGCGCCCGACCTCGGCCGATGTCCATGCCAAGGATGTGACGGTCACGAACGCGCCGGTCCTGCTCGATCCACTCTCGATCCACTCTCCGCGCTGGTCCTCAACACGGTCTTCCCGAGCAACACCGGCAACCCGAGCAATGACTTCGTCGGCGGCGAACCGCTGGGGAAAATCTCGCTGAGTGTCAAGACCCACTAGCGGGGGCGTCCGTCCAGCTCAGGCGGGTGGTCGCGTCCGGCTCAGCGAGCGGAGGGGGAGGGATTCGAACCCCCGGACCGGGAGAACCCGGTCAGCAGCTTTCAAGGCTGCCGCAATAAACCAGACTCTGCCACCCCTCCGGGTGCAGCGGAAAGGCTAGTCGGCGGTCAGCCGTCCAGCGGTGAGCAGACCATCACCGGGATCCGGCGTTCGGGGCAGCGCTCCTGGTACCTGGCGTAGCCGGGATAGAAATCAGTCGTCAGCTTCCAGAGCCGCTCTCGCTCCGCTCCCTCGGCCTCCCGGGCCCGGTAGCGGCCACCGCCCCCCTTGCTCCAGAGCTCGACCTCGGGGTGGGCGACCAGGTTGTGGTACCAGGCGGGGTGGTGGGGCGCTCCGCCCTTTGACGCGATCAGGATCACGTCGTCGCCGTCCGTGAAATAGGCGAGCGGCGTCGTTCTCTCCTTCCCGCTCTTCGCTCCCGTGTGGGTGAGCAGCACCTGGGGCGCGTTGAAGGTGCTCTTCAGCCGGCCACCGCTGATTTTCATCAGTGGCGGATCGATCCGCTGGCCGACGTTGACCAGGAACCAGGTGACAGGTCGCTGGCGGGCGCTCCAGGCGAGGAAGCTCATCCACCGGTCCTTCGGCTGGGTCGGATCGAAGGGGCGGACCTTTCCCTCGGAGGCCTGCTCGTAGCGGACTCCTCCCATCGCCCGAACGTATACCAGTGCGGTCGCCGCCACCACGCGGCGGGCGCGGTCGGACGGGGCACTAGGCTCCCGCCGATGGCGAAGGGATGGAGGAATTGGGCCGGCGATCAGCGATGCCTGCCCGTCCGGATCGAGCGCCCGAGCGGCCGAGGAGAGCTGGTGGATGCGGTGCAGCGCGCGACCGAGGCGGGACTGACGGTGCGCGCGGTCGGCGCCGGACACTCGTTCACCGACGTTGCCTGCACCGGGGGGGCGATGCTGCGGATGGATCGCCTCGATCGGGTGCTCGACGTGGACCGCGATGCCGGCCTGGTGAAGGTGGAGGCCGGGATCGGGCTGCGGGCGCTCAGCGAGGCGATCTGGGGCTACGGGATGGCGCTCGAGAACCTCGGCGACATCGACAAGCAGACGATCTCCGGGGCGATCTCGACCGCGACCCACGGCACCGGCGCCCGGTTTCGAAATCTCTCGACGCTGGTCGAGGCGGTCGAGCTGGTGCTCCCCGACGGCACCCTGTTCGAGATCTCCGCCGACTCCGAGCCGGAGCTGCTGCCGGCGGTCCGGGTGGGGCTGGGGGCGCTCGGGGTGATCGCCACGGTCACCCTGAGGACGGTTCCCGCCTTCACCATCCGCCGGATCGACTCGCCGCTGCCGCTGGAGGAGACCCTGGAGCGAGTCCAGGATCTCGCCGACGGCTCGGACCACTTCGAGTTCTACGTCTTCCCCCACACCGAGACCGCCCTGCTGCGCCAGAGCGAGCGCACCGACGAGCCGCCGAAGCCCCGCAACGCCGCTGCTCGAGTACGGGCAGGAGGTTGTGCTGGAGAACTGGGTGATCGGCGGGGTCGCGAGGCTCGGCCGGCGGCTGCCGGCCCGGATCCCCCGGCTCTCCCGCTTCGTCGCGTCTCAGATGGGCAAGAGCACCAAGGTCGACCGCAGCTATCGCGTCTATGCCAGTGACCGGCGGGTCCGCTTCACCGAGATGGAGTACGCGATCCCGCGGCGCCACGCCGCCGAGGCCGCCCGCCGGGTGCTCGACGCCGCCGAGCGCGCCCAGCCGCCGGTCGGCTTTCCGATCGAGGTCCGCTTCGTCGCCGCCGACGACTCATGGCTCAGCCCGACGCACGACCGCGACACCGCCTATATCGCCGTACACCAGTACCAGGGGATGTCCTGGGAGAGCTACTTCCGCTCGGTTGAGGCGATCATGCTCGAGTACGGCGGCCGCCCCCACTGGGGGAAGCGACACTTCCAGACCGCGGCGACACTGGCCGAGCGCTACCCGCACTGGGAGGACTTCCGGGCGCTGCGCGCCCGGCTCGACCCCGAGGGGCGCTTCCGCAACCTCTACCTCGACCGGGTCCTGGGCCGGTCGCCTCCCGCTGAGGCGAGATCGTCGCGACTAGAGGAACGTCTTGCCCTCGCCCCGGTAGGTGGGCACCTCGTCCCTGATCGTGTTCCCGGTGATCAGGTAGAGGCGGTCGAAGCGCTCGCAGAGCTCGCCCGCCTTCACGTGGCGGAAGTAGACGCGGTCGCCGATCCCGAGGCGGGCGGCGGCTGCCCCGAGCAGCGGCGTCTGCACCTCGCCGGCGCCCTCGAACGGATCGAGCTTGAGCCCGGCGGGAAGGTGGGGGACCGGCATCCGGTCCTTGGCGCCGACCCCCGAGGCGAGATAGCCGCCGCCGAGGACCGTGGCGACCCTCGGGCCGGGGCGGCGAACCACCGGCAGCGCGAACATCGCCGCCGGATGGAGCGCGAAGGAGCGGTAGTTGTCGAAGAGGACCGGCGCGTAGAACCCCGACCCCGCCGCGATCTCGGTCACCGCCCACTCCGCCGAGGTCAGCCCGATCGAGCCGGTGCCGCCGCCGTTGACGAACTCGAGCTCCGCGATCTCGGCGACCGCGGAGACGATCTCCGCCCTCCGTGCCTCGACGTCCTTCGCCGAGGCCGACTGCATGCCCGCGGATCAGGAGGTTGCGGATCGCCTTGCGCGGGGCGTTGTCGCCGACGCCGGCGATCTGTCCCTCGTAGGCCATCAGCCCGACCAGCTTCACCCGCTCCCGGCGCTCGATCTCGCGGGCGAGCGCGACCGCCTGCTCGGCGGTCCGCACCGGGGAGCGCTTCGGGCCGACCTTGAGCACCCCGCCCAGCGGCCACCAGGAGCAGTCGATGTCGATCGCCACCCGGATCGGGGCGACGAACGAGGTCGCAGACACGTCTCGATCAGGTCGAGGTGCTCGGGGCAGTCGACCATCAGCACCGGTGCCTCGTCGGGATGTTCGGCGGTGAGCCGGGCGAGGCGGGTGAGGCCGGCTCGGTCGGTGGTCGGGTAGGCGATCACCAGGTCCCGGAGCCCCCGCTCCCAAAGCCACAGCGCCTCGGGCAGGGTGAAGGAGAGGACACCCTGGAAGCCGCGGTCGAGCGCGAGCAGGCGCTCGAGGATCGGCCGGCTGCGGATCGACTTGCTGGCGATCCGGATCGGCTTGCCGCGGGAGCGCCGCAGCATCTCCGCGGCGTTGTTCCAGACGGCGTCCAGGTCGACGAAGGCGAACGGCGCCTGGACGTCTGCGAAGACCGACTCGTAGCGCTCGTTCGCCTCCCTGGGCGTCGGCATGGGCAGCGGCGTCGGCGTTTCGAAGGCCGCCAGCGGCCTCGTCGCCTCCTCGCTCGGCGCTCCGTTCCGCGCCGCGGCGGACTCCTCGGTCGTCTCCGGGGTGGGCGGCGTGGGGTTCTCGTCAGGTTCCGGCATCGCTCGCTCCAGCCTACAATCGGGTGCTTGGTGGCACGCGTCGGCCTGCCACCGCTCCGGAGAGGTGGCCGAGCGGCTGAAGGCACTCGCCTGCTAAGCGAGTAGGGGGCTAATAGCTCTCTCGAGGGTTCGAATCCCTCCCTCTCCGCTGTGAAGGCGCCCGCAATCGCCGATATCGGGCGGGCGCTCAGGCGCCATCCGGCCCTCTCTCTGCTGCTCGTCGCGGCGGTGGGTATCGCCCTGATGCTGCTCCTCCGGGGCGGGGAGGATGACGCGCGCTCCGACAGCGCCGCTGGCGCCGGCCTCGATCTGTTCGGGGCACTGCGGGGCGTCGCCCGGCTCTCGCCGGCGCGATCTGATCCCCGATCCGCCTCCAACCGAGCGGGCCCCTCACTTCCCGATCGCGAGGGTGCAGCCCGGAGAGGAGGTCGAGCTCCGGGACGCCCCGGGGGGCACGGTGATCGCCATCGCTCGGCGACGAGACCGAGTTCGACACCCCCCGTACCTTCTGGATCTCCGAGATCAAGGGCGATTGGTTCGGGGTCCACACCCCCGAGGTCTACAACGGGGTCGGTTGGATCCGCGATGACCGGACGCTGCTCGAGGTCTCAGAGACGCGCTTCTGGATCACCGCCAGCACCTCCGCCCAGATGCTCGAGCTCCACTACGGAAACAGGGTCCTCGACCGCTTCCCGGTCACCGTCGGCTCGCCCGGCTCGCCGACTCCGCTCGGCGACTACTCGGTCACCGACGGCCTCGCCGGGCCGGGTGTCGGTCCCTACTACGGCTGCTGCGTGCTCGCCCTCACCGGCCACCAGCCGAACCTGCCGCCGAACTGGATCGGCGGCGACCGGATCGCGATCCACGGGACCCCAGGCGCCGTCGGCGGCGCCAACTCGGCGGGCTGCCTTCGGGCCAGCGACACCGACATGGTCTCCCTCTTCGCCCGGGTTCCGTTGGGGGCGCCGGTCTTCATCCGCGCCTAGCCTGAAAGTGCGGCAATCAAGGGAGGCTGAGCTCGCCGACCGCGGTCGCAAGCTGGTCGAGGTCGAGGACGACGTCGCGGTCACCGACCCGGTTCTCGCTAGGAGCGCGGTACCCTCAACCGCCGCGATAATGGATCACACGCGCCCGTAGCTCAGTTGGATAGAGCGTCGGTCTACGAAACCGAAGGTCACAGGTTCGAATCCTGTCGGGCGCGCTGAATCTACAGAGCCGATTCCGCTTCCCCACGCGATTTACGCTCTCTCAGCAGCACGGCGGCGATTCCCGCCTGAGTCCGCCTAAGACCGCCTGATTCGCGACTGATTGGCGCGCATCTGGCGCGCAACTGCCGCCGATGTGGGATAGGGCGCGGTGTAGGCCGACGAGTCGCCTCGCTTAGTGAGCTTCACTGTCTGAACACGCACCGCAAGGCGCCTTTCTCAGCTGGGTGACTTCGAAGTGCGGCGCCGTCGCTTTGCATGGAAAGGAGCGGTCTGACCTGTCCCTCCCGCTTCGCGCAAAGCGGGAGCGAGGAATACCGACTCCCCCGTCGGGATCGGCCGACTTTCAGTCGCAGGCCGAGCTCGTGGCGCTCTTGAGGTTGTCCGCAGCCGACACGGTGCTGGCGATCTGCGGCGCGAGTGCAAGCAGCTGCTCGGCCGTCGGCGACGCGGGCAATTCCTTGACCGAGGTCGAGAGGGTCGAGAAGGACGATTCCAAGGCGCTTGTCTCGTCCGGGAAGTCCGCCTTGGCCGAGCTCACGACCGCGTTTGCGTCACTCTGAACCGCATCCACGTCCGTCTGGACGGTAGAGAGGGTGTCGGTCCCCCCGAGGTCGACGCTCTTGAGCTCGTCGACCGAGCTCTGGAGATCGCTCACATCCGAACAGTAGTCCGGCTTGTCGTCGCCGCCACATCCGGCGACCATGAGCGCCCCAGCTGCCAAGGCCAGCGAAACGATCAGCGTCATGCGGAAGCTCGCCTTCATCGGGGCCAACCATAGTCGTTAGCCGCTTTGGACGAGAAGCGGCGGTTCGCTGGATAGCGAAAGCTCGGGGCTCCTCAAAGACACGCCGCTGCTGAGAATTCGAAGCCCCCAAAGCGCGGGCCTTCAACGGCTAGTCAGCCCATCAGTCCAGCGAGATACTGCGCTGCCGGGCGAGCTTGCGGGAAGAGGACACATGGCGCTCGTCCGGGCCCAGCAGACTGTGTTTGATTCCTTCGATGAGTGGTCGATCAATTCATCAACCTCCTAGCTCGCACCCCGAGCACCCCGCCCCCTCCCCCCGGCGGGCGTTGGCCACGAAAAGGGAAGGGGGAGGGTCGAACTCCTAGTCCGCCAGTCGCTCCGCAACCGCAGTGTTCATGCGGATCGCGCGGAGGTGGGCAACGCCAGGGCAACTAACCGAAGTTCGGCGCGCAAACACTGGGCGGCGCGCGTCGAGAGAGGCTGGCTGAGTCCTTGCGCTGAGTCCGCCTCTCCGGCGCTAGCGTCAGCGGGCCATGGCGTCGCCGGACCCGCCCGAGACGCGGTACCGGATCACGGTCCGGATCCTGGTAGTCCTTGCCTCGATCCTCGCCTTCCTGGCGATCTTCACCAGCTGGGTGGACCGCCAGGCGCTCGACACCGATCAGTGGGTGGACACCAGCGGCAAGCTGCTCGAGGACAAGGCGATCTCAGACGCAGTCGCCACCTACGCCGTCGACCAGCTCTACGCGAACGTCGACGTGTCCGCGGTCATCAAGCAGCGCCTGCCGCGCGGCACCCAGCAGTTCTCGGCCCCGCTGGCCGCCGGGGTGCGTCAGTTCGCGACGCGGGCGGCCGAGCAGGCCCTCCAGTCCCCCCGCATTCAGCAGGCCTGGAAGGACGCGAACCGAATCGCGCACCGCCAGCTGGTCTCGATCCTGAAGGGCGACAACGAGGTGGTCTCGAGTGAGAACGGCCAGGTGGTGCTCAACCTGCGGCCGCTTGTCCTTCAGCTGGCGGACCGCATCGGGCTGAAGAAGCAGCTCAACCAGAGACTGCCGCCGGACGTCGGGCAGCTGCAGGTAGCCGACTCCAAGGACCTCGACACCGCCCGTACGGTCACCAAAGTGATCGAGGGGCTCGCCTGGCTCTTCATGCTCGGCACCTTGGCCCTCTTCGCGCTGGCGGTATATCTCGCAAAGGGGCGGCGCTGGATGGTGGTGCTCGGCTACGGCCTCGGCCTGATCGCCTCGGGCCTTGCGGCCATCGCGGTGCGCAACGCACTCAAGGGTTTGTTCGTCGACTCGCTCTCCAAGACCGAGGCTGCGAATGAGCCCGCCCGGCACGCCTGGGACATCGGGACCGCCCTGCTCCAGAGCATCGCGACAAGCGTGATCATCTACGGCGTCGTCTTCGTGGTCGCGGCGTTCCTGGCCTCGCCGTCCGGGTACGCGGTCGGGATCCGCCGGGCGCTGGCGCCGACCCTGCGCGATCGACGCGAGCTCGTCTGGTCGATCTTCGGAGCGGCCGCCCTCTTCGTGTTGATCGTGTGGCCGCCGCCGGGAACTCGCCAGCTCGTGCTCGCTCTCCTGCTGATCACGCTGGCCGGGGTCGGTCTGGAGGCGCTGCGCCGGAAGACCCTCGTCGAGTTCCCGGGCGCGAAGCGGGGCGACTGGGTCCGGTCCATGCGCGAGCGCTTCCAGCGCGCGACCACCGAAGCAGGCCGCAGGGTGGGTGTGGCGGCCAGGGGCCTCACCGACGGCGATCGCCATCCGGAGGACGCGAAGCTCGACAGGCTCGAGCGACTCGGAGAGCTCAAGGAGAAGGGCTTGCTGACCGCGACCGAGTTTCGCGAGGAGAAGAAGAAGATCCT
The DNA here is from genome assembly GCA_963780305.1 of uncultured Solirubrobacterales bacterium. GTDB lineage: Bacteria > Actinomycetota > Thermoleophilia > Solirubrobacterales > 70-9 > CAVVYV01. The sequence continues at coordinate 203,714 of CAWABN010000002.1, forward strand.
CAGCGGCTAACAGGATGGCCCCGGCGTTTGGTTCGGGGTTGTACCGATAGCGCCTCGCCGAAGAGGTCGTCGTCGCCGGCGCCTCCGACCACGTGATCCTTGCCCGCCCCGGCACAGACCAGGTCGTCGCCCTTCCTGCCCTTGATCTGGTCCTTGCCACCGAGCCTGACAATCACGTCGGCTTGCTTGGTCCCCTTGAGCACATCCTTGCCTCGGTGCCGACGATCGTCGCGGCCGTGCCCTGACACGTCTGAGCCGGAGGCCGGGGACGACGACGAGGTTGAACGTCGCGGTCGCGCTGTGGTTTGCCGTCATCGACAGCACGCACGTACCGGTGCCGCTGCAGTCGCCGGACCAGCCGGCGAAGGTGCTGCCGGAAGCGGCGATCGCCGTCAGCGTGACCGAGGTGCCGTAGTCGTAGTCGACCGCGCAGAGCGCACCGCAGTCGATCCCGCCGGCGAGCTGGTCACGGTCCCGGTCCCGGAGCCGGCCTTGCTGACGGTGAGCGAGCGCTTCTGGAGCGTGAACGTCGCCGTCACCGAGCGCGCCTGGCTCATGCTGACGATGCAGGTGCCGGTGCCGCTGCAGCCCTCGCCGCTCCACCCCGTGAAGTCGGATCCCGTATCAGGGGTCGGCCGTCAACGTGACGGTGGCGGTCTGTAGGAACGGACTGGAGCAGGTCGCCCCGCAGTTGATCCCGCTGGGCGAGCTGGTCACGCCTCCGCTGCCGTTCCCGCCTTGGTCACCGTCAAGCGTGTTCGTGGGCAGCGCGTTGAATGTCGCCGTCACCGACTGCGCCGCGTCCATGGTCACGACGCAGGGGACGGTAGTACGGTGCAGGCGCCGCTCCAGCCGGCGAACGTCGAGGTCGCGTCCGGAGTGGGCGTCAGCGACACCATGGTCGGTGAGACGAAGGTGGCAGAGCAGGTCGACGCCGCAATTGATCCCGGCCGGCGAGCTCGTGACTGTGCCGCCGCCCGTGCCGGCTCTTGGACACGGTGAGCAGGTTGCCGCTGACGAGGCTGCCGGCCTGGATGAATACCGCTGAATCGAGCGCATCGTCGCTTACGTCGGCGATCGCCAGCTTGATGTGGTTGGTCACTCCGGCGTTGACCGTCGCGTGACAGGTGAGAACCGTCGTCAACCCGTCCATCTGGGAGTCGATCGACCCCGGCGTTGGGCGGACGTTGTCGCGATACAGATGGGCGTTGTGGGGGGTCGGGGTCACCCTCCGGATCGCCGTTGTTGATCGTGTTGATCGACACCGGATCGCTCGTGCCAGGCACGAGCGCGCAGTTCGTGCCGTTGACGAAGAACGCGAAGACGTCGTTGAAGGCGGAGTTTGCGAAGTCGTTGTACTCCTCGGAGGAGAAGACGTAGCTGAAGTCGACGGTCCCCTGCGTAGGGATGAAATCGAACTCGAGAATCGTCGCGTCCTCAGTGAGGTTGGGGGACACAATCGCGTCGAGGGCCGAGTCGCCGGCGGTTCCAAGCGCGGCGGTATTGTCCGAACCATCCGGGGCGCTGGGATCCTCATTGCAGTTGTTCGGGCCTTCGACGCCGCGGGAGCACGGGTCATCGCCAGGATCACCAGGATTCGGAAAATCAGGCGGGTATGTCTGCACAAAGCCACTGCTGAGGACGACCCCGGAGGCGGGGCCGACGTTCCCCGTTCCGCCGGTGAACGATCCGCCGGCCCGGTTCGCGCCGGTGAAGGTCGCGTTCGAGACCGTCACCCCGCCACCGGCGAGCGACTGGGCAAGGGTGGTCGGATCACGCGCCTCTGGTTAGGGTGGCATGAGATGCTGGCTGGCGCGCAGACTGGCGCGCAACGCGCCCAGGCGATCTCTCCTTGGCTTCGCCAAGCCGTTCGCGGTGGTCCCGCGATTCGTCTACGAAACCGAAGGTCACTGGTTCGAGTCCAGTCGGGCGCGCCTCCTGCTTGCTCGGCGAATCGCCGAAACGTTCAAATCCGTCGATGAACCGAGTCCTTCTCCCGATCCTCGCTCTCCTCGGGGTTCTGCTCTGGTCGCAGGCTGCGCCGGCGGCAATCTCCGGCGGCTACGACGAAGCCACGAGGGAGCTCGAGGAGGGATTCAAGATCGTGGCGACCGAGCGAATCGGCTCCGACGCCGAGTGCTACCCGGCCCCGGACGAGGTGGCGGCGCTGCTCCGCCGGGAGATGGGCATCGAGGTTGTGGTCACGGCCGACCTCGATTCGGTCCAAGGCTTCGACTTGGTGAACGTGATCGATGAGGAAACCGAGTGCAACCGCCTCGTTCTCGCGATTCGCGCCGGAGCGAAGGGGAGGGTCTTCATTCTCGATTCCGACTACGGCCCGGTCTACGTGCAGGGCGGCGGCGGGCTCAGTGAGGAAGCGCTTGCCGGCGGGATCGGGCCACTCAGGGACCTCACGGCTGCAACCAACGGCTTCCGGATGGGCGTCGCCGACGAGATCGCGAGGTTCGAGGTCCTCTGCCCCGAGGGCAGCTTCCCGCTCGGGGGCGGCATGTTCAATGCGACGCCCCTCGCCGGCGACGGAGAGGGCATCTATCCGCACTCCTACGAGCGGCTCGGGGTGCAGGGCGGATTCCACGTCACCCCCACCCTCGTCGATCCAAGTCCCGCCCACACCACCCCGCGCCGGGGACTCCTCCAGGTGATCTGCGGGCGGGGACTGGTCCCGACCGTCTCGCCGCACGAGACGACCTTCGTCAAGCGGGGCGGGACGGGGACTGTGACCGCTCGCTGTCCCGAGGGCACCCAGCTCTTCTCCGGCGGGTTCCAGCGCACGAACTTCACGACGCCGGGAATCGTCGGCTACGGCGGAATCATGTACGGCGGCAACTACATCACCGAGTCGAGGGCGGTGGGGACGAGCGCATGGCGGGTCAGCGCCGGCGCGGTCGACGCGGACGGCGGCGAGCTCACCGCGATCGCCCACTGCGCGGAGGATCGGAGCCTGCCGCTCACGGAGGTCTCCGCCTCGGCGACGGTCGATGACGGCGAGGCGGCGACGGCGACGACTCCGCCCTGCCCGGCGGGCCGCGCCCTGACCGCCGGAGGCTTCAGCTTCAACGGCTCCGATGACGCCCTGTTCGCGGAGGGGTACTTCACGCGCAAGGGCACCTGGTCGGCGACCGGCTTCGGCTGGTTCGGCTCGGTCGAGCTGACCGCGTACGGCTACTGCCTCCAGGTGAGCGACACGGTGAGTCGCGCCGCATTCCCTGCGCAAAGAGTCGAGCCGCAGACAGGCGATGAAGAGAAGGGCTCCGATCGAGGGCTTCGACTGCCGATCTTCATCGGCTTGGTGCTGGTCGGTTGCGCGCTCGCCGCCTGGGTCTTCCGAAGCCGCCGTCCGAGCCGCCGCGCCGACCCGCGGTAGGCCGGACGATGATCAACCGCGCCAGGGCCCCGGGGGGTAACTGCTCAGGGCATCGAGGCACTGTTCGCGCGTCCGGATCACCGCGTGGCGTTCGGTCTCGGCGTCTACGAACACGACCTGCGAGTATGGGAACGTCCGCGGCGTCCCCCGTTGATGGAGGTGGATGACCCGGTAAAGGGGCGTCGGGAGGCGCTGAACCGTCAGGGACTCGGCGGAGCACTTCAGCCTGGCGCCCTTGAAGACCGGATAGGTGTGGATCGCTCTGCCGAGGAGCTGGGCGGCCGGATGGAGATCCCACGAGGCGTTGAAGACCGGGACTCCGGGCGCGGTCTCGGCCGGGTGGCCGAAGGTGAGGACCAGCGAGCCCTCGGGGGGCGACGCGTGGTCGACCGCCTCCAGTACCAGTTCCTGATGCTCCGCCGCTTCGGCCCAGTCTCGCTCCTGGCGCCCGTCCTGGATCGCGTAGCCGATGACGATCGCGATCGCCCCGGCGACCGCGACGGGATAGCCGTGTCTCGAGACGAGACCACCGGCCGAGCGGAGGACGGCCCAGACGAGGACCACCGCTGGATAGAGCGCGAGGACGTTTACCCGGTCCTCGAGTCCCCGGAACGTGGGCGTGTAGAACGCCTGGGGGATGTAGATCGCCCAGGACAACGCGAGCACGCCGAGGGCCACCGCCGCCACGGCCGCCCAGCGGAGCCCCTCTCCTGAACCGGTCCCAGCTGAGGCGCGCCCGCGCAGCGCTGCGATGACGAGCACCGCGACGGCGACGCCGAGGACGATCACGGTCAGGACGGGGGAGATCTCCGCCGGCACCGACACCGGAACCAGCGACGCCGCGATCACGTCGGCCCCCTCGCGCAGGATCTCGGGCACGTGGGCGAGCTGGTCGGAGAACTCGGCGACGTCCTTGTAGGTGTGGGCCGCCGTGTACGCAGCCGCCGCTCCCACCGCCGCGAGGTCCATGAGCGCGCGCGGCAGCGCCGTGCGCCAGCCGCGCAGCCAGACGTATGCGGGCCAGAGCATTGCTGCGACGACCGTCGTCGCGTCGTAGGTGAGGACGCTGGCTGCGTAGAGCGCAGAGGCCGCTAGGTGGATGAGATACCCGCGCGGTCCGGCCACCCGGAGACCGCGCAGCGCCACCAGGAGCCCGGCGAAGAGGAGGAGGACGGCGAGATTGTTCAGGCTCCCGGCGGGCCACAACCTGACGCCCGACGCCCACGGGAACAGGAGCGCGAGGAGTGCGATCGCTGTGGCGTCGAGCGCCCCGAAGCGAAGTCCGCGCAGGACGAAGTAGAAGGCGACTACGGTCGCGAGGACGAGCGCCGCGGCCAGCACGTGGTGCCCGGTCGGATCGGAGCCGAACACCGTGTACGGGGCGGGCAGGGCAAAGGCGAGGAGGGGCTTGCTGCCAAGGGCGTCGAATTGGGTGTCGACGGCTCCCCAGTAACCGTCGTGGGCCCAATCCCACTGGACCCCGTAGTCATCGGAGTAGAAGCCGCCGTCCGCGACCTGCCGGGCAACGAGGAAGAGCCAGGCCCCCACGACGGCAGCGACAGCGCCTAGGGCCACGACGTTCCGCCGCATTTGCCAAGTATCGCTTACGGCCCTGCAGGAGTTTCTTCGCGCACGGGCGGCTCCGCCGCACCGGCTCGGACGACACGATCGGCGTTCCGCCGGATCGCGGCGACTGTGCGCATGATCGGACGGCGCAGGCGAACGACGCCGAGTCAGGTGCCTAGAGATCGGCGCTCGCTCCGGGACAGGGGGGTCTCCTGGACCCCATGGACCGCTCTCACGGAGAAATCACGCTGGGCTCACGCTGGCGAAACGCGCCGGCGGGAGAGTCCTTGCCGTGAGGCATTTCTACAAGTGAGGGAGAAGACATGAACAAGCAAGGCGAAGGCATGACCACCAAGGAGCAACCCACGGGTCGGGAGAGAAAAACGAAGCGCTCAGTCCTCGTGACGTTTGCTGTACTCGGCGGGCTGGTGTGCCTGATCGGCGGCACGGGCCTGTTCGCGGCGCTGCAGGACTCGGCGCGGTCAGGCCAGAACTCGGCGGAGTCGGATGCCATGGCCGCATCGGCGGACATCCAGGTGGCCACCGCGACCGCCGGCGGCGCCACCCCGGGTGTCGCTTGCGGCAGCCTTCTCCGAGGACCTGACGAGCCCCTTTCACACGGTCACCGGGGTCACGCCGAACTTCGTGAGCAACGCGCAGTTGTATTGCATCAAGAATGTCGGCAGCCAGCAGGTGACGCTCAGTGCCCTGAGCGACGAGCTCAGCGACGTCGATTACGCCTGCACCGGCGACGAGGCGCTGCACGGCGACACCACGTGCGGCAGCGGCTGGGGCCGGCGAGCTCTCGAGCGTGCTCAGTCTCAACTACGTGAAGCTGGACTGCGCGACCGAGAACATCAGTTCCGCCGTGTTGAACGTGTTGCTGAGCGGCAACGCAACAGTTGGACCGGCCCCGCTCGGCACGATCGCAGCCGGCGGGACGCGGTGCTTCCGCACGACCGTCGAGTACCCAGGGGATACCCCGAGCGATGAGGTCCAGAGGGCCCAGAGCGACCGCGCCACGTGGCGCTTCAGGTGGGTCGCCCAGGCATAGCAACGTGCTGAAGGCGCAGAGCTACCGCGGAACATGGAGGTTCAAGTTCACAGCGCAGGAGTGAGACGAGCTCCAGGGCGGCGGTGGGGCTCGATAGTCCCCATCGCCGCGCTCGCCATCGCGATCCTGCTTCCGCTCTGCGTCCTGCTCGGAACCGCATTCCTCGCCGGCTGGAAGTTCCAGCCGATCAAGACGGCCAGCATGGCCCCGAATACCCCTCGAGGTCACTGGCGGTCGTCGAGCCAGTCGATGGGCGCTCGTGGAGCCCGGGATGGTCATCGTCTTCGAGGATCCGCTCGTCCGCGGGCGGCTCGTCGCGCACCGGGTCGTCAAGCGGCTCCCGGGCGACGCGCCGAGGTGGGTGACGAAGGGCGACGCCAACGCCGAGAACGACCCGGTCCCGATCTCGGCGTCCGCGATCCAGGGTCGCGCGCGCTGGGCGGTCCCCGGCGCCGGCCGCGTCGCATCGGCCGCAACGGGGTGGATCGCCGTGGTCGTCCTGGTCGGGCTCGCCGCTCGCCCTCCTCCTCGCCACCGAGCTGCGGGCGCGCTCGCGACGACCTGCCACCCGCCCGGCGGGAGCGGTGGAGCCGTGCCCAGCCTGCGGTCGCGGGCCATCATCCTCGCCGCCCTGATCATCGCTCGCTGGCTCCCGCTCCCGTGCCGCGTACCCACCAATTCTGTGTCTAGGCGGGCACGCCTCGTCCGAGTAGCCTACGTGTCGCATGCTCAATCTTTCCGTGCTCGGTGAGCTCTCGCTCGAGGCGGACGGGCGCCCGTTGACCAGATCGCGAGCAATAGAGCGCGTTCCTTGCTCGGCTGGCTCGCCATCCACCCCGGGCTTCATCCCCGGGCCCGCGTCGCCTCGGTCTTCTGGCCCGACGTGCTCGACGAGAGCGCGCGCTCCAGCCTCCGGACCACCCTCGCCACCCTGAAACGGGAGCTCGGCCCAGAAGGCGCGAATGTGGTGACCGCCACCCGCGAGCGCGTGGGAATCGAGCCGGGCGCCGAGCTGCGGATCGACCTCGATGCTTTCGATCGGCTGGTCTCAAGCGGGGAGCTCCTGCAGGCCGCGGCCCTTTGCCGGGGTGACCTGCTCGCGGACCTGGACGACGACTGGGTGAACGAGCCGCGCGAGTACCATCGCCATCGGTTGCTCGGTGTGCTCGGCCAGCTGGCGGAGGAGGCCGAGCGCTCCGGGGATCTCGATGCGGCCCTGCACCGCACCCGGGAGCAGGTGACCCTCGACCCCCTCTCGGAGGAGGCTCAGCGCGGGCTGGTGCGCCGGCTCGCGGCAGCGGGCGATCGGGCCGGTGCGCTCGCCGCGTACCAGGCCTACGGCGCGCGGCTTCAGCGCGAGCTCGGCATCGCCCCATCGGCAGGGTGCCGGGAACTGGTCGAGGGGGTCCGACGCGGCGAGTCGGTGCCTCACAGAGCCACCAACGGAGCTTCGACCGCGGCCTCGAAGCGCGAGCCCGCCGAGGCTCAATCCCCACCCGTCCCGCTACCTCCGATGTATGGCCCGCTCCGAGCCGGCGCCTATGGTCGGGCGGGAGGCCGAGCTCGAGCAGCTGCGCTCGGCACTGGCCCGCGCCGGGGAGGGCGATCTGTGCGCGGTGCTGATCACCGGCGAGGCCGGCAGCGGGAAGAGCCGGCTCGCCGCGGAGTTTGCGGGCGAGGCGCATGCATCAGGCGCCGACGTGTGGGCAGGGCGCTGCTACGAGGACTCGCCGGCACCCTACGGCCCGTTCGTCGAGTCGCTCAGGCATCGGGTCAGCAGGGACGCCCTCCCGGGCTGGGCGGCAGGGGAGCTGTCACGCCTGCTCCCCGAGCTGACGGGCTTCGACGCGGCGCCGCCCGCGGGTGATCCCGAAGAGGCGCGCTATCGCCTCTTCGAGGCGGTTGTCTCGGTCGTCGCCGACTCCTCGCATCGCGCCCCGGTCTTGCTCGTGCTCGAGGACCTGCACTGGGCGGACCACTCGACCCTCCTCATGCTGGCGCACCTGACCCGGACGGCATCGTCGTCCCCGATACTCGTGGTGGGCACGGCTCGCGACAGCGAGCCGTGCCCCGACGGACTCACCACGATGATCGGCGAGCTCGCCCACGATCGGCAGCTGGTGCGGAGTCCGATCGAAGGCCTCTCCGAAGCGGAGGTGGGCAAGCTCGCGTCTGCATGGCTTGGGAAGGAGCAGGCTGCCGGGTTGGCCGCCGAGCTTCACGCACGCACTGGCGGTAACCCGCTGTTCGTCGAGGAGCTGCTGCGCAACGCTCTGGACGCGGACCGCCTTGACGAGGCGGGCCTCGCCGCCGGGAGTGCCGGTGGAGGTGCGCGAGGTGATCGCCCAACGCGTTGACCGTCTCGGCAACCCTTCCGCGGAGGCGCTTGCGTTCGGTGCCGTCTTCGGCCACGAGTTCGACCTGAGCGAGCTCGCGGAAGCTACCGGCCGGCAGACGGACGATCTCGTCGAGTCACTCGATGCCGCGCTCGCGGGTCGCCTCCTGCGAGAGGCCCCAGGAGGTGGCCGCTACCGCTTCTCACATGACCTCGTCCGCGAGACCGTGTACAGCGGTCTGAGTGGCACCAGGAGGTCGCTGCTGCACCTCCGGATCGCAGACGCGATCGAACGGCTCCACGGCGACGACCCCAAGCGACTGCCGGAGCTCGCTCGTCACCTGGCCGACGCCGGACCGGCCGGCGACCCGGAGCGCGCGGTCCGCTATCTGCTCGCAGCAGCCGAGCAGGCGCGACGCGGCTGGGCAACCGCTGAGGCGATTGCCCTCTACAACCAGGCGCTGGCGCTGATCCCCGAGGACGATGAGGGTCTCCGAAGTGAGGTGAAGCTGAAACAGGCGATCGCGTATGCGGTCTTCACCCACATCGAGGACGCCCAGAGAGTCCGCCGCGCCTAGGACGCACAGCTAGCGCGCTTCAAGCCGCGTCAGTCCGGGAAATCCGCCGGTGCCACGTCGGTGGCGATCTCGTAAACGTGCGTGATGGTGTGGCCGCCGACCCGGTTGGCGTGCTCGTGCAGCTGCTCCTCGTTCGGCGCCTCGTAGACGCAAAACGTCTTGATCCCCGACTCGTCGCTCACCACGTGGCTGTGCTCCCACATCACGTCCGGGAACGACTCCTCGGCAACCTGCTTCATGCGCTGGCCGATGTTCTGCATGGCCTCTTGCTCGGCCTGACCGTAGACGCGCTCGATCAGATATCGCGGCATCGCTCCTCCTGGTAGGTGCCTCCTGATACTAGCCCGCCCCTCGCCGTCGCATAACGCGGCGGCGCGGATCAAGCCTCACGCAGGAATCACGCGGACCTGACGCTGACCACACGCGCCGGCGGGAGAGTCCCTAGCCGTCCATGACCGTCGAGGGACCGGAAAGGCGAGCTCAGATGCCCCGCTATCTAGTTGAACGGACACTCCCCGAAGGACTTCCGCATGCCGCGGGAGCGGAGGGGGCGAATGCCTGCCGTGGGGTCATCGAGCGCGACGGGCTCGAGGGGGTTACGTGGGTGCACTCCTACATGAACGAGGACAGGACGAGGGTCGTCTCTGTCTACGACGCGCCGAGCCCGGAGGCGGTCCGCAAGGCCGCCGTCGACGACCTGCCGGCGGACGCGATCACCGAAATCCGCGTACCGGAGGACGCGTGAGGGGCATGCCGCTTTCACGCAGGAATCACGCGCACCTCACGCTGGCGACACGCGCCGGCGGGAGATTCGAAAGAGAACCCATGCAAGCAAAAGCAAGGAGGCTCTAATGCATCAGATCACGATCAAGAAGCGCACGACCATGGTCACAGGCCTGCTTGCCGCGTCGCTCGTCGCGCTGGTCCTGACAGCCTCAGGCTCAGTCGCCCCGGCCGGCGCGGTAACGCCGTCGCAGCTCGAGAAGCACGGGTGGACCTGCATCACCGCGGAGCCCGTGACCGACCAGCTCCATTGCGCTAAGTCGCGTGGCCTCGCGCTCATGTTCAGCGGCGAGGCGAGGACGCTGAAGATGCTCGTGTTCGATTCGAGCGGTGAGACGTACCTCGGTACGGAGCTCAACGTGCATGGCGACATTTTCGCCGGCCAGCCCTGCCCCACCGACCCGCCCACCTACGAGTACACGCACCTGCTCCCGGTGTTCGGCATCGACTACTGGGCCTGCCACCGCTTCAACAGCGATCACCTCTAGTCGGTCGCCTCGAAGAGCCATGAGCGAGAAGGGCCCGCTACGGCGGGCCCTTTCGTGTGTCGCTAGTCCCCCTCCTCGGCTCGCCACAACGGTTGCGGCGGCGCTGAGCCAAGAGCGCGCCGAAGCAGCTTCAGCAGTTGGCGGCGCTCGGCTGCGGTGAGCCCGGTCAGCACCTCGTCTTCCACCTGATTCGCCATCTCCCGAGCCCGCTCGAGCAGCCGGCGGCCCTTGGGAGTGATCGCAACCTCGCGGGCGCGGCGATCCGTGGGGCGGGGCCGGCGCTTGGCCAGCCCCGCGCTCTCGAGCTCATCGATCAGCGAGACCATCGTGCTTGGATCGATGCCCATTTCTGAGCCGATCTCCTGCTGAATCGCTCCCTCGCGAGCCCCGAGGAAGTTGAGGACGCCGAAGAGCGCCGGTGGTCAGGCCCACCGACTCGAGCGCCGCCGCAAACCGCGTATGCGACGCCCGCCAAAGCCAGAAGAAGAGCTGACCGGCGAACTCGCCGGCCTCGGTGTCGGGGGAAGGTCTCGTTGCCACTCTGTGATCTTTGCACCTTTCGTGGGACCGGACAATAATTTGTGCTACAAACTATATATGCAGCAAACGATAACCGACCAGGCGGAGGTTCCCCAGATGGCGCCAGCAACCCCTCAACCGTCCTTCCTCGCGACTCGCCGCGGCAAGCTCACGCTGGCCCTGCTGGCCGCCGTCGCGTTCCTCGACTTCGTCGACGCGTCGATCGTCAACATCGCGCTTCCCTCGATCCGCCGCGACCTGGGCTTCTCGGAGCAGGGCCTGCAGTGGGTCCCGAGCGCCTACCTGCTCACCTACGGCGGCTTCATGCTGCTGGGCGGCCGCGCCGCCGACCTGCTGGGCCGCCGGCGCATCCTCGTCGCCGGCACAGTGGTGATCGGCGTCTCGTCGCTGATCGGCGGATTCGCCGGGAGCGGGGGCGTCCTGGTCGGCGCCCGCCTCGCGCAGGGCCTCGGCGCCGCGATGATGCTCCCGGCCGCGCTCTCGATCCTGACGACGACGTTCAAGGAGGGCTCGGACCGCAACACGGCGCTCGGTGTCTGGGGCGGAGCCGCCGGCCTCGCCTCCGCCGCCGGCGTGCTCCTCGGCGGGCTGCTGACCGAAGGCCCCGGCTGGCGCTGGGTGATGTTCGTCAACCCGATGGCCGCGGTGCTCGTGCTCGGCGGGATCTTCTGGCTGATCGGCGATGACCGACGCAGCGCGCGGCTCGCGAACTTCGACATTCGCGGAGCCATCCTGGCCACCGGCGGGATGCTGCTGCTGGTCTTCGCCCTGGTGAAGGCACCCGACCAGGGCTGGGGCGCGACCCTCACCGTCGCCGAGCTCGCCGGGGCCTTCGCGCTGCTGGTCGCGTTCGTGGTCAACGAGCAGCGCAGCAAGGACCCGCTCCTGCCGCTCTCGATCTTCCGCATCAGGGGGCTCGCCGCCGCCGACGTCACCCAGCTGATCGCCTTCGCGGGCTTCCTCGCGATGTTCTTCTTCCTCACCCTCTACATGCAGAACGTCCTCGGCTACTCGCCGATCCAGACCGGGGTGGCCTACCTCCCGCTCACGGCCGGCGTCGGCATCGCCGCCGGCGTCTCCTCACAGCTCCTTTCCCGCATCGGCACCCGACCGGTGATCGTCGCCGGGTCGCTGATCGCCGCCGCCGGCGTCTACTGGCTCTCGCGCATCCCGGTCGACGGCTCCTACGTCACCGACCTGCTGCCGGGCATGATGGTCATGTCGATCGGCCTCGGCGCCGTCTTCGTCGCCGTCACCACCGCCGCGAACGCCGGCGTGCCGGCCGACAAGGCCGGACTCGCCGCGGCGCTCCTCAACGCCTCACAGCAGGTCGGCGGCGCGCTCGGGCTGGCGATCTTCTCCGCGATCGCCACCTCCCGGACCAGCGATCTGCTGGCGAGCCACACCCCGCCAGCCGAGGCGCTCACCTCGGGCTTTCAGCGCGCGCTGCTGGCCTCCAGCATCTTCCTCGTCGCAGCCGCTGTCGTCGCGCTGCGCACCACCAACACGCGAGGCGAAGAGCAACAGCCCGGCACAGAGAAGGCTCCTGACGCTCAGCCTGTCACACCCGAGCCCGCCGTTTCGTCCACTTACTGAGAACGCGAAAGGAGCCGTAATGAACGCCGAATCTGCCGCACCCTCAAGGACCGAGATTGCTGACGAGGTCTACAAGTGGACCGTCGGCGGGGGCATGATCATCTTGGCGCTGTTTCCCTTGGCGCTGCCGATCATTGCCCTCACCGCGATCGCGGCTCTCCCGCTCCTGCTGATCGCCGCGGCGGCGGGACTTCTGGCCGCTGCCGTTGCAGTGCCGATCCGTCTTGTCAGAAGCCTGGTGAGAAGGCGAGCGCCACAACCGGCTGCTCGCTCCTACCCGTAGCTCGCCGCAGCCGCCAAGGCGTTGAGCTGGAAGCGCCACGTCGGCCGGCTCGCAGTCGGACGGGAGCTCGCCGCGTCGAGCGGCGAGGGCGACCTCGCGCTCGAGCACGCCGAGCTACGAGCGGGCGCTCGTGTGAGCCTCGCATGCTCAAGCCCGGCGAGAGTTTCGAGCTGGCCGCCGTTCCGTCAGGCGGCTGACCTGCTCGAGCCGGGTTCCGGCCGCGCGCCGGATCCTTACTTCTTCTTCTTCTTCTTCTTCTTCTGCTGGCAGGTCTGCGTCGTCGACCCGGTCTGCTGTGTGCCGTCGGTGTAGAACACCGTCGCGCTGGACTGCCACCTGCGCTTCGAGCACCTGGCCGAGACGAAGAAGAACCTCTTCTGCCCCTTCCTCAGGCTGACCCGCCTGTTGATCGAGATCGTGAGGTTCGTGAGCACCGCGCCTGGCGTGACTGGACCCTGGACCGTCAGCACGTTGCCCCTCACGAGGGCCGTCAGGATCGGGCTCGTGGTCGAGCGGTCGATGTCCATGTGTAGGAGGACCATCGGGTCACCGCCACTGGGCAGGCCGTTGAACGCCGTGACTGTGCCGAACAGCGGCGTCGTCTCCGTCAGGGTGTGAATCTCAGAGGTGCCCTGGCCGACGATCGACCCGGGGCACGCAGCCCTCGCACCCGTCGCGTCCTTGCCGGCCAGCGATGCCGGGTCGCACCTCGGGATGGTCCCCGGAGTGACCTTGAAGTCAGGGTCGAAGTTGATCACTGACGTGTGGGACGGTGGGAAGTACTTACACGCCGAAGTAGCCACCGTCGGCGGCATACATCCCTGACCACCCGGCGGGAAAGTGAGGCCCGCGCGCGCTTCAGCGGTGCCGATCTGGAAGGCGACGCCGCCGCGCTTCTTCTTGTCCTGCTTCGTGGGCGTCGCGGTCGCCGTCAAGGTCACGCCCGTTACGGCCGCCGACGCAGTGCTGGACAGGGCCAGCGCACCGACCAGGCCCAGCGCAACTCCGATCAGGTATTTACCCATCATGCCTCCATGTTTTCGTTTCGCTCGATCGTCCCGCGTTGCGCCGCCCGACCGGGCTTCGCTTGCTCTGTGTTCAGCAACACAGACTATGGGGCCAGCACCTGGTCGCCGGGCTTGAGGCAGCAGCTCCTCGCCTTCTGAGAAGGCAAGCGGCCGCGCTGCCACCTCTAGCCCACGGCGGGCGGCTCAGGGCAGGACAATCGGGTTCGACATGGCACCGCAGGTCGGCCAAGCGTTGCGCAAGGCCCGCACCGAGCGCGGGATCGAGCTGAGCGAGGTCGAGCAGGCCACCTACATCCGGATCAAGTTCCTGAGTGCGATGGAGGAGGATCGATGGGAGGCGCTGCCGGCGCCCGCTTACGCCCGCGGTTTCCTCTCGGCCTACGCGCGGTTCCTGGGTCTCGACGACCAGGCGCTCGTCGATGAGTACCGGAGGACAGTCGAGGGGGTGGATCGCGCGGAGCCGATCCCGCATACGGTGCTTCAACCGGGCGTCCTCAGGCGCCATCGTTCGATCAGGCCTCTCGCCCTGTTGATCACGGGTCTGGTCGCCGCAGTGCTGCTGGGCCTGGTGATCGTCGGATCGCTCGGGGGCACGGACGATGGCGGTGATGTGGCTGATAAGCGCGGAGGGACGGCAGCCGGTTCGGCCGCCGCGAACACGACGACCGGCGAGACACCCGGTGCGCAGGCCTCCGAGGTGTCGCTGGAACTCCGTTCGACCGGAACCGTTTGGGTGTGCCTCGTCAACGACGAGGACATTGCGCCGGTGGACGGCGAAACACTGTCCGCGAACGAGGTCCGGGGCCCGTTCGATAGCCGAGCGTTCGAGGTTACCCTCGGTAACGGCTCCGTTGAGATGACGGTTGACGGCGAGCCGGCCGAGATCCCCCCTGTCGCTGAGCCGCTCGGCTACCGGATCACCCCGAGCGGCGTGCGAGAGCTCGACCCCTCCTCCCGGCCCACCTGCCTCTGACGTCCGGGCGGCCGAGCTGGGTCGGGCCGCGCTATCCTTTTTCTGTACTAACTACAGAAACTGGACTGTCCAATGACCCTTCTTCTGATTCCACTCGACGAAGCGATCGTCTTCCCGGCGGTCACCGCAACCCTGCCGATCGATACGGGCGATGAGGATCGCGTGTTCCTGCTGCCGCGCCAGGACGGCGACTTCGGCCGCATCGGCGTCGTCGCCGAGGTGATCGAGCGCGGCCAGCTGCCAAACGGCGCCTGGGCGGCGACCGTGGTCGGCCTGCATCGCGGGCTGGCGGGCGCCGCGGAGCCCACCGACGGCGAGCAGTTGCGCGTCGAGGTGCAGGAGATCCACGACGGCAACCCCGAGGACGAGCGCAGTGACGAGCTTGTGCGCGAGTACCGCGCCGTGGTCGAGGAGATCCTCGAGCTGCGCGGCGCCGACGAGCGCATCGGCGCGTTCCTGCGCTCCATCGAGGAGCCCGGCGCGCTGGCCGACACCGCCGGCTACAGCCCCGATCTCTCGCGCGAGCAGAAGCTGAAGCTGCTGGAGACCCTCGACGTCAAGGCCCGGCTCGAGCTCGCGGTCCAGATGCAGCGCGAGCGGCTGGCCGAGCTCCAGGTCCGCCGCAAGATCCGCGACGACGTCGAGTCCGGCGCCCAGAAGCAGCAGCGCGAGTACTTCCTGCGCAAGCAGATGGAGTCGATCCGCAAGGAGCTGGGCGAGGACGAGGGAGACCTGATCGCCGAGTACGAGCGCAAGATCGCCGAGGCCGAGATGCCGGAGGCGGTCGCCGAGCAGGCCGAGCGCGAGCTGCGGCGGCTCGAGCGCCAGGGCGAGCAGTCGCCCGAGTCATCGATGATCCGCAGCTACCTCGACTGGCTGCTGGCGGTGCCGTGGTCGAAGCGCTCCGAGGAGCGGCTGGATCCCGAGCACACCCGCAAGGTGCTCGATGAAGACCACGCCGGGCTGGAGGACGTAAAGCGCCGCATCACCGAGTTCATCGCCGTGCGCAAGCTGCGCCAGGAGCGCGGCGTCGAGGAGGAGAGCCGCGCCAACGGCGCCATCCTCACCCTGGTGGGCCCGCCGGGCACCGGCAAGACCTCGATCGGCGAGTCGGTCGCCCGCTCGCTGGGGCGCGAGTTCGTGCGCCTCTCGCTGGGCGGAATCCACGACGAGGCCGAGATCCGCGGCCACCGGCGCACCTACATCGGCGCCCTGCCGGGGCGGATCGTCCGCGCACTGCGCGACGCCGGGACGATGAACCCGGTGATCCTGCTCGACGAGGTCGACAAGGTCGGGGCCGACTGGCGCGGCGATCCCTCCGCCGCCCTGCTCGAGGTTCTCGACCCGGCCCAGAACCACTCCTTCCGCGACCACTACCTCGACGTCGAGGTGGACCTCTCCGAGGTCGTCTTCCTGGCCACCGCCAACATGACCGACACGATCCCGCCGCCCCTGCTCGACCGCATGGAGGTGATCGGATTCGACGGCTACACCACCGAGGAGAAGCTGGCGATCGCCCGTGGCTACCTGTGGCCGCGCCAGCTGGAGAGAAACGGGCTCCGCGCCGACGAGGTCGAGGCCTCCGACGCGATCCTGCGCAAGGTGATCACCGAGTACACCCGCGAGGCCGGGGTGCGCCAGCTCGAGCGCGAGCTGGGCAAGCTGCTGCGGCGCGCGGCGACGCGGATCGCCTCAGGCGAGGCGGAGACGCCAATCGCCATCGATCCCGACGCGGTGATCGACGCCCTCGGCCGCCAGCGCTTCTTCCAGGAGTCGGTGGAGCGCACCGCGATTCCCGGCGTGGCCACCGGACTGGCGGTCACCGGGGCCGGCGGCGACGTGCTGTTCATCGAGGCCACCGCGATGGAGGGCGACAAGGGCCTGGTGCTGACGGGCCAGCTCGGCGACGTGATGAAGGAGTCGGCGCGGATCGCGCTCTCCTACGTCAGCTCGCACGCCGACCAGCTGGGGATCGACAGCGCCGACTTCCAGCGCGAGTTCCACGTCCACGTGCCCGCCGGGGCGATCCCCAAGGACGGGCCGAGCGCGGGAACCGCGATGACCACCGCGCTCGCGTCGCTGCTGAGCGGACGCCCGGTCAAGCACACCGTGGGGATGACCGGCGAGGTCACCCTGCAGGGCCGGGTGCTGCCGATCGGGGGCCTGAAGCAGAAGGTCCTCGCCGCTCACGCGGCGGGACTGACCGAGGTGATCCTGCCGGAGCGAAACCGCGGCGACCTCGATGAGGTTCCCGAGGAGGTCCGTGAGCAGATGACCTTCCATCCGGTGATGAGCATCGACGAGGTGCTCGAGCAGGCGCTGGAGCCTGCTGGGCGCGGAGCGGATGTCGCCACGGTGTCGTAACTGCGCGCCGGTTCCCTCCGAGCTCCGCGCCGTCGCGGACCTGCTGGAGCGCCGCTGGACGCTGGGCACGATCTACGCCTGCTCCAGCGGCGCCGCGCGTTTCAACGAGTTTCGCCAGTCGCTGCCCGGGATTTCACCGACCACGCTCTCGGAGCGGCTCGAGCAGCTCGAGGCCGCCGGAATAGTCGAGCGGCGGCTCGTCCCGGGCCGTCCCCCGCACGCCGAGTACCGACTGACCGCGAAGGGAAAGCGGCTGGCCGCGGCGGTGACCGGGTCTGCTCCAGCATCGCTGAGGCGCTGCGCCCAACAGGGAGCACTTCACAGGCACGAGTCCCCTCCAGTCGGGCGCGCTCTCCCGGTTCAGTGCTCGCGTCACCGATGCCCTTCTTGGTTGCTGAAGCAAGGCCAGTCACAGATGGGGGTCCCTATCTCGTCTTCTAAGCAGACCCGATCGATCAGCCGACCCGACAAGGCTGGTCGAGACCCAGAGCGACAAGCAAAGGACTTCCAATGGAACGCAAGTGGTGGACCCTGATCGCCGTCTCGGTGGCGACCTTCATGACGGCCGGCTCGCTCGCCGACCGGCTTGGGCGGCGCGGGAGGCAGCCTCGTCGGGCAACCTCGACCAGGCTGTCGCAAGAGATCGAGCGCGAGCCGAATCGAGCCGGAAGGCGAGCGCGCTCGCAATCGACGTAGCTCCGCTCCGCGCGGGCGCGTCGCGAGACCTACGTCGGCGAGTGGCTGCCCGAGCCGATCCTCACCGCCGAAGACGCTGATCCCGCCCGTCACGCCGAAATCGCCGAGTCGCTCTCGGTCGGCCTCCTGATGTTGCTGGAGACCCTCTCGCCGGAGGAGCGAGCTGTCTTCCTCCTGCGCGAGGTATTCGAGTACCCCCACGCGCGGATCGGCTCAGATCCTCGGCAAGAGCGATGCTGCGGTCCGTCAGCTCGCGGTCAAGGCCCGGCGTCGCGTCGAGGCGGGCGAGCCCCGGTTCGAGACGTCGCGCGAGCAACGCGATCGGCTCGCAGGCCGATTCTTCGACGCGTTCGAGGAGGGCAACCTCGAGGCGCTGGAGGGGTTGCTCGCCAGCGACGTCACCCTGCACGGTGACGGCGGCGGCAGGGCACCTGCCCTGGCACGAGCGGTGCAGGGACGGGTCCGCGTCGCCCGCACGATGCTCGCCTTCCGGCGAGCGGCGGAGCGCTTCGGAGGCGTCACCGTACGCAGGGCGGAGGTGAACGGAGAGCCGGGCGCGGTCGCTTTCGACCCCGAAGGCAAGCTGATCAGCGTGATCTCGCTGGAGGTCGACGGCGGGCAGATTCAGGCCGTGAACAACATCGTCAACCCGGAGAAGCTCCGCCACCTGGGGCCCGTGGCCGACCTCCGGGCGCTGCTGGCCGGTGTCAGGCAGCTCGGTCCCACCATGATCGACCCCGGCGACCGCTAGCAGCCGGTCTAGTCGTCTGGCCTTGGTTCGGGAGCTTCGGTGCCGAGCGCCTCGGCGATCTGCTCGATCGCGGCGCGCTCTTCGGCGCTGACGCGCTCGCCGGAGAGGCCGAGGAAGCCCTCCTTGCGAGCCTCGGCGACGCGCTCCGCGAGGTTGACGATGAATTGCTTGTACTCCTCGACCTCCTCCGGGGTGGCCTTCTGCTCGACCACCGCCACCGCGTCGCGAAGGCGCTGAAGGTTGCGCTCCTTCAGCTCCTCGGCTGAGTGTGGCCGGGTCCTGTCGACCTCCGGCTTGGTCGAGACGATCGTGTCGAGCAGCTCGCTGTCGCCGTGCTGCTGGCGCGCCTCGGCATAGGCCTTGGCCATCGAGAAGCTCTCGCGGACGGACCCGCCGGGATCCGACGCGACTACCAGCAATCCGGCGCTGGTCGGTCCCTGCAGGACCAGCTTCCATTCCTCCTCGGTGAAATCAGCCTTGGTTGTCATCTCTTTCTCCTCGTCAGGGGATGGAGGAGACAGGATGGCCTACATCTCACCAAGCCGGTGGGCGGGGCAGAAGCCCCGCCCACCGCCCCTATCGGCTTGAGCTCAACCTCTGACGGCCGAGATCAGCACGTTGGCCGCGCCCTGCATCCCCGCTCGATTCGGATGGATCGGCGCCGCCGAGTTGCCCGGCACCAGCGGCTCGACCCAGCGGGTCGAGGAGCCCTTGCAGGCGTCGTGGCCGATGCTGGCCTGATACCAGCCGACCAGCCCGGCGCCGTTGGCGGCGGCCTGGTTGGCGAGCATCTGGTTCAGCTCCCGCTGCTTCGCCCGCAGGTAGGGCGCGTCGCTGAACGAAATCGGCATCTGCGGCCAGCAACCGTTCCCGGTCTCCGGGAAGATCGCCGGGTAGTTGACGACGAAGACCCGCGCCGCTGGGGAGCGAGCCCTGATCCCGTCGAGGACCGCGTCGACCAGCGGCGAGGTCGCGTTGATCCGCTGGCTGATCGTGTCCACCCCGTTGACGATGTACCGGTTACGGCAGGGTGAGCTGAACGGGTTGTAGGTGATGCAGCTCTGGGCGATCTCCGAGAACCCGATGTCGTTGCCGCCGATCGTCAGCGAGACCACCGTCGTGTCCGCCGCGAGCGAATTGAACTGCGGCGGGTTGGGCCCGTCGGGATCGACGTTCTGGGGCTGGGTCATGTGCGTGGTCTTCGCGCCGCTGCAGCTCGGATCCCGCAGCGGCAGGCCGATGCCGCTAGCCGCCAGATGCGGATAGTTGTGATCCGACCTGATGCAGCCGTATGGCGACCCGATCAGGTTGGGGATGAACGGGCCGGCGACGTAGGAGTCGCCGAGGCTGACGTAGTTGTCCGCCCGGGCCGTTGCCGCCGCCGAGGCGGCGACGAGGGCCGCGAGCGCCACCGCGAGGAGAGCTGCGATTCGCCTGCTCCACCGCGGCACGGACGGAGTCCACATATCCATATGCCTCTCCTTCCTGACGGCCCGCGCGTCTCCCCGTCGCGAGGCCAGCTCGGCGCGAGTCGAATCCCGCGCACCCGGTCAGTAAAGATCGAGGCGGCGTTGTGCGAAAGGATCTGAGGTAGTGGGAGATGTGTGGATGAAGCGCCACAAAAGAGCCGTGCGGGCGACAGCTTCCCGCAGGTGATGACCTACCAGCGGACCGGCAGCGTCTTCAGCTGGTTGAGGAAGGGCGAGAGGGCGGGCTCGGACTTGCCCGCCAGCTCCATCTCGGGGAAGCGCCGAAGGGTCTCCTCGAAAAGGATGCGCAGCTCGAGGCGGGCGAGGGCCGCACCGAGGCAGAAATGCCGTCCGCCGGCGCCGAAGGCCTGGTGCTCGGGGTTGCGGTGGACGTCGAAGCTCTGCGGGTCCTCGTAGACGTCCTCGTCGCGATTGCTCGACAGGTACCACATCACCGCCTTCTCGCCCTCCTTGATCGGCTGGCCGCGAATCTCGGTGTCCCGGGTCGCGGTACGCCGGAAGTGGGCGAAGGCCGGGTACATGCGCAGGCACTCCTCCACCGCGCCGGGAATCAGGGAGGAGTCCTCGACCAGGTCCCGCATCTGCTCGGGGTGCTCCATCAGCGCCCGCATGCCGCTGGTGTAGGTCGCCTTGGTGCTGTCGTTGCCGGCGGCGACCAGGAGGAAGAAGCCCATCACGATCTCGTGTTCCTCCAAGCGCTGGCCGTCGATCTCCGCGTTGACGAGGACGCTGGTCAGGTCGTCGGTTGGGTTCTCCCGCCGCTCGGCGATCAGCTCCCGGCAGCGCTCGAAGATCTCCGGGATGTCCTTCTGGAGGATCTCGTCTAGGCCGCCCGGGTTGAGGTCCGGGTCGCCGAGTCCAAGGGCCGCGTTCATCAGCCTCGCCCAGGTGGCGTCGTCCTCCTCGGCGATCCCCATGAAGCTGCCGATCACCCGCGAGACCACCGGCTGGGCGACCTCGGTGACCAGCTCGCAGCCGCCGCGGGGGGCAACGTCGTCGAGCACGCCCTCGGCGATCGCCCGGATCCGGTCCTCGTGCTCGGCGATCCGCTTCGGCGTGAAGCCACGCTGAAAGAGCATCTTCAGCCGGTCGTGCTTGGGCGGGTCCTGGGCGATGAACATCGCCCGGGTCAGCTCGAGCGGAATCGCGTGGGTGAGGCCGGTGACCCCGCCCCGCTCGGAGGAGTAGGTCTCCCAGTCGAGGCTCACCTCACGAACGTCGTCGGCCTTTGTGATCGACCAAAACCCCTCCTCGCCCGGGTACTCGTTGATCTCGCTCCAGTGGATTGGGCAGCGCGCGCGTAGCTCAGTGAAGATCTCGTGCGGCGGGCCGTCCTCCCAGTGCTCCGAGTCGGTGACGTCGATCTGATCGAGGTCTTGCTGCGTCTGCTTCTGCTGCCGCTGCTGCTGCGCCACGGGCGGCAAGCCTACTGGCTGTCTGGCCAGTTTTGAAGCGACCCGGCTGGACGGCGATCGAATCGGGTACAACACGCTGCTCGGACGTGCACCTCGTGGCTCGGAACAAGGGACCGCTGATGATCATCTGCGCCCTGGGCGCCCTGGCTCTGGCGGGTTGCGGCGATGACTCGGACGACGGAACGGAGCCGATCGCCACCGCGCCGGCGGTCACCCAGGCGCCCACCACCCCGCCGCCGGCGCCCACCCCGACCCCGCCGCCCGCGGAGACGGCGCCACCAGTCGCTGCCCCAGAGCCGGAGCCGATTGCGCCGACATCGGCGCCGAACGCCTGCACGACCTCGAAGGCGATCAGCAATCTCAAGTTCACCGGAATCCCCTGCACCCAGGCCGCCTCGGTCGCCGACGAGTGGAACGAGAGGATCGACGACTGCAACACGATCGACGACCCGAACTCGCCGGAGGGCTACAACCGCACCTGCACCGTCCAGACCTACACCTGCCGGGCGAAGCGCGACGTCAAGTCCGACGCACGGTTCGTCGCCTGCGCCAAGGGGTCGGCGACGCTCCGCTTCACCTGGGCGCCGCCCTGATCGCAGCTGCCCTCGTCAGCGGTAGAGGAGGGCGCTAGGCCGGGTAGCGCTCGAGCACGACCACCGGGATCCGGCGCTCGGATCGCTTCTGGTAGTCGTCGTAGGCGGGCCACTCCGCCGTCATCGTCTTCCACATCTCGGGCTTCTCCTTCGAGGCGGCGTCGCGGGCGCGGGCCTTGCACCTGCGTCCCCAGCCACTCATGGCCCTCCTCGCCGTCGGTCGCCCGGTAGCGATCGACGTGCTCCTGTCCGAACAAGAACCTGTTCACGGCTGGCGAGGATCGTAACTACGCTCTTTAGCGAAGCGCCGTGAACGAGGAGCGCACCCCGATAGAACGCGTCGGCCGAGCAGGCTGGCGCGGTGCACGTGGCATTGCCCGCGGCCTCGGTCTCGACCGGGTGCTGGGCGGGGCCCTGGACCGCGGCGTCGACCGCGCGAGGGACAGCGAGGCCGCGGCGCGCGCCACGCAGCGAGTGTTGGACAGCGAGACGGCGAAGCGGGTGTGGGGGAAGGTGCTGGAGAGCGAAGAGGCGCAGAAGCTTGTCGAGCGGGTCGCGGATGCGCCCGAGGTCCGCGCTGCGATTACCGCGCAGGGCGTTGGCGTGCTCGAGGATCTTCGCCGGGGCGTCCGGCGGGCGACCCGGCGGCTCGACGACGGGGTCGAGCGGGTGGCGCGGAAGATCTTGCGACGGCCGGTCCGCGAGCAGCGCCCGATCTACGCCGGGGCGGTCAGCCGCCTGGTGGCGCTGGCGATCGACGCCGGCGTCGTCTACGGCGGCCTGCTTCTGGTCTCAGCCGCGATCGCCTTGCTGGTCTCGGCGCTTGCCACGGGCGACCAGAGCGCCGGCGCGGTCGTGATCGCGGTCGGCGCGTTCGTGTGGTGGATGATCGCGGCCGCCTATCTGGTCCTCTTCTGGTCGGGCGCGGGGCGAACCCCGGGATGGCCTTCCTCGGCCTGCGGATGCTCTCGCCAAACGGCGAGGAGGTCTCGCCGCGCCAGGCGCTTCCGCCGCCTGGTCTGGATGGTGATCGCGGCGCTGCCACTGCTGCTCGGCTTCTGGGGTGTCCTCTTCGAGGAGCGTCGCTGCGGCTGGCCGGACCGCCGCGCGGACACCCGGGTGCTCTACGCCGATCCCGAGCTCGATCGGGCCTAGGGCTAGTAGCCGGTCCCGGTGTGGGCGCGCTTGCGCGCGTGCTCGTCGAGCCCGCCGCGCTTCTCGAGGATCTCGATCGCCTCGCCCATGTCGTCGGCGAGCTTGTCGACCAGGGTGCGGCCGAGGGTGCAGCTTGACCAACGCCCGCATCATCCTCACCTTGTCGGCGTTCGGCGGCATCGTGTAGGCGGGGAGCATCCAGCCTCGCTCAGCGGCGAGCTCGGATGAGATGTCGAACTCGTCGTAGGGCTGCTCCTCGGCGAGGTTGAAGGCGACCAGCGGCAACTGCTCCCCGCCCTCGATCAGCTTGAACGGTCCCAAGCTCCTTGATCCGCTCGCCGAGCGCTGCGGCGTTCTCCTGCGTCGCCTCCATCAGGTAGCGGTAGCCGCTCCGGCCGAGGCGGATGAGCATGTAGTACTGGGCCAGCACCATCGCCGGCCCGGTGGAGAAGTTGAGGGTGAAGGTGGCGTCCTCCTTGCCCAGGTAGTTCTCGTAGAAGACGAGGTCGTCGGGAGCGCCTGCTTGTCGCGGAAGACGAGCCAGCCGATCCCGGGAAAGACGAACCCGAACTTGTGCCCCGAGGCGTTGATCGACTGGACCTGCTCGAGCCGGAAATCCCATTTGCTGTCCGGGTAGAGGAAGGGCCAGACGAAGCCGCCGCTGGCACCATCGACGTGCATCGGGACGTCCAGCCCCTTCTTCTCCTTGATCTCGAGGAGGAGCTTGTTGATCCCGACGACGTCGTCGGCGTGGCCGGTGAAGGTGGTGCCGACCACCGCCGCGACCCCGATCGTGTTCTCGTCGACGTGGGGCTCGATGTCCTCCGGGCCCGATCGTGTACTTGTCCTCCTGCAGGGGCACGATCCGGGGCTCGACGTCGAAGTAGCGGCAGAACTTCTCCCAGACCACGTGGACGTCGCCGCCGAAGACGAGGTTGGGACGGTCGGTCGCCTTGCCGTCCGCCTCCCGGCGGGCGCGCCACTTCCACTTCAGCGCGAGGGCGCCGAGCATGATCGCCTCCGATGAGCCCTGGGTCCGGGCGCCGGTGGTCTCGCCGGGGGCGTGGAAGAGGTCGGCGAGCATCCGGATGCAGCGCTGCTCCATCTCGGCCGTCTGCGGGTACTCGGCGTGGTCGATGAAGTTGCGGTGGAGGTTCTCGGCGATCAGCTGGCGCGCCTCGTCCTCCATCCAGGTGGTGACGAAGGTGGCGAGGTTGCGCTGGGGGTCGCCGTCGAGAAACAGGTCCTCCTGGATCATGTGGAGCGCCTGGCGGGCGGGCATTCCCTCCTCGGGCAGTTCCCGATCGGGGGAATCCTCGGTGAGGAATCGAGGCGGGATGCCGCCGGCGCCAACTCCTTTGCCGCCCTCGGGCATCAGGGGCAAGTCTATTGACCTGCGCTTAATCCTCGGCGGAGGACGGTGAATGGGTCCGAGCGTAACGCCTCGAGGCGAGGAGGGACTGAAGACCATGAGCCGGTTCCTGACGATCGCCGCGTCGCCGCCGGGGTGTTGATCGCCGGCTGGTGGGGACGACGACGATGATTCCGTGGGCGCCGCCGCGGGCGAGACCACCCCGCGGCCGAGGCCACGGCCCCCGCAACGACCGAGCCCGACCTCCGAGCAGGGAGCCGGAGCCAGGACGGAGATTACGACCGCGGATTCCCAGTATGGGCGAGGTGCTCTTCGGCGGCGACGATCAGGCGATCTACTACTTCGACAAGGAGAGTGGATCGAAGAGCGAGTGCTACGGGGCCTGCGCCGAGGCGTGGCCCCCGGTGCTGACCGAGGGCGCCCCCGGGGCCGGCGCCGGCGCCCAGGCGGAGCTGCTGGGCACGACCGAGCGCGACGACGGCACCACCCAGGTCACCTATGACGGCCATCCGCTCTACTACTACGCGCACGAGGGACCGGGCCAGGTCCTCTGCCACAACGTCGAGGAGTTCGGCGGCCTGTGGCTGGCGGTGCAGCCGAATGGGGAGGCGGTTAGCTAAAGCTCAGGGTCGAGGAGCTCGTTCGCCTCGCTCCACTGGCCGGGCGGAACCCGGAGGGCGATGTCGCCGCGGCCGAACTGGTTCGGCGGATAGTCGGCGGTGAGCACCGCCTCGAGGCCGGCGTCGGTGAGCTGCTGGCGCCAGGCCCTGCCGGTCTCCAGGTCGTCGAAGTCCCGGACAACCTCCCAGTCGTCGTAGGCGGGATCGCCGACCTCAAGCTCGGCGAGCCCGTCGGGATGGAGGGATTCCTGCCCGACCCCGAACAGCTCGCGGAACTTGTCGCCCAGAGACATGGGCCAAGCCTATGGACCTCCGCGGGATCGAGGTGCGCCGCGCTCAGCTGCGGGCGGCGTGCACGCCGGTCAGCTCCTTGGAGAGCTCGCGCAGCCGGCGTCGAGCCTCGGGGTCGTAGGCCTGCGGGTGGGCACGCGACTCCTGCGGTCCCGTCGAAGTAGCGGCCGCTGACGCCGTCGAGCTCGGGGCTCGTCGATCAGCCGCAGCGGTCGCCTCGATGCCCTCCTCCAGCGGGCTCATCGGCGCTCACCCCGGCCGCCTTGACCATGTTGGTCGGCATGTAGGTGCCGGGGTGGAGGCAGTTGGCGGTGACCCCGCGTCCCGTCAGCTCCTCGGCGAGGTCGAGCGTGAACATGATCTGGGCGAGCTTGCTCTGGCAGTAGGCCTGGACCGCCGCTGTAGGCGCGCTCGAGCATCACGTCGTCGAAGTCGATCGGCGCCTGGCCGGCGGAGGCGACGTTGACGATCCGCGCCGGGGCGGAGCGCTCGAGCAGCGGCAGCAGCCTCCGGGTGAGCAGGAACGGGGCGAGGTAGTTGACGGCGAAGCGGAGCTCGTAGCCGTCCTCGCTCTCCAGCCGTTCGCCGCCTCCGGGCTCGTAGCTGCCGACCCCGGCGTTGTTGACGAGCACGTCGAGGCGCTCCTTCTCGATCACCCGGTCGGCCACGGCGGCGACCTGGTCAAGCGAGGAAAAGTCGGCGCGGCACCAGACGAGCTCGCCGGTCGCGCTCGCGCCGAGGTGCTCGACGAAGTCGCACACCTTTCGCCTCGTCGCGGCCGTGGAGCAGCAGCCGGGCGCCGGTGGGCGCCAGCCGCTCCGCCAGCCCTTTGCCGAGCCCGTCGGTGGCGCCGGTGATCAGGATCGTCCGCTCGGCCATCGCCTCGCCTTCTTACCCGCTCGCTCCGGCGCCTACTCGTAGGCGAGCGCCTCGAGCACGTCGAGGCGCGAGGCGCGGCGCGCAGGGCCGATCGCGGCGAGGACGCCGGCGATCGCCGCCAGCACCAGCAGCATCAGCAGGGTCGCGAACGGGGATCGTGAGGGTGAAGCCCTCGTCTGCGAGCGGCCGGCTGACCAGCACCGCGAAGACCACCCCGAGGATCGGGCCGAGGACGGCGCCGATCAGGGCCGTGATCACCGCCTCGTAGCGGACGATCCGCCGCACCTGGCGTCGCGACATGCCGACCGCGCGCAGCAGGCCGAGCTCGCGGGTGCGCTCGTAGATCGAGAGCGCCAGGGTGTTCACGATCCCGAACAGCGAGACGATCACCGCCAGGAACAGCAGCGCGTAGACGACCCCGAGCAGCTGGTTCAGCTGGCTGGAGATCGAGTCCTTCAGCTCCTGCTGGTCCTCGGACCTCGGCGGTCGGGAAGCCGTGTCGAGCGATCTCGTCGATCTGCGCCGTGGACCGCGTCGACGTCGGCGCCCGGCGCGAGCTTGATGAAGACGTTGGTGGCGTTTTCGCCCTCGCCGTAGGCCGGCGGCGTTGACGTCGGAGGCGACGTAGTCGCCGAAGAAGTCGGCGTTGTCGGTGAAGGTGCCGCGGACCGTGTAGGTGATCTTCTCGCCCGAGGCGGTGGTGGCGACGAAGCGTGTCGCCGACGTCGAGGCTCGGTTCTCTCGCGCCCACTTCTCGTCGACGACGGCGTCGGTCGGGGCCGAGGCTGGCGAGCGATCTCGGGCGCGCCCTGCTTCCACTCGAGCTTGAACACCTCGTTGACGGTGGCCGGGTCGACCAGGGTGAGGGCATCGGTGCCGCCGCGGTCCTGGATCGCCGTCGCGGCGACCTCAGCCGGCCTGGGTGTAGCGGTAGTGGCGAGGCTGCCTCGACACCCGTCCACGGCGCGCGACGGCGTTCGCGGCGCGCACCGGGATGTCGGAGAAGCCGTCGGTGTTGGAGAGGATCAGCTCGGCGGTGACGGTCTTGTCGATCGCGTCGTCGATCGATCCCTTGAGGCCGGCCGCGAAGACGGTCACGAACGAGACCAGCGCCAGCCCGATCATCAGCGGCGGCGGCGGTGATCGCGGTGCGCCCTGGGTTGCGGATCGAGTTCTCGCGCGCGAGCCGCCCGGAGACGCCGCGGAAGCGCTCGAGCGGCCGCCCGACCACCGAGGCCATCGGCCGCACCAGCCGCGGGCTGAGCAGCGCGACCCCGATGAAGACGGTCGCCGGCCCCGACCCCGACCCAGGCCTCGCCCGGGTCGAGCACCCCGAACAGCCCGAGCAGGATCAGGGCGATTCCGAGCGCCGTCAGCGCCACACCGATCGCGCCGCGCCGGCGCCGCTCGGCCGCTGGTCTCCAGCACCGCCCCCTCCCGGAGCCCGACCACCGGCGGCACCCGGGTCGCGCGCAGCGCGGGGATCAGCGCGGCGAGCGACGGTGAGGGTGGTGCCGAGGAGCAGGGCGACGATCACCGTCCGGCTCTCGACCACGGTGCCCTCGTTGGGCAGATCGATCCCGACGCTGTCGAAGAGGGCGCCGATCACCGGGGCGAACGCGATCCCGGCGAGGAGCCCGAGCACCGAGGCGAATATCCCGATCGCGAGCGCCTCGACCACCACCGAGGTGATGATCTGGCGGCGGTTGGCGCCCAGGGTGCGCAGCATCGCGAACTCGCGGGTGCGCTGGGCGACGGTGATCGAGAAGGTGTTGAAGATCAGGAAGGCGGCGACGAACAGGGCGACCCCGGCGAAGACCAGGAGAACCGTCTGGAGGATGCCGATGAACTCGTCGACGTCGTCGCGCTGGGACTCGGTGTTCTGCTCGCCGGTCTCCACCTCGGCGGAGCTCGGCAGGACCTGCTCGATCCGGCCGGCGAGGAGCTCGGGGGAGACGCCGTCGGCGGCGGCGACGTTGATCTGGTCGAACTGGCCTTCCTTGCCGGTGATCCTCTGGGCCTCCGGCAGGGTCAGCTCCGCGAGACTGGCGCCGCCGAAGGAGTCGACGTCGCCGAGGGTTGCGATCCCGACCAGGGTGTACGACTTCGCCTGCTCCTTGCCGGCCAGGGTGACCTGATCGCCGACCTCGAAGCCCCCCTTCTCCGCTGTCGCCTTGTCGATCACCACCTCGCCGTCGCTCGCCGGCGGATGACCCTCGCGGTAGGTGAGCGGGTCGAAGCGGTCTGGCCCGGCGGAGACGGCGAATGTGGGCGCTCCCTGGCCGCCGATCCGGTCGCCGTCCTTGTCGATGATCGCCACCTGCGGGTCGTCGATGCTGCCGCTGGCCTCCGCGACTCCGTCGACGCCGCGCACGGCCTCGAGCAGGTCGGCGCTGATCGGGGGCTCCTGTCCATCGTCCTGGTCGACCACCTCCTTCGAGGTGACGACCGCGTCGATGCCCCTATTCGACTCGGTGAGGATGTCGTCGAAGGACTGCTCGATCGTGTCCGTGAGGACGTAGGTCGCGGAGACCATCATCACCCCGAGCAGGATCGCCAGCCCGGTGAGCACCGCCCGCAGCTTGTGTGAGAGGAGGCTGCGGAGCGCGATCGAGGTCACGCGGCGACCTGCTTCATCAGGTCGTGCATCTCTTCGGCGCTCCCCGCCTCCTCGTCGCGCACGACCTTGCCATCCACCAGCATCACCACCCGGTCGGCGATCGCGGCGGCGCTGGCGTCGTGGGTGACCATGACGACGGTCTGCTCGAACCGATCCACCGCCTCGCGCATCAACCTGAGCACGTCCTCGCCGGACTTCGAATCGAGGTTGCCGGTGGGCTCGTCGGCGAAGACCACGGCCGGCTTCGAGACCAGGGCGCGGGCGATCGCCACTCGCTGCTGTTCCCCTCCGGAGAGCTCCGAGGGCCGATGCTCGAGCCGGTCGCCGAGTCCGACGGTCGTCACCAGCTGCTCGAGCAGCGTCGGATCGGGATCGCGGCCGGCGAGCGAGAGCGGCAGCAGCAGGTTCTCCTTCGCCGTAAGCACCGGCAGCAGGTTGAAGAACTGGAAGACGAAGCCGATCTTGTCGCGGCGCAGCTGGGTGAGCGCGGCGTCGTCGAGCCCGCTGAGGCTGACACCGTCGATCACCACCTCTCCCGCGGTCGGCCGGTCGAGCCCGGCGAGCAGGTGCATCAGGGTCGACTTGCCGGAGCCGGAGGGACCCATGATCGCCGTGAACCTGCCCCGGGGGAAGTCGATGGAGACGCCGTCCAGCGCCCGCACCGCGGTGGGGCCCTCGCCGAAGACCCGCTCCAGGTCGGTGGCGGAGACGATTGCCGAGTCGTTCACAACGAGTCCTTTCGTTCTTGGCGATGCGAGCCCGAGCCTCATGCGCTCAGGTTGGCTGCCCGGGGTCGGGACTTCTATAGGGAATTGTCCCCAGAGGTCCCCCAAACCGAGGTAGGGTCGGCGCGTGAGCAAGGATGCTCTCCGCCAGCTCGCGGCGTCGCTGAGGGCTGTGGCGGTGGTCCTTCGCAACCCGGACATGCGCCGTCTGCAGCTCGCCTGGCTTGGAGCGTCGCTGTCGATTTGGGCCTTTGCGATCGCCCTGGGGGTCTACGCCTTCGACGTGGGGGGCGCCACCGCCGTCGGCGTGGCCGCGCTGGTCAGGCTGCTTCCCGGAGCGCTGGTTTCACCGCTCGCGGGACTGCTCGGTGACCGCCACGCGCGCCGCTCGGTGTTGCTCGCAAGCGCACTCGGGGCCACAGCCGTGCTGGCGTGCGCGACCACGGCCGCGGCGCTCGGCGCCCCCGCGGGCGTTGTGTTCGCGCTTGGGGGGCTGTTCACGGTTGCCGTCAGCCCCTACGTTCCGGCCGAGGGGGCGCTGATGCCGGTGGTGGCGCGAACCCCGCAGGAGCTATCGGCCGCCAACGTCGCGCACAGCGTCATGGACAATCTCGGCTTTCTGGCCGGCTCGGTGATGACCGGGATCCTGCTCGCCACCACCAGCCCCGAGGTCGCCTTCGGCCTCGCGGCAGCCGCTGCTGGCGTCTCCGCGGCGCTGCTGGCGGGACTCGGCCGAGACCGGCGGCCCGAATACGCCGCTGCGCCCGCCGCGGCTGGCGTCCTTGCCGCGACGGCGGAGGGGGCGAGGGCGCTGCTGGCCGACCGGACGATCCGAGTAGTCGGAGCGGGACTGACCCTGCTGCTCTTCTTCGAGGGCGCCGCCGACGTGCTGGTCGTGATCTTGGCCATCGACCTTCTCGGTCTCGACCAGGGAAGCGTCGGGTATCTGAACGCTACGTGGGGCATCGGCGCACTGCTGGGAGGCGTGGCACTGGCCCTGCTTCTCGAGCGCGGGCGGTTGGCCGACGGGCTGCTGCTCGGCAGCCTCCTCGCAGGCGCCTCGATGGCTTTGCCGGCCGTCTGGGTGGTTGCCGCGGCCGCATATATCGCCTGGCTGGGGATGGGGATCGGCTACACCTTCGTCGAGGTCGCCGCCCGCACCCTCTTGCAGCGCTTGGGCTCCGATGAGACCTTGGCGAGAGCACTTGGCTTTATGGAGACAGGCCGCTTGGGCGCAATGGCGCTGGGCTCAATCGCGGTCCCTGGGCTGATCGCGCTGGTTGGGATCGAAGGCGCGCTAATCGCGGTCGGAGCGGCGCTGCCGGGCTTTGCCCTGCTTCGCTGGTCGGCGCTGCGCGATCTGGAGATCGGTGCTCCGGTCGAGGAGGGGCGCTATCGGCTGCTGCGCGGAAACCCGATCTTCGCGCCGTTGCCGATGGACAAGATCGAGCGTCTTAGCCACGACTTGGTCCCGCTCCGCGCGGCCGCCGGCGATCAGATTGTTACCCAGGGAGAGCCCGGCGACCGCTTCTATCTGATCGAGGCTGGGCGGGTTGAGGTATTCCAGGAAGGCGCCTATCGACGCGCCCAGTCGGAGGGCGACGGCTTTGGTGAGATCGCGCTTCTCAAAGACGTCCCCCGCACGGCCACGGTGCGAGCGGCGCGCGATTGCCGTCTCCTTGCACTGGACCGCGTGCGCTTCATCTCTGCGGTCACCGGGCACCGGCGGAGCCAGGAGGCCGCGGACTCGGTTGTCGAGCAAAGGCTGACCGGCACCGCCGAGACGCGATCAGATTAGGCGGCGCTCAGTCGCTGAGCTCGACGCGCTCGATCACCTGCGGCTGGACCGGCTTGTCGCCGGGTCCCGCCTCGGTCTTCTCGATCGCAAAGACCGCGTCCATCCCCTCGGTGACTTGGCCGAAGACGGTGTGCTTTCCGTCCAGCCAGGGAGCGGCCTCGGTGGTGACGATGAAGAACTGGGAGCCGTTCGTGTCGGGGCCGGCGTTCGCCATCGCCAGGGCGCCCCGGACGATCTTGTGCTCGTTGATCTCGTCCTCGAAGGTGTAGCCGGGGCCGCCGGTGCCGGTGCCCTCGGGGTCGCCGCCCTGGATCATGAAGTCGGGGATCACCCGGTGGAAGGTGAGGCCGTCGTAGAAGCCGTCGCCGGCGAGCTTGCGGAAGTTCTCGACCGTCTTCGGGGCGTCCTCGTCGAAGAACTCGATCGAGATCGGCCCGGCGTTGGTGTGCAGGGTGGCGGCCGACACGACCCGGGACTCTATCCGGCTCCGACCGTCTCCAGCGGGGCCTCGGGCAGCCAGGGCCGGCGCCAGCCCCCGTAGCCGTGCAGCAGGTCGGAGGCTCCTTCGGGGCCCCAACTTCCCCGCCGGTAGGTCTCCAGCGGGCAGGGCCTGTCGAGCAGCGGCTGCACGATCCGCCAGGTCTCCACGACCTCGTCCTCGCGGGCGAAGCGCTGCTGCTCTCCGGCAAGGGCGTCGCTGAGCAGCCGCTCGTAGGGGCCGGGCTGGCCCCCGAACTGCTGGTGGAAGAGCAGGTCGAGGTGGACGCGGTGCAGCGCCTCCTCGCCAGGGGCTTTCGCCTCCAGCAGCAGCGTGGCTCCCGGGTCGGGATCGATCCTCATGACGAGCTCGTCGGTCTCGGGGGTGGGACGGCCGCCGATCCCGAGCGGCGGCGGGTTCTGGAGGATCACCCTCATCTCCGTGACTCGCTCGGCCAGCGCCTTGCCTGCGCGCATGAAGAAGGGAACGCCCGCCCAGCGCCAGTTCTGGACCTCGAGGCGAAGCGCGACGAAGGTCTCGGTGGTCGAGTTGGGCGCCACCCCATCCACGTCGAGGTAGCCGTCGTACTGGCCGCGGACGTAGCGATTCGGGTCGGCGTCCGGGATCGCCTTGAACAGGTCGAGCTTGCTGTGTCGGATGGCGTCCCGGTCGGCGCCGGCCGACGGCGGCTCCATCGCCACCAGCGCAAGCACCTGGAGCAGGTGGTTCTGGACCACGTCGCGCAGCGCTCCCACGGGGTCATAGAAGCTCCCACGGTCCTCGACCCCGAAGTCCTCGGCCATGGTGATCTGCACCGACTCGACGTAGCGCCGGTTCCAGACCGGCTCCAAAAGCGAGTTGGCGAAGCGCAGATAGGTGATGTCCATCACCGGCTCCTTGCCGAGGAAGTGGTCGATCCGGTAGATCTGGTCCTCGTCGAGGACCCGATGGATGCGCTCGTTTAGCTCCACCGCCGACCTCAGGTCATGACCGAAGGGCTTCTCGATCACCACCCTGGCGCCCTCGGTCAGCCCCGCCCGGCCGAGCTGCTCGATTACCTCGCCGAACAGCGAGGGAGGGATCTCCAGGTAGAAGACCGGGTGCTTGGCGAAGGCGTGGGCCTTCTTCAGCCGCGTGTAGGTCTCGCCGTCGTTGTAGTCGCCCTGGATGTAGGAGAGATTGGCGGCGAACCTCTCGAAGACATCCTCGTCGAGCTCCTCGCGACGCGCCTGGATCCGGGCCTCGATTGCCTCGCGCGCGTGCTGCTTCAGGTCCTGGTCGCTCCAGTCCTTGCGGCCGACGCCGATCACCGGCACCTGGAGGGTGCCGTTGACGCACAGGTCGTAGAGCGCCTTCAGGGTCTTCCTCTTGGCCAGGTCGCCGGTGATCCCGAAGATCACAAGGGCGTCGCCCTTCGGGCCCCTGGCTTTGCCCTTCACCGAGCTGTCGACCACCCGCGCACCCTAGCTGCTTCGCGTGCTCGCCTAGGATGCGCGCATGGCGCAGCTCGGAATGGTCGGCCTCGGTCGGATGGGAGCGAACATGGTCCGGCGCCTGATGCGTGACGGGCACGAGTGTGTCGTCTCCAACCGCAACCCCAGGCCGATCAAGGAGCTCGAGGGCGAGGGCGCAATCGGGGCTTCCTCACTGGCGGAGCTGGCGGAGAAGATGAAGCCCCCGAGGTCCGTCTGGGCGATGGTCCCGGCCGGCGAGATCACCGAGAGCGTCGTTCACGGCGTCGCCGACGTGCTCGAGAAGGGCGACGCGATCATCGACGGCGGCAACTCCTATTACCGCGACGACATCCGCCGCTCGCAGGAGTTCGCCGAACGCGGCATCGACTACATCGACTGCGGCACCAGCGGCGGGGTCTTCGGCCTCGACCGGGGCTACTGCCTGATGATCGGCGGCCCCGACGCAGCGGTGAAACGGCTCGACCCGATCTTCGCCAGCCTCGCCCCCGGGGTCGAGGCTGCGGGGCGAACGCCCGGCCGCAAGGGCAAGCCGGGCCCCGCCGAGAACGGCTACCTGCACTGCGGCCCGAGCGGCGCCGGCCACTTCGTGAAGATGGTCCACAACGGGATCGAGTACGGGGTGATGGCGCGCCTACGCCGAGGGGCTGAACATCCTCAAGAACGCAAACGCCGGCAAGGTCGAGCGCGAGGCCGACGCCGAGACGGCGCCGCTCGAGCACCCCGAGTACTACCAGTACGACATGGACATCCCGGAGATCGCCGAGGTCTGGCGGCGGGGGAGCGTGGTCGGCTCCTGGCTTCTCGACCTGACCGCGGCCGCTCTCCAGGAGTCCCCGGATCTCTCCGACTTCGAGGGCCGGGTCTCGGACTCGGGCGAGGGCCGCTGGACCTCGATCGCGGCGATCGAGGAGGGCGTCCCTGCCGAGGTCCTCACCGCCGCCCTGTATGAGCGCTTCGCCTCCCGGGACCTCGACGACTTCGCCGACAAGGTGCTCTCGGCGATGCGCAAGCAGTTCGGGGGTCACGCGGAAAAGCCCTCGTGAGTGAACATCGGCTCGAGGTGCTTGCGGACGCGCTCGCGGTGCACCGGCGCGGCGCTGAGCTGATCGCCGAGGCGGCCCGCGCCGCGGTCGCCGAGCGCGGTCGCTTCGCGATGGCGGCGAGCGGCGGCCGCGACCCGTGGCCGATGTACTCCCAGCTCGAGGATCACGACCTTCCCTGGGACCGGACGGAGATCTTCCAGGTCGACGAGCGAATCGCCCCGGCCGGCAGCGACGAGCGCAACCTCACCCACCTGATCGCGGCGCTCTCGATCGGGGCGCAGGGGTCCCTGCGCCCGATGCCGGTCACCGACGAGAACCCCGAGGCGGCGGCCGATGACTATGCGGCCTCGCTGCCCGAGGCGCTCGATCTCGCCCACCTGGGCCTCGGTCCCGATGGCCACACCGCATCGCTCGTTCCCGGCGATCCGGTGCTCGAGGTCACCGACCGCAGGGTGGCGTTGACCGCGGGCGAGTACCAGGGCCTGCGCCGGATGACCCTCACCTACCCGGAGCTGGCAAGGGTGAGGACACTGCTCTGGATCATCACCGGCGATGAGAAGCGCGAGCCGCTCGCCAAGCTTCTCGCCCGGGACCCCTCGATCCCCGCCGGGCGGGTCGAGCCGGGCGGGGACTCGCTGATCCTCGCCGACCCCGCCGCCGCCGACCAGGGCTGAGCGACGTCCGCGCTTAGCGCTTGCGCCAGCCGAAGTAGATGCTGCTGTGCGGGAAGTTCGGGCAGAACCCGTAGGAGTCTTCGGGCTCGAAGCCCCACTTGGAGATCTTCTCCCGGAGGCTGTCGGCCAGCTCCGTGTCGGTCTGCTTGATCACCAGGGCCTTGCGGGGCCAGCGGTCCTTCTCGACATTCAGCTTGCCCCCGGTGGGCGCTGCCGCCGGGGCCTCGCCGATCCCGGGGGTGATCACCGGTTGCGGCCAGCGGCCCTTCTTGTCCATCTCGGCGGCGTAGGCCTCCCGGCCGGGCGCGTACTCGGGACGGTTGCGGTAAACGATCCAGTAGTCGTCCCACTCCGTCGAGGTGGACTCGGTCCCGCTCTGACTGGCGCGCGTCCCCCAGGGGAAGACGCCGTAGACGTCCTCGGGGTGGACCCCGACGGTCTCCTGGTAGAGCGGGAGGAAGCGATTGAGCTGCCTGGTGCTGCTCCGCATCCGCATCCCCGGATAGATGCGATGGGCAATGATCGCGGCCCCGCCGTTGGCCCTGGTCGTCTCCGCTGGGTTGGGGGCCGCGGCGGGGTCCGGTACCCCCGCCTCGGCGCGCAGCTTCGCGTACTCGGCGTCGTCGATCGCCCCGGAGGCGCGTAGCTTCGCAATCCGAGCGAGCCTCTCAGGATCCGGCGTCGGCAGCCGGTCACCGGGCGCACCGAGGGGCGCCGACTGGCTGCCCCCGTACATCTCCTGCAGCTTCTGTGCCTCGGCGATGATGTCGCCGAGCTTGCCCCCGGTGCCTTCCGCCGGGGCCTGCATCTCAACCGTTTGGGTCGGCTCGATTCGGATCGGTCCGAACTGCTGCGCTTCGGCAGGAGGGGGGAGCTGCGGGCGCACGGCCTCGTACTCGGGGCGGTCGCGATACAGGTAGAGGAGGGCGGAGCCCTCGTCGAGCCTCATCGGCACGAAGCCGTAGCTGTCCTCGGGCCGCAGGCGGAGCTGCCGGATGTACGACACCGGGTCGAGCGTGCGGACGTCATCGATCACCGTCTCGGGCAGGGACCCAGCCTAGGCCCTCGCCGGGTCGGTCTCGAACCAGCGGGCCAGGCGGTCCTTGCTCATCACCTGGGAGGGCTCGACTTGGCGGCTGAACGAGTCGCGGAGGTCCTGGCCGGCCTCGGGCTCGCTCGCCCAGCCCTCGAACAGCTTCTCGGAGACGCCCGGCTGGGGGAAGCGGCCCCAGGCAAACGACCAGTCGTAGTGCTCGGCGGCGCGGGCGTCCCGCCACCCCTCGTAGCCGCTGAGGCTCGGCTTCGCCCCTGAGAGCGCCTCGGCGATATAGATCGCCTGCTCGACCGCGTCGGCGATCCCCTGGGCGGTCCCCGGATGCTTGAAGTGGCAGGCGTCGCCGAGCAGTGCCCAGCCCGGGCCAGTCGGCTTGCGGAAGAACCCGCGCATCAGCGACTCCGGGGCGACGATCACGTCGCTGACCATCTCGCCGCGATCGAGATCCTCCGGCGGGATCGTCTCCGGGAATCGCCGGAGCACCTCGAGATACCTGCGAGTGCGCTCTTCCCTGGTACCGCGCGTGAACTGTCCGTCGCCGGTGGCGACCAGGAGGTGCAGCCCGTCCTCAACCGCCCAGCGGCTGATCATCGCGTCCTCCCTGATGTCGAGGGTTCCGTACCCCCTGTCAGGGATCCCGGCCCAGTAGCCGAAAAGGAAGGCGATCTCGCCTCGTTGCGGTCGCTCCTTCTCGACACCGAGCCGGCCGGCGACGGTCGAGCCGCGGCCGTCGGCGCCGAACACCCACTTCGCTCCGATCCGCTCACCGCTCTCCAGGACCACCCCCGAGACGGGGTCCTCGTCGCTGCCGGAGCCGATCAGCTCGGTGACCCGCTCGCCGAAGCGCCCCTCCGCCCCCGCGTTCAGGGCGGTGTCGACGATCGCCTTGTCGAGGGCCGAGCGGCGCGGGCCCATCCCGCGGTCGAAGCCGTCGATCGGAGTGAATGTCCCGGCGGTCCTATGTCCCATCCCGATGACCTGCCACTCGAGCAGCGGCACCTGGTGGGCGGACCGCAGGGTGTCGAGGACGCCGAGCTGCTCGAACCGGGCCACCGTGTTCGGAAAGCAGAAGTGCGTCGAGACGGTCTCGCTGGGAAACTTGTCTCGGTCGACCACAAGGACGTCCCAGTCCCGCTCGGCGAGTGCGATCGCCAGGCTCGAGCCCGCACAGCGGGCTCCGACGATGATCGCGTCGTATTCCTTCTCCCCGGTCACAGCTGAAACCAGGCTACCCCTCGAAACGGGGTTCTTTCGTGAGCCCGGTCACCCCCCTCCCAGGGCCGCTCGAGCCTGATCCCGGTCCCGGTAGGTGTCGAAGCGAACGGCGAGGCCCTCCCGGAAGGTCCACAGGTGTGCCCCACGCCCCTCGATCTGCGCCCCGCTGCCCTTGCCCCGGCCCCTCCAGTGGATCAGCACCAGGATCCGGTCCCCCGATTGGATGTACTCCTCCGCCTCGATCATCAAGGGGCGCTCCCAGGCGCTCAGCCATTCGCGCATTGCGGCAACGAACTCCTCATAGTTTCCCGCGCGGATCGGGTCCCCCATACCGATGGTCTCGCTTTTTATCTCTCGATCGAAGATGTCGCCGCGCGAGTAATCCCCGCGCGCCCACTCTCCGTAGAGCGCGTGAAGCCTCTCGAGGTCAGTCGCCTGGGAGCTCTCCACGGTGCAGTTGTACACGTGGGATCCATCGCGGCACGGTCCGGCGGTACTCCTCATATTCCGCGCCGAACCGCGCGACCAGATCGGGCTCCTCGATCAGGGGGATGTAGGTGAGATTGGCGAGGGCGAAGATCCCGAGCACGATCAGGATCGCGGGGGAGCCGAGGATCGCCGCCTCGCCCAGCAGCACCAGGCCGACCCCGGTGATCATCGGGTTGCGGACCCGCCGGTAGGGCCCGCGGACGACCAGCTTGCGGGTGGGGTCCCAGGGCGCCAGCGTTCCCTCGCCCTCCTTGCCGAAGAGGGCGATCGTCTCGATCGCGAGCCGAAGGCCGGCGAGAATCAGCATCGCCCCCACCACCACGACGAGCACCGTCAAGACCCCGGGCAGCTCCCAGCCGAGCTCGACCCCGTTAGCGGAGACGAGCAGGACCGGGATCACGATCGCCACGCTCGTCGGCAGCAGCAGAACCGAAAGAAGCTGGCGCCAGACGGGAGGGCCGGAAGCCGAGGTCATCGAGGCCCTATCTTGAGGAAGCAACGCCAAACCCGAAAGGCTCGGAGGATGAACCAACGCAAGCTTGGATCTCTCAGCGTCTCCGCCCTCGGGCTTGGTTGCATGGGCATGACGGCCTTCTACGGCACAACCGACGAGGAGGAGTCGGCCGCCACGATCCAGCGGGCGCTCGAGCTCGGGATCAACTTCCTCGACACTGCCCAGCTCTACGGACCGCTCACCAACGAGCTGCTGGTCGGGCGGGCGATCGAGGGCCATCGGGACGAGTACGTGATCGCGACCAAGTTCTCTCGCCGGATGGACGCCGCGACGCCCGGCGACATGTCGACGGTGGGGCCACTTGATGGCTCCGCCGAGTGGGTGAAGCGCTCGATCGAGGGCTCGTTGGAACGGCTCGACACCGACCACGTTGACCTCCTCTACCAGCACCGGGTGGACCCCAAGATCGAGATCGAGGAGACCGTCGGGGCGATGGCGGAGCTCGTCCAGGAGGGGAAGATCCTCCACATCGGGCTCAGCGAGGCCGGGCAGGAGACGATCCGGCGTGCTCATGCGGTCCACCCAATCACTGCCGTGCAGACCGAGTACTCGGTGTTCGCGCGGCAGCCGGAGGCGGATGTGCTGCCGACCTGCCGCGAGCTGGGCATCGGCTTCGTCGCCTACTCGCCGCTCGGGCGAGGCTTTCTCTCGGGCCGCTTCTCGTCCCCCGATGAGCTAGCCGAGAACGACTTCAGGCGCACGCAACCGCGCTTCCAGGGCGCCAATCTCGAGGCGAACCGCCGGATCGTTGCGAAGCTCGAGGAGATCGCGGCCGAGAAGGACATCACCCTGGCCCAGCTCGCGATCGCCTGGGTGCTCGCCCAGGGCGAGGACATCGTCCCGATCCCGGGCACCAAGCGCCGCAAGTACCTCGAGGAGAATGCCGCGGCGGCCGACGTCGAGCTCTCCGACCAGGACCTCTCCCGGATCGAAGCCGAGCTGCCGGAGACCGCCGGCGATCGCTACGACGAGGCGGGAATGGCCGCCGTCAACCTCTAGCGGACAGCAAGCCGCTCGACCTCATCCCCGCGGCCGACGAGCACCTCGGTGACCATCGAGGCGGGGAAGAGGCCGTGGTCGACGACGCCCGGAATCGCTGAGAGCATTGTCGCCAGCTCGGCCGGGTCGGTGACCTTGCCGAGGTAGTCGGCGATGACGCCGCCGTCGGGGCTGGCGGGCGCGCCGTCCCGCAGCGCCACCTCGCCCAGCTCGCCGGCCACCCGGAGCAGGGTGGACGCGAGCCCGAAGGGGTAGAGCTCCAGCGGGATCGGGGCGCCGATTCGCTCCACCGGCTTGCTCGAGTCGGCGATCACGACGAAGCGCTCGGCGGCCGCGGCGACGATCTTCTCCCGGGTATGGGCGCCGCCACCGCCCTTGACCAGCCAGCCGTCCGGCGCGATCTGGTCGGCCCCGTCGATCGCGATATCGAGGGCCTCGATCGTGTCGAAGCGCTCGACCATGATCCCCAGCTCGCGAGCGTGCTTCTCGGTCGCCGGCGAGGTCGCCACGCAGGTCAGATCGAGGCCGCGTTCGGCGAGCGCCGGCAGGAGGTGGGCGACGGTGGAGCCGGTGCCGAGTCCGACCGCCATCCCGTCCTCGACCAGCTCCGCGGCCGCCTCGGCGGCGATCCTTTTCTCGGCATCCAGATCCGGTGCGCTCACACGGTGGAATCTATGTCCCCCGGGTATGCGAAGGGCCAGAGGCGTGAACGGGCGAGAGCGTAGGATCGAGCCGAGACCGAGGAGATCAGATGGCTGTCACCGCTGAACCCCGCACCGATATCGAGCAGCTCTCGATCAACACGATCAGGACGCTGTCGATTGACGCGATTCAGAAGGCCAACTCCGGCCATCCCGGGACGCCGATGGCGCTGGCGCCGGTCGCCTACGTCCTATGGCAGCGGTTCCTGCGCTTTGACCCCCAGGACCCGATCTGGCCGAACCGCGACCGCTTCGTCCTCTCCAACGGTCATGCCTCGATGCTCCTCTACTCGCTCCTGTATCTGACCGGGGTCCGGGCGGTCGATCCTGATTACGAGGTGGTCGGCGAGCCCGCGGTCAGTCTCGACGACATCAAGCGCTTCCGCCAGCTCGGCTCGAAGTGCCCGGGGCATCCCGAGTACCGGTTGACTTCCGGGGTCGAGACGACCACCGGCCCGCTCGGCCAGGGGATCGCCACCAGTGTCGGGATGGCGATCGCCTCGAAGTGGCTGGCGGCGCGCTTCAATCGCCCCGACGCCGAGCTCTTCGACTTCGACGTCTACGCCTTCGCCGGCGATGGGGACTTCATGGAGGGTGTGTCCAGCGAGGCCGCGTCGCTCGCCGGGCACCAGCGGCTCGACAACCTCTGCTGGGTCTATGACAACAACCACATCACGATCGACGGGCGTACCGAGATCACCTATTCGGACGATGTCGCCGCCCGCTTCATGGGCTACGGGTGGAACGTCACCCGGGTGGGCGACGCCAACGACCTCGAGCTGCTCACCAGGGCTTTTGACGAATTCAAGGCGGAGGACGGACGTCCAACCTTGATCATCGTCGATAGCCACATCGGCTATGGCTCGCCGCACAAGGTCGACACCGCCGAGGCCCACGGCGAGCCACTCGGCGAGGAGGAGGTGCGGGAGACGAAGCGGGCCTACGGCTGGCCCGAGGACGCGGAGTTCCTGGTCCCCGATGGCGTCCCTGAGGACTTCGCCGAGGGGATCGGCAGGCGTGGCGCGGAGCTGCGCTCGGCCTGGGAAGAGCTGCTGTCAGGGTACGCCGTGGAGGAGCCGGAGCTGGCGGGCGAGCTCAAGGCGATGCAGCGCCGGGAGCTGCCGGAGGGCTGGGACACCGATCTCCCCAGCTTCGACGCCGACGATAAGGGGATCGCCACACGCAAGGCCTCGAACAAGGTCGAGAACGCGATCGCCGAACGGGTGCCGTGGCTGCTCGTCGGCTCGGCCGACCTCACCGGCTCAACCTCGGTCGGACTCGACGGCGAGGAGAACTTCGAGCCCGAGAGCCGCGCCGGGCGCCAGATCCACCTCGGGATTCGTGAGCACGGCTCGGCGGCCCTATCCAACGGCCTCTCGCTCTCGAAGCTGCGTCCGCTGTGGTCCACCTACCTCACCTTCTCCGACTACGCCAAGCCCGCGATTCGGCTCTCCGCCCTGATGGAGCTGCCGGTGATCCACCTGTTCACCCACGACTCGATCGGGCTCGGCGAGGACGGGCCCACCCACCAGCCGGTCGAGCACCTGGCGGGGCTGCG
This sequence comes from uncultured Solirubrobacterales bacterium, assembly GCA_963780305.1. Lineage (GTDB taxonomy): Bacteria > Actinomycetota > Thermoleophilia > Solirubrobacterales > 70-9 > CAVVYV01. The sequence continues at coordinate 245,292 of CAWABN010000002.1, forward strand.
GGCGATCCCCGGACTCGACGTGATCCGGCCCTGCGACGCGAACGAGGTCGCCGAGGCCTGGCGCGCGGCGATGGACCGCCACCATCAGCCCGCCGCGCTCGTGCTCACCCGCCAGGACGTTCCGGTGCTCGACCGCTCCCGCTACGCCTCGGCCGAGGGCCTCCGCCGGGGCGGCTACGTCCTCGCCGACCCCGAGGGGGGCGACCCCGAGGTGATCCTGATCGCCACCGGCAGCGAGGTGGCGCTGGCGGTTGCCGCCCACGAGCAGCTGATCTCCGACGGAATTCGCTCGCGGGTGGTCAGCCTCCCCTGCTGGGAGCTCTTCGATCGCCAGGACGACGGCTACCGCGACAGCGTCCTGCCGCCCGCGATCCGGGCGCGGGTCTCGGTCGAGGAGGCCTCCACCGTCGGTTGGGACCGCTGGGTTGGCCCGGGTGGGAGAATGATCGGCATGCACACCTTCGGCTCCTCCGCCCCCCTCAAGGACGTCCAGACGAAGTTCGGCTTCACCCCGGACAAGGTCGCGGAGGCCGCCCGGGAGGTCCTGACGGGCGTCAACGAAGGGAGCGGGTCGTGAAGGCAACGGAGAAGCTCCATCAGCTCGGCCAGAGCCTCTGGCTCGACAACATAACCCGGACGATCCTCGACGACGGCACTCTCGAGGGCTACATCTCCGATCTCTCGGTCACCGGCCTCACCTCGAACCCGACGATCTTCGACAAGGCGATCAGCGGGGGCGATGCCTACGACGAGCAGATCACCGAGCTGAGGAGCTCGGGCCTCGACGGCGAGGAGCTCTTCTTCGAGCTCGCGCTCACCGACCTGAACCGGGCGGCGAAGCTGTTCGAGCCGATCCACGAGCGCACAGACCGGGTCGACGGCTGGGTCTCGCTCGAGGTCTCGCCGCTTCTCGCCGACGACGCGGAGAAGTCGATCGAGCAGGCCGCGGAGCTCCACAAGCGCGCCGAGTCCAACGTCTTCATCAAGATCCCCGGCACCGAGGCCGGTCTGACGGCGATCGAGGAGTCGATCTTCGCCGGGGTCCCGATCAACGTCACCCTCCTCTTCTCCACCGACCACTACGAGGCGGCGGCGGACGCCTACATGAAGGGTGTCGAGCGCCGGATCGGCAAGGGCCTCGACCCCGCGGTGCCCTCGGTCGCCTCCATCTTCCTCAGCCGCTGGGACGTCGCCGTTGCCGACCAGGTCCCAGCCGAGCTCAAGAACAGGCTCGGGGTGGCGGTCGGGAAGCGGACCTATCGCGCCTACCGGGAGCTGCTCGACTCAGACCGCTGGCAGGGGCTCGAGAGCGAGGGCGCCCGCGCCCAGCGCCTGCTCTTCGCCAGCACCGGCACCAAGGATCCCGAGGCCTCCGACACCCTCTACATCGAGGCGCTCGCCGCGCCGGAGACGATCAACACGATGCCGGATAAGACCCTGCTCGCCTTCGCCGACCACGGCGAGGTCGGCGAACCGATCCCGGCCGACGGCGGCGACGCCTCAAGGACGCTCGCCGAGTTCGCCGAGGCCGGCGTCGATACCGATGAACTGGCCACCCGTCTGCAGGTGGAGGGCGCCAAGGCCTTCGCCGACTCCTGGCGCGAGCTGCTCGAGACGATCAAGTCCGAGTCGGCGCGACTCGCCGCCTAGCAAGGCGCCGCGGCGGGTTAGGCTGCGGGCTCGTGAGCGAGCACCCGCCCGAGCCCACCCTCAGGAGTCGCGCGGCTTGGAAGGCGCTCGAGAAGCACCACGCCGAGGTCGGCGAGCGGCACCTTCGTGAGCTCTTCGCCGACGATCCGAAACGGGGGGAGCGCCTGGTCGCCGAGGGCGCCGGGCTCTACCTCGACTACTCGAAGAACCGGGTCACCGACGAGACCCTGAAGCTGCTGACCCAGCTCGCCGAGCGAATGCGGGGTGGCCGAGCGCCGCGACGCGATGTTCCGCGGCGAGCACATCAACGTCTCCGAGGACGGGCGGTCTTGCACGTGGCGCTGCGGATGCCGAGGGACCGATCCCTGATCGTCGATGGGGAGGACGTCGTCAAGCAGGTCCACGACGTGCTCGACCGGATGGCGCGGTTTCAGCGACGCCGTTCGCTCAGGCGAGTGGAAGGGTCATACCGGAAAACCGATCCGGAACGTGATCAACGTCGGGATCGGCGGCTCCGACCTCGGTCCGGTGATGGCCTACGAGGCGCTCCGGCACTACTCCCGCAGAGAGATGACCTTCCGCTTCGTCTCCAACGTCGACGGCACCGACTTCGCCGAGGCGACCCGCGACCTCGATCCCGCCGAAACCCTGTTCGTGATCTCCTCGAAGACCTTCACCACCCTCGAGACGATGACCAACGCGCAGACCGCTCGTCAATGGGTGCTGGATGCGCTCGGAGATGAGGCCGCGATCGCGAAGCACTTCGTCGCCGTCTCCACCAACGCCGACGAGGTGTCGGAGTTCGGGATCGACACCGCCAACATGTTCGGCTTCTGGGACTGGGTGGGCGGCCGCTATTCGATGGACTCGGCGATCGGCCTCTCGACGATGATCGCGATCGGACCCGAGGCCTTCGCCGAGATGCTCGCCGGCTTCCACGCGATGGACGAGCACTTCACCGATGCGCCGATCGGCCAGAGCCTGCCCTCGATCATCGGCCTGCTCGCCGTCTGGTACGGCGACTTCTTCGGCGCCCAGACAGTCGCCGTGCTTCCCTACGACCAGTACCTGCACCGCTTCCCCGCCTACCTGCAGCAGCTGACGATGGAGTCGAACGGCAAGCACGTCACCCTCGACGGCGCCCGGGTCGACTACGAGACCGGCGCGGTCTTCTGGGGCGAGCCGGGGACCAACGGCCAGCACTCCTTCTACCAGCTGATCCACCAGGGAACGAAGCTGATCCCCTGCGACTTCATCGGCTTCATGAGGTCGCTGAACCCGCTCGGCGACCACCACGACCTGTTGATGTCGAACGTCTTCGCCCAGCCGGAGGCGCTCGCATTCGGCAAGACCGCCGAGGAGGTGCGCGAGGAGGGGACTCCGGAGGCGGTCGTTCCCCACCGGGTGATGGAAGGCAACCGGCCGTCGAACGTGATCCTGGCCGAGCGGCTCGAGCCCCGCACCCTGGGGACCTTGGTCGCGCTCTACGAGCACAGCGTCTTCACCCAGGGAGCGATCTGGGAGATCGACTCCTTCGACCAGTGGGGGGTGGAGCTCGGCAAGCAGCTGGCGAAGAAGATCATCCCCCAGCTTCAGGCGACGAAGGAGCCGGCCCTCCAGCACGACAGCTCGACCAACGCCCTGATCCGCCGCTACCGACAGCATCGCGCCGGATGAGCTTGTGAGAGCCGCCCCCGGAGTCGAAGACGAGGAGGCGGGCGTTTAATGGCTGAAGCGGTCCTCTTCGACATCGACGGGACCCTGATCAGCACCGGCGGGGCCAGCGACAGGGCTTGGAAGCGGGCGTTCAAGGAGCTCCACGACGTCGACGCGGACGTTCCCGCTGTCACCGACAAGGGTGTCCCCGATCCCGAGGTCGGCAGGGTCGTCTTCAAGTCCGCGCTCGGGCGAGAGCCGACCGACGAGGAGGCCGAGGCCCTGATGCGCCGCCGCCTCGACTACCTGCCCGAGGAGGTCGAGAGCTCTCCCGGCTATCTGGTCAAGGACGGCGTCGTCGAGTTGCTCGAGAAGCTGATCGTCGACGGGAAGATGCTCGGGCTGACCACCGGCAACGTCGAGGAGGCCGCCCACATCAAGCTCTCCAGAGCGAATCTGAACCGGTTCTTCTGCTTCGGCGGCTACGGCTCGGACTCTCCCGACCGCACCGAGCTGACGAAGAAGGCGCTGGAGCGCGGCAAGCTGGTCTCCGGCCGCACCCTCGACCTCGCCCGCTGCTTCTCCTGCGGCGACACCCCGCGGGACGTCGAGGCCGGCCATGGCGCCGGGATCAGGGTGGTCGGGGTCGCTACCGGCGAGTACACCGCCGAGGAGCTGCTCGAGGCCGGCGCCGACGCGGCCGTCCGCTCGCTGCGGGAGGGGTTGCCCTACTAGACTCGATCACCGACCGGAGGGCGATGGCTTACCGCAACGAGCTGCCTCAGCTGGAGGGGGACCTGTTCCTCACCGACGGTGGGATCGAGACCACCCTGATCTTCCACCGGGGGCTCGACCTGCCTGAGTTCGCCGCCTTCGATCTGCTCAAGGACGAGAAGGGAACCGAGGAGCTCCGGCGCTACTTCGAGCCCTACCTCGCCTTGGCGGCCGAGCATGGCGCCGGCTTTGTCCTCGAGAGCCCCACCTGGCGCGCGAACCCGCGCTGGGCCGCCGAGATCGGGTACTCGCCGGACGAGCTCGACCAGTTGAACCGCAAAGCGATCTCATTGATGGCGAGCTCCGGGATCAATATCAGGAGGAGATCTCGAAGATCGTGATCAGCGGCTGCGTCGGTCCCCAAGACGACGGCTACAACCCCGCGGGGAAGCTCTCGGCCGATCAGGCGACCGGCTACCACTCGACCCAGATCGGCACCTTCGCCGAGACCGACGCGGACATGGTCACCGCTATCACCATGACTTATTCCGATGAGGCGATCGGGGTGACCAGGGCGGCTCAACGGGTTGGGCTCCCCGCCGCGGTCTCCTTCACGCTGGAGACCGATGGCAAGCTGCCGAGCGGCCAGGCGCTCGGCGAGGCGATCGAGGAGACCGACGCGGCGACCGATGGCGGCCCCGCGTACTACATGATCAACTGCGCCCATCCCACCCACTTCGACAGGGTGCTCGACCCAGACGAGCCCTGGGCACAGAGGATCCGCGGCCTACGCGCCAACGCTTCGACCCGGAGCCACGTGGAGTTGGACGAGGCCGATGAGCTGGATGCCGGCGACCCGGCGGACCTTGGTGCCTGCTATGCGGCCCTCCGGGAGCAGCTGCCGAACCTGAACGTGCTCGGCGGCTGCTGCGGAACCGACGACCGGCACGTCGCCCAGATCTGCAGCGCCTGGCTCGCCCGCGCGGGTTAGTCCACCAGGCGACGCGAGACCGCCCAGCGGCTGAGCTCGTGGCGGTTGGAGAGCTGGAGCTTGCGGAGGACCGAGCTGACATGGGCCTCGACGGTCTTCGCCGAGATGTTGAGGCGGAGCGCGATCTCCTTGTAGAGGTAGCCGCGGGCGAGCAGCCGGAGCACCTCGCGCTCGCGGGGAGTGAGCTGGTCGAGCTCGGGATCGACCTCCTCGGCGGGGATCTCGCCGGCGAAGGCGTCGAGGACGAAGCCGGCCAGCCTGGGGGAGAAGACCGCGTCGTCGTCGCGAACCCGGGCGACCGCGTCGGCGAGCTCCTCGCCGGTGATCGTCTTGGTGACGTAGCCGCGGGCACCGGCCCTGACGATCGCGATCACGTCCTTCGGGTCGTCGGAGACCGAGAGCGCAAGGAAGCGCTGCTGGGGGCGCGACTTGCTCACCTGCCCGATCACCTCGACGCCGCCGCCGCCGGGCATGTGAACGTCGAGGAGGACCACGTCGGGCTCGAGCTCGTTCATCGCGCGGACCGCCTCCTCGACCGTCTCCGCCTCGCCGAGCACCTCGACCATCTCGCCGAGCTCGGCGCTGACGCCGCTGCGGAAGATCCGGTGGTCGTCGACGATCACGACGCTCGGGGTGCTCTTGTTCATCGTTCGCTCTCCTCGACCGGGATCTCCAGCTCGACCTCGGTGCCGCTCTCGGGTGCGCTGCGGATCTCGGCGCGGCCGCCGTGCCGGCGCATGCGGCCGATTATCGACTCCCGCACGCCGCGGCGGTCGGCCGGGACCTTCTCAGGATCGAAGCCGGGGCCCGCGGTCGTCGACGAAGACCCGGGCCGCGCCGTTCTCGATCTCGGCGTAGAGCCTGACCTCGCCGCTCTCCGAGGCGAACTTCGCGGCGTTCGTCAGCGCCTCCCGGGTCGCCGCGACCAGGGCGTCCAGATGCTCGTCAAGCCGTGCGTCGCCGACTACGACCGCCTCGACCACGGCGCCGTGCGCTCTCCTCCACCTCCTCGGCCGCCGCGCGGAGGGCGTCGGCGAGCCGCTCGCCGGGCCTCGCGCTCGGAGCCGGCCAGCCAGGAGCGGAGCTCGCGCTCCTGACGGCGGGCGAGCTTCGCCACCGCGGCCGGGTCGCCGGCTCGGCGCTGGACCAGGGCAAGCGTCTGGAGGACGGAGTCGTGCAGGTGGGCGGCGACCTCGGCACGCTCCTGGGAGCGGATCCGCGCCGACCGCTCGACCGTCAGCCGCCGCAGCAGGCCCCACCAGAAGGGGGCGGAGATCAGAATCAGCGCGAGCGTCACCACGAGGGCGGCGAGCGCCACGTCGCCGGCCGCGTCGAGGACTCCCTGAGCCCAGAGGAAGAGCAGCCCGGCGCCGACGATCAGAGCGATCCCGAATCCCGCGCGGGAGAGGCGCCCGGCCTGCTCGCGCGCCGGCGGCGGCTCGATCTCTGCCAGGGCGGGAGGGGCGGCGCGGTCCTCGGCGGGTCCGGCTCGGCGTCCGGCGCGCGGCCGGGAGAGGCTCCAGAGCAGGGCGACGCCGAAGGCCGCCAGGGTCAGCGGCCAGACGAGCGCGTCGCTCCACCAGAAACCGAGCTCGCGGAAGGCGAGCAGGACGCTCAGCGCCAGCAGGGCGACCCCGGTGGCGATCCGCCAGCTCCCGCGGCGCCGGCGCGGCCGCTCCCGGGCGGTGGCCGTCCCTCCGGGCGAGGCGGGGATCAGCGCCCAGGCGAGGAGGTAGGCGACCGCGGCGATCCCGCTGGTGCCGACCGTGAGCACGACGAACCCGACCCGTGTGATGATCGGGTCGATCCGAAGGGCCCGGGCGATGCCGGCGCAGACCCCGCCCAGCATCGCGTTGGAGGAGTCGCGGCGCAGCCAAGGTGTGCGGCCGTTGCTCACACCCGGATTCTGATCGGGACGGTCAGTCCTCGCGGGCGCCGAGGCCGCTCGCGACCAGGGCGCCGCCCGCGCAGGCGGCCAGAAGCACCGCCAAGCCATCCCGGCGAGAGGTCGATCGTGCCCTCCTCCTGGAGCAGGAGCAGGAGGCCGAGCAGGGCGACCGCGAGGCCCGCGGCGAGGGATCCCAGCTCGGGACGCCTCATCGCCCGCAAACCTCCCGCGCCGCCGCGGCCTCCTCGGAGTCCGTCGCCGTGGTCGGCGCCGGGACCTCGGTCGTCGAAGTCGTCGGGGTCTCGGTCGGTGACGACCACCTGGCCCAGCTGGATGTCGGCTTCGAGGTCGAGCCGCGGCGCGTCGCTCAAGGGCGTGCCGCTGTCGTATTCCGGATCGACCCCGGAGCTCGACTCTCCCTGGACGAGGAGTTGCCGGCCTTCGCACTTGCGCGAGCGTCGACGCAGACACTGGGGGGCACGGAGACCACCATCTGGCCGATCCCGAGCTCGCTGTCCACCGAGATCGTCTGTCCCGGCTGCCAGGGCATGTCGCGAAGGTCGACCACGAGCCGGCCGACGCCGAGGTCGTAGCCGTCATCGGGGATGTCCGTGACCGCGGCGGGACGATGGGTGCGCTCGCCGATCCCGCCGTCGAAGTGGATGTCGGCTGCCGCCACCGCCCCCGCGGGCAGGGCGAGGATCAGGGCGCCGGCGAGCAGCCAGGGGGAGGCCCGGCGGGCGTCGGCGATGAAGGCGGTCGCCGCCAGACCCAGTCCGAGGGCGATCACGATCCCGGCGACGATCGAGCCGTTCCCGGTGGCGGCCAGCCAGGCTGCGCAGGCGGCCACGCAGCAGGCGGCCGCGATCCCGGCGAGGATCAGGATCGCGATCGCGATCCCGCGGACGATCCGCGGTGGCTGCCGTCGATCACCTCGGTTTCGGCGGTGTCCGCCGGCGGATGCGGCGTGAAGAGCCCCGCGACCGGGTCGGGTCGCCGCGACGGGACCTGCCGCTGATCGCGCGGTACGCGAGGACGCCGGCGAGGATGAGGACGCCGATCCAGAGGGGACCGGCGAATCCCCACCACAAGCCGTGGCCCCAGCCCCAGAAGGGGCCGGGGAGCGCGACGAGCGCGACGAGCACCAGCAGCACGATCGCCGCCGTCGGCGGCCGCTGGCCGCTGACCGGCTTCCCGCTGCCGTCGTCCTGGGGGACGATCACCGCCATCAGCGAGGTAGGCGAGGATGCCGAGACCGCCGAAGAAGCTGGCGACCGCGAATCCGAGCCGGACCAGTGTCGGGTCGACCCTCAGGTACTCGGCGAGCCCGCCGGCGACGCCCCAGAGCATCCGCTCGTTGGCGGAGCGGAGCAGGCGGCGGTCGCTTCCCTGGCTCCTTCCGGGTGGGCTTCTTCGAGGGCTTCTTCTCTTGATCTGCCATGCCGACGACGATGACGGCTTGTGCCCGATGCGTCTATTGGGAATCACCCCTAGCGCACCCCTACCTGACCTCGGGTGCCCGGGTACTACGCTCGGACTGATGCCGAAGCGGATCGTCCCCAGCCACTTCAACAAGGACGGCAAGCCCAAGCGGGGCTATGTGAAGGAGGAGGTGGCCCGCGCCGAGGCGCCCGGTTCGGAAAGACGTATTACCGCTGCGACTTCTGCAACCGCTTCCACCTCGCCAGCAAGTAGGCCGACAACTATGTGATTGGCTTCCTCCGCGATGTCGTTGGAGTTGCCCCAGCTGATCGCCGACTCCTCGTCGAATCTGCTGGCGGCGCGGAACCAGATGGGGTTCACCCTCGGGTTCCACATCGTCCTCGCCTGCTTCGGCGTCGCCTTCCCGGCGATCATGCTGATCGCCGAGTACCGGGGGCGAAGGAAGAACGACGCCGAGGCGCTGCTGCTCGCCCGCCGCTGGTCGAAGGCGGTCGCGGTGCTGTTCGCGGTCGGCGCGGTCAGCGGCACCGTCCTCTCGTTCGAGCTCGGCCTGCTCTGGCCGGGGATGATGGACCGCTTCGGCGACGCCTTCGGGATCGGCTTCGCGATCGAGGGCATCTTCTTCTTCCTCGAGGCGATCTTCATCGCGATCTACATCTACGGCTGGGACCGGCTCCCGGGCTGGGCGCACTTCTGGAGCGGGGTCCCGATCGTGATCGCGGGGATCGGCGGCGCCGCCTCGGTGATCGCCGCCAACTCCTGGATGAACACCCCGCAGGGATTCGAGCTCGGCGCCGACGGGCGGATCACCGACGTCGACGTCGCCGACGTTCTCCTCAACCCGCCTTCGGGCACGAGTTCCCGCACATGTGGCTCGCCGCCTACATGGTCACCGGCTTCATCGTGGCCTCGGTCTACGCCGTCGGAATGCTGCGCGGCCGCCGCGACCGCTACCACCGGCTCGGCTTCCTCATCCCCTTCAGCGTCGCTGCGATCCTCACCCCGGTCCAGCTCTTCGTCGGGGACATCGCCGCCCGCGAGGTCTTCAACGACCAGCCGGTCAAGTTCGCCGCCTTCGAGTGCGTCTACGAGACCGGCGACAACCAGACCGAGCACATCGGCGGGATCTGCACCGACGACGAGGTCAAGTACGCGATCTCGATCCCCGGGCTCGACTCGCTGCTCGCCGGGTTCAGCACCTCGACCGAGGTCACAGGGCCTCGACCAGATCCCCGACGACGAGGAGCCGCCGGCGCTCACCCTGCTCCACCTCTCCTTCGACACCATGGTCGGGATCGGGACGGCGCTGCTTCTGCTGGGGCTGTGGTTCGGGATCACCTACTGGCGCAAGCGCGACATCCCGGCGACCCCATGGTTCCTCCGCGCGGCCGCGGTCGCGGGGGCCGCCGCGGTGGTGGCGATGTGGTGCGGCTGGATCGTCACCGAGGTCGGTCGGCAGCCGTGGATCGTCCACGGCTTCATGCGGACCGAGGACGCGGTCACCCCTGCGCAGGGACTGTGGTGGGCGTTCGGTCTCACCATGTCCCTCTACGCCGCCCTTGCCGTTGTCGCCGTCGTCGTCCTCCGCGGCATGTCGAGGCGCTGGCGCGAGGAGGGAGCGCCCGAGCTCGAAGCGCCCTACAGCCCGCCGCCCCCGGCCCGGGAGGCGCCCAAATGAGCAAGCCCGATGCGGTCGCGGCGATTCTCTGGATCGGGGTCACCCTGTACGCCGTCTTCGGCGGCGCCGACTTCGGCGGAGGGATGTGGGACCTGCTCGCCGGCGCAGCGGGCGATGGCGCGCGCGATCGCGCCCGCGGCCCAGATCGACCGCTCGGTCGCCCCCGTCTGGGAGGCGAACCACGTCTGGCTGATCTTCGTCCTGGTGGTTGTCTGGACCGGCTTCCCGCAAGCCTTCTCCGCGGTGATGACCACCCTCTACATCCCCCTGGCGCTGGCGGCGCTGGGGATCGTCCTCCGCGGCTCGGGCTTCGCCTTCCGCCACGCGCTGACCGGCCCCGTGCACGGACCGGCGACCCGGGTGTTCGGGATCTCCTCCGTGCTCACCCCGTTCTTCCTCGGCACGGTCGCGGGCGCGGTCGCCTCGGGCGAGGTCCCGGCCGACGGCGGCGGCGACCCGACCGCGAGCTGGACCGGCGCGCTGCCGCTGCTCACCGGGGTCCTCTTCGTTGCGATCTGCGCCTACACGGCCGCCGTCTTCCTGGTCCGCGACGCCGGCGCCGCCGGCGACGAGGACCTGCAGCGCTACTTCGCCCGCCGGGCGCTGGCGATGGCGGTGATCGCGGGAGCGGCGGCGGTCGCCGGGATCTTCGCCCTCCACGCCGATGCCCGTTTCGTCTACGACGGGCTCACCAGCGAGGGCCTGCCCCTCGTGATCCTCTCCGGCCTCTGCCGGGCTGGCGGCGCTGGGCCTGCTGGTCCGGGGGCTGGCCACCGGGTTCGAGGGACGCCTCAACCTGCTGCTTCGCCCCGCCGCCGTCGGGGCCGTGGTCACCGTGATCTGGGGTTTCTTCGTCGCCCAGCACCCGTACATGCTTCCCACCTCCCTGACGATCGAGGACGCGGCGGCCGCCTCCGCCTCCCTCACCGCGGTGATCGTCGTCTTCGTGATCGCCGCGGTGGTCATCCTGCCGTCGATCGGCCTGCTCTACGTGCTCTCGCAGCGCCGGGCGCTCGAGTAGCCGCCCGGCGCTACTCGGTTTCGTAGAGTCCGGGCGATGAAGTGGCGGAGGGGGAAGCGCAGCCCCGATCTGCGCGACCAGCGAGCCGGCGGCGGGGGCGGCGGCATCCCCGGCCGGGGTGGCGGCTTCCCGATTCCGACCGGGCGGATGGGCGGCGGCGGGCTGATCGGCTTCATCATCATCGTCATCCTCTTCTTCGTCCTCCGGGGTGGCGGCGGCGGCGCCGGCTTCGACATCCCCGACCCGACCGCCGGCTTCCCGCAGGCGCCCGCGAGCGGCAAGGGCGACAGCGTCCCCAAGGGCCCCGACCCCGAGGCCGAGCAGGTCGAGTTCGTCTCCTTCGTCCTCGACGACGCCCAGGGCTTCTGGGAGCAGCAGTTCCAGGCCGCCGGGAGGCCCTACCAGCGCGCCAAGCTCGTCCTCTTCAGGGACGCGGTCAACTCCGGCTGCGGGCAGGCGAGCTCCGCGACCGGCCCCTTCTATTGCCCGCTCGATCAGCAGGTCTACGTCGACCTCGGCTTCTTCGACGAGCTCAACCAGCGCTTCGAGGCGCCCGGCGACTTCGCCCAGGCCTACGTGATCGCCCACGAGATCGGCCACCACATCCAGCAGCAGCTCGGGATCGAGCAGCGAGGTGCGGGCGAAGAGCGAGGAGAGCCCCGACGACGCCAACGAGCTCTCGATCCGGCTCGAGCTCCAGGCCGACTGCTTCGCCGGCGTCTGGGGGCGCTCGACCTATGACCGCGGCATTCTCGAGAGCGGCGATCTCGAGGAGGGCACTGGCCGCCGCCGCCGCGGTCGGCGACGACCGGATCCAGGAGCAGGCCCAGGGCCGGATCGATCCCGAGAGCTTGACCCACGGCTCCGCCGAGCAGCGCTCCCGCTGGCTGCAGACCGGGCTTCGACTCCGGCGAGCTCGAAGCCTGCGACACCTTCTCCGGCGACATCTAGGCCCAGGCCTCGCCGCGGCTCTCCAGGTGGTATAGCGGCACTACCCCACCGACCCCAAGGAGCCGCGAGAGCATGAGCGATCCCTTCGACAGCTACCCGTACGCCGAGCGTTTCGAAGTCAACCGAGCACTGCCGGATGCCGGTCGCTCCCGTGAGGAGCTCCTCAGCGAGCTGCGGACGATGGCCGCCGAGGAGGACACCGTCTGGGAGGACGGCCGCTGCTCGGGGACGATGTACTGCGGCGACCGCGACCACTACGCCTTCCTCAAGGAGGCGTTCGGGCTCTTCGCCCATCAGAACGCGCTGCAGCGGGACATGTGCCCCAGCGCCACCCGCTTCGAGGGCGAGATCATCGCGATGGCCCTCGACCTCTTCCACGCGGATGCGATCCACGACGGGAGACCCGGCGGGCATGGTCACCTCCGGGGGCAGCGCCAGCATCGCCCAGGCGATGCTGGCCTACCGGGAGCAAGGCCGCGAGGAGCGCGGCATCGAGCGTCCCAACGTGGTCAAGCCGGAGACTGGGCACCCCGCCTTCGACAAGGCCTGCCACCTGTTCGGGATCGAGCTGCGCCGCGCGCCGGTCGATCCCGAGACCACCCTGGTCGCGACCGGAGGAGGTGGCGAAGCTGATCGACGAGAGCACGGTGGCGATCGTCGGCTCGGCCGGCAACTACGGCTACGGCACGATCGACCCGATCGCCGAGCTCGCCGAGCTCGCGCTCGCTCGCGGCACAGGCCTGCACGTCGATGGCTGCCTGGGCGGCTTCATCCTCCCCTTCGGCGAGGAGCTCGGCTATCGGCATCCCGACCTTCGACTTCCGCCTGCCGGGCGTCACCAGCATCTCGGCCGACACCCACAAGTACGGCTACGGGCTGAAGGGGACCTCGACGCTGCTCTTCCGCGACCGCTCGCTGCGCAACCGCTGCTACTTCTTCATGCCCGACTGGAGCGGCGGCAAGTACTTCTCGCCGGGGATGGAGGGGTCGCGCTCGGACGGGCTGCTCGCCGCCACCTGGGCCTCGCTGGTCTCGCTCGGCCGCGAGGGCTACCGCCGCTACGCGAAGGGGATCTTCGAGACCTCGGCCGCGATGCAGGAGGCGGTGCGCTCGCATCCGGAGCTGCGGCTTGCTGGGCGAGCCGACCTTCCTCTTCGCCTTCACCTCGGACGAGTTCGACATCTACCACGTCAACGACGAGATGAAGCGGCGCGGCTGGCGCTTCAACGGGCTCCAGTACCCGAACGCCCTGCACATGGCGGTCACCCGGCCGCAGACTGCAGCCCGGGGTCGTCGAGGCCTTCGCCGCCGACCTCGACGCGGCGGTCGCCTACGCGCGGGAGCGCGGCGACGAGCCCGCCGAGTCGGCGGCGCTCTACGGCGGCGTGCCCGGCGGCCTCAACGTCGAGGCCGAGGAGATGATCCGCACCGTGATGGCGCAGCTGACTCGACGCGCAGCAGAGCGTTCCCGCCCCCGCGTGAGCGACTCCGCCGTCCGACGCGCCTGGCGCTGGCGGTCGACCTCGGCAGCGGCGCGCTCAAGGTCGGGCTCGTCTCGCTCGCGGGAGAGATCGCGGCGGTCGAGCAGCGGACGCTGGAGACCGAGCGGCTGCCCGGGGGCGGCGCGACACAGGACGCCGCCGGCTGGTGGCAGCGCGGTCCGCGACCTGGCGAAGTTCCTCGATCGGCGTCGCCCGCCGAGCAGGTGGTGGCCGTCTCCTGCACCGGGCAGTGGGCGAGCACCGTCCCCGTCGGACGAGGCCGGCGAGCCGGTCGGGCCGTGCGTGATGTGGCTGGACACGCGGGGCGCCGAGCACTCGCGCGAGCGTCGTCGGCGGGCCGGTGCTGCGGCTACTCGCCAGCCGCGCTGCGCGACCTGGATCCGGCGCACCGCCGGGGTCCCGTCGCCGCACGGCGGCGATCCCGTCAGCCACATGCTGCACCTGGAGCGCGACGCAGCCGCAGGTCGCGGCAGCCGCTCGCTGGTACCTCGAGCCGGTCGACTACCTGACCATGCGGTTCACCGGGCGGGCGGCGGCGACCCACGCCTCGATGAGCGCCGCCTGGCTGACCGACAACCGGCGCCTCGACCGGCTCGACTACGACTCGGCGCTCGTCGCGCAGGGCCGGCCTCGACGCGGCCAAGCTGCCGCCGCTGCGTCGCGACCGGCGTCGGTCGTCGGCGACGGTGCGCCCCGAGGTCGCGGCGCGAGCTCGGGCTCGGCCCCGGCGGCGCAGGTCGTCACCGGCACGCCCGACCTGCACTCCGCGGCGCTCGGCACCGGCGCGGTCGCGCGAGGGCGAGGCCCACATGACGATCAGCACGACCTCCTGGATCTCGCTGCCCTTCGCCCGCAAGAAGACCGAGCCACTGCGCTCGATCGCCACCGTCCCCGGGCTCGACTCGCACGGCTACTTGGTGGCCGAACAACCACGAGGCCGCCGGGCTCTGCCTGCGCTGGCTGCGCGACAGCTTCCACGCCGGCGAGCCGGCCGCCTTCGATCGGCTGCTCGAGCTCGCGGCGGAAGCGCGCCGCCGGGCAGCGGCGGCGTGATCTTCACGCCGTGGATCGCGGGCGAGCGCTCGCCGGTCGACGACCGCAATGCCCGCGGCGGCTGGCACAACCTCTCGGTCGACGACCGGCAACGCCGATCTGGTCCGCGCGGTGCTCGAGGGGGTCGCCTACAACAGCCGCTGGCTGCAACGAGGCGGTCGAGCGCTTCGCCGGCCGGCGGCTGGAGCCGATCCGGATCTTCGGCGGCGGCGCCGTCTCCGACCTCTGGTGCCAGATCCACGCCGACGTCATGGACCGCACGATCGAGCGCGTCGCCGAGCCGTTGCACGCCAACCTACGCGGCGCTGCCCTCTTCGCCGCCCTGGCGCTGGGGGCTGTGCGACGCGACGAGGTCCGCGACCTGGTCCCGGTCGACCGAGCGTTCGAGCCCGACCCGCTCGACGCGCGCGGCCTACGACCGCCTCTACGCCGAGTTCCCCCGCCTCTACAAGGCCCAGCGAAAGATGTTCGCCCGGCTCAACGGTGACGCGGAGCCGCGAAACGTGACGAGATAGTCAAGGACCGCGGCTCCACGGAGCCCTGGCCAGCCATCCGGTCCGATTCGGCTGCCTGGTTCAATAGTTGGGCCATGCGGTGTCCGTCCTGCGGCAACGAGAATCGTGAGGGGGCGCGGTTCTGCGACTCCTGCGGGGCCGAGCTGCGTCGCGGACGGCTGAAGCCGACCGCGGACCCAGGCCCGCGCCGGAGCCGCTTCCCGCCGACGTCCCCGCCGAGGTCGGCGCAGGCCGCTACCGGATCCGGCGCTTCCTCGGCCAGGGCGGGCGCAAGCGCGTCTACCTGGCCGACGACGCCGCCACGGACCGCGAGGTCGCCGTCGCGCTGTTCGACACCGAGGGCGTCGGCGGCCGCGATCCAGGCCCGGGCGCGCCGCGAGGCGCAGGCGATGCGCAAGCTCGGCGACCACCCCCACGTCGTCAGCGTCCTCGACACCGGCGAGGAGGACGGCAACCCCTTCATCGTCAGCGAGTACATGCCCGGCGGCGACGTCGAGGGCCTGCTCTCCGCCGAGGGCGGCCGCCTCGAGGTCCGCGCGGGCGGTCGAGATCGCCGCCGACGTCACCCGCGCGCTCGAGCACGCCCACGCCCGCGGGATCGTCCACCGCGACCTGAAGCCCGCCAACGTCTGGCTCGACGACGACGGGCACGCCCGGCTCGGCGACTTCGGCCTCGCCACCACCGAGGGCCGCTCGCGGATGAGCGGCGGGACTCTGGTCGGGACCGTCGCCTACCTGCCGCCGGAGCAGGCGCTCGGCGAGGCCGCGGACCCGCGAGCGACCTCTACTCGCTCGGCGCCCTGCTCTACGAGATGCTCACCGGCCAGCCGCCGTTCCTCGGCGACGACGCGGTCTCGATCATCAGCCAGCACCTGCACGCCGATCCGGTGCCGCCGTCGCGCCACAACCCCGAGGTGCCGGAGGCGCTCGACCGCGTCGTCCTCGGCCTGCTCGCCAAGCGCCGCGAGGACCGGCCATCCGAGCGCCGCCGAGGCGCGCGAGCTGCTGCTCGCGGCGCTCGACGGAGCCGCCGGCCGAGCCCGCGGAGCCGAGCGAGGAGAACCCGCTCGACAGCCTCGCCGGCGGCGTCTTCGTCGGCCGCGAGCGCGAGCTCGAGCAGATGCGCGAGGCGGTCGACGAGCGCGCTCGGCGGCCGCGGCCGCCTGCTGCTGCTGGTCGGGCGAGCCGGGCATCGGCAAGACGCGCGCCGCCGAGGAGCTCGCCACCTACGCCCGCGTCAGCGGCGCCCGCGTGCACTGGGGGCGCTGCCGCGAGGACGAGGGCGCGCCCGCCTACTGGCCGTGGGTCCAGGCGATCCGCTCGTACGTGCGCGAGGCGGATCCCGTCGGCGCTCGCCTGGCAGATGGGCGGCGGCGCCGCCGAGATCGCCCAGCTCGTGCCCGAGGTGCGCCGAGCGCCTCGACATCGAGCCGGCCTCGGCGGGCGACAGCGAGGAGGCGCGCTTCCGCCTCTTCGACTCGGTCACCAGCTTCCTGGTCGCCGCCGCGCGCGACCGGCCGATGGTGATCGTGCTCGACGACCTCCACTGGGCCGACGAGCCCTCGCTGCTGCTGCTCAAGTTCGCCGCCCGCGAGATCGGCTCCAGCGGCCTGCTGGTCGTCGGCACCTATCGCGACGTCGAGCTCGGCCGCCACCATCCGCTCGCGCGCGTGCTCGGCGAGACTCGGGGACCGAGGCAGCCGAGCGGATCGCGCTGCGGGGCCTCTCGGTCGACGCGGTCGAGCGCTACATCGAGATGACCGCCGGCGACGGCGCCGCCGCCGGGGCTCGCCGAGGCGGTCCACGTCGCAGACCGAGGGCAACCCCTTCTTCGTCGGCGAGGTCGTGCGGCTGCTCGCCAGCGAGGGCCGCCTGAACGAGCCCGGACGCGCTGGCAGGGCGCGATCCCGCAGGGCGTGCGCGAGGTGGTCGGCCGCCGGCTCGACCGGCTCTCGGAGGCGACCAACGAGGCGCTCCGGGTGGCGGCGGCGATCGGCCGCGAGTTCGACGTCGAGCAGCTCGCTGGTGGAGGTCGCCGACTCTCCCCCGAGGAGCTGATGACGGCGGCGCGGGAGGCGATCGCCGAGCGCCTCGTCACCGACCTCGGGCGACGGCCGCTACTCGTTCTCCCACGCGCTCGTCCGCGACACCCTCTACGACGAGGCTCAGCCCCGCCCAGCGCGCCGCGCTGCACGAGCGAATCGGACTGGCGCTCGAGGGGATCTGCGGCGACGAGCCGGAGGCCCGCCTCGGCGAGCTCGCCCACCACTTCCTCTCGGCCGCGCCCCGCGGGGACATCGCCACGCGCGATCGACTACGCCGAGCGCGGCCGGGGCCCAGGCGATGGATCAGCTCGCCTACGAGGAGGCGGCGGAGCTCTACGAGCGCGCCCTCGAGGTGCTCGAGCTCAGCGACGAGCCCGACGAGAGCCGGCGCTCCGCGCTGCTCCTCGCGCTCGGCGGCGCCCGGACGAGCGCCGGCAACTTCGCCGACGCCCGCCGAGCCTACGAGCGGGCGGCAGCCAGCGCCCGGGCGCTCGGCGACACCGACCGCCTGGTCGGAGCGGCGATGGGGATCGCGCTGCTCTCCGAGGCGGGGGTCGTCGACGAGCCGCTTGGTCGAGCTTCTGGACGAGGCGCTCGAGGCGGTCGGCCCCGAGCCCAGCGCCGAGCGGGCGAGCCTCCTGAGCGCCAAGGCCCAGGAGCTCTACTGGGTCGACGCTCAGGGGATCTCCGCTCCGCTGGCGGCGGAGGCGGTGGAGATCGCCCGCCAGGTCGGCGACACCGCAGGCGCTCGCCACCGCCCTGCTCCGGCGGTACTTCATCCCGATCGAGCCCGACTCGCAGCAGGAGCGCCTCGCGCTCGCCGACGAGATGCTGAAGCTGGGCGAGGCCTGCGGGGACCGCGAGATGGTGGTCCGAAGCCACGCCTACAAGCTGCGTGAGTACCTGGAGCTGGGCGACATTCCCGCGGTCGACCGCGAGCTCGTCGACCTACGCCCGCCTTGCCGAGGAGCTGCGGATGCCGCAGCACATCTGGCACACCTTTGCCCTCCGAGCGATGCGGGCGATGATCGACGGCGAGCTGGAGGAGGCGGAGGAGCTCGCCGGCGAGGCCCGGAGGCGCGGCGAGCGCGCCGAGCAGCCGCTCGCGACCCAGTACTACGGCGTCCAGCTGATCCTCCTGCGGCGGTTCCAGGGCCGCACCGACGAGCTCCTGCCGGCGGTCCGCGAGCTCGTCGAGCACTATCCGGCGATCCCGGCCTGGCGCACAGCGCTGATCACCCTCGAGGCGCTCGGCGGCCATCTCGAGGAAGGTCGGCTGGAGCTCGAGCGGTTCGTCGGCGAGGATTTCTCGGCGATCCCCCGCGATGCCAACTGGCTGCCCGCGATGGGGCTGATCGGAGAGGCCGCCGTGATGCTCGGGGACACCGGTCGTGCCGCGCGGCTCTACGAGCAGCTGCTCCCGTACGACGGCCTTGTGATCGTCCCTGCCCGCGCCGCCGCCGCCCAGGGGTCGGTCGCCCGGGTGCTGGGGTTGCTGGCGCGCTCGCTCGGCCGCCTCGACGACGCCCAGCGCCACCTCGAGGGCGCGGTCGAGATGGCGACCAGGATGGGCGACCGGCCCTTCCTGGCCGAGGCCCGAGTGCAGCTGGCCCAGGTCCTGCTGGGCAGGATCGCAGCGCCAATCGCAGCGAGGCGCTGGAGCTGCTCTCCGAGGCCCTTTCCTCCGCCCGCGAGATCGGGGCGCGGTGGATCGCCGACATGGCGCTCGAGCTCCGCCTCGAGGCCCAGGGGCTCGCGGGAGTGGACATCACCACCTCGATCGACGACGTGGTTTCGGCGCTCGAGTCCGAGCAACCCGATCTTCGTGCCCACGCCGCCCCGGATGGCACCGTGGCGATCCTCTTCAGCGACATCGAGGACTCGACCGTCCTCACCGAGCGGCTCGGCGACGAGCGCTGGCTCGAGGTCCTGCGCGAGCACAACCGGGTCTTTCGCGAGCAGATCGCCCGCCACGGAGGCTACGAGGTGAAGAGCCAGGGCGACGGCTTCATGCTCGCCTTCCCCGATCCCTGCGAGGCGCTCGAGTGCGCGGTCTCCGTGCAGCGCGCCTTCGCCGAGCGCGAGCTCGATGACGCAGGGAGATTCGAGGGCGCTCCGCAGGCGGAGCCGAGGAGCGACCCGTTTTGCGGGTGCGGATGGGCTTGCACACCGGCGAGGTGATCGCCGAGGGGGGCGACTTCTTCGGCAAGAACGTGATCCTCGCGGCGCGGATCGCCGCCCAGGCGTCCGGCGGCGAGATCCTCGTCTCGGACCAGATGCGCGCCGCGGCCGGGGACGGCAACGGCTTCGCCTTCGACCAGGGCCGCGAGCTCGAGCTCAAGGGCCTCGCCGGCAGCCACAAGGTCTTCCGCGCCGATTGGGAGGATTCAGAACTAAACGCGGCCTCCTCGGCTTCGCCTGCGGGGGCCGCTCGCCCCAAGGCCGCCTCCTAACTAGGTTTCCGCGGGGGCGAGATCCGGTCCCCTTCCTACTCTCAAATGGATGGGGCGATCGCAATCGGGTCTGATCCAGCAGTCTTATCGCTACCTGCTGGCACCCACCAGAGCCCAAGAAGAGGTTCTGCGCTCCTATGTGGGTGCCTCGCGATTCGCATTCAACTGGGCCCTTGCCCTAGTCAAGAAACGCCTCGATCAACGCGCCGCCGAAAGCGGGTCATCTTTCAATACCTCGAACCGGCCGACAGCCGCCATGTCCGCATTCCCAAGCTCGGACTAATCCGCTCCAGAGAGTCCTTCCGCAAGCTGATCCGGCTGTTGGAGCGAGACGAGCGAGCCCGAGTCTTGAGAGCAACCCTCTACGAGCAGCGCTCAGGTCGCTGGGTGATCAGCTTCAGCATCGAGCGCTCGCCGAAAGCACGCCAAGCTCGTAGGCCGCGCTCGGTAATCGGCGTCGACTTGGGACTGCGCTGGCTTGCGACGCTCTCGACCGGCGAACAGGTCGCGAATCCCCGCCCGCTGCAGGGAGCGCTCCGTCGTCTCGCTCGTGCTCAACGCCAACTCGATCGCCAACGCCGGGCCAACAACCCCGGCAACTATTTGCCCGACGGGCGCGTCCTGCTAGGTGTGAAGCAATGGCACGTCTCGGCGCGGATGCGACGCACCCAACAGCGTGTTGCCCGGCTTCATACTCGGGTTGCCAACCTCCGTCGAAGCCAAGCCCATCTCCTGACCCGGCGCCTCACGGATGAGTACGGCGTCATCGGGATCGAGTCCCTGAACGTCGCCGGGATGCTTCAGGATCGGCGTCTCGCTCGCTCAATCTCCGACGCTGGCTGGGGGTTGATCCTCTCTCAGCTTCAATACAAGTCGGCCTGGGCTGGCAATCTCCTGGTCAAGGCCGACCAGTTTTATCCCTCCTCGAAGACCTGCAGCGTTTGCGGTTCAGTGAAAGCCAAGCTGGACCGCGGCGCGACTGTCTTCAAATGCGGAACTTGTCGGCGTGTCCTGGATCGTGACGAGAACGCCGCCCGCAATCTCGCCCAACTAGCCCTGAGGGAGGCTGAGCAGAAAGGAGTCAGTAGCCCCTACCTCGCCCGCGTCAGACGGGAGAGGCTAAACGCTCGCCGAGGGCGCGTAAGCCCAGCCACTCGTGGCTGGCTCTGCCCGTCGAAACGAGAAGACTCGGCGTCTTCGGAGGTCGAGTCAGCCCAGTTCCGCGAGGAACTGGCCAATGCACTCGCTTGATTAGTCTCACCGAGATGCGCTGGGACGGGCTTCCGCGGTGTTTTCGGCTCTCCTAGCCGGCGTACTGATCGCCGGCGCCTCGCTCCTGCTCGGGGCGGCGATCATGACCGCCGCCGGCCGTCCGCGGCACTCGGCCGCCGGCCCCGCGGTCGGCCTCTCGGCGCTGCTGGTCGTCTGCGGGATCGCGGTCAAGCTCCCCGGCCACGGCGTCACCGCCGCGATCGCCACCGGGCTGGCGCTTGTCGCCGCGCTCCGCGTTCTCGCGCGGAGCCGGGCCCCGCTGGGGACGGTGCGGGTTGGGGCGATCGTCGCCGTCGTCGGAGTGGCGCTGGTGGTCGCGATCCCGTTCGCGACCAACGGACGGGTCGGCATCCTCGGCCAGGGCCTGATCAACGACGACATGGCCTCGCACCTGCTGTTCACCGAGTGGGTGGACAGCCGCGATGGCCCCACCCCCGACCTGGTCAAGGACGGCTATCCGCTCGGGCCACACGCGGTGGTCGCCGCCACCCCAAAGGTAAGCGGCGCCGGGCTGATCGAGGCCTTCGCCGGGTTGACCGGCGCGATCGCGGTCCTCACGGCGCTGACCGCCTACGGTGCCCTCGGCGGGGTGCGGGAGCTGGTGCGGGGGCCGGCTGCGGTCCTGGGGGCGATGTCGTATCTGTTCGCGGCCTACCTCGCGCAGGGGGCGTTCAAGGAGCCGATGCTCGGCCTCGCCCTGCTCGGCTTCGCCTTAGCGCTGCCGGCCTTCCAGGGGATCTGGGACGGGCGGCAGCCGACCCTGGTCTCCACCCTGCCCGACCGGGGGCGGGGCTGGTTGCGGACGACGACGGTCGCCGGGATCCCGGCCGGGGTGATCGCCGCCGGGACGATCTACAACTACAGCTTTCCCGGGCTCGCCTGGCTGATCCTCACCGCTGCCGCCTGGGGCCTGCTGATCGCCTGGCGCGAGCGGCCCCAGCGCCATGGCGAGTGGCAGTTGCGCAACCGGTTGCGCTGGGCGCGGCCGGCCCTCGCGGTGATGGTCGGGATCACGGCGCTGGCGCTGCTGACCGAGATCGTCAGCCTCGTCCACTTCGCGAGCTTCGAGGCCTTCAGCCCCTCGGGCGAGGGAGGCAACACCGGCTTCGGCAACCTGCGTCAGCCGCTCAACCCGCTCGAGGCGCTCGGGATCTGGCCCTCGAGCGAGTTCCGGATCGCGCCCAAGAACGCCACCACCCCCGAGATCGCCTTCTGGCTCGGCGGCCTGCTCAGCCTCACCGCCTTCGCCTGGGGCCTGGGACGGGCGCTGGCCCGGCGCGAGGCGGCGCTTCCGGCCGCCCTCGCCGCCGGCGCGCTTGGCTACCTGGCGGCGGTCGCCTTCGGCACCCCCTATACCTCCGCCAAGTCGCTGGCGATCGTTGCCCCAGTGGTGATGGTGATCGTGCTCCGCGGCCTCCTGGCGGCTGACGCGCTCGAGGGCGAGGAGAGCGGCGAGGCTGGTTGGTGGCCGCCGAGGATCGCCCGGCCGCTTCTCCGCCTTGGGCTGCCGGCGCTCACCATCGCCTTCGTGATCGCCGCCGCCTTCTCGACCCTGTTGCCGCTCCGCCAGTCGGCGGTCGGCGCAGACTTCCACGTCGACGAACTTCAGCGGATGCGACCGCTCGTCGACGGGCAGAGGGTGCTCTTCCTCGGGCGCGACAACTTCATCTCCTGGGAGCTGATCGGCTCGGAGATCTTCGGCCCGATCGTCAACCACTACGACACCGAGGAGGTTCCCTCCCTCTACCGGGCGACCCCGATCAATGCCAAGTTCGATTGGGACAACGTCCCGGTCGAGGTCCTCGACGACTTCGAGGGTCAGGGATTCGACTGGGTGCTGACCACGAACGCGGCCGAGCAGAGCGAGGCGCCGCCGAGCTTCGAGCCGGCGCTCGAGACCGAGGATTTCGTGCTCTGGCACCGGGTCGGCAAAACCGGGGAGCGCCGGACGTTGCTGGAGCCCCTTTATCCGGGCGCCAGCCTCGATTGCTCGGGGCCGAACGGGAAGCTGGCCGGGATCGCCGGAACCGCCCGGATCTTCCCCCGTGACCCGGTGGTGAGCCGGGGGTGGAGCCCGGACCCCGACATCACCGGCGCCACCGGCGCCACGATCGGGCTGCCGCTGACCCCGGGCCGCTGGGATCTCTCGATTCAGTACGCGAGCACCCAGGAGATGCGGATCAGCTCGCCCGAGATGCGAGGGCGCTCCGATGATGCGAGGGCGCGCGGCAGCGCGACCCGTGAGATGTTGGAGGAGCGACCCGTTTCACAATGGACGATGCGTGCCAACCTGCTCTTCCGCGGACCCTCGCCCTTCTACCGGGTGGGGACGATCGAGGTGGGGCGCCCCGGCCCGGTCCGTTTCGAGGTCAGCGTCGAGCGCCCGCCGCTGATCGGGCGGCTGCTCGGCACCGAGAGCCGCGCCTACCTCGGCACCCTCGCCGCCACCCCCGCCGACCCGCCGCGAGAGAGCGTGGCGCTGGAGGAAGCCTGCGGGCGCTACGTCGACTGGTACGCGGTTGCCCCCGGCACCCCGCCCGCGGCGCTCGCCGGGGTCGAGGCCCCGGTGCCGCATGAGGTGGAAGACGACTAGCGTTCACCCCATGCCGCGCCTCTGGGCCGCCACCCTGGTGATTCTCGTCGCCTGCCTGCTGGCCTCGATGGTGATCGCGATCACCAAGCTGACCTGAGCAGCTCACCGTTCTCGACCCTCGGAGTCGGGATAGACTGCGCCCCCAATCCGGCATTAGGCATTAGGAGTGGAGATGTTCGAGCGCATCGTTGTTGGAACCGACGGATCCGAGACCGCCACGGAGGCGGTCCGGACGGCGATCGAGCTGGCGAGGCTCGCGAAGTCGAAGCTGGAGATCGTCAGCGCCTACGAGCCGATCCCCCAGGATCGCCTCAAGCAGGAGGTCGAGGGGATTAGCGGCGACGTCGCCTACGCGGTCAACCCCCGCGAGGACGTCCAGTTCGTGCTCGACAAGGCTGCGGCCGAGGCGAAGAAGGCGAAGGTCGACGTGGTCACCCATCCCCGCGAGGGCGATCCCGCCGACGCGATCCTCGACGTGGCCGAGGAGAACGATGCCGACCTGGTCCTGGTCGGCAACAAGGGGATGACCGGGGCGCGGCGGTTCCTGCTCGGCAGCGTCCCGAACAAGATCTCGCACCATTCACCGTGCGACGTCTGGATCGTCAAGACGACATAGGGCCGCGACGTCGGTCCTGTCGGATCCTCGATCCCTGCAGGTAGCGGCCCTATGAGCGGCTGCGACCAATGGCGAAGCCGTCAACATCCAGGTGCCCTGGCGGTCACCGCGGCGGCGGCGTCCACGAGGCCGGCGCCGAAGAGGCGCGGGTCGTAGGTCTGGCCGAGCTGGGTCGAGTCGTGGCGGGCCGTCGCCTTCAGCTGGCACTCGACCGCGGCTGGCGAGGGACGCCCCCCGAGCACCCTGCTGGCGATCACCATCGCGGCAACGCCGGAGACGTGGGCGGCGGCCATCGAGGTTCCCTCATAGCCGCCCGGGTAACCGAACACGCGGAAGTTGCCGCCGGCAAAGGTCAGCTGCGTGATCGTGGCCCCGCGGCTGAAAAGCGGGTCGTCGCTGCCGCACGATGGCGACAGGGGCAGCCCGCCGCCCGGAGCGACCAGGTCGAGGCCGGCCCCGGTGCGGGACTCGCTCGCGAGGCAGCCGTCTTTGGTGATCCGGCCGACGCCGATCACGCTCGGGGCGCCTGCCGGCAGGGCAACCGGCTCGCCGTTCTCGTTGCCGGCCGCCGAGACCACCACCGCCTTCCGTTTGGTCGCGAACCTGATCGCCGAGCAGACGCTCTTGATCTTGGCGCAGCTGTTCACCGCAGCGGAGAACTCGAAGCTCATGTTGATCACCCGGGCCCCGTTGCGGGCGGCGAAGCGAATCCCCTCGCCGATGTCGCGGCCGGTGCCCAGGCCCTGGGAGTCGAGCACCTGCACCGGAATGATCTTTGCCCGCGAGGCGAGGCCGGTGAGGGAGAAGTTGTTGCCGCTGCGCTCGGCGATCGTCCCGGTGATGTGGGTACCGTGGCCGTCGCGGTCGAGCGGCTTGGCGCCCTCCTTGACGAAGTTGCGACCGGGGAGGAACTGGCTGGATAGGAAGTCTGGGCTCTTCCGGTACCCCGGGCGCTGCGACATGTAGGCGACGCCGGTGTCGAGAACCGCGACCACCGCCCCCTTGGCGCCGGGATGGCCGCGCAGCTTGAGGATGTCCCAGGCGTCGACCGCGTTGACGCCGCCGCGGGCCTCGAAGGGAAGCGGGGTCGCCGACTGTCCGCAGAGCGAGCCGCAGGGCAGGAAATTCCATTGGGTCCGGCGCCAGTCGCCGGGGACGGTGCCGAGGCCGGGATCGTTGGGCACCAACGAGGCATGGGCGAGGTAGTTCGGATTCGCGTAGGCGACCTTGGGATTCGAGCGCAGCGCTCTGGCGGCATCGCCGACCGCGACTCCCTGCGGCAGCTCCACCAGGCGCTCCCGGCCGCCGTCGAAGCGCACCAGCAGCTCTCCCGGCGCGAAGGCAGGCGGCTCGGGCGGCGCGGCAGCCGCCGCGGGCCAGGCGGGGCCGAGAGCCACCAGAGTGGCGAGTATGGATGTGGCGATCAGCGTTCGCATCGGCCGCGGGTACTTCCCCCTATGGGAATTGAGGCGTAGGACGGCAATCGAGTTAACACTCGCGCTTAGCGAAAGTTCCCCCTGGGCGGGTCCTCGCCGGCCCGGGCCACCGCCGGTGCCCGATACTGGCCGCATCGCTTCGCTTCCAGCCGACATCGATGAGCCGATGATGCGGCGCGCACTCTCCCTCGCCGAGCAGGCCGCCGGCCACGGCGACGTCCCGATCGGCGCCGTGGTCGCGCGCTCAGCCGAGGTGCTGGGCGCCGCCGGGAACGAGCGCGAGCTTCGCGTTGACCCGACCGCACACGCCGAGGTCCTCGCGCTGCGCCAGGCCGCCGAGCGGCTCGGCGGCTGGCGTCTGCCGGAGACCACCATCTACGTCACCCTCGAGCCCTGTGCGATGTGCGCGGGGGCGATCGCGCTCGCCCGGGTGCCGAGGCTCGTCTATGGGGCGCCCGATCCGAAGGGCGGCGCCGTCGGCACCGTCGTCGATCTCTACTCCGAGCCGGTGGTCAACCACCGCCCACAGGTCGAGGGCGGCCTGCTGGCGGAGGAGTCCGCCGCCCTCCTCGAGTCGTTCTTCTCGGCTCGCCGCTGAGGCTGAGGTCAGCCGCTGAGCCAGCGAACCGCGTTGTCGACCATCATCGTCCGCTCCTGCTCCTCGGTCATCCCGGTCTCGCGTAGTCCGGGGAGGACCCTGTCGGGCACCATCCGGATCGTCCAGTCCTTCGACAGCCCCGCCTGGACAAGCTGTTCGATCGCAGACGGAGGGAAGTAGTCGATGGTGGCGCAGGAGTCGGCCGACAGGAACATCCGGTCGGCGTAGCCCCGCTCGAGCAGCGCCTCGGTCGTCTGCTGGCGCTGCTCGAACGGCAGATACAGCTCCAAGCCGTAGCGGTCGAGCCCGATCCAGGCCCCCGTATCCAGGATGCGCTCGATGTAATCGAGGTCCGCCGTGTCCCCGGTGTGGGCCATCTGGATCTTCGCCGGCTCGACCCCCTCCTCCAGGAAGATCTCGATCTGTCGCGGGCCGGTGTTGCTGGCCGGCCGCGAGTGGGCCATGATCGGGGCGCCGGTCCGGACGCTCGCCCGCGCCGCCGCCCGGTGCACCTTCTCGATGTTCTCGGTCACGCCCGGCTCGTCCGCCGCGCACTTGATGAACGCGGCCTTGATCTCGGTCCCTTGGATCCCCTCCTCGATGTCCCCGATGAACAGGTCGGCGATCTGGTCGGGGTCGCGATTGAGCAGGAACTGCGGCAGGTGGTCGTAGGTGTAGATCCCGGTGCAGGGGACCACCTGGAGGCCCGTCTGCTCGGAGACTCCCCTCATGAATTGGACGTCGCGGCCGAGGAACATCGCGGTCGGATCGCCAATCGTCTTCACGCCCAGCGCGAGGGCGGCGTTCGCCTCCCTGACGGCGACATCGAAGTCGTCTCCGGGAGCAACGGCATGCGGAGGGTCCTCCTTTGCGGTGCCGGCGCTCGGCCATTGCTCGTGGACGGCCTCGTCTCGCGTACGCAGGTGCTCGTGGATCAGCGTCGGGCCGAGATCCTCGGCCTCGACGGGCCCGGTCACGGTCTCCACCCTGGCCATCGATATGCAGCCTATTTCACGGTTCCGTGGGAGAGGCGCGCAGGCGCTCGCTGAGAGCGACGCCGTACGGCTCGCCGTCCCCCAGCCGCAGCCCCCGGGGGAGGGCAGCGAGATTGGCGTTCGTCCGCTCGCGCATCCGCTCGATCGTCTCGGTGAGGACGATCTCGCCGCCGCGCATCGCCGGCACCAGCAGCGGCTCGCCCTCGAGCTGCTCCTCGGCGGCGCCGATCACGTCGCCCTCCATCTCGCCGTCGGTGGCGAAGCGCCGGAATACCTGTTTCGCGCCGGGGACGTCGGTCTTGCCCACCGAGGTCTTGGCGACCCCCCGCCACTCGCCCTCGCGGCGCTCGGCGACCAGCTTGTAGACCGCGTCGAGGCTGGGGGAGTCGCCGCTGGTGCCGAGCTCGGTCCCCACGCCCCAGGTGTCGATCGGTGCCCCGGCCGCCACCAGCTCCGCGATCCGGCGTTCGCCGAGGCCGCCGCTGGCGACCACCCGCGTCTCGGTCATCCCGGCCGCATCCAGCAGCCTCCTCGCTTCGCGAGTAGCCGCCAACAGGTCGCCCGAGTCGATCCGCACGCCGGCCAGGGGAACGCCGGCCTCGCGCGAGGCCTCGATTGCGTTGCGCACCCCCTCCACGGTTTCGTAGGTGTCGACGAGGAGGACCGCGTTCTCGGGAAAGTCCTCGGCGAAGGCGCGGAGCGCCTCCAGCTCGCTCGGGAAGGAGAGCACGTAGGAGTGGGCCATCGTCCCCACCGGCGCCAGGCCGTAACGCATCGCGGCGGCGACGTTGGAGGTGCCGCCGCAGCCCGCCACCGCGGCGGACCGAGCCGCCTTCATCGCGGCGTCGGTGCCGTGATCACGCCGAGCCGAGAAGTCGAGGACCCGATCCCCGGCGCCCGGCTCGCCCCCGCCGGCGGCGAGCACGATCCGGGCCGCCTTGGTCGCGATCAAGGTCTGGAAGCCCACCTGGTTGAGCAGGAGCGTCTCGAGCAGCTGCGCCTCGACCAGCGGAGCGGTCACGCGCAGGAGCGGCTGCCCGGCAAAAGCGAGCGTCCCCTCCGGCATCGCCTCGACCTCTCCGCTGAACCTGAATCCTTCGAGGTAGCCGAGCAGCTGATCGCCGAAGCCTCGCTCGGCCAGGTAGGAGAGCTCGGCCTCGCCGAAGCGCAGCTCCCGGATCAGCCGCAGCGCCGGGCCGAGGCCGCAGGCGAGCAGCCAGTCGCGCTCTGGGGCGAGATTCCGCACGAACAGCTCGAATGAGGCCGGCTCGTTCATCCCCCGCTTCAGGTAGCCCGCCGCCATCGCCAGCTCGTACTGGTCGATCAGCAGCGCCGCCTCTTGCGGGGTGAGCAGCCCGGGATCGTTCGGATCGGCCAAGTGGCGCAGTTTCCCCCAGACCCGCCCCCGCCGTGCCACCGACTGGCAGGCTTAGGATACTGCCGCCGGCGCCGCAGGCGGCGCGGACCAGCGCCGCAAGGGTGGCGCAACTAAGGAGGAGGAACCCTATGAATCGGAGCAAGTACGAGTGGCTGGGGCCGCTGACAGGCATCGCATTCATCGTGGTCTTGATCATCAGCTTCGCAATTCACGGCGAGCCGAAAAGCGCCGACGACCCGGTGAACGAGATCGTCGACTTCTACGTCGACAACAAGGACTCGGTGGAGATCAGCGCGATCCTCAGTGCCGTCGCCGGGGTCTTGCTGATCTTCTTCGGCGGCTACCTGCGCAAGGTGTTGCGCGCCGCGGGGGGCGAGGGCGAGTACCTGTCGCTGATTTCGTTCGTCGGTCTCGCAATCGTTGCGGTTGGCGCGGCGATCGACGCCACGATCTCGTTTGGGCTCGCCGAAGCCGCCGACGACATCGACCCGATCGCCGTGCAAGCGCTGCAGGCGCTCTGGGACAACGACTTCATCGTGTTCCAGCTGGGCGTGCTCGCGTTCGTCTGGGCAACCGGCATCTCCATAATCCGGAGCGGAGCGCTGCCGAGTTGGCTCGGCTGGGTACTGATCCTCTTTGGGGTGGTTGGCGTCACCCCGATCGGATTCGCCGCTGCCGCCGGCAGCGCGTTGTGGATCCTCGTGGTCAGCATCATGCTGACGTTGCGCGCTCGCAGCGGGCCCGCCGCGCCGGCCCCAGCCGCGTAGTACTCAGGGGCGCCGTGTGCGGCAGCGACCGCGCACGGCGCCTCGCTTTACCCGCACTACTCTTGTGCGAGGGTGCTCCGTAGGCGTAGCCGAGGAGCAACCCGTTTGATGATTCGGAGAGGTGTCCGAGTGGCTTAAGGAGCTCGCTTGGAAAGCGAGTGGGCGGGCTTATACCTGCCTCGTGGGTTCGAATCCCACCCTCTCCGCTCCAGCCGGCCGCCACCGTCGCGGCTGTCGCAGCGGTTCGTCCGTGTCGTATAACTCAGCCGATGGCCTGGAACGTCTACCTCGCCGGTGAGGTCCACAGCAACTGGCGCGAGCAGGTCGCCGAGGGCGCGAAGAACGAGGGCCTCGACGTGACCTTCAGCTCCCCAGTCACCGACCACGGCGCCTCCGACGACGTCGGGGTCGCGATCCTCGGCGAGGAGTCCGACGACTTCTGGAAGGACCACAAGGGCGCCGGGGTGAATGCGATCCGCACCCAGACGCTGATTCGCCAGGCCGACGTCGTCGTGGTGAGGTTCGGCGGCAAGTACAAGCAGTGGAACGCCGCCTTCGACGCCGGCTTCGCCGCCGCCCTCGGCAAGCCGATCGTCACCCTCCACGAGCCGGAGACCACCCACGCGCTGAAGGAGATCGACCGGGCGGCGATGGCAACCGCCGAGACCCCCGAGCAGGTGGTGGAGATCCTGCTTTACGTGCTCGAGGGCAAGCTATCCGCGGGTGCGTAGGCCTTTACCTGTCTCTGTTGCCGGGATAGGATCGGCCTGAAATTCAGTGATCGATCGAGGAGAAGAAGATGAGCCTCAGTGACTACAAGGTGGGATCGGCAGTCCCAGTCAGCGATATGGGGAAGGCGAAGGAGTTCTACGAGGGGAAGCTGGGGTTGACGGGCGGTGAGGAGCAGGGTGATGGCGGGACCACTTACCCCTGCGCGGAGGGCACTGAGATTCACCCCTACCCCTCGCCCGACAACGCGGGCAAGTCCGGGGCGACGCTCGCCTTCTGGAGGGTCGACGATGCCGACAAGGTCGTCGATGACCTCGCCTCCAACGGCGTCACCTTCGAGCAGTACGACATGGACCCGATCAAGACCAACGAGAAGGGCATCGCGGAGTTGCCCGACGGCAACAAGGTTGCCTTCTTCAGGGACCAGGACGGCAACATCCTGGCTGTGGGCACCTGACGGTAGCCTTGTCCCCTCCGCCTCGGAGGGGTGCCGGAGTGGTTGAACGGGGCGGTCTCGAAAACCGTTAGGGGCCCTCGGGTCCCTCGTGGGTTCGAATCCCACCCCCTCCGCTGCTACAGCCGAAGCCGGCATGGCGACGCGGCTCATCCTGATCCCAACCATGGCCGATGTTCAGCCCCGGTGCCACTCCGCGCATCTCGTCACCCGGGTTCTCATTGCACACAAGTGGGAGCGTCTTGCATGGATAGGATCGACCGCTGATGGCGCGGTCGGGCTCGTCCGGAAAGCGAGGCGCTGAGGGGCACCCAGCCGCTCAGTCGAGGGCGAGGGCAAGAGGGAGCTGCTCGTCTCCAAGGCCTGGCTCCAGGTCGCCGCGCCTCGTCGTCCTGGTCGGCTTCTTCGTCCTCGGCCTGCTCGCCTACCGGACCTACCAGTCCGATCCGCCGATCCCCGACCGCGCCGTCGACCCGAGCGGGGCCACCGTCTACACCGGCGACGACGTCCGCGAGGGGCAGAAGGTCTTCCTCCACCACGGCCTGATGGAGTACGGCTCGATCTTCGGGCACGGCGCCTACCTCGGCCCCGACTTCACCGCCGACTACCTGCGCCGCTCCTCCGACTCGGTTCGCGACCAGCTCGGCGGCGAGCAGTCGGACTCGGCGCGCCAGGAGACGATCGATCAGTTCCAGGGCAACCGCTACGACGCCGAGACCGAGCACCCTGCCGCTATCGGCCGAGCAGGCGGTGGCCTTCGGGGAGCTGAACCGCCACTACGAGCGCTTCTTCCGGGAGCCCGACCACCCGCTTCGGCCTGCGGCCCGAGCCGATCGACTCCAGCGAGCAGATCAGGCAGCTGACCGCGTTCTTCGCCTGGTCGAGCTGGGCGGCCTCGACCCGGCGCCCGGGCCACAACTACTCCTACACCAACAACTGGCCGCCCGAGCCCGGGGTGGGCAACGAGCCGAGCGCCAACGTGGTCGTCTGGTCGGTGGTCTCGCTGATCGCGCTGCTCGGCGGGATCGGGATCCTGTTCGCGGTGTTCGGGCGCTGGCGGCTCGGCTGGCAGGGCCGCGAGCAGGCGACGCTCAGCTTCCGCCTGCCCGGCGACGTCGCCCTCACCCCGGCCCAGCGGGCGACGGCCTGGTTCTTCTTCGCGATGGCGGGCCTGTTCCTGCTCCAGACCATGGTCGGCGCCGCCTCCCAGCACTACCGCGCCGACCTCGGCGGCTTCTTCGGGATCGACATCGCCCAGGCGCTGCCCTTCAACCTGGTCCGCACCTGGCACGTGCAGCTCGCGATCTTCTTCGTCGCCACCTCGTTCGTCGCGGCCGGCATCTTCCTCGACGCCGATGATCGCCGGGCGCGAGCCGCGCGGCCAGAGCAAGCTCGCCTTCGCCCTGCTCGGCGCGCTGGTGGTGGTCGTGCTCGGCAGCCTGATCGGCGAGCTCGCCGACATCCACAACTGGTTCGAGGGCTCGATCTTCGGCGACCAGGGCTTCGAGTACCTCGACCTGGGGCGCTTCTGGCAGGTGCTGCTGATCATCGGGCTCGCCTTCTGGATCGTGATCCTCTTCCGCGGGCTGCGCGGGCAGGCTGAGCCGCGAGCGGGTCGGCAACATGCCCTGGCTCTTCTTCCTGGCGGCGCTCGCGATCCCGGCCTTCTACGCGGTCGGCCTGCTCGCTCGCTCCGAGCGACCCGTTCACGATCACCGACTACTGGCGCTTCTGGGTGGTCCACCTCTGGGTGGAGGACTTCCTCGAGCTGTTCACGACCGTGATGGTCGCCTACATCTTCGTCCTGCTCGGGGTGGTGCGGGAGAGGGTGGCGCTGCTGGTGGTCTTCCTCGACATCATCCTCTACTCGGTCGGCGGGGTGATCGGGACCATGCACCACCTCTACTTCTCCGGCGCGCCGGCCGAGAACATGGCGCTGGGCGCCGTCTTCTCCGCGCTCGAGGTGATGCCGCTCACCTTCCTCACCGTCGAGGCCTGGAGCTTCCTCCAGCTCGGCGCCCGCCAGGAGTCGAAGTCCGCGACGCCCTTCCCGCATCGCTGGGCGGTGATGTTCCTGGTCGCGGTCGGCTTCTGGAACTTCCTCGGCGCCGGGATCTTCGGCTTCCTGATCAACCTGCCGATCGTCTCCTACTACGAGATCGGCACGGCGCTGACCGCCAACCACGGCCACACGGCGATGATGGGCGTCTACGGGATGCTCGCGGTCGGGCTGGCGATGTTCTGCCTCCGCTACCTGATCCCGGCCGAGCGCTGGTCGGAGCGCGCCGCCAAGATGAGCTTCTGGGGGCTCAACATCGGGCTCGCCTGGATGTCGTTCGTGACCCTGTTCCCGCTCGGGATCCGGCAGCTCTACGAGTCGGTCAACGTCGGCTACTTCGAGGCCCGCTCGCTCGACTACCTCAGCACCAACACCAACACGGTGATCGAGTGGCTGCGGCTTGCCCGGCGACGCCTACTTCATCCTCGTCGGCGTCCTCCCGCTGCTCTACCTCTGCTACCTCGGCGTCCGGCACACGGTGAAGCGGGTCGTGATCGAGGAGCCCGAGGAGATCCTGTTCACCGAGGTGACCGAGCCCAAGCAGCCGGCGGGGGCGCCGCGGTGAGCGAGCTCGCCACCGAGTCGATGCTCGCCGCCGGCTACGGGCTCTTCCTGGCGCTGTGCGCGCTCGGGCTCGACGCGCTGGCGCGCCACTCGCACCGGCGCTCGCGAGCGCTACCGGACGGGCGGGTTCACCTATCTCGAGTCAGGTCGATGCCTGGGAGTGCCCCGAGGGCGAGCGGCTTCACCGCGTCGAGACCGATCTGCAGATGCGGCTCGCCCGCTACCGCGCCCGGGCTCACGTCTGCAACGCCTGCCGGTTGAAGGACGCCTGCACCGACTCCGACGACGGCCGCGAGATCGCCCGGGCGCTCGATCCGTGGCCGCACTCGGAGGCGGGTCGCTTCCACCGCGGCATCGCCCTCGCGATGGTCGGGTTCGCGGCTGCTGGTGATCTGCGCCGGCGCCGGCCTCAACCACGGCGCCGCCGACCTCGCCGTGCTCGGCGCAGCGCTGCTGCTCTCGACGCTGGTCGGCCTCTACCTGCTCGCCGACTTTCGCTCGGCGCCCTCGGGATTTCCTTGGCCCGATGGTCAGCGGAGCGGCGCAGCACCCGACGCGGCTTCGCCCGGATCTGGCGTCATTGGCTGACGTCCGGTGTGCCAGAAGCTCGTTGCGGGCGGTCTCGAAAGCCGTTGACCGTCGTAAGGCGGTCACTCGTGGGTTCGAATCCCACCCCCTCCGCTCGCAGGCGGGCTGAGCTCAGCTCTCCTTGACAACGGCATAGACGATGCGCTCGGCAACGTCGATCACGACCTCGCCGATTCGATCGCAGCGGCGGTAGAGCTCCCGAAGTCCAATCCGCTCACCCCTGTCCTCGACCTCGAGCAGCTTGGCTGTGTCGCGGTAGTAGAAGTGCTCCAGCCGCCGCACTGTCTTGATCGCGGCGTCAGCGGCCGCGGTGGCTTGGTCATCGTCCGAGCCGAGCTGACCGATTGCCTCGTCAACCTGTCGGGTGGCCTCGGCCAGCAGCCTCGCCATCCCCGCGATTCCGGCGTCCGGTACGACACCCATCGCCTCGGCCTCCTCGATCAGGTCGCGCGCGTAGTCGAGGATCCAATCGAGCCCACGAGAAAGCGTGAACAGGTCCTCCGGCTCCAGCTGGAGCACGAAGGCTTCACGCAGGGCGTTCAGCAGGTCGCGCTTGGCCGCGTCGCCGCGAGGCTCAGCGTCTCGACAGATCTCGCCGGCGGCCGTGTCGCCGGCGGCCCAGGCTGCGAAGGCGTCAAGTGCCTCGATCGTCACCGCCGTCTGGCGGCGAAGCAGCCCGATCACGTCGGGCGTCTCGGGCAGGAACCAGCGCCGATGCCGCCGGGTGCTCATGTGAGCAACCGCCAGAGACTGAGCACGCCGGCGGCGAGCGCCGCCGAAGCGGGGAGGGTGATGAGCCAGGCGAGTCCGATCTGGCGAACTATCTCCCAGTTGACGTGGCGCAGGCGCCGACGGCCCGCGCCGATGCCGACCACCGAGGATGCGACCACCTGGCTGGTTGACACCGGCGCGCCGAGGAGTGAGGCGCCGAAGATGACGCCGGCCGACGAAGTCTGGCTCGAGAGCCCCTCGAGCGGATGAATGCGGTAGATCCGGCGACCCACGGTATGAATGATCCGCCATCCACCCAGTGCGGTGCCGGCGGTCAGCGCCACGGAGCAGGCGACGATCACCCAAGTGGGGGCGGAGAGCGAGTCGATCCGCCCGTCGGCGAGCAGCAGCGCCGCAACCACGCCGACCGACTTCTGGGCATCGTTGGCCCCATGGCTGAAGGAGAGCGCGGCGGAGGTGACCCACTGCCCGCTCTGGACAATGCCGCGCCAGCGCCGCGCGGCCCGCCTCGCCGCCCAGCGCAGGGTCCGGATCACCACCAGGGCGGCGAGCCCTCCAAGCACCGGTGAGACCGCGAGCGCGATCAGCGTCCCGAAGACGCCGACGGGGTGGAGGCCGTCGAGCCCGCCCCATTGGACCGCGTGGACGCCCCCCTCGACGACGGCGGCCCCAACGAGCCCGCCGACCAGGGCGTGACCGGAGCTCGAGGGTAACCCCAGCCGCCAGGTCGCCACGTTCCAGGCGGTGGCCGCCGCCAGCCCCGAGCCGATCACCTCGATCGCGGCCGACGGCGACACGGTGACGATCCCGCCGATCGTGTCGGCGACGGCAGCGCCGACCAGCAGCGGGCCCAGCAGGTTGAAGATCGTGGCTAGGACGATGGCCTGCGACGGCCGGGCAGCGCGCGTGGCCACGAGGGTCGCGATCGCGTTCGACGCATCGTGCAACCCGTTGGTGACCGCGAAGCCGAGGGCGAGAAGGACTGCGATCGCGAGTCCTGCGTCCATCCGCCGACTCTATGCCTGACGGACGAAAACGGGGCGGGTTGAAATGCTGCCGCTTCGCCTCGAGGTCGAGGTTAGCGCTGGTCACGAGCGCCGGTCGAAGCGAACCTCCTCATGGCATGGGATCACTTCGCAACCACGCCAGAGCGGTTCATCGATGCGGGGGACGACCGCGTGCTTGTCCTTGTCCGTCTCGAGGGTCGAGGTCGAGCCAGCGGCGCTCCGACTACGGGCTTCTCCGCAGGTCAGCTGTTCACGCTTACTCCGGCAGCCCGGCGGCTTCGAGGGTTCCTTTATGTCCGAGTACAGGACGAGCTGTGCGAGATCGACTTGGCGCCGGTGCGCTGGCGGGAATTCCACCCTGCCGCACTCGCTTTCGGTCCTGGCCGCAGACCTTGAACCCGTAGCCCTGGGCGATGCCGGTGGCCTCGGCGGTGTCCTCACCGATGCGCGTTTGAAACCTTCGAATCTCCCGGGCGTCCAACTTGTCGTAGGCGTCGGCCCAATCGTCGATCTCGGCGGCCTGGGCGCTGAGGATCGAGAGCATCGACCCGAGGGTGCTGGCGTCGGCGGTCGGCGGCTGGAGCGCCTGAAGTTCTTGGACTTCGACCATCAGGTTGTCGCTCGCCTGGCGAAGGAGATCGGCCACTTGGTGGGCCTGATCCTTCGAGACGATGGGACCGACATCGGTGGCCTGTTTCTCGAGGTCCTCTCGCCTTGCGCGATGGTTCCTGCAGATCGCATCAGCCGCCGCGACGTACTCGGCCTTGGTCAGCGCTTCCGCGCTCGTCTGCGTCCTGACCTGGGTCACGGTTTCTGTACCCCCGCCACCGCAAGCCGCGATCGCCAGGCTGGCCCCGAGACCCAAGACGACGAGTACGGCACGAGCCACGCGACAACCGTAACCCGCCGGAGGCTCGGGTGAGGAACCGGGTCGAGAACATCGAGGGCGACGGCAAGCCGGTCGCCGGAGCAGAGCGGGGCAACACCCGGCGATCACTCCCGGAAGTGTCTTGATCACTAGCGTCCTTGCCGTGAAGGAGGACAGCGCGGGCATCGACAGAACGGTTCGATCCGCCAGCAGGGCCGACGTGCCTGAGCTGGCCGCCGTGCTGAGCCGCGCGTTCGCCAACGAGCCACCGTTCACCTGGGTGCAACCCGACGACGCGCTTCGGGCCAGAGCCCAGCCCGCGATGTTCCACGGCGCCCTGCGCTATATCTACCCGGTCGAACGCGGGACCGAGGTGCTGCTGGGCAACGGATCGATCCTGGGTGGCGCAATATGGGCACCGCCGGGCAGGTGGAAGGCGCCGCCCTGGCAGCGGCTTCGTGTGATTCCGGGGCTGATCAGAGCACTGAGCATCAGGCACTTTCGGCAATACGCCCAGCGGGGCAAGGCGGTCGAAGACGCGCTGCACAGGGCGCACCCCTCAGACCCGCATTGGTACCTCGCGATGCTGGGCACCGATCCGCGAAGCGCAGGGCAAGGGCGTCGGGAGCGCGCTCGTCCGCTCCGGTCTGGAGCGCTGTGACCGGGACGGTGAGCACGCCTATTTGGAGTGCCTGGAGCCCCTGGTCCCGTACTACGAGGGGTTCGGCTTCGAGATCACCGGAGAGATCGAGATGCCGGAGGAGGTACCGGACCAGGTGTCGATGTGGCGCGCCCAGCCCTGACGCCTATGCCTCGCTTTGCTCGGCAGGCAGGATCCGGCGAGTACGACGAGGCCGGGTCTGATGCCAGCCTTGCGGGCGCTGAGTGCGTGCGAAGACACGGTCGTCACCATCCGGCCCTCCGCGGTCGATTAGGCGCGCGGATCACCGGGTAGGTATCACCGAATCCACCTCAAGGAGGAGGTGAACCAATGAGGAAGCTGATCACGGGGGCGATCGTGGCCGCTGCCCTGGCTGTGCCGGCCACACCCGCCTTCGCCATTCATGACGCGACGGGTATGCCGGGTGCTGTCTGCTCGAATCCGGATTCCCGGGCAGTTGGGAACAACCCCAACCCGGGTAGCCCAAACATCGGCGTCTCGAACAGCGTTGCTGGGACCGATCTTGGGACGAACCCCGCTGGACACCCCGTTGGGATGCGGCAGCACAACCCAAACATCGGAGATCCCCCGCCCTGCACCTTCAACGACGACTGAGCTACTGAGGGTCCGGGCGGGGCGAAACCTCGCTCGCTCTTGATCGAGGGGACCCCCGCCCGGCACCCGTCCGTTGACTTGAGCGGCGGCCTCGACATGTAGTTCCAATCCGCGCTGCCGCCATAACTCCAGTCTGAGCTGCTACGCACCCTGGATCACCGTACGTTGGGGATCTGCAACCGAGAAGGAGAGCCATGGCCATGGCCACAGTCACAAGGGAAATGCTGGAAGCCCACCCCTTGCCGGGCGAAGTCGATCGTGACGTTCTCGCCCGCTGCATCCAGGAGTGCGTTGCGTGCGCGCAGAGCTGTACGGCCTGCGCCGATGCGGATCTAGCCGAGGAGGATGTCGCCGACCTGCGCAGATGCATACGCCTCTGCCTCGACTGTGCCGACATCTGCGAGGCGACGGGACGCGTCCTCACTCGGCAGACGGACTACGACGCTGCGACATCGAAGGCGCAGCTGTCCTCGTGCCTCCAGGCGTGTGCCACTTGCGCCGAGGAGTGCGAGCGTCACGCCGAGCACCATGAGCACTGCCGGATCTGCGCCGAGGAGTGCAGGCGATGCGAGGAGGCCTGCTCGGCGCTGTTGGAGGCGATGAAGTAGGCGACGACCCCGGCCAGCGCTGCATCGGCGCGGGAGCCGCTGATCGAAACTCCCGAAATCCTGGCCGAGGGGATTCCCGGCTACGGCTTGAAGGCCAGGACCGAAACGCTCTTCACGCCGTACTTGGCGCTCGCGTCGACGGCGCGCTCTGAGATGAACTCGTAGGGATTGTCGCGGACCTGGTCGATCCGCAGACCGGCCGCCTCGATCGCCTCGCGGTAGGCGTCCTCCTGGGCCGCGCCGCCGATGCATGAGGCCCATAGGTCGGCGTCGCAGACGATGCTCTCCTTCAACTGCTGCTCGCTGACGATGTCGGCGATCGCCAGACGACCGCCGGGCTTCAGCACCCGTGCTGCCTCGGCAAAGACTCGCTCCTTCTCCGGGGCCAGGTTGATCACCCCATTCGAGATCACGCACTCGCAGCCCGCGTCCTCCACCGGCAGGTCCTCGATTCGCCCCTCGCGGAGCTCCACCTGTGAGTAGCCGCCTTCGTCCGCGATCTTTCTGGCCTTCTCGAGCTGCTCGACCGTGAAGTCGATACCCACCACGCGTCCGGAGGGACCGACACGCTCAGCAGCGAAAAAGACGTCCATGCCGGAGCCGCTGCCGAGGTCGACGACGCTCTCACCTTCCTCAAGGTCCGCCAGGTCAAAGAAGTAGCCGACGCCGGCGAACGACTCGATCGCGCTCGTGGGGATCCGGTCGAGGACGTCAGCCGGGTAGCCGAGCCGCTCGGCAAGCGGGCGACCCAACTCGAAGTGGTAGTCGCCATGGGGCTCGTTGGCCACATGCCGGTACATGTCCTTGACCTTCGCCTCCAGCTCCTGGGTATCAACGGAAGCTTCCATCTCTCCTCCTTATCGTTGCTCAGCTTGGTTGGGTCGTTGGCGTGCCGCCCCCGTGACGACGCCACCAGATTCCGAGCAGCGTCGAGGGCACGCAGAAGTTCGTTGTGGTGTTCAGCACGCATACCCCGACCAGGACCGCTCCCAAGACCAGGCCGGCCGTCGTCTGGCCGAAGGCGAACAGGAGGCCGACGGCGAGCAACCACACCGTCGCCAGCTTGAAGGCGTGGCGGCGGGGCGTCGGGTTGGGCGGGCAGCTCCGGCGCTCCGCTCAGGTGCCGGATCCCGTGGTTCCAGATCAGGTCGAAGGGATGGCGCCGGGTCCATCCGGCCACGGCCCCGATCGGGACTAGGGCGAGGATCAGCGCGGCTGACTGGAGGGCAAGGCCGGTAATGACGATCGCCAGGCAAAGCGCGGTCGGGAAGCGAAGACCCCAGCGCAGAGCCCGGCTCTCCTCCGCGCTCAGGCAGTAGCCCTGGACGTCGAGGTTCGCGTCCATCCAGCCGCGCCCGGCGGTCGGATTCGTACCTCTCCCCGTCGCCGAGATCAACGCTGCTCCGCCCCGGCGGTCACTATCGACCTAGATCGATCCAGTTTCCACTCGGGCCACCCCTCTTCCAGCCGGCGAGCGGAGAGCCCGGCGGCCTGCAGGCGACGCACCGCCTCTTGAGCCATGACGCAGAACGGGCCGCGGCAGTAGGCGATCACCTCACGATCGCCTTCCAGCTCCTCCAGGTGCTGCTCGAGCTCGTCGAGCGGGATCGAACGGGCGCCCTCGATGTGCCCAGCGGCAAACTCGTCGCGCGGACGCACGTCAACCAGTACGACGTCTCGCCGCCGCAGCCGGGCGACCAGCTCGTCGGCGTCGATCCCCTCCACCTCCTCGCCGAGGTAATCACGGGCCGAGCGCTCGACCTCCGCCAGCCGCTCCGCCGATGTGTCGCGCAAGGCGAGCCATAGGCGGAGGACGTCATCGCCCGCCAGCTCATAGCGCACACGTGTTCCATCTCGCTCCCGGGTAACCAGGCCGGCCGCGTGCAGGGCTTGTAGGTGCTGGGAGGTGTTCGCCACCGACTGCTTGCTGGCGCGCGCGAGCTCATCGACGGTCCGCTGGCCCTGGGCGAGCAGGTCGAGCAGCTCCAGTCGTCGCGGGCTCGCAAACGCCTTGCCCATCACCGCAATCGCCTCGAAGACCGCATTCTTGGTTCGCTCCGACGTCATATCTGCTATTCAATAGACTACTTGATTAGTGGGTAGCGTGATCCCTCGACCATCTGGAGGCCCGCATGTACTTCCGCCAGCTCCTGAACGATGAGACCGCCTGTGCCTCGTACCTGTTCGGTTGCAACACCGCGGGTGAGCTGGCCGTGGTCGATCCTCACGCGGATCTGGTCGACGACTACATCGCGGCCGCCGATGCCCAGGGCAGCAGGATCGCGGCGGTGCTGGAAACGCACCTGCAGGCCGACCACGTCTCGGGATTGCCGGAGCTGGTCGAGCGCACGGGGGCGACCGCCTACCTCCCGGAGGGGTCCGGCGTCGAGTTCGAGCATCATCAGCTTGCCGACGGCGAGCTCGTCGAGCTCGGCAACACCGTCATCCAGGCCGTCGCCACCCCGGGCCATGCCAGCGCCCACCATGCCTACCTCGTCACCGACCACCGCCGGGGCGAGGAGCCCTGGATGATCCTGACCGGCGATGCGCTCCTGGTCGGCGACGCCGGCAGGCCCGACCTGCACGCCCATGGAGACCAGACGGTTGAGGAGATGGCGAGGACGCTCTACCGGTCGCTGACCGAGCGGCTGCTCGCGCTGCCCGACCATCTCCTCTTGTTTCCAGCTCACTACTCGGGCTCGGTCTGTGGACGTGGCCTTTCAGGCAATCCCACCTCGACGCTCGGCTTCGAGCGCCGCCACAACAACGCCCTCGCCTACGAGTCCGAGGACGAATTCGTCGCTGCGCTGATCGAGGACATTCCGCCCGCTCCCGAGCAGCAGGCCGAGATCATCGCGGCCAACCGCAGCGGCAGGCGCCAGGCAACCTCTGTTTGACTCAACGCCCCGTTGAGCTAGGCCTGCGCGAGAACCTGCCGCAGTTCTCGCTCCTCGTCGCCCTAAACGCGCTGGTCGGCGCGATGGTCGGGCTCGAGCGCTCCACCCTGCCGCTGATCGGGGAGACCGAGTTCGGGCTGGGCTCGAGCGCGGCGGTGCTCTCGTTCATCGTCGCCTTTGGCCTCGCCAAGTCCTTCACCAACCTGGGGGCGGGGGCCCTCGCTGCGCGGGTCGGTCGCAAGCGCCTGCTGATCCTCGGCTGGATCCTTGCTCTGCCGGTGCCGTTGCTCGTTGGGGTTGCACCGAGCTGGACCTGGATCGTGATCGCCAACGTCTTCCTCGGCGTCAACCAGGGACTGGCGTGGTCGATGACGGTGGTAATGAAGATCGACTTGGTCGGGCCCCAGACGGCGTGGCCTGGCCCTCGGCTTGAACGAATCGGCGGGCTACGGTGGGGTGGCGCTCGCCGCGGCCCTCAGCGGCTGGCTCGCGAGCGAGTTCGTCGCTCGCGACGTGTTGGTGGTCGGTGGGGCGGCGGTGGCAGCCGCCGGGCTTCTGATCTCGCTTCTCCTCGTCCGCGACACCGCCTCCCACGTCGCCCTCGAGCAGGCCCGCGATCACGATCAGGATCAGACCGCCCCCTCCATGCGGACCGTCTTTCCGGCCGCCTCGTATCGCGACTCCGCGCTGCGCTCCTGTTCGCAGGCGGGGCTGGTCAACAACCTGAACGACGCCCTGGTCTGGGGGCTGGTACCGCTCTTCCTCGCCGCCGAGGGCGCAAGCGTGGGGGAGATCGGCTTGGTCGCCGGGCTTTACCCCGCGGTCTGGGGGATAGGCCAGATCGGCACCGGCCACTGGTCCGACACCCTGGGTCGAAAGCCGCTGATCGTCGCCGGGATGCTGATCCAGGCCCTGGCGCTGGCGCTGCTGGCGGCATCTGGCGGCGTCGTCGCCCTCGCCGCCATCGCGGCCGTTGGCCTCGGGGCCGGCACGGCGCTCGTTTATCCGACGCTGATCGCGGCGATCTCCGATGCGGTCACCCCGGTGGCCCGCGCTCCTACGGTCGGCGTCTATCGGTTCTGGCGCGATATGGGCTACGTGGTGGGTGGTCTGATCGCGGGTGTCCTCGCCGACGCGATCGACTTCCCCGCCGCGATCGCCGTCGTCGCCGGCCTCACGGCCCTGTCGGGGC
The DNA here is from genome assembly GCA_963780305.1 of uncultured Solirubrobacterales bacterium. Lineage (GTDB taxonomy): Bacteria > Actinomycetota > Thermoleophilia > Solirubrobacterales > 70-9 > CAVVYV01. The sequence goes on from CAWABN010000002.1 coordinate 287,481, forward strand.
TCTTGGTCGCCTTCGACATGCCCAGGAGCCCACGCGGGCGCTAGGATCGGATGCCGAGCATGGCTCCTGGGGAGAGAGCTGCCACGACAGTTGAAGCCCTTCTGACGCGCGCCCGCGATCAGCTCGATCGCCTCTCGCCAGCGTCGGCGCTCAGCGCCGCCCGCGGCGGCGACGTGCTGATCGACATTCGACCGGAAGCCCAGCTGCGCCGCGATGGGCTCATTCCCGGAGCGACGGTGATCCCGCGCAACGTCTTGGAGTGGCGTCTCGATCCGGAGTGCCCAGACCGCGATCCCGAGCTCGCCCAGCGCGGGCGCCGGGTGATCCTGATCTGCAACGAGGGCTACCAGTCGACTCTGGCCGCAGCGACCTTGCAGCGGTTCGGCCTCGACGCAACCGATGTCATCGGCGGCGCCCAGGCCTGGCGGGCCGCTGGGTTGCCGCTCGAGCCGGCCTAAGCGCGCTTCCGCCGCACACCCGCCGTTCCCAGGCGGGCTCGTGCGCGACCAGCTCAACGATGGCGGCCGAGCTAGCTGCGATTTCGCAACAGCTTGCGATGCTGCACGAGCAGCAGCAGCGAGCGCCAAACGCCGAGCTGCCTGGGGATCTCCATCGTGTCGCTTGCGGCCCAATCCTCGATGATCTTGCCGTCTTCGAAGCGGCTGATCACGATCCCGTGGAGGGTCACGCTTCGCCCGCGATGGGTGCCGTGAAGGGTCCAGCGCGAGGCGACACGATCACCCTCGCTCACCTGCTCGTCAACCGCGAAGCGGAGGTCCGGGAAAAGCTCGAGGTAGAGGGTCACCGAGCGGCGCGCCCCCTCGTGCCCCCGGTACTGGAGGGCGTTCACGTGGTCGACAAAGTCAGGGTGATAGACGTCGGGGATTCCGTCCAGGTCCTTTCCCGAGCAGACATCCTCCAGCGCCCGGCGGGCCGTTTCGGCGTGAGCGGACTGGGTTTCGGGCTGGCTGGAGATTGCTGGCGCCTATGGGTGAGGTGGACTCGGTGCTGACTACGCGCTCGCCGTGACTTTTGCTTTCTCCCCGGGCTCGACCTCCGGCAGCGAGACACCGGCGACCTCGTAGGCCTCCGGTTGGTCGAGGGTCTCGCGCTCCAGCAGTGCCCCGGCAAGCGCCTCGAGACGCTCGCGCTCGCGCTCGAGGAGCTGGATCACGTCGCGCTCGGCGTCGTCCACGATTCGCCGAACCTCCCGGTCGACGAGCTCCTGGGTAGGCTCGGAGGCGGGTGCCGAGCCGGGCAGCAGGAGACCATCCTGACGCCCGTCCGTGACCGCGACCGGGCCGATCGCGTCGCTCATCCCCCAGCGGCCGACCATCCCGCGGGCGGTCTGGGTGAGGTTCTGGATGTCCGACTCCGCGCCAGTGGTCACGTCGCCGAAGACGACCTTCTCCGCGGCGCGACCCCCGAGCGCGACCTTGATCTTCGCGAGCAGCTCGTCGCGGGCATAGTTGTAACGGTCGCTCTCCGGGGTGGCGAGCGTGACTCCCAGCGCCTGGCCGCGCGGGATGATCGAGATCTTCCGGACCGGATCGGCGCCGGGGGTGAGCATGCCCACCAGGGCGTGGCCGGATTCGTGGTAGGCGGTGCGTTTGCGATCCGCGTCGGTCATCACCACCTGGCGCTCGGCGCCGAGGATGATCTTCTCGATCGCGTCCGTCAGGTCCTTCTGCTCCACGGCCGTGTGATCGCGGCGGGCGGCGAAGAGAGCCGCCTCGTTCACGAGCAGAGCGATGTCGGCGCCGGTCGATCCCGGAATTGAGGCCGCGATCGCTTCCAGGTCTACGTCGGGCGCCAGCGGGACCGATCGTGTGTGGATCTTGAGGATCTCGACGCGGCCCTTGCGGTCGGGCGGGTTGACGGCGATCCGCCGGTCGAACCGTCCCGGGCGAAGGAGCGCGGGATCGAGGACCTCGGGGCGGTTCGTGGCGCCGAGGACGATCACGTTCGTGTCGGCCTCGAAGCCGTCCATCTCGGTGAGGATCTGATTGAGCGTCTGCTCGCGCTCGTCGTGGCCGCCGCTGATCCCGCCGACGTTGCCCGATCGCGAGCGCCCGATCGCGTCCAGCTCGTCGATGAAGACGATCGCCGGCGCCGCCTCCTTGGCCTGCTTGAACAGGTCGCGTACCCGCGAGGCGCCCACGCCCACGATCGCCTCGACGAACTCCGAGGCCGACAGCGAGAAGAAGGCGGCGTGCGCCTCGCCGGCCACCGCGCGGGCAAGCAGCGTCTTCCCGGTCCCGGGCGGCCCGTAGAGGAGCACGCCGCGCGGGACCCGGGCTCCGAGCTTGGTGTAGCGCTGCGGGTTCTTCAGGAAGTCCACAACCTCGACGAGCTCGTCCTCGGCGTCGTCGATCCCGGCCACGTCGTCGAACGTGACTCGCTCCTGCTCGCCAGCCGTGAACCGGCGCGCGGTCGCGCGGCCGAAGCTGCCGAGGATGCCGCCCGCTCCCGCCCCCATCTGGCGGCGGGCGATCCAGACGAAGAACGCGACGAGCAGGATCGTCGGGAGGAAGCCGAGCAGGAGCGTCCCTATCAGCGAGCGGCCCGTATCCGGCGCCTTGGCGTTGATGACGACGTTCCCCTGCTCGAGCAGCTTGGTGACCTGAGCGGGATCGATGAACGCGGGGACCTCGGTCTCGAATTTCGTGTTGACCGTTACGGGCTTGTCGTCGCCGGGCGGGTCGTAGGTCGCCTCGTTCTTCAGCTCGCCGTCGATGGAGTCCTCCTGCGAGCTGATCTCGCTGACGTTCCCGGCCTGGACCTGGTCGACGAAGAAGGGTTGGTAGGGCACCCGCGGGCGGTCCTCGGGGCTGCCGGTGATGACCGAGATCACGATGTTCAACACCAGCAGCCCAAGGAGGAACGCGATGAACGTCCTGCTCCGCGGGATCATCGGCGGCTTCGACTCGGGCGGGGCTCCGCGTCCGTCCGGCGCCGGATCCACGCGCCAGCCCGATTGGCCCGCCTTGGGCGGCGACGAGCGGTCAGCGGGCGAGTCGGAGGCCAGGTCGCTCACTGTACTCCTCCGCCGCCCGACTGCTCAGCCGGTCACTGAAGGGGGCAGAACCTAGGGCGATTCAAGTCCACGATTGCCCGAATGGACCATTCGTAGTCGGGCCTGGGGTCGAATTCGTGAGCATCGTCACACGTAGTCACTACGGCGGTGATCATCCCTGCTATAGTGACGATCCTCGTGGACTTGAGCAATTCCAGAGTAGAGCAAGACGCCGCCGATCGCAATCGCTGGATCGCCCTTTACGTCCTCTGCGTCGGCATGCTGATGATCGTCCTCGACGCGACGATCGTGAACGTCGCCCTCCCCTCGATCCAGGGCGACCTGGGCTTCTCGCAGTCGAGCCTCGCCTGGGTCGTTAACGGCTACCTGATCGCGTTCGGCGGGCTGCTGCTGCTCTCCGGGCGGCTCGGCGACCTGATCGGCCGCCGGCGGATCTTCCTGATCGGACTGACGATCTTCACCGCGGCCTCACTCGCCTGCGGGCTAGCCCAGAGCCAGGAGGTCCTCGTCGTTTCCCGGTTCATCCAGGGCGCCGGCGGAGCGATGACCTCGGCAGTGATCCTCGGAATCATCGTCACGATGTTCCCGGAGCCCCGTGAGCAGGCGCGGGCGATCGGCGTATACAGCTTCGTCGCCTCCGCCGGAGGGTCGATCGGGCTGCTCGCCGGCGGGGCGCTCACCGACGCGATCAACTGGCATTGGATCTTCTTCGTCAACCTCCCGATCGCCGCCGCCACCGGGCTGCTAGCACTGCGCCTGCTCGAGAACGACAAGGGCATCGGCCTGGGGAAGGGCGCGGACGTCCTCGGCGCCGGCCTCCTGGTCTCGGGCCTGATGCTCGGCGTCTACGCGATCGTCGAGGCCGCCAATTACGGCTGGGGCTCGGCCCAGACCCTCGGCTTCGGGGCGACCTCGGTGCTCCTGCTGGCCGGATTCCTCGTTCGTGAGGCCACCGCTGAGACCCCCCTGATCCCGCTCCGGATCTTCCGCGATCGCAACCTCTCGGGTTCAAACGTGATCCAGGCGTTGATGGTCGCCGGGATGTTCGGCATGTTCTTCCTCGGTGCCCTCTACCTGCAGCAGGTCCTCGGCTACAGCGCGATCGAGGTCGGCCTCGCGTTCCTGCCGGTGACCCTCCTCATTGGCGCCCTCTCGCTGGGCTTCTCGGCGCGGCTCAACCTCCGCTTCGGCGCCCGTGCGACCCTCCTCCCAGGGCTCGCCCTGATCGGTGGCGGGCTGGCCCTGTTCGCTCGGGCGCCGGTCGACGCCAACTACCTGGTCGACATCCTCCCGTCGATGGTGCTGCTGGGCGCCGGCGCCGGCCTCTCCTTCCCTTCGCTGATGACCCTGGCGATGTCGGGGGCCACCGAGAGCGACTCGGGGCTTGCCTCCGGGCTCGTCAACACGACCCTCCAGGTTGGCGGCGCCCTCGGCCTCGCGGTTCTCGCCACCCTCTCGACCGACCGGACGAGCGGACTGCTCGACGACGGCGAAGCGACGGCCTCGGCGCTGACCAGCGGCTTCCACCTCGCCTTCATCATCGGTGCCGGCCTCGTTGTCGCCGCGATCGCCGTCGCCCTGACGGTGCTCGAGCCGGTGGCCAAGCTCGAGGAGGGCGAGCTCGCCGAGGTTGAGCAGATCGAGCCCGAGCCCGCCGCACTCAGCTCCGAAGCGGCTTAGGTCCTTCTGGCTCAGAATCTGTCGGGTGAATCCGCCCGGCCGGCTGTTCGCCATGACCGGCGTCGTGCTCGTCGCGCTTCTGCTCGGCGGTTGCGGCGGCGACGGCGACGGGCCCTCGGAGAACGAGCAGCGGCGGCAGCTCGAGGACTACCTCGCCGAGGTGGAGCCGATCCGGCTCGGCATCAACGAGCTGCTCGAGCGGGCCGACCCGATCCTCTCCGCCTACGACGACCGTGAGATCGGCGCGGGAGAGGCACGACGGAGGCTCGGCCGCATCGAACGGGGGGTCGGCGACTACGCGGTCGAGATCGCCGCGGTCCAGCAGGTCCCCGAGGAGCTGCGCGCGGCCCACGACGCCTACGCGCACGTATTCATCCTCCAGGACACCTACCTGAGCGCATTGGTGGCGGCGCTCTCCGAGCGGCAGTTCAACGAGCTGCCCGACGTCCAGGAGCAGCAGCGCGAGGCGATCATCGCCTGGCGCACCCGCCTGCAGGTGGTCGCGGACTCCCTCGGCGCCCAGCTGCCCGCCGACCTGCGGGTGGCCGGGAGGGGGGAAATCGTGCCCTCACCGCGTGGGGATTGACCGTGACTGAGCCCACACGGCCGAGGCGACCGCTCTCCTAATCTTTGACGGTGATCGGCCGATACACCGATCGCACCATGTCAGAGTCGTCGCCACCCATCGAGCTCGAGGAGCCGGCAGGAGCCGGAATTCCCGATCAGCCGCTGGAGCTGATCCTGGCGCGCAACCTGATCTCGATCATCTCCCTGGCGGCGCTGCTGGTCGACTCCGATCAGCGGATCGTCTTCTACAACGACGCCGCGGCGGAGATCGTCGGCAGCCCATTCGAGGAGATCGGGACGCTTCCGCAGGAAGAATGGAACGCCCGCTACGGCCCCTTCGACGACGAGGGCGCCCCGGTACCCCCCGACGAGCTCCCGCTCTCGATCGCCGTCCGCGAGGGGCGCCCGGCCTATGCGCGGCTTCACATCCGCGGCGAGCGAGGCCCGCTCGAGGTTGAAACCGGCGCGTTGCCGCTTGTCGGCCCCGCGGGCTACCACGGGGCGATCGTGATCTTCTGGGTCATCGGCGACGACGGAGCGGGCGTGGGCTGATGCGGATCAAGCTCTGGGGAGTCCGGGGCTCGGTCCCGGTCCCGGGCGAGCAGTGGGAGGGCTTCGGCGGCAACACCTCCTGCGTCCAGGTCACCACCGACGACGGCGGCGAGTTCATCCTCGATGCCGGCACCGGGATCAGGGAGCTCGGCCAGGCGCTGGCGGGCCGTTGCAAGCGGATCCACCTCTTGCTGACCCACCTTCACCTCGACCACATTCAGGGGTTGATGTTCTTCGCCCCCCTCTTCGACCCCGAGGTCGAGGTCACGGTCTGGGGCCCTCCCTCCGCCGGCAGGTCGCTGCGCAAGCGGCTGGCGCGCTACATCTCGAGCCCACTCTCGCCGATCGAGATCGGCGAGCTCCCCGCCAAGGTGACCTTCGAGGACGTGCCGGGGGCGCGCTGGGGCATCGATGGAATCGAGGTCGGCGCCGCGCTCATCTCCCACCGCGGCGTCACCCTCGGCTACCGGCTGAGCGAGAACGGCGCCAGCCTCGCCTACCTGCCGGATCACGAGCCCGGCCTTGGGCAGCCGCTGGCCACCTCCAACCCCCGCTGGATCTCGGGGCGGACGCTCGCCAGGAACGCGTCGGCCCTCCTCCACGACGGCCAGTACACCGACGCGGAGTACCCGGCGCGCCGCGGCTGGGGCCACTCGGCCCTCTCCGACACGCTCACCTTCGCCCAGCGCAACGAGGCCCAGAGGTTGCTGCTGTTCCACCACGACCCCGACCACGACGATGCCCTCCTCGAAGGGCTGGAGGCTGAGGCGATCCAGCGATGGTCCGGCCTCGACGGCCAGGGCGCCGTGGCGATGGCCCGCGAGGGCGAGACGATCGAACTCTAGCTTTCCGCTTTCGGCCTGGGGAACTGGATAGCAACGAACCGGTCCCACATCCGGTCGCTCATCACCCCATGCATCCCCATCAACATTCGGGCCGAGGCGGCCACCTTGTAGCGGGGGCTGGGACGGCGCGCCGAGAGCGCCCGCTCGATCTTCGCCGCCACCGCCTCGGGCCCGGCGCCAAGCCGCGCCATCGGCCCCTCGTAGGCGCCGGCGGTGGCCTCGGCGACGGCGGCGTTGAACTCGGTATAGGGGGCGCTGTCGTCGGCGTCGGCCATGCTGCCGACCGCGGCCTCCCCGAAGTTGGTGACGATCAGCCCGGGCTCGATGATCACCACGTCGACCCCGAAGCCGGCGACCTCGAAGCGGAGGGCGTCGGAGAGGGCCTCGACCGCGTGCTTGGCGGCGTGGTAGACGCCGCCGCCGGGGAAGACCAGCTTGCCCCCCATCGAGCTCAGGTTGACGATCCGGCCCGAGCCTGCCCGGCGCATCCCAGGCAGCACCAGCTGGCACATCCGCATCAGCCCGAAGACGTTCGTCTCGAACTGGCGGCGGACGCTGTCCATCGGGATCGTCTCGATCGCCCCGCTCTGGCTGTAGCCCGCGTTGTTGACCAAGCCCCCGATCGGGCCGTCGCGCTCGACCTCCTCGACCGCATTGCGCATCGAGCCCTCGTCGGTGACGTCGAGGGCGAGGGTCTTCGCGCCGCGCTTCGCCAGGTCCTCGATCGCCTCGGGCCTGCGTGCGGTCGCGTAGACGTTCCAGCCCCCGTCCACGAGGTGCTCGGCGGTCGCCCTGCCGATCCCGCTCGAGCAGCCCGTGATCAGCACCGGCCGCGACTTCTCGATCCCCATTTCGTGCTCCTTTGTTGCGAGGGGGCTCCGCAGATGCGAGGGCGCTCCGTAAGGAGCGACCCGTGTCACATTGGAGGAGCCACCCGTTTCAAGTTGGGCGATCCTCTCATAGGCTCCATGCCGTGAGAGCGGTCACCTTCCAGGCTCCGGGCGAGGTTCGGGTCGACGAGGTCGCCGAGCCCGAGCTGCTCACATCCGACGATGCGATCGTCCGGGTCGAGGCGAGCGGGATCTGCGGCTCGGACCTTCACATCTACCACGGCCGGGTCCAGATCGAGCCCGGCTTCGTGATCGGCCACGAGTACGTCGGCGAGGTGGTCGCGGCCGGCGACGAGGTGAGCCGGGTGGCGGTCGGGGACCGGGTGCTCGGCACCTACGGCACTGCCTGCGGCGAGTGCTTCTTCTGCAAGCGCGACGAGTTCCACAAATGCGACGAAGCGCGTGTCTTCGGCCATGGGAAGACCCTGGGCTCCCTCCAGGGCGCCCAGGCCGAGCTGGTCCTGGTCCCGCACGCGAACCTCACCCTCCGGCGGGTCCCCGAGGGACTCTCGGACGACGTCGCCCTCTTCGCCGGCGACGTGATGGGGACCGGCTTCCACGCGATCGACTCTCGGCCGCTCGCCGAGGGGGAGAGCGCGGCGATCCTCGGCCTCGGTCCGGTCGGCCTCTGCGCGGTACAGGCGGCCCGGGCGGCCGGGGCGTCGGAGGTGATCGCGATCGACACGGTCGAGGAGCGGCTCCGAATGGCGGAGTCCTTCGGCGCCACCGCGATCCATCTAACCGAGGGCGATCCCAGGGGAGAGGTGAAGAAGCTGACCGGGGGGCGGGGGGTGGACCTCGCCGTCGACGCCGTCGGCCACCCCGATGCCCTCGACCTCGCCCTGCGCCTGGCCCGGAAGGCCGGGACGGTCTCGGCCACCGGCGTCTACGCCGAGCGGGCCGAGGTCCACATGGGGGTGCTCTGGATCAAGGCGCTCACCCTCCACAGCGGCCACGCCAACGTGATCAAGCACCTCGACCGGGTCCTGGAGCTGATCTCCGCGGGGGAGCTCGACCCTGCACCCCTGGTCAGCCACCACATGAAGCTCGACGAGGCGCCCGAGGCCTACCGGGTGTACGACAACCGCGAGGCCCTGAAGATCGTCCTCACTCCATAAGGCTGGGCGCGCTACCCGCAGGGGCAGGAGATCCGTTAGCTCGAACGCCACCCGCCCTTGAGAGCCACGAGTGAGAGGCTTGGGAGATGAGTGAGAGCCTCTCGGGCAGGCTGCTGGTCGCCTCGCCGAGCATGCCCGACTACTTCCACCGCACCGTGGTCCTTATGGTCGAGCACAACCCCGACGGGGCGTTCGGCCTCGTTCTCAACCGGCCCTCGGAGGCGAGGGTGGGCGAGGTGGCGCCCGAGCTGGCCGAGCTGATCGGCGGCGAGCACATGCTGTACATCGGTGGCCCGGTGCAGCCGAATGCGGTGACCGCGATCGGCGAGCACGCCGACCCTGGCGAGGCGACCAAGATCGTCGTCGGGGCGACTGTCGGGATGGTCGACCTCGACGCGCCGCCGGAGCTCGCCCGCCTGCGGGTGTTCGCCGGCTACGCGGGTTGGGGCCCCGAGCAGCTCGACGGCGAGATCGATGCCGAGGCCTGGATCGTCAGCGACACCCACCCCGACGATCCATTCGCCGAGGGCGACCTCTGGGCCATCGTCCTCGGTCGGATGGGCGGCGAGTACGCGCTGCTGGCTCGGATGCCGCCCGATCCCTCGGTGAACTAGAGGCGCTAGTTGTCCGTCGATCTAGGCGCTGCCGGAGACCTGGCGCGCGTCCGCTCGAGCAGGCCGATCACTTCCTGATCGGTGGTCTGCGAGAAATCCTCGTACCAGACCCCAACCCCGCCGAATCCCGACGGCGCCAGCACGGTGATCACCTCGTCCGCCTCCTGCCGGAGGGCCACGATCGTTTCCGGCGGAGCCACCGGCACGGCGACGATCACCCGCTCGGGATAGCTCTGGCGGACGGCGCGGACAGCCGCCGCCATCGTCGATCCCGTTGCCAGCCCATCGTCGACGAGGATCACCTTGCGGTCGGTGAGATCGGGTGGCGGGCGATCACCGCGGTAGGCCCGCTCGCGTCGCTCCATCTCGCGTCTTTCCCTGGCGTCCACCGCCTCGATCCACTCGCGGGGAATGTCAAGCGAGGAGATCAGCTGCTGGTTGAGAATCCGGGTGCCGCCCGTCGCGATCGCACCCATCGCCAGCTCGTCGTGTCCTGGGACGCCGAGCTTGCGAACCATGAAGACGTCGAGTGGCGCCTCCAGCGCTCGGGCGACCTCGAAGCCGACGGGGACGCCGCCGCGGGGGAGTGCCAACACCACCACGTCCTCCTCGCCGGCGTAGCGACTCAGGCGCTCCGCCAGCAGCCTTCCAGCCGCTCGCCGATCCGCGAACCGCTCCGTCGCGAGCGCCACACACATCGCTTGCCCGGCTTAGGGGAGATCAAACTCCCGGAGGTGGCATGGGCGCGGCTGGTTCCGAACCAGCGACCTCTTTGATCGACCGGGGCGGTTCGGTTGAGGATCGCGAAGGACGGTGACCATCCGCCACGGCGAAAGCCCATTCGGCGCGATAGCTTTGGCGGGTGAGAAACAGAGCGGATCCGACACTGGAAATGAGCAACCAGTCCGGTAGCTACGGATCCCGCGTGGTCATCGCCGGCGGTGGTGTCGCAGGGCTCGAGGCGCTGCTTGCCCTCCACGACCTCGCCGGCGACCGGGCCGAGCTGACCCTAGTCGCACCACAGCCGGACTTTCTGTACAAGCCACTACTGGTCGAGGAGCCATTCGACCTCGGTCCCGCCGAGCGCCATGAGCTGGCGCCACTCGCCGAGGAAAAGGGAGCTCGCTTCGTGCGACAGGCGGTTAGCGCGGTCCGCCCAGACGAGCACCAGGTCGAGCTCGATGACGGCCAGATGCTCGAGTACGACTACCTGATCGTCGCCGCGGGCGGCCGGTTCAAGCCGGCGCTCGAGGAGGCGACCACCTTCCCCTCCGGAGGGCAGCCGTTCAGGGCTGACGACGTCCTCGATCGAGCTACCGGCCAGGACCACCGCATAGCGTTCGTCGTCCCTCAAGGCGTCACCTGGTCGCTGCCGCTCTACGAGATCGCCCTGATGACCCAGCGCCGTGCGGTCGAGCGGGGGGCGGACGTGAAGATCGCTGTGATCACGCCGGAGTCCGCCCCTCTGGTGGTATTCGGGGCGCAGGCCAGCGCGGCCGTGAGCGAGTTGCTGCGCGCCCGTGGGATCGAGGTCTTTCCCAGCTCCACGGTGCGCGAGCCCACCGAGAAGGGCATCACCATGAGCCCCGGGAACCGAGCGCTCGGCCCGGCGGAGGTGGTCGCCCTGCCGGTAATGGAGGGCCCCGCGATCGACGGTCTGCCGACGGACGAGAGGGGCTTCATCCCGATCGACGACCACGCGCGTGTCAAGGGAGTCGAGGATGTCTATGCGGCGGGCGACGGGACCACCTTCCCGATCAAGCAGGGCGGACTCGCCACGCAGCAGGCCGACGCCGCCGCCGAGGACATCGCCCACCGGCTAGGCGCCACCGGTGCCCCGGAGCCGTTCCGGCCGGTCCTGCGCGGCAAGCTCATCACCGGGGACGAGTCGCTCAACCTGCGAGCGGACGTTGCCGGAGGGGGCGGCGAGGGCGAGGCTTCGCCCGACTACCTGTGGTGGCCGCCCCACAAGATCGCCGCGCGCTACCTCTCGCCGCTCCTCTATCACAGCGATGTCCACGAAGAGCTCGATCCGCCCGCCCGTTCCCTCGCTGTCGAGGTAGCGCTCCCCAAGGAATGGCACGAGCAGCCGATGGTGCTCGATCCCTACAAGCCGCCGGGAGTGGAATGATTGAGCCAGGCGAGCACCGCGGGGGCCAGGAGCCGGGGGTGATCTCGCGGGAGGGCCTCGACGATCTGATCGCCGAGCTCACGCGACGCGGACACACCGTGATCGGACCAACGGTTCGCGACCAGGCGATCCTCTACGAGGAGATCTCCTCCACCGCCGACCTCCCCGAGGGCATCACCGACGAGCAGGAGGGCGGCACCTACCGACTCCGCGAGCGGGACGACGGCGCCCTCTTTGGCTACAACGTCGGCCCGAACTCCTGGAAGAGCCACCTCTTCCCGTCCACCCTCACCCTCTGGAAGGGGCGCAAGGGCGAAGACGGCGAGATCAGCTTCGAGCCCGAGGAGCGGGAGACCCCGCGCTATGCCTTCATCGGCGTGCGCTCCTGCGATCTCGCCGCGATCGGGGTCCAGGACAAGGTCTTCATCGGCAACGGCTACACCGACGCCGACTACGAGGCGCGCCGCCGCGACGCCTTCATCGTCGCCGTCAACTGCTCGAAGGCGGGGAACACCTGTTTCTGCGTCTCGATGGACACTGGGCCGAAGGCGCGCGGCGGCTTCGACCTCGCCCTCACCGAGCTGCTCGACGATGGCGGCCACCGGTTCCTGGTCGAGGTGGGGAGCGAGGCCGGCGCCGAGCTCCTCGCGGCGATCGACTCCGAGGCCGCAAGCGACGCCGACGAGGCCGGCGCCGAGGCGGTCTCCGAGGAGTGCGCCTCGCAGATGGGTCGCGAGCTCGACACCGACGGGATCAAGGAGCTGCTCTACCGGAACATGGAGCACCCCCGCTGGGACGAGGTCTCCGAGCGCTGCCTCACCTGTGGCAACTGCACCCTGGTATGCCCGACCTGCTTCTGCCACACGGTCGAGGACGTCACCGACCTCGCCGGGGAGGAGGCCGAGCGGGTCCGCCTGCTCGACTCCTGTTTCACCCTCGATCACTCCCACATCCACGGTGGCAGCGTCCGCAACTCGGCGCCCTCGCGCTACCGCCAGTGGATGACCCACAAGCTCGCCACCTGGATAGACCAGTTCGGGACATCGGGGTGCGTCGGCTGCGGGCGCTGCATCACCTGGTGCCCGGTGGCGATCGACATCACCGAGGAGGCGGCGGCGATTCGCGCCACGGACGTCGGCGAGGGGAGGGGGATCGATGCGGACCATTGACGAGCTGATCACCGAGGCGCCGGCCTTCGAGGGGATGTCGAAGGAGCACCTCGAGTTCATCGCGGGCTGCGCACAGAACAGGACCTTCGAGGCCGGCAGCTACCTCCTGCGGGAGGGCGATCCAGCCGACGTCTTCTACGTGATCCGGCACGGCAGGGTGGCACTCGAGACCTTCGTCCCCCAAGAGGGAACGATGATCCTGGAGACGATCGACGACGGCGACCTGCTCGGCTGGTCATGGCTGGTGCCGCCCTACCGGGTCGCCTTCGACGCCCGCGCCGTCGACACCGTGCACACGGTCGCCTTCGATGCCCTCTGCCTGCGCGGGAAGTGCGACGAGGACCCGGTCTTGGGTTACGGGCTGATGCGCCGCTTCCTCCCGGTGATCATGGATCGGCTCCAGGCGACCCGGCTCCGCCTAATCGACATCTACGGAAATGTCGCCGCCCGCTGACGGCAGCGCCCGCCCCGCCGCCGAGTGGGTATCGCGGCCCTCCCCCCAGGACCGCCCGGAGCGCGACCCGCTGCTGCCGGTCTCGTACACGGTCGCGGACAAGCGCCAGGAGCTCGGCGACACCTGGACCCTGGAGCTGGAGCCCGCCGGGGGCGACGGGGTCGGCGCCTTCAACCCCGGCCAGTTCTCGATGCTCTACGCCTTCGGCGCCGGCGAGGTGCCGATCTCGGTCAGCGGCGGGGGCGGGGCGGGCGAGCGCCTCGGGCACACGGTGCGGGCGGTCGGCGCCGCCACCCGGGCGATCTGCGCGGCGGAGCCCGGCGAGCAGCTCGGCGTCCGTGGCCCCTTCGGCAACACCTGGCCGCTGGCGGAGGCCGAGGGGGGAGACTTGGTCGTGGTCACCGGCGGGATCGGGCTCGCCCCGCTTCGCCTCGCTATCAAGCACTTGATCGCCAACCGAGACTCCTACCGGGAGGTGTCGCTGCTATACGGCGCCCGGAGGCCGGACGAGATGCTCTATGCCGAGGAGCTCCAGGGCTGGCGCGATGCCGGGATCGACGTCGACACCACCGTCGACAGCGCCCCGGCGGACTGGGTGGGCCGGGTCGGCCTTGTCACCACCCTGATCCCCGAGGGCGCCTTCGAGGGCGAGCGGACCACCGCCCTGGTCTGCGGGCCCGAGGTGATGATGCGCTTCGTCTCCGCCGCGCTCCGAAAGCGCGGCGTCGCCCCTGAGCGGATCCACCTATCGCTGGAGCGGAACATGAAATGCGCGGTCGGCCACTGCGGCCACTGCCAACTCGCCCACCGCTTCGTCTGCAAGGACGGTCCGGTCTTCCCCCTGGGGCGGATCGAGACCCTGCTCGGGGTGAGGGAGCTGTGAGCCTGCCCGAGCGTAAGCCGAAGCTGGCGGTCTGGAAGTTCGCCTCCTGCGACGGCTGCCAGCTCAGCCTGCTGGACTTCGAGCGGGAGCTGGTCTCGCTCCCGGACCAGATCGAGGTCGCCTACTTCCTCGAGGCGACCCGGGGGCAGGTCGAGGGTCCCTACGACCTCTCCCTGGTCGAGGGCTCGATCACCACCCCCGCCGACGCCGAGCGGATCCAGATGGTTCGCCGCAGCTCCCGCCGCCTGGTGACGATCGGCGCCTGCGCCACCTCGGGCGGGGTGCAGGCACTTCGCAACTTCGCCGACGTCGAGGAGTTCATGTCGGTCGTCTACGCGTCGCCCGAGTACATCTCCACGTTGGAGACCTCGACCCCGATCTCGGCCAACGTCCACGTCGACTTCGAGCTCCAGGGCTGCCCGGTGAACCGCCACCAGCTGCTCGAGGTGATCAGCGCCTTCGTCAACGAGCGAAAGCCGGCGGTCGCCAACCACAGCGTCTGCGTCGAGTGCAAGCGGGCCGGCAACGTCTGCGTGATGGTCGCCCACGGCACCCCCTGCCTCGGCCCGGTCACGCACGCCGGCTGCGGGGCGCTCTGTCCGAGCTATGACCGCGGCTGCTACGGCTGCTTCGGGCCGATGGAGTCGCCGAACGCGCCCTCGCTCAGCGGCTGGATGGAGAAGGAGATGGGGGTCGAGGAGGTCGACCTGGTCCGCGTCTACCGTACCTTCCACGCCGCCCGCGAGCCGTTCCAGGCCGAGAGCGAGCGGCTCGGGGCGACCCCGGGGCCGGCGGTCGGCCCGCCCCCTCAGACCCGGAGGACAGGGTGGCCGCTGAGAGGGAGGGCACCCGGACGATCAAGACCGACTACCTCGCCCGGGTCGAGGGCGAGGGGGCGATGTACGGTGCGGATCCGGGGCGACGAAGTCGAGCAGGTGAGGTTGGAGATCTACGAGCCGCCGCGGTTCTTCGAGGCATTCCTCCGCGGCCGTTCCTTCGACGAGGCCCCCGACATCACCGCCCGGATCTGCGGGATCTGCCCGGTCGCCTACATGACAAGCGCCTTCAACGCGATCGAGGACGGGCTCGGGGTCGAGGTCCCCGACGGCATCCGCCTGCTGCGCCGGCTCATGTACTGCGGCGAGTGGGTCGAGAGCCATGCCCTCCACGTCTTCCTCCTCCACGCCCCCGACTTCCTCGGCTTCGAGTCGGCCTGGGCGATGGCCCGCGACCACCGCGAGGTCGTGGAGGGGGGACTGAAGATCAAGGCGATGGGCAACGAGCTGATCCGGACGATCGGCGGCCGCGCAATCCACCCGATCAACATCCGGGTCGGCGGCTTCTACAAGGCACCCAGCCGTCGCGACCTTGAGGCCTTGCGTCCCGGGCTGGAGGAGGCCCGGGAGCTCGCCCGGGTCTCGGTGGACTGGGTCTCGAAGCTCGACTTCCCCGACTTCGAGCAGGACTACGAGTTCGTCGCCCTCTCCGACCCCGACGCCTACGCGATCGAGGACGGCCGCCTCGTCTCCTCCAGCGGCCTCGACATCGGCCCCGGCGAGTACGAGGAGCACTTCACCGAGTCCCACGTCGAGCACTCGACCGCGCTCCACTCGCGCCTGCGCGACGGCGGCACCTACTTCTGCGGCCCGATGGCCCGCTACGCGCTCGGCTCCGAGAAGCTCTCACCAATCGCCCGCGAGGCCGCCGAGCGGGCCGGGCTCGGCCCGGTCTGCCGCAACCCGTTCCAGAGTATCGTCGTCCGGGCGGTGGAGATTCTCTTCGCCTTCGACGAGGCGCTCCGCCTGATCGACGCCTACGAGCCGCCCGAGGCGCCGGGGGTCGAGGTCGAGCCCCGGGCGGCGAGCGGTTGCGGCTGGAGCGAGGCGCCCCGGGGAATGCTCTGGCACCGCTACCGCCTCGAGGAGGATGGCTCGATCGCCGAGGCGAAGATCGTTCCACCGACCTCCCAGAATCAGGCCCGGATCGAGCAGGACCTGCTCGAGTTCGTCCGCCCCCGGGTGGAACTCTCCGACGAGCGCCTCCAGTGGGAGTGCGAGCAGGCGATTCGCAACTACGACCCATGCATCTCCTGCTCGGCCCACTTCCTGAAGCTCGACGTGGAAAGGGCATGAGACGGGTTGGCCGGCCGCCACCTCGTTCATCGCGTCGATCGCCATCTCGACCCGGCCTTCCTGCGCTATGAACGCCGCTTCCTCGAGACCGAGCAAAATGCCCTCCAGGTGATGGAGCGCCACCGCGAGCACCTCCAGCACGACCTCGAGGTCGCCCGGCAGGGAGCCGAGCGCCTCGGCGTCACGTTCGAGCACGCGCCGGAGTCGGGCTACGCCGCCTGGCTCACCGTGATCGGGGTCGGCAACCGTTTCCGCCACGACGACGCCGCCGGGCTCGAGGTCGCCGCCCGGCTGCACGCCCTGAAGCCCGCCGGCCTGCACGTGGTGGAGGAGGAGGGCGAGCCCGCCTCGCTGCTCGAGTCCTGGGCCGGGGTGGACGAGGCCCTGGTGATCGACGCGGTCGACTCCAGCGCCCCCGCCGGCAGGATGCACCGCTTCGAGGTCGGGCTCGATCCGCTGCCGGTCGAGCTCTTCCGCCCCTCGACCCACGCGCTCGGGGTCGCCGACGCGGTCGAGCTCGGCCGGGAGCTCGAGCGGCTGCCCCGCCGCCTCGCGGTCTACGGGATCGAGGGCGAGCGCTTCGACGCCGGGGAGGGGCTGACGCCGATCGTCGAGATCGCCGTCCAGGACCTGGTCGATGAGCTCTACGCGGAGTTCAGGGGGAGCTGAGTGCACGAGTTGGCGGTCGCCCAGGCAATCGTCGGCGCGGCCGAGCGCCACGCCGACGGCCGGCCGGTGACGATCGTGCGGGTGGGAGTGGGGCGGCTGCGCCAGGTAGTGCCCGAGTACCTCACCTGGTTTTTCGAGATCGCCGCGAAGGAGACCCTCTGCGAGGGCGCCTCGCTCGAGTGTGAGCGGCTCTCCTCTCTACTTCGTTGCGCCGCCTGCGGCGCCGAGTGGGACCCAGCGCCCCCGCCGGCCCCCGATCAGGCCTCGCTGATCGTCGGCTTTCGCTGCCCCGAGTGCGGCGGCGGCGACCACACGGTGGTCAGCGGCGACGAGCTCCTGGTCGAGTCGATAGACGTCAGGGAGCCGGCCGCGCCGGCGGCCGACGTGGGAGGCTCCTGACATGCACCAAAGCACCGTCCACCAAACCACGGTTCGAGTCGCCGAAGACGCCCTCGACGCCAACCAGACGATCGCCGCCGCCAACCGCGCCGACTTCGACGCCGCCGGGGTCACCGTCCTCAACCTGATGAGCGCTCCCGGCGCCGGCAAGACCTCGCTCCTCGAGCGGGCGCTCGCCGACACCGGCGATGTCCGGGTCGGGGTTCTCGAGGGCGACATCCGCGGCAGCCTCGACGCCGACCGGCTCTCACACCTCGACCTCCCGGTGACTCAGATCAATACCGATCCCGCCTTCGGCGGCGAGTGCCACCTCGACGCCAACATGGTCCGCTCGGCGGTCCCCGAGCTCCCGCTGCAGGAGATCGAGCTGCTGGTGATCGAGAACGTCGGCAACCTCGTCTGCCCGGCCGAGTTCCGGGTCGGCGAGGACGCCCGCTGGATGATCTCCTCGGTCACCGAGGGCGAGGACAAGCCGCTCAAGTACCCGCTGATGTTCCGCACCTGCGAGCTGGTCGTGATCAACAAGACCGACCTCCTCCCGCACGTCGACTTCGACCTGGACCGCTTCCTCGCCAACCTGGACCAGGTGAACCCGGACGCCGAGACCCTCCAGGTCAGCGCCCGAACCGGCGAGGGCACCGACACCTGGCGCAAGCGGCTGCTCGGCCTGGCGGCGAGCTGAGATGGCGAAGCGGAAGGTCTTGATCGGCTACGACGGCACTCCCGAGGGAGAGGACGCCCTCGGGCTGGGACAACTCCTCAGCAAGGCGCTGAAGGCGACGCCGGTCGTCACCACGGTGATCAGGCACCCCCGCCACGGGGCAACCGACAGCGAGTTCGAGGCGGCGGTTGCCGAGTTCAGCGAGGGACTGTTCGCAACCGCGCGCGAGCGGCTCAAGGGCATGGAGGTCGTCGAGCGGCCGGTGGTCAACAACTCGCGACCGGCAGCGATCTACGAGCTCGCAGACTGGGAGAAGCCGGACCTGATCGTGATCGGGTCCACCCGCCAGGGCCCGGCCGGCCGGGTCGTGGTCGGGACCCTCGGTGGAGCGCTGCTCTCGGGCATCCACAGTGGGGTCGCGGTCGCCCCGCGCGGCTACGCCAACGGCGAGCGGGCCCTGGATCGGATCGGGGTGGCCGTGGACGGCTCCTCGGAGTCCTGGCGCGCCCTCTCCGCCGCGGCCACGCTCGCCGAACGGGCGAAGGCGCCCCTCCAGGTGCTCAGCGTGATGGAGGAGCCTCACTACGTGCTCGGAGGCCTCCTCTCACCCCTCAACCAGGAGGAGTACCGGGAGTACAAGGAGAAGGAATGGGAGGGTGTCTACGAGGAGGCCGCGCGGCGCGTCCCGAACGCCACCACCGAGCCCAGGCTCCTCCACGGCGAGCCCGCCGAGTCGCTCGCCTCAGCCGCCCAGCACCTCGACCTCCTCCTCGTCGGCTCCCGCGCCTACGGCCCGGTCAAGGGCGCCCTCCTCGGCAGCGTCTCCTCCAAGCTGATGGCCACCGCCCCCTGCCCCGTCATCGTCCTCCCCCGCGGCGCCGGCACGCATCCGCTTGAGGGCTGAGCCGGCCCTTTCGCCCGAGCCGATCCCGGTGGTTTCCACGGATGAAGGTGGTCGGGGCAGGGAGAAGACTCTGACCGTACCCCCAAAGCAGAGGAAAGGACCGATGTCGATATTCACCAAAGACGAGCAAGACGTCAGCGCCGCGGAGTACCTCGAGCGGGCGGTCGATGACCTCGATCAGGCCCGGCAGCAGAGCACCGAGGAGCTTCGCTCGGTAATCGACTCGGCGATAAGCCGCTCGCGCGAGGCCCTTGAGCATCTGCGTTCCGATGCCGAGGACCGCGCCGAGGATCTCAAGGAGCGCGCTGAGGATCGTCTCGCCGACCTGCAGCGGTCGCTAGAGGAGGCGTCAGAGGATGCCCGGCGCGAGTTCGGAATCCGGTCGGTCCGCGCACAACGCTCACAGGCCACTCTGAAGGCGATGTCAGAGGAGATCAAGAACCAGCAGAAGGAGCTCACGGCTTCGCACTGAGTGCCAATCGGACCTGCGGGAACCCCTGAGGGCGCCCGCAGCGTTCCGACCTCGGCGAGAGGATGGATACGGTGACCACCCCGACGATGACCAAAGACTCTGCCTCCAACGAGCGCGGCGGCAAGACGATCACCGTGATCGTCGCCGACGATCACGAGATCGTCCGCGATGGGTTGCGGCGGATCGTCGAGGCAGAGGGCGACATGGAGGTCGCCGCCGAGGCCGGCGACGCGGAAGCGGCGCGTCGACGCACCTCGGGCCTGAAGCCGACGGTCCTGGTGCTCGACTTGAACATGCCGGGCCCACCCAGCCTGGTGACGATTCCCGAAAATCCTCGAGGGGTCGCCCGAGACCGCAGTCGTGGTGCTGACCATGCAGGATGATCCCGCCTATGCGCGGGAGGCCTTCCGGGTCGGCGCCAAGGGATACGTCGTCAAGCACGCGGCCGGGTCCGAGCTCGTCAACGCGATTCGCGCCGCCGCCGCGGGGGAGACCTTCGTCAATCCGAAGCTCGGCGCGCGCCTCGCCGCGGAGCCCGAGGGCCCGCCCGGCGGGCTCACCCCACGCGAGAGCGAGGTTCTCGGCCTGATCGCGAAGGGGCACACCAACCCCGAGATCGCGGAGAGGCTGGTGGTCAGCATCCGCACGGTCGAGACCCACCGAGCGGCAATCCACCGCAAGGTCGGCACCACCAACCGAGCTGAGCTGGTCAGCTTCGCGCACAAGCACGGGCTGGTCGCCGACTAGTCTGAACTTACTCCGAGTTCCCCGAGGCCTCGGGCCGTCCTCGCCGCGCCCGCGTCTTCCGCGTGGACCAGCGGCAGCTCAGCTTGCACCAGGGTTCCCCGCCCAGGCTCCGACTCGATCTTGAGCTTACCGCCCGCCAGCGTCACCCGCTCCTCCATACCGACCAGGCCAAAGCTGCGCTCGACCGCACCGGGATCGAAGCCCCGGCCATCGTCGCTCACGCTCACGTTCACCGAGCCGTCTCCCTCGCTCAGGAGGATTGCGATCCTGGACGGCGACGCGTGCTTGATCGCGTTGTTGGCGCTCTCCTGCACCAGCCGGTAGATCGTCGCCTCAAGCTCGGGAGCGAGCCGGTTCGCCGCGTCTCCAGCGCCCGCCCCGCGCGCGATCTCGACCTTGGTCTCGATCCCCGAGCGCTCTTCCAGCTGCCGGGCCAGGGACTCGATCGCGGGCTCTACCCCGAGCTCGTCGAGTACCGCCGGGCGCAGCTCTGTTATCAGGCCTTGGAGGTTGCGGATTCCCCGGTCGACATGCTCGATCGCCGCCGCGCGGGTCTCGGCCGGGAACTCCGCTCCCTCCTTCGCTGTGGATTCGAGGACGAAGCGCAGCGCGCCGAGTTCCTGCAGCGTCTCGTCGTGCAGCTCGCGCGCCCAGCGCCGGCGCTCCCGCTCGGACGCCTCGATCGAGAGCTGCAGCTTCTCCGCTTCGGCCGCCTGCACGGTGCTGATCGTGGTCGTGGCGCTGGCGGCGAACGAGCGAAAGACGCGCTCGTCTTCCCCGCCAAATCCCTCCTCGCCGCCCCGAATCGCGACCAGCAGCCCGCGCGGGCGTCCCCGGAACTCGAGCGGGGTGGTGACCATGTGCAGGCCGCGCAGGTCGGGCGCCTCCCGGTGGAGATCGGCCAGCCAGGAGGGGCTGTCGGGGATCCTTAGCCCGATCAGGGCCATCGGGTCCTCGCCGGCGGCGGATGTGACCTCGAGCTCCTCACCGTCGGACAGCAGAACCATCGCCGTGCCGGCATCGACGACCCCGCGGCCGCGCTTGGCGATCAGCTCGAGCAGCTCATCGACCTCGATCCCGGCGACGGCGGTGCGCGAGATGTCCGAGGTCGCCTCGAGGCCGCGCAGCGCCCGCTCCAATTCGAGTCCGGCGGTAGTCGAGTCCATCGTATAGGCGGGCGTTCTCGATCGCCACCGCCGCCCAGGCGGCGAGGACGACGACCAGCTGCTCGTCACCCTCGCTGAACTCGGCGCCGCCCTCCTTCTCGGTGAGATATAGATTGCCCCAGGCCTCACCCCGGATCAGGACCGGAGTGCCAAGGAAGGTCTTCATCGGGGGATGGAAGGGGGGAAGCCGTAGGAGCGCGCGTGGGCGCCGACGTCGGCCAGGCGCAGCGGGCTTGGGTGTTGGATCAGCTCCCCGAGCACCCCCCGGCCCCGGGGCAGCGGGCCGATCGCGCGCCGGGTCTGCTCGTCGATCCCCGCGTGCAGGAAGCGCTCCAGCCCGGTCTTGTCCTCGTTGAGGATCCCGAGGGCGGCGTAGGCGGCCCCGGTGAGGTCCCGCGCCGACTCCAGCACGCGACGAAGCAACGTTTCGAGGTCCAGCTCGCTGACAAGTGAGCGCCCGACCTCGAGCAATTGCTTGAGCTGCTCGTCGGTGAGGCCTTCCTTGTTCATATGAAGCGCTTCGCCCGCGTCGCGGTGGCGCGGAGGGGCAGCGGTCACCAAGAGTATCCAGGGCTTGTGCCGCAGGGGCCCCTAAGTAGTCAAGGCGAGCGCAGTTCGCGTCCCCACCGGCTCAGCAGATCCGTGGCAGGGGGTCGCCGGCGAGCATGTCGACGACGCGGGAGCCGCCGAAGGCGGTCTCGAGGACGACGAGGCCGGGGGGGTCGGGGATGACCTCGGCGATGATCGCGGCCTCGCGGCCGAGGGGGTGGGAGCGGAGCGCGACGAGGGCGGCGTCGGCTGAGCCGGGGGGGACGACGGCGATCAGCTTGCCCTCGTTGGCGACGTAGATCGGGTCGATGCCGAGAATCTCGCAGGCGCCCGAGACCTCGGCGCGGATCGGGAGCTCGGACTCCTCGATCGTGATCCCGACCTCAGCCGATAGTGCGAGCTCGGCGAGGACGGTGGCGAGACCGCCGCGGGTCGGGTCGCGGAGGCAGCGGACGCCGTCGCTTCGCTCGAGCAGGGTGGCGACCAGCCGTGGAGGGGGGCGGTGTCGCTGGCGAGCGCGAGCTCCAGCTCGAGCTCGCCGCGGGCGATCATCACCGCCATCCCGTGGTCGCCGATCGGGCCGGAGACGAGGATCTTGTCGCCCGGGCTGGATCGTGGCCGGGCCGAGCGCCAGCTCGTGCTCGATCACGCCGACCCCGAGGTGTTGATGTAGACGCCGTCGGCCTTGCCGTGCTCGACCACCTTGGTGTCGCCGGTGGCGACCGGGACGCCGGCGGCCTCGGCGGCAGCGCCCATCGAGGCGGCGATCCGCTCCAGGTCGGCGACCGGGAGGCCCTCCTCGACGATGAAGCCGGCGGAGAGCGCCAGCGGGCGGGCGCCGGACATCGCCAGGTCGTTGATCGTCCCGTTGACGGCGAGCTCGCCGATGTCGCCGCCGGGGAAGAAGAGCGGGCTTGACGACGAAAGAGTCGGTGGTGAACGCGAGCCGCTCGCTGCCGGCTCCGACCAGGGCGGCGTCGGCGAGCGGCTCCAGGAGCGGGTTGCGGAGCTCGCGGAGGAAGATCCCCTCGACCAGGTCGTGGCTCGACTTACCGCCGGCGCCGTGGCTGAGGGTGATCCGCTCGTCGAGGATCTTGCGGCGGGGGCGGCGGCGGCGGGCCTCGATCGCGTCGAGGACCTCTTGCTCGGAGCGGCGCCGTTGGCCCGCATCAGCCCGCCGCCGTCGCGACCTTCCGCCGACCGCGAATGGCGGCCGTAGTTGTAGTAAGCGGCGCAGGCGCCCTCGCTGGAGACCATGCAGGTGCCGATCGGGTGCTCGGGCGTGCAGGCGGTGCCGAACACCTTGCACTCCCAGGGCGGATCACGCCCTTCAGCACCTCGCCGCACTGGCAGGCCTTCGGGTCGGCGACCCGGACGCCGGGGAGCTCGTAGCGGACCTCGGCGTCCCAGTCCGCGTATTCGGGGCGGATCCGAGGGCGCTCTGGGAGATGAAGCCGAGCCCCCGCCACTCAAAGGTGGTGCGGAGCTCCATCGTCTCGGCGATCGCCTCCAGCGCCAGCGGGTTGCCCTCGTCGCGGACCACCCGCTGGTACTGGTTCTCGACCTCGCTGCGACCTTCGGCGAGCTGGCGGAGCAGCAGCTGCACCCCCTGGAGGACGTCGAGCGGCTCGAAGCCGGAGACCACCACCGGCTTCCGTGGTCGGCGGCGATGAAGCGGTAGGGGCGGAGGCCGATCACGGTGGAGACGTGGCCGGGGCCGATGAACCCGTCGAGGCGAAGGTCGGGGGAGTCGAGGATCGCCCGGATCGCCGGGATGATCGTGACGTGGTTGCAGAAGGCAGAGAAGTTCGCGATCCCCTCGGCGCGGGCGCGGCGAAGCGTGAGGGCGGTGGAGGGGGCGGTGGTCTCTTCTTTCAATCCGTTCGGTCACGATCGATTCTGGGAGCGGCAAGGTCCAAGCTGAGCTCGCTTCCCTGGTTGCCCATTCTCCACATGTCCACGCTGGGCCGAAAACCGACTCCCTGGACGATCCCCTCTACGACCAGCCGCCTTCTCTCGATCGCACGGGCCTTATGCACCCGCCAAGTATCGCGCTGAAACTACTTCCAGGTCCGCGGCCAGGGCTGCGCCGGCGGCGCGATCCTCACTCTGATCCGGGCGTCGATCGCAAGCGCGCCGTCGGTGCCGGCAAGCACCGGATTCAGATCCATCTCCGCGATCTCGTGATGCGCGTCCACCATCGCACTGACCCGGAGGAGAAGCTCCTCGATTGCCTCCAGGTCGGCTGCCGGGGCACCCCGAAATCCGGTCAGGAGCGGGAAGGTGCCGAGCGAGCGGAGCATCTTCCGGGCCTCGTCCCTGGTGATCGGGCAGATCCGGATTGCGACGTCCCTGAGCAGCTCGGCTTGGGTGCCGCCGGCGCCGCAGGCGAGCACCGGGCCGAAGGTGGCGTCGTCGACCACTCCCACCAGCAGCTCGACCCCGCCCTCGACCATCGCCTGGACGACGAATGCCTCCCGTTCGGCGCCGGCCTTGGTGATCGCACGGTCCATCTGCTCGGCGGCGCGAGTCACCTCCTCGCGCCCGGAAAGACCGATCCGGACAGCGCCCATCTCGGTCTTGTGGAGCAGCCCCGGCCCCTGGGCCTTCAGCGCCACCCGGTCTCCCAGTTTCGCCGCGGCCTCGCCCGCTGCACCGGGGTCCCGGGCGACCCGCCACTCGGGGATCGCGACCCCGTAGCAGTCGAGCAGCGGCGCACTCTCATCCATCTCCAGCCACTCGTGGCCGCTCGCGAGCGCCTCCGCGATGATCGCCGCACCCTCCTCGATCCGGATGTCGGGGAACTCCGGCGGTTTCTCGGCCGGGCGGCCGCGCCAGTCGACGTGACGGATCACCCGCCCAAGCGCCCGGGCGGCGTCCTCGGGATAGAGGTGGGTGGGAACGCCGCCGACGCTGGTCATCGCCGCGTGGTCCTTGGCGGACATGAACACCGCTTGCACCGGAATCTCGCGCGGCATCTCCTCGACCGCCTGCCGGATCGCTTCGGCGACGTCCTCGGCGCGGGTAAGCAGCGGCCTGATAAAGATCACGATCAGGGCCTCGATCCCGTCCCACTCGGCCACCGACCGGATCGTCGCCCGGTAGTGCCCGGCGGTCGCCGTGGCGATCATGTCGATCGGGTTGAGAAGGCCGGCCTCCGCGGGCAGGAACTCCAGAAGCGTGTTCCGGAGCTCGTCGGGGAGCTCGGGGACCTCCAGCCCGGCCGCCTCGCAGGCGTCCGCGCACATGATTCCGGGCCCGCCCGCGTTGGTGACGATCCCGACCCGGCCGCCCTGCGGGAGCGGCTGGTTCGCGAGCAGCGAGGCGACGTCGAGGAGCTCGGCGAGGCTCTCGGTGCGGATCACGCCCGCCTGGTCAAAGAGCGCGTCCGCGGTGACGTCGGAGGCGGCGATCAGCGCCCCGGTGTGGGAGCTGGTGGCGCGCTGGCCCGCCGCCGAGCGGCCGCTCTTCACCACCACAATCGGCATCTCCCGCCCAACCCTGCGGGCGACC
Source organism: uncultured Solirubrobacterales bacterium (assembly GCA_963780305.1). Classification (GTDB taxonomy): domain Bacteria; phylum Actinomycetota; class Thermoleophilia; order Solirubrobacterales; family 70-9; genus CAVVYV01. The sequence goes on from CAWABN010000002.1 coordinate 312,633, forward strand.
CGGGAGAAGCGCCGCGGGTCGCTGAACGACTCGATGTAGAGCAGCGCGACCTCGGTCGCCTGGTCGCCCTCCCAGTACTCGAGCAGGTCGTTGGCGGTGATGTCGGCGCGGTTCCCGATCGACGCGAACGACGAGACCCCGAGGCTGCGGTCGCTGGCGAGGTCGATCAGGGCGAGCCCGAGGGCGCCGCTCTGGGTGACGAACCCGATGCTCCCGGCCGGCGGCGAGCCGGGGCCGAAGGTGGCGTTGAAGCGGTGCTCCCCAGTCGTGTTCAGGATCCCGAGGCAGTTGGGCCCGATCAGGCGCATCCCCGCGGCCCGGCAGACCTCGATCAGCCGGCGCTCGCGCTCGGCCCCCTCGGGACCAGTCTCGGCAAAGCCGGCCGAGATCACCACCAGGGCGCGGACGCCCTTCGCCGCGCACTCGCGAGCGACCTCGATCACCGCCGCGGCGGGCACCGCGACCACCGCGAGGTCGACCTCGTCGGGAACCTCGGTGATGGTCGGATAGGCCCGCACCGACTGGACCACGTCGGCGCTCGGGTTGACCGGATAGACGACCCCCTCGAATCCCGACTCGAGGGTGTTGTGGAAGAGCTGGCCGCCGACCGTCCCGCGATCCCTCGAGGCGCCGACCACGGCGATCGCCTTCGCCTCGAGAAAGGGGCGAACCGCCGCCTCGGCGGCGATCCGATCCCGTTCCTCAAACCGCCGGAGCGCCTCGTCGGAGAAGGAAGTGGGAAGCTCGATGTGGATCGCCCCCGGCAGCGACGAGGTCTCGATCGGGAAGCCGCTTTCGCGGAAGACCTCGATCATCCGGTGGTTCTCGGGCATCACCTCGGCGACGAACACCGAGATTCCGTTCTCGAGCGCGACCTCGGCGAGATGGGCGAGCAGCAGCGTCCCGAGTCCCATCCCCTGAATGTGGCCGGCGACCGCGAACGCGATCTCCGCCTCGCCGGAGGCGCGCCCGATGTAGATGCCCTGCCCGACCAGCTCGCGCTCCTCGCCCCGAACCGCGACCAGGCCGTATCGCTGGGCGTAATCGACGTCCGCTATCTCGCGTGCCGCCGCTCGCAGGTCGGTGCCTCCGGAGAAGAAGCGGAACATGCGCGAGCTGTCGTCGAGGTTCTCGAAGAACCGACGGAGGGCGTCCTCGTCGTCCGCCGTCACCGGGCGGATGTGGACGGTCGACCCGTCGCGGATCGCGACATCCGCCTCGCGCTCGGCGGGGTAGGCGGGCATCCGTTGCGAGAGGTTCTCCAGGCCTCAACCCTTGCAGAAGCCGCGTCCACGCCCCATCTATTTAGGCATCAGCTTGCGCGCTGATGCCCGAGCCCCTCTATCCGAAGGTCGTCTGCGGGTACGAAGAGACGGGGGCTCGGCGAGGACGCCCGCGTCCTGGCCGAGCGGATCGTGGAGCGCGACGGTGGGGAGCTCAACGTCGTCCAGGTCGAGAAGGGCAACCCGGCGGAGGTGCTCCGTGAGCTTGCGGAGCGAGGGGATGCCGACTGATCGGACTTCGGGCTTTACCTACCTCGAGCAGGTCGACGCCTGGGAGTGCCCCGAGGGGGAGCGGCTGCATCGCGTCGAGACCGACCAGCGGATGCGGCTTGCTCGCTACCGCGCTCGCGCCCACGTCTGCAACTCTTGCCGCCTCAAGGAGGCCTGCACCGACTCCGACAGCGGGCGCGAGATTGCCCGGCCGCTCGACCCATGGCCGCACTCCGAGGCCGGGCGTTTTCACCGCGGCATCGCCCTCGCCATGGTGGGGTTCAGCGTGCTGGTGATCGGCGCCGGAGCCGGCCTCAACCGGGGACCCGCGGAGCTGGCGGTGCTGGGCGGCGCCCTCCTGTTTTCGACCATCATCGGTCTATTTCTGCTCGCCGACTTTCGCTCGGCGCCGTCCGGGTTCCCCTGGCCCGAGGGGTCCACTACCAGGAGCGCAAGGCGCGCATCCGCGAGATCTTCTTGAACTGGTGGCGAGCGCTGGCGTAACCGCGTCGTGAACCGAGCGATGGGCTCAGCCGACGGCGACGATGATGATCGCGACGTTGATCGCGCCGGCGAAGACGAACCAGGGCTGCAGGGTGAGGAAGACCAGCAGCAACGACACCGCGGCGCCGATGATCGCCAGAGTGGCGCCGAGGCTGGCGCTGGCGAGCACCAGGATGCCCGCCGGCACGAAGACCACGCAGCAAAGCACCGCCAGCGCCCTGCTGAAGGAGCTGAGATCGCCGAGCAGCCACGAGTGGCGGGAGTTGAAGGGCGCGTCCGGCGGCGGTCGGGTGACCCAGACGGGGATGTGGACGAGGCCGTGGCCGACCAGGAACAGCCCGGCGAGGATCTCCATTAAATCTCTTCGGGCACCATCTCGATCGCGCCGCAGGGACACTCGGCGACGCAGAGGCCGCAGCCCTTGCAGAAGTCGAGGTCGATCGCATAGCCGTTCACGTTCGGGTTTTCCGCCGCCTCAGCCAGCTTCAGCACCGCGTTGTCGGGGCAGACGCCGTAGCAGTTGTCGCAGCTGAAGCAGTTGCCGCAGGAGAGGCAGCGCCGCGCCTCATAGAGGGCATTCGACTCGTCGAGGCTGCTGACGACTTCGTCGAAGGTGCCGCGGCGACGCTCGATCTCGAGCTTGGGCTGGACGGTGCGCGGGGCGTCCGCGTAGTACCAGGTGTTGAGCTGGTCGAACCCGATCACCTCATGCTTGGGTGGCGGCTCGTAGGCCTCGCCCCGTAGCCAGCCGTCGATATGGCGGGCGGCCTTCTTGCCGTGGCCGACCCCGACCGTGACTGTGCGCTCCGCCGGGACCATGTCGCCGCCCGCGAACACCCCGGGGTGCCCGGTCATCATGTTCGGCCCGACCTGGACGACGCCGTCGTCCACCTCGATTCCCTCGACGCCCTCGAGCAGCGAGAGGTCGGCCTCCTGGCCCAGCGCCAGGACGACCGAGTCGGCCTCCAGCTCGTCGAGCTCGCCGGTGGGCTGCGGGAAGCCGGCCTCGTCGAGCTCCATCTTCTCCACCGTGACCTTGCCGCCGTCGACCTGCTTGATCGTCTCCAGCCAGCGCATCATCACGCCCTCCTCCTCGGCCTCCTCGACCTCGAACTCGTGCGCGGGCATCCGCTCGCGGGTGCGGCGGTAGACGACGACGGCGTCGGTTGCGCCGAGGCGCTTCGCGGTGCGGGCGACGTCCATCGCCGTGTTGCCGCCGCCGACGACGACCACCCGGCGGCCGAGCAGCGGCTTCTCCTCTCCCTCCATCGACTCGAGGACGGAGACGGCGTCGAGGATCCGGGCGGCCTCGCCGGCGGGGACGTAGGCCCGCTTGCCGATGTGGGCGCCGATCGCGAGGAAGGCGGCATCGAAGCCGCCCTCGGTCATCGACTGTTCGATGTTGGTCACCTTGCGGTTCAGCTCGAGCTTGACGCCCAGATCGAGGATCCGCTGCGCCTCGGCGTCCAGCACGTCGCGCGGCAGCCGGTAGGTGGGGATGCCGAAGCGCATCATGCCGCCCACCATCGGCCCGGCCTCGTGGATCGTCACCGAGTGTCCGAGCCTGGTCAGGTGGTAGGCGGCGGACAGCCCGGAGGGTCCGGCGCCGACGATCAGCACGCGCTTCCCGGAGGTCTGCGCCGGGGCGTCGAACCCCCAGCCCTGCTTGATCGCTTCGTCGCCGAGGAAGCCTTCGACCGAGTGGATCCCGACGGCCTCGTCGAGTTGGGCGCGGTTGCAGGGAGTCTCGCAGGGGTGGTAACAGACTCGCCCCATGATCGCGGGGAAGGGGTTGTCTTCCGTCAGCTTGCGCCAGGCACGCTCGTAGCCGTCCTCGCCCTCCTCGGCCTCGTAGAGCCAGGCCTGGATGTTCTCCCCGGCTGGGCAGGCGTTGTTGCAGGGCGGCAGCCGGTCGACGTACTCCGCTCGCTCGGTCCGCCAGCTCCCAGTCTTGTTCGCGAGGCTGGAGCCGACGTCAAGCGTGATCGCGAAGGGCTTGTCCATCACCCAGCCTCCATCACTGCGGCCCGTGGGGAGTAGAGGCGAGCAGCCGCATCAGGTTGGTTTCGGACTCCGCGGTGGCGGCCGGCTCGGCGGCGCCGGGGGTGGCCCCCGCGATGTCGGTGGCGTTCCCCGGCAGGTCGCCGCCCTCCTCCGCAGAGGAGAGCAGGCCGAAGCGGCGGATGTTGCGGTCGGCGATCTCCTGGATGCCCGCGATCACATCGGTGCGGGGCGGGTCGCCGAAGAGGTGCGCGTAGCGGCGCTGGAGCTTCAGATACTCCTCGACCGGTACCCGCCGGCGGATCTTTGAGACGCTGGTGACCTCGCCGTTCTCGGCCTCGAACACGGGGAAGAGTCCGGTCTCCTTGACGAGGCGGGCAATTCGGATCGTGTCCCTCGAGGCGGAGCCCCAGCCGAGCGGGCAGGGCACGAAGACGTGCAGGTAGCGCGCCCCGCGGAGCTTCATCGCGCGCTCGACCTTGTACTCGAGGTCGCGCAGCTCGGCGACGGTGGCGGTGGCGACGTAGGGGATCTCGTGCGCCATCGCGATCAGCGGCGCGTTCTTGCCCTTGCCGAAGACGTTGCCGGGCTGGCCTCCCAACGGTTTCGTGTTTGCGGTCCGGGCCGCCGGCGGCGTCGCGCTGGAGCGCTGCACGCCGGTGTTCATGTAGGCCTCGTTGTCGTAACAGACGAAGAGCACGTCGTCGTTGCGCTCGAACATTCCGGAGAGGCAGGCGAAGCCGATGTCGAGGGTGCCCCCGTCCCCGCCCTGGCCGATTACCCGCCGGTCGGTCAGTCCCTTGGCCTTCAGCGCCGCGGCGATGCCGCTGCTGACCGCCGGCGCGTTCCCGAACAGCGAGTGGATCCAGGGGAGCTGCCACGAGGACTCCGGATACGGCGTGGAGAACACCTCCAGGCACCCGGTTGCGTTGGCGGCAACCAGGTTGCCCTCGGTCGCTCGGGAGGCGGCGTCGAGGACGTAGCGGGCGCCGAGCGCCTCGCCGCATCCCTGGCAGGCGCGGTGGCCTGATGTGAGCGTGTTGGAGCGCTCCGTGCGGGCCTGCACCGAGCGCTGGTCGGGATCGAGTAGCCGGTTGCCGACCACGAAGGTTCCAGTTTGGTAGAGCTTGACCTCCTGTTCGGGCATCTCTGGCTCCTTCTAGTGGGACTCGGCGGCGACCACGCCGATGTCGCGCAGGATGTTCTGCTCGTGCGGGCCGGAGGGGCGCTTCTGGTGCATGCGCGCGAGCTCCCGCTCGACGATCTCGGTCTTCAGGTCGAGAAAGTTCAGGGGCTGCAGGTCGTCGCGGATCGCCCGCTCGAAGAGCTCGTGCAGCGATTCCCGGGTGATCGAGCGCCCGCCGAGGCCCGCGACCACGGTGTAGCCGTGGAGCTGGATCCCCGAGAGGGCCGTGCGCACGTTCGCCGAGACGATCCCGCCGATCCCGACCGCGAGCGCCTTCTCGAGCACCACCACGCGCTCGGCCCCGCCGAGCGCCTCGCGCACCTCGTCCAGGGGGAAGGGGCGGAAGGACTTCAGGCCCAGGGCGCCTATGCGGACGCCCGCCTCGCGCATCTCGTCGATCACGTCCTCAATCGTCCCCAGCACCGAGCCAAGCGCGACGACGATCGTCTCGGCGTCCTCGGTCCGGTAGGTGCGGATAAGGCCGCCGGAAACGCGCCCGAAGTCGAAGGCGAACCGTTGCGCCACCCCGGAGATCAGGTCGAGCGCCTGCATCTGCTTGGCGTGCGCCAGGTACTTGACCTCGAAGAAGGCCTCGGGCCCCACCATGGAGCCGATCGTCACCGGGTCGGTGGGGTCGAGCAACTGGCGCGGCTCGAACGCCGGCAGGAAAGTGTCGACTTTCTCCTGGTCCGGGATCTCCACCTGCTCGTAGGCATGGGTGAGGATGAAGCCGTCCATGCAGACCATCACCGGCAGCGAGACCTGCTCGGCGATTTGGAAGGCCTGGATGTGCATGTCCAGGGCCTCCTGGTTCGACTCCGCGTAGAGCTGGATCCACCCGGAGTCGCGCTGGGACATCGAGTCGGAGTGGTCGTTCCAGATGTTGATCGGTGCGCCGATCGCACGGTTGGCGATCGTCATCACGATCGGCAGGCCGAGCCCGGAGGCGTTGTAGAGGGCCTCGGCCATGTAGAGCAGGCCCTGGCTCGCGGTCGCCGTGTAGGTGCGGGCTCCTGTGGCGGAGGCGCCGATCGCCGCCGAGAGGGCGGCGAACTCCGACTCCACCATCAGGTACTCGCAGGGATCGAGCTCTCCCGTCCTCACCAGGTCCGACAGATGCTCGACGATGTGGGTCTGGGGCGAGATCGGATAGGCGCTGATCACCTCCGGCCTGCAGAGCGCCACCGCTTCGGCGACCGCGCGGGATCCCTCCTCCTGCCTAAGCACGAGCCGGTTCCCTCATCTCGCGCTGGACCCAGTCGGAGGCCTCTCGGGCGGCCGCGACGTTCTTCTCGGCCACGGACCCCTTGAACTTCTCCCGGATCCCCTCTGCCACCGCCTCTGGCGAGACAACGCCGCTGAGCGCGGCGAAGCCTCCCAGCAGGACCGCGTTCGGCAATGGCCTGCCGAGGTGCTCGCGGGCGATCTCGCTTGCCGGCACGGTCAGCAGCCGCTCCGCTCGGAAGCGCGCGGAGAACTCGCCGAGGCCAAGCTCGTCGAAGCTGCGCGAGCTGTTGATCAGGATGTAGGCGTCGTCGCCGAGCCCGCCGAAGAGGTCCACCTGGTGCAGCAGGGTCGGGTCCTGGACGATCAGCGCATCCGGCCGTGAGACCGGCTCGCGGACCCGGAGCGGGCGCTCGTCGATCCGGCAGAACGAGACGACGGGCGCGCCCATGCGCTCGGAGCCGAAGGTGGGGAAGGCCTGCGCGTGCTTTCCCTCCGTGAAGGCGGCGATCGAGAGCATCTCGGCCGCGGTCACGACTCCCTGACCACCCCTTCCGTGGATGCGGACCTGGAACATCTAGGTGCGCTCCCCAGCCGTGGTCGCGGCCATCTCGCCTAGCTCCACCAGCGACTCCGCGATCCCGTCGACGAGCACGTCGAGGTCGCGGCAGCTGTCGCGGTCCGCGTTGACGCAGAAGAAGAGGGTGCCGTCGTAGCTGAACACCGCCAGGCCGATGGCGTGCTCGGCGGCGATCGGCACCAGCGGCCAGATCTCCTCGACCTTGGAGCCGAAGTAGTACAGAGGGCGTCTGCGGCCCGGGGACGTTGGTGACGGTGACGTTGAAGAGCCGGGTGGCGAACAGCGAGCGGGCGACGAAGCTGTGGAGCACCGGGGGCAGGTGGCCGGCCAACTCGATCAGGGTGCTCGAGCCGACCGACTGGGTGCCGGACTTGAGCGTCTCGGCCTCCTCGACCTGGAGCCTGTAGCGCTCCTCGGGGTCCGCGGCGGCGACCGGCAGGTGGACGAACAGCGAGGAGATCCGGTTACCGAGCGCCAGGCGGTCTCCGGCGGTGCGCAGGTTCACCGGAACCATCGCCCGCAGGCCCTGCTCGGGCGGCTCCTCGTTGCGGTGCAGGAGCAGGCGCCGGAGGCCGCCGGTGGTGGCGGCGAGAACGACGTCGTTGACGGTGCCCCCGAGCTCGCGCTTGATCCGCTTCAGCTCGTCCAGGTCGGCCTCGAGCACCGCAAGCCGACGCTTGCCGCTGATCGGCTTGTTGAGGCTGGTGCGGGGGGCGGCGACCAGCTCGTCGCGGACGATCACCTCGGCGAGCGCCCTCGAGTGCTGAAGAGCCTCACGAGCGCGCTGAGGATGGGCGGCGGTGCCGACCGCGGACTCCGCGGCATGGAGCCCGGCCTGGGCCGCCCGGACCGCGGCGTGGCCAACCCGGATGCCGGGCGCGGCCACTCGGGCGGCGGCGCGGCGCCAGCCGGGGGCCTGCGGCACGGTCCCCTCCAGGAGTGGGGCGGACGGGCCGTCGCCGTTTGTTGTGGGCTGGGCGGGGCGATCGGGGCGCTGATCGAGCAGCGTCTGGGCGATGTCGACCGAGCCGACGCCGTCGATCATGCAGTGGTGGGTCTTGGTGACAACGGCCCAGTGGCCGTCGGCGAGCTCCAGCACCACCATCTCCCAGAGCGGCTTGGTGCGGTCGAGCCGCTGCGAGTAGTACTCGCCGGCCCACCCGAGCAGCTCCTGGCGCCCGCCCGGCGCCGGCAGGCCGGCGGTGAAGACGTGGCGGTCGACCGCGAAGAGCGCCTCCTGCTCCCAGCTGGGGAAGTGGAGGCCGTGGGTGTGCGGGGTGGAGAGGCGCTGGCAGTAGCGGGGCAGGCCCGGCAGCCGGCCGATCACGTCCTCGCGGATCCGATCGATCGGAGGGGCGCCCCCGCCGGGCTGAGGCTCGAGCAAGATGACGCCACCGATGTGCATGTGGGCGCTCTGGTCGGCCTCCTCGAGCTCGAGGAAGGTGGCGTCGAGGGCGGTGAGCTGCTCGGCCATGTCCGCTCCGGCTAGACGCCCTCGCGGGCTGCCCGCAGCATCACCCGGCGTTCCGCCGAGGCGACCAGGCGGCGGGCCCGGTCGACGGCGTCGATGTTGATCGAAATCGCGTCGATCCCGGCGTCGACCAGGAGTTCGGCGTACTCGCGGTGCACCGAGGGCGCCTGGCCGCAGATCGAGGTGGCCAGCCCGAGCTGGCGCGCCTTCGGGATCAGCAGGCGCAGGTAGTCGGCGACCGCGGGGTCGCGCTCATCGAAGAGCTCGGCCAGGACCTCGGAGTCGCGATCGGCGCCCAGCATCAGCTGGGTGAGGTCGTTGGAGCCGATCGAGATTCCCTTGACCCCGAGCGCTGCGTAGCGCTCCAGATGGAAGTAGACCGAAGGTACTTCGGCCATCACCCAGAGCTCGAAGCCGGGCTGATCGAGCAGGCCCTCGTCGCGGATCACGTTCCGGCAGGCGGTGAGCTCGCGCGGGGTGCGAACGAAGGGCAACATCACGTGGAAATTGGTGTGCCCCGCGTCCCAGACGCGGCGGATCGCCGCCAGCTCGAGGGCGAAGAGGTCGGGCTCGCGCATGTAGCGGAGCGCTCCCCGGTAGCCGATCATCGGGTTGGCCTCCTCCGGCTCGAAGCGGTCGCCGCCCTGCAGCCCCGCGAACTCGTTCGAGCGGAAGTCGATCGTCCGGTAGGTGATCGGCCTCGGGTCGAAGGCGGAGGCGAAGGCGGTCAGCGCCTTGCCCATCCGCTCGACGAACTCCTCCGAGCGGCCCTCCTCGATCAGCAGCCGCGGGTGCTTGCCCTCGAGCGCCTCGATCACCATCAGCTCGGCCCGCAGCAGTCCGACGCCGTCGACGTCGAGCTTCGCGGCCCGCTCGATCTGCGAGGGCTCGGAGAGGTTGACCAGGAGTTGGGTCGCGGTCACCGGGGCGGCTCCGCCCGTCGTCACCGGTCGTCCATCTTCCTCAGCCTCCACCGTGAACTTGCCCTCGAAGACGGACCCGTGAGTGGCATCCACGGTGACGATCTCGTCGTTGCGAAGCTTCGAGGTGGCGTCGCCGGCGCCGACAACGCAGGGGATGCCGAGCTCGCGGGAGACGATCGCCGCGTGGCAGGTCATCCCGCCGGAGTCGGTGACGATCGCCGCCGCCTTCCGCATCAGTGGCACCCAGTCGGGCGCGGTCATGTGGGTGACAAGGACGTTGCCCTCCTGCAGCGCATCCGCCTCCTCCAGGGTGGTGACGACGCTGACGGGGCCGCTGCCGGCACCCGGGGCGGCGCCGAGACCGTGAACGAGGGCGTCCTCCTCGGCGGGCATCCCGCCGTCGGCGCTGGGGGCGCCGCCATCGGCGCCGGCCGCGGTCACCGGCCGCGACTGAAGCATCCACGGGTGGCCTTCCTCGTCGAAGGCCCACTCGGTGTCCTGCGCGGTGCCGTAGTGCTCCTCGTCACGAACGCCCAGCTCGGCGATCGCGCGGACCTCGTCGTCGTTGAGGACGGGGGTCATCGCCTCGTCCTCAGAGAGCTCGCGGGTGCGGGTGCCGCCGTCGGGGAGAGGCTCGATCACCAGCTCCTTGCGGCGGACCTCGCGCTTGATGATCCCCAGGGTCTCCTTCTGAACGATGTAGCGGTCGGGCGAAACCTGGCCGGAGACCACCGACTCGCCGAGACCGAGGGAGCCCTCGATCACCAGGTGGTCGCGGGCGCCCGAGGAGGGGTCGATCGTGAACATGACCCCGGCCCGGGTCGAGAGGATCTGGGTCTGGACGACCACGGCGATGTCCATGTCGGCCTGGCCAAAGCCGCGCTTGGCCCGGTAGAAGACGGTGCGGGCGCCGAACAGCGAGGACCAGCAGCGGCGCACGGCGTCGACCACCTCGTCGGCGCCGCGGACGTTGAGGAAGGTCTCGTTCATGCCGGCGAACGAGGCCGACTCGGTGTCCTCGGCGGTGGCCGAGGAGCGCACCGCGACCGGCGGGTTGTCGCGGTCAGCGGCGAGGTCCAGGTAGGACTTGCGAATCTGCTCGGCGACCTCGTCGGGGACGGCCTCGGACTCCACCATCGCCCGGACCTCATGGGCCGCCGCCTCGAGCTCGGCGGTGCTGTCGACGTCGGTCGCGGAGAGGCGCTCCTCGATTCGCTTACGCAGGCCTCCTCGATCGCAGAAGAGAGCGTAGGAGGCGGCGCCGACGACGAACCCGGGGGGGACGGGGAGCCCGGCGGCGGTCATCTCCCCGAGGTTCGCTCCCTTGCCCCCGGCGTAGTCGACGTCCTCGCGTGAGAGGTCCTCGAACTTGCGAACCAGATCCGTTGCCGTTGCGACCGTCATCTAATCCTCCGAAGTGGGGGTTGTCTGACATCATGCTACGCGTGCCGGGCCCACATTCCATCGGCCCGTCGCACCGGACCTGGCCCAGTAGTGACTACTGAGGCCGCCCGGTGCTCAATACCGATGAGATCGATCCGCGCGCTCGGGAACCTGTATCCGCAAACACCGCGATAGGGTAAAGGGAGAAGCAGGGATGGAGGCGAAAAAGGGAGAAGCAGTGATGAAGGCGAACCCAGGTATCTTCACCCGGCGACAGCTGCTGAAGTACGGGGCGGGGGCTGGCGTTGCCCTGTATATCCCCTGGGAGCTCGGAACCCGCGAGGCGATTGCGGCGGCGCTGACGGGCCCGACCCTGCCGGGGACCGCGATCCCGAAGTACGAGCAGCCGCTCATCATCCCGCCGGCGATGCCGACAGCGCCGGCGCCGAGCAACGTCGGCGGCGTCGAGTACTACGAGATCGCCGTCCGGCAGTTCGAGCAGCAGATCCTGCCGCCGGGGGGGCCCTCGACTCCAGCCGACGACGGTGTGGAGCTATGGCTCGGCCGGTGCGCCGGGAACCGTCTTCGAGGGCGGCAGCTTCCACTACCCGGCGTTCACGATCGAGGCGAAGTACGCGGAGCCCGTCCGGGTCAAGTGGATCAACGACCTGGTCGACGCGGCCGGCAACTACCTCCCGCACCTGCTCCCAATCGACCAGACCCTGCACTGGGCCAATCCCCCTGGGGGACCCCAGGGCCGGGATGGGCGCGGCATGGATCCGGCTCCCTACACGGGCCCGGTTCCGATCGTCACCCACCTGCACGGCGGGCATTCGACCGAGGAGAGCGACGGGTTCGCCGAGGCCTGGTATCTGCCCAAGGCGAAGAACATCCCGGGCGGGTTCGCGCGGGTGGGGTCCTTCTACCAGAGGTTCAGGGCAAAGGCCCAGGCTGCTCTCGGGCAGGCGTGGACGCCCGGCAACGCCGTCTTCGAGTACGACAATGCCCAGAGGGCGGCGACGATCTGGTACCACGACCACACGCTGGGGATGACGCGGAACAACGTCTACGCCGGCCCGGCCGGCTTCTACCTCCTCCGCGGCGGCCCCGGTGACGCCGTCTCCGAGGATGGCGGAGGAGAGGCGGTGCTTCCGGGGCCCGCTCCCGCCCTCGACGACCCTGCCGGGCACGAAGTACTACGAGATCCCTCTGGCGATCCAGGACCGCTCCTTCAACGACGACGGCTCGCTCTTCTACCCCGACAACCGAGCGTTCTTCGAGGGGCTGGATCAGCCTCTCACACGCCTACCTCGACATTCCGTTCATCCCCGAGGAGGCGTGCGACGGTGCGCCGAGCGACATCTCGCCGATCTGGAACCCGGAGTTCTTCGGGGACGCGATGGTCGTCAACGGCCGCACCTGGCCTTTCCTCGAGGTCGAGCAGCGCCGCTACCGCTTCCGCTTCCTGAACGGCTGCAACTCGCGCTTCCTCGCCCTGAAGTTCGACCACCCGGGCGCGGACGTGTGGCAGATCGGCACCGAGGGCGGCTTCCTGCCGGCAGCCGGTGAGGATCAACGACCTCGACGTCCAGGGAGTCGGCCCGGTGATCCTCCTCGGCCCCGCCGAGCGGGCGGACGTGATCGTCGACTTCACCGACGTGCCCGCCGGACACCGAGACTTCATCCTGCTCAACGTCGCGCCGGACGAGCCGTTCGGCGGCTTCGAGCCGGATACGCCCGCTCCGAATCCGGAGACGACCGGTCAGGTGATGCAGTTCAGGGTCGTCCCGGCGACCTCCCCCGACCCGAGCACGCCGCCGGACCAGCTCGTGCTGCCGGAGATCCCGGCGCTTCCGGCAGCGACGAAGACCCGGCAGGTCTCGCTGAACGAGGAGGACTCGCGGACGGTGTTCGTGACGACGGATGCCGAGCGGCAACGTCGTCCTCGACTGCACGTCCGAGACGGCGTTCGGGCCGCGGCACGCACTCCTCGGCACGGTCGACGGGCGGAGAGGGCGTCTCGCTCAACTGGGACGACGAGATCACGGAGAACCCCGCGGTCGGGGCGACCGAGGTGTGGGAGATGTACAACTTCACCGAGGACGCCCACCCGATTCACATCCACGAGGTCCAGTTCGAGGTGATCGGCCGCGAAGCGCTCGAAGAGGAAAACGAACCGGCCCAGCCGCTCCAGCCCTGGGAGGTCGGCGCCCGGAAGGACACCGTGATCGCCTACCCCGGAGGAGATCACGCGCGTGAAGGCGACCTACGACCGGCCCGGCCTGTTCGTCTGGCACTGCCACATCGTCGAGCACGAGGACCACGAGATGATGCGGCCCTACTTCATCGGGCCGATGCCGGCCTCCGGGGCGTCCGGTGCCCCGCAGGCGAGCGCGCCAAGCGCGACAAGGAGAAGGCGGCGAAGGAGGCGAAGGCGGAGAGCGCGCCAGGAGGCGATCGACTCCGGCGAGCTGATCGTGGACCGGGACGTCCCAGGTTAGGGATGCTTGCCTCCCGGGCTACCTCGACGGTGTAGTCGACGTCCCCTTCGCACCGGACCTGGCCCAGTAGTGACTACGGAGGCCGCCCGGTGCTCAATACCGATGAGATCGATCCGCGTGATTGGGAACCTGTGTCCCAAGCATCGCGATAGGCGAGGAGAGAAGGAGTGATGAAGGCCGAGGAGATGTTGCGACAGCACCTGAGCCAGCCGGTCGAGGCGCAGGCGGCCCGGGCTCGCTACTGGCTCAGGCAGCTCGGCGGCCGTGTGGCTACTTCGTCCAACCCCTGGCGAGCGCGAGGCCCAGGGCGATTCCCGACACGAGGATCGCGAGGCTCCAGGGGACCTCGGTGACGGTGAAGTGGGCTATCTCAGGCACGGTCGGAGGGCGATGATATGCAAAGCAGCTACGTAGGTCCCGCTTTCGAAGACGCCAAGGTTCGCGACGCGATGCGCGTTGGAGTCGTCACCTGCCGGCCAGAGACCAAGCTCGCCGATGTGGCCCGCATGATGGTCGGCTACGGCATCCACTCCGTGGTTGTCTCGGATGTGCAGGGTGACAGCGGTATGTGGGGAATCGTGAGCAGTCTCGATCTGGCTCGCGCCGCGGACGAGCTCAGCTCTCTTACGGCCCGGGATGTGGCGAGCACGGACCTGGTAACGATCCGCTCGAACGAGTCGCTCAAGCGGGCGGCAGAGGTGATGGCGGAGCATGGGGTGACGCACCTGATCGCGGTCCAGCCTGACTCTGACCAGCCGGCCGGCATGATCTCGGCGCGAGGGATCGCCGCCGCACTGGCGTACGGGCATTCCTGACAGGAGCTGAGCCCAGATGTCCAGCGCCGCGTTGAGCGCGAGGATCAGCAGGGCACCTGCCGCGACGCACGCCGCGCCCACCGCCACACCATCGGGTTTGCTGGGGGACGATCCCGCGGACCTGGCCGCCGTCCGGAGCGATCGAATCTCTTCTCGCCGATCCGGAGCGCTCCGAGGCGATCGGCGCTGCCGCTCGCGAGCGGGTCCGCGAGTCCTTCTCGGCACCCGCCACCTGGTCCAGTACATGAGCTGATCGAGGGCATGCTCGGGTGCTGGGAGAACCTCCAGAAGGAAGCTCGAGGAAGCGAAGTCTTCGATCGAGGGCCTCGAGGTGGGACGAGACGACCGTCTCGTCGGCGAGGGCGCCGAGGCGAGCTGGCGGAACCCAGGGTTCCGAGCGTGGACTTGCTGGGTGATCGGATCGCGTGGTTACGGTCCGCTTCGCCGGGTGCTGCTCGGCGGGTTGGGGAAGGTGATGCGTTCGCGCCTTGTCCCGTTGTGGTCGTACCCCGCGCCAGCAGCGAGGACAGCGCACCCGACTGGAGTTCGCGGCGCTCGCCCGGCAAGAGTAGTAGTCAGACATGAAGAAGCTCTCTCGGGGAAAGGCGCCGAGTTCAGCTCTCACGCCGGGCAAGGATGTCTGCCCAGTCGAGTCGAAGCAACAGCACCAACCCGATCAGGGCGAGCAGCTGCGCGGCGATTCCGATCGGCGAGGTCAGGCTGTCGACCAACGTGTCGCCGAAGGTCTTCCTCAGGGCCGCCGCGCCGGTTACGTAGATGCTGTACGAGACCACCCGGCCGGCGAAGAACGCAGCTGTCAGAGGGACCAGCGCCACCTCCATCAGCCCGGCTGCCGTGAACAGCTGGCCGCTCGGTACTGGGGAAAGCGCGAACAGTCCGAGACCGGCGGCCGACCGAGCCCGATTCTTGAGCAAAGCACCCTGGGCGGCCGCAAGATGGACGCCGTCGCTCGGCTGAGAGGCGCGGGCGAAAGCGGCGAGCCCCGTTCGCCAAAGCGAATCGCCCCGAGCCGCGGCGAGTGCGCCAACAGCGATCAGCGGTGCCGAAGGGAGGTCGTAAGTCAGGGAGAGGGCGACCAGCACCGCGGCCGTCGGCGGGCCGAACGCCGGCAGCAGATTGACGGCGAATACGATCCCGGCGATTAGTAGGAAGTCGAGCAGCATCCACGGAAGGCTGAGAAGTATGTCCCGCAAGATCATCATCGGTTACGACGGCTCGGATCAGAGCGAGGACGCGCTTGCGCTCGGGGGCGTGCTGGCGGAGGTACTTGATGCCGAGCCGCTGGTGGTCGACGTCGTTCGTCTTCCGAGCAAGTGATGGGCCCAGAGAACGTCAAGCTGGCACTGCGCGAGTTGTCCGAACCTCTCTTCGGCCGGGCAAAGGACCATCTCGCCTGGCGAAGGACCGTCTCAGCGGCCACGAGCTCGAGACACGAGCGATCCTCGGCAGTTAGCCGCCCGCGCTCTTCACGAGCTCGCGGAGTCAGAACCGCCTTTGGTCACCGTGGTCGGCTCGACGCATCGAGGCGACCTGGGACGCGTGCTCTTGGGCAGTACCGGTGAGTCTCTCCTCTCGGGCGCCGGTGCGCGGTCGCGGTCGCTCCGCGAGGATATGCCGCCGAGGACGAGCGCCACCTACTCCGAATCGGCGTTGCGGTCAACGGCGCCTCGGAGTCGTGGTCGGCGCTGGAGGCCGGGATCTCGCTCGCCGGGAGGCTGCACGGCGCGCTGGTCCTCCTGGCGGTGGTCGAGCCCCTGCCGTCCGTTTTCACTCCGACGACGGTGCTCTCGCCCGAGGATTTCAAGGCGGCCTCGGAGGAAGCGACGAGAGAAGTCATCGAGCAGGCGCTCGCACGGGTGTCGTCCGAGCTCTCGGTCGAACGAGCGGCTGCTGAACGGCGACCCGGCTGAGGAGATCGCAGAGGCCGCCAAGGAGCTCGACTTGCTGCTCCTCGGTTCGCGCGGCTACGGTCCGCTTCGGCGAGCGCTACTTGGCGGGGTCGCGGGCCGGGTGATGCGGCTTGCGCCCTGCCCGGTGCTGGTGCTGCCTCGGGGCGCGGGGGGCGATCTACTCGGCTTAGGGGGGCGTGCTGGGGTGAAGGAGTAAGCGCGAGCTGATTCTTGGCGTCTAGGGTCCCGCGGGTGATTGGGTCGCACGATGTCGCGATCAGGGCCCGCGCGCTCGTGAAGCGCTACGGGAGCTTTCCGGCCCTGCACGGGATCGACCTCGATGTGGGTCGGGGAGAGGTCTTCGGCTTCATCGGGCCCAACGGTGCCGGCAAGACCACCCTGATTCGGACCATGCTCGACCTGATCCGCCCGAGCGAGGGCGAGATTCTGGTCTTCGGTCTCGACTCCCGTCGCGACGCACGAGAGATTCACGCTCGCGCGGGATACGTGCCGGGGGAGCTCGGGCTGTGGGAGAAACTCACCGCCCGCCAGGTGTGCTCGCACCTGGCCGGTCTCCGGGGAGGCGATGGGGCCGACCGCATCGAGGCCCTCGCCGACCGCCTCCGGCTGACGCTGGACCGCCCGATCCGGGAGCTCTCCAAGGGCAACAAGGAGAAGGTTGGGCTGATCCAGGCCTTCATGCACGAACCCGACCTGCTGGTCCTCGACGAGCCCACCGGCGGCCTCGATCCCCTGATCCAGCATGAGGTCTTCACGATGATCGACGAGACCAAGGGACGGGGGGCAACGGTCTTCTTCAGCTCGCACTACCTGAGCGAGGTCGAGCGGATCGCCGACCGGGTCGGCATCGTCCGCGAGGGGCGGATGGCGACCACCGACACGGTCGCCGGGCTCAAGCGCCGGGCTCCTCGGCGGATCGAGGTGACTCTGCGCGAACCTGCTGACCCGACGGAGTTCGAGCGGATCGCCGGCGTGAGCGAGGCGCGCGCGTCCGATGGGCGGCTGACGCTCGTGGTCTCCGGCGCCAGGCTCGAGCCAATACGGCCCGATCGGTCGGGTGCTCCTCGGGGACGTGGGCGCCCGACTGACGGCTGGCGCCCACTGCTCGATCATCGTCGCCCCACGAGGCTTCGCCCGCCGGGAACACCTGCGCTTCTCGCGGATCGGTGTCGGATACGACGGCACTCCCGAGTCGAAGACCGCGCTCGAGGACGCGGCGGAAATGGCGCGCCGCTTCAACGCCTCGCTCGAGCTGATCGGCGTCGCCCCCCGGGTGCTGCTCACGCCCTCGCGCCTCGGCGGCACCGACGCCGGCTACGAGCGGCTGTTGCGAGAGGAGATGGAGATGAGGCTAGAGGCCGCCGCCCGGGTGGAGGGGGTGGACGTGGGGTGCACGCTGCGCATCGGCGATGCGGCCGATGAGCTCGCCGACGCATCGGCCGACCTCGATCTGCTCGTCCTCGGCTCGCGCGGTTACGGACCGTTGCGTCGAGTACTGCTGGGCGGCGTCTCGGCGAAGGTGATGCGGGCGGCGCCCTGTCCCGTCATGGTGATTCCAAGGGGCAGCGAGTCGAGCGGAAGGCGCGGGGAGCCCATCGAGACCAGCACCGACACCAGCTGACCGAAGCACATCCCTTGCGAAGAGCCGAGGGAGCTCGATTCCTGCGGTCCGCGCGGCGTCGACTAGACGCCCAGCACCGCGCTGAGAGCGAGCATGATCCCCGCTCCGGCAAGCACCCCGAGCGGGCCGCGCCAGCTCCGCGAGCGGAACGTCCTCGGGAGCAGGTCGGTGGCCACGAGCGCCAGCATGGCGCCGGCGGCGAAGGCGAAGGAAACCGGCAGCAGGCCGTGGATCGTCTCGACCATCAGAAATGCGGCCAGCGCGCCCACCGGCTGCAGCGCGCTGGTCAGCACGGCCGCCCAGAACTGCTGCCGGCGGCTGAACCCCGCCTCGGCCATCGGGATCGCGACGCTTGTTCCCTCGGGAATGTTCTGCAATCCGATCGCGAGGATGACGAACAGACTCAGGCCGGCGATATCGGACGCGTACGCCGTTCCGATCGCGAATCCCTCGGGGAGGCTGTGAACGAAGAGGACCGAGAACACCAGAACCGAGGTCCGGACGCCGGCGCCCCGCAGCTCTCCGACGTGGACGTCGGAGCGCCCCAGCGCGATGCGGGCAATGGCGAGGAAGGCGACACCCGCCGCGAGGCCGGATGCGACCGCCGTGGAAGACCCGTCGTCGAGCGCCGGCAGCAACAGGCCGACGATCGAAGCCACCGTCATGACACCCGCGGCGAGGCCCCAGAGCGCCGGTTCCCAGGCAGACGCACGGCCGCCCACAAAGAAGACGGGTATCGCGCCAAGGCCCGTCGCCAGCGCAGTGGCCGACGCAGCCAGGAGGAGGATCAGCACGATCTGAGCCTATTCGCCCCGCCCCTAGGATCCGGTTATGCCACGAAGTAGCAATTCCCGTCAGGGGGGCTGAATGGCCGAACGGATCGCAACTAGGGACAGCAGCGAACTGCTGGTTCGCCCGATTGCGCCAGCGGATCGGGCCGCGTTCTTGCGGGGGAGGTGCCAAACTCCTTGCAAGTACGGCTCGCTGGATCAACCGCGGACGGGTCACGTACCGACAGCTGAACGGGATCCCCGACGAGCTCGGGATCGAGGAGATGCTTCGGGCGCAGAGCCGCAGCGCCGGATAGATTCCCGCCCCCATGTACCGGACCATTGTCACCGCCTACGACGGGAGCGACGGCGCCAAGGCGGCATTGGCACGTGCCGCCGAGCTGGCCGCTCACGATGGCGCATCGCTCACTCTCGTCGAGGCCGTGTCCGGCAAGGTCCCCTCCCCGGCTTCGGGCGGGCCGCCGCTCGCGAAGCCCGAGAAGCGGGCGATGGCGCGTGAGGATCTGCGGGAGGCGATCGCTCACGTAGACCCCGAACTGCTCGCCAGCGGCTGGGTGATCGGCGGACCCCCGGGAGGCGGCATCCTGACCGTCGCCGATGACATCGGGGCGGATCTGATCGTCACGGGCTCGCGCAGCCGGGGCCCGATCACACGAGCGATTCTCGGCAGCGTCTCGACCGAGATTCTCCACGGAGCGCGTTGCGACGTGCTCGTCGTGCACCCGCCCGAATAGACCCATCAGGTCGGGCTGCGGGGCGACCACATGTGGTCGCGCCGGTAGCCCTCGAGCGTGCCTGCGGCATCGCCGGGAGCGGCGCCGAGGAAGTCTTGGGCTACGGTCTCCAGCAGGTCGTCGAGCGCCCGGCGCAGCACGCCGGCCTGAAAACGGAGGGCCGGAGCACGGTCGGGCCGGGAGCACACATCGATTACGTCGATCAGCTTGGGGAGCAGCAGCGGCAGGGCGTGCCTGGGGTCCCGGGGGTGGAAGTAGTAGGCGATCGGCGAGTGCGCCAGGTCGTCGTGTACGGCGACCGCCTTCGAGGTCAGATCGGCGAGGATCCTGGCCGCGACCTCCGGCTGGATGTCGGTCAATCCGATCCCGGTCGCGTCCTCGGCCTCGGACAGCAGCGAGATCTCCTGAGACAGCGAGCGGTGATCGGATAGGACCCTGTAGAGCAGCAGAATCCAGGAGATGCTGGCCGTCAAAAGGCCAAGCCCGAGCAGCGTCTCCAGCGGTCCGAGGAAGCGCAGCAGCGCGGCAGTCGGGACGATGTCGCCGTATCCGAGGCTTGTCAGGTTGACCAGCGACAGGTAGAGGGCATCGGCCAGATCGCCTCCCCCTCCGATGCTCTCGGCCGTGGTGAAGCCCTCCGGGAAATGCGGCCAGAGGATCAGTGCGAAGCCGACCACGACCAGGCCGCCCCATACGGCGATCACGGCAATGAAGGCGATCGGTCCCGCAAGGGAGAGCAGTGCGTGGTTGCCGCGAGCGAGCCTGTGCATCATGCGCCAGATTCCTCGGATGAGCCCCTGGCTCACCGTCCCGCGGCCGTGGGGGTGAAAAAGGGTGTCGAAGACGTCCCGCAGAGCAACGAGCACCATCAACGTTCCCGCCACGGTGCTCAGAACCGCCATCACCGGAGCCTATTCGGCAAGCATGCCCTCACCTGGGCCGCGGCAGGGGGATTCAAGTGATGGGCGCGGCTGGTTTCGAACCGGCGACCTCTCGCGTGTGAAGCGAGCGCTCTCCCACTGAGCTACGCGCCCGGGAGGGTGATGATAGGCCCGTCGGCTCAGGCGGAGGCTTGGGCGGAGGGCGTCTCGGCCTCCATCTCGGGATCCCCCTCGACCTTGAGATCGGGCAGCAGCCGGTCGAGCCAGCGCGGCAGGAACCAGTTTCGCTCCCCGGTCAGCTCCAGCAGGCCGGGCATGATCAGGAGGACGACGAGCGCGTCGATCGCCACCGACACCGCGAGGCCGACGCCGAACTGCTTTACGACGGGATCGCCGTTGATCACGAAGCTGAAGAAGACCGCGAACATGATCGTCGCGGCGGCGGCGATCACCCTGCCGGCGTTGACGAGCCCGGCCCTGACGGCCTCGCTGTTGTCGGCGCCGCCGCTGTGGCGCTCGGCGATCCGCGAGACCAGGAACACCTGGTAGTCCATCGACAGCCCGAAGAGGATCGCGAACATCATCAATGGCACGTAGCTGACCACCGGCATCTCGCTGTCGACGCCGATCAGAGAGAGGGCAAAGCCCTTCTCGAAGACGGCAGTAAGGACCCCGTACGAGGCGGCCACCGCGAGCAGGTTGACCAGCGCCGAGATGAGCGGCACAAGCACTGTGCGGAAGGCGAGGGTGAGCAACAGGAAGCTGAGCAGGACGACGATTCCGATCACCAGGAAGAGCTTGTCGCTGATCTTCGTCGCCAGGTCGATGTAGCTCGCCGTGGTCCCGCCGACGTAGGCCTTCATCCCGGTATCCGTGGTCTCATCGGGGATCGTCTTGTCGCGAAGGTGGTTGACTAGGTCCTGGGTCGCATACGCGGAGGGGGAGGTCTTCGGGGTCACCGAGAAGACCGCCGCGGTGCCGTTCTTGTCGGTGGCGGCGGGAGAGACCGATTGGACGTTGTTCTGCTTGGCGATCTCCTGCTCGAGGTTGACCAGGCGAGGGTCCCCCGCCGCGGTGGTGGCGATCTGCGGGGGCACACCCTGCGCCTCCTCGCTCTGCGCCTGCTCGGGCGTCGGCGGCGCGAGCGGCGTGCCATGCACGTCCACCGCGATCAGCAGCGGGCCGTTGGTGCCCACGCCGAAACCCTCGGTGAGCGCGTCGTAGGCCTGGCGGTCGGTGGTGTCCTCCGGCAGCTGGCCGAAGTCCTCCGCGCCCAGGCGCATGTCGAGGGCGGGGATCGCGATCAGGCCGAGGAACACGATGCCGGTCAACGAGGCGATGACGGGGTGGCTGCGGATCGCGCCGGCCCACCTGAACCAGCCGCCGGGGTGCTCCGCGTCGAGCTTGCGCTCGCCGAGGCGGAACCGGAGCTTCAGGATCCGCCGGCCGACCAGGGCGAGGACCGCCGGCAGAAAGGTGATCGCCGCGGCGACCGCTGGGGCGACCACCATCGACGTCGTGTAGCCGAGCGAGCGAACGAGGGGGATGCCGCTGAAGTAGAGGCAGAGCAGGGCGATGATCACCGTGACCCCCGCGAAGACGACGGCCGAGCCCGAGGAGCCGATCGAGCGGGCGATCGATTCCTCCGGTTCCACTCCCTCCTCGAGGAAGCCTAAGTGCCGGCTGATGATGAACAGCGAGTAGTCCGTCCCCACCGCGAGGCCGAGCATGATTCCCAGGGTTGGCGCGATGGACGGGACGTCGATCGCGTGTCCGGCCAGACCGATGATCGCGAGGCCGCTCAGCAGGGCGACGATCGCGGTCGTCACCGGCAGCGGTGCGGCGACGAACGTCCGGAAGGCGAACAGGAGGATGATCAACGCGCCGATCACCCCGATGATCTCGCTCGTCCGGGTGCTGGGGCTGGAGAGCTGCTGCCCGAGGTATCCGCCCGCCGACACCTCGATCCCGGCCTTGCGAGCCGGGTCGGCGGAGTCGAAGACGCTGTTCGCCTCGTCGTCGTCGAGGTCGCCCGACGAGACCGTCAGCGCCACCGCGATATAGGCGATCTTGCCGTCCTTCGTGATGTTGCTCGCTCCCTGCTGGCTGATGGGGCTGACCGCCTGCTGGACGTACTGGTTCTCCGAGACCGACTTGACCGTGTCATCCACGGCCTGCTTGTTCGCTCCCTCTGCGAGCGAGCTGTCCGACTGGAGGACGATCGGGACGCTGCCGTTGGCCTGCTCGGGAAGCTTCTTGTCCAGCAGGTCAGTGGCCGATTGTGAGCCCGTCCCCGGGAGCGTCACGTCGTCGTTCTCGGGACGTCCCACCGAGTTCGCGACCACCACGAGGCCCACCGCGATCACGACCCATGCGACCAGGACCCAGGGCGCATGGCGGGCGCAGAATCCCCCGAGGCGGCGGAGTAGGCCGCTCATCTCCTCTTCCTCACAGGCGGCATCCTTTCAGTCCGAGCGGCTGCCGCAACCCTTTATTGAGGGATCGGCCGAGAACTAGCTCGCCGAGCATCCCGATCTGAGCCGTCTCGCGGTCTCGGATCTCGCCGACCATCAGCGTGTGTCAGCGAATAGACTCGCCGCCCAGGTGGAGAAGACGGGAACAGCCAATAGACCGGCAACCCGGGACGCGCCCTTCTACCAGCGGGCCTCGTTCTGGCTGGGACCGTTCATATGGGGGCTCGGCCTCCTGGTTGCGGTGGTGCTGGGGATCGGCTGGTACGTCCTCGGCGGTTTCCCGCGCGATTTCGACAAGTACGGAGAGGTCACGGTTCCGGGCACGGCGGTGCTGGCGCTGCCGGAGGGCGAGGTGTGGCTCAACTTCGAGAACCACGCGACTCAAAGCGGCGACTCGACCACGATCGACGATCGGCCCCCCGGCCTCACGGTCCGGGTGTCGCCGGTCGGCGGCGGGGACGCGCTGGATGTCGATGACGTCCCGAGGTGGTTCAGCTCCACCAGCGGCGACCGCGGTCACGAGCCCTGGGAGAAGGTCGACGTGCCCGAGGCTGGCGACTATTTCGTTGTCGCGAGTACCGAGGGCGTCCCCCTGACGCCGGTCGCGGAGTCGGCGCCCTCGCCCGCCGCTGAGCCACCCTCGGTCGACTCCGGCCTGGCGATCTCGGTTGGCCAATCGCCCTGGACCCCGCTCGGCTCGAGGTTGCTCGGCGCGATCCTCTGCGTCGTCGTCGTGATGCTCGGGGTGCTGCTGCTCACCCTCCCGTTCCGGTACTTCATGAAGGCGCGAGTAGCGCGAGGCATCTACGATGGTGAGTGGACCGTGCTAGGCGGGGAATTAGCGGTGCCCTGTATCCGCAATCCGCTCTAGCGGGGCTGAATTCCCGTCCGAGGGTCCGGCACTCGGAGCCGGGCCGCCGCGGGCGGCGTTGAAGGCCAGGTCCTGCGCAATGCCGGTCCGCGAATCAGGTCAGGTCCGGAAGGAAGCAGCCTTAAGCGATTCCCGGCATGTGATGCAGACCAGCCTGGCCCGAGCCAAACACGGCGGACACGCCTGGGTGCTCCTTCTCGACGACGGGTGCACGGTCCATTTGCTATTTCGGGGGCAGCGAGGCGGCGTAGCCGGCGCCGGCCTCCACCCAGCCCGCGAGCGACTTCTCGTCGGCGGTCTGCTCCGGCGCGACGAAGATCATCCCCTTCGCCGGCCGGCCGGTGAAGTCGAACTCGCGGATGCCTTCCTCGGCGAGCGCCTTCGCTGCCTCCTCCCGGTCGAGCCGGACGATCAGGTCCTCCCCGAGCACCCCGACGGCCATGTTCCCGCCGACCATGAAGGCGATCCCGCCGAACATCCTGCGCTCGCTCACCTCGCTGTGAGCGGAGAGAAGGTCGCGGATCCGATCGGCGAGCCCCTCGTCGTAGGCCACGACGAGATCTTACGGACGCTCCGGGAATCGGCCGCGTGCCTCAGGGTGGCGTTCCGGTCGCTGGGTAGACTCGCTCGCATGGCCGAAGCAACCTCCCTCTACCGCCGCCACCGCCCGCAGAGCTTCGCCGAGGTGGTCGGCCAGGAGCACGTGGTCCGCACCCTCTCGAACGCGGTGGAGAAGGGCCGCGTCCACCACGCCTACCTCTTCGTCGGCTCGCGCGGCACCGGGAAGACCTCGATGGCGAAGATCCTCGCCCGCTCGCTCAACTGCGTCAACGGCCCGACGCTCGAGCCCTGCGGCGAGTGCGAGGCGTGCCGGACGATCGCCGCCGGCACCTCGCTCGACGTGATCGAGATGGACGCCGCCTCCAACCGCTCCGTCGACGACGTCCGCGAGCTCCGCGAGCGGGTCGGCTTCGCCCCGGCGGCGGGGCGCTGGAAGGTCTACATCCTCGACGAGGCCCACATGCTCACCAAGGAGGCCTGGAACGCCTTCCTGAAGACTTTGGAGGAGCCGCCCCCGAACACCGTCTTCGTCCTTGCGACCACCGAGCCGCAGAAGGTGATGGCGACGATCGTCGATCGCTGCCAGCGCTTCGACTTCCAGCGCCCCTCGCTCGAGCAGATCGCCGAGGTGGTCCGCCGGGTCGCCGACGCCGAGCAGATCGAGGTCGACGACGGCGCCGTCGCCCTGATCTCGCGGTCCGCCTCGGGCAGCTTCCGCGACGCCCTCGGCACCCTCGACCAGCTGGTCGCCTTCGTCGGCCCCAAGGTCGCCACCGAGGAGGTTGTCGAGCTGCTCGGGGCGGCCGACGCGGAGCTGCTCTTCGAAACCACCGACGCTCTCGCGTCGGGTGACGCCCGGGCGGCGCTGGAGGCGGTCGAGCGGCTGTCGCGCTCGGGGCGCGATCCGGGCCAGTTCGCCCGCGACCTGATCGCCCACCTGCGCCAGCTGCTGGTCGCCCGCGCCACCGGCGAGGTACCTGAGTCGTTCACGGTCACCGTCGCCCAGCCGGAGCGGCTCGCGGGGCAGGCGGAGGGGATCGGCGACGCCCAGCTGATCGGAGCGATCGACTCGCTCTCCGCGGCGGTCGCGGCAATGCGCGAGGGCGACGATCCGCGCCTGAGCCTCGAGGTGTCCCTGCTCAAGGTGGCGACGCCGTCGCTTGACAGTTCGCGTGAGGCGCTGCTGCGGCGTCTGGAGCAGCTTGAGCGTGCCCAGGACGGCGGCAGCTCATCGTCCGCACCCTCCCCGGGCGGGGCCAGCGGCGTGGTCGAGAGTGGGCCGGGCTCAGGGGGGCAAGAAGAGCCTGACCGCCCGGATAAGGGCGCGGCCGACGACCCGCCGCAGCAGGAGGCCGACGCTTCCTCCGCTGCGGACGAGGTTGAGGTCGCCAAGACGACGGCTGCCGCTGGAGTTGCGATCGCGCAGGTCGACATCAAGCGGATGCTTGAGCTGTGGCCGGCGGTGGTCGATCACCTGCGGGACTCGGGCTCGGAGATGCTCTCCAGCCTCTTCGACGGGGCGCGTCCGCTGGGCGTCGACGAGGAGCGCTCGCTGCTGCGGATCGGGTTTACCGCCTCCGCCAAGTTCAACAAGCGCAAGGCCGAGGCGCAGGCCAACGTCGAGCGGATGGCCGAGGCGCTGCAGGCGATAGCCGGAGCCCGCCTGAAGCCGGTCTATGAGCTGATCGACGGCGAGCCCGAGGGCCAGAAGGGCGAGGGCGCCACTGCGATGGCCGAGGAGGAGATCATCGAGCTGCTCAAGTCCAAGTTCGATGCCAGCGAGGTCGTGGCCGAAGAGGACGACGACGAGACGCGCAAGAGCGAGGCCGGCTGATGCCAAAGGGACCCGACATGGGCCAGCTGATGAAGCAGGTCCAGCAGATGCAGGCCGAGATGTCGAAGGCTCAGGAGCAGCTCAAGGACGAGACGGTTGAGGCAAGCGCCGGCGGCGGCATGGTCAAGGTGACGATGAGCGGCGACCTGCAGCTGCGAGAGATCACGATCTCGCCGGAGGCGATCGACCCCGAGGACCCGGAGCTGCTCCAGGACATGGTCACCGCCGCGGTCAACGAGGCGCTGCGCTCCGCCCAGGAGCTGGCCTCCAGCAAGCTCGGCGGGATCGCCGGCATGGGCGGCGGCCTGCCCGGCCTGCCCGGCTTGCCGGGCATGTAGATCCGGCGGCGGTAGGTCCGGCGCCGGTGTTTGTGGGCGCCGTTCATGTTGGCCGTTTATGGCGAAGCCGACCGCTCCCCTACGCTTGTCGCCATGTACGCGGGACCGATCAGCCGCCTGATCGCCGAGCTCTCCCGGCTGCCGGGGATCGGCCAGCGCACCGCACAGCGGCTCGCCTTCCATCTGCTCCGCGCCGAGGACGGCGAGGCACTGGCGCTCGCCGACTCGATTCGGGAGGTGAAGGAGAAGGTCGGCCTATGTGAGGTCTGCTTCAACCTCGCCGAGGGCCCTCGCTGCACGATCTGCGAGGACACCCGCCGCGACCGATCTCTGATCTGCGTGGTCGAGGAGCCCGCCGACGTGATCCCGATCGAGCGCACCGGCGAGTACCGAGGCGTCTATCACGTCCTCGGCGGGGCGCTCTCGCCGATCGACGGGATCGACCCCGAGGACCTGAAGATCGCGGAGCTCCTGGAGCGGGTGAACGGAGAGGTGAGCGAGGTGGTGCTCGCCACCAACCCGACCACCACCGGCGAGGCGACCGCGCTCCACATCGCCGAGGCTCTGCGCGATCGCGACAGCGTCACGGTCACCCGCCTCGCCAGCGGCCTCCCCGTTGGGGCCGACCTCGAGCACGCAGACGAGGTGACCATCGGCAAGGCTCTCGCCGGCCGCCGCTCGCTCGGCTAGGGAACGGAGCTAGAGGCGGCGGGTTGGGTCGTCGTAGCCGCTGCGCTGCGGGTCCTTTTTCGAGTCGCCCGACTGGACCAGCTCGTAGAGGAGCGAGATCGCCAGCCCGGCGCCTCCGGCGATCATCAGGATCAGCCCGACGGTCTGGATGTTGATCACGTCGGACTCGACGTTGAGCGCGTAGCGAAGGATGGCGCCCGCGGCGATCAGGAATATCGCTGTGGCAATCGTCACGGTCGCGCCAGCATAGCCACCCCCAGGGTCAGCGCTGCGGGGGCGGCGCTGACCGTGGGCGAGGGGTTGCGACGGGTCTAGGCGCGTTCGGGCAGCGTCTCGTCGAGTCCGATCCGATGGTGGAGCCGGCGCAGCGGCCTCGGCGCCCACCAGTTCCAGCGGCCGAGCAACTCCATCAGCGCGGGGACGAGCAGGGCGCGAATGATGCTCGCGTCGAGGAGGACGGCGAGCGCGGTGCCGATCCCGTTCTGCTTGATGAAGATGATCTGCGATGTGGCGAAGGCCCCGATCGCGATCGCGAACAGCAGGGCCGCGGCGGTGACGATCCGCCCGGTCCGCTCGAGGCCGATCGCGACGGACTCGGAGTCGCTGGCGCCGGCGTCGCGAGCCTCCTTGATCCGGGAGAGCAGGAAGACCCCATAGTCGGTCGATAGCCCGAACGCCACCGCGAACAGCAGGATCGGCATCGTCTGCTCCAGCGCACCCTGGCTCGTGTAGTCGAGGAGGCCCTCGAGCCGGCCGTCCTGGAAGATGAACACCAGGATCCCGAAGACCGCGGTCAGGTTGAGGACGTTCATCAGCAGCTGCTTCACCGGCAGCACCACCGAGCCCGTCATCAGGAAGAGGACGATCAGGGTCGCCACCACCACGATCGCCCCGGCGATCGGCACGTGATCCTTGAGGCTCTCCTGGAAGTCGATGAAGTGCGCCGCGTTGCCGGTGACAAGGACCTCGGAGCCGGCAGGATCGGGAAGGTCGCGGATGTCGCGGACGGTGTCGCGGCCCCGATCCGAGTTGAAGGAGCTGTCCTCCACCACCTCGACCACGGCGTCGTTGTTGCGGAGCTGGCGCGGCGGGTTGACCTGGACGACACCGTCGACGCCCTGGACCTGGTTCTGGACCACGGCCAGCGCCGCCGGCGAGGCGTTCTCGACCACCAGCCGCACCGGGCTGTCCCGGTGGGGCGGGAACTCGGTCTTCAGCACGTCGTCGACCTGCCGGGCGCTGTGCCCTTCTCCGAGGACCGAAGCGTCCACCGAGGTGAACTTGAGGTGGAGGGCGGGGATCCCGAGCACGATCAGGAACGTCGCGCTCAGGATCGCGACCGGAACCGGGCGGCGCATGATCAAGTGCGAGAGCCGATACCAGAACCCGCTCTCCTCGGGCCGGGCGTCGCGATCTGCGCGGCGCTGGAGGAAGGCCGGCGCCAGGGCGTTGACCCTGTTGCCAAGCAGCGCCAGGACAGCCGGCAGCACCGTCAGTGCGATCGTCGCCGCTAGCAGGGCCACCAGCGAGCCGCCGAGCCCCATCGAGTAGAGGAAGCGCTGGGGGAAGACCAGCAGTGAGGCGAGTGCCGCCGCAACGGTCAGCGACGAGAAGAGGACCGTACGCCCCGCGGTTGCCATCGTCCGCCGCATCGCCGCGAGCCCGGGGCCCGACTTGGCGATCTCCTCCCGGTAGCGGGAGACGACGAAGAGGCTGTAGTCAATCGCCAGCCCCAGGCCGAGCCCGGTTGTCAGGTTGAGGGCGAAGATCGAGATCGAGCCGAGCTCGCTCGCGATCCGCAGGAGCAGGAAGGTGCCGACGATAGCCAAGGCGCCGATCATCAGCGGCAGCAAGGAGGCGACCAGGCTGCGGAAGAAGACCAGCGAGAGCAGGAAGAGCAGCGGGAAGGCGAGCATCTCGGCGGTGCGCAGATCCTTCTCGACTTGCTTGTTGACCTGCTCGTTGGCGAGGGCGATGCCGCCCACGGAGACGCCAGGCTCCCCCGCGAGTTCGTCGTCGATCCGGCTGGCGGCGTCCTGGAGCTCCTTGTCGTCGGTCGGCTTCAGGCTGACCGCGAGGTAGGTGGAGCTGCCGTCCTTCGAGATGAAGTCCGGGCTCTGGGTCTCGAGGTAGCCGCTGACCTCGGCGACGTCGGGGTCGGCCGCGACCCGCTGCTCGATCGCCTGCACCCGTGCCCGGCCGGCGGCGCTGGTCGGCGAGGCGTTCTCGATCAGGACGATCACGCTGGCGTCGCGGAAGCCGGCCGCCTCGGCCCGGTTGTCGGCGATCACGCTCTCGGTCGCCGGGTCGTCGGCACCGTAGGGGTCGAGCTTGTCGGCAACCGTGCCGCCGAGCGCACCCGCGACCCCGAAGAAGATGACGGCGAGGATGACGACGCGGCGGCCGCGCCTCTGAGCGAGCGATGCGAGTGCGTTGAACATCTCTACCTCCTCGTTCCGCGCGCCTGCGACGCGGTCGCCGGCGATCTCCCGTTCCAGATCCCGGGCGGCCCGCTCGAACCATTCCGCCGCCCACTCGTTCATCTCGATCCCGTAGCGCAGCACCGTCAGCGAGCCCGGGTCAGTGCTGTGGTCGGGGCCTTCGGCATGCTCGCCGCTCTCGATGATCTGCTCGAGCGCCCGCAGCTCCGCCGCGGTCTCCGCGGCCCTGGCGGCGCGTTCGCGCGCGATCTCGGCGGTCCGGGCCGGCTCGATCGAGCCCGCGAAGAAGAGTTCGAGCAGCCCTTCGTCGCGAAGCTCGAACACCTGGGGCTCGGACTTGATCCAGTCGCGAGCGGCGCGCTTTCCCTTCGCGGTCAGCCTGTAGACAGTGCGCTGCCGGGCGCCCTGCGAGGCGTCGCTGCCGGCGACCAGGCCCGCGTCCTCGAGCCGCTTCAGCTCCGGATAGATCTGGCCGTAGCTGGCGGCCCAGAAGAAGCGCGCCGAGTTGTCGACCAGCTGCTTGATCTCGTAGCCCGAGCGGGGGCGAGCCGCGAGCATCCCGAGAAT
The DNA here is from genome assembly GCA_963780305.1 of uncultured Solirubrobacterales bacterium. Lineage (GTDB taxonomy): Bacteria > Actinomycetota > Thermoleophilia > Solirubrobacterales > 70-9 > CAVVYV01. The sequence goes on from CAWABN010000002.1 coordinate 342,448, forward strand.
CACCTTCGCTGTTGCGCTCGGCTCCATTGGCGTAGATATATCAATCCGATATATAGGCGTGTGTGATCTGCATCACACGCCGGATCCGCCCCGAAATCGGGTCGTACCGGGGTGACGTTATTCGGCGTCTCTGATCGCTCGCCTATTCTCAGTCGCGATGAGCACCACCCGAACAGGCGAGATCGTGGTGATGAAGTTCGGCGGCACATCGGTGGCCGGGACCGATGAGCTGAAGCGTGCCGCGCGCCGGATCGTCGCTGCCCGGGAGGGCGGCCAGCGGGTGGTCGCCGTGCTCTCGGCGCGCGGCAAGACGACTGACCGCCTGTTGGAGGCCGCGCGCGAGATCTCCCCGCGCCCCGACCCCCGCGAGATGGACATGCTGCTGTCGATCGGCGAGCGTGAGTCATGCGCGCTCTGCGCGATGGCGATCAACGATCTCGGCCACAAGGCGATCTCGCTGACCGGCTCCCAGGCTGGGATCGTCACCGACTCCTCCCACACCAAGGCGCGGATCCTCGACGTCCGCGCCGACCGGATCCGGGCCGCGCTCGAGGAGGACTCGATCGTGCTCGTCGCCGGCTTCCAGGGGGTCTCCACCGACAGTCGCGACGTCACCACCCTCGGCCGCGGGGGCTCCGACACCACCGCGACAGCGCTGGCCGCCGCCCTCGGCGCCCCGGTCTGCGAGATCTACACCGACGTCGCCGGCGTCTTCAGCGCCGACCCCCGGATCGTCCCCGACGCTCGGAAGCTGCCGGTGGTCTCCTACGAGGAGATGCTGGAGATGGCCTCCTCGGGCGCCAAGGTGCTCCAGCTCCGCGCGGTCGAATACGCGCGCAACCACGGGGTCAGCATCCACTGCCGCAGCTCCTCGGAGGGGGGCCCAGGTACTCTCGTCACTTCAGAGGAAGAGACGATGGAGCGACCCCTCGTAACAGCCGTAACCCACTCCACCGACGAGGCGCGGGTAACCCTCACCGGCGTCCGCGACGAGCCCGGCGTCGCCGGGCGGATCTTCGGCGCCCTCGCCGACGCCAACATCAACGTCGACATGATCATCCAGAACGAGCCGGTCTCGCACGATGGCGGCGCCGACCTCTCCTTCACGGTCGAGAACGACGACCTCGCGACGGCGGTCGAGGTGATCGACCAGCTCGGAGCGGTCGAGGGCCATCAGACCGACGCTGGGATGGGCAAGGTCTCGATCGTCGGCGCCGGGATGCGCAGCCACCCGGGGGTCGCCGCCAAGGTCTTCCGGACCCTCGGCGAGGAGAAGATCAACATCGAGATGATCTCCACCTCGCCGATCAAGATCTCCTGCGTGATCCGCGGCGACCGGGTCCCGGCCGCGGTCAAGGCGCTCCACGCGGCCTTCGACCTCGGAGAGGACGCGATCCGCAAGGAGGACCCGACCGGCGAGCACCGGCCGACGGTCACGTCCTAGCCGCGGTCGCTCCGTACCCTTAGACCCATGGCTTTGAACGGCTACAGAGTGGGTGTTGTCGGTGCCACCGGCGCCGTCGGCTCGACGATCCTCAAGGTTCTTGCCGAGCGCCAGTTCCCCGCCCGAGAGGTGGTCCCTTTCGCCTCCGAGCGCTCGGCGGGGAAAAAGGTCGACTTTGACGGGTCGAGCCTCGAGTGCCGCCCGCTCACCCCGGAGTCGATCCAGGGGCTCGATCTCGTTCTCGCCTCCGCCGGGGGGAAGATCAGCGCGGAGTGGGCGCCGAAGTTCGTCGACGCGGGGGCGGTGGTCGTCGACAACACCAGCTATTGGCGGATGCACGACGACGTTCCCCTCATCGTTGCCCAGGTCAACGACGACGCGGTCGAGGGGCACAACGGGATCATCGCCAACCCGAACTGCACGACGATGCAGCTGATGGTCGCCCTGAAGCCGATCCACGACGCGGCCCGGCTCGAGCGCCTGGTCGTCTCCACCTACCAGTCGGTCTCCGGCACCGGCCGCGAGGCGATCAAGGAGCTGCGCGAGGAGTCGCGGGCGATCCTCGATGGCAAGAGGGCTGAGCCCAAGGTCTTCCCCCATCAGGTCGCCTTCAACGTCCTCCCGCAGGTCGAGCAGTTCCTGGACGGCGACGACTACACCACAGAGGAGCGCAAGGTGATGGCGGAGACCCGCAAGATCCTCGACCTAGACGAAAGCGTCGGGATCTCGTCCACCTGCGTCCGGGTACCGGTGGTCACCGGCCATTCCGAATCGGTCAACGTGCAGACCAAGAGGGATCTCTCTCCGGAGGATTGCCGCGAGCTTCTCTCCGAATCCCCGGGGCTGGTCGTCCTCGACGACCCCGGCGCGGGCATCTACCCGCTGCCGATCGCGGTCGAGGGTCGCGACGACGTCCTCGTCGGCCGGATTCGCCGCGACCCCTCGCACGAGCGCTGCCTCAACCTCTGGGTGGTGGGCGACAACCTCCGCAAGGGGGCCGCCACCAACGCCGTCCAGGTCGCCGAGCTCCTCCACGAGCGCGACCTGGTCCGGGTGCCCGCCCCCCAGGCCGGCTAGCCGAAGGTGGCCCTCACCGCTGGACGCGGAGGAGACGCGGCGTCCGCCACAGACCGCATCCAGCTCGCCCGCGACATGTACGCGGCCTTCGCGGCCGGCGACCGGGACACCGTCGAGCGGATCCTGGCCGAGGACTTCGCCTTCCATGCCCCTCCGGATCCGCACCTCGACCGCGCCGGCTACTTCAAGCGCTGCTGGCCGGGCGCGGGGAAAGGCCAGTCCTTCGAGTTCGTGCGGCTCGTCGAGTCAGGTGACGAGGTGATCGTCACCTACGTCAGCTCCAGGGCCGACGGGAGCCGGTTCCGGAACACCGAGGTCCTCCGATTCACGGGCGATCAGATCCGCGAGGTGGAGGTCTACTTCGGCTGGAACCTCGACTGACCGGTCCGTCAGCCCCGCTCGAACAGGCCGATGACGTTCCCGCCTCCTGGCTGTGCCTGCCTGCATCAGCGGCGTCTCGATCCGGTTCGCCGGCAAGCGGGTGACGACGAACGAGCTGGGAAAGGCGAGGCTGAGGATGCGCGCGCCCGGGGGCAAGCGTCGGGCGAAGGCACTCACGGGCGACTGCGGCTCGGCGCGGGCGAAGGTCAGAGCCCGGCGCTAGCTGTATAAGCCCCCAAATGGACGTCGGCTTCGGCGAGGCACTGCTCTATAGCGGCGCACTGCTCGCGGCCGCCGCCGCCCTGTCAGGGCTGATGCGGGGCACGGTGCTCTCGATCTCGGTCCTCTCGGTGGCCGCGGGGGTGGCGCTGGCGCTGACCGGTGCGATCGACGTGGTCCCCGACGACTCAACGGTGGTAACCCTCTTCACGCTTGCGCTGATCGTCACCCTCTTCTCCGATGGCCTCTTCGTCGATCGCGAGCTCCTCTTCCTGCACTGGAGCCCGCCGGTTCGGGCGCTGGTGATCGCGATGCCGCTGACGCTCGCTCTGCTGGCGCTGGTGGCAAAGCTGCTCTTCACGGAGCTGAGCTGGGCCCAGGCGTTCCTGCTCGGCTCGGTGCTCTCCGCCACCGACCCGGTGGTGACCTCGGCGGTGGTCACCTCGCAGCGGGTCCCGGCCACAGTTCGCCACGCTCTCAACCTCGAGTCCGGACTCAACGACGGTCTTGCGCTGCCTTTCGTCCTCTTCTTCATCATCCTCGCCTCCCCAGGAGGCGATGCCGGACAGGAGGGGCTGGAGCTGCTCGGCGAGGCGGCGTTCGGGGCGGTGATCGGCATCGCGCTCGGCCTCGGGGCCGGGCGGCTGACCCGGCACCTCCCGGGGGGCGGAATCGTCCGGCGCTACGAAGGCATCTTTGCGCTCGGCGTGGGCCTGCTCGCCTTCGGGCTTGCCGACGTCACCTTCGGCAATGGGCTGATCGCGGCCTTCGTCTGCGGGATCGCCCTCGGGGTAGCCGACCGGGCCATCGCCGACGACTTTCCCGTCTTCAGCGAGAACGTCAGCTCGATCCTCCAGGTGCTGACCTTCTTCGTCTTCGGGGCTCTGATCGTCGCCACGGGCTACGGCGGCAGCATCCCGATGCTGGTGGCCTTCATCGCCCTTGCCCTGCTCGTCGCCCGCCCCTTGGCGATCGCCGTCTCATTCCTGCGGGTGCAGATGCCCCGGCCGCACCGAGCGTTCATCGGCTGGTTCGGCCCCAAGGGGGTTGCTTCGATGCTGTTCGCGGTCCTGGTGCTCGACTCCAACGTCGGCGAGGGCGAGCTGATCTTCCAGATCGCCGCCTTCGTCATCCTCGCCTCGATCGTGGCGCACGGGCTCAGCGACACCGTCGGCGCCCGCTGGATCGAGAGGCGAATGCAGAAGCTGGCCGCGGCGGAGGAGGAGGCCGAAGCCAGCGCCGGGCCGGTGACCGGCAGGCTCTGAGGCCTACCTACTAGGGGATTCCCTTGGTGATCTCGCAGCCGGTGGACTTGTCCTTGCCCCTGCTGGCCGATGCAGCGGGTTCAGCCGCCTGCCTGTGCCCGCTCGATCGCCTCCTTCGTCTCCCCGAGGCCGAGGCCCGTGAGCTCCCGGTAGCGCTTGATCGCCTGGATCTCATTGCCCTCCACCAGGAGGTCCTGAATCTCGTCGTCGGAGAGCGGGTCCAGCGGATCACCCTCCTCGCCGGCGCCCCCCACCCGCCGCCGCCCGCGGCCGACTCGCGGGGGGCAATGTCGAGGTGCACGAAGAGCTGCTGAAGGCGCGTCTCGACCAGCGCCAGCCGCTGCTTGATCTCGAGCAGTTCGCGGGCCTCGGCCATCAGGCCGCGACCGGCTCCAGCCGCCCCTCCACCCACTCGGTCGAGGCGATGTGCCTGCGCATGCCGAGTTGCTTGGGCTCGAAACCAAGCGCGAGGCCGACGAGCTGAGGCAGGTGAAGCACCGCCAGCCCGAGGTCGCGATTGACGATCTTCGCCGCCTCCGGCTGCTGCATGTCAAGGTTCAGGTGGCAGAGCGGGCAGGGCGTCACCAGGCAGTCGGCGCCGGCGTCGAGCGCGTCGCCGACGTGGGTCCCGGCCTGGCGCAGCGAGACCTCGCGGGCCATGGTCACGATCGGGAACCCGCAGCACTTGCGGGCGCCGTCGTAGGAGACCACCTCCCCCCCTAGCGCCTCGATCAGCCGATCGAGGTAGAGGTCGCGCTCGGGGTGCTTCTCGTAGCCGAGCCGGTGCTTGGGGCGGAGGATGTAGCACCCGTAGAAGGGGCCGACCCTGAGCCCCTCGAGTGGAAGGACCACCTGCTCCTTCAGGCGGTCGAGCCCGTAGTCCTCGACCAGGACCCAGAGGAAGTTCTTGTTGGAGAAGCCCTCCTTGTCGTAGCTGAGCCCTTCCTCCGCCAGAACCTCATTGATGTGGGAGCGGTAGCCCGAGTCCGCGTCGAGCCGTTGCTGGCACTCGGACTGGGCGCCCTGGCAGGTCGAGCAGATGTTCATCATCGGCAGCCCGGTCTGCTGGGCGAGGGCGAAGGTGCGGGCGTTGAGGGTGTCGGCGAGCTCCTGATTGTGCTCGGCGATCACTCCGGCGCCGCAGCAGTTGGCGCGGTCGAGCTCGACCAGCTCGATCCCGAGCCGCTCCGCCACCAGCGCCATCGAGCCGTGGAGCTCGGAGGTGAAGCCCCTGCTCACGCAACCCGGCCAGTAGGCAACCTTCACGCGTTCTCCCTCTCGTCGGGCTCCGGCTGGACCGCGGCTTCAGGGACGGCCTCCGCCTCCGGGACAGGCCGCTCGTCGTCGGCCTCCTCGCCGCGGATGTAGAGGTTGAGCTCGATCTCGTGCTCCTCGGAGTGGGCGTAGATCCGCTTGACGTGGTCCTGGGCGCCGTCGGGCAGCTTCGGGTGAACGCCGGGGATCAGCTTCGGCAGCGAGCGCATCTTGCCGCTCCGCAGTCCTCTGATCGCCGTCGGGATCGACTCGAGCAGGCCCTTGATCGCACCATGTCTCGGGATCAGCTTCCCCTTGATCCCCGGTGCATAGGAGTCCTGCAGCAGCAGCGCCTCGTCGAGGGTGCCTTTGTTCCGGATGATCTCCGTGAAGGCCTTTTCATGATTGTGGCCGTGGTTCTGGTCGTCGATCCCCTGCTCGGCGGCGGCGCGGCGCAGCCGCATGATCTGGTCCATCGGCGCCACCCCCTTGGGGCAGGCGTCGATGCAGGAGAAGCAGTGGGTGCAGTCGTAGATCCCATGCGGGTCCTGGGCGAGGTCGTTGAGCCGCTCGCGCTTCTCCGAGTCGCGCGGGTCGCCGACGAAGCGGTAGGCCTTGGCGAGGGCCGCGGGGCCGATGAAGTCCGGATCGGCCTCCATCGAGAGGCAGGCCGAGACGCAGGCGCCGCACTGGATGCAGGCCATCGACTGGGTGACGTCGATCATCGACTCGGGCGGGACCACGTACTCGCGCTCGGGTGGATCGCCTTCCGGCAGCAGCCACGGGGTCACCCGCCTGATTTTCTTCCAGTGGGTCGACTCCATGTCGGTGACCAGGTCCTTGATCACAGGCATGTTCCCCATCGGCTCGACCACGATCGGCTCGGAGCCGCCGTCGTTGCGGTTCGCGAAGTCCTTCGCCTCGCCGATCATCGTCTTGCAGGCGAGACCGGACTCGCCGTTGATCTTCATTCCACAGGAGCCGCAGATCGCGGCTCGGCAGGAGCAGCGGACGGCGAGCGAGCCGTCCTCGCGGTCCTTTGCTTGGAGGAGACCGTCGAGCACCGAGAGGGTGGGGTCGAGGTCGACGTCGAACTGCTCCCAGTAGGGGCCCTCGCCGGACTCGGGAAGGAAGCGGCGGACCTTGAGCGTGAACTCGGCCACTAGCTCAGCCTACTCAGTAGGTCCGCTCCTGCGGCTGCCATTGGGTGATCGTCACCTCGGAGTAGCTGATCTCCGGGCCGTCGGTGTCCTTGGAGAGGTCGATGTGCTTCAGCCACTCCTCGTCGTTTCGCTCCGGGAAGTCGGTTCGGTACTGCGCCCCTCGGCTCTCGGTCCGGTGGATCGCGGCGACGCAGGTGCATTCGGCGTTGTCGAGCATGTAGCCCAGTTCGATCGCGCCGAGGATGTCCTGGTTGAAGACCGCGCCGCGGTCGTCGATGTAGCAGGAGGCGGCCTCCTCCTTCAGCCGCTTGACGGTCTCCAGAGCCGCCTCGAGGCCCTCGCCGTCCCGGAAGACGGCCACCTTCTCGTCCATCGTCTCGCCCAGCTCCTTGCGGATCTCCGAGACCCGGCGGCCCGACTCCTTCTCCCTGCCCAGGATCTCGGCGACGCGGGCCTCCTCATCGTGGAGCACTGAGTGGGGCGCGTGCACCGGCTCCCGGCCCTTGGCGCGCTCGGCGGCGTCCACGCCCGAGCGCCGCCCGAAGATCAATGTGTCGAGCAGCGAGTTGGCCCCGAGCCGGTTGCCGCCGTGCACGGAGACGCAGGCGACCTCGCCGGCGGCGTAGAGCCCCGGAACGGTGGTACGGCCCTCGTTGTCGGTCTTCACCCCGCCCATCGTGTAGTGGTTGCCCGGCTTTATGTGGATCGGCTCCTTGGTGATGTCGACTCCGGCGAAGTCACGGCCGACGAGGACGATCTCGCGGAGCGCCTCGTGGATCCGCTTGCGGGGGACGACAGTGATGTCGAGCGCCACGGTGCCGTCGGGGAAGCCGCGCCCCTCCTGGATCTCGGTCTGCTCGGCGCGGGAGACGACGTCGCGCGAGGCCAGCTCCATCTTGTTCGGCGCGTAGCGTTCCATGAACCGCTCGCCCTTTGCGTTCAGGAGGTGGGCGCCTTCGCCCCGGGCGCCCTCTGTGATCAGGAAGCCCTTCCCGGCCAGGGTGGTGGGGTGGTACTGAATCATCTCCATGTCCATCAGCTTCGCCCCGGCGCGGTAGGCCATCGCGATTCCGTCCCCGGTGCAGATCAGGGCGTTGGTGGTGGGGTGCCAGGCCTGGCCGTTGCCGCCCGTCGCCAGGATCACCGCCTTGGCGCCGAAGTCCTCCATCGAGCCGTCGCGGACGTTGCGGCAGATCGCGCCGACGCAGTTGCCGCCGTCGTCGAGCGCGAGTCCGGTGGTGAACCACTCCTCGTAGCGGTTCACCTCGTCGGAGTACTTCATCAGCTGTTCGTAGAGGACGTGCATGATCGCCTGGCCGGTGATGTCGGCGACGTAGTAGGTGCGCGCCGCCGAGGCGCCGCCGAAGGCGCGGGTGCCGAGCTTGCCCTCCTCGTTGCGGTGGAAGGTGACCCCGAGGTGCTCGAGGTGGAGAAGCTCCTCGGGGGCGGCGCGGCACATGATCTCGACCGCGTCCTGGTCGGCGAGATAGTCGGAGCCCTTGATCGTGTCGAAGGCGTGCGACTCCCAGCTGTCGTCCTCCTGGAGGGCGGCGTTGATCCCTCCCTGGGCTGCGTTCGAGTGCGAGCGCACCGGGTGGACCTTGCTGATGATCCCCACCGAGACCCCTTCCTCGGCGGCCGCGAGCGCTGCCCGCTGCCCGGCCAGCCCCGCCCCGATCACCAAGACGTCATGCTCAGGCACGGCGCGATCCTATAGAGAGGCCCGAAGCAACAGCTAGGCGCCGGGCGCCTGGGGCGCCGGGTCGCGCAGCGCCCGGCCGATCTGGTCGACCGTGACCACGCCGCGGAGGCGGCCATCGGCGTCGGTGGCGACCAGGGCGCCAAGGCGGCGGAGCGCCTCGTTGCCGAGCAGCGTCTCCAGCGGCGCGTCCTCGCGCACCGTGAGGCTGCCGCTGTCGCGGGCGAGGATCTCGCCGACGGTCGAGGTTGCCCGCTCGACTGCCGGGACCGCCTCGGCGGTTCCGCTGTCGAGCAGGCCGACGAAGCGCTGGTTGCCATCGACCACCGGGAACCAGGGCCAGCGGTAGCGATGGAAGTACTCGTCGAGGGCCCGTTCGACCGAGAGCGACTCGGGGATCGCGACCGGCTCGCGGTCCATCACGTCGCCGACCGAGACGTTTTCGATCCGGCTGCTGACCTTGCTCTGGGCGATCGCGGCCCGGGCGGAGCCGTTGAGGATGAAACCGATCACCGCCAGCCAGATGCCGCCGACGATGTCTCCCTGGAAGGTGAGGAAGATCCCGACCGCGATCAGCAGGTAGGCGAAGCCGCGGCCGAGGGTCGCCGCGAACCGGGTGGCGCCGGAGCGGTTGCCGGTCACCTGCCAGGCGATCGCCCGGGCGATCCGCCCGCCGTCGAGGGGGAAGGCAGGGATCAGATTGAAGAGCAGGACCAGCAGGTTGATGCTCCCAAGCCAGGCGATCAGGGCGGCGAACGCCGAGGTGTCGGTCGACTCCTCGGTCAGCGCCGCCCGTCGGAACTCGTCGGCCCCGGCGAGCAGCAACCCGATTCCGACGCAGACGACGACGATCACCGCGGTCACCGCCGGCCCCGCGATCCCGATCTTGAACTCGGTGGCGGGGCTGTCGGAGTCGCGCTCCATCACCGCGACGCCGCCGAACATCCAAAGGGTGATTCCGGAGATCGGGACCCCGTGCCGGAGCGCGACGAAGGCGTGGCCGAGCTCGTGGAGAAGGATTGAGGCGAAGAAGAGAAGGGCGCTGGCGACCGCGAGGAGGTAGGCCTGGGTGTCGTCGCCGGTCCCGAGCACGTCCCGGTAGAAGCTCGAGAGCCAGATGATGATCAGGAAGAGAACGAGGAACCAGGACCAGTCAACTCCGATTCTGATCCCGCGCACTTGAAAGAGGGTGATTCCACCCACGGGCATGGAGTTGATCTTAGGCCGTGCCGGATAGGTTTCCCGCGATCGCAGCCGAGGCCCCGCCAACGATCTCGCCGCCACCGGCGGCCGAATGGCTGCGCGAGCGGCTGGATCGGCTATGCGCGATCGAGCGACCCTCGGCTTCCGAGGGCGAGCTGCGGGCGGCCGAGTGGCTGGCCGGACGAGCTGCGCCAGGCGGGGGCCCGAGAGGTACAGGTAGAGGAGGAACCCGAGGCCAGCGGCGGCTTCTGGTGGCCGCTCGGCCTCCTGTCCGCCGCCGGCGTCATCGCCGGGATCGCCGCCCGACGCGGCGGCCGGCTCTCGCGGGCTCTCGCCGCCGCCTCCGGGACGGCCGCGGCGGGCCTGATCGCCGACGAGCTGCCGCCGGGCCAGAGGCGCTTTCGTCGCCTCCTGCCTAAGCGAAGCGCCCATCAGGTGCTCGCCGAGCTCGGGCCGAGCGGCGCCGAGCGGACGATCGTCCTGGTCGCTCACCACGACGCCGCCCACACCGCGTTCTTCTTCAACCCGGCGATCACCGAGACAGTCGGCGAGCATGCACCGGGGTTGTTCGAGCGGGCCAACACCAGCCCGCCCCTGATGTGGCCGGTGGTGGGCGGGCCGGCGCTGGTCGCCGCCGGGGCGGTCTTGGGCAGCAGCGCACTCACCCGCCTGGGCACGGGGCTCTCGGCCGGCAGCGCCGCCTTCATGGCGCACATCGGCGCCGGCGAGGTCGTCCCGGGCGCCAACGACAACGGCAGCGGATGCGTCGCCCTGGTCGCACTGGCCCGGGCGCTCGCCGATCAGCCGACCGAGAGCACCAGGGTTCTCTTCCTCTCCACGTCCGAGGAGGCGCTGTGTGAGGGGATGGGCTTGTTCATGGAGCGGCACGCCGGCGAACTGCCGCTGAACCGGACCTTCTTCGTCTGCCTCGACACGATCGCCTCGCCCCGGTTGTGCGTTCTCCGCGGGGAGGGAATGCTGAAGTTGCGGGAGTACCCGGCGGAGGCGCTCGAGCTGATCGACTCGACCGCCGAGGGGCTCGGGATCGAGCTGGTCCCGAACCTGCGGCTCCGGAACGCGACCGACGGAATCTTCCCCCTGGCCGCCGGCTATCAATGCCTCTCGCTCGCCTCCTGCAACCGGTTCAAGAACCCGTCCAACTACCACTGGCCGACGGACACCCCCGAGAACGTCGACTACGGGACCCTCGCGGACGCGATCAGGCTCACCGAGGCGGTCATCCGCCGGCTCGACCGAAGCTGGGTCTAGGGCGCAAAACGGGTTGCTCCTCCATCATGAAACGGGTCGCTCCTTCGGAGCGCCCTTGGATTATCGGAGCACCCTCGCATAAAAACGCCGCGCCCTGGTGGGCGCGGCGCTCGCATCAGCTTCGACTAAGCCGTCTTGACTAGGCGGGCTTGACGTTCGCTGCCTTGGGACCCTTGTCCCCAGCCTCGACGTCGTAGGTCACCTTTGCGCCCTCGGCGAGGCTGCGGTGTCCGTCGGCGACGATCGCGCTGAAATGCACGAAGGCATCATCGCCTCCATCGTCGGGCGTGATGAAGCCAAAGCCCTTGTCGTCACTGAACCACTTCACTGTGCCTGTCGGCATCTGTGTCCTCCGTTGTTCGGTGCTGCGAACGCGAGAGGATGCGGTGAGCAACGACTGCGAGCGCTCGCACTGAATGTGTCGGGCTCTGTGCCCGACCTAACAAGGCCACGGTAGCACCCTGGACCGCGGACTTACGAAACGGCCTTGGCGGCCTGCCGCGAGGGCGCGATCCGGACCACGTCCCAGACCAGCCCCGCTCGCTCCAGACCCCAGATCAGGCCGGCGCCGGGATCGAACTGCCAGCGCCGCAGGCCGTGCACGGCCGAGGTCGGGAAGGCGTGGTGGTTGTTGTGCCAGGCCTCGCCGAAGCTGAGGGGCGCGAGCCAGGCCAGGTTCCGCGATTCGTCGCCGGTCTCGAAGCTCTGCTTACCGAAGACGTGGCAGAGCGAGTTGATGCTGTAGGTGACGTGGTGGAGGACGAAGACTCGCACCGCGCCTCCCCAGAGCAGGCCAGTCAACCCTGTTTCGATCGTGCCGCCGATTGCGACGCCGAGGCCGAAGGGGATTCCCAACCCGATCACCGCCCAGAAGAGGAAGGTGCGGTCGATGAAGCGGACCACCCGGTCCTTCTGTAGGTCCGGGGCGAAGCGGTCCTTGGAGCCGCGTTCGGTGTGAATGAAGAGCCAGCCGAGGTGGGCGTGGAACAGTCCACGGAGGGTGCCTCGGATGCCGCCGCCGTGACCGACGTGGGGGCTGTGCGGATCCCCCTCCTCATCGGAGAAGGCGTGGTGCTTGCGGTGGTCGGCGACCCAGGAAATCACCGGGCCCTCGATCGCGGCCGAGCCGAGGGCGGCGAAGACGCCGCGAACCGCAGGGCTGGTCTTGAAGCTGCGGTGGGTGAAGAGGCGATGGAAGCCGACCGTGATCCCGAGGCCGGTGGGGAGGTAGATCAGCGCGAAGATCGTCAGATCGCTCCAGTGAAGGGCCTCGTTCCAGAGCTGCCAGGCGGCGAGCCCGAGGAGCAGGAACGGCACCACCGTGACCAGGCCGGTGATGATCCGGTCGGCGGTCTCGTGCTCGACCGGCTGGATCGCGTCGGCAAGCGCCTTCGGGGTCCGTGCCGGCTCACTATCTGCCCCCTGCTCGCTGCCACTCCTCCGTATGGTGCCGGTATCGCTACCGATACTGCCGGTCTCGACTGCTTCCATGGGCGATCTCCTCGTAGCACTGCGGCGTTACCACTACCGCTGCCGCGCGTTCATTTGGTCCCCGCCATCTCGGATGACGTGGGCGCGGCCACCCTAGCAGCGCAACCCGCGCCTGAAGTTAAGGCTGGGACCAGCAGAGCTGACCAGAACCGGCTCTAGAGCCCGTGGTGCGGCCACTCCGGGGTCCGGCCCTCCTTGAAGGCGCGGGCGCCGATCGCGTGGGAGTCGCGGCGGGCGAACATCGAGGCGGTGTTCTCGGCCTCGCGGAGCAGCTGCTCCTCGTAGGTCCGGCCGACGTTGCGGACCATCGTCTCCTTGTCGGTGCGGATCGCCCCCTGGGGGAGCTCGGCGATCGCCTGGGCGAGCTCGAGCGCCCGCTCCAGCGACTTGCCCTCTGGGACGACCTCGTTTGCGAGCCCGATTCGGAGCGCTTCGGCAGCGTCAACCGGGCGGCCGGTGATGATCAGCTCCATCGCCCGGCCGTAGCCGACCACCAGGGGCAGCCTCACGGTCATCCCGTCGCCGCCGACGATGTTCCAGCGCCGCTCCAGCGCCCCGAATACGGCGTTCTCAGCGACGATCCTGATGTCGGCGAGGAGAGCGTTCTCGAGGCCGGCCGCCACCGCCCAGCCGTTGACCGCGGCGATCACCGGCTTGAAGACATCCACCCTGCGGGTATAGCCGCATTCCCCGGGGGTGTTGTAGATGCTGGTCCGGAACTCGTCCCAGTCGGGAGGCTCGCCCTCGCCGAGCTCGGCGGCGTCCTCCAAATCCCAGCCCGCGCAGAAGGCCTCGCCCTCGCCCGTGATCACCAGGACGAAGGCCTCGGGATCGTCGCGGAAACGCTGCCAGGCGTGATGGAGCTCCTGGTTCATCTGCCGGCTGACCGCGTTGCGCTGCTCGGGCCGGTCGTAGGTGAGCACGGTGACGTGCCCGTCGCTCTCGTAGCGGAGCGTCTCATAGTTCATCCGCATCTCCTCTCGGCTTCGCCATTACGCGGCCAACATCATCGTCGGCCACAAACATCGCCGACGGATCTACCGCGGCCGAATCTATGCGGCTACCGCGTGCCGCTCGATGATCCGGCCGAAGTCGCTGCCCGCCGGCAGGGTGCCGAAGGCCCGGCCCCAGTCGCCGGCAAGGCGGGAGGCGACGAAGGCGTCAGCCACCGCCTCGTCGCCGAAGCGCAGAATCAGGGAGCCCTGCAGCGCCAGTGCCATCCGCTCGACCAGGCGGCGCGCCCGCGATTCGATCCCGGTCATGTCGGTGAGATCGGAGCGGAGCTCCGAAACGTAGTCGTCGAGCCGCGGCTCGCCCGCGGCCTCACCGACCTCGGCGAAGAAGGCCTCGACCGAGTCCGGGTTCTTGACCATCGCCCGGAGCACGTCCAGGCACTGGACGTTGCCGGAGCCCTCCCAGATCGAGGCGAGCGGGGCCTCGCGGTAGAGCCGGGGCATCCCCGACTCCTCGACGTAGCCGTTGCCGCCCAGGCATTCGAGGCACTCGACGGCGTGGCTCGGGCCGCGCTTGCAGATCCAGTACTTGAGCACCGCGTTCGCGATTCGCTTCAAGGCCTGGGCCTCGTCGTCGCCGGCGATCGCTTCGTCATAGGCGCGCGCCAGGCGCAGCGAGCTGATCGTCGCCGCCTCGGACTCGACCGCGAGGTCGGCGAGGACGTTCTGCATCAGCGGCTGCTCGACCAGGGTCTTGCCGAACGTGGACCGGTGCGAGGCGTGGTTGATCGCCTGTGCGACCCCGAACCGCATCCCGGTGGCGCTGCCCGTGCGCGCAGTCGAGGCGGGTGTGGTTGACCATCTCGATGATCGTCCGCACCCCGGCGCCCTCCTCGCCGACCAACCGGACCAGGGCGCCGTCGAACTCGATCTCGCTGGAGGCGTTCGAGCGGTTGCCGAGCTTGTCCTTCAGTCGCTGGAGGCGGAAGCGGTTGCGCTCGCCGTCGGGCAGCCGGCGGGGCAGCAGGAAGCAGGAGATGCCGCCCTCCGCCTGGGCCAGGACCAGGAAAGCGTCGCACTGCGGCGCCGAGAAGAACCACTTGTGCCCCGTGATCTCGTATTCGCCACCGGGACCTCCACCGTTGATCGGTCGAGCGACCGTTGTGTTCGCCCGCACGTCGGAGCCGCCCTGCTTCTCGGTCATCCCCATGCCGAAGAGGGAGCCGCGCTTGTCAGCCGCCGCGATCTCGCGGGGATCGTAGGTGTCGGAGAGGATCCGCGGCTCCCATTCCTCGGCCAGGTCGGGCTGGTGGCGGAGCGCCGGGACCACCGAGTAGGTCATCGAGATCGGGCAGCCGACGCCGGCCTCGGCCTGGGAGAAGCACATGAAGGCCGCGGCCCGGGCGACGTGCCCGCCGGGCTGGGGCTCGCGCCAGGGAAGCGAGTGGAGCTCGTGGCCAATCCCAAGGCGCATCAGCTCGTGCCAGGATGGGTGGAACTCGACCTCGTCGATCCGGTTGCCGTAGCGGTCGTGGGTGCGGAGCTTTGGCGGGTTCTCGTTCGCCTGCCTGCCCAGCTCGATCACGTCGGCGCGCCCCGCGATCTCGCCGACCGCGGAGATCCGCTGCTCGGCCCAGCCGGCGCCCTCCCGGCGCACCGCCTCGGTCATCACCCGGTCGGCCTCGAAGACGTTGTAGTCGACCAGGGGCGGCGGCTGGTTGGTGACCTCGTGGGTACGGACTCCGTTGACGTTGTTTCGTGATGAAGCGTTTCGTGATGACGCCTCAAGCGTTGACATGCGCGGGCTCCTTTCCGATCGCGCGAGTGCAGAAGTTGATCAGGGAGGCGATCAGCGCCTCGGGATCGCCGCCGTTGGCGGTTGGCGAGAGCGGGCCGAGCATCGCCTCGCCGATCGCCCCGATCAGCGCCGCAGCGGTCGCGTCGACATCCTGGGGCGGCAACTCGCCGGAGGCGATCGCCTCGCTGAGCGTCTCGGCCATCAGGTCGCGATAGCTGTGGCGGAAGTGGAGGCGCTCGGCCTCGACCGCCGGATCGACGGGCTCGGCGAGCAGCGCCCAGGCGAGCCGTTTTCCGCGCATCGCGCGCCGGGCGAAGACCTCGACCCCGGCGGCGATCCGCTCGGCGGCCGGCCCGCTCGCCGCATGCACCGCCTCGCGCATCGCGTCGACCTCGTGCTGGGAGGCCTCGCGAAATACCTCGGCGAAGAGGTCGGCCTTGGAGGGGAAGTGGCGGTAGACCGTCCCGGTGGCGACCTCGGCCTCGGCCGCGACGGCGGAGACCTGGGCCTCGGCGTAGCCGCCGCGGGCGATCAGCCTGCGAGCGGCGGCAACGATCCGTTTGCGAACGGCTGCCTTGCGCGCCTCGGTTCGCTCGGTCGCACGGTATGCCACAAAAGAAGTGAACCACAGTTCACATCTTTGTGTCAAGCAACGTGGCAGCAGCGGCACGCTGCTCATGGGTTCAAGATAACGCCGGGTGCAGGGGCTGGGCAGTCTTACCTCCAGGTCAGCGCGACTCGGCTAGCATCGCCGCGCTCTTGGCCAAGATCAAAGTCGCGAACCCGATCGTCGAGCTCGACGGCGACGAGATGACCCGGATCCTCTGGGCCTTCATCAAGGAACAGTTGATCCTGCCGTATCTGGATATCGAGCTGGTGTACTTCGATCTCTCGATCCAGAACCGCGAGGCGACCCACGACCAGATCACCGTCGACGCCGCCAACGCGATCAAGAAGTACGGCGTCGGGGTCAAGTGCGCGACGATCACCCCGGACGAGGCCCGGGTGAAGGAGTTCGGGCTCTCGGAGATGTACCGCTCCCCGAACGGGACGATCCGCAACATCCTCGGCGGGGTGATCTTTCGCGAGCCGATCGTGATCTCGAATGTGCCGAGGTTGGTGCCTGGCTGGACGAAGCCGATCATCATCGGCCGCCACGCCTTCGGCGACCAGTACCGGGCCACCGACACCAGGATCCCGGGTGACGGGAAGCTGATGCTCACATTCACCCCGAATGCCGCCGACCAGGCGGCCGATCGAGCTCGAGGTCTTCGACTTCCCCGAGGGTGGCGGGATCGCGATGGCGATGTACAACCTCGACGACTCGATCCGGGACTTCGCCCGCGCCTCCTTCCGCTACGGCCTCGAGCGCGAGCTGCCCGTCTACATGTCGACCAAGAACACGATCCTGAAGACATACGACGGGCGCTTCAAGGACCTCTTCCAGGAGATCTTCGACTCCGAGTTCAAGCAGGAGTTCGAGGCCCAGGGCCTCACCTATGAGCACCGCCTGATCGACGACATGGTCGCGGCGGCGCTCAAGTGGGAAGGGGGCTACGTCTGGGCGTGCAAGAACTACGACGGCGACGTCCAGTCGGACACCGTCGCCCAGGGTTTCGGCTCGCTCGGCCTGATGACGTCCGTGTTGATGACGCCCGACGGAAAGACGGTGGAGGCCGAGGCGGCACACGGCACCGTCACCCGCCACTATCGCCTGCACCAGCAGGGCAAGCCGACCTCGACCAACCCGATCGCCTCGATCTTCGCCTGGACCCGCGGGCTCGCCGCTCGCGGCCGGATGGACGGGACGCCAGAGGTCTCGGGGTTCGCCGAGACGCTCGAGCGGGTATGCGTCGAGACCGTCGAGAGCGGCAAGATGACCAAGGACCTCGCACTGCTGGTAGGCCCGGATCAGGAGTTCCAGGCCACCGAGGAGTTCCTGAGCTCGATCGACGAGAACCTCGAAAAGGAGATGAAATGAGCAACGGCTCCGCCTCAGCTCCCGTCACGGTGACGGTCACCGGTGCCGCCGGCCAGATCGGCTACGCGATCCTCTTCCGGATCGCCAGCGGACAGATGCTGGGCGACGACACCAGCGTCCATCTGAACCTGCTCGAGATCCCCGACGCGGTGAAGGCGGCCGAGGGCACGGCGATGGAGCTCGAAGATTGCGCCTTTCCGCTCCTCGCCGGGGTCGACATCTATGACGACCCGAAGAAGGCATTCGACGGCTGCAACGTCGCCCTCCTCGTTGGCGCCCGCCCTCGGTCTGCGGGGATGGAGCGTTCAGACCTGCTGGAGGCGAACGGCGGCATCTTCAAGCCACAGGGTGAAGCGATCGCCGCCGGGGCCGCCGACGACGTCAAGGTCCTGGTCGTCGGCAACCCGGCGAACACCAACTGCCTGATCGCGATGTCGAAC
This sequence comes from uncultured Solirubrobacterales bacterium, assembly GCA_963780305.1. Classification (GTDB taxonomy): domain Bacteria; phylum Actinomycetota; class Thermoleophilia; order Solirubrobacterales; family 70-9; genus CAVVYV01. Next base: position 360,085 of record CAWABN010000002.1, read on the forward strand.
GCCGACGGAGTGCCCCGTGAGCGGTTCACGGCGATGGTTCGCCTCGACCACAACCGGGCGACGGCGCAGCTCGCGAAGCGGACCGGGGCGGCGATTGACGAGATCACGAACCTGACGATCTGGGGCAACCATTCGACCACCCAGTACCCCGACCTGGTGAACGCGAAGGTAAGGGGGAAATCTGCCTGGGACGAGGTCGGTGACGAGAAGTGGATCGCCGAGGAGTTCATCCCCACCGTCTCGAAGCGGGGCGCGGCGATCATCGAGGCGCGGGGCGCCTCCAGCGCAGCCTCGGCGGCCAACGCCGCGATCGACCACGTCCACGACTGGGTGCTGGGGACCCCGGACGGTGACTGGGCCTCGATGGCGGTTCCCTCCGACGGTTCCTATGGCGTCGATGAGGGCCTGATCTCGGGTGCCCCATGCAGCTGCTTGGGCGGCGAGTGGAAGCTGGTCGAGGGCCTGGAGATCCCAGACTTCTCCCGCGAGCGGATCGACGCCACCGTCGCCGAGCTCAAGGAGGAGCGCGACGCGGTCGAGGAGCTCGGCCTGATCTAGGGAAGCGGGCCTATTTCGACCCCCGACCGGGGTAGTAGCCCCGCCCCTTCTTCCGGATCCGCCCATCCTTCTCCAGATCGGGCAGTACCCGGTAGAGGTAGTTGGGAGCCTTCAGCCGCATCTTCTTGCCCAGCTCCGCGACGCTGATCCCGGGGTTATCGCCGATGATCTTGACGGCCTGATCGGCCCTGCCGCCGCTGCGACGCCGCGCCCGGCGCGCCGAACCCCGCGGGCGTCCGGGGCCGCGCCGGCGGCCAAGCCCCGAAAGCGCGGACTGGACCTGGCGGCGCTCGTCGTCGAGCTCCTTCAGCCTGCGCTCGAGCAGCGCCCTGGCCTGATCGACTGTGTCGGATGCAGATGGCATCTGTTCCTCTCTCTTCCGTGAGCAGTGAGTAACTCACTGTAACCATTACTCACCTCTTTTCAGAAGTTGGTGGGGTGAAACTGCAAGCCCGCTTGTCAAGGCTCAAACTGCCGCTGATGAGCGCTGCGGATCCAATCGTGGTGATCGCCCGCCGCCTCCTGCCAGCCGGGCTGGAGCCGCTGCGTGAGCGCTATGAGGTTCGGGAGGGGGGACTGGAGGTCGGCCGGAAGGAGCTGCTCGCGCTCGTCCCCGGCGCCTCCGCCCTGGTCGCAGATCCGACGGTCCCGGTCGACGCCGAGTTGCTCGATGCCTGCGGCGAGCAGCTGAAGGTGGTCGCCAACTTCGCGGTCGGCTACGACAACATTGACTTGGCGGCCTGCGCCGAGCGGGGGGTGATCGTCACCAACACCCCCGAGGCCCTCACGGAGGCAACGGCCGAGCTGGCGCTGGCATTGACGCTGGCGGCTGCCCGCCGGATGAGCGACGCCGAGCGCGACCTTCGTGCTGGCCGCTGGCATGGCTTGGAGCCGGGCGCCTACCTGGGACTCGAGTTGCGAGGGGCGAGCGTCGGGGTGATCGGGCTCGGCCGGATCGGGGGTCGCTACGCGGAAATGGTGCGCTTGATCGGTGCGGAGGTTCTGTACACCAGCCGGCACCCGAACCCGGACGCCGAGCGGGAGCTCGGCGCAAGACGCTTCGAGCTCGGCGAGCTACTCGAGACCTCGGATGTGGTCAGCCTGCACGCGCCGTCGACGCCTGACACTCACCACCTGATCGGAGCGGCTGAGCTCGAGCTGATCGGTTCCGGAGGGGTCCTGGTCAACACCTCGCGGGGGCCGCTGGTCGATGCCGAGGCGCTCGCCGTCGGCACTCGAGCGCGGGACGCTCGGCGCCGCCGGGCTCGACGTCTATGAGAGTGAGCCGATCGTGCCGGCCTCGCTGCTCGCGGCGCCGCGTTGCGTCCTCCTGCCCCACATCGGCTCGGCCACGGTCGCTGCTCGCGACGCGATGGCCCGCCTGGTAGCCGAGAACGTGATCGCCGTCCTCGAGGGGGGGAGCCGCCGAACCCGGTGGAGGCGTAGAGCGGCGTCGCCATCAGGACGCGACCGCGGGCGGCCGCCCCTCACAAGTCGCTACGGGCTTCGCCCTCGCTCCGAGGCGGAGCGGCCTGGCGCTCGCTGCGGCGCCTGGGAAGCGTGTGGAAGACCACGTCCCAGAGCGGCGAGGAGACGCCAAAGCCGTAGCGGTGGTCCTGGAAGTGGTGGCGCATGTGCTGCTCGCGAATCCGCTTGCCGAGCTTCGTCTTCGGGGTGTGGTGATGGAGGTGGTAGTGGGTGTAGTCGTAGGTGAGGTAGCCGCCGATGAACCCGGAGAAGATCGGGAAGGCCTCGGGGGTGCCGAAGACGAGGACGAAAAGCCCGAGGAAGAGCGCCGCCAGGGGAATGCTGACGGCGGGCGGCATCACCAGGCGCATCGCGTCGTTGGGATGGTCGTGGTGGACGCCGTGGATGATGAAATGGAGGCGGTCGCCGCCGCGGAACTTGGGCTCCCAGTGGAAGAGCAGCCGGTGGAGCCAGTACTCGGTCAGGGTCCAGATCGCGATCCCCGCGAGCACAAGCAGTGCAGCAACGCCGGCCCCGACGCCGCGGTCGATCGCCAGCCAGACCCCGCCGACCACCACCGGGACGAAGACGACCGCCGGGACCGCCGGATGGATCCGGGAGAAGAAGTCGAGGAGGCGGCTCTCGAAGAGGGGCGGCGAGGCCGAGAGCTGGGAGTTCCGCTGCTGCGCCATCAGCTGAAAATCTTACCGCCGGAGCCTCGCAGGCGTCTCCTTCTTAGGGTGCCCTAATCGAGTGTCCCCGGCCCTGGCTCGGGGCCGAAAAGATAAGGACGCCAATTGCGGAAAGGGCACTGGCGAGGTGACGGCGAGGGTGGCATCATGCGCTTCTCGCTCGCGGCGGCCACGGAGAAGGCCACGGGCCGCGAAACCAGATCCAGGTAGAGAGAGGAATGGGGTAGGACATTGGCCGAGAGTCGGTCACGCGATGCTGCGGTCTCATGCGATCAGTGTTTCTTTCGCCGCCGCAACCTCTGCGCTCTCGGACGCGATGAGCCCTGCCCGACCTTTCGCCCCGACACCCCGCAGGGGCTGGTGCCACCCCGGCAGCCGACCCTTCTCGCGCGAGCCGGAGACGTGAGCCCGGTTCCCGCTCCGCTGCTCGGCCCCGGTGCCGGCGCAGTCGTCGCCCGCTAACGGCGCGCTCTCCGTCAGCACTGAACTAAAGTCCGCGCGGGGCAAGTGAAGAAGCACGACGACAGTTGAGGGTCACCGTGCTGGGCAAGTCCCCGTCCTGGCAGGACGCGGGCGGGGCCTGCAGCGGCTATCTGATCGAGGACGGGGAGACCACCGTCCTGCTCGACTGCGGCAACGGCGTCTTCGGCAAGCTCCGGGAGCGGATCGATTACGTCGATCTCGACGGCGTCATCCTCTCCCACCTGCACGCCGATCACTTCCTCGACCTGGTCCCCTACTCCTACGCGCTGATCTATGCGCCCAGGCAGCAGCCGGTGCCGGTCCACACATGGCCAGGCACCGACAGCCCCGCCCGTCCGCGACTGATCGCCCCGCCGGCCGCGACCGAGGTCTTCCGGCGGGTGGTTGGCGCCTGGGGCAACGACGATCTGATCGAGTCCGCGTTCGCGATCGAGGAGTACAAGCCGGGGGACTCGGTCGAGATCGGGGGAATCGAGGCCGAGCTTCCACCCGGTTCCGCACTTCATCGACACCTACGCCGTCAATCTCAGCGCCGGCAAGGGCAAGCTCACCTACAGCGCCGACACCCGGCCTGGCGAAGAGCTCGTCGAGATCGCCCGCGACGCCGACCTGCTGCTGGTCGAGGCAACCCTGCCACGTCCGGAGCGCACCGGGGTGCGCGGTCACCTCACCCCCGAGGAGGCCGGGGAGCATGCCCGGCGCGCCGGGGCCAAGCGCGTGGTGATCACCCACATCTCCGACGAGCTCGGCGACGAGTGGGCGCGCGAGCAGGCCGAACGCGGCTTCGGCGGGCCGGTCGAAGTCGCCTCGGAAGGAGCGGTGTACGAAGTCTGAGTGCTGGTGGTAGGTACCCTGTTCCGAGGGTGACGAGCCAACGCGATCCATTCGCCGACTTCGCCCGGATGCGCCGGGAGATGGACGAGCTCCTCGGTGAGTTCTGGGACCAGGCGGGTTACCGCTCCGCCGCGCAGCACGATGGTCTTCGTGCCCCGCGTCGACGTCTACTACTGCGGTGAGGACGCCCCCGAGAAGGCGATCGTCAAGGTCGAATTGCCCGGGATCGAGCTGGAGGCGGTCAACCTCGAGGTCCGGGGAAGGGCCCTGGTGATCAGCGGCGAGCGCCCGGTTCGCGAGACCGAGGGCCGCACCTATCAGCAGGTCGAGCTGCCCTCCGGCCCCTTCCGCCGCGCGGTCGAGCTCTCGATCGATGTCGAGGCCGATGACGCTCAGGCCACCTACGAGGACGGGATCCTCCGCGTCGAGCTGCCGGTCCGGCTGCCGCAGGGGGGACGACAGGTCCCAATCGAGCGCGCGGAGTAGGGCCTCATGGCCGAGGTAGAGACGCCTCAGCTCGAGGTCGTCGAGATTCCCGACGCCGAGGAGGCTGTTCGCAGCGAGGAGCCGCTTCCCGACGCCCTCCCGGTGCTGCCCCTGCGGGAGACCGTCACCTTTCCCGACACCCTGACCCCGCTGGCGGTCGGCCAGGAGCGCTCGATCAAGCTGGTCAACGACGTCCTCTCCGGCAACCGGATGCTGGTGATGGTCGGCTCAAGCGATCCCGAGAACGACGCGCCCGGCCCCGACGACCTCTACGACGTCGGCGTCGCCGGCACCGTGGCCCGGATGATGAAGGTCCCCGACGGGACCCTGCGGATCCTGGTCCAGGGCGGCGAGCGGGTCCGGCTGGTCGACTACGTCTCCGAGGAGCCCTACCTGGTCGCGCGCGATCGAGGCGCTCGACGGACGTGCTCGAGCCCTCGCCGGAGCTGGAGGCGCTGACCCGCAACGTCCAGAACACCTTCAGCGAGATCATCGAGCAGATCCCCTACCTGCCCGAGGAGCTCCAGCTCGCGGTCACCAATCTCGACGATCCCTCGGCGCTCGGCCACCTGATCGCCGGGGCGCTGCGGATCCCGAGCGAGGAGAAGCAGGAGCTGCTCGAGGAGGTCAACGTCGCCAAGAGGCTGCGGCGGCTCTCGGAGATCCTCACCCGGGAGCTGGAGGTCGTCCGGCTGGGCACCAAGATCCAGTCGCAGGTCGAGTCGGAGATCGACAAGGGCCAGCGCGAGTACTTTCTGCGCCAGCAGCTGAAGGCGATCCAGGAGGAGCTCGGCGAGGGGGACGAGCAGCAGGCGGAGATCAAGGAGCTCCGCGAGCGGATCGAGGCGGCGGAGCTGCCCGAGGAGGCGCGGAAGCAGGCCGAGCGCGAGCTCGGGCCGGCTCGAGAGGCTGCCGCCGGCCGCCGCCGAGTACGGCGTCATCCGCACCTACCTCGAGTGGCTGGTCGACCTCCCGTGGAACAAAGAGACCGAGGACAACCTCGACATCGAGCACGCTCGCAAGGTCCTCGACGAGGACCACTACGACCTCGAGGAGGTGAAGGACCGGATCCTCGAGTACCTCGCTGTACGCAAGCTGAACCCGGACTCTCCCGGCCCGATCCTCTGCTTCGTCGGCCCGCCCGGGGTCGGCAAGACCAGCCTTGGGCGCTCGATCGGCCGCGCCCTCGGCCGCGAGTTCGAGCGGATCTCGCTCGGCGGCGTTCGCGACGAGGCCGAGATCCGCGGTCACCGTCGCACCTACATCGGCGCCCTCCCGGGGACGATCATCCGGGCGCTGCGCGACGCCGGCACCCGGAACCCCGTCTTCATGATCGACGAGATCGACAAGATGGGGGCCGACTTCCGCGGCGATCCCGCGAGCGCGCTGCTCGAGGTGCTCGACCCGGCCCAGAACTCGAGCTTCCGCGACCACTACCTCGACGTCCCCTTCGACCTCTCCGATGTCTTGTTCATCGCCACCGCCAACTTCCTCGAGCCGGTGCCGCCGGCGCTCCAGGACCGGATGGAGGTGATCCAACTCGCCGGCTACACCGTCGACGAGAAGCTCCACATCGCCAAGAAGTACCTGGTTCCCCGCCAGCTGGAGGCGAACGGGCTGAAGCCCTCGCAGATCGAGTTCGCCGACTCGGCCCTGACCGCGATCATCGAGGAGTACACCCGCGAGGCTGGGGTCCGCAATCTGGAGCGCCAGATCGGCACCATCTGCCGAAAGATCGCCAGACAGGTCGCCGAGGGCAGTGTCGACGGCAAGGTGAAGATCTCGGCGAAGCGAGCCCGCGAGCTTCTCGGCAAGCGCCGGTTCTTCTCCGAGCAGCGCCGCCGGACCAAGGTTCCCGGAGTTGCCACCGGCCTCGCCTGGACGCCGGTCGGGCGGTGAGGTGCTCTTCGTCGAGGCGAGCGCGATCCCGGGCGAGGGGAAGCTGACGATCACTGGCCAGCTCGGCGACGTGATGCGGGAGTCCGCTCAGGCGGCGCTCACCTACGTCCGCGGCCACGTCAGGGAATTGGCCCCCGAGCTTCCCGACGACTGGTTCGCGAAGCACGACATCCACATCCACGTCCCGTCCGGGGCCGTGCCCAAGGACGGGCCCTCGGCCGGGGATCGCAATGGCCACCGCGCTCGCCTCGCTGGTCAGCGGCAGGCCGGTGCGCAATGACGTGGCGATGACCGGTGAGATCACCCTCACCGGTCAGGTGCTGCCGATAGGCGGCCTCAAGGAGAAGTCGCTGGCTGCCCAGCGAGCGGGGATCAAGCAGGTGATCGTCCCCGATCGGAACAAGGGCGACGTCGACGAGATTCCGGAGGGGGAGCGCGCCGGGCTCGAGTTCATCTACGTGGACGAGATCGGCGACGCGCTGGCGGCCGCTCTGGAGCGGCGGCCGGGATCGAAGGCGAGCGGCAATTCGAAGCCGGCCGCGACCAAGGAAAAAGCCACCGCCAAGGCCAAGGGTTAGCCGGAGCGCAGCGGGTATATCCTCCGCCTGCACCCTGGAAACGACTTGAGGAGACAAATGGGGGCACAAAGCAGAAGCGCGAAGGCCGGTGACGCGGCCAGGTCGGTCGGCCTCCAACCCGTACGTGCGGCGGCTGCTCGAGGACGAAGAGCTCCGCCAGAACATCCGCGTCGCCTTCGAGGCGGCCCGCAACGCCTACGGGCGGATGTTGAACGGCAAGGGCCCGGCGAAGGCGGTGATGGACGACAAGAAGGTCCAGCGCGACCTCCGCACCGCCGCGGAGTCGCTTCGCGACGCCAGCCAGCGGCTTCGCGGCCGGCGCACCGGACGGCGGAGGTTCGGGCTCGGCAAGGCCCTGCTGCTCGCGATTCTCGGCGCCGCCCTGGTCCTGATCCTGAGTGAGGACGTGCGCAACGCGGTGCTCGACAGGCTGTTCGGAGCCGAGGAGGAGTTCGAGTACACCTCGACCACCACTCCGGCGACGGAGAGCGAGAGCGTTCCCACCAGCTGATCCCGGCGACAACCGGTTTCAACGAGGGCGCCCAGCTGGGCGCCCTCACTCTGCGCCGGGTTAGTCTGCCCCGGTGGCGAGCGTCCACATCCTCGTGCCCGCGCAGCGCTACGTATTCGCGGTCTCCAACGGCGAGGCGGAGGCGGCCACCGTGGACAGCTCCGCCGAGGGCTTCCAGCGCTACAAGGAGCTCCAGGAGGGCGGTCGAAACGCCGGAATGGTCGCCTTCCCCAACACCCTGCTGGTCCGGGGTGAGCGCGACTACCTGGTCGATCCGGGCTTGATCATGCAGGGGGCGCCGGTGATCGGGGCCTTGGCGGAGCTCGGGGTCGAGCCGCAGGATGTCAAGGACGTGATCCTCACCCACCTTCATTTCGACCACGCGGAGGGGCTGGCGGCGTGGCCGATGCGGCGCACCTACGTCCACCGGCTGGAGACGGAGGCGCCCTACGCCCAGATCGTCTCGGGCCAACTCGAGAACGCAAAACTCGAGGTCCTCGACGGCGATGAGGGCGAGATCGAGCCCGGCTTGCGCTGGATTCGGACCCCGGGGCACTCCGACGGCCTGATCACTCTCCTGGTGGACACCGACGAGGGACTGGTCGCGATCGCCTCCGACTGCGTCGGACCCTTGCCCGAGTACTTCGATCGGATGGAGCTGCCGGAGGACTTCGGGCCGGAGCGCGAGGAGCTGCTGCGCCAGTGGAGGCGGATCCGTGAGCTGAAGCCGCACGTCGTGATTCCCGGGCACAACCCCCCGGTCGTTCTCGACTGAGCACCCCGACGCCGGTTCGAGTCCGGTCGCTCAGCTCTGAGGGATCGCACGATTCGGTCGATGGCTCACGCGCTCGGAGACCGGATCGTGACTCAGATCATCACGTGCAGCCTGCCCTGCTCGTCCTCGAAGACGGGAGTCTCCATCGATAGCGGCTCTCCGGCGAGCAATGCGCCCAGCGCCAGCGCGGCTCCCCGACGGGCGTGCTCGTTCGCCTCGAGGTCCGAGAGCAGCTCGGAGAGGCCATCAACGACCTGCGGATCGTGGTGCCTGCTGAGGGCGGCGGCCGCCTCGCGCCACACGGAAGGGTCGGCCCGGAGTGCCTCGAGGAGCGCCCTTCTTGTCCCGGCGGTCGAGATCCCCCCGAGCGCGAGTGCGGCTCCGCGGCGTACGGGCTCGCTGTCGGAGCTCAGCGCTCGCGTAAGCGACGCGGCCGAGTCAGTGTCGCCAAGCAGACCGAGCGCCAGCGCTGCCTCGCGTCGGACCTCGACGACGGGGTCCTGTAGGGCGCCGCGCAGGGTGGCAAGCGACGTCCCGGTCGGGTCGGTGTCTTGTTTGCTTGGCAAGACCGCAACAGATCATATTTGCCGCTACGGCGGTCCTCAGGGCCCAGAAGAAGCGGCCGTCCGCCCGTTTTGCGTTGCGCGAGCCGGTGGTACGCTCGAAGCCCGATTTGGGATGCCCTGGATGAAGCCGGGAAGCGAGAGAGCTAATGGAGGATTTTGGTGTTGAGGTCGAGACCCTCGACTTCACCCTGGAGTCCATCGGGGAGTTTGCCCGACGCGAGCTGCCTGACTCACGTCTGATCGAGCTCGACGAGAAGGATGAGTTCCCGGAGGAGCTCGTGCGCCGCATGTGCGGCGAGGAGCTCGGGGTGCAGCTGCTGTTCGTGCCCGAGGCGTACGGCGGAATGGGGGGCGGCGCGCTCGACGTCTACCGGGTCTGCGAGCGCATGGCGATGATCGACCTCGGAATCGCGACCTCGGTGCTGGCCACCTTCCTCGGATCCGACCCGATCACCGTTGGCGGGACCCCGGAGCAGAAGCAGCGGTGGATGTCGCGGATCGCGGAGGAAGGGATCCTGATGGCCTACGGCGCCACCGAGCCGGACGCCGGCAGCGACCTGGCCGCGCTGAAGACGGTCGCCAAGCCCGTGCACGAGGACGGCAAGGACGGGGGCTACCGGATCACCGGCGCCAAGCAGTGGATCTCGAACGGGGGGGTGGCGGAGCTGGCCAGCGTCCTGGCGCTCGCGCCCGGTGGGCCCAGCTGGTTCGTCGTCGAGTCGGGCGCCGAGGGCCTCACTCACGGCAAGCCCGAGGACAAGCACGGGATCCGGCTCAGCAACACCGCCGCCCTGGTGCTCGAGGACGTCTATGTGGACGGCGACGCTCTGGTCGGAGGGGCCGAGGGGGCGGGACTGACTCAGGCCCAGCAGGTCTTCGGCTTCACGCGGTTGATGGTGGCCGCCTTCGGCCTCGGTGCAGGCTGGGCGGCGCTCGACCGGGCGATTCCGTACTCGCAGGAGCGGATCCAGGCCGGTGGCCCGCTGTCGGAGAAGCAGGGGTACACCCACAAGCTGATCGTGCCCCATGCCGTGCGCCTCGAAGCCTCGCGAGCCGCGATCGAGGAGACCGCCGAGCGGATCGACGCCGGCGGGGGCTCGCTCAACACCGAGGGCGCGATCGCCAAGTACCTGGCCAGCGAGGCCGGGAACGCGGCCGCGGACGCTGCGATCCAGGCGCACGGGGGCTACGGCTACACCCACGAGTACATGGTGGAGAAGATCAAGCGCGACGTCCGCATCACTACGATCTACGAGGGCACCTCGGAGATCATGGAGATGACGATCGCCCGCGACCGCTGGCAGGATCACTTGAAGACGCGCGGGGGCCACTTCCACGCTTCGGCGCGCGAGCTCGAGGCGCTCGAGGCCTCGCAGCCGGGGGTCGGTGCCGGCACCGCTGCGCTGGCCAGCCACGCGCTGGCCGCGATGATGGAGGCCTGCCGCCTCGGCCGCCTGACCCGCAACCAGCACGTGCTGCTGCGGCTCGGGGAGCTGATCGCCCTCGTGGAGGGCGCCGGCGCGATGGCGCGCCGGGCGGCGCGGGCCGCCGGCAGCGGCCTGGGCGCCAAGGCCGATCGGCGCTTCGGGCCGGAGGCGCTGGCGGTGATGAGCCGGGTCAATGCCCGCGAGGTCGCCATGCGAGTGGCCGGCGATGGGCTGCGTCTCGTCGTGGGCGGAGTCGGCGACGACGCCGCGGGCCTGGGTGAGCGCCTGGGCCTGGCGTCGATCCACGCGGCGCAGACCGGGCTGCTGGCGGACCTCGACGAGGTGGCGGACGTGCTGTACGGGAGAAAGGACGGGAGTTGACCCCTGAGGAACACGCGATCGCGGTCGTCGGGGTGGGGGCGATCCTGCCGGACTCGCCCGATGCCGCGTCCTTCTGGAGCAATCTGACCGACGGGCACTACGCGATCAGCGAGGTGGACGACGAGCGTTGGGATCCGCAGCTCTACTACGACCCCGACCCCCAGGCGCCGGAGAAGACCTACTCCAAGATCGGTGGCTGGGTCCGGGACTGGGAGTGGGATCCGCTTGCCTGGAAGCTGCCGATCCCGCCCCGGGTCAGCGACGCGATGGACGACGCTCAGAAGTGGGGCGTGGCCTGTACGCGCATGGCGCTGCTCGACTACGGCTGGCCTGACCGTCCGCTCGACCTCGAGCGCACCGCGGCGGTCTTCGGCAACGCGATGTCGGGCGAGCAGCACTACCGCACGACGCTGCGCGTCACCTGGCCCGAGCTCGAGCGCGACCTCGCGCGCGCCGAGCACTACGCCGCGCTGCCGGATGAGGTGCGCCGGGCGATCGCCAAGGAGATGCACGAGGGGCTGGGGGGCCACCTACCTCCCGTCACCGAGGACACGATGCCCGGCGAGCTGGGCAACTGCCTGGCCGGCAGGGTGGCCAACCTGTTCAACCTCCGGGGCCCCAACTACGTGGTCGATGCCGCCTGCGCCTCGGCGATGGCGGCGATCGACTCCTCGATCGAGGGGCTGGTCGAGCACCAGTTCGACGCCGTGATCACCGGGGGCATCGACCGCAACATGGGCGCCTCGACCTTCATCAAGTTCTGTGCGATCGGCGCCCTCTCCGGCACCGGGACGCGACCCTACGCGGAGGGGGCGGACGGCTTCGTGATGGGTGAGGGCGCCGCCGTCTTCGTGCTCAAGCGGCTCGCCGACGCGGAGCGCGACGGCGACCGCATCTACGCTGTGATCCGCGGGATCGCCGGGTCGAGCGACGGCAAGGGCAAGGGGATCACCGCGCCGAACCCGATCGGGCAGCGCCTCGCAATCGAGCGAGCCTGGCGTAAGTCCGGGCTCGACCCATCCGAGTGCTCGCTGATCGAGGGGCACGGCACCTCGACCGCGGTCGGGGATCGGGTTGAGCTGGAGAGCTTGAGCGAGGCCTTCTCCGGTGCGGATCTGCGGGCGGGCTCGATCCGGCTCGGGTCCGTGAAGTCCAACATCGGCCACCTCAAGGGCGGCGCAGGGGCGGCGGGCATCCTGAAAACCGTGCTGGCTCTCCACTACAAGGTGATCCCCCCTCCCTCCACTTCGACCGGCCGAACCCGAGCGTCGACTGGTCCGCAAGCCCGTTCGCCGTCAACGAGCAGCTCCGCGATTGGGAGCTCCAGAACGGCGACGTGCGCGTGGCCGGCGTCAGCGCCTTCGGCTTCGGCGGCACCAACTTCCACGCCGTGCTCGAGGAGCACGTGCCCGGACGGCTGAGCGGCAACGGCGGCGCGCAGATCTCCGTGCCGGCGGAGGTCGGTGAACCCAGCGACCCTCCGCGCGCCACGCCGTCGGGCGCCGAGCCGGCACCGCCGACCGCACCAGGCAAGGCGCCCCTGCGGGGCGCGCTGGTGATCGGCGCCGACGACGAGGGGGGGCTGGAGTCCCGGCTCGCCGAGGCGCTGGCGGCCGCCGAGTCGGGTGAGGTCCCCGCGCCCGCGCCGCCCGACGAGGCATCGCTTCGCGCCGCCGTGCGGGTGGCGATCGACTACGGCGATGCGGGGGAGCTGGCGGAGAAGGCGGGCCAGGCCCTGAAGGCGCTGCGCTCCGGCAACCCGGCGAGCTGGAAGGCGCTGCGGGGGCGCGGCATCTTCCGCGGCGCCGGCGGTGCCCCGCCCGTCGTCTTCCTCTACACCGGTCAGGGTTCGCAGTACGCCAACATGCTCGCCGAGCTGCGGCGGGTTGAGCCGATCGTCGCCGAGACGTTCGATGAGGCCGATCGGATCATGCGCCCGCTGCTCGACGGCCGTGACCTGACCGACTTCATCTTCGTCGATCCCGAGGACTCCGAGGCGATGGGCCGGGCGGAAGCCGACCTGATGCGCACCGAGATCACGCAGCCGGCGGTGCTGGCGGTCGACATCGCCCTCACCCGACTGCTCGCCGCGTACGGCATCACCCCCGACTTCGTGATGGGACACAGCCTGGGCGAGTATGGGGCGCTGGTGGTCGCCGGCGTCCTCTCCTTCCACCAGGCGCTCGAGGCCGTCAGCGCGCGAGGGCGCGAGATGTCCGGCCTCGAGCTCGAGGATCCGGGCGCGATGGCCGCGGTCTTCGCCCCGCTGGAGGAGGCCGAGGAGGTGGTCTCCGGGCTGGACGGCTATGCCGTGCTGGCAAACGTCAACTCGACCACGCAGGTCGTGGTCGGTGGCGCCACCGAAGCGGTGCGCCAGGCGGCCGAGCGGCTCGAGAGCCGCGGGCACCAGGTGGTGCTGCTCCCGGTGAGTCACGCGTTCCACACCGAGATCGTCGCCCCCGTGTCGGAGCCCCTGCGGCAGATGCTCAGGCGGCTCGACATCTCCCCGCCGCGGGTCCCGGTGGTGGCGAACGTCAACGGGGAGCTCTACCCGACCGGGCCCGGGGCGGAGGAACAGATCGTGGATCTCCTCGGACGCCAGGTCGCGTCCCCGGTCCAGTTCGTCAAGGGCCTGCGGACCCTCGCCGAGCAGGGCGCTCGGGTGTTCGTGGAAACGGGGCCGAAGCGCGCCCTGCACGGCTTCGCCGCCGACGTTCTGGACGGCGATGACACTCTCGCTCTGTTCACCAACCACCCCAAGAACGGCGACCTGCCGTCGTTCAACCAGGCGCTCTGCGGCCTCTATGCGTCCGGTCATGGCCTTGCACGGGGGGCTGTGGGTGAGCCGCCCGCCTCGTCCCAGGCGCAGCCGGCCGCCCCGTCCGCCGCGCAGCCGGTCTCCCGCCCCGCCGCCCAGATCCGGTCCGAGCCCCCCGGCCGACCCCCTGCGGACGGCCCCGGCGACGAGACGCTGCGTGACCTGGGGCGGATGTTCGTCGACTTCATGGAGCACGGTCGCGACCTGCTCGACGGCGGCCGGCAGCCCGGCGGCGGCGAGCCGGTGGTGATCACCGGTGCAGCCCTGGGCCTTCCCGGCACCGAGCGGACCTTCGCCGACGACAACCTCGCCCGCATCCTCCACGGCGAGCAGTTCATCGACCTCGTACCGGAGGGCCTGCGCCACGAGATCCTCGACAAGCACGTAACCCGCCTGAGGAAGGGCGACGAGGGGGAGGCCTCCTTCGAGGAGATCGACGACCCCCACGACGTGATCAAGCTCGCCGCCCGGGCCGGTGCGCTCGACCTGGCGGAGGAGTTCGGCGTCGACCGGGACCGCGTCGCAGCGCTCGGCCGGGACACTCAGCTGGCGATCGGCGCCGGCATCGACGCGCTTCGTGACGCCGGCATCCCGCTGGTCCTGGGCTACAAGACCACCACCACGGGCTCGCAGCTGCCATCGGGCTGGGCGTTGCCCACCGAGCTGCGAGACGACACCGGCGTGATCTTCGCCTCCTCCTTCCCCGGCCTCGGCGACTTCGCCGAGGAGCTGAACGGCTACTGGGCCGACCGCTCGCGCCGCGATCAGCTCGAGGGCCTCGAGTCCCTGCGCGCCCGGCTGGTCGACGAGGAGGGCGATCACAGCGTGGCGCTCGCCGAGCTCGATCGCCGCATCCACGACCTGCGGCTGGAGCTCGAGCAGCATCCTTACCGCTTCGATCGCCGCTTCCTCTTCCGGGTGCTGTCGATGGGCCACTCGCAGCTCGCGGAGATGATCGGCGCCCGCGGTCCCAACACGCAGGTGAACTCAGCCTGCGCGAGCACCACCCAGGCGGTGGCGCTTGCGGAGGACTGGATCGCGGCCGGACGCTGCCGCCGAGTCGTGATCGTGGCCGCCGACGACGCGACCTCGGAGGAAATGATGCCGTGGCTCGGCGCGGGCTTCCTCGCCTCGGGAGCGGCGGCGACCGACGAGGAGGTCGAGGATGCGGCCACTCCGTTCGACCGGCGCCGTCACGGGATGATCCTCGGGATGGGCGCGGCGGCGGCGGTCGTCGAGAGCGCCTCGGCTGCCCGCGAGCGTGGGATCCAGCCGATCTGCGAGGTGTTGTCTGCGATGACCGCCAACAGCGCCTTCCACGGGACCCGCCTGAGCGTCGAGCACATCGGCCAGGTCATGGAGGACCTCGTGAGGAGAGCCGAGTCCAGCGGCGGGGCCTCGCGACACGAGATGGCCCCTGAGACCGTCTTCGTCTCGCACGAGACCTACACGCCCGCGCGCGGGGGCAGCGCCGCGGCGGAGATACGCGCGCTGCGGCAGGTGTTCGGGGCGGACGCCGATCGGATCGTGATCGCGAACACCAAGGGGTTCACCGGGCACCCGATGGGGGTCGGAATCGAGGACGTGGTGGCGATCAAGTCGCTCGAGACCGGGATCGTGCCCCCGGTGCCGAACTTCGAGGAAGTGGATCCCGAGCTCGGGATGCTCAACATCTCCAAGGGCGGCAGCTACCCCGTGCGATACGCGCTTCGCCTCGCCGCCGGCTTCGGCTCCCAGATCAGCATGATGCTCTTGCGCTGGACCCCGGTGCGGGACGGGCGTCGCCGTAACCCGGAGGAGCTCGGCTACGCCTACCGGGTCGCCGACGAGGAGACGTGGACGAGCTGGCTGAGGCGGATCAGCGGCCAGGGCGAGCCGCAGCTCGAGGTCGTCGACCGCCGCCTGCGGGTGGCGGATCGCGGGCCGGCCGAAGCCCCGCCGGCACCCGCGGAGATCCCCGCCCCCGTCCCCGCCGCGCCTCACGTCACACCGACCACTGCCGCGCCGGAGCCCGAGCCTCCACCGGCGGCCGAACCGGAGCCGGTCCCGGCTCCGGCCGCCGAGCCGGCCCCGGCCCCCGCCGCGGAGCAGCCGGCCCCGGCCGCCGAGGAACCCGCGCCTGCGGCCGCCGCAGCGCCCGCCTCCACAGGTGACGTCGAAGCCCGGGTGCTTGAGATCGTCGCCGAGGAGACCGGCTACCCGACCGACCTGCTCGATCTCGACCTCGACCTGGAGGCCGACCTCGGCATCGACACGGTCAAGCAGGCCGAGGTCTTCGCCACGATCCGCGAGGCCTACGAGATCCCGCGCGACGACAGCCTGAAGCTGCGCGACTACCCGACCCTGAACCACGTGATCGGCTTCGTCCGCGAGCGCGCCGGAATCGCGGCCCCCGCCGCGGAGCCGGCCCCCGCCGCGGAGCAGCCGGCCCCGGCCGCCGAGGAACCCGCGCCTGCGGCCGCCGCAGCGCCCGCCTCCACAGGTGACGTCGAAGCCCGGGTGCTTGAGATCGTCGCCGAGGAGACCGGCTACCCGACCGACCTGCTCGATCTCGACCTCGACCTGGAGGCCGACCTCGGCATCGACACGGTCAAGCAGGCCGAGGTCTTCGCCACGATCCGCGAGGCCTACGAGATCCCGCGCGACGACAGCCTGAAGCTGCGCGACTACCCGACCCTGAACCACGTGGTCGGCTTCGTCCGCGAGCGCGCCGGAATCGCGGCCCCCGCCGCGGAGCCGGCCGCCCGCCGCGGAGCAGCCGGCCCCGGCCGCCGAGGAACCCGCGCCTGCGGCCGCCGCAGCGCCCGCCTCCACAGGTGACGTCGAAGCCCGGGTGCTTGAGATCGTCGCCGAGGAGACCGGCTACCCGACCGACCTGCTCGATCTCGACCTCGACCTGGAGGCCGACCTCGGCATCGACACGGTCAAGCAGGCCGAGGTCTTCGCCACGATCCGCGAGGCCTACGAGATCCC
Organism: uncultured Solirubrobacterales bacterium; assembly: GCA_963780305.1. Taxonomy (GTDB): domain Bacteria; phylum Actinomycetota; class Thermoleophilia; order Solirubrobacterales; family 70-9; genus CAVVYV01. The sequence continues at coordinate 376,533 of CAWABN010000002.1, forward strand.
GCGCGACGACAGCCTGAAGCTGCGCGACTACCCGACCCTGAACCACGTGATCGGCTTCGTCCGCGAGCGCGCCGGAATCGCGGCCCCCGCCGCGGAGCCGGCCCCGGCGCCCGCCGGGAGGAACCGGCGCCCGCAGCAGCAGCGGCACCGGAGACCGCGCAACCCGCACCCGAGGGCGAGGCCGGGTTCACGCGCCGCGTGCCCGTCCCGGTGCTCCGCCCGCCGCTCGAGTACTGCGTACCGACGGGTGTCGAGCTGGCCAAGGGCAGCCGTGTCATCCTCAAGCGCGACTCCGGGCGAGTGGGGGAGGCGCTCGCGAAACGACTGAAGAAGCTCGGGGTCGAGCTGCTGGAGATCGAGGGGTCCCCGGATTTCGACGAGCTCGAGCGCCAGATCGGGGCCTGGAAGGAGGCCGGCCCGATCCACGGCATCTACTGGCTGCCGGCACTCGACGAGGAGCCCCTCGACGAGCTGGAGCCCGAGGAGGTGCATGAGGCGCTCAGGTTGCGGGTCAAGCTGCTCGTCAGCGCCATGCGCGCGCTCGCGACGGAGGAGGGGGAGGAGGACGCCTTCCTGATCGCCGCAACGCGCCTCGGCGGCCGTCACGGCTATGACGCTGCCGGCGCCACCTCGGTGCTCGGCGGCGCCGTCACCGGCTTCACCAAGGCGCTCGCCCGCGAGCGCCCCGATGCGCTTATCAAGGCGGTCGACTTCCCGCCCAGCCGCAAGACCGCCGCGCATCGCCGACCTGCTCGTGGAGGAGACGCTGCGCGATCCCGGCGCCGTCGAGGTCGGACACGCGGACGGCCTGCGCTGGAGCGTCGGCCTGGTGGTGCGCGAGGCGAGCCCCGACCCGGAGCGCGCGCTCGGCCCGGACTCCGTCTTCGTGATCACGGGGGCCGCGGGCAGCATCGTCTCAGCGATCACGCAGCGACCTGGCGCGGGCCGCCGGTGGTGGGACCTTCCATCTGCTCGACTTGGTCTCCGCGCCGGACCCGGACGACCCCGACCTCGAGCGCTTCGTCTCCGACAAGGAGGGTCTGAAGAGCGAGCTGATCGAGCGCATCAAGGGTGGTGGCGAGCGCCCCACCCCGAAGCTGGTCGAGCGCGAGCTGGCGCGCATCGAGCGAGCCCGGGCCGGCGCTCGACGCGATCGACGCGATCCGGGCCGCCGGCGGCGAGTCTCGGTGGCATCAAGTCGACCTCACCGAGGCGGCGGCGGTGGGGGAGGCGCTAGCCGAGCTGCGGGGCGAACGAGTGGACGTGCTCCTTCACTGCGCCGGCCTCGACGTCAGCCATTTCCTGCCCGACAAGCCGCAGCGCGAATACGACCTCGTCTTCGACGTCAAGGTCGACGGCTGGTTCGCGTTGCTGCATGCCCTTCGTGACTGCGAGATCGGGGCGGCGGGGGCGTTCTGCTCGATCTCGGGCCGCTTCGGCAACGCCGGGCAGACCGACTACGCCGCCGCGAACGACCTCGTGTGCAAGAGCGTCTCGAACTTCCGCCGCTCGCGACCGGACACCTTCGGCGTGGCCATCGACTGGACCGCCTGGGCCGGAATCGGAATGGCCAGCCGCGGCTCGATTCCCAAGATGATGGAGGCGGCGGGGATCGCGATGATGCCGCCAGAGGTCGGCGTGCCGATCGTGCGCCGGGAGCTCACCGCCGCCGGCGATAGCGGCGAGGTGCTGATCGCGAGCACTCTCGGACTGCTGACCGAGGAGCGGCATCCGACGGGCGGCATCGATCCCGAGCTCGCCACGGCGGGCATCACCGCGCCCAAGGGACCGATGACCGGGCGGGTTGCCGCCATGACCCTGCGTGACGGACTCGTGGTGGTCACCGACCTGGACCCAACCCGGCAGGCGTTCCTGAACGACCACCGGATCGACGGCACACCCGTGCTGCCCGGGGTGATGGGGATGGAGGGCTTCGCTGAGGCGGCTCGGGCGCTGCTGCCCGGCTGGCACGTGGTCTCGCTGGAGGACGTCGAGCTGCAGGCGCCGTTCAAGTTCTACCGCGACGAGCCGCGCGCCCTCGAGTTGCGGGCCCTGCTCCGGGAGGGCCGTGACGGCACGATCGAGGCGGACTGCCAGCTGGTGGGTCGGAGGGAGCTGCCCGGCCAGGGTGAGCAGGAGACCGTCCACTTCGCGGGACGCGCGCTGCTCGCGCGCGAGGCGCCGGAGCCCCCGCTCGCCGAGACCTCGGGCGCCGAGGAGGCGGCCGGTGCCGCCACCGTGGACCACGACGCCGTCTACCGGGTCTACTTCCACGGTCCCGCCTACCAGGTCCTGGACTCCGCCTGGCGTGGCGATGGGACGGTGGTCGGCCGCCTCGCGGACCAGCTCCCGCCCGCGTACGAGCCTCCCGGGCAGCCGACGGAGATAGCACCTCGGCTGGTCGAGCTGTGCTTCCAGACGGCGGGCGTGCGGGAGCTCGGCACGATCGGGCGGATGGCCCTTCCCACGCACGTGGACCGAGTGCAGCAATTCGCCGGCGTCGAGGAGGGGGCCCGCTGTGGGCGGTGGTCCGGCCACGCGACGGCGACGACGGCGTCGACGCCGAGGTGGTCGGGCCCGACGGCCGGGCGCGGGTACGGCTCGAGGGGTATCGGACCATTGAGCTCCCGGGCGGTCTCGACCCGCAGGTGCTCGAGCCAATCCAGTCGGCGATCCGGTAGGAGCCCCGAAAGCCCCGATGGCGGCAGAGCGATCCTTCCACCGCCTCGCGATCGTCAACCGCGGTGAGCCGGCGATGCGGCTGATCCATGCCGTCCGCGAGCTCAACGAGCGGGGCGGGGAGCCGATCCGGTTGATCGCCCTCTACACAGAGCCCGACCGGCACGCCCTGTTCGTGCGCTCGGCGGACGAGGCCTACTGCCTTGGCCCGGCGAGCTTCATCGGCCCCGACGGCAGCCGCCTGGCCGGGTACCTGGACTACGAGGCGCTGGAGCGGGCGCTGCGCGAGACGCGTGCCGAGGCCGCCTGGGTGGGATGGGGCTTCGTCGCCGAGCACCCTCGCTTCTCCGAGCTCTGCGAGCGGCTGGGAGTGGTCATGGTGGGCCCCGACGCCGCCACCATGCGGCTGCTGGGCGACAAGATCAGCTCCAAGCGGCTGGCGGAGCGGGCCGGCGTGCCGGTCGCTCCCTGGAGCGGCGGGCCGGTGGAGAGCCTCGAGGAGGCCGTCCGGGAGGCGGAAGGCATCGGCTACCCGCTCATGGTCAAGGCCAGCGCGGGCGGCGGCGGGCGCGGGATCCGCAAGGTGCTGGATTCCCGCGAGCTGCCGGCGGCGTTCGAGCGGGCCCGGTCCGAGGCGCTTCAGGCCTTCGGCGATCCCACCGTGCTGCTCGAGCGCCTCGTCGTCCCCGCGCGCCACGTGGAGGTGCAGACGATCTCCGACGGCGCCGGCGGAGCCTGGGCGGTCGGCGTCCGGGACTGCAGCCTTCAGCGGCGCAACCAGAAGGTGATCGAGGAGTCCCGAAGCACAGCCCTCGACGAGCGGCAGGAGCAGGAGATCGCCGAGGCCGCCAGGCGCCTGGTGCTCGAGGCGGGCTACCGCGGGGCGGCCACGGTTGAGTTCCTCTACGAGCCCGCTGAGCGCCGCTTCTCGTTCATGGAGGTGAACGCGCGCCTGCAGGTGGAGCATCCCGTCACCGAGGTGGTCACCGGGCTCGATCTCGTCAAGCTCCAGCTGCACGTGGCCGCGGGGGGCCGGCTCGAGGGCGAGCCGCCAGCCCCGAGCGGCCACGCGATCGAGGCGCGCCTCAACGCGGAGGATCCGGCACTCGACTTCGCGCCGGCGCCGGGCAGGGTCACCCTCCTGCGGCTGCCGAGCGGGCCGGGCGTGCGGGTCGACTCCGGACTGGTGGCGGGCGACAGCATCCCTGCCGGAGTTCGACTCGATGATCGCCAAGGTGATCGCGATCGGCCAAGACCGCGAGGAGGCGATCGCCCGACTGCGCCGCGCTCTGCTCGAGACCACCGTCGTGGTCGAGGACGGCACGACGAATCGCAGCTTCCTGCTCGAGCTGCTCTCGCACCCCGACCTGCGCTCGGGCGACTTCGACACGACCTGGCTCGACCGCGTGCGAGCCGGCGGCGATCAGGATCGTCCGCATCACGCTGACGCGGCACTGCTGCAGGCGGCCATCGAGCTGAACGACGAGGCGACGGCTACGGACCGGGCGCGCTTTTACGCCTTCGCTCGGCGAGGGCGGCCCCAGACCGGGGCCGAGGTGGGACGCAGGGTGGACATGCGCTACCGCGGGCAGAGCTACAGCTTTCATGTCCACCAGCTGGGGCCCGAGCGCTACCGGGCGACGATCGACGGCGCAGCGGTCGAGCTGGAGGTGGAGCGCCATGGCGAGCACGAGCGGCGGCTCGCTCTCCGGGACACGAGCTTCCGCACCGCGATCTCGCGCCAGGGCGCCGATCTCCTGGTGGAGGTCGACGGCCTGCCCCATCGCGTCTCGCACGACCAGGGGGGTGCGGTGCGAAGCCCCGCTCCGGGGGTGGTGGTCTCGGTGCCGGTTGCGGTCGGCGAGGAGGTGGAGGCAGGCGACGTGGTCGCGGTGCTGGAGAGCATGAAGATGGAGAACTCGCTGGTCGCACCCCAAGCGGGGCGCGTGCGCAAGGTGATGGTCGGCCCCAACGTCCAGGTGGATGTCGGGGACCCGCTGGTTGAGGTCGAGCCCCGCAAGGAGGAGGGCGCCGAGCGGGCGAGCGGCGAGCGGGTCGAATTCGCCGAGGACGAGCAGCGCGCCTCGGCGGCGCATGAGCGCTGTATGGCGAGCCTTCGCCTCCTGGCGTCTGCGGTAATGGGCTATGACGTCCCCGGCGGAATGGTCGACGAGGCGATCGCGGACCTTCACAGCACCTCCTCGGATCGTCGAGTGCCGCTCCGATCTGATCGCCGGCGAGGACCGGCTCTTGCGCCTGTTCGCGGACCTGCGCGCGCTCACCCGCCCCCGCCACGATGCGGACGACCCCGCGCAGGTGCTGCTGCGCAGCCCCCAGGAGTACTTCCACTCCTTCCTGCGCTCGCTCGATCCGGAGGCGCGAGGGGCTGCCGGAGCGCTTCAGCGCGCTGCTGCGGCGGGCGCTCGCCCATTACGGCATCGAGGACATGGATCGCACCCCCGAGCTCGAGGACGCCTGCTACCGGCTGTTCCTCTCCCAGCAGCGGCTTGGGCCGCAGCACGCGGCGGTGCTGGCGATCCTCGACCGGCGGCTGGAGCAGGCGGGCGAGCTCGCGCGATGGATCGCCGGATGACTTCTCGGAGACGCTCGCGCGTCTCGGGGCCGCGACCGAGGGCCGCGCCCCGGCAATCGCCGACCTCGTGCGGGCAGGTTCGCTACCGCTACTACGACGAGCCGGTGATCGCCGCGGCGCGCGAGGCCGCATATGCGGAGGCCGAGCGGCACCTGGACGCACTCGCCTCGGAGCCCGACCGCCCCGACCGCGAGGAGCGCATGCGGGAGCTCGTCGCCTGCCCGCAGGCGCTCGCCAGCCTGCTCTCGCGCAGGCTGCGCTCGGCGGAGCCCGCCCTGGCTCGTGTGCTGCTCGAGGTGATGGCCCGCCGTTACTACCGCATGCGCGAGCTCTCGCGCCTTCTCCGAGGCCCGGGCAGCCGATCTCTCGTTCATCTGCTCCGGCTACCGCGAGCAGGGAAGAGAGAAGCGCCTGGCCGCCGCCTTCGTGGAGCTGGGCGAGCTGGATGCCGCGCTGACGGGTCTTGCCGCACTCGCCCGCGAGACCGCAGAGGGCAAGGCGCTGGTGGTGGACCTGTATGCCGAGTACGACGGCCCCGCGCCGCCGCGAGGCGAGCTGGCCGTGCGCCTCGGGGCGGTGCTCGACGCAGGCGCAGCCGCCGCCGGCGCTGGAACGGGTGGTGTTCGCCTTGGCCGATCCCGAGCGAGGCCGGGGCATGGGGGCGATCGATGTGTTCAGCTTCCGGCGGGCCGAAGATGGCCTTCTCGAGGAGGACGAGTCTCTGCGCGGGCTTCACCCGATGATGGCGGAGCGCCTGCACCTGTGGAGGCTCTCGGAGTTCGAGCTCGAGCGCCGGCCGTTCGCCGGAGGACGTCTACCTCTACCAGGGCACCGCGCGCTCGAACCCCGAGGACGAGCGCCTGTTCGCGCTGGCCGAGGTGCGCGACCTGACGCCGGTGCGCGACGTTGCCGGGCGGATCGTCGCCCTCCCGGAGCTGGAGCGGGCGCTGGACGAGTCGCTCGAGGCAATGCGCGACGCGCAGGCGCAGCGGGAACCTCGCCGCCGGCTGTTCTGGAACCGGGTGCAGATGTACGTCGTGGCCGACGATCACGATCCCGCCCGAGGACCTGCGGACGATCATGCTCCGCTACGGACGGCCCACCCGTGACCTCGGGATCGAGATGGTGGAGGTGCGCGGGCGGATGCGGGAGGACGGCGAGGAGCGTCTGCGCGACCTGCGGTTCTTCAGTCCCACCGGGCGCGGCGTCGTCGTCGAGGTGGACGACCCGCCGGACAGGCCGCTGTGGCCGCTCGACGACGCTGCCCGCCGCATCATCCGGGCTCGCCAGCGCGGCACCGTCCATCCGGCGGAGCTGGTCAAGGTGCTCGCCCCGACACGGGGCGAGTCCGAGCACGAAGGGCTCCCACCCGGGCGATTTCGTCGAGCACGACCTGGACCAGCGCGGTCGGTTGGTGCCAGTGGATCGGGCGCCTGCTCTCAACGAGGCGAGCGTCGTCGTCGGGCTCGTGCGCAACCGAACCGACCGCTACCCGGAGGGGATGCTGCGAGTTGCGCTCTTCGGCGACCCGACGCGCGCGCTGGGCTCGCTCGCCGAGCCGGAGTGCAGGCGGATCATCGCTGCCCTCGATCTGGCGGAGGAGCTCCGCGTGCCCGCCGAGTGGTTCGCGCTCTCCGCCGGGGCGATGATCGCGATGGACTCCGGGACAGAGAACATGGACTGGATCGCCGCAGTGCTGCGGCGGATCATCACGCTACACCCAGCGCGGAGGCGAGCTCAACGTGGTCGTCACCGGCATCAACGTGGGCGCCCAGCCCTACTGGAACGCCGAGGCGACGATGCTGATGCACACGAGTGGGATCCTGGTGATGACGCCGGAGAGCGCCATGGTGCTCACCGGGAAGCAGGCGCTCGACTACTCGGGTGGGGTGTCCGCCGAGGACAACTTCGGCATCGGAGGCTACGAGCGGGTGATGGGACCAAACGGCGAGGCCCAGTACTGGGCGCCCGACCTGGCGGGGGCCTGCCGGGTGCTGCTTGACCACTACGACCACACCTACGTGGCGCCCGGGCGAGCGATTCCCCAGGCGCGCCGCCACCTCCGATCCCTTCGACCGCGACGTCGGCCCCGCCCCTCATGATGCGCCCGGCTCCGACCTCGACCGGGTCGGCGACATCTTCTCGGACGAGCGCAACCCCGGCCGCAAGAAGCCGTTTGACATCCGCTCGGTGATGCGGGCCGTCGGCGACAGCGACCACGCACCGCTCGAGCGCTGGAGCGGCTGGCACGACGCTGAGATGGCGGTGGTGTGGGACGCCCATTTGGGCGGCCGCCCTGTGGCGATGCTGGGAATTGAGTCCAGGCCGCTTGCGCGACACGGCGGGATCCCGGCCGACGGACCGGAGCAGTGGACCTCAGGAACCCTCTTCCCACAGTCGTCTCGCAAGATCGCCCGCGCGTTGAACGCCGCCAGCGGCAACCGGCCGGTCGTGCTGATCGCCAACCTCGCCGGCTTCGACGGCGCCCCGGAGTCGATGGCGAAGTGGCAGCTCGAGTACGGAGCGGAGATCGGCCGGGCGGTGGTGAACTTCCAGGGACCGATCGTCTTCTGCGTCGTCTCGCGCTACCACGGGGGCGCATTCGTCGTCTTCTCCCAGAGGCTCAACGATGAGCTGGAGACGGTCGCACTCGAGGGCGCCCACGCCTCGGTGATCGGCGGGGCGCCGGCCGCCGCGGTCGTCTTCGCCGGCGAGGTGAAGCGGCGAACCCGCGAGGACCCTCGGATCAGGGAGATCGACGAGCGGATAGAGGGCGCCGAGGGCGCCGAGCGCCAAGGACTGCGCTCCGAGCGGGCCGAGCTCTGGGGCCAGGTGCACTCCGAGAAGCTCGGCGAGATGGCGGCGGAGTTCGACGCCGTCCACAGCGTCGAGCGCGCCGTTGACGTCGGCTCGGTAAGCCGGATCATCCCGCCCCGCTCGCTGCGCCCCTATCTGATCGAGGCCGTGGAGCGCGGGATCCGCCGCACCGAGGAACGCCTCGCGCAAGGAAATGACCGCGCTCGGTTGGCTGACACGCTCGCTCGCTGACGCCCCCCGAGGCGACGAATGGCTGAGCCGGCGCGAGCGCGCGGCGTTCGGGCAGCTGGGAATCGAGAAGCGACGCAGCGACTGGCGGCTCGGGCGCCTCGCCGCCAAGGCGGCCGTGGGCTCGTGGCTGGGGGTCGAGCCCGCGCGGGTGGAGGTGCTCGCGGCCGCCGACGGGGCGCCGGAGGCCCACCTCGACGGAGAGCCCGCGCGGGTCGCGCTCTCGATCAGCCACCGGGCGGGACGGGCGCTGGCGGTGGCCGCGGCCGCCCCGGTCGCGCTCGGCTGTGATCTCGAGCTGCTGGAGCCCCGCAGCGAGGCCTTCGTGCGCGAGTGGCTCGCCCAGCCCGAGAGGGAGCTGCTCGAGAGCCTGCCGGAGGGGAGGCGGTCGCTGGCGGCGAACCTCATCTGGGCGGCCAAGGAGGCGGCGGCCAAGGCGCGTCGGGAAGGGCTGCGCCTGGACGTGCGGGGCACCGCTGTCAGACCGTTGGGAGTGGCCGCGCCCGCGCGGGAGTGGCGTCCGCTCGAGCTGCGCTGGTCCGACGGGGGGCGAATCACCGGCTGGTGGCGCGAGGAGCCCGGTTGGGTGCTGACCGTGGGCGCCGACCCGGCGCCGGGGCTGCCGCGCAAGCTCGAATGCAGTGACTAAAGTCGCCCCGGATGACCACCAGCGAAGGCGAGCGACGACTGTCAGAGATCCGGAGGGACCGCCTGGACGCGGCGCAGACCGTCTGCGAGGTCGTCGGGGACCTGGGCGAGGTGCGTGTGTGGGCGGCGAACGAAAGCGACCCGTGATCGACGCAGGTGCCCTCGGGGCGCCGATCCTCAGCCCTTGGTCGCTTGCCTACGAGGACTTCGACCCTGCCCGGGAGCGCCTCCGGGAGGCCCTGTGCGCGCTCGGGAACGGGCGCTTCGCCAGCCGCGGCGCCGCGCCCGAGGCGATGGCGGACGGCGTCCACTACCCCGGCACCTATGCGGCAGGCTGCTACAACCGGCTGACCAGCGAGGTCGCGGGCCGCGAGGTGGGGGACGAGTCGATTGTCAACCTCCCGAACTGGCTCCCGCTCACCTTCCGGATCGAGGACGGCGAGTGGTTCGATCTCTCCACCGTCGAGCTGATCGCCTACCGTCAGGAGCTCGACATGCGCGCAGCCGTGCTGCGGCGGGAGCTCCGGTTCCGCGACGCTGAGCGGCGCGAGACCGCAATCATCGAGCGGCGGCTGGTGAGCATGGCGAGCCCGCATCTCGCCGCGCTTCAGACCACCCTGCTTCCGATCGACTGGTCGGGGCGGGTCACCTTCTGCTCGGCGCTCGACGGCCGCGTGGTGAACGACGGCGTCGAGCGCTACCGTGGCCTCGCCAACCGCCATCTGGTGCCGCTCGAGACACGCGCGGTCGACTCCGAGGTGCTCCTGCTCCAAGCCGAGACGAGCCAGTCGCGCATCCGGATCGCCGAAGCCGCGCGCACGCGGCTGCGTCGCGACAACGAGGCGCTCGCGCTCAGCGGCCGGGTGATCGAGGAGCGGGCCTGGATCGGTCTCGAGGCCGAGGTCGAGGTTGCGCAGGGAGAGCGGATCACGGTGGAGAAGGTCGTCGCCCTGTTCACGTCGCGCGAACCGGCGATCTCCGAGCCGGGTCTCGAAGCCTGCAAGGAGGTGGCCCGCGCCCCCGGCTTCGAGGAGCTGCTCTCCGAGCACCTGCTGCGCTGGGAGGAGCTCTGGGACATGTGCTCGCTGGAGCTCGAGGGCCAAGAGCTCGCCTCGGCGGTATCGCACCTCCACATCTTTCACCTGCTCGGGAACATCTCCGGACACACCGCCGAGCTCGACGCCGGGGTCCCGGCCCGGGGACTATCGGGGGAGGCGTACAGGGGGCACGTCTTCTGGGATGCGCTGTTCGTCTTTCCCTTCTTCAACCTGCGGCTTCCGGGGCTCACCCGGACCCTGATTCGCTACCGCCACCGGCGGCTGAAGCGGGCTCGCTGGGCCGCCGCCGACGCGGGATACGAGGGCGCAATGTACCCGTGGCAGAGCGGCTCCAACGGCGAGGAGCTGACCCCGAAGGTCCACTTCAATCCGCGCTCGGGCCGCTGGATCCCCGACAACTCTCGACTCCAGCGGCACATAAACGCCGCGATCGCTTACGACATCTGGCGCTACCACCAGGCGACGAACGACGTCACGCTCCTGGCCTTCTACGGCGCCGAGATCTTCATCGAGATCGCACGCTTCTGGGCGAGTATCGCCACCCACGACCCAGCACGCGACCGGTACGTGATCCGCGGGGTCGTCGGCCCCGACGAGTACCACGACGCCTATCCCGGTTCCGAGCGGCCAGGGATCGACAACAACGCCTACACCAACCTGATGGCGGCATGGGTGCTGTGGCGAGCAACGGATGTGATCGATGCGCTCCCCGAGCAACGGCAGAAGGAGCTGTCGGCGTCGCTGAAGCTGCGGCGCGAAGAGCTGGGGCGCTGGGATGAGATCAGCCGCAAGCTGTTCGTCCCCTTCCATGATGACGGGATCATCAGCCAGTTCGAGGGCTACGACGAGCTGAAGGAGCTCGACTGGGAGACCTATTTCGAGAGGTACGGAAACGTCCAGCGCCTCGACCGGATCCTGGAGGCCGAAGGGGATAGCCCCAACCGTTACAAGGCATCGAAGCAGGCGGACGTCCTGATGCTCTTCTATCTGCTCTCAGCCGACGAGCTGGGAGAGCTATTTGGGCGGCTCGGCTACCCGTTCGAAGCCGACACGATCCCCAAGAACGTCGAGTACTACCTGGCGCGCACCTCGCATGGCTCCACCTTGAGCAAGGTGGTCCATGCCTGGGTGTTGGTCCGCTCCGACCGGGAGCGCTCGTGGCGGCTCTTCTCCGAGGCGCTCGAGAGCGACATCTCCGACATCCAGGGCGGCACCACTCCGGAGGGCGTGCACCTCGGGGCGATGGCGGGGACCGTGGACCTGCTCCAGCGGGCCTACACCGGGCTTGATACGAGAGAGGAAGTGCTGTGGCTCGACCCGAGCCTCCCCGAAGAGTTGAACGAGCTGCGGCTTAAGATCTGCTATCGGCGCCACTGGGGGCTCGAGATCGAGATCGGGGGGGACCGGGTGAGGATGAGCGCCCGCCCGGCTGACATCCACCCGATCAGGGTTGGCATCAAGGACGAGATCATCGAGCTGCAAGCGGGTGCGACGGTGGAACGCCCGTTGTAAGGCGACCTCCTCGGCAGGCAAGACACCGGCTGTGCAAGCCGAAGCTGTGCCGCAGTCGCAGCCGAGGCGCTCAGTTCAGAGGAGCCACGCCCAGCCTCGATCAACTGCAGGCAGTTCACCAGGCTCGGGGTAGCCCAGGTCAACCAAGATCCACAGAGTTGTGGTCCCGGCGCTCGCCGGTTCGAGTCCGGTCGCTCACCTTTCCGGAAGACCCCGTCAGCGCGGACGTACACTCGGTCGCCCATGACCCTTCCCGACAGCGCGAAGGAGCTCATTCGGGCCGGCGCGCTCGGACATCTGGTCACCACGAGCCCGAACGGCACCCCTCAGGTGACGTGTGTGTGGGTTGCAGTCGAGGGCGACGAGTTGCTCACCGGGCATCTGGATCCGCGCCAGCGAAAGCTCGAGAACGTCCGGCGCGATCCGCGGGTAGCGGTCTCGTTTGAGGGAACCAGGATCCAACCGCCTGGCTTGCGCGAGTACGTGGTCGTCCATGGCCGAGCGACGATCGAGGAGGGCGGCGCCCCCGAGCTGCTTCAGGACCTCGCGCGTGTCTATCTCGGCCACGATGTGCGCTTTCCGCCGATGGACAATCCGCCGGCCGGCGTCCGGATACGGATTGCGGTCGACCGGGTGAGCGGGATAGGGCCGTGGGCTGAGTAAGGCAGCGCTGCGGCTCCGCTCTTCCAATTGTGCTTAACGTGAAGGGGCGCTGACAAAGTATGGAATCTGTCAGCCCATATGCCATCGTGCCTTGCACCTACCCAACTCACTGGAGGAGAACCATGGTGAACACCCGCGCGCTCAGCTCATCCGGCCCCACCGTCTCCGCCATCGGTCTCGGTTGCATGGGGATGTCCGACCTCTATGGGCCCGCAGACGACGACGAGAGCATCGCCACCATCCACGCCGCCCTCGACGCCGGGATCAACCTGCTTGACAGCGGTGATTACTACGCGATGGGCGATAACGAGATGCTGATCCGCACGGCGCTTCAGGGGTGTGACCGCGACGCGGCCGTGATCAGCGTCAAGTTCGGTGTTCTCCGCGACCCCGAGGGCGGCTGGGCTGGCGTCGACGGCCGCCCGGCGGCGGTCAAGAACTTCCTCGCCTACAGCCTGCGCCGCCTGGGCACCGACCACATCGACATCTACCGGCTCGGCCGCTACAACCCCGAGGTCCCGATCGAGGAGACGGTCGGGGCGATCGGCGAGATGGTGGAGGCGGGCTACGTGCGCCACGTCGGCCTCTCCGAGGTCGGCGCCGAGACGATCCGCCGCGCCAATGCGACCCACCCGATCAGCGACCTGCAGATCGAGTACTCGCTGCTCTCCCGCGGGATCGAGAGGGAGATCCTGCCGACCTGCCGGGACCTCGGGATCGGCGTCACCGCTTACGGCGTGCTGTCCCGCGGGCTGCTCAGCGGTTACTGGAGCCGCGAGCGCGACACCGGCCAGGCTGACTTCCGAAGTCATGCGCCCCGCTTCAGCGGCGACAACCTCGAGCGCAACCTTGAGCTGGTCGAGGAGATCCGCGCGGTCGCCGAGGCGAAGGGGGCGACGACCGCCCAGGTCGCGATCGCCTGGGTGCTCTCCCGAGGCGATCAGGTGGTGCCGCTGGTGGGCGCGCGGACGCGCGAGCGCCTGGCCGAGTCGCTCGGCGCCCTCGAGGTGGAGCTCTCAGAGGATGACCTCGCCGCGATCGAGGACGCGGTGCCGGCCGGGGCGGCCGCGGGCGAGCGCTACGACGACCAGCAAATGGCGATCCTAGACAGCGAGCGTGGCTAGCCTCGTGCGATGACCGAAGGACCCCTCACCTCCGAGCGGATCCTCGAGGCGTCGGAGGACGTGCTGCGGCGCTATGGGCCAGCCAAGACGACGGTGGTGGACGTGGCGCGCGAGCTCGAGGTGAGCCACGGCAGCGTCTACCGGCACTTTCCCAGCAAGGCGGCGCTGCGCGATGCGGTCGCTGAGCGATGGCTCGCCGGCGTCTCCGAGCCCCTGGCGGAGGTGGCGACTGAGGACGGCCCCGCGCCGGAACGGCTCAGGCGCTGGCTCGACCTCCTGGTCGAGGCAAAGCAGAGCCGTGCCCGCGACGACCCGGAGCTGTTCGCCACCTATGTCCAGATCGCGGGCGAGTCGCGGGAGGTGATTACCGCGCACGTGACCACTCTGGTTGCCCAGCTCGCCCGGATCATCGGGGACGGCGTCAAGCAGGGCGAGTTCGTCGCCGAGGATCCTGGGGCCGCGGCACGGGCGGTGTTCGACGCCACCGCCCGCTTCCACAATCCGGCGAACGCGGCGTCATGGTCGGCTCCGGGGATCGCAACCGACTACGAACAGGTCATCTCGCTTGTCCTTGCCGGGTTGAAGGCCACTGCTTAGTGCGAACCAGCTCCACTCCCCTTGGTGCCCATTGGTAGTCAGAGACCTGTGAGTTTCTTTGGCCTGGGCGGAATTAGGGTGCTGAACGTCGAAGAGACGATGCTCGCGGAAGAAGCCTTCTGCGGCGCGCTGGTCGGGTATGCCGCGAGCCGGCCGTGCAGGAGACACAAGGGCGACCCGGCGGCTGCCCTGACGTGAGCCCAAAGGTGCCTCAGGCGCGGAGAGCGCCGATCTCCCGCTCGAACGCGGAGACGATTGCCTCCGGGTCAGGAACCAGCCCCGCGTCCACCATCAGACCGACGGTGACCTCGCCCGCGTAGCTGAAGATCGCGACGCTCATCGAGACGCCTCCGGAGCACGGCGCCCAGACGAGGACGCCGCTAACTGGTGTCCCCGCCATGTAGACGGGCTGCCGCGGCCCGGGCACGTTGGTCATCACCGCGCTGCCCTTGGTGGCGATCAGGTCGACGAGCAGCTTCTCGATCTGCACCGGCGTCCTGCCGATCGCGTCGAGCACCCCGTAGGAGACCGCGCCCTCCGGGGAGTGCTTGATCTCCTCCATCCGCCGGTGCACCTCGTCCAGCCTTCGGCGCCGGTCCTCGATCCCCACCGGGAGCGCCAGGAAGACGAGGCCGAAGCGGTTGCCGAGGTCGCGTGGCAACGGCTGATCGAGCGGGCGCAGGTTGAATGGGACCAGTGCGGTCAGCTCTTCCACCGACCCGCCGCGGCCGCTCAGGTAGCGGCGCAGCGCCCCGGCGACCGCGGTCAGCAGCACGTCGTTGACGGTCGTGCCGGTCTCGTGACCGATCGCCTTCACCTCCTCCAGCGGGATCGGCGAGGACCAGGCGACGCGCTGGGCAACTCCCAGGTGCCCCTTCAGGGGGGTCGGCGGATCCGCGCCCTTGAACAGCACCTTCCCCAGCGCTTCGGCGTCGGCGCGTCCGCTGGACGCCAGGTCGAGCAGGTGCGAGGGATGCTTGCCCACCTCGATCGTCTCGTGCGCCACCGCGCCCGCAGCGCCGCGCGCGACCGCGACGGCGCCCGCGGCCGGGCGGAAGAAGGCCCCCAGCGGGCCGCCGCGCGGGCCGGGCCTCGCCCGCTCGTCATCGGGCGGTGCGATCCCCGCGTCCGGCGACTCGTCGGTCAGCGATAGCAGGACGCGGCCGAGTGCGATGCCGTCGGCGATGCAGTGGTGGATCCGGCCCACCAGGGCGGCGCCATCGCCGTAGCCATCCACGAGCTGGAACTGCCAGAGGGGCTTCGAGCGGTCGAGCGGGCTGGCCATCAGATCGGCGACGAAGGCCTGGAGCGCGGCGCGGTCCCCCGGCGCGGGGAGCGCGACGCGATGGAGGTGAAGGTCGAGGTCGAAACGTGGGTCGTCTTCCCAGTGCGGCCCGGAGAGCGGGGCCCTTCCCTCGACCACCCGCTGGCGAAAACGGGGGAAGCGTGAGACCAGCCGCTGCCTGATCGTCTCCCGTACGCCCTCCCAGTCCGGCGGCTGGTCGAACCAGAGGACCCCGGTGATCACCATCAGGTTGGTCGGCTGGTCCATGTGCAGCCAGGCGGCGTCGGCGTGCGACATCCGCTCCGATCGGGCCATGACTAGGGACGGCCCTCGTAGCCCGCCGTAAGCAGCGATGCCAGCTCCTCGAGCATCGGCATCCTCGGGTTGGTTCTGCCGCTCGGGTCGGAGAACGCGTCCCTGACCAGGTCCGGCAGGGCGGACTCGAACTGCTCCCGAGACACTCCCGCGTCGGCCAGCGAGCGGGGCACGCCGACCGCGTCGAGCAGCTCGTCGACCCGCCCGAAGAAGCGAGCGCGCCGCTCGTCCATGTCCTTGCCGCCCAGCCCGAGCACCCAGCCCATCTGCGCGTACTTGTCCGGGGCGACGTAGGTCGAGTAGCCGGGCGCCGGCATGAACTTCGATGGGATCGAGGCGTTGTAGCGCAGCACGTGGGGCAGAAAGATGCCGTTGGCGCGGCCATGCGGGATCCCGAAGCGCGCCCCGACCGCGTGTGCGAGCGCGTGGTTGACCCCCACGAAGGCGTTCGAGAAGGCCAGCCCGGCGATCGTCGCGGCGTTTGACATCGCCGTCCGCACCTCGAGGTCGGCGCCGTTCTCGCAGGCGCGCGGCAGCGCGTCCATGATCAGGTTGATCGCCTGCATGCAGAACGCATCGGTGTAGGGAGAGGCGAAGATGGAGACGCCCGCCTCCAGGGCGTGGGTGAGTGCGTCGATCCCGGTGTCCGCGGTCACGCTCGGCGGCATCGTCAGGGTCAGGGTCGGATCGACGATCGCGACGTCGGGGACCAGCGAGTAGTCGACCAGCGTCACCTTGCGCCCGCCCGCGCTGATCACGGTCGCCGGCGAGACCTCCGACCCGGTCCCGGCGGTGGTCGGCAGCGCTAGCAGCCGAACCGTGTGCTCGACCTCCGGGTAGTGGGCGACCCGCTTGCGCGCGTCGAGGAAGGGCAGCGAGAGCTCCCGCAGTGAGACGTCGGGGCTCTCGTGGAAGAGCCGCATCGCCTTCGCCGCGTCGAGCACGGAGCCGCCGCCCACCGCGACGACGCAGTCGGCGCCGAACTCGCCGAGCACCTCGGTTCCGGCCTCGATCTGCGCCTCGGTCGGCTCCGGGTGGAGTTCGGAGAAGACGTGCACGCTCGGGCCCTCGATGTAGCGCCGCACCTCGTCGGCGACCCCGCGGGCCTCGCCGTCGATGTCGGTGACGAGCAGGACCTTCGAGGCCTTGACCTCGCGAAGGTTCTCGATCGCGCCCGCGTTGATGTAGGTGTCGGAGGGGACGCGGAACCATTGGGGGGGCGCCTGTCGACGCGACACGGTCTTCACGTTGAGCAGATTCCTGTAGTTGACGTTGTCGGTGGTGTTGGAGCCCCCCCAGGTGCCGCAGCCGAGCGAGAAGGTGGGTGTGAGCGAGTTGTAGATCCCGCCCAGGGCGCCGACCGCGGTGGGTGCGTTGACCAAGATGCGGCCGGTGCGCACCCGCGCGGCAAACTGGTCGATCACCGAGTCGTCGGAGGCGTAGACGGCCGAGGTGTGCCCGAGGCCGCCGTGCTCGGTGATCAGCTCGCAGGCGCTGACGCCGTGGTCGACCGAGGGCGAGGGGACCAGTCCGAGGACCGGCATCAGCTTCTCCTGGATCAGGGGGTGGTCAGCGAGCTCGCCGAGCTCGGACGGCAGGGGCGCCAGCAGGACCTTGACCCCCTCGTCCACCTTGAATCCGCCCATCGCGCCGAGGTTGACGCAGGACTGACCGAGCGCGCGGGCGTCCACCCGTCCGTCCGGCTCGAAGGCGAGATCGGCGAGTGCCTCGACCTGGCCGGGGTCCAGCAGCTGCCCGCCGAGGCGCTCGAACTCCTTGACCAGGTCGTCGTAGATCGCCTCGTCGACGACGCAGGTCTGCTCGGCCGGGCAGATCACCGAGGCGTCGAAGGTCTTCGAGATCAGCATGTCGACGACGGCCATGCCGATGTCGGCGCTGTGATGGAGGTAGACGGGGGCGTTCCCGGCGCCGACGCTGAGCGAGGGCTTGCCCGCCGCGTTGGCCGCGGCGACCGCCTTGGGGCCCCCGGTCGTCCAGATCAGGTCGATGCCGTCGTGGTGGAAGAGGTACTGGGAGACATCGAGCGTCGGGTCGGGGATCACCTGGAGGGCGTCGGGGGGCAGCCCGGCGGCCTCGCCCGCCCCCTGAAGGATCTCGATCGCCCGCGCGGCGCAGCGGGCGGCGCGCGCGGAAGGGCGGAAGATGATCGCGTTTCGGGTCTTGGCCGCGACGATCGACTTGAACAGGGCGGTCGAGGTCGGGTTGGTGATCGGGAGCAGCGCCAGCACCACTCCGATCGGCTCGGCGACCCTCTGGATGCCGTGCTTCGGGTCCTCCTCGATCACCCCGACCGACGGCTTGTCCTTCAGGTAGTCGTAGAGGAACTCGGTGGCGATGTAGTTCTTGACGACCTTGTCCTCGAGCACGCCGAACTGGGTCTCCTCCATCGCCAGCTGGGCGAGCTCGAAGGCGCTCTCGAGCCCGGCGACGACCATCGCCCAGACGATCGCATCGACGGCGTCCTGGTCGAGCCGGCGAAAGCTCTTCGCCGCCGCCTGCGCCCGAATCACGAACCCGTCGAGACGATCGGCCTGTGCAGGGTCCACCACCTCAACTGGGTGTGGTTGCGACCGGGTTTGCGAGACGGCCATGCTTCCTCGCTCCTAGCGGATACCGTAACGCCACTGGGGCAACCAAACAGGACTCGATCGAGGTCCCTTATGACCCCCCACCGGCTGCCCAGGACCCGCCTCGAGGGTACGAGAGGGGTACATCAGGTTGGGCAAGGGCGAGTGTTCGCGGGCAAGCAAGATAGCCCGAACAACTGAATTGCAGGACGTTCGTGGCCGCCCTTACCCGGCCGCTTCCGGCCCCGAGCCGCCACCTAAGGAGTGGTGCCCCAGGAGGACGTACCTGGTCGAATGCTTTTGGCCGGGGGTCGACGAACGCAAGCTCGCCTCGGCGGTGGACCGTGCGCAGGCGGCCGCGCTTCGGCTTCGCCGTGAAGGCGACGAGATCGAATTCCTCGGCTCGGTCCTTGTCTACGCGGACGAGACCGTCTTCTGGCTCTTCGAGGGTCGCGAGGCGGACGTGCGCGTCGCGAGCGAGCGGGCCGGCGTGCCCTTCGAGCGGGTGCTCGAGGTGCGGATCGATGGCGCCCTTGGGCTCCTCTCCAATCACGGGCATAGATTTGGCATAGATCTGGAAACAACCACGCTCGACTCAGAGCAACTCAAAGCAACTCAGACAGGCTCGGATTAGCTCAGATCAAGCAGAACCCGCGAGTTGTGGTCCAGGCGGTCGCCGGTTCGAGTCCGGTCGCTCACCCTAAGTCCCGCCAGTCTCACCGCGCCCTGGTGGCGCGTTCGAGAACGCGCCCCACCAGTGGGATGCGCGGTGAGCGCCACACGTGTCGTTGCTCAAAGGGCCAGGCGTAAATGGGGTTGCCGTCCCGAACCAGCTCGAGCAGGCGGGGTTCGCCGAGCTCCCCGGCGGACCACTCGTACATGCGTTGCGTGCGCGGCGCGATCACCGCGTAGTCGAGCAGCCGACCGAGACGCTGCTCGTCGGCGATGTAGGTCTCGACGTCTCGGGCGAGCGGATAGCGGTTTGGGATCACGCGGCGGAGTGAGAGGAAGGCCCCGGCCATCCCGAGCCGCGGGTCGCCGAGCAGGCGGCCGAGCGGCGCGAATCGCCCTACCGCCAGGCGCGGCGCCGCAACGAGCGCGTGGGCATAGAGGACACGGACGAGCGCGACGTTCATGAAAAAGCGCTCCGGCGGGCTCTCTTCTTCGGCGAGTTCCTGATGCTCGAGGTAGCCGCTCACGATGCTCGCGTTGTGGGCTCGGTACCAGTTGCGTGCCGTTGGTCTGGTGATGAACTCCAGCCAGAGCCGCACGGGTTGCGACGACGGCTCCCCGGCCAGACCGCCGGCGAGCGCGACCGATTCGCATCCGTCCCGCAGCAGTCGCTCATTCACTGCGCGCCACCACACACTGCCCGGAGGCGACGCGTCGAGCGGATTGAGCAGACCGCGTTGCGTCTGCCAGCGCATGAACGACAAGGCCGCCCGTCGGAACGGCAGGTGTCGCGGTGCGCGGCCCGTCGGCCCGTGATAGGTCCGCGTGATCAATGCAAGGCGCTCCGCGGGATCGTCGCGCGCGGCCGCGACCTGCGCCTCAGCCCAGGCGAGTGCGTCTGCGTGCTGGCTCATCGGCGACAAGCGATACGTCCTTGGTCGTCTGGTGCGCGAGATCCCCTCAGGCATGAGGAGGCGTCTTCCGCATCCGAAAGTGACGGTTCAGCTCGTTTGCGTATGCACGGCCGAGCGTTGACCTGTTCTCGTTCACCCAGTCGATGAAAGAGATCTGTCCGAGCGCGGGCTGATGCGAGACCAGCAGCCCCGCGGTAAGGCCGCGGATCTCGTCAGCGGTGAGGACTACGTCGCGCACGACAAAGCCAAGCGCGCGCGCTAGGGCTGCCATGGCGGTAGGCGATGCGTGCAAGATCGGCGTACGCCTGCCGAGAGCGTGCCGGACGGCTCGAACGAGCTCGTCGAACGACATCGTGTCAGGCCCGGCCGCGTCCATAACCACATCGCTGGGACCACGCGCGGCTCGCAGACAGATGTGCGCGAGGTCGTCTACGTGGATCGGCTGCACGAGGTAGCGGCCATCGCCCGGCATGACGAAGACCGGCATACGCCGCAGGATCCATGCGATGTTGTTGGCCAGGATGTCCCGCCCACCGCCGAAGATCCACGTTGGCCTGACGATCGCGTAATGGACATCACCAGCAGCCAGAGCTTGCTCGACGAGTGCTTTGCCGCGGTAGTAAGGCAGCGGCGAGTCGATTGAGGGGTTGGCAATGCTCAGGTGAACGATGCGGGCGACTCCGGCACGTCGAGCTGCCTCAAACAGCGCCCGGGAGCTAGCGACAGCGTTGGCGAAGGTCGTCCCGCCTCGCTCGAATCTGACCCAATACGTGTTGTAGAGAGTGGTGATCCCTTCGAGACTGCGCGCCAGCGCGAGTGGGTCATCGAACCGATAAGGCGCGGCCTGGACTCTTCCCCGGAGGGGATGCTCGCGATCCGGATGATGAGTGAGGGTTCTTACCTCTCGCCCGGACTCGATCAGGAGCTCGGCGATACGCGAGCCTGAATAACTGAACGCCCCGGTGACCAGATCCGTCTCGGTGCCAGGGCCGCTCACGGGGATCAGTGGCTAGAGCCGTCGCCCGCCGGCAGTTGGGCAAGCGATGAAGCCCTCCCGACGAGTAGCGCGCTTCAACAAGCCGGATTGGCTTCGCAATCTGCGGACCGGGGGTGGCCAAGTGATCCGTGCGGGGCGTGTCTTCACAGTTAGGTCGCCCAAGGTAGTTGACACAAGCGAGGCGGCAGTGCTCTCAAGACTCTCCAGTGTTCGCGCTTTCGCGTTGGCCGCTACGAGGGCAACTCACAATCCGTGGCGTACGCCTAGCTGCCCACTTGGGCGGATGCTTGCGGTGGGCTCACGAAATCGCAGCAGTATGCCGAACAGGATGAGGATGAAGGCCCTTCTGCAGCCTTCGAGGCGAGCTGCCCGCGCAGAGCGGACGGACAAGCCCCGGAGCGAGAGGCTGCGGGCGCCCCGCCGGCGGGCGGCCGTTCGGATGGCGCACTGGCGGCTGGTCACAGACGCGCTGATGCTGGCGCTCGCGGCTACGGTCGAGACCCTCTCGGCATCGGCAGCCGAGATCGGCGACAACCCGAGCTGGCGGATCGTCTTCGCCGCCCTCGTCCTCGCGCTGCTTGCGCTCCGCGGGCTCTACCGCGCCACTACCGGCCGGCACTTCCTCGACGACGCCCGGACGATCCTCGCCGCCACGGCACTCGCGGCGATGCTGATCACCTTCCTGCGGGTCGCCTTCGCCGACCAGCCGAACGTGGCGGAGGAGGCGATTCGCTCCTGGGTCTTCGCCTTGGTCTACATGATCTCGGGCAGGGCGGTGCTGGTGATGGTCAGCGAGCGAGCCAACCGGCTCGGTCAGGGCGGCGCGCCGACCGTGATCCTCGGCGCCGGCAGGGTGGGGCACCTGATCGCCCGACGCCTGCTCGCCCACCCGGAGCTGGGGCTGCGGCCGGTCGGCTTCGTCGACCCCGAGCCACTCGATGTCGAGCACCCAAGCGGGCTGCCGGTGCTGGGGTCCGACGATCGATTGGAGCAGGTGGTGAGGGAGAACGGCATCGAGCACGCGATCATCAGCTTCTTCAACGCGCCCTACGACGTTCAGCTGGGACTCCTGCGGGCGCTACAGCGGATGCAGGTCTCGGTGGCGATCGTGCCCAGGCTCTTCGAGGGCGTCCCCGACCGCATCACCCTGGAGCGGGTGGGCGGGCTGCCGCTGGTGACGCTCTACCCGTCCAATCCAAAGGCCTGGCGGGTCTCGGTCAAGTACGCGCTCGACCGGCTGCTGGCGCTGGTGGCGATCGTCGTCGTCTCCCCGCTGCTCGTTCTGGCGGCAGTCGGCACGGCGCTCACCCTGGGGCGCCCGATCCTCTTCCGCCAACGCCGCGTCGGCCTCGACGACCGGGATTTCGAGATGCTCAAGTTCCGAACCATGACCGGCCGCCCGGAGGAGCATGGCGAGGCGGACGCCGAATGGGCGGAGCGAGCCATGGGCGACGACGACGCCGCCGGGAACGGAACCGCATCCTCCCGCATTGACGAGCGCAGGACCACCAGATTCGGCGCCTTCCTGCGGCGGACCGGCCTCGACGAGCTCCCACAGCTCTTCAACGTGCTCCGCGGCGAGATGTCCATCGTCGGTCCCCGGCCGGAGCGCTCCTCATACGTCGCGCTGTTCAAGGACCGGGTGCGCCGATACGGCGACCGTCACCAGGTGAAGGCCGGGATCACCGGCTGGGCCCAGGTTCACGGCCTGCGAGGGAGCACCTCGCTCGACGACCGGATCGAGTGGGACAACTACTACATCGAGAACTGGTCGCTCTGGCTCGACCTGAAGATCTTGCTGTTGACTGCACTGGCGATCTTCCGGACGCCAGCGGAGTAACGGATTCAGTTCGGGGGCGGGGCCGGCTCGCGGAGTTCCCGCGGTTCCATCCGCAGCACCCGGCGCCCCCGGGCGGCAAGGCGGGGCAGCCCCTGAGAGACCTCCATCCAGACGGCACCGGGATCGAGTCTCGCGGCGCGCGCCAGCATGGAGATGGCTTTGCCAGGACGCCGATGCGTCGCATAGATACGCCCGGCGTGGGCCAGCGACCGCGCTCTGGCCTGGCGCTCGAGCGCGGTGCCTCGCTGCTCCGGATGGCGCTCGAAGTAGCGGGCCACCACACGCTCTGCGGCCTTGGCGCCTCCCGCCGGGTTCGCCGTCGCGCCGCCTGAGTGTCTTCGATAGAGGGCGGCGACCGAGCCGGTTCCCCGCACCTGCGCGTGCTCGAGCGACCGCAGGATGAAGTCCCAGTCGGGAGAGACCTCGAAGCCCGGATCCCAGGCACCGGTCAGCTCGATCACCCGCCTGGGAAAGAGAAAGGCGGGCAGACGCGTCTGGAATCTCCCCAGCAGACATGCCGTGACCCCGTTTCCCTCGACCTCGCTGGTCATTTTCCAGAGCGGCCGCAGATCTTCGTCGCAGAACAGGGTGGCGCCGTAGGCGATCACACCACCGTGTCCTTCGCACAACCCCAGGAGGAGGGAGGTGCTCGCCGGCTCGATCACATCGTCGGCATCGATGAAGCGCAGGTACTCCCCCCGCGCCTCGGCGATCCCGGAGTTCCTCGCTTGCGCCTCTCCGCCATGCTCGATGCGGATCACTCGCAGCCGCGGGTCCTCTAGTCCCTCGAGGAGGCTGGCGACCGGGACCGGTGAGCCGTCGTCGATCAGTACCAGCTCTATCGCGCATCCGGTTTGGGCAAGGGCGCTTCTCACCGCCTCCCGCAGCCACTCCGCCCGCGGGCGCCAGGCCGGCATCATCAGGGAAACCAGGGTTTCGCTCAACGGCTGATTCCTGCCTTATGTTGCTCGCCCGTGAGCAATCCCAGGGTCACGATCGTGATTGTCGCCCACTCGGAGCGCGGTGAGCTCGAGCGCTGCCTGGGCTCGATTCGCGATCAGGCCGGGATGCCCGTCCAGGTCGTCCTGATCGACAACGCCTCCACCGATGACACCGTTCCCTGGGCGCGGAAGAACCAGCCGGAGGTCGAGATCATCGAGCTCGACGAGAACCTCGGCGTTGCCGCCCGTCAGTATGGCCTCGAGCGGGCCCGGGCGCCGCTGACGATGTTCCTCGACAGTGACGCCGCCCTCACAGCCGGTGCCCTGCCTGCGATGGTGGCGGCGCTCGACCAGCACCCTGATTGGGGCTTGATCGGGCCCCGGCTGGTCGGCGACGACGGCCGCTTGCAGCTCTCCAGTCGGCGATTTCCGCCACTCAGCCTGCCCCTGGCTCGCCGCCCGCCGCTCTCGCGCTGGCTCGAGGACTCGCGCCTGGTCCGCCGCCACCTGATGGCCGACGTCGATCACGATCTGGTGCGGCCGGTCCTCTACGTGCTCGGCGCCTGTCAGATCTTTCGCACCGAGCTCGCGCGGGCGGCCGGACCCTTCGCCGACTGGATCTTCCTCGGCCACGACGACGCCGACTGGTGCTTTCGGATTCGCGACGCCGGCGGTCAGGTCGTCTATTTCCCGAGGGCCACGGTCGTCCACACCTACCGCCGCCGGACCACGGCTTCGCCTCTCTCGCGCGCCGCTCTGCGCCAGCTGCGCGCGTTCGCCGCCTTCCAGTGGCGCTACCGGAAGCGCAGGCGAGAGCTGCTGGAGTTGCAGGAGGCCCTGGACCGCCGCCCGGCTCGATGAGCGGCCGGCCCGAGGTCTCGGTGGTGGTGGTCACACACCGCGCGCGCGAGCTGGTCCTGAAATGCCTGGAGTCGCTTCAGCAGCACGCCCGGATCGCCTATGAAGCGATCGTCGTCGACGACGGCTCGGCCGACGGCACTCCCGAGGCGGTCCGGTCGCGGTTCCCCGCCGCCCAGCTGGTGGTGAAGGAGTCGAGCGAGGGGCTGGCGGCTGGACGCAACTCCGCGCTACCCCTGCTCAAGGGGCGTCTCGTGTTGATGCTGGACACCGACACAAGGGTGCGGCCGGGAGCGCTCGAAACGATGGCGTCGGTGCTCGACAGCGACCCCGGCGTAGGCCTAGTCGGCCCGAAGCTCGTCTATCCCGACGGGGAGGTACAACCCTCGTGCCGCCGTTTCCCGTCGCCGCTGATCCCGATCGTGCGACGCTGGCCCTTCGTGCGGATCGCGCCCGAATCGCGTACCCACCGGCGACACATGATGCTCGACTTCGACCACGCCTCCGAGCGCCCGGTGGTCTACGTGATGGGGGCGGCGCAGATGTGGAGAGCCGAGCTGCCCGGACTGATCGGACCCTACGACGAGAGGGTCTCTTCCTACGGAGGCGAGGATCTCGACTGGTGTCTGCGGGTCTGGGCGGCCGGCCTCGAGGTTCGCTATGTGCCACAGGCCGTGGTAGTCCATGACTGGCAACGGGTCGTGCATCACGGGCGGGGCTGGGACCAGCACGCGATCCGAGCGGCGCGGGACTTCTACTACCTGCAGTGGAAGCACCGCTCGCTGCGCCGGGACCCGCGGCTGCGCCGCCTAGACTGAGCCACCATGCCGGCGCCACAGGTAAGCGTGGTGCTGCCCACCCGCAACCGCTCCGCGATGCTGAGGAAGTCGCTGCGGAGCGCCCTCGACCAGGACGGGATGGGGCTCGAGGTGATCGTCATCGACGACGGCTCCTCGGATGACACCGCGGAGCAACTGGCGCGAATCGACGACCAGCGCCTCACCGTCCTTCGCAACGACCCACCACAGGGGGTGGCGCGAGCCCGTAACGCAGCGATCGAGCGAGCCCGCGGCGAGTGGATCGCCTTTCTCGACGACGACGATCTCTGGGCGCCTGGCTACCTGCGTGCCCAGCTCGCCACCGCCGCCGAGCAGGGGCTCTCGCTCTCCTACAGCGGACGGATCGAGATCGACGAGCGCGGGGATGTGGTCAACAACGCCTACTGTCCCCGGCCGCGGCGGCTCGCCCGCCAGCTGCTCGCCAACAACGCCATCGGCGGCCCCACAGGCGTCGTCGTCCGCGCGGACCTGCTCGAGAGAATCGGTCGCTTCGACGAGCGTCTCTCCGCGTTCGCCGACTGGGACCTCTGGATTCGCGCCGCCCGTGGCGGCCGGGCGGGCGCCTGCGCCGAGCCCCTGGTCGCCTACCGCAACCACCCAACCAACATGATGGTCACCGACGCCGCCGAGATCATGGCGGAGTTCGAGCTGCTCCGTGAGAAGCACGCCGAGGCTGCGATGGCGGCGGGAATGCGGTTCGGAACCGCCTGGTTGGGCCGCTGGACGGCCGCGCGTAACCTCGCGGCTGGACGCAGGCTGAAGGCCGCCGGCGGGTTCCTCGGATCGGCGCTGCGAGAGCGAAGCGGGCGGGACCTGGCGCGCGCCGCCGGCGCCCTCGGCGGCGGCCCTCTTCAACGGCTCGGCCGCTCCGCGGAGGCCCGGGTAACCGCGAGGCCGGAGTGGCTCGACCGCGATGCCTGATCCGGCCGGCGACAGGCCGGGGCCGCCCCCGCGGCCGTCGGGCAGGCGCACCTTCCTGCTCAACGCGCTGAGCTCGTACGGCCAGCGGGCGCTGGTCGGGCTGAGCGCGCTCGTGCTGACGCCGATCCTCTTCCGGACTCTCGGCACCGGCGGGTTCGGCACCTGGAGCGTGATGTTCACGCTAACCACCATCTTCTCGATGCTCGAAGTCGGCTTCTCGCTGGGGACTACCAAGTTCATTGCGCAGCATCGGGCCGAGAACCGCCGCCAGGAGATGGAGGCGACCCTCGGTGCCTCGGTGGTGCTGATGATGGGGCTCGGCCTGGTGGCGCTGGCGGTAAGCGTGGCGATGGCGCTCTTTGCGTCCGGCCTCGCGGCCGCCGGCGACGAAGACGCCTTCCGCGCGGGCATGGTCATCCTCGGCGGCGCCTACTTCGTGCGCCTCCCCTTCGTTGCCTATGGGTCGGCGCTGGCCGGCTACCAGCGCTATGACCTCTACAACCTCGGCCAGGCCGTCACCGTGATCGTTTCGACCGTCGGTGCGATAGCAGTGGTGACGGCGGGAGGTGGGGTACTGGGGGTGGCGATCGCGTACGCGGTGGCGTTCGTCGCTGGCGGAATCGGCTACGCGCTTTTGCTGCGGCGGCTCGACAGCAGGCTGCGCCTCGTCCCCCGGGGCACCGATCGCTCGGCGCGCCGGAGGGTCCTCGGTTTCAGCTCGTTCACCTTGCTCGCCGACAGCATGATGTTCGTCGGGGCTCGGCTCGACACGGTGGTGATCGCCGCCCTCAGGAACGCGGCCGCCGCCGCCCCCTTCGCCGCCGCCAACAAGCTCCAGACGGGCATCCAGACACTCACTCTCCCGGTGATCAATCTGATGCTGCCGATGGTCTCCGAGCTCGAGGCCCGGGGGATGCGGGAAACGGTGATCGAGCGGTTGCTGGTCGCGACCCGAGTGACCCTGCAGGTGACCGCCCCGGTGGCGCTCGCCTTTGCCTTCTTCTCCGCGGACATCGTCGACCTTTGGCTCGGCGACACCGCTCCGGCGGTCACCGCAAGCATCGTCACGATCCTCGTGATCAGCACCTGGACCCTGTGCGCGGTCCCCGCCAACAGGGTCCTGATCGGGATTGGCCGGGCCCGCACCGTCGGCTGGCTGAACGCGGTTGAAGGTCTCTTGAACCTGGCGATCTCGATCGCGCTGGTCTCCGCCTATGGAGCGGTCGGTGCCGCGATCGGGACGTTGATCAGCAGCAGCCTGATCGGCCCCGCTCACTTCCCGGTCGTCTGCCGGGCCACCGAGTATCCGCTGCCGCGCTTCCTCCGGGTTGGTCTCTTGCCGGCGGTCGGGTCGTCGCTGCCCAGCGCCGTGGCGATGCTGCTCGTCTGGCTGCTGATGGAGCCGAGCAGCGGCCGCCTGCTCGTCGGGCTTCTGGTGGGGGTGTCGGCGGCGGCTCTGGTCGCGGTTCTCCAGCTTGGCCCCAGGAGGGCACTGCGCGAGCTGCGCATCGGGCTCGGGGGGCAAGACCCGAGCCCGATGCGGCCCCCCAGGAGCTGCTGGCCGAGGGACCCTCCTAGGGAGCTGTGCTCAAGGCGCGGCCGCGCGGGCGACGTGGGCCCATCACAAACTCGCCGGGCTGCTCCGATTCCGTCCGCGGCCAGCGAAAGGCGCTCTCTGCGGTCGTAGCGATCCCAAGCAGGGTGAACAGGATCACCACCTGGACCTCCTGCAGGGAGATCTCAGCGACGCTGTAAAGGACGACCGCGAGAACGGCGATGCCGATCCCGAGTCCCAGCCCCCTCACGGCGGGATCCCGAGCCTTGCTGACCCGCCAGGCGCTGCCGAGCGCCAGCAGGAGGAAGATCGCAAGCGCTCCGATCCCAACCAAGCCCTGTTCGGCAAGCGTGTTCAGGAACTGGCTCGGTGATGCGGTGGGCACCAGCAGCTGCTCGTTGTGGAGAAGGCGGCGCTGGCCGGCCGTCTCCGCCGCGAAGCGCTCGGAATAGGCGGTCTGGAAGTTGTTCACACCGACACCCAGGAGCGGATCCTCGCCGTAGATATCGAGCGCCGACTGCGCGACGTCGGATCGCAGAGCCACGTCGTCCTCCGCGGATTCGGGATTGAAGCGCTCCTTGAGCACGCCCGGCGCGAGCGCAACCGCACCGACGGCGACGACCACGGCTGCGATCACAGCGAGCTTCGGACGCATGATCAACAGCCAGATCAGCGCCCCGAGCACGAGGCTGGCGATTGCCGCGCGGGCGTAGGAGTAGTTGAGCGCCGGGACGGCGGCGAGCGCTGCGGCGCCGGCGAGCAACCTCAGCTGCGAGGGCAACTCCTTGGTTGCAGCGACGGCGACAGCCAGCGGCAACAGAAGCGCCACGAACCCCGCGTACTCGTTGGGGTGCCCGAACGAGCCCTGCACTCGCCCCACGCTCTCGCCGCCGGCGACGAACCCCTGGGTGCTGAAGACTCCCTCGAAGTGCTGGACGACCCCGTGAACGGAGGCGATCAGGAGGGCGCAGAGGGCACCGGCGACCACCACCAGCAGCTGGTCGCGCGTGCGGCAGATGTTGAGGATCGCGACGAATAGGGCACTGGCGGTGAGCAGCAGAAAGACGTCCGCGACCGCTTCGGATGGCTCGAGCCCCTGAACGCTTGAGACCAGGGCGGCGCCGATCAGCAGCGCGATACCCACGGAGACCCCTGGCAGTTTGCGGCGATCCGGACCCTGAAGGAGAGCGCCGTAGACGAGCACGCCGAAGACGATCAGCGGAAGCAGGAACTTGAACGGTTCGCGCGGCAGGCTGAAGTTGGCGCCGAGCTGCTGGTCGATCTCGAGCCCGGTGAGGGGCGTTATCGCCACCGCCACCGCCAGCCCGTACTCCGGCCTACGAAGAACTGCGAGCACGATCGCCCCGAGCAGCAAGGCAGTGGGCAACAGCAGGGGGTTGAGCGCGTAGGCGGTCAGCGGCCACAGGGCGGCCACCCCGACCCCGATCAGCGGCAGGTAGATCTGCGGGAACCGACCGGCATCGACCAAGCGACTACTGCTCCTGACGCGGCTGGGTCAACTGAAGGCTCGCGGGCTCCTCGGTCAGATACCGGTAGGAATCGAGCCCAGTCGGTAGGGCGTGGTTTACGACCACCCCGAGGATCCGAGCTCGTACCGTCCGCAGGTGTTTGAATCCGCCCTGCAGAGCGGGTCCGGTGGTCTCCTCGGAGTCGATCACCATCACGGTGCCGTCGGCGTCCGAGCTCGCGATCAGGGCGTCGTCACCAACGGCGAGCGAGGGTGTGTCGAGGATCACCCAATCATGGTTGCGGCCCAGCGACTCGAGCAGCTGGCGCAGGCGCCCCGAGCGGAGCAGCGGACCTGGCTCGGCAACCGCGGTCCCCGCCCAGACCACGTGCAGGCCGGCCATTGAGGGGATCGTCTTGACGACCTGCCGGACAGTGGCCTGTTTGTCCAGGTAATCGGAGAGGCCGGGAGCGGAGCGCACCCACTGACTGCCGAAGCCGTTCGCGTCAAGCGCTCGGTGCCTCAGGTCGCACTCGACGATCGCGACCTTCTCGCGGTCCGTCGCCAGCGTGAGCGCGAGCTGCGCGGCGATCGTCGTCTTTCCCTCTCCGTTCCCCGGGCTGGTGATGGCGATCGTTCGGGCGACCCTGCCCGTGGCGAGATCGAGATTTGTGCGCAGAACGCGCAAGGCATCCGAACGCAGGATGCGCGCGGCCCCTGCGACCCACGACCCGGCACCGTTTCCGTTCACCGCGCCCGGCTCGAGCAGCGTCGGAATCCGGGCGAGGATCAGCTGGCCCTGAACCGTGTCGTCGCGCGGGCCGATCCGGAGTCGGCGATCGAGGCGATCGCGAACCACGGCAACCGCTGCGGCGATCAAGACGGAGAGGAGAGCGCCGAACCCGAGGTAGAGCGGATAGTTTGGCCTGATCGGGTCCGAGGGCTCCACCGCCGGCTGGTTCACGGAGACGGTCGCCGGAGCATTCCCAGTGGCGACCTGAGCCGCCACAGTGTTCGCGAACACATCGGCGTAGGTGTTCGCGATCAGTTGCGCCTCCGCCGGGGACCGGTCCTCAGCGCCGATCTCGAGCAGCTGAGTGCGCTCGACCGGCGTGAACGACATCTTGTCGAGGAGCTCCTGGCGCGTCAGGCCGATGTCGAGGGCCTCGAGCGCCTCCTGAGCGACGTTCGGGTTTCCGGCCAGGGTCGTATAGGTGCGGGAGAGCTGTTCCCCCTGGTCGGTGTTGAGGCGGGGAGCGTCCTTTCCCACGTAGATGGTCGCGGTCGCCTTGTAGACCTTCGGAACCGCCGCGGTGATCACAGCCACCACGCTTAGGCACGCGATCAGCGTTACCGCGAATAAGTGGCGACGACTCCGCAAGCGCGGATGTGATCTCAGCGAAGCTCATTCAGAGCCCGGCGGTGAAGCGCGTCAATCTTAGAGTTCGCTCTGGATCCCACCGACGGGGGTCGTATGATGCTCGCGGCCAATCGCCAGACCGACGGGAAAGATGGGAAGAGGCAAAACCAAGCCAGCGGAAAGCCCCCAGCCGCCCGGCGATGACGGCGAGACCAACGGATACGAGGTCGCCCAGCCGCAGCTGCTGCCGCAGCCGACGTCGAGAAAGCAGCGGCGACTCGCCCGCCGTCGCCGGCGGGAGCTGAAGAAGCTTGAGCGCCAATTGCTTGGCCGGCGGTCGAGGCTGCGCCCCCGTCTGTTCCGCAAAGGGGTGCGCTCGCCGCACGGGCGGCTCGAGGCAGTGGTTGACGCGGCCCTGGCCCGGGCGCTCGAGCGGGAGCGAGAGGGGTTGGTTGAGCAGACCAAGGAGACGATCGACGAGCACCTCAAGGAGATGAGCGAGAGCTGGGAGCGCCGGCAACGAGCGGCCGAAAAGCGAATCATCGCCCGCACCGAGCGCTCACTCGAGCAGATGGCCCAGAGCGCCAACAAGCGGCTCAACCGCGAGGCCGCTCGACTTCGGTCCGAACTTCGAAACGGAACGCCCTCCAAAGTCAGCCCCGAGGGGGAGGGATCGGTTGAGCTGACCGAGGAGACGATCGACGAGCGCCTCGATGCGATGAGCAAGAGCTGGGAGCGCCGGCAACGAAAGGCCGAGATGCGAATCATCGTCCGCACCGAGCGCTCACTCGAGCAGATGGCCCAGAGCGCCAGCAAGCGGCTCAACCGCGAGGCTGCTCGACTTCGGTCCGAGCTTCAAAACGGAACGCCCTCCAAAGCTAGCCGCGAGCGCCACCAGCAGTCGTGAACGACGCGGATAGCGGCCTGCCGAAGAGGCAAGGCCGCGTCGCGCTGCGCCCCGGTGAGCTGCCCCGGGCCGCCCCCCAGTCGAGACGCATCGACGGTGGTGGCGCCGCCTGGATCGCAGTGGTTACCCGCAGGCCCGAGTTGATCCCGGGGGTTGCCGCGGTGGCGGTGTTCCTCTTCTGGGCGACCGCCCAGGGAGGCGTGATGGCGACCGACTCCTACCCGGGCGCGCTCTTCCTGCTTGGGGTGCTGTGCGCCACGCTCTACGCCTTCAGGGCGCGCCTGCCCCGTCTCCCCCTTCTGGCGCTCGCCGCGATCGCCTTGCTCGGCGCGTTTGCGCTCTGGAGTTATCTCTCGATCGTCTGGGCCGACGACCAGGGTGCCGCCTGGGACGGCGCAAATCGCTGCCTGCTGTATCTGACCGCCTTCGTCATCTTCACGCTGCCTCCGTGGGCGCCGCGCACCGCCGCGGCCCTGCTCGGCCTATACGCGGTCGGGATAGGCGTGATCGGCGGTACGGTCCTGCTCGAGGCCGCGGACTCCGCGAACCCACTCCAGTACTTCATCGCCGGCCGCTTCGCCGAGCCCACCGGGTACCACAACGCCAACGCAGCGCTCTTCACCAGCGCCATCTTCCCGGCGATCTTCCTCGCCTCTCGGCAGGAGGCCCCCTGGCCCGCGCGGGGGTTGATGCTGGCGCTTGCCGGCGTCCTCTTTCAGCTCGCTCTGATGCCGCAGAGCCGGGGGTGGCTGATCGCCGCGCCCCTCGCCGCGCTGGCCTACATCGCATTCGTCCCCGGCCTGGTGCGCTCGCTGATCATGGTCGGGCCGCTTGCGGTGGTTGTGGCGCTCACCGCCAACCCCATCCTCAACGTCTTCGACGCGGTGGACAACGCGGCGGCGCTCGGGCCGGCGCTCGACAGCGCCCGGGACGCCACCCTGATCGGCGCGGTCGTCCTCTTCTTGACCGGCTCATTGATCGGCTTCCTCGATCATCATCTGGATCTTCCGGAGCATGCCGCGCGCGTCGGGTCCCGCGCGGTGCTTGGAGTGGCCGGAGTGATCGCGCTCGCGGGTGCCGTGGTGGCGATTGGTGTGATCGGCAACCCAATCGGCTGGGCGGGCGACCGATGGGACGATTTCAAGAGCGGCGAATTCGAGCACGAGTTCGAGGGCTCGCGGCTGAGTCAGGGGCTCGGCAGCAACCGCTACGACTTCTGGAGCGTCGCCTTCGACGAGTTCAAGGACTCGCCGATCAGGGGGGTTGGCACTGAGAACTTCGCGGAGGACTACGTCCGGGAGCGCAACAGCGACGAGGAGCCAACTCATCCGCACAACCTCTCCCTGCGGATTCTCGCCCAAACCGGCCTGGTGGGCGCGGCGCTCTTCATCGGCTTTCTGGTCGCAGCTCTGATTGGCGTGGGTCGGACGCGGCTCCGCTCCTCGGATCCACTCGGCCGCGGCGTGGGCGGGCTCGCCGCGGTCGTCTTCGTCTACTGGTTCGCGCACTCGACCGGGGACTGGTTCTGGGCTTTTCCCGCCCTCTCAGCGCCGGTCTTCGCCTGGCTCGGGCTGGGGATGAGCGTGGGCGCTGATCGCGGCCTGCGGGCAGCTCCGAGCTGGGCGAGCGACTGGGAACGGCCGGCCGCGGTGGCGGGCGGAGTGGTCGTCGTGTTCGCCGCGCTCTCGCTGGCGCTGCCCTGGACCGCCGCGGTCGACACCAAGAAGGCCGCCGAGACCTGGGGAGCCAGCCCCAACGCTGCCTACGACCGCCTCGATCGGGCCGCCGATCTCAACTTTCTCAGCGCCAACCCTTACCTGGTGGAAGGGGCGATTGCCTCGCGGCTCGATCAGCCCCGGCGCATGCGGATTGCATTCGACCGGGCGCTGGACCGGGATCCCGACAACTGGTACGCGACGCTGGAGCTGGCGGCGCTCGACGCGCTCGAGGGCGACAGTCAATCCGCCCTGGAACGGCTGCAGCGGGTAAGCGAGTTGAACCCTCGCGAGCCGGTGACCGACCAGGTCCGCCAGGGCGTGCTCAGCGGCCCTCCGGTCAGCCTGGAGACGCTTGATTCCATCTTCCTCGAGCGCTACTGCCGCAGGCTCGGTCGCGATCCCGGTCCGGATGGCTGCGAGGCCCGTTGACAACCTGATTCGCGGCCGCCGGAAAGCGAAGACCCCGGCGTCGGCCGGGGTCTCCGGGAGTCCAGCTCTCTCAAGCCGATTACGCGGGGTTGCGTGCGACCACGCGGCTGAGTGCAACGCCGCCCGCGAGCAGCAGCAAGCCGCCACCCACGATCAGCGCCACGTCAAGCCCAGTGAACGCAAGGAGGCCACCCTCCTCCGCGCCGCGAGCTTCGGCCGCGGCGGCGCCGCCACCGGCGCCAGCTTGGCCTGCAGCCCCACTGGGGGGCCCCCCACCGGGTGCCCCGCCCGGCGCAACCTGACCCGCGACCCCGCCCGCTTGGCCGCCGTAGCCGGCACCCGAAGACTGGGCGAACGCGGCAGGCGCCAGAGCGAGAACAGCGGCAATGGCTGCAAGGATGCACACCCCTCGGGTTGATCCCTTTACCTTTTCCACCTTCTTACTCTCTTCCTGTTTGGGCCTGCCGAAAACCGGCGAGACCAGGCATTTCTCCGATTCCCCATAGCCTCGAAGGTCAAACGATAATGGCAGAAGCCCGGCCCTGATGTACCCCGCCAACCCGCCAATCGGGGTGTTGAAGGCCAATTCGAGGCAGATCGGAGTCCGTCACGGTCGGGTTATTTGTCCAGGCCGGGCCCTCGGAGCTGAGGGGACCGCACGCCGTCGGCGCCTCTAGACTGCGGGCAGTGGAGGCGGCGACCGAGCGACGAGAGCTGAGTGGCGAGAAGGCGCGCCGGATCGTCGAGGCGATGCGCTCGAGCGTCGCTCGGCGGGGGATCTCGGGCTCGACCTTCGAGCACGTCGCCCGCGAGGCGGGCGTCAGCCGGGGGCTGCTCCACTACTACTTCGGCACCAAGGAGGCGCTCCTGGTCGAGGTGGTCAAGCGCGACACCGAGCACCGGATCGCCCGCCTCGACGAGCCGCTCGGCAAGGCGAAGACCGCGGAGGAAATCCTCCAGGCCCTGGTGGTCAGCCTCGAGGACTCGATCCAGAACGAGCCCGGCTTCTGGGTGCTGATCTTCGAGCTGTTCACCGCCGGCCGCCGCAACCCAGAGATCCAGCACGAGGTCGGCGAGCTCTTCAACCGGACCCGCGACCACGTCGCCGAGATCTTCCGCGCCAAGGAGCGGGAGGGCGTCCTCTCCTTCCGCGCCGACGTCGACGCCGTCGTCGCCTTCCTCTTCGCGCTCGCCGACGGGATCGCGCTTCAGGTCCTCTCGGACCCCCAGCGCGACCACGCCGAGATGATCGCCGCCAGCACGGTGGCGGCTCGGCACCTGCTGACCGCCGAGTAGCGGCTCCCAGGCCGCCCTGTCCCGCTGGTGTGACCGAACTCACACCACGCCCGGAGGCGGTCACATACCGTCTGTACGTGGGATTGGCCAGTTGGCCAGTTCGGGAAAGAAATGCGCACCCTGATGGGAAATCTCGCCGGCCTGATCGCCCGCCGCCGCTGGCTGATCGTCGGCGCCTGGCTGGCGATCGTTGCCTTCTCGCTGCCCCTGGCGGCCCGCCAGACCGAGGATCTGAGCGGCGGCGGCTTCGATGTGCCCGGCAGCCAATCCGAGGCGGTCGAGAAGGCGGTGACGCATGACTTCGCCTCCTCGGACCGTGGCCGGCTGGCGCTGGTGCTTCAGCCCGAGCCGGGGCTGACTGTAGAGGCGGCGTCCTCCGCGGTCGATCGCGCCGGGGCCCAGGTGGCCAAGGCCGACGGCGCCACGATCGCCCCGAAGGTGGCGGCCCGGGCGAAGGCCGATCTCGCCGCCGGCGGGGTCGCGGTCGTTCCGGTTGACGCCAAGGGCGACTCCGACGAGCTCGTCGACACCGCGGCCGAGCTCCGCGACGAGCTCTCCCCCGGCGAGGCCGCGGGTGGGGTGACCCCCTACCTCGTCGGCCAGCCCGCGATGTGGGCCGCCCTGGCCGAGGTCTCGAGGGAGGATCTGGCGAGCGCTGAGCGCACCGGCTTTCCGATCGTCGCTCTGATCCTGATCGCCGTCTTCGGCTCGCTCGCCGCCGCCACCCTCCCGCTCGCCCTCGGCTTCGTCGCCGTCACGATCACCGGCGCGGTCATCTACCTGCTCTCGCAGCAGATGGAGATGTCGGTGTTCGTCACCAACATGGCCTCGATGATCGGGATCGGGGTCGCGGTCGACTACTCGCTCTTCATCCTCGCCCGCTTCCGTGAGTCGGTCCGCTCGGGTCGGAGCTCCGCCGAGGCCCGTGCCGAGGCGCTCTCGACCTCGGGCCTCGCGGTGACCTTCTCGGGCCTCGCCGTGATCATCTCCCTCGCCGGTCTCTGGATGGTCGAGAACCAGGCGTTGCGATCGATGGCGCTGGGGGCGATGGTGGTGGTGGCGATTGCAATCCTGGTTGCTACCACCCTGCTTCCGGCCCTGATCCGGATCCTCGGCTATCGGGTGGAGGCGGGCGGGGTCGCCTGGTCCGTGATCGGCTCCGTCAAGGGCCTCTGGCGCCGGCGTCGGCGCCCCGGCTCGACCGCCCCCGGTCGGGAGAGCTTCTGGCAGCGCTGGACCGACGCGGTGATGCGCCGGCCGGTGCTCTCCGTCCTCGGCACAAGCGCGATCCTCCTGACCCTGTCGATCCCGGTCCTCAGCCTGACCACGGGCAACGGGGCGCTGAAGCAGTTCTCACCCGACAACGACGCCCGGGTCGGTACCGAGCTGGCGGCCGAGGCGACCGGGGGCGGCTCCGACCCGGTGCGGCTCCTGATCAGCTTCGACAACGGGACCCTCGCCGACCGCTCGAACGCGGCTGCCGTCCGCGACTTCGCCCGGCTAGCTCGCGACGATCCCGAGGTACAGAGCGTGGCGCCGGCGGTCCCGATCGGCGGCCGGGCGCTCGTCGACCTGGAGCCCGCCGAGGGGGCCGAATCGGCGCAGACGCTCGACCTGGTCCAGCGGCTGCGCGACCAGGTCGTCCCCGCCTCGGCACTGGCGGCGACGGCGGAGGTCGACGTCGGCGGCGAGTCGGCACGGATCGACGATTCCCGCGTTCAGATCAACGGCTCGATGTGGAAGATCATCGGCTTCGTCCTCGCCTTCTCCTTTGTCGTCCTGATGGTCATGCTGCGCTCGCTGCTGTTGCCGCTGAAGGCGGTGCTGATGAACCTGCTCTCGATCGGGGCCGCTTACGGGGTTCTGGTGGCGGTGTTCCAGTGGGGCTGGTTGGAGGGCCTGCTCGGCCTACAGAAGCTGGGCGCGCTCGACACCCTCACCCCACCACTTGTGCTGGCGGTGGTCTTCGGCCTCTCGATGGACTACGAGGTCTTCCTGCTCTCCCGGATCAAGGAGCGCTACGAGGAGCATGGCGACAATCGCCGCGCTGTCGCCGAGGGGCTCGCCTCGAGCGCCGGCACGATCTCTTCGGCGGCGCTGATCATGGTCGCCGTCTTCTCGGTCTTCGTCCTCACCGGGGTCCCATCGATCCAGCAGCTCGGGCTCGGCACCGCAGTCGCGATCGCGATCGACGCGACCCTGGTCCGACTGATCCTGGTGCCGGCGGCGATGGAGCTGATGGGGCGCTGGAACTGGTGGCTGCCCCGCTGGCTCGACCGGATCCTCCCGCACGTCGGGCTCGAGGGCACGCCACGGAAGGGACCACGGTCTCCCGAGGCCGAGCCGGCCCGCGCTTAGGTCGCTGACCGCGCTCGCTGGTCTTCGCCGAGAGCTCCCGACCATCCCGTCCGTTAGGTTCGGCTCCCGATGACGAAGCGCGACGGCAAGGTGGGAGCGGTATGGCAGGAGCCGCATCTCGGCGGTTATCCCGACCCTTCGAATTTCGGCCTCTCCGGCCTCGAGCGGATGCAGGCGGGGCGGGAGGGTCGGATCCCGATTCCGCCGATCGCCTATCTGCTCGAGTTCCCCTTTCGCGAGCTCTCCAGGGGCACTGCGTCCTTCGAGATCCCCGCCTCGCCGTGGTTCGCCAACTCGGCCGGGGTGATCCCCGGCGGGATGCTGGCGGTCCTGGCCGACGCCCCGCTGGGCGCCTCGATCCACACCGAGCTACCACCAGGGGTCGCCTTCACCACGGCCGAGATCTCGCTTACCTTCCTCCGTCCCGTCCACCCCGATCCCGAAGCGAAGATCAGCGGGTCCGGGCACGTGATCCACGTCGGCCGCTCGATCGCCCTCTCCGAGGCGTTCATGATCAACGAGGCCAGCGGTGACCTGGTCGCCCACGGGACCTCCCGCTGCTCGATCTTCCCGCCGGTCGATCCGATCCCCGAGCCGCCGGCGGAGATGCCCGTCCTCGAGCAGCCATATCCGGGCGATGACCCATCGCATCCCCTGCGGCGAGCGCTGCGGGGAGCGTCGGCCGACCAGGAGCTGTTCGACCGGTTGAGCGGCCTGGAGTTCATGAGCGCCCAGATTGCCGGGGAGATGGAGGCGCCGCCGATCCACCACCTGCTGGGGGTGCGCCCGACGGCGGCGGAGGACGGGCGAGCGACCTTCGTCCTTCCCTGCAGCCCCTGGCTGTCGACCAGCATGCGCAGCGTCCAGGGCGGATTCACCGCGATGCTGGCGGAGCTCGCGATGACCGGCGCCTTCTTCACCACCACCGATCCCGGCGTCGCGGTCGCCCCCCTGGACTTGAAGGTGAACCTGCTGCGGCCGGTGATGCCCGACATGCGTGACCTCACCGCCGAGGCGGAGATTGTCCACCGCGGACGGACGATCTCGATTGCCACCTGTCGGGTGACCAACGCCGACGGCAAACCGGTGGCGCTCGCGACCGGCTCCGGCATGTACCTGCCAGGGCGCCCGGCGAGCCTGGTCGGAGTCGAGCAGCTCGGCTCCTCCGACGCTGAGGAACCGGGAGCGTAGGATCTGGTCGCGATGGGGCTGTTCAGCTTTTTGCGATCGAAGGACGAGCGGGCGATCCCCGAGCCGGGCAGCCCCGAGTTCGAGGCGGCCGTCCAGGGCACGGCTATCCCCGACACCCAGAGCGTCTCCATGGGCGAGTCCGGTTGGACCTCGACCGGCGACTCGGATGCCGCCCAGCAGGCGCTCGGCGAGCTCGGCATCGATCCGAGTCAGGCGGAGGTCGAGCAGAGCAACCAGACGATCGACCTGCGCGGCAGCGGCCACCGCAAGCAGGTCGAGGAAGTGCTGCGCCAGCACGGGATCGACCCGAACAAGGAGGGTCAGACGATCGACGCCTCCAAGGTTCCGGGGCTGCCGAAGGCGCTGCTCTCGGTGCTGATGGGCGGCGGGCTGCGGATCCCGAACGCCGGCGGCTTCGGCGGCGGGATCTCGGGCCCCGAGCAGGATCCGCTTGCGGTGGTCGAGCAGCTGGCGAAGCAGCGCGACGCCGGCGAGATCACCGAGGCCGAGTTCGAGGCGCAGAAGAAGCGCCTGCTGGGGGAGTAGCGGCTTCGCCGTCAGGTCGCGACCGCGGGCGGCCGCCCCGCATAAGTCGCTCCGGGCTTCGCCCTTCGCTCCGAAGTGGGGCGGCCTGGCGGTCGCTTATTCGATCGGCGACGGCCGCGGCGGGAAGATCTTCGGCAGCCGCGCCAGCTGGCGCAGGGAGCCGCGCGGGCGCAGCCGGCGGCGCAGCATCGCCCGCCGCGCGTCGTGCCCGCGAGTCGCGATCTCGATCCAGTCGGCCCAGGTGGTGCGCAGGGTGACGTCGGCCTTCTCCGCGGTGCCCCGCTCGGCGTGGGTCGAGCCGTTGTCGATGCTGACGTAGTAGGGGTCGGCGTCCTCGAACCGCCACTGGATCGTCACCGGGCGGTCGACCGCGTCGGTGTGGGCCGAGCGGGCGATCACCTCGAAGAGGATCTTCTCGACCTCGGGGTCGCACTTGGGCTTGCCGTTCGGTTCGCCGAGGATCCCGGCCTTGAGCAGCTTGATCTGCCGCTCGGCCCGCTCCCGGTGGGGCATCTCGGGATCGAACGGGTAGATCCCGGGCGGATGTTCGTCCAGCGGGTAGCCGGTGGCCCGCCACTTCTGCTCCACCGAGCGCATCCCGAAGGCGTAGATGTCCTCCAGGGTGAAGCCGTACTCCGTCGTGTAGCGCTCGTCCCAGCCCGGCGGAACCATCACCGCGAGCGTGTACGGCAGTACCTCGCGGAGAACCTCGGAGGCGGCGGCCTTGCACTCGTCGGACTCGGCGAAGAGCTCGGAGAGCACCTTGACCCCGAAGCCGATGTGGCGCTGCTCGTCGCGCGAGACTTTCTCCATCCCGAAGCTGAAGCCGGGGAGGGTCTCCGCCTTGGCGAAGAAGTCCTCGATGAAATGCTGGGCGGGCTGGGCCATCGCCGCCTCGACGATCATGTGGTAGAGGGTGATCGCCTGCGCGAACTTGGGCAGGGAGCGGTCGTGGCGGAGCTCCTCGGCCATCGTCTCGAGCCGGCCGAAGACGCCCCGGTAGCCCCAGCCGAGCTGTGGGTGGGTGGAGGCGAGCGTCTCGGAGATGCTGTCGCCGGTCCCGATCACCTCCTTGAAGAAGCGGTGGAAGAAGAAGCTGTGGCGGGCCTCGTCGACCTGCTGGGTCGCGAGGAAGTACTTCTGCTCCTCCTTCGGGGCGGCGTCGATGTAGGGGGAGAGGCCGTCGGTGACCGCGTCCTCGCCGTAGAGGAACATCGAGTAGAGCCAGAGCGCCGACTTCGTCTGGATCTCGCTCAGCGACTCCCAGCCGGCCTTGTCCTCGGAGAAGTCGATCTCACTGGCCTTCCAGTTCCCCTCCTCCCAGCGCTGGTAGAGGTCCTGATAGCTGATCTGTCCGGCGAGGTTCTGCTGCGCGACCGACATCTCTCGTCCTCTCGTCCGACTCTGGAGCCGCCTCTGTCCCTTGTAAGATAACTAACTGACCAGTCAGTTAGGGGATTTTGGCTCTGTGACGTCGATCACACAAGCTTCCAAGTCCGGCGGCGCCCCGCGCCGGCGGATGGCCGCCTCCGATCGCCGGCTGGCGATCCTCGAGGCCGCCCGGGCTGCCTTCGCCGAGGGCGGCTTTCATCAGACCTCCCTCGATGCGGTCGCCGAGCAAGCGGGGGTCTCGAAGGCGCTGATCTACGAGCACTTCGACTCGAAGCGCGAGCTCTATCTGGCGATGCTGGAGATGCACACAGACGAGCTGGTCGAGCGGGTGAGCGCCGCGGTGACCGCGGCCGACCAGCCGGAGGAGCGGCTCCACGCCGGGCTCGAGGCGTTCTTCACCTTCGTCGAGGAGCGCCGCGGCGCCTGGCGGATCATGTTCCGCAACCCGGGCGACCCCGACGTCGCCGTCTACATGGAGCGCCTCCGCGACGGGGTCGCCGCCGCGGTTGCCGCCCTGATGAGCGAAGAGGCAAAGCGCGCCTTTCCGGACGCACCGGAGCGCGAGCGGATCATCGAGATGGTTGCCCAGCAGCTGGTCGGGGCGATGCAGTCGCTCGCCGATTGGTGGGACCTCCACCGCGAGATCCCCCGCAAGCAGGTGATCCAGGGGGCGATGGACTTCGTCTGGTCGGGGCAAGAGCGGCTCAGCCGGGGAGTGCGCTGGTCGGCATGATCGCCGTACTAATCGCGCGCCGTTAGCGGTTCCGCGGAACCGCTAACGACTGCTTTGCATGGAAAGCGGCGCTTTTCCGCGCGATACTGAGCCAGCGATGTCGGACAAGAACCTGACCGCGCTCAGAGAAGGGTTCGAGCGATTCGAGCGGGAGGGTGCGCCCATCTTCGACCTGCTCGATCCCGAGGGTTTCGGGACGGCCGAGTTAGAGCACGCTCTAGGCGCGAGGCACGCGGAAGCGGAGCAGGGTGACGGCGCCCGACTGGGTGTTGCTGAATGGTTCGAGGTCAATCCTGTGGAGGGTCGGGGTCGAAAAGCGGACCCCGTCGCCCAAGAGCACCGGTAGGACATAGACCAGGATCTCGTCGACGAGCCCTCGCTGCAGGCACTGGCTGGCCAGGTCGGCGCCGAGGATCTCCAGGTTCTTACCGCTCGCGGCGCTTAGCGCCGTGGCGACGGCTTCCGTGATGTCACAGGTGAGGAATGTGACGTTCGGGTCCGGCTTGTCGGGAGGCTCGTGGGTGAGGACGAACTGGGCTCCGCCCTCGTAGTTGCGCTCCTCGTCGGCCATCTGCATGGCAACCTCGTAGGTACCCCGGCCGATAAGCATCGCGCCAGTGGCGGCCATGACTTCAGGGAATGCGTCCGCTGCCAAGAAATCGAAGATCCAGTCCATCGTGTGGCCGGGACCGGCGATGAAACCGTCAAGCGACATCGCCCTGTTCACGACCACCTTGCCGGTGTCGGTGCTCATATCACGCGCTCCTTTCCAGAATCTTGGGGCCCCCAACCCGCACTGCTAGCGGATAGCCGCATCGCATGGAAAGCAGCGGTCTTAAGAATCGCGTACCGTGTCCTCCGATGGCCGAGCGTCGGGACGACTCCGAGGGGCGCCTAGCGCGAGTAGTGGTGCAGGAGCTGTAGCTCGACCCGTTCGGGTGGGCTTGCCAGCAGCGGCGCGATCCGGTCGTTGTAGGACGCGAACTCGGGGTCGCTGTTGACTTGGTCCGCCGCCTCGCGGTCCGTGTACACCCCGATGCCGCGCACCACGCCGCTCGCCTCGTCACCGACGACCAGCACCGTCTGGAGCGCGGGATGGTCGCTGAGGAAGTCGGCCGCGAACTCGGAGTGGATCTCGGCGAGCTGCTCGAAGTGGCCGGGCTTGGCGTGCAGGGTGAACTCGGTGACGTACATGATCGAGACCTCCTTCGGCGTTTCCTCGTGCCTCCCAGGTGAAGGCGGAGCGCGCCATCCTATTTGCCCATCGCTATCCGGTGCGTGAAGTGCGGCCGGCGGCGCCGCAGCCGGACCTGAATCCGCCGCTTTGCATGGAGAGCAGTGGTCCGCTTGATGGACGTAGGATCGACCCGGAGCCCACCAGGAAGGGAGGCCGAAATGGCCCAAAGCGCAGAAGACGTGGCTCGCGAGAGCATCGAGTGCTACAACGCCGGTGACTTCGACCGCCTCCGCTCGCTTCTCGCCGACGACTTCTACGAGGAGGAGCTCGCTACGCAGCGCCGCCTCGAGGGGGCAGATGCCCGGGTCGAGGCAGCGCAGGCCTGGAAGCGAGCGTTTCCGGACGAGCACGGCACGATCACCGGGGTGTACACGAGCGGAAACACGGTGGCGATCGAGCTCACCTGGGAGGGCACGCAGAGCGGCCCGATGGCGACGCCCGACGGTCAGGAGCTGCCGCCGTCGAACAAGCGCATCACGGTCAAGTCGGTCGAGGTGATCGAGATCGAGGACGGCAAGATCAAGGTGCTCCGCCACTACTTCGATCTGATGACGCTCCTCCAGCAGATCGGAGCGATGGACCAGGCCGAAACAGCCATAGCCAGCAGGCTCCATAGGTAATCGCGACTGCTGCTTTGGACGAAAAGCGGCTATCCGCT
>CAWABN010000003.1:0-211987 GCA_963780305.1 uncultured Solirubrobacterales bacterium
TGCCCGGCGACTGGCCGAAGGTGCCTTTGACCGACCGTCTCGCCGAGGCGCTCGACGCCCCCGTCGCGCTGATCAACGACGCGCGAGCGTTTGCGCTGGCGGAGTCGGCTCTGGGCGCGGCCCGCGGCTGCGACACAGCGGTGTTCGTCGCCGTCGGGACGGGCGTCGGCGGCGGGATCACCGTCGGCGGCCGTCTCCACGAAGGGCGCGCGGGACGGGCCGGCGAGATCGGCCACGTCACGATCGCGGAGAAGGGGCCGCGCTGTACCTGCGGCAACCGCGGCTGCCTGGAGGCGTTCGTGCGCGAGGCGCTGGGCGCACGCCGGCTGCGGCGAGCGGGCCAGCTGCTCGGGATCGGCGTCGCGAACGCGATCGTCCTGCTGGCGCCCGAGCGGGTCGTCGTCGGCGGTGGCGTCGGCTCCGTCGGCGAGAAGCTGCTGGCGCCGGTGCGGCAGGAGGTGGCGCGTCGCGTCTTCGTCTCGGTCCCGGTCGAGATCGTGCAGGCGGAGCTCGGCGTGCGCGCCGGAGCGATCGGGGCGGCGCTACGCGGCGCCGGCCGCGGCTAGCTCTGCCTTCCGCGCCTTGAAGTCCTCGAGGATCGTCTCGGTGGCTGTGGCGCCGATTCGCGTCACGCCGACGTTCATCACGTCGAGCAGCGCGTCGAGCGTGCGGACGCCGCCGGCCGCCTTGACCTGGACGTGAGCCGGGCTGTGCTCCCGCATCAGCCGCAGGTCCTCGAGCGTCGCGCCGGAGGACGCGAAGCCGGTGGACGTCTTGACGAAGCCGGCGCCGGCGGCAGCGGTCAGCTCACAGGCGCGGATCTTCTGCGCGTCGTCGAGATAGGCGTTCTCGAAGATCACCTTCACGAGCCGGCCCTGGGCCGCCTCGACCACGGCGCGGATGTCCTGCCCGACGTAGTCGTCCTCGCCCGAGATCAGGCGCCCGATGTTCAGCACCATGTCGATCTCGTCGGCGCCGAGCGCGATCAGCTCCTCGGTCTCCGCCGCCTTCGTCGCGGTCGTCTGGCCGCCGTGCGGGAAGCCGACGACGGTCGAGACGAGCACGTCCGAGCCGGCTACGAGCTCGGTGGCGGCGGCGACGTCGGCAGGCCGAACCGTGGCAGACGCGACGTCGTAACGCAGCGCCAGCTCGACGCCTTCGCGCACCGTGGTCGAGGTCGAGCTCCGGCCGCAGCAGCGAGTGGTCGATCGTCTTGGCGACGTCGCGGTACTCGAGGGTGTCGAGCCCGACTCTGCTGGTTTCAACCATGGTGCGAGGATACGCCAATGGCTCCGCTCCGCACGACCGTGATCGGCAGCTATCCCTTCCCCGGCTGGCTCGAGCACGCCGCCGCGAACCTCCGCGACTTCGGGCCCGACGACGTCGCCGAGCTCCAGGAGGATGCCGTCATCGCGGCCGTGCACGACCAGGTCGCAGCCGGGCTCGACGCGATCTCGGACGGCGAGCAGACCCGCCTCGACTTCAACCTCGGCTTCTACGGCTTCATCGAGGGGATCGAGCAGGGTGAGCCGCCGCGCCGGCTCGGACCGCCCGCGCACGACCAGCGCGCGAAGCACCGGATCGTCGGCGAGCTGGCGGCACCACGCGGCCTCGGCACGGTCGCGGAGTTCGAGCGCCTGAGGCGCGTCGCTCCGCCGGGGCCGGCGCTGAAGGTGGCGGTGCCGGGGCCGTACACGCTCGCCGGCCGCCTGGAGGGGGAGCGTTGGGAGACGGCCGAGGCGCTGCTTCCGATCGTGCAGGCCGAGCTCGTCGCGCTCGCCGATGCAGGCTGCGCGGAGATCGCGATCGACGAGCCCTCGATGAGCTGTTACGCACACCGAGAAGATCCGGAGCGGCTCGTCGACCTCTTCAACCGCACGGTCGCCCCGGTCGC
Source organism: uncultured Solirubrobacterales bacterium (assembly GCA_963780305.1). Lineage (GTDB taxonomy): Bacteria > Actinomycetota > Thermoleophilia > Solirubrobacterales > 70-9 > CAVVYV01. Next base: position 1,895 of record CAWABN010000003.1, read on the forward strand.
CGGACGGGCGCGGCTCTCGACCCACCTCTGCTTCGGCAACTACAAGGGTCGCGCCGTCGCGCCCCGGCAATACGCGCCGCTCTTCCCCGCCTTCCTCGGCGTCGACGTCGACGAGATCCACCTCGAGATGGCGAGCCGCGAGTTCGCCGAGGCCGAGCTCGTCGGCAGGATCGCGGCGTCGAAGGACGTCGCCGTCGGCGTGATCGACGTGAAGAGCTACTACGTCGAGACGCCGGAGGACGTGGCGGAGCGCGTGCGACGGTTCGCCGAGCTGGCGCCGCCGGAGCGTCTGGCCTTCTCGACCGACTGCGGGCTCAGCCAGACCGCCCGCTGGGCGGCGAAGCGAAAACTTGCGAACCTCGTCGCCGGGGTCCGGATCGTGCGCGACGAGCTGTGATCGAGCCGTCCACAGCCGGCACCTACCTCTGGTGGCTCGGCCAGAGCGGCTTCCTCATCGGTCACGAAGGCCGGCACCTGCTCGTCGACCCCTATCTCTCCGACTCGCTGACCGAGAAGTACGAGGGCACCGACACGCCGCACGTCCGGATGCACCCGCGTGTCGTCGCGCCGGACCAGCTTGCGTTTGTCGACGTCGTGCTCTCGACGCACGGTCACACCGACCACCTCGACGGCGAGACGCTTCGTGCGATCGGTGCTCCGGTCGTCGCGCCGGCGCGCATCGTCGAGCTCGCGCGCGAGCGCAGCGGCAGCGAGGTGACGCCGATCTCCGAAGGCGAGACCGTCGAGGTCGCGGGCTTCCGCGTCCAGGCGGTCCCGGCCGTACATCCCGGCGACCACTGCGTCGGCTACGTGATCGAGGCGGGCGGCCGCCGGCTCTACCACTCCGGCGATACGACCTGGGTCGACCCGGGTGTCCGGGGAGTCGACGTCGCCCTCGTCCCGATCAACGGCAAGCTGGGCAACCTCGACGGCCCGGAGGCTGCCCGGCTCGCACACACCGTCGAGGCGGCGCTCGCTATCCCGTGCCACTACGACATGTTCGAGTTCAACACGGCGACGCCGGAAGCATTCGTCGCCGAGTGCGAGCGGCTCGGCCAGCTCTACCGCGTGCTGCAGCAGGGCGAGCGGCTCAGGCTGGATTGAGGAAGCGGAAGAGCGCTTCGGCCACGCAAGCGGGCTTCTCCTGGCCCTCGAGCTCGATCGTCGCCGCCACCCGTGCCTGCTTCCCGAACGCCACCTCCTCGACGTCCTCGACCCTGAAGCGGCCGCGGATGCGCGCGCCCGACGGCACCGGCGATGTGAAGCGGACTCGGTTGAGCCCGTAGTTGAGCGTCATCCCGTAGCCGTCGAGCGGCGGCAGCGCCTCGGCGAACATCGGCACGACGAGCGAGAGGGTCAGGAAGCCGTGCGCGATCGTCGTCCCGAACGGCCCTGCGGCGGCGGCCTCGGGGTCGGTGTGGATCCACTGCGCGTCGTCGGTCGCGCGCGCGAACTCGTCGATCCGCTCCTGCTCGATCGACCGCCACTCGGAGACGAGCTCCTGCCCGATCAGATCCTCGATCACCATCGGACCACCGAGGCCGCCCAGGTGTAGCCCGTTCCGGCCGCGAGCAGCAGGACGAGATCGCCCTCCGAGAGCTCGCCGGCGCGCGAGGCGCGGTCGAGCGCCAGCAGCGAGTCGACGCCGCTCATGTGGCCGGTGTCGTCGAGATAGGCCGCGCGGGGGCCGCCCAGCTCGCCGACGATCGCATCGTGCATCGAGCGCTTCATGTGGATCCCGCAGAGGTACGACACGTCCTCAAGCTTCGCACCTGAGCGCTCGACCGCGCCACGGGCGGCGGCGACGAAGTTCGGCAGGCTGACCTCGTCGAGGCCACCCTTCATCTCCGCCGGATCGGCCACGTCGAGGAAGTGACGGCGGCCGGCCACGGTTTCGGCCGACGCGGGCTCGACCGAGCCGCCGGCCGGCACCTTCACCTGGAGCGAGAAGGACCCGTCCGTGAGCGCGTGGCAGCCGAGCACCTCATGGCCGCCGTCGCGGGTCAGTAGCCCCGCCACGGCGCCGTCGCCGAAGTTGAACATGAAGCGCGAGCGCCCGTTCGAGTAGTCGAGCAGGTGCGACTCGCGGCTGGCCGCCACGATCAGGACGTTGCGCAGGTCGGGCTCGGCGAGGAGGAAGTTGCGTGCGAGCCGCAGCGCGACCGGCGTGCCGCAGGAGACGTTCGCGTACTCGAGCCCGTAGGCGTTCTCGCAGCCGAGCCGGTGCGCGATCCAGGGCGCCGCCTGCCAGACGGGATAGTCCTTCCAGAGCGAGCCGTAGTAGAGGACGACGTCGATCTCGGCCGGGTCGATCGCATGCTCGTCGAGCAGCTGCGACGCGGCCGCGACCGACATGTCGCTGACGTGCTCGTCCGGCCCGGCGATGTGCTTGCCGCGCAGGCCGAACTTCTCCAGGATCACCTGCTCGGGGATCCCGCTCGCGTCCGCGATCTCGGCTGCGGTCATCCAGGTCTCCGGGAGATAGGTCGCCGTCGCGGCGAGCCCGATCCTCACGCCCCTGACCGCCTTTCGCTCTCGCCCGGCGGAGCCGGGCTCCGCGAACGGCTGACGTCGCTCGCGCCGAGCGCCCGCACGATGATCCGCGCCAGCTCGTCGAAGACCTGCTCCGGCATGCCGTGCTCGCCGTTCCAGAGGATCCAGCGCATCCCGCAGAGCTCGCCGATCCCCATCAGGCTCCAGGCGAGCACCTCGGCGTCGCCCGGCGCGACCTCGCCCGCCTCCATCGCCTGCTCGAGCCCGGCGGCGTACGGGCGCATCAGGCGGTCGTAGTGGATGACCAGCGTCTCGGGCGAGACGAACTCGGCCTGCCGGATGATCCGGTAGAGCGCAGGGTGCTCGGCAGTGAAGCGGAAGAAGGCGCCGAAGCCGAGCAGCTCCTGCTCGGCGCGGGTCGCCCCGTTCGCGGCAGCCTCGGTCATCGCCTGGCGGACGCGCACGTTCAGGTCGAGCACGACCTCGTCGAAGACCTCCTTCTTGCTCGCGAAGTAGAGGTAGAAGGTCCCCTGGCCGACGCCCGCGGCCTCGGTGATCTTGACGATCGAGGCCTCGTGGTAGCCGACCTCGGCGAAGATCCGCTCGGCCGACTCGAGCAGCTTCTGGCGCGTGCGCTCCCCGCGTGCCGTGAGCTGCTTCATCGCACGAGCTCCACCAGCGCCGACTTCACGACCTTGTCGAGGGCGTTCCGGGGCAGCGACTCGACGAAGCGGACGCCCTTCGGAACCTTGTAGCGCGCCAGCCGGCCGCGGCAGTGCTCGAGCAGCTCCTCCTCGGTCGCCTCGCCCGCGAGGACGACGAATGCGAGGCACGCCTCGCCCCAGCGCTCGTCCGGGACGCCCACGACCGCGGCCTCCTTCACCGCCGAGTGCTCGTGGAGCACGTTCTCGATCTCGGCCGGGTACACGTTCTCGCCGCCCGAGATGACCATGTCCTTCGTCCTCCCGACGATCCGGTAGTAGCCCTCGTCGTCGCGCGCGGCGACATCGCCGGTGACGAGCCAGCCGTCCGCGAAGGCGGCGTCGGTCGCCTCCGTGTTCCGCCAGTAGCCGGCGAAGACGTTCGGTCCCTTGACGAGCAGCTCGCCCTCGGCCGGCCCGTCGAAGCAGGCGGCCGCTCTCGGGGTCGCGCAGCGCGACGTCGACGTGTGGATAGGGCTTGCCCGCGAAAGCCGCGTTTCCGCGCCGCGTCCTCGGGCGGCAGGCAGAGCACGTTCGGCGCCGCCTCGGTCAGGCCGTAGCCCTGGACGATCTCGACTCCGCGCTCGTGCCACGTCTCGAGCAGCGCCTCGGGCATCGGCGCGCCGCCGACGACCGCGCGCCGCAGCGTCCAGAGATCGGCGCTCGCGAACCCTGGATCCTGGGCCATGAAGAGGTAGGTCGCGGGAACGCCCATCATCGTCGTGACCCGCTTCTCGGCGATCAGCTGCAGCGCGCGAGCCGGATCGAAGGCGGGCTCGAGCACGACCGTCGCGCCCTTCCACCACGCCAGCAGCGGCTGCACGTTCCAGCCGCCGACGTGGAACTGCGGCAGCACCTGGAGGACGGTGTCCTCGGCGCTCAGCCCGGCGACGCGGTCGAAGGAGAGGTTCGTCCAGAAGCAGTTCGCGTGCGTCAGCAGCGCGCCCTTCGGCTTCCCGGTCGTGCCGGACGTGTAGACGAGCAGGAGCCCGTCGCCGTCCTCGGGGTCGAGGAGACGGACTTGTGTCCTAACACGAGCTCCTCCAGGCCGCGGCCGTGCGCTCGTGCAGGCTCGCGCCCAGCTCGGCGAAGTCGTCGGAGCAGAGCAGGACGGACGGCTCGGCGTCCTCGAGCTGGTAGCGGAGCTCCGGCGCGGCGAGGCGGGTGTTCAGCGGCATCAGGATCAGCCCTGCCTTCGCGCAGGCGAAGAAGACGACGACGTGCTCCGGGCTCGCCGCCGTCAGCGTCGCGACCCGGTCGCCCGGCGCGAGCCCGGCCTCGAGCAGGCCCGCGGCGAGCCGGTCGGAGCGCTCGTCGAGCTCCGCGTACGTCGTCTCGACGCCGAGGCAGTCGATCGCGACGCGCGCCGGCGTCGTCCGCGCGCGGTCGCGGATCCAGCGTCCAAGCGTCAGCTCACTCACGGTGACTCCGCCCCAGAGCCGGCACTTCCGCTCCCGCGCGGCTCCGTCGAGCCTCGCCGCGAAGGAACTCCGTCACGACCTCGACGAAGCGCTCGGGCTGCTCCCAGAAGAAGAGGTGGCCGCCGCCCGGGAAGAGCTCGACGCGGGCGTCCGGGATCCGGAGCGCGAGCAGGGCGGCGTTGCGCGAGTCCACGACCGCATCTTCCGTCCCGTGGAGGACGAGCGTCGGCGCGGCGATCCCCTCGACGCGGTCGAGCGCGTCGAAGGTCGCGCCCGCAGCGGCCTGCGCGCTCCAGGCCTCGAGCGGCTGCGCCGTCGCCTCGCGATGCCGCAGGATCCGCTCGACGACCTCCGGATCGGGGTCCGGCGCGAGCGCGTTCTCGACGAACTGGCGCAGCGTGGCGCCGCTCGTGAGCAGCTTCACGGTCTGCTCCGGCATCGGGAACGACTCGGACCCGCCGGGGGTCGTGCACGCGAGCACGAGCCTGTCGACCCGCTCGGGCGCCGCCAGCGCAAGCTCCTGCGCGACCATGCCGCCGAGGCTCGTGCCGAGCACGTGCGCCCGCTCGACGCCGGCCTCGTCGAGCACCTGCACCGCGTCGGCGGCCAGCTCCGCAGCCGTGTACGGGCCGGGCGGCGCGTCGCTCTCGCCGATGCCGCGGTTGTCGAAGAGGATCACGTCGAAGGACCGCGCCAGCGGCTCGACGACCGGCTCCCAGCCCCAGCGGGCATAGCCGAGCCCGTGGATCAGGAGCAGCGGGTCGCCGCCGCCGTGACGCTCCCAGGCGATCCTCACGGCATTCCCTCGACCGGCGGCAGCCGCCGCATCCGCTTCACGCGAGGGCCGATGCTCGCGAGCCCACCGGGGACGAAGAAGACGAGCAGGATGAAGAGCGTGCCGAGGAGGAAGAGCGGCTCCGAGAGCGGCGTCGAGAGCACGGTCGGCAGATCGTCGACCCTCGACGAGCCCGCGAGCGTGCCCAGGCGCTGGTCGGCGAGCGTGTAGAGAAAGCCGCCGAGCAGTGCGCCGTAGCGGGTGCCGGCGCCGCCGAGCACGACCATCACGAGCAGCGTCAGCGTGAAGCTCGCGGTCGTCACCTGCGGCGAGGCGCCGGTGCCGAGGACGAGCAGCCAGACGACGCCGCCGGCGGTCGCGAGAAACGAGGCGAGCACGAACGAGAGCAGCTTGAAGCGGAACGGGTGCAAGCCCGATCACCTCGACACGGCGCTCGTTCTCGCGGATCGCCTGCCAGACGTGCCCGGGCGAGCTGTTCACCGCCCAGCGAACGATCAGGAAGACGACGGCGGCGTAGCCGAGCGCGAGCCAGTAGAGGTACTTCGTGTTGAGGACGCCGACGAAGAGCGTCGGGATCGCCTCGAAGTTGAGCCCGAGGCCCTCCTCGCCGCCGGTGAGCCCGTCCGGGTTCTTCTGCACGAGCACCTGGCCGGCCTGCGCGAACGCGAGCGTCACCATCGCGAACGCGATCCCGCTCACCCGGAGGCTGATCGCGCCGAGCACGAGCGGGACGAGGATCCCGGCGGCGGCGACGACGAGCAGCGCCTGGACGAAGCCCCACTCCCACTTCGTCAGCGCGATCGTCATCAGGTAGACGCCGATCGCGAAGTAGAGCGCGTGCCCGAACGAGAGCAGGCCGGTGAAGCCGAAGAGGAGGTCGTAGGTCAGCGCGACCCCGGCGAACGTGAGGCAGAGCGCGAGCAGGCCGAGCGTGCCGGGGCTGTCGAGCGGCCCGCCGAAGAGCACGGGGATGTCGAGCGAGAGCAGCGGCACGACGGCGAAGCACGGCGAGGAGCACCGACGGGAACGAGGAAGGGGCGGACGCGGCTCAATGCGCCACCTTGGGAGCCAGGCCCTCCGGCTTCAGCAGCAGCACGATCGCGAGCAGGAGCACGACCGCGAGGTCGCCGAGCCCGCTCGAGGCGTAGTAGTTCGCGTACTGCTGGATCAGGCCGACCGCGACGGCCGCGACGGCGGTCCCGCCGATCGAGCCGAAGCCGCCGATGACGACGACGATGAACGCGAAGATCAGCAGCGAGGTGCCGCGGCTCGGGTCGACGACGCCGTAGTAGACGCCCGAGAGGACGCCGGCGAGCGCGGCGAGCGTGCCGCCGAGGGCGAAGACGAGCGTGAACGCCTTGCGCACGTCGATCCCGAGCGCGGTCACCATCGCGCGGTTCTCGACGCCGGCGCGGATGATCAGGCCGTAGCGGGTGTAGCGCAGGAACGCGTTCAGGCCGACGAGCACGACGGCCGCGGTCGCGATCTCGACGAAGCGGTCGTTCGGGATCGAGGCGCCGAGCACCGTGGTCGTGTCGATCATCCACGCCGGGACCGGGAAGGGCCGCGCGTCGAAGCCCCAGATCGCCTCGACGAGCGCGTTGAGCACGAGCGCGAGGCCGACCGTGACGAGCACCTGCTCGACGGGGCGGCGGTAGAGCGGCCGGATCAGGACGAGCTCGATCAGCGCCGCGAGCACGGCACCGACCGCGAGGCCGGCGACCGCGCCGACGAGGAGCTTCGTCCCGGCGCTGCCGTCGACCTTCGTCGACGTCCACCAGGTCGCGTAGGCGCCGACGGTGAGCAGGGCTCCGTGCGCGAAGTTGAGGACGCCCATCAGGCCGTAGATCAGCGAGAGCCCGGAGGCGATCAGGAAGTACATCGCGCCCAGGCCGAGGCCGGTGATCGTGAGCAGGACGAACGTGCTCAATGCGAGCCTCCGTGGACGCCCAGCAGCGAGCGCACCTTCTCCGGGTCGCCGAGCAGCTCGGCCGCAGGGCCTGTGTGCACGACCGCGCCCATGTCGAGCACCACGACCTGCTGCGCGACGCGCGCGACGACGGCGAGGTTCTGCTCGACGAGCAGCACCGTCGTCAGCTCGGCCGCGCGCTCGAGCGCCGCGGCGACCTCGGTCACGAGCAGCGGCGCGAGCCCCTTCGTCGGCTCGTCGACGAGCAGCACCGGGTTGTCGTTCAGGAGCGCCCGCGCGATCGCGACCATCTGCTGCTGGCCGCCGGAGAGCGTGCCCGCCTTCTGCGCGCCGCGCACCCGCAGCTCGGGAAAGAGCTCGTAGACGAGCTCGTACCGCGGGCGTGCCGTCCGCGCTCGGAGAGCCGCAGGTTCTCGTCCACGGAGAGCCCGGCGAAGACGTCGCGGTCCTCCGGCACGTAGCCGATCCCGCGCCGGACGATCGCGTGCGTGGGCAGCCGCGTCAGCTCCTCGCCGGCGAGCGAGACGGTCCCGCGCCGCGGCACGAGGCCCATCATCGCGCGCAGCGTCGTCGTCTTCCCGACCCCGTTCCGGCCGAGCAGCGCGGTCACGCCGCCCTCGGGCACGTCGAAGGAGACGCCCTGGAGCACGTGCGACTCGCCGAGATGGACGTGCAGGTCCTCGACGCGGATCAGCGCCAGGCGTCTCAGAGCGGCTCCCCGAGGTACGCCGTCTGCACGGTCTCGTTCGCCATCACCGCGTCGGGCTCGTCGAAGGCGAGCAGCGAGCCGTGGTGCATGACGGCGATCCTCTCGGCCAGGCCGATCACGACCTCCATCCGGTGCTCGACCATCAGCACCGTCTTGCCTTCCTCGCGGTGGACGGACCGGATCAGCTCGACCAGCTCGTCGACGTCCTCGGCCGAGACCCCGGCCATCGGCTCGTCGAGCAGGATCACGTCCGGGCGGCTCGGCGAGCAGCATCGCCAGCTCGAGCTTGCGCTTGTCGCCGTGCGAGAGCAGCCCGGCCGGCCAGAGCATCCTCGGCGCCGAGGCCGACCCGGACGAGGGCGTCGCCCGCCCGCTCCCGCGCCTCCCGCACCGAGGCAGCGCGGCGCCAGATCCGCAGCGAGCCGCCGAGCTCGGACTCGGCGGCCAACCGGACGTTCTCGTGCACGGACAGGAGCGGGAAGACGCTCGAGACCTGGAACGTGCGTCCGAGCCCGGCGCGGGCGCGCCGGTACGGCGGGTCAGGCCCGTGACGTCGCGGCCGTGCAGCTCGACGCTCCCCGCGGTCGGGCGAATGAGCCCCGAGAGCAGGTTGAAGAGCGTCGTCTTGCCGGCGCCGTTCGGCCCGATGATCCCGACGAGCTCGCCCGCGCGGACCTCGAGCGAGACATCGGCGACGATCGTGGCGCCGCCGATGTCGAGCCCGAGGTTCCGCGTGGCGAGGATCGGTGCGGAGGTGGCCACGATCCCCTCGGGGAGGTCAGGTTGTCTTGCTAGCTCCGCCGGCGGGGCGACGAACTGGCCCTTGATCCGCTCGACGAGCCGCGGCTGCCACTTGCCGTTCGCCTGCTTCACCAGCTTGACCTGGAACATCGGCTGGATCATCGCGTGGTCGGACTGCGCGGATCGTCTGCTGGCCCTTCGGGCCGACGAAGCTCCAGCCCTCGAGCGCCGAGATCATCTTGTCGACGTTGTCGCCGTTCGCGCTCGTCGAGCGCGTGCACGATCATCTGGCCGGCGACGAAGCCGTCCGGCGTGAACAGGTCCGGCACCTGGCCGCGCTTCCGCATCGAGTTGACGAGGAAGTCGTTCACCTTGTTCTTCGGCGCCGTCGTAGACGTAGTGCGAGAGGAAGTCGATCTTCGCCGCGACGTCGCCGAAGGTCGACCAGGCCGCGCGCTCGGCGAGGCCGGTCGTGATCTTGTTCGAGACGCCGAAGACGCCCTGCTGCTCGAGCGCGCGCCACATCGCGGGCGCGGTCGTGCCCGGCCCAGGCGACGAAGAGCAGGTCGGGGTTCGCCTGCTTCACCTGCTGCGCGAACGGCGTGAAGTCCTGCGCCGAGAGCGGCACGAGCAGGCGGCCGACCTTGTGGCCCTGCGAGCCGATGACCGGGTTGACGGCGGCGTAGTTGCCGACGCCGAAGGCGGAGTCCTGCGCGAAGACCGTCACCTTCTTGCCGACGCCGCTGCAGGAACGTCGCCGCGGTCTTCACGTCCTGGTAGGTCTGGCGGCCGGAGCGGAAGGTGTACTTGTTGATGCCGGTGATGGCGTCCGTCGCCGCCGGGCCGGAGATGAAGAGGACCTTGTTCTGCGCGGCGAGCGGCGCCATCTGCAGCGCGACGCCCGAGGAGACGCTGCCGGCGAGGATCTTGTAGCCCTTGCCGATCAGGTCGCGGCCGGCGGCGACGGCCTTCGTCGGATCGGTGCCGTCGTCGACGACGGTCAGCTCGATCGGGCGGCCGTTGACCTTCATCGTGCCCTTGGTCGCGTAGGCGAGCCCGTAGCGAAGCCCCTGGATGTACTCGGCGCCGTAGGCGGCCAGCAGGCCCGTGCGCGAGTAGACGATGCCGACCTTGTACGGTCGGCGGCCGCGCTGCCGGCCTCCGTCTTCGCCTCGCGCCCCGCCCGCGAAGGCTGCGAGAAGTGCCGTTATCGCCGCGAGCACCGCGACGCCCGCCAGCGCCTTGCCTGCATCTCCCTGACCTCCGGTGAAGAAAACGGTGGTAGGCCCCAAACCTGAGACCCGATTCAGGTGTAAGTTAGGGGCTGCCTGCGGACTTGTCAAGCGAATCTCGTGGCCGTTTCAGGCGCTCAGCTCGTGCAAGCAGCGGCGCCGTGTCGAGCGGGTCGTAGCCGAGCCGGCGCGGCGATCTCCTCGCTCGTCGGCCGCGTCCCCTCGCGCCAGAGCTGCCGCAGCCGCTCGCCGGTCTCGGGGCTGGCGCCACCAGTCCTCGCCGACCTCGCCGACGAGGAAGCGGCGGAGCTGTGCGGAGCGGATCCAGGCCCGGAGGTAGTCGGCCGAGTAGAAGCCGGAGTCCATGTCGGAGAGGAAGCTCTCGGTCGGATAGCGCATGCCCGTCGCCGCGGTCAGGAGCTCCGAGTAGCCGCCGGGGGTGCCGCCGTCTTCCGGAAGCGCCCCCAGAAGTCGAGCTCGAGCCGCAGCTTCGCCGCGTAGCGGCGGAAGAGGAGCGCCTCGAGGAACATCGTCGCCTCGGCGTTCTCCTCGGCCTGGGCGTCGCTGAGACCGAAGTGCTCGGCGTGCCAGCCGGGCTCGCGCGAGATCGCCTCGACGATGTAGGAGTAGATCTCCGTCAGCGCGTGGTCGCGCGAGAACTTGCGGAAGATGTACGGGAGGTCGGGGTCGACGCTCGCGTAGTGGAGCGCGTGCCCGGCCTCGTGAAGGAACGCCTGGTAGTCGTGCAGCCCGCCCTGCGCGCGGGTGATCAGGTGGACGACGCTCGGCGGGTCGGAGGCGATCACGCACGCGCGCGGCGACTTCTGCGGCCGGTCGTCGAGGTCGAGCTTGATCCCGGGCAGCTGGTCCAGGTTCAGCCCGATCGCCTCCAGCGTCGCGATGCAGACCGCACGGCGCGGTCCTTCGGATACGTCGCCTCGAGCGGGTCTGTATCGGAGCACCCTCGAATAAGCCTATTTCGAAACGTTTCTGCGGGGGTGCCCGCCTGCGGGCCGCCGCGACTGAGAACATCGGGGGGTGAGCACGCGCGTCGCCACGTTCGAGGACCGAGTCCGCTCCTGGGAGGCCGAGTACCTCTGGGAGCCGGCGACTCCCTCCTACCCGGCGGATCGCCGCGAGCCGGAGCCCGACAGCCCGGTGCGGACGCCGTTCCAGCGCGACCGCGACCGGATCGTCCACTCGAAGGCGTTCCGGCGCCTCGAGCACAAGACGCAGGTGTTCGTCGCGCCCGAGGGCGATCACTACCGGACCCGGCTCACGCACACGCTGGAAGCATGCTTCATCTCCCGCACGGTGGCGAGGGCGCTGGCCCTGAACGAGGACCTGACCGAGGCGATCGGGCTCGGCCACGACCTCGGCCATCCACCCTTCGGCCACATCGGTGAGGAGGTGCTGGATGAGGCCCTGCGCGAGCACGGGAGGCGCTTTCGCCACAACGAGCATTCGCTCCGGGTGGTCGAGCGGCTGGAGGGCGATGGGCACGGGCTCAATCTGACCGAGCAGGTGCGGGACGGGATCCTCCGCCACACCGGGCCCGAGAAGCCCGCCACTCTCGAGGGGAGGGTGGTGAAGGTGGTGGACCGGGTCGCCTACATCAACCACGACATCGACGACGCGCTCCGTGCCGGGATCATCTCCGAGGGGGATCTGCCGTCGGATGAGATCGAGCTGCTCGGGCCGACCGGGGCGAAGAGGATCGACACCCTGGTCCAGGACATGGTCGAGCGCTCCCGCGCTGCCGGCGAGATCGAGCAGTCCGAGGAGGTCGGGGGGGCGATGCTGCGGCTGCGCAAGTTCATGTTCGACCGGGTCTACCTGGGGGAGGAGGCGCGGAGCGAACAGGAGCGAGCGCGCGAGGCGCTGCGGGCGCTGTTTGACCACTACCTCGAGCATCCGGAGGAGGTGCCGGCCCCGACCGCGAGGCCGATCCGCTCCAGCGGGTGACTGACTACCTCGCCGGGATGACCGACCGCTTCTGCATCCGCAGCTACGAGAAGCTCGCATCCTCCGGGGACCCGCGGGGGCGGGCCGAGCCCGACGCCGCCTGACATGAGAGATTTGGAGGAATGGCGAGGTTCACCGACGAGACCAAGGAGCGGGTAAAGCAGGCGGCCGACATCGCCGAGGTCGTCTCTCCCTACACCGAGCTGGTCCGGAGGGGGAAGGACCTCTGGGGGCTCTGTCCGTTCCACGAGGAGCGGACGCCGTCCTTCAAGGTCAATCCACAGGACAAGCTCTACTTCTGCTTCGGCTGCCAGGCCAGCGGCGACGTCTTCAGCTTCGTCGAGGAGAAGGAGGGGCTCTCGTTCCCGGAGGCGGTTGAGATGCTGGCCGAGCGCTACGGCGTCGAGATCGAGAGGGAGAGCGAGGATCCGCGCGCCGAGGAGGCTCGCCGCCGGAAGGCGCGGCTGTGGGAGCTGCTCGAACGGACCGCGAAGTACTACGAGCGCTACCTGTGGGAGGCGCCGAAGGCGGAGAAGGCGCGCGCGTACCTGCTGGGGCGTGGCCTGGGAGAGGAGGTGCTGCGCCGCTTCGGGGTCGGGATGGCCCCGAGCCCCTGGGACCAGGTGCTGACCGGCAGCCAGCTGGCCGGGTTCAAGGTCGACGAGCTGCTGGCCGCCGGACTTGCCCAGAAGGGGCGGCAGGGCGGACACTACGATCGGTTCCGCTCGCGGATCACGTTTCCCATCCGGGACCAGAGAGGGCGAGTCCTCGGGTTCGGCGCGCGGGCGTTGAGAGCCGAGTCGAAGCCCAAGTACCTGAACTCGCCGGAAGGCGAGCTGTACCGGAAGAGCAACACCCTCTACGGGATCGACCGGGCGCGCGGCCCGATCGCAAAGACACGGCGGGCGATCGTGGTCGAGGGCTACACCGACGTGCTCGCCCTCCACCAGGCCGGGGTGGAGGAGGCGGTGGCGATAATGGGGACCGCGATCACGCCCGAGCAGCTGACGATGCTGGCGGGCTTGACCGACGTCGTTGTCCTGGCGCTGGACGCCGACCGGGCAGGGGCCGACGCGATGATTCGGGCGCAGCGGGTGGCGGGGGGAAGGGACTCGACCTCCGGGTGGCGGCGATGCCGGAAGGGGAGGATCCCGCGGACATGTTGCAGGCGGACAGGCTCGATCGCTTCCACGAGCTGGTCGAGGGCGCGATCGACCTGCCGAGCTTCCGGGTGCGGACCGCGCTTCGGGCGTGGCGATTTGGGAAGCGTGGCGGGCCGCGAGCGGACGCTGGCGGAGGTGGCGCCGGTGCTGGCCGCGATGGGGGAGGTGGTGGGGAGAGACGAGCTGATCCGAGAGGTGGCGGACCGTCTCGACACCGACCCGAGCCTGGTTTCCGAGCGGGTGCGGAGCGCGCCGAAGGAGAGCCCGCCTGCCGCCGGCGGCAACGGAGCAAAGGGGGCGCCGGCCCCAGCGGCGCCGCTGACGCCGCGCGAGACGCGCGAGCGCGCCCTGCTGGCGATGTGCATCGCCGATCCGAAGGCGGGCCGGTCCTTCATCGATCGTCTCAGCGACGAGCACGTGTCAGAGTCGGGAGCCCCGGCGCTGCGCTGGCTCCGCGAGCATCTCGACGATCCGATGGCCGGCCTCCCGCGAGAGGACGAGGAGCTGACGGCGCTGATCACCGAGCTCGTGATGAGCTCGGAGCGCATTCCGGCCCTCGAGGGCGCGATGCAGCTCAACTTAGACCTGCTCGAGCAGCAGCGCCTGGAGGACAGCATCTCGGCCGCCCAGGAGGCCGGCGACTACGAGGCCGGGGCCCGCCTCTCCCGCGAGCGCGCCCAGCTCACCGACCGGATCGCCTACGCCGAGACCCTCGGCGCCTAGCGCCCGGTTTCACACTTTCGCTCCAATCTCACGCGGCTCGCGGGCACTGGCGGGTGTTCTACGGCAGCTGTTCGGCTCCGATCCATCCGCTCCGGCCGAGAAAATGCCTGCAAATGACGAAAGAGAAGCTAGAGGGGTTTCTCGCCGAAGGGCTCTCGCTGGAGCAGATCGGGAAGAGGGTCGGTCGCACGCCGTCGACGATCAGCTACCACCTGAAGAAGCACGGCCTGGTGCCGGCCAACCAAGGAAAGCACGCTAGCCGCGGGGGGCTCCCCGAGCTGAAGCTCCGGGAACTGGCCGCGAGCGGCATCTCGGTCCGCCAGATGGCGAGAGAACTCGGGCGAAGTCCCTCCACTGTTCGCTACTGGCTCGATCGATTTGGAATCAAGGTTCATGGCATCAGGGGGAACAGGGCAAAGGCGCTCGCCGCCAGGACAAGAGGCGAAAAATCGATCGTGCTCAGGTGCAGGCATCACGGAGAGACGGACTTCTATGTGGCACCCGACGGTACGTACCACTGCAAGGTGTGCAGGACCGAGCGGGTTGCTCAGTGGCGACGGAACGCCAAGGAGCGATTGATTAATGCTGCCGGAGGGCGTTGCGTGTTGTGTGGCTACAACAGGTGCTCGGGTTCTCTTCACTTCCACCATCTCGACCCCACCACTAAGTCCTTCGGACTCGCGATGCGGGGCCACACGAAGTCATTTGCAAAGCTGCTGACCGAGGCTCGGAAGTGCGTTCTCCTGTGTGCGAATTGCCACGCGGAGGTCGAGCGCGGGGTAACGGAGCTGCCGCAGGAGCTGCTTCGCGATGCCCGGCGTGATGACGGTAACCTGAGTTAGCAGGCTGATTCTCGAAGGTTGTACATCGGATTAGCCAAGCGTGTAATCCGGGGTGGCCGACAGGTAAGGCAGCGCCCTGTTAAGGCGTCCAATGTGGGTTCGAATCCCACCCCCGGAGCTACAGGTTCGAATCACGTACGAGCCGGCGAAGGCCGCCTCGTGGCGTTTCTTACCGCCTCCTGGACCAGGTCGGCGGCGTTGGCGGCCCCATCGTTCTCCGCCGCCCACGCCGCAATCTCCTCCGCCCGCGCCCGGTAGCGCCCGTCTCCGAGCAGCCGCCGCACCGCCAGGCGGACCCCTCGCGGCGAAAGGAAGCGCCGGGGGAGCGACAACCCCGCCCCCGACCAGGCGACCCGGGCCCCGTTCTCGCCCTGGTCACCGACCGCCGGCCAGACCAGCGGCGGTGCCCCCCCCGCCAGCGCCCCCGCCACCGTCCCATGTCCCCCGTGACAGATCACCACGTCGGCGGCCGGAAACGCCTGGGAGTAGCGCATCCACGGCACCAGCACTGCGTTCGCAGGTACCTCCACCGGCTCCTCGGGCCGGTGCCGGTTGGTGGTCGCCAGCACCCGCACCGGCTCGTCCGCCAGCGCCTCCAGCGCCACCCTCAGCAGCCTGCACTCCGGATCCTGCGAGGTGCTCGGCGCGATCACCACCAGCGGCTCCTCCCCCTCCGGAACCGCCGTGTCCTCACCCTCGAGCTCGAAGAAGAGCGGCCCGCTCACCCGAACGTTCGCCGGCCACCGTCGCGGATACTCCAGCTGGGGGAAGGTCGCCACCACCGCCAGCAGCTCGCTGATCCCCCCGTGAAACCGCTCCAGCGGCGCCAGCCCCAACCGCTCCCTGGTCTGATTCAGATCGTCCCGCCCCCGCCGCAGCCCGCTCCCCAGAATCGGCATCGTCGCCCGCCAGCCCACCCGGCCCAGCGGTGTCCGGGGCGGCTGGAACCCGAGTGAGTACAGCGGCATCCCCGCCTCCTGCACGGGATAGACGTGCGGAATCAGGGTCGCGTGCGGGACGCCCGCCACCTCCGCCGCCAGGGTCGGCGCCAGCGTCAGGATGTCGCTGATCACGAGGTCCGGCTCGAACTCGCCCATCAACCGCGCCAGCGCCTGCGCGGCGGCCGCCGCCGTCTCCCCATCCGGCGTGTCCGGGCCCGGGGGCGGGAACAGCGTGTACTCCTGGGCGCCGGTGAACCCCAGCCCCTCCGCCTCCACCGCCTCTCGCCACTGCTCCCAGGTCTCGACCAGCACCTCGTGGCCGCGCCGGCGCAGCTCCCGCGCCAGGGCGATCGCGGGAAAGGCGTGTCCGGGGTCGCCGAAGGCGGCCACGACCAGGCGCAGGTGTACGGATGGGCGCCTCATTGCGCGGACCCTACGCCCGAGGCGCTATCCATTGCCTCATCGCCAAGCGACGCAACAACGCCGAGCGTCTCCGCAACGCCGTCTACGCCATGCCGCACCACACCAAGGAGGCGATGCTGCGCGGCATCCGCGGCAACCGCGTGATCGTCGGCGCCTACGTCGACAGGCGCGGCGGTGTCTGTCCGATGCTCGCCGCCCACCGCAACGGCGGCCGCACCAACTTCGGCACCTTCGCCCGCGCCTGGGACGCCTTCACCGGCGCCAAGCGACGCAATCCCCGGCGCGCTTCCCGCCGCGAGGTCCGCACCCTCGAGGGCTATCTGGAGCTCGCCCTTACGCGCGAGGGTGCCGCGCCCCTCGGCGACGGGGCCTCCGAGCGCCCCCTGGCCCAGGAGATCCGCGATGTGAAGGCCACCCGCCGCCGGCTGGCCGAGGCCGAGGCGTTCGAGACCGCCAAGGACACCCTCGACGACGTCCTCGCCCGCACCTACGCCGAAGCCGAGGAGCGCCGCGGGGAGACCCGTGCCCTCGAGGTCCTCGCCGAGCAGGAGCTCGACTCCGCCGACGCCTGGTCGGCCGAGCTCGAGCGCGCCGACGCCGAGCGCCCCTGACGCCAGCGCGGCTCTAGGGTCCGGGCAATCAGCGCGCCCAACCCCAATGATCTTCCCTTCGTATCGGTCATCGTTCCCGTGCGCAACGGCGACCGCACCCTCGATCCCTGCCTCAGCTCGCTCGTCGCCCAGGACTACCCGCCCGACCGCCACGAGATCCTCGTCGTCGACAACGCGTCGACCGACCGCACCGGCGAGATCATCGATCGCTATCCGGTGCGTCACCTGCGCGAGCAGCGCCGCGGCGTCTCCAACGCTCGCAACCAGGGCATCGAGGAAGCGCGGGGCGAGATCATCGCCTTCATCGACGGCGACTGCGTCGCGGTCAGCGACTGGCTTCGGAAGCTCGTCCAGCCCTTCGCCGACCCCGAGGTCGGCTGCGTCGGCGGCGAGCTCCAGCACGCCGACGCCCACACCTCGGCCCAGCGCCAGGCCACCCGCCTGCTCGGCCGCTGGCAGCAGTTCGCCTTCACCTCCAAGCCGCCCTACGCGATCACCGCCAACGCCGCCTTTCGCCGCATCGTCTTCGATCAGATCGGTCCCTTCGACCCCCGGATGACCCGCGCCCAGGACGTCGAGATTGGCCTCCGCTTCAGTCAGCTCAGCCCGCTGCGCCTCGCCTTCGGCGAGGGCGCGATTGCCCGCCACCAGCACCGCCCCTCCCAGATCGGGTTCTTCCGCCAGCAGCTCGGCTGGGCCTACGGCGCCGGCCTCGTCGGCACCAAGCACCGCGCCGTCCTCGGCCACCGCGGCGAGCCCCGCCTGCGCGAGATCGGCACGGCTGCGCGAGGCGTCTGGCACGTCCTCATCGCCCGCGCCCGCGGCCGGGCCCGCCCGGAGCACCTCGAGGATGCCTGGTACGGCCTCCTCCGCCAGATCGCCTGGTGGAGTGGTGGATGGGCCGGGATCATCCGCGGCTCCCGCCTCTGGCCTTAGGGTGCGCGGCTCTTGTACCGACGTGCGCTCAATCCCAGCAGGTAGCGCACCCGCCTGGTCAGGGTGCGGGCGCCTGACCCGCAACGACCGGCCGCACGAGGCCACGGATGTCGCGCGCCCTCTCGGCGCCGGTGGTTCAGATGCCGGGTGACTCGGAGGTGTCGCCCGGGCGGAGGAAGGAGATCTCCGGGATCACGCAGTTCTTCGAGGTCCGCAGCAGCAGCCGCGTCGCCTCGGCGATGTCCTCGGGGCGGATCATCTCCTCCTGATCCACCGCTTCTCGAACGAACTCGGTCATCGGCGTGTCGACGAACGCGGGGGCGAAGGCGGTCACCTGGATCCCGTCGGACGCCACCTCCCGCTGGGTCGCCTGGCTGAAGCCGATCACCGCCGCCTTCGTCGCCGAGTAGACCGAGAGCCAAGCCTGACCCGCCTTGCCACTGATCGAGGCCATGTTGAGGATCAGTGCCTTCCCGTGCTCGCCGCCCGCCTCGCGCAGCATCGGCAGGCATTCCCGGGTCATCAGGATCACCGCCCGCAGGTTCACTCCGAGCTGCATGTCCACGTACTTGCTGGTCAGCTCGTGCATCGCCTCGCCGATCCCAACACCCGCGTTGTTGACCAGGACGTCGAGCCGCCCGAACCGTTCCCGGTGCTCCTCGACAAGCTTCGCCAGGTCGCCCTCGTCGACCATGTTCGCGGGCACGCTGAGCACGTCGTGGCCCGCCGAGCGCAGGTCCTCGGCCGCCGCCTCGAGCTTCTCCGGACGCCGCGCCGAGACCGTCACCCCGTACCCGTCCTCAGCGAGGGCCCGCGCGATCGCCAGCCCGATCCCGCTCGACCCTCCTGTGATCAGTGCCGCTCGCTCCGCCATCGAACTCTCCTTTAGGGACGCGCTAACCGGCCGGGGCACCCTATCCGAGTGCCAACTACGATCCCCCGCGTGCGTGCGCTGACCGCGACAGCCATGGCCGCGGTCCTGCTCGCCGGCTGTGGCGGAGGCTCCGACGACGAGGGCGATGGCTCGCGGGACCGCCCGGCGCCGAGCCCCGCCGATTTCCCGGCCGCCACGGGCAAGACCCTCCAGCAGGTGCTCTCCGCGTCCAGTGGGGAGGGGCCCGTGGTCTCGCCCGCCGCCCGCGTCCTCCGTCAGGGCGATAACCGGTTCGCCTTTGGCGTCTTCAGCCTCGACCACGCCCAAATCACCGACGCGCAGGTGGCGGTCTACGCGGCGCCCGGCGCCGGCCTCGAGGGGCCGGCGATCGGACCGTTCACCGCCAGGATCGAGGACCTCAGCACCGAGCCCGCGTTTCGCGCCGAGACCACCAGCAGCGACCCAGACGCGGCCCAGGCGATCTACATCACCCAGATCCCCCTCGACAAGCCCGGAGCTTGGACCTTCGCCGCCCTGGTCAAGGAGGAGGATGGCTACACCGGCAGCCTCCTGCCGACCCCGAGCGAGGTGGGCCAGTTCGACCCGCCCGACGTCGGCGACCCCGCCCCGAGCGTTCATACCCCGACCGCCGACGAGGTTGCTGACATCTCCGAGATCGACACCCGGGTGCCGCCCGACGACATGCACGACGAGGATCTCGCCGACGTCCTCGGACGAAAGCCGGTGGTCCTTCTCTTCGCCACCCCACAGCTCTGCCAGAGCCGGATCTGCGGGCCCGTGGTCGACGTCGCCGAGCAGGTTAAGCGGGAGTTCGGCGACCGGGTCGCCTTCATCCACCAGGAGGTCTACAACGACAACGAGATCAACAAGGGGGTGCGCCCGCAGATGCGCAGCTACCGCCTTCCGAGCGAACCCTGGCTGTTCGTGATCGACCGCAGTGGCAAGGTCAGCACCGTGATCGAGGGCGCCTTCAGCGTGGGCGAGTTGCAGGACGCCGTGCGCCGTGTGGCCGGCGCGCCCTGAGTGGAGTACAACTAGCGCGATGGGGGAAGCCGACCTTCTCGACATGCTTGCCAGCGAGACCGACCGTCGCGCCGACACGATCATCAAGGGCGTCGAGAAGCTCGCCGGATCCGGGAAGGCCGACTCCGCCCGGGTGGAGGCGCTGCGGGTCGAGGCTCACGGCCTCAAGGGCGCTGCCTTGGTGGTCGGGCAGGCACGGCTCGGGGAACTGGCGGAGCGGCTCGAGCACTTCTTCGCCGAGCGCACCGACTCCGGCCGGATCGATCCGAAGGAGGCGGCGATCGCGGTTGCGGCGGTGAGCTCGCTTGATGAGGCCTCTCAGGCTGCCGCCGAGGGAGGGCCGGAACCCCCGTCGGTCGCCGAATCGCTCCAGCGCCTCGGCGCCTGACCTAGTCGAGGCTGTCGGGCGCGGACGGGACCGACGACCGGTAGGGCTGTCCCGAGCCCAGATCTCGGGTCCAGCGGAAGTGGTTTCGGGCGGAAGGGTATGGCGGGGCCTCGTGTGGCACTTCACTCCGTGCCTTCCCGATCCCACCCGGTCAATGCCCGCGGCGGGGTCTCGTTGAGCCGTCGGCATCTGCCGGGAGTCGCGCTAGTCGAGCCGGTCGAGCACGTAGGCGATCGCGCCGACCACGAGTCCGGCCATCAGTAGCCAAGCCGGAATCAGCCATCCGGCGATCCCCGCGATCCGAAGCAGCCGGTCCCTAGCCGCGGGCAGGATCAGCGCCAGCACGCACGCGACGAAGACCACGGCGGCCAGGACCAGCACCGGCCCGGCGACCAGGGTCCGCGCCGGTGCGTCGAGGTCGCTCTGCAGGTCGCGCCCGAGGTCGGTGTCGAGCAGGGCGATCACCCCGGCCGTCACCACCGACGCATACAGGGCCCCGAGCGCGGCGAGGCCGAAGCCCTCGAACGGGTTTTCCTGGTGATCCGGCTCCCGCTCCTCGCCTGCTTGCGGCTTCTGTGTGATTCGCCGAATCTACCCCCAGTCCGGGGCGGTACCCTCGCGGATCCCGGGCCGGTAGGTCAGCTGGTCAGAGCAGCGGACCCATAATGCGATTGCGCTCATCGGGTCGGATCGGTCCTATTCCGGAATCGGCTGCATACCAAGGGATTCGGGGCTCGACACGGTTACGTCGAGTGGTCCCTATTCCGGGGTTTTCGGCTGCGCCCGTTAGCAATCGGTTTGCAGTCGCCGCCCCGCGCCAGAATCGACCTGTGGCAGTCACCGACGACGTCGAGCAGCGGCGCACCCACATACGTCGGACGCAGCGGCGGTATGGCGCCACCGGAGGGGTGCGGGGATAGGCTCTGGCGACTAGGCCCGCAAGGGGGGGCTAGTCCTGCGCCGCCATTGCTCCAAGGCGGCGCACGACAACGGCCCGGAGCAAACGCCAGCTAGTCGCCGGTGAAATCTGGCTCAGGCAGCCTCTCTGCGGACCGCCAAACCTTGCGCTTAGCCCCGAATGTCTGAGAGACTCCAGCCCCTCGCCCTTCAACAATGGGAGGTGCGTAAAGATGAAGCGCTCCAGGGAGCTGCTCGCCCTCTTCGTTATTGCTGTTGCACTAGCGCTGCTCGCTGCGATTCCCGCATCGGCAGCACAGGGTGGAGACCCCACTGCGGGAGCGTGCGGGCTCGGGAAGTCGAATGCCCATGAAGCGATCGAGGATGAGACCGGGCCGGGAGCTTCCGAGGCGGCCACGGTCCCACCTAACTTGTGTAAGGGGAATCACGACTAGGGCAACAAGCCCCAGCGAGGATGGAGAGGCCCCTGGTTCGGTCCGGGGGCCTTTCACTGGGGGCTCAGCGAGGGACAGCGGGCGACGGATCAGGGAGAGTGGAACCCGACTCGCCTTGTAGCTCCCTCGGATCTGCGAGATTCCGCTTGCCATCGCTCAAACCCAATGGACGGAGCGGAGGGATACTGCGTGGGCGATGTCGCAGGAGAACGTGGGGGTCGTGCGTCGGGGGGATCTTTCCCTCCTTCACCCCCATGAGGGTCGGATAGAGTCGGCGCGTCCCCTAGAACGGAGGCAAGGATGGCCACACCGGAACGCCGCGGCGGCGGCATTGGCGGTATCTCCCTCGGAGGCATCATCGTCATCATCGGGATCGTGGTGGCGCTGTTCTGGAGCGTCCTAGTCGGGGTGATCCTCGTGCTGATCGGACTGATCGCCTTCGGAGGCTTCGCTCGGGGCAGGTGGTATTGAGACATCCGGCGCCCTCTTGAGCTGACGATTCTGCGCTGACACCCTTCCCCTCGCCGCGAGAACGCGCCTGAGAGATCGCCCTGATAGCGGCCAAGGTAGTTCGACCCCGAACCGCGGGCCCGTGCACCTTCGCAGCCATTTACGCGGGATTGTCTGCTCGCTTCCGCGGGGGTGTTCCAGGTGGAACTAGGGGGCACCCCCTGTGGGTGACGAAATCGGGGAGAATCAATCGTCACTGTGGCGAAAGTGACGACGAAACCGCGCCGTCACCCCCGCCAATGTGAATGGTGTAGGGAGTCGTTCACGCCCTCAGAGCGGGGTCGCCCGGCGAAGTTCTGTTCGGTGAGCTGTCGCCAGCGAGCCTATGAGCGCCTCCGTGTGGAGCGTCGCCGATTGGACCCGACCCCGCGCTAGGTGGTGACCTCCCCGAGGCGCAAGACCCCACCGAAATCAGGCGGCGGGTTGAGCCCGCCTTAGAAGTGCTCGGGATCGACGCGGATTCTTGGGAGCGGGCGTTATGTTCGGCGTGGGGGCCTCCGGTGCCACCCCTCGCGAGATACTGCGTGGGCGATGTCGGAGGAGAACGTGGAGATCGTGCGACGTTTCCTCGAACAGGCTCGCGAGTCGCCCGACTTCGTGTGGGACATCTTCGGCGAGGAGGTCGAGTGGGAGACCGCCGCCCTTTCGATTCCAGACTTTCCTGCGACTGTCCGCGGTCCCGACGGAGTCCGAGAGTTCTTCCGCCGCTGGGTCGGCACTTTTGAGAGCTGGGGCTACGAAATGGAGGAATTGATCGACGCACCGGATGCGGTCGTCGTTCATATCCATCAGTGGGGACGCGGGAAGGGAAGTGGAGCTGTTGTTGACGGGCGCTTCTGGATGGTCTGGGTGATGCGCGACGGGAAGGCTGTTCGAGTAACGCACCTGACCGAGAAGGCAGATGCCCTCGAAGCTGCCGGGCTGCGGGAGTAGGCGATGTCGGAGGAGAACGTCGAGCAGTTCCACCGCATCAATAAGGAGTTGTCCGCACGCCGCACGCTCAGCCCCGATTTCTTGGCGGCGGAGGTGGAGATGGGTGAATCCGCCCGACGCGGTTGAACCCGGGGTCCGACAGGGGATCGACAGCTTCAACGAGGCGATCAGCAGCATCTTCGACGCTTGGAAGGAGGTTCGCTTCGAAACCGAGCGCGTCATTGACAGCGGCGACGAGGTAGTTGCGCTCGGTCAGGTCTGGGGTAGCGGTCGAGGGGCGGGCATAGAGGTCGCCCGCCCCCATGGCCAAATTTGGACCTTTCGCGACGGCAGAGTGATTCGGATGCGCTGGTTCCATAGCCACTCGGAAGCCCTCGAAGCCGCCGGGGAGCGGGAGTAGGCGATGTCGGAGGAGAACGTCGAGATCGTGCGGCGGGTCCTCGACGGGTTCAGCCGCCTTGATAGAGCAAGCGTCGAGCCGCTGCTTCACCCTGATGTGGAGTGGAGGACGGTGCTTGGTCCTCTGCTCGGCGTCGCGACCGTATCCGGCCGCGACGCGATGCTTCGATTTGCCTTCGAGGAGATCCCCGACGTAACCGAAAGCCCTCGCGTCGATGTGGAGGAACTGAGGGACCTCGGTGACGGACGAGTTCTCGTCATAGCGAGATATCTCGGCCGGGGCAAGGGAAGCGGTATCGAACTCGAACAGCAGATTTCCAGCGTCCACCGCCTCCGCGACGGAATGATCGTTTCCGTACGTGACTATGCGAGCAGAGAGGAAGCCCTCGAAGCCGCCGGGCTGCGGGAGTAGCCCTCTGCCCGTTCTGACCCGCCGGCGCTCGAGGAGGAGACGGCCGCGAAGGTGGCAGCGCTGCTCGATTGAAACCGCGCGTTAGCAATCGGTTAGCAAATCGAGCGTTGGCACCCGGTGCATAGGGCCGAGATTCGGCTCTAGCATGGGATCAGGGCCGGTAGCTCAGCTGGTCAGAGCAGCGGACTCATAATCCGAAGAACGCAGGTTCGAATCCTGCCCGGCCCATGAAAGCCCCGCAAAGCGGGGCTTTCTCTTGCCGAAGAGCCTCTCCCGAAATCGTCTCCCGGCGGAATCCGTCGGTCGGAAATCGTGCCTGAGTGAGGCTCCGACCATGGGCACAGAAGGCGCTTCTGCTTATCGCGCGAAGCAGAAGGCCGGGCACTCGGGAACTTGTACCTAGTCCCGCAGCGTGCGCGGCAGCCCGAAGTGTGGGAAGACCCTGTTGTCGCCGAACCAGGTGATGGCGGAGACCCGCTCACCTTCGAGTGTCAGCACGAACAGCGCGTGGGCGCGCGCGATCGCCGTTTGCCTGTCGGGGAGGTAGCAGCCGAAGGCCGGCTGGGTGTTGGCCCGGGTCGGCACGACACGCAGCGGCCTGCCACGCAGCTCCTCCCGGTGGCGGAGGAAGGCGCCGATCGCGTCGTGGCCCTGGTACTCGAGCGGCAGGGGCGGCATCGTGAGTCGGGCGTCGTCGGTGAGCAGGGCGACCATCTCGTCGATATCGCCGCTCTCGACGGCGTCGGCGAAGCGCCCGACCAGCCGGCGCTCGCGGCCGGAGTCGGGGCGCGGAGCGCGCTCGCGGTCGGCGCCCGGCAGCCGCTCTCTAAGGGCCGCACGGGCGCGCTGCAGGGCGCCCTTGACCGAGATCTCGCCCGTGTCGAGCATCTCGGCGACCTCGGCGGTACGGAAGCCGAGCACGTCGCGGAGGACCAGCACCGCGCGCTGGCGCGGCGGGAGCGCCTGGAGGGCGACGATGAACGCGAGCTCGATCGACTCCTTCGTCTCGTATCGCGCGTCCGGGCCGGGAGCCGCGTCGGCGAGTCCTTCGAGCAGGACGTCGGGGTAGGGCTCGAGCCAGACCGGCTCGATCAGGCGCGTCGGCTCCAGCGCGTCACTCATGGTTTGCACCTCCTTGGGACGGCGCGACCGGGCCCGCAGCGCGTTCAGGCAGCGGTTGGTCGCGATCCGGTAGAGCCAGGAGCGCACGGAGGCCCGGCCCTCGAACGTCTCGAGGCCGCGCCAGGCGGCCAGCAGCGTCTCCTGCACCAGGTCCTCGGCGTCCTGCACCGAGCCGAGGATGCGGTAGCAGTGGAGCTGCAGGTCCCGCCGGTGGGGCTCGGTGAGCTCACGGAACGCGCCCTCGTCCCCGGCGCGCGCCCGTGCGAGCGTGGCCTCGTCTGCGGTCATCACCCCTAAGGACACCAGTTTGCGGTGGAACGGACCGACCGTTCCGTTATCGCCCCGGGCGGTGTCTCAACGGTTGAACGAGCCAGGAATCAAACCGACACCGAAGGAGGCAAGAGATGAGGAAGCTGATCGTTTCGAACAACGTGACACTGGACGGGAGAGTGGACGACGTCCTGGATTGGTCGATTCCGGGCGACGACGAGGACTTCGTCAAGCGCAACATCGACCTTCTCAGTCAGAGCGATGGCCTGATCCTCGGCCGCAAGTCGTACGAGTTCTTCGCCGCGGTTTGGCCATCACGATCAGGAGAGTTCCCGGACCTGATGAACGGCATCGCGAAGTACGTCGCGTCGACCACGCTCGAGGACCCCGAGTGGCAGAACACCCAGCTGATCGAAGGGGATGTCCCGGAGGCCGTGGCCAAGCTCAAGGAGCAGCCCGGTAAGGGCCTGATCGTGTACGGCTCAGGCGACCTCACGAACACCCTGATGGGGCACGGCCTGATCGACGAGTATCGACTCTGGGTCCACCCGGTCGTGCTCGGAAGGGGGAGCAGCTTCTTCGAGGACGGCGCGGAGCGAATGGACCTCGAGCTCGTCGACTCGACCGCGATCCCGTCCGGGGTGGCCATTCTCACGTACCGGCCGAAACGGTAAAGAGGCCTCGCCCTTCCTGGTCGCTTTCCGTTTCTCGTCCTCGCCGCTTACCGTCGGACGCGGTAGTGCAGATGGGTGACACCGTCCCCCTCGAGGACCCGGGTGCGCTCCAGCTCGATGTGGAAGCGGGCGGGCCCCGGCTCTGTGAGCCGGGGCCCGCTGGCTCCGAGCCGGTCTGGACGGCTGCTCAGTCGACCAGCAGCTGAATCAGTCCGCCGACACCGTTCGGGGTCACGTTGTCCGCGCCCTGGAGGGTGTGGACGGTGAGGGTGTCGGTCGGGTCCGCGTGGGTGACCGACACGGCGGTGGAGAGGCCGGTCACATCGGCTCCCGACCCGTTCCCGTTGATGGCGATGTTGTCGTCGCCGTTCGTGCCGTTGACGACCACGTTCTCGTCGATGGCGTCCGGCACGCTGCCGCCGAGTGCCCCCGCGAGGTCGAGGTTGGTCTGGGTGACGTCGGTGCCCGTCAGGTCGTTGACGGTGACGCTGTCCTGCCCGTTGAGGGCGTTGTCGTCGACGATCTCGACTCCGTCGGTGTCCATCGTGACGTTGCCTTGGACCCGGAAGAAGGTCAGCCGTCCTCCGTTCGCCGACATCGTCACGTTCTCGCCCCCCGCGGCGCCGTTGAACACCATCGTGTCGATGCCGTCCTGGCCCTCGATCACGTCTGAGCCCTCGCCGTTGTCCCAGTTGAACGTGTCGTTGCCGCCGCCGAGGTAGGCGGTGTCATTGCCCTTGCCGCCGTCGACCGAGTCGTTGCCGTCGCCGCCGTTGAACCTCTCGTTCTCGGCCGCGACCTGCACCTGGCCGCCCTGCAGCGAGTCGTTGCCGTCGCCGCCGACGACCGTCGTCGGGATCGAGTCGGTGAACGCGCCGTTCGCATCGTCGATGCGAGCGGAATCGTTCCCGTCGCCCATCTTTACCTTGATCGCGTGGAGGTCGCCGCGGTCGAACGAGAAGTCGGCCGAGCCGTTGTCGCCTGCGTCGACCTGGATCCGGCTTGGATCGCCGGCCTTCAGGCGAAGCGCGACCTGTTGTCCGCCATCGCCGCCCTTGACGTTGAGCGTGCCGTGCTTGGTCGCAGCTCGTACGCCGTCAACCTTGTTGCTTTTCGCACTCGAATGAGATGCGACAAGGAGAGCCGCGAGCGCGAGGGCCGCAACCGCTGCAATCAGGTGGAACGGCCGCGTGGGCCGTGAGTTGGAGTTAATGCCGGGAGATGTCATGTCTTTCACTTTCGTTTGGGAGTTGTTGCTGGGTCTGTTCGTTCCCTATGACGTCTTAAGCCGCGTCTTATTCCCGAGCCGGCTGCCCTCGAGGAGCGGCCGGCTCGGATCGGAGGGCAAGCCGTTGATGCAGAGCGCCTCGTGCCGTGCTCGCTGTCTGAAGGACCCGGCCCCGGCGTACTCGATTCGTCTGGCGCCAACCGACGCCGCCAGACTGGCCACGCTCGCGTTCGACGATGTGCAGGGCCAGATTGATCGCCGAGGTCACACCGCCGGCTCAGAGTCGCGGCGACTCGCGGAGGCGCAAGACAGTAGGTTCGACGCCCGTCCCGGCCCCCAACCCGCCCACCCGATCGGGATCTGGGTCGGAGCGTTCAAGCCGCGGATGCTCCGCCTCGTCGGTCGCAAGGCCGACGGCTGGCTGCCGTCGCTGGGGTGCTCACGCGGGACGAGCTCCGCGCCGGCAACGAGCAGATCGACGCGGCGGCGGGGCGAACCACTCGCCGGACCGGCCGAGTGGTGGGTCGAGACGCTCGCCGGCTTTATGGAGGACGGCTTCTACACGCTTGTGTTCTGGCCGGTCGATACCGCACCCGGTCAGGTCCAGCTGCTGGCGGGCGACGTTGCACCGGCCCTCCGCCGGTCCGGCTGACGGTGTAATCCCTCCAACCCGGCGAATGAGCCTTCTAAGCTGGGATCAGGAGATTGCGAATCAATGCCGACCTGCACCCACCTAGATCACGTTCAGATCACTCAACTCCCCGAGTCGGTTGACGGCTGCGAGGAGTGCCTGGCCACGGGGGACCCGTGGTTGCATCTGCGGATCTGCCTGGAGTGCGGAAAGGTCGGGTGTTGTGACAACTCGCCCAACCGCCACGCCAGCGCTCACGCGCGGACCAGCAGCCACCCGCTGATCCGCTCGCTCGAGCCGGGCGAGGACTGGTCTTGGTGCTACGTGGACGACTTCGCGATGCTGATTCCTGATGTCAAGGGCGAAACGCGCATCCCCCCATCGCCCTTGGGCGGCTGATCGGGGTAGCGTCTGGGGACCGCTAGCGCCCTGCGTTCTGGCTAGGGCGAGAGCGCCACGGCGGCCTCCGGCGTCGCCGCCAGGAAGCTGAAGCTCTCTTCCAGGTAGAGCTGCACGGTTTCGGCGTCGTGGCTCTCGTATCCGATCGAGAGATCCTCTCCGCTTTCGAACAGGAAGTCACCGCCCCGAATGCTCACCACGGCGCCGCCCTGAACGGCCGGCGCCCAGATGATCGGACCGCCGAGGATCTCGCGCAGGTGCTCGAGCAGGGGATAGCCGCCGTGCTCGCTCGTCTCGAGCACCCGGGTATGCACCTCCGGGCCGAGAGCGAGGCCGTAGGGAGCGTCGATGCCGACCGCGCGCAGCGAATCGACGGCCTTGGCGACGTGAGTTGGGTAGCGCTCGCAGTCCTCGCCGAGGGTGATCGCCTCGTGCGGCGACGCCTCGCTGATGCCGGCGATGCCGGCGCCGCTCAAGCCATGAAACACAGCGCTGTTTTCGGCGCCGGCGATCCGCCGGGCGGCCTGATCGAGCCCGCCGAGGTCGACGTCCTCGGCGCCGCGATCGGCATCCTCGAGCTCCGATCGGGGGACGGTGAAGGGCGCCCGGAGCTCGACGAGCGGAAGAACGCGCCGCTGCCGGGCGCCGACCTCTTCCCCGGCGCTCTCGAGCTCCTCCGTCCGGCCGAGGTTGGTCGCCGAGTGCTCCCACCCGTGGGGGCCCGCGAAATCGACGAGCTTGCGGGCGGCGAGGGCGGGCGTCAGCCGCTCCTGCGCCTCGGAGTCGAGAAGCTTCCAGCCGGCCTCGGTGATCGGGGCGTGCTCGCGGAGCAGGTGGCTCAAGGGGCGCTCCCTCGGAGGCTGCCGATGCCGAGCGACTCGCTGCCGGCGAGCGGCGCCCCCCGAGCCGCCTCCTCCTCCGTCGCCTCCTCCTCGGCCTCCTCGCCGTGCTCGACGATGTCGCCCTCCTGGAAGAGGATCCCCTCTGCGATCTCACGCCACAGGGGGGTGCGCCGCAGCAGGAACTCCAGATCCATGGAGAAGTGCTTGAACTCCTCGCCCTGGGCGTCGCGCATGATCGCGCGCGCCTCGCGATCGGGCTCGACCGAAATCCGCTGCTCGTACCAACCGATCGCCTCCGCCTCCTCGGTCAGCGAGGCGCAGAGGCGGGCGAAGGTCCGAATCTCATCCGAGAGCTCCGATGCCGGCTCGTGGTACTGGTCGAATCCCACGGCGACATCTTCTCAGGCAACCCGCTCGATCACAGCCGCCACTCCCTGGCCCGAGCCGACGCAGACGCCGATCACTCCGTACCGCGCCTCGCGCTCGTGGAGCTCGGTCGTCAGCGAGAGGACGAGGCGGGTGCCCGAGTCGCCGAAAGGGTGCCCGAGGGCGACCGCTCCGCCGTTGGGGTTGAGCTTCTCGTCCGGGATCTCGTAGCCAGATCTGGGTCTTGAACTCGCGGAGGACGCCGAGCACCTGGGCGGCGAATGCCTCATGGACCTCGTAGACGTCGACGTCCTCGGGCTCGAGGCCCGCGCGCTCGATCGCCCGCGGCATCGCGTATGCGGGCGCCACGCCCATGATCGTCGGATCGATCCCGACGGACGCCGAGCTCAGGATCCGCGCGAGCGGCTTTGCGCCGAGCTCGGCGGCGCGTTCCTCGGACGCCAGCACGACTCCGCTCGCGCCGTCTGAGAGCGGCGAGGCGTTGCCCGCGGTCATCTCCTTGGTGTTCGGCTGGGGGGAAAGGGCGGCGAGCTTCTCGAGGGTGGTGTCGTCGCGGATGAACTCGTCGTGCTCGAACTTGCGCGGCGGCTCCTTGCGCCCTGCCGGGACCTCGATCGGGAAGATCTCCTTCGCCAGCCGGCCGGAGTCCCGCGCCGCGGCGGCGTGCTGGTGGGAGCGAAGGGCGAAGGCGTCGATCTCCTCGCGAGGAATCTCGTACTTGTCGGCGACGTTCTGAGCGGTCTCGATCATCGCGATGTAGGCGTTGCGCTCGAGCAGGACCGGGTTGGGCGGTCCGCCCGCCCCCGCCCACATCGTGTCGAGCATGAACCGGGGGCCGCGCGGCATGAACGGCTGCTCGCCCTTCATGAACGCCCAGCCCGACCGGGACATCGACTCGACCCCCGCGGCGAGGCCGACCCCGATCTCCCCGACGGCGATCGAGTTGGAGATGTTGATCGCCGCCGTCAGGGACGAGGCGCAGAAACGGTTGACGCTGTAGGCGGGGACGCCGTCGGGGATGCCGGCGGCGAGTGCCGCCCAGCGGGCGATGTCGCCCATGCCCTCGTGCGCGGTGTTGACGACACCTGCCGCGATCTCCTCTATCGCCTCCGCCTCGACGGCCGCCCGCTCCAGGGCGTGGGTCATCGCCATACCGAGCAGGTCGTCGGTCCGGATGCCCGACAGCGAGCCGCCGTAGCGGCCGATCGGTGTCCGCGCTCCGCCGAGGATCATCGCGCCTGTCATCTCAGCCTCCTTCGTGCTTGTCAGCGGCATTCTCCTTGTCGAGAGCCGCGGGGACGAGCTGGGCGAGCTGGCTCCAGTGGCCCTCCAGCCGCTCGCCGTTGAGAAAGAACGTCGGCGTCGCGTGAACCCCGGCCTTCTCGGCGCCCCGCACGTCCTCGAGAACGGGCTCGCGAAAGGTGTGGTCGCGAAGGGCCGACTCGGCTTCTCCCGGGTCCAGGTC
This sequence comes from uncultured Solirubrobacterales bacterium, assembly GCA_963780305.1. Lineage (GTDB taxonomy): Bacteria > Actinomycetota > Thermoleophilia > Solirubrobacterales > 70-9 > CAVVYV01. The sequence continues at coordinate 32,452 of CAWABN010000003.1, forward strand.
GAGCTGCCTTGCCACGGAAAGCAGGTCCTCCTGCGAGAAGTGGTCGCGGCCCGCCAACAGGAGGGCATACGCGTCCCAGAACCTTCCATCCGCGGCGGCAAACTCCGAAAACTCCGCCGCGAGTCCGGCCCCCGGATGAAGCTCCGAGTCCGGGTAGTGCCGCCAGACCAGGCTCAGGGTGTCGTAGCGCCCCAGGAGGGATTCGAGGGGCCGGCGCGCTGCGAAGCAGAACGGGCAGCCAAAGTCCCCGTATTCGACGATCGTGAGCTCGGGCTGCTCGGCGCCGAGAATGTGATCGTCATCCTGGACTGGGACCAGGCCGCTGGAGCTAGTCAAGGGTTCATTCGCGCGGCGCTCATTCCGGCATCATCTCCGGGTGGGGGCCGCCCATAGGTACCGAGCCGGCCATGATCCGGTCGATCTCCGCGAGGTCGGTAATGCCGAGTCGGACCTGGTTCACGTTCGTTCTCATGCCCTTTCGCTTCCGCGCCACACCCTGCATCGCGCCTGGTGGCTTCTGCCGCGGCCCCCAATGCCGCCCGGCGTCAGCGTTAAGGGTTTGTAGTGCGTTTCACCATATAGCCGTGAATATGCCAGGGGTTTAGCCGAGTCCTTGACAAAGCCACGAGTATCGATGAGACTGCGCGCCGCGTGGAGCCGCTTGACCCCGGATCGCTTTCTTCCCTGCGCGAGCTCAACAGCCGCCGGGTAATCGATGCGCTTCGCGAGCGGGGCACCGCCAGCAGGGCGGAGCTGGCCCGCGCCACCGGGCTCTCGCGCTCGACCGTCTCGAGCATCGTCGCCGAACTGCTCAAGGCGGAGATGGTCGAGGAGGGCGCTGAGGGCACCGGCGTCGCCCACGGGGACCAGGGTGGGCGCCCGCCGGTCCTCCTCTCTCTGAAGAGCTCCGCGGGTCTCGCGCTCGGGGTTGACTTCGGCCATACCCACCTGCGGGTGGCCGTCTCCGACCTCTCGCATGAGGTCCTGGCGGAGTCCTGGCAGGAGCTGGACGTCGACCACTCAGCGGAAGAGGGCCTGGACGCTGCCGCGGAGCTGGTCGCCCAGGTGGTCAAGGAGGCGGGTGCGGATCGTGACCGCGTGCTCGGCGTCGGCATGGGGCTGCCGGGACCGATCGACCAGGCCGCCCAAGCGGTCGGATCCTCGGCGATCCTCCCGGGCTGGGTTGGCGTCAACGCCGCCGCCGAGATGTCGCGGCGCCTGGAGCTCCCGGTCCAGGTGGAGAACGACGCGAACCTTGGCGCCCTCGCCGAATTCGTCTGGGGCTCGGGACAGGGGCCACTCCGAGCTCGTCTACATCAAGCTCTCCTCAGGGGTCGGCGCGGGGCTGCTGCTGGGCGGCCGGCTCTATCAGGGCGCCGGTGGCACCGCCGGCGAGATCGGCCACACCGTGGTCCAGGAGGGTGGGACGATCTGCCGTTGCGGCAACCGGGGCTGTCTGGAGACGGTGGCCTCGGCACCGGCGATCGCCGGCATGCTCAGCGAGAGCCGCGGCGAGGAGATCTCGACCAAGCGGCTGCTCGAGCTCTCCGGGGAGGGCGACGCGCCGGCGGCCCGCCTGATCGAGGAGGCAGGCAGGGCGATCGGCACCGCCGTCGCCAACCTCTGCAACCTGATCAACCCCGACCGGGTGATCGTCGGCGGCGACCTCAGCGCCGCGGGTGAGCTAATCACCGAGCCGATCCACGAGTCGATCCGCCGTTTCGCGATTCGGAGCGCCGCTGACCAGGTGACAGTGGTTCCCGGAGTGCTGGGGGAACGGGCGGAGCTGCTCGGGGCCCTCGCCCTCGTCCTGCACGGCTCGGACCGGTTCTTCTCGCCGCTTCCGGAGCGAGCGGAGGCCGCGGTGGCATGACGACCTTGACTTCGGACCGATTTTTTGATTCCAATGCAGTCAATCGATGGAGGTGAGAGGTGTGAGGAGGAGATCTAGGAGCTGGGCCCGGGTGGGCGTGCTTGGATGCTTTGCGCTCGTCTTTGGGCTCGGCCTCGTCGCCTGCGGCGGCGATGACGACGACGACGGTGGCGGCGGTGGCGGTGGCGGGAAGGTCGCCCTCCTGCTGCCGGAGTCGAAGACGACCCGCTACGAGGCTCACGACCATCCGGAGTTCGAGTCGAACCTGAAGAGGCACTGCCCGGACTGCGAGCTGATCTACAGCAACGCGGATCAGGACGCCAGCCAAGCAGCAGGACCAGGTCGAGGCGGCCCTGACCGAGGGCATCGACGTGATGGTCCTCGACCCGGTGGACTCGGCCTCGGCCGCCGGCGATGGTCAACCTGGCCGAAGCAGCAGGGCGTGCCGGTGATCAGCTACGACCGGCTGATCCTCGACTCGGACGGGGTCGACTACTACGTCTCGTTCGACAACGTCAAGGTCGGTGAGCTTCAGGGCTCGGCCCTCGTCAAGAAGCTCGCCGACGACGGCAACCCGACGGGCCCGATCGTCAAGATCAACGGCTCGCCGACCGACAACAACGCCAAGCTCTTCGGCCAGGGCGCGCAGTCCCAGTTCGACGCGGCCGGCGTTGAGATCGCCAAGGAGTACGACACTCCCGACTGGAGCCCCGACAAGGCCCAGCAGGAGATGGAGCAGGCGATCACCGCGGTCGGCAACAACGGGTTCACCGGCGTCTATGCGATGAACGACGGCACCGCCGGCGGCGCGATCGCCGCGATGAAGGGTGCCGGCGTCGACCCGGCGACGAAGCCGACCACCGGTCAGGACGCCGAGCTGGAGGCGATCCAGCGGATCGTCGCCGGTGAGCAGTTCATGACGGTCTACAAGGCGACCAGCCTCGAGACGGACGCCACCGCCCAGCTGGCGGCAGCGCTCGCTCAGGGCGAGGACGTGCCGAGGGCCTGGTCAACGACGAGGTCGACAACGGCGCCAAGATGGTTCCCTCGGTGATCGAGACCCCGGTGGCGGTGACCATCGACAACCTCCAGGACACCGTGTTCAAGGACAACGGGGACCTCGGGCCGCCCTACCAGACCGTGCAGGACGTCTGCGTCGGCGCAGTTCGCCCAGGCCTGCAAGGCGGCTGGACTGGAGTAGACAGCAGGCCAGTAAGGAGTACGAATAGAGAATGGAACCCCGAGCGCGAGGAGGTGCGAGCAATTGAGCGAGGCGAATGACGCCCAGCCCAAGCACCTCCTCGCGCTCAAGGGGGTCAGCAAGAGCTTCGGGCCGGTGCAGGCGCTGACCGACGTCGATTTCGAGGTCGACGCGGGCGAGGTCGTCGCCCTGGTCGGCGATAACGGCGCCGGCAAGTCCACCCTGGTCAAGGCGATGGACGGCGTCCAGCCGGCCGACAGCGGCGAGATGTACTTCGAGGGCCGGCAGGTGCGGTTGTCCGAACCGAAGGCGGCCGCAAAGCTCGGGATCACCACGGTCTACCAGGACCTCGCCCTGTGCGACAACCTCGACGTCGTCGCCAACCTCTTCCTTGGTCAGGAGGAGGTCGGGGGGGACGGTGTCCCGGTGCCCGTGCACACCCTGGACGAGACCGATATGGAGCAGCGAACGTTGCAGCTGCTCGACGATCTGTCGGTGACCACCCTGGGTAGCGTGCGCACCGAGGTGGGAAACCTCTCCGGGCGGCCAGCGCCAGTCGGTGGCGATCGCTCGCTCGCTGGTCGGCGACCCGAAGGTGGTGCTCTTGGACGAGCCCACCGCGGCGCTCGGCGTCTCCCAGACCGAGCAGGTGCTGGCTCTGGAGAAGCGCTTGGCGGAGCGCGGCCTGGGAGTGGTGGTGATCAGCCACAACCTCGCCAACGTCTTCCAGGTCGCCGACCGGATCGTGGTCCTCCTGCTGGGGAGACGGGTGGCCACCTTCAAGGCGGACCAGACCACCCCCGAGGAGGTGGTCGCGGCGATCACCGGCGCGTCCGCCGACACGGCCGAGCGAGAGGGGCAGGTCTGATGGAAGCTGCCACCGATACCGCCAAAGGCCCCGAGGAGCGGGGGGTGTTCAGGGTCTTCGCCGATCTAGCGCGGGGCGAGCTGGGCTCGCTCCGGGTGGTGCTGATAATCGCCTTGATCTGGGCGATCTTCCAGATCCAAAATGACCGCTTCCTCTCGGCGATCAACCTCACCAACCTGACCCTGCAGATCGCCGCCGTGGGGACGATCTCGATCGGCGTCGTCCTCGTGTTGCTGCTCGGCGAGATCGACCTCTCGGTGGGCGCGGTCAGCGGCCTGGCGGCGGGCGTGATGGCGGTCCTCAACGTCAAGCAGGGCTGGAACCCCGAGCTGGCGATCCTGGCAGGGCTCGCGACGGGGGCGGCGATCGGGCTCTTCAACGGTTTCATGGTGACCTTCTTCGGAATTCCCTCGTTCGTGGTCACCCTCGCCGGCCTGCTCGCCTGGCAGGGCGCCCTGCTCCTGGTGCTCGGCGACACCGGCACGATCAATCTGCCCCCGAGCACGATCACCGACCTCGCAGGGAAGTTCTACGATCCCTGGGTCGGCTGGACGCTCGCGGTGGCGGTCACCGCGGGGACGCTCGGGTCAGGGCTGCTTGAACGCCGGCAGCGATCGAAAGCGGGCCTCGAAACCGGTCCCCTTGCCGGGCTCCTGCTCCGCACGGTCCTGGTCGGCGGCGGGATCTTCGCGGCCATCGCCATCCTCAGCTCCGACCGGGGGATCCCGCTGGCGGCGCTGATCCTGGTCGGCCTCTGCGCGATCTTCGCCTTCATCACCACCCGCACCCGCTTCGGCCGCCACATCTACGCGACCGGCGGCAACGCCGAGGCGGCGCGGCGGGCGGGGATCCGGGTCAACCGCACCAAGATCGCCGTCTTCACGATCGCCTCGACGTTTGCCGCGGCCGGGGGGATCATCGCCGCGTCGAGGCTGCTCGCGGTCAACCAGGCGTCGGGATCGGGAGACCTGCTGCTGCTCGCGATCGCCGGGCCGGTGATCGCCGGGGTCAGCCTCTTCGGCGGGCGGGGCACGGTCTGGGCGGCGCTGCTCGGTGCGCTTGTGATCGGCTCGATCTCGAACGGGATGGACCTGCTCGGGCTCGACTCCGACATCAAGTTCATGATCACCGGCGGCGTCCTCTTGGCGGCGGTCACCATCGATGCCCTCACCCGCCGCCAGCGCCAGCAGTCCGCGTTCACCTAGGGCCCACCTACAGCGAGACGACTGTGCTTGTGGCGGCGCTGCGCCGGCCGGCATCGAGGATCTCGAGCCCGGCGACCGCGTCCCAGGGATCGACCGGCGGTGGCGAGCCCTGGCGCAGGGCCCGCTCCAGCTCGGCGTAAAAGCGCGGCCAGTCGCCCCGCTCGCTGGGCACCGGTTCGCTCTTCTCCTCGGTGATCAGGCGTCCCCATCTCTCCTCGGGCTCCACGCCCCAGGCCTCGTCCTCGCTCGGGCGGGCGCCCGAACGCAAGGCCTGCTCCTGCCCGTCGACGTCGGTGACGACGTAGGCCGCGCGGTCGCCGAGGACGCGGAGGCGCGGCCCCGGCGCCGCCGCGAGCACCGACGCCCAGAGGTGGCTCCGGGCGCCGGAGGTGTGCTGCAGCGCCAGAAAGGTGTCGTCGTCGGCGGGGCCGCCGCGGCGGCTGTCGAGCTCCGCGTAGACGCGGTTGACGGGGCCAAAGAGGACCAGCGCCTGATCTACCAGGTGGGTGCCGAGGTCGAGCAGCAGGCCGCCGCCCGCCTCCGGCGGCGATGCCTCACGCCAGGCCTCGCGCTCGGATAGAGCCGGGCGCCAGCGCTCCAACCTCGACTCGTAGCGCAGCACCTCGCCGAGCCTTCGGTCATTGAGCAGGCGCCGCAGGGTCAGCTGCTCGGAGTCCCAGCGCCGGTTGAGGAACACCGTCAGCAGGTACTCCGCCCTCCTCGGCGTGCTCCACCAGCGATCGAGCTTCGGCCGCCGTCGGGGCGAGCGGCTTGTCGACCACCACCGGCAGGCCGGCGTCGAGCGCTCGCCGCGCCAGGGGCACGTGGACTTCGTTGGGCGTCGCCACCACCACGAAGTCGTGCTCCGAGGCGCGCTCGAAGACCTCTTCGGGATCGGGGACGACGCGAGCGTCCGGATGAGCTCGGGCCGCCTCGGCCTGCCGCTCCGGGTTGCTGGTCACCACGGTGCTCACCGTCAGCCCCGGGGTGGACGCGATCAGGGGCGCGTGGAAGACCGACCCCGCGAGGCCGTAGCCGATCACCGCCCCTCGCAGGTTGGCCATGCGGCCTGAGGCTACATCCGCGGCGGCCGAAAACGCAAAGGGCCGCTCCCGGTGAGGAGCGGCCCTTCGCTAATGACGCGGTGTTGAACGAGCTTGGGATTCGCGGTGGGGCGGGATAGCACCCACCTCCGTTTGCCCGCCGGTGCCCGGGTTGGATTCCGCTGGGTGACCGCGCGCCACCCACCGGCCCCTTGGGCACTTCGGAGGAGGCTCAACGCCTCCCAGCGCCCGGACCTAGCGGCCCTGCACCTCCGGCATCCCGTAACGCATTGAACTCAAGTTAGGACCACCTCCTTTCTCCGGTCCCGACATTGAAGCAGGCCGCGCAGACCGCTCCAAGGGCTGGCCGGCCCGGAAGACGACGATCTCGCCCGTGGCGTGATCGAGCAGCCAGGCGACGTCCTCGGCGCTGAAGCCATCGGTGCCGTTCGCCGCCGCCGGCGCGACGATCCGGTCATAGCGCTCGTGGTCGATCAGCTCGTGCAGTGCATGGCGGTAGGTGCGGCCGCGCTCGATCCGGGAGTCGACCGCGACGCCGCTCTTCGTCGCCCGCTGCTCGATCGCCTCCAGGATCGGGATCGCCGAGCCGCACTGGCGGGGCAGGGGACCGTCCAACGGCAGGTCCTTCGGTACCTCGTGCGAGGAACGCCGGCACCAGGGTCGCCCCCTCGGCCTTGGCGAGTCGAATGGCAGCGTCCAGGGCCGGCTCCGAGAGGCTCTCGCCAAGGAAGGGGAAGAGGATCCGCCGAGCCGAGGTGGCCGTCGGGGCCCCGCGGGTCCGGCGCGCCCGGAGCACGGCAACCGTCACCGTCGCGCCGAGGACGGCGGCGATCAAGATCCCGGCCAGATCGAGCACGCTCACGGCTCTCGCTCCCTCCGTTTCTCGTCCTCCTCGCCCTCCCGCAGGGTGCGGTCGGCGACGATTCGCACGTCGAGACCGGGCAGGGCCTCGACCAGGCGCTCCGGCAGCGGATCGCGAAGCCGTCCGAGCAGGCCGCGGCGCCGCGGCGTCCCCATCAGAACGTAGGTAGTCCCGCGTTCCTCGGCGACCCGCTTGACCACCTCGACCACGTCGTCGCCCTCCTCGACGATGAGGCGGGCGCCGAGGACCGAGGCGAGGCGGCGCATCGCGTCGAGCTGCTCCTTGGTCTCGGCGCTGACCCGCCCTGGGGGCTTCACCCAAAGCAGGTCGAGGTTGGCGCCCAGGCGCTGCGCCGAGCGCCAGGCGCGCCTCACCACCCGCTGGCCGCGGGGGTGGGGCTTGACCAGGGCGAGCAGGCGCTCGCCGACGGCCTGCGGTGCGGTCGCGCCCAGGACGCGGTCCTCCCGGGTGCCGACGAACTCGCGCACCAGCCGCTTCGACTCCACGTTCTGGGCCACCTGGCGAAGCGCCACCTCGCGCAGCGCCGCCAGGTTCTCGATCCGGAAGAAGTTCTGGAGCGCCGCCTCGATCTGCGCGCCGGGGTAGATCTTGCCGGCGCGCAGCCGGTCGAGCAGCGCCTCGGGGGTGAGGTCGATCAGGACGACCTCATCGGCCTCCGCGAGGACCGAGTCGGGCATCGTCTCCCGCACCCGGATCCCGGTGAGCTCGGCGACCTGGTCGTTGAGGCTCTCGAGGTGCTGGACGTTCACCGTCGAGAAGACGTCGATCCCGGCGGCGAGCACGTCACCGACGTCCTCGTAGCGCTTCTCGTGCTCGAGCCCCGGGGCGTTCGTATGCGCGATCTCGTCGATTAGGCAGAGCTCGGGACTGCGGCGCAGGATCGCCGGCAGGTCCATGTCCTCAAGGACCCGTCCGCGGTACTCGACGGTCCGGCGGGGGACCGTCTCCAGCCCCTCAGCCTGGGCGGTCGTCTCCGGCCGGTCATGCGGCTCGAGGTAGCCGATCACGACGTCCCTTCCCAAATCGGCTTCGGCCCGTCCCTCCTGGAGCATCCGGTAGGTCTTGCCGACCCCGGCGGCCATCCCGATGAAGACCTTGTGGTGGCCTCGCTCGTCGCTGCGCTCACCGCGAGCCTCTACCTCTGGTTGCGGCATGTCGGCCATGATCATCGGTCATCTCACCCGAGCGCCTTCGAGGGCAGCGATCACTGCCTCGAGCCTGACCTCGAGGGTGCCGGGTGGGCATCGGGCGTAGAGCGGGCTGGAGCCGTCGGTGAACAGCTCCCTCAGCATCGCGATCCCCTGGCAGTAGATCGGACCCTCAGAGAGCAGGATCCCTTCGACCCGGAGGAGCAGGGGCCGGGCCGCGGAGATCTCCACCCGGTTCGGGGGAATCGCAGAGGTCCAGTATGGACCGGGCTTGCGGCTCGCCGTGAGGATTCGAGTAATCGCGGCCACCATCGCTTCTCGCTGGCGGTCGCCGGCTAGATGGGAGGCGCGATGGGAGAGGGCAGGCGTTGACGTCGGGTCGGCGCCGGCTGCGAGCGCGTGGTCAAGGGAGCCGGCTCGCACCCTGCTCGCGAGCGCCGTCAGCAGGCGGCGGGGCGACAACTGAGGCGGTCGTGGCTCCGCCGCCGTTTGATCCCTATGGAGACTGGCCACTCGCACCGGCTCAGGCCCCCAGGACGCCGTGGACGACGAGGTCGACGAGCTTGATCCCGATGAACGGCGCGATGATCCCGCCGATCCCGTAGATCAGCAGATTTCGCCGCAGCAGGGCGCTGGCGCCGACCGGCCGGTAGCGGACCCCGCGCAGCGCCAGCGGGATCAGCAGCGGGATGATCAGCGCGTTGAAGATGATCGCCGAGATGATCGCCGACTCCGGGGTGCCCAGATTCATGATGTTGAGCTTCTCGAGCGGGCCCGTCGCCGCCGGCCTCGGTCGCATAGGTGGCGGCGAAGATCGCCGGCAGGATCGCGAAGTACTTGGCGACGTCGTTTGCGATCGAGAATGTGGTCAGCGCCCCGCGGGTGATCAGGAGCTGCTTGCCGACCTCGACGATCTCGATCAGCTTCGTCGGGTTGGAGTCGAGGTCGACCATGTTGCCCGCCTCGCGCGCGGCCTGGGTGCCGGTGTTCATGGTCACGCCGACGTCCGCCTGAGCCAGGGCGGGTGCATCGTTGGTGCCGTCGCCGGTCATCGCGATCAGGCGCCCGCCTGCCTGCTCCTCGCGGATCAGGTCGAGCTTCTTCTCCGGGGTCGCCTGGGCGAGGAAATCGTCGACCCCGGACTCGTCGGCGATCTTGGCGGCGGTGAGCCGGTTGTCGCCGGTGACCATCACCGTGCGGATGCCCATCGCGCGGAGCTGGTCGAAGCGCTCGCGCATCCCCTCCTTGACCACGTCCTTGAGGTAGATCGACGCCGAGCACCTTGTCGTCGCGGGCGACCGCGAGCGGGGTGCCGCCCTCGCGGCCGATCCGGTCGGCCTCGGCTAGCAAGCTCGGCCGGGGCCTTGCCGCCGTCCGCCTCCACCCAGTCCCTGATCGCGTCGGTGGCGCCCTTGCGCAGGCGGCTGCCGTTGAAGTCGACGCCGCTCATCCGGGTCTCGGCGCTGAACGGGACGAAGCTCGAGCTGTGGCTGGCCATCTCGTGCTCGCGGATCCCGAACTTCTTCGCGAGCACCACGATCGAGCGGCCCTCGGGGGTCTCGTCGGCGAGCGACGCCATCTGGGCGACCTCGGCGAGCTCGGCCTCCTGGACGCCGGGCATCGGCACGAACTCGGTCGCCTCGCGGTTGCCGAGCGTGATCGTCCCGGTCTTGTCGAGCAGCAGCGTGTCGACGTCGCCCGAGGCCTCGACCGCCCGTCCCGAGAGGGCGAGGACGTTGCGGCGCACCAGCCGGTCCATCCCGGCGATCCCGATCGCCGAGAGCAGCGCCCCGATCGTGGTCGGGATCAGCGCCACGAGCAGGGCGATCAGGGTGGCCACCGAGGCGTCGGTGGAGGAGAACTCGGCCATCGGCCGGAGGGCGACGACGACCACGAGGAAGATGATCGTCAGGCCCGCGAGGAGGATGTTGAGGGCGATCTCGTTCGGGGTCTTGCGGCGCTCGGCGCCCTCGACCAGGTTGATCATCCGGTCGAGGAAGCTCCTGCCCGGCTCCTGGGTGATCTCGACGACGATCCGGTCGGAGAGGACCCGGGTGCCCCCGGTGACCGCGCTGCGGTCGCCGCCCGCCTCCCGGATCACCGGCGCCGATTCGCCGGTGATCGCCGACTCGTCGACCGAGGCGATCCCCTCGATCACGGTGCCGTCGCCGGGGATCGCCTCGCCGGCCTCGACCACGACGACGTCGCCCTTCTGGAGCTCCGACGCGGGAACCTCCCGGCCATCTTGGAGGTGGGCGACGGTCTCGGTGCGGGCTGCGCGCAGGGCGTCGGCCTGGGCCTTGCCGCGGCCCTCGGCGAGAGCCTCGGCGAGGTTGGCGAAGACGACCGTCAGCCACAGCCAGATCGCGACCGTGAATGTGAACCAGGCGTCCTCGTTCCCGCCGCCGAGCGGCTCGCCGCCAAAGACCTGGATCAGCCAGCCGACAGTGGTGATCACGGCGCCTACCTCGACCACGAACATGACCGGGTTGAGGATCTGGTGGCGGGGGTTGAGCTTGCGGAGGCTGGCGAAGCCAGCGGGGCCGAGCAGCGCGCGGTCGAACATCGACGAGCGGCGGCCCCGCTCGCCCGTCTCCGCCCTGCCGACCACGGTCGCTTCCATCAGCCCTCCTCCTCGTCGAGCGCAAGGTTGAGCTCGAGCACGTTGACGCCGGGCTCGCCGAAGACGCCGAGCGCCCGGCCGTCGGTGTTTTCATCGATCAGCTCCTCGACCCGGTCCAGCGGGATGCCGCGAACCTCGGCGATCCGGTTCGCCTGGATCCGAGCGTTCGCCTCCGAGATGTGGGGGTCGACGCCGGAGGCCGAGGTGGTCACCGCATCGACCGGGACGTCCGACTTGGCCAGCCCGGGGTTGTATGGCCCTTCGAGCGCCAGGTAGGCGTCCAGGTATCCGGCGAACTGCTGCGAGAGCCCCTTGTCGTTCGGACCGAGGTTGTTGAAGAAGGTGACCGAGGGGTCATACGTGGTGACCGAGGGCCGGGGCTGGAAGTAGCGGGGGTCGGGTGCCTTGATCGCCTTCTTCCCGAACTTGCCCCGCTCCGACTCCGGAATCGGCGTGCTCTCGGAGAAGCTCTGGGCGATCAGGCTCGAGCCGACCAGCTCGCCGTCGCGCTCGATCCTCGAGCCATCGGACTTGTTCGGGAAGAGCACCTGTGAGACGCCGGTGGTAACCAGCGGATAGACGAGCCCGAAGAGCACGGTGAGGACGACGGCGGCGATCGCGGATGCGGTCAGGTCGCGGCGCATGTCAATGAGGGAAGACGAGCTGGTCGGAGAGGCCCTGGACGACCGGGCCGAGCAGCAGTGCGGGGAAGAAGGTGAGCGCCGCGAGGATCACGATCACGAAGATCAGGAGGACGACGAAGGTGGGCGTGTCGGTGCGGAGGGTGCCGGGGCCGATCGGCGAGACCTTCTTGGCGGCGAGGGAGCCGGCAACGGCGAGGGCGGCGAGCAGGGGGATGAAGCGCCCACCGAGCATCGCGATCCCGCCGAGGAGATCGGCGAAGGTGATCCCGTAGGCGCCCGCGTTCCCCGGTGCGTTCGGCTGGACGAAGCCGGTGTAGCCCGCGAAGGCCGAGCCGTTGTTGTTGGCCTGGGAGGTGTAGGCGTAGAGGGTCTCGGAGAAGCCCTGGGGACCGGGGTTGAAGATCGAGGGGTCGCCGTACTTGCTCGAGACCGCGATCGCGGTGAAGACGAGGACGACCAGCTCCACGAACAGGATCCCGATCAGGACCAGCTTCACCTCGCGGGCCTCGACCTTCTTGCCCAGGTACTCGGGCGTCCGGCCGACCATCAGCCCGGCGATGAACACCGCGAGCAGGACCATCAGCAGCATCCCGTAGAGGCCGGAGCCGACCCCGCCGAAGATCACCTCCCCGGTCATCATGTTGGTCAGGGGGACGAGGCCGCCGATCCCGGTGTAGGAGTCGAGGGCGGAGTTCACGGAGCCATTCGAGGCGCCGGTGGTGGCCGCCGCCCATTCGGCGCTGTCGGCGATCCCGTTGCGCTGCTCCTTGCCCTCGAGGTTGCCGCCGGTCGTCCCCTCGGCAGCGGCGGTCTCGATCCCGGCGGCGTGCTGGGCGGGGGAGCCGTTCTGCTCGGCGCCATAGGCGACCCCGATCCCGACCGCGAGGATAATCGCCATCGCCGCGTACAGGGCCCAGCCCTGGCGACGGTTGCCGACCATCCGCCCGAACTGGGCGGTGGCGGCGGCGGGGATCAGGAGGATGAACAGGACCTCGACGAAGTTTGAGAACTGGGTCGGGTTCTCGAACGGCATCGTGCTGTTGACGTTGAAGAAGCCGCCGCCGTTGGTGCCGAGCTGCTTGATCGCGATCTGGGAGGCGGCGGGACCCGATCGCGAGCGTCTGGTCGAGGCCGCTGACCGTCTGGGCGGTGACGTATCCGCCGAGGGTCTGGATCACGCCCTGGGAGACGAGGATCAGGGCGCCGATGAAGGAGAGCGGCAGGAGGATGTAGAGCAGGCGTCCGGACCAGGTCCTGCCAGAAGTTCCCGAGCTCCTTGGCGCCGCGGCTGGCGAAGCCGCGGATCACCGCCGCGAGCACCGCCATCCCGACAGCGGCGGAGACGAAGTTCTGGACCGCCAGCCCCGCCATCTGGGAGAAGTAGCTGAGGGTCGTCTCGCCGCCGTAGTACTGCCAGTTGGTGTTCGTGACGAACGACGAGGTGGTGTTGAAGGTCACGTCCCACGGGGCGGAGCCGAACCCCTCCGGGTTGAACGGGTGTGACGTCCTGGGTCCGAAGGATCAGGTAGAGCAGTAGCCAGAAGACGAGGCTGAAGACGATCACCGTGCGGCCGTAGGCCTTCCAGTCCTGCTCGGCGCGCGTGGTCGGTCCGAGCACCCGGTACAGCAGGCGCTCGAGCGGGCCCAGTACCCGGGCCAGGATCACCGTGTCGCCCTGGTAGACCCGGGCCATGTAGGCGCCGAGCACCGGCGTCAGGGCGGTCAGTACCACCAGGTAGAGGGCGATCTGCAGCCAGCCCTGCGCGGTCACAGCCGCTCACCCCGGAGCAGCGCATAGAGCAGGTAGGCGAAGAGCACGGCCGCGACGACCAGCATCACTCCCTCCGCTGCGCTCATACGCGGTCGAGGCCGTCGATCAGGAGGTAGAAGACGGCGAAGGCGACGATGGCGATTGCAATCGAGACGAGATCCATCGCATCGAGGATCGCGCAGGCTCCGTCAAGGGTCTATGGGGGTTAACCCCCTGCTCATCAAGGTTTTGTCAAGACCGCCCTGGGACGGGCCTAGGCAGCGAAGCGGTAGCCGACGCCCGGATCGGTGCGGATGTAGCGAGACTCGCCGTCGGGCTCGATCTTGCGCCGCAGGTTGGCGATGTGGGTGCGGAGGATCTGGGTGTCCCCGGCGTAGCCGGGGCCCCAGACCTCGGTCAGCAGCGAGCGGTGGGTCATCATCCGGCCGCGGTTGCGGAGCAGCACCCGCAGCAGGTCGAACTCCTTCGGGGTCAGGTGGACCTCCTCGCCGTCGCGCTTGACGACCCGGGCGGCGAGGTCGACCTCGAGCCCGTTGACACTGACCGTCGGCTCCTCGTCCTCGGGCTTGACGCGTCGCAGCGACCGCCTCGAGGCGCGCCACCAGCTCGCGCGGCGCGAACGGCTTGACGACGTAGTCGTCGGCGCCCGCCTCCAGCGCCCGCACCTTCTCCTCCTCCTCGCCGATCGCCGAGAGGACGATGATCGGCATCTGGCTCCACTCGCGCAGCTGAGCGGCAGACCTCGATCCCGTCGCCATCGGGCAGCACGAGGTCGATGATCGCCGCGTCGGGGGGCTTCACGGAGGCGAGGTCGAGCGCCTGCTCGGCCGTCTCGGCGAGGTCGGTGTCGAAGTCGGCCTCGCGCAGCACCACCCTGAGCGCGCGGAGGATCTGGGGCTCGTCGTCGCAGACGAGCACGCGGGCGTGGCGCCCGCTCATCCCTCCATCCTCTCCGGAACCTCCTCGAGTGGCAGCCGGATGACGATCGTGGTTCCCTGGCCGGGCAGAGCCTCGGCCCAGATCTGCCCGCCGTTGGCCTCGACGAAGCCACGCGCGATCGCCAGGCCGAGGCCGGCGCCTCCGCTGGCGCCGCCGTCGCCGTGGAAGGGCTCGAAGATTCGCTCCAACTCCCGCTCAGGTATGCCTGGCCCCCGATCGACGACCCGGACGATCAGCTGCTCGTTCACCGGCCGCGCGCGGATCGAGATCGGCTGGCCGTCGGAGTGCTTGACGGCATTCTCGATCACGTTGAACAGCGCCCGCTCGAGCTGGGCGGCGTCGGCGCGGATCAGCGGAGTGCTCGGATCGACCGAGATCGTGTAGCTGCCGGGGTCCGACGCCTGCTCGGCGGCGGCGCCGGCGATCTCCTCGATCGAGCTCCAGTCGCGGTGCGGCTCCGCCGCGCCCGCTTCCAGCCTGGAGAGGTCCAGCAGGTTCTCGACCACCCGCGAGAGCCGCCGGCCCTCGATCGTGATCGTCTCGGCAAGCGCCGCCCGGTCATCGTCGCTGACAGTGGGGGAGCCCACCGTCTCGCCGGCGGCGACGATCGCCGTCAGGGGCGAGCGCAGGTCGTGAGAGACCGAGCGCAGCAGCGCCGTCTTCAGCTCGTCGCTGCGGCGCAGTGCCCTCGCTTCGATCGCCTCGGCCTCGAGCGCGTCCCGCTCCCGATTCGCCGCCAGAAGGCGATCGAGGGCTTCCTGGGCCTCACGGCCTCTCTCCTGGCCTCGACCGCCCGGCTCCGCGCCAACTCGGCCAGCGAGCTGGCAACCAGGGCGGCGGCGAAGAAGGTGCCGAGGGCGATCCAGTTCTCGGCCTCGGAGATGGTGAAGCGGCCGGTCGGGGGGATATGGAAGAAGTTGAAGGCGAGGGCGCCGCCGAGGCTCGTCAGGATCCCAAGCCATGCGCCCCAGAAGATGGAGACGAAGAGCACCGCGAGCATGTAGAGAACGCCCACGGAGACCGCGGGAGCAATCTCGCGAAGCGGGTAGACGAGCGCCGTGATGAACGCCACCGACGCCACCGCGGCGACGATGCCGAGCCATGCCGGCGGCCTCGTTTCGCGCAGGAGGAACGACGCGCGATCGGTCATTTGAGTTCAGCGTACTGCCGCCTGCATAGGATGCTGGCGCTCCGTGGCGCGCTCGGCTCGAAACCCGGCAGTGATCCCGCTCGTCGTTTTCGCGGGGGCGGTTGCGGCGTTCGCAGGCTGCGGCGGCGGGTCCGAGGAGTTGAGCGCCGAGGAGCTGGTGCAGAAGGGCGACGAGGTCTGCCGCGGGGTCCAGGAGCGCTTCGCAGAGATCCAGGTGCAGCCGCCGGCGAGCGCCTCCGAGGGAGCCGAGCAGGCCGGCGAGCTGCTCGGGGTCGCCGACGACGCCCAGGCCGAGCTGCGCGAGATCGAGCCACCGGAGGAGCTTCGCGACCGCTACGACGGCTACCTGGACGCCCGCGACGAGGTCGGCGCTGCGCTCGAGCGTGGCAAGCAGGCCGCCGAGGACCAGGACGGGGCCGCATACGGCCGGGCCCAGGAGGAGGCGGCGGCCGGAGCGCCGGCGAGGCAGAGGCTGGCGCGGGGGCTCGGCTTCAAGGTCTGCAGCCAGAGCGCCGAGGCGCCGTAGTCAGCGACCGGTGCCGTCGCCAGCGTCAGTCGCGGCCGCTGTCGGCCGCCCCACATAAGCCGCTACGGGCTTCGCCCTTCGCTCCCAGATAGGGCGGCCTAGCGGCCGCTTCGCGCCAGGTGGGCGAAGCCGACGGTCATCGCCAGGTTGGAGACGCCGGCCAGCCACATGCCGGCACGGGCGCCTGGGCGCGAGAAAGCCGGCGAGCGCGACCAGACGATGTCGGTGAGCAACTCGGTGCCGCGCAGCCAGGAGAGCGCCCACCAGTCGCGGGGCCGGCCGCGGCGGTGGGCGACCAGATGAGCGGCGGCGAAGGTGAGCCAGATCGGGCCGCAGCGCTGAAACAGGAACCGGGCGTCCTCGGAGGGCTCGTCGTGGCCGAGCACCCGCAGGGTCGCGGTCGGGGCGAGCAGGGCTCCGGTCCCGAGCGCCAGGTCGAAGGCGATCATGTTCCGGTTGGTGTCGCGCAGCAGCCGGTCGAGCGTCATCGCCGCGCGATCCAACCACATTTGGGGCGCCGGTTGGAAGGGAAACGGCTGCCCAGGGCGAAATGAGCCGCCGTGGCACGGACTGCGACCAAGGCTGGCTCCGCTCGGAAGAGCCTGTCGGACTTCATCACCGAGCGCTTCGACGATTTCTCGCGTTCGCAGAAGGACGTCGCCCGCTACATCGTCGATCACCTCGACGAGGCCGCCTTCCAGACCGCGGAGGAGCTGGCGCGTCGCGCCAACACCTCATCCTCGACAGTCGTCCGCTTCTCCCAGGCCCTCGGCTTCGACGGCTATCCCGAGCTTCAGCAGGCGGCGATCGAGGAGTACCGCCACAAGGTCGCCGAGGGGGCCGGCGAGGGCAACAGCGGCAGCGGCGCCGCGGCGCTGTTCAACTTCGATCACTCCGAGTTCGAGGCCTCGCTGGGGGCCGACTACTCCAACATCGAGGAGACGGCCCGCTCGCTGACCCGCGAGCAGGTCGAGGCCTCGGTCTCGGCGATCGCGACCTCGAGGCGGGTGCTGATCGTCGGGGTCGAGCAGATGGCCTTCTTCGCCAGCTACCTGCGTCATCTGCTCGGGCTGCTCGACGTCCGGGCCGAGATCGTCGCCTCGCCCAACCAGGACAACATCCAGCGGCTATCGCGGATGGACGAGGAGACCCTGCTGGTGGTCCTGACCGCGGGCCGCGCTCACCCCCTGACCCTGCGGGCCCTGAAGCTCGCCCGGCACCGGCGGGCGCGCACCCTCTCGATCACCGACGCGACCCTCTCCGACGTCGCCGAGCACTCCGAGCTGGTGCTCTACTACTCCTCGAACGGCCCCTCCTACATCCGCTCCAACGCGGCCCTGATGGGGCTCGTTCAGGCCCTCGCTCACGGGGTCTACGCCCGCGACGAGGCCGCCCACCGCGACCGCATTCGCGCCTTCAAGCTCAAGTAGCCGGCGGTCCCTTCGGATCATCTCAGCCCTGCAGGTAGGGCTACGACTTAGCTAGCCAGTTTGGGGTTGGAACAGCGACAGGCCCGGGGGGCGATCCGGGCCTGTGCCTGATTCAGGGGCCGGGGGTCGGCCCCAAGCTTTAGCGCCTCAGTGGGAATTTCCGTGCCTCGCCTTCAGCGCCCCTACGGGTGAGGCCCACTAGTCGCTTTCCCACCCCTCACTGAGGCAAACCCTCCAGGTAGCCATCCCGGCCAACCCGGCGAGGCAAGATCAGCGGATCGATCGAGCAGCCGCCATCTACTATTGGACGCGATGGCAGAACGAGCGACATTCCGGGTGAAGACCGGCCTTGCCGAGATGCTCAAGGGCGGGGTGATCATGGACGTGACCACCGCCGAGCAGGCGACGATCGCCGCCGGCGCCGGTGCGAACGCGGTGATGGCACTGGAGCGGGTCCCGGCCGACATCCGCGCCGAGGGCGGCGTCGCCCGGATGGCGAACCCGGCCAAGATCCGGGAGATCCAGGAGGCGGTGACGATCCCGGTGATGGCGAAGGCCCGGATCGGGCACTTCGCCGAGGCCCAGGTGCTGCAGTCGCTCGACGTCGACTTCATCGACGAGTCCGAGGTGCTGACCCCGGCCGACGAGGCGAACCACATCGACAAGCTCGCGTTCGAGGTCCCCTTCGTCTGCGGGGCGACCAACCTCGGCGAGGCGCTGCGCCGAATCGGCGAGGGGGCGGCGATGATCCGCTCGAAGGGCGAGGCCGGCACCGGCAACATCGTCGAGGCGGTCCGGCATATGCGCGAGATCACCGGTGGGATCAAGTGGCTGGCCTCGCTGGGCGGCGAGCAGCTCGCCGCCGCCGCCAAGGACCTGCGGGCGCCGCTCGACGTCGTCCAGGACGTGGCCGAACGCGGCTCGCTGCCGGTGCCGCTCTTCTGCGCCGGTGGGATCGCCACCCCCGCCGACGCGGCGCTGATGATGCAGCTCGGCGCCGAGGGCAACTTCGTCGGCTCCGGAATCTTCAAGAGCGAGGACCCTGAGACGCCGCGCCGCGGCGATCGTCGAGGCGACCACCCACTTCCGCGACCCCGACCACGTCGCCAAGGCCTCGATGGCGCTCGGCGAGGCGATGCCCGGCCTCGAGATCGAGGCGCTCGCCGCCGACGGCGGGCTGCTGCAGGGCCGCGGTTCTTAATGCGAGGGCGCTCCGATCATGCGAGGGCGCGCCGCCAGGCGCGACCCGTTTGATCGGGGAGGAGCAACCCGTTTCATGCAACCGCTTCAGATCGGTGTCCTCGCGATTCAGGGCGACTTCGAGGCGCACCGGCGGATGCTCTCCGCCCTCGGTGCCCGGGTCTCTGAGGTACGCGACCCCGAGCAGCTCGCGGGCCTCGACGGGCTGGTGATTCCCGGCGGCGAGTCGACGACGATCTCGATCGGGATGGAGCGCGACGGCCTCGACGACCCGATCCGCGCCCACGCCGAGGCCGGCCTGCCGATCCTGGGCAGCTGCGCCGGGATGATCGTCTGCGACCGCGACCACCTGGGCATCGGCGACTACCTCTGCCGCCGCAACGCCTTCGGCCGCCAGCGCCAGAGCTTCGAGCAGGACCTCCGGATCGAAGGCCTGGGGGAGGAGCCGCTGCGGGCCGTCTTCATCCGGGCGCCCTGGGTGGAGGAGCCGGGCGCCGGCGTAGAGGTGCTCTCCGAGATCGGTGCTCACCCGGTCGCCGTCCGCGATCGCTACCTGCTCGCGGTCGCCTTCCACGCCGAGCTCACCGACGACAGCCGCCTGCACGCGCTCTTCATGGCGATGTGCACTCGGGTGCGGGAGGAGGCTCAGGGATGAGAGACCCTCGGGTGACCAACCTGGCTCGGATCCTCGTCGTCCACTCGACCCAGGTGAAGGAGGGCGACGTCTGCACGATCGAGGGTGAATCGGCGGCCGAGCCGCTGCTGCAGGCCGTCTACGAGGAGGTGCTGAGGGCCGGGGGCAACCCGATCGTGCAGATGGCGCTGGAGGGCCAGTCGGCCGCTTACTTCGAGCACGCCTCCGACGCCCAGCTCGAGTGGGTCTCCCCGGCTGCCGAGTGGGCGGTGGAGAACGCCGACGTCCGGATCGCGGTGATGGCGAGCCAGAACACCCGCGCCCTGTCTGCGGTGCCGCCCGAGCGCCAGGCAAAGCGCCAGGCGGCGACGCCAGCGGCTGATGAAGCGGATGATGGAGCGCAGCGCCGAGGGCAGCTACCGCTGGGCGCTGACCCTGTTTCCCACCCACGCCTACGCCTCCGAGGCGGGGATGAGCCTCGAGGCGTTCGAGGACTTCTACTTCGGCGCCTGCCTGGCGACTGACGAGGACCCGGTGGGCGCCTGGAAGCGCCAGTCGGAGGAGACCGAGCGGCTCAAGGAGTGGATCGAGGGGCGGAGCGAGGTCCACGTGCGGGGCGAGGGGACCGACCTCCGGCTGGGGATCGGGGATCGCACCTTCATCGCCGCCGGCGGAAAGCACAACATGCCCGACGGCGAGTTCTTCACCGGCCCGGTCGAGGACTCGGCCGAGGGTGAGATCAGCTTCCACCTCCCGGCCAGCTACGGCGGCCGCGAGGTCTCCGGGGTCCGCTTCCGGTTCGAGGGGGGCAAGGTGGTCGACGCCTCGGCGGAGAAGGGCGAGGAGTTCCTGATCGAGATGCTCGACACCGACGAGGGGGCGCGGCGCCTGGGCGAGCTCGGGATCGGCACCAACTACGGGATCAGCGACGGCACCGGCGAGATCCTCCTCGACGAGAAGATCGGCGGCACCGTCCACCTCGCGGTCGGGCGCTCATATCCCGAGACCGGCGGCGTCAACGAGTCCGCGATCCACTGGGACATGATCTGCGACCTCCGCCGCGGCGGCCGGATCGAGGTCGACGGCGAGACCCTGCAGGAGGATGGCCGCTTCGTGGTCTGAGCGCTGCACTTTGGATAGAGTCGCGCTCACGGAATCGCCGCCGCAACCTGGCGGCCTCGGGAGGGTTTGGGGGTCAAAGGCGGTGCGCGACGGGGAGACGCGGGACCGCACCAGCCGAAGGAGGGTTCGATGAGCGATCCGAAGCTGCGCCGAGTGGCGGGGGCGGTGATCGCGGCGGCGCTGATCGGTTGCCTCGCGGTCGCGCCTGCGGCGGGGGCGAAGAAGAAGGTGGTCACCAAGACCTACCTGCAGGGCGTGGGCAGTCCCACCGGCGGCACAGCGCTGCCGATCCCCGACGGGGCCGGGCCACTGACTCAGCTGGTCCGTTCGCCGATCAACGTCAAGGGCCTCAACCCGCGCGGCAAGATCCGCCACGTCAACGTCGGGGTGAGGGCCAGCCACCAGGCGGCCAAGGACCTCGAGTTCTACCTCGCCTCGCCGCGGGGGGTGATCAACCTCTCATCGGACAACGGTGGCGCCGGCAACAACTACGGCGGCAGCTTCGACAGCTGCGCCGGCCAGTTCACCCTGTTCGACAGTGACTCGCCCACCCTGATCAGCACTCCGGGCCTACAGGCGCCCTTCGCAGGGACCTTCGGTCCCGAGGAGAGCCTCAAGCTGCTGGACGGGTTGGGCAACAAGAAGGCCACCAACGCGACCTGGTCGCTGCTGGTCGAGGACGACGATCCGAGCAATCCGGTGGGGACGCTGTGGTGCTGGAAGCTGGTGATCTCGGCGACCAACCCGCAATAGCCGTCGAGTCGTAGCCAGGGTTCGGGACGGGGCGCTGACCGGCGCCCCGTTCTCGTTTTCTCGGGCCGGGCCTAGAATCGAAGTCATGTCTGGTCACTCGAAGTGGTCCTCGATCAAGCACAAGAAGGGCGCCGCCGACGCCAAGCGCGGCAAGCTCTTCACGAAGCTGGCGCGCGCGATCACGGTCGCTGCGCGGGACGGGGGCGGCAACGTCGACGCCAACCCGGCGCTGGGGCTTGCGGTGCAGAAGGCCCGTGACGCCTCGATGCCCAAGGACAACATCCAGCGTGCGATCGACCGGGGCACCGGCGAGGGCGGCGACGCCGCCGCGATCGAGTCAGCCGTCTACGAGGGCTACGGGCCGGGCGGTGCGGCGATCCTGGTCGAGGCGCTGACCGACAACCGCAACCGGACCGGCGCCGAGGTCCGCCACGCCTTCGAGAAAGCCGGCGGCAGGCTCGGCGAGCCCGGCTCGGTCTCCTGGCAATTCGAGAAGCGGGGCGTGATCCTCGTCGACGGGGAGCGCTACGGGGAGGACGATCTGATCCCCGCGATCGACGCCGGCGCCGAGGACGTCAGCGAGGACGGCGGGGTGCTGAAGGTGCTGACCGTCGCCGGCGACCTGGCCGCGGTTCGGTCCGCTCTCGAGGATGCGGGCGTCGAGATCGAGTCCGCCGAGGTGTCGATGGAGCCGAAGTCGACGGTCGAGGTGGGGGAGGGGGAGGCGCCGGCGCTGCTTCGGCTGATGGACACGCTCGAGGAGCAGGACGACGTCGACTCGGTTCACGCCAACTTCGACGTCCCCGAGGAGGTCCTCGAGCGCGCGGCGGCGGCGGGCTGAAGAAGGGCGTATGTAGCCGCCGGTTGACCTACTTCTTCGGCGGCGCCGGGTCCTTCTTGCAGTCGAAGTAGAACCGTCCTCGGCCTCCCCAAACGGAGGGGCGGAGGAGACGCTGTAAGAAGGGCCGCCTCCGGCGGCCCTTCCTCTTTGCGCAAACGCCGGCTCAGTACTAGGTGGGTTCGAAGGACATCCGGGGGGCGAGCGAGAATGGATTGGGATGATCGTTATCGGCGTTGACCCTGGTGCTGCCAACACCGGCTTCGGGGTCGTTCGGACGATGGGCGAGCGGATGGCGGCACTCGACGGCGGGGTGATCGAGACCGAGCCGGATCTGCCGGTGGAGGAGCGACTGTCCCAGATCCACGACTCGCTCTCGCAGCTGGTCGTCTGGCACGAGCCGAAGGCGATGGCGCTCGAGGACCTCTTCTTCGGCCGCAACGTCGGCTCGGCGCTGAGCGTCGGCCAGGCCCGCGGCGTCGCCCTGCTCGCCGCCGCCCAGCGCCAGGTCCCCTGCTTCGACTACACCCCCCAGGCGGTGAAGAAGGCGGTCTGCGGCTCGGGCTCCGCCGACAAGGGCCAGGTCCAGCGAATGGTCGCGAGCCTCCTCGGTCTGCCGGAGCCGCCGACACCCGACCACGCCGCCGACGCCTTCGCGGTCGCGATCTGCCACGCCGGCGAGGCGGCGACACGCTCCGCCGTCAGCGGCCTCGGGCGCCCACGCGCCGGTAACACCCCGGCGCTCGCCGGCCGCCAGCGCCTCGCCGGCTAGCGGGCCGCGGTAAAGGCATCCGGGGAGCGGCCCAGAATCAGGAGCCATGATCGCCTCGGTCAGCGGAGAGGTCCTCGTACGCAGGCCTGGTTACGTCGTTATCGAGGCCTCCGGCGTCGGCTACCGCCTCGCGGTCTCGGCCGAGACCCTGAAGGCGGTCCCGGCGCGTGGCAAGAGCACGCCAACTCCACACTCACCTGGTCGCCCGCGACGACTCGCTCAACCTCTACGGCTTCGCCAGCGAGGAGCGAGCGGGACCTCTTCCTGCTGCTGATTTCGGTCGGCGGGGTGGGGCCGAAGGTCGCCCTCGCTGCCCTTTCGGGCGGCCCCGTCCGCGAGCTGCTGCGGGCGATCGCCGCCGGTGACACGAAGCGCTTCCAGGCCGTGCCGGGGATCGGCAAGCGGACCGCCGAGCGGATCATCGTCGAGCTGCGCGAGAAGGTGGCCGGGGAGATCGAGGGCGACGCAGACGGCGTCGCCGCGGCCGATGGGGAGGAGGATCCGCGGTCGCTTGCTCGCGAGGGCCTCCTGAACCTGGGCTACCAGCCCGCCGAGGTCGAGAGGCTGCTGAGCGAGGCCGAGGGCGAGACCCCAGAGGAGATCGTCCAGGCGGCGCTCCGGCGCGCCGCCGGCGCGAGAGCGGCATGACGATCGAGCCCGGCAAAGGGATTCGCACCCCTGGCGTCGACGAGGGTGACGAGGTCGTGATCCACGACGCCCGCACCCTGGCGCCGGACGAGGACTTCGACCGGTCCCTGCGCCCACCGACCCTCGAAGACTTCGTCAACCAGGTCCAGGTGACCGAGCAGCTCGGCGTCTTCATCGAGGCGGCCCGCCGCCGCGGGGAGGCGCTCGACCATGTGCTCTTGGCCGGCCCGCCCGGGCTCGGGAAGACCTCGCTCGCCCACATCATCGCCGCCGAGCTGAACGCGCCGATGGTGCAGACAGCCGGCCCGGCGCTGGAGCGAAAGGCCGACATCGCCGCCTTCCTCACCGCGCTGGAGCCGGGCAGCGTCTTCTTCATCGACGAGATTCACCGCCTCGGCCGGGCGGTGGAGGAGACGCTCTACCCGGCGATGGAGGACCGCCGCCTGCCGGTGGTGCTCGGTCAGGGAGCCGGGGCGCGGACCGTCACCCTCGACCTGCCTGCGTTCACCCTGATCGGCGCCACCACACGGACCGGCCTGCTGACCACACCGCTTCGCGACCGCTTCGGGGTGTGCCATCGGCTCGAGCACTACGACGCCGGGGACCTGCGGCGGATCGTGATGCGCTCGGCCGAGATCCTCGGAGTGAAGATCGAGGAGGATGGAGCCGAGGAGATCGCCGGGCGCGCGCGGGGGACCCCGCGGGTCGCCAATCGCCTCCTCCGCCGGGTCCGCGACTTCGCCGAGGTGCGCGACCGCGGGGTGATCGACCGCGATGTCGCCACCGAAGGGCTCGGGATGCTCGAGGTGGACGGCGCCGGGCTCGACCGCCACGACCGCCAATTCCTGCAGACGATCGCCGGCAAGTTCGGCGGCGGCCCGGTCGGCCTCTCCACCCTCGCCGTCGCGATTGGCGAGGAGGCCGACACGATCGAGGACGTCTTCGAGCCATACCTGCTCCAGCAGGGACTGGTCAAGCGGACCCCGCGGGGCCGGGTGCTCACCGAGCGGGCCTATGAACACCTGGGTCTTCCCATCCCGGAGGGGATGGCGAGCCTCTTTTAGCTTCGGCTCCGGTTTAGTCGGTTGGCTAGCCTTGGGCGGGAATGCCTTTCTTCATCTGCCCGAACTGCGGGAACAGGGAATTGAGCGGGGAGCGAACGGCTGGTTTCTCCAACCGGCCGAGAGGCTGCTCGAAGTGCGGCTTCGGCTTCCTGTTCGAGCTCCTGGACGACTACATGCCCGGCGCCCGGCGCGGCCTTCTTCACCTGCGACAAGGACGGGAAGATCCTCGATCTCGGCAAGGGCGCCTTCGAGCTCACCGGCCTCAAGCGACGAGGACGTGATCGGGCGACCGGTCAAGGAGGTCCTCGGACTGCAGTGGATCGAGAAGGGCGACGGCGGCGAGACCGCGGACACCGACCGGAACGGTGAAACGGATCCGATCGAGACCACGCTCGAGTGGGGGGTGCGGTCGCTGAGCAAGAAGGTCGCCGTGAACGCCGAGGGTGACCTGCCGACCGAGGCGGTCGCCGACCTCTTCCCCGCCTATGACGACGACGGCGGGCTGCTGCTCGTCCTCACCCCGGACGACTAGGGACCTCGAGAGCCTTGGGAAACCGCCGCCGCAACCTCTTCATCCTGCTCTTCGTCCTCGGCCTGGTCGCTGGCCTCGGTGGCGGTGATCGCGAGCAAACCGACCCGAGCTGGGTCTCGACCTCAAGGGCGGCACCGAGCTCATTTACCAGGGTCGGCCGACGCCGCAGAACCCAACGATCGACGGCTCGGACATGGACCGCTCGATCGAGATCATCCGCGAGCGCACCGACAAGCTGGGGGTCGCCGAGCCGGAGATCTCGCGGATCGGCGAGGACTCGGTGCGGGTCGGGCTGCCGGACGTGCAGAACGCCGAACGGGCGATCGCACAGGTCGGCGACACCGCCCAGATGTTCTTCTACGACTGGGAGCCGAACGTCATCCCCAATCCGAACGCGCCGAACGCCAATCCCGCCGAGTCGCCGTTCCCGCGGATCTACGACGCGGTCCAGCTCGCCGCCAAGCCAGAAGCCGGAGTGCTTCGAGGACAACTGCACCACCACCGGACCCACCTACTACCTCTTCGACTCACAGACCAAGGAGCTGATCGCGGGGCCGGAGGCTGCCCAGCAGGACCTGTTCGCCAACGTCGACAACCTGCCCCCACGGAACCGGCGCGAGGTGATCGCGGTGCCGCAGGGGACCCTGGTGGTGCGGGCGGAGTCCCAGGATGGCCAGACCCTGCCCGACGGACCCCAACGCAAGCCGAGAACAGGCTGGTTCGTGATCCGCGACCGCCCCGAGCTTTCCGGCGATGACATCCGCAACCCCGAGCAGAACTTCGACCCGAACACCAACCAGCCCAACGTCACCTTCGAGTTCAGCGACGAGGGCCGCCAGGCCTTCTCTGACGTAACCAAGCGAATCGCAGAGCGGGGGCTGGCGGAGGCGCCGCCCGGGGTGGCGGGCAACGCCCAACTGGCCTCCAGCTACTCGGGCCACTTCGCGGTCGTCCTCGACGACGAGATCGTCTCCCGGCCGATCATCAACTTCGTCGAGAACCCGGCCGGGATCGATGGCCGCACCGGTGCCCAGATCTCGGGCATCGGCGACCTGAACGAGGCCCAGGATCTCGCCAAGTTCCTCCGGATCGGCGCCCTTCCGATCGAGCTGAAGCTGATCTCACAGTCGACGATCTCGGCGACCCTCGGAGAGCAGGCGCTCGACCAGGGCCTGAAGGCGGGCATCGTCGGGCTGGTCCTGGTCTGCCTCTTCCTGATCGCCTACTACCGCTTCCTCGGCGCCGTCGCGGTGCTCGGGCTTGGCCTCTACGGCGTCTTCTTCTTCGCCCTGGTCGAAGCTGATCCCGATCACCCTGACCCTGCCGGGAATCGCGGGGTTGATCCTGACTATCGGGGTGGCGGCCGACTCCAACGTCGTCATCTTCGAGCGAATCAAGGAGGAGGCGCGGACCGGGAAATCGATGCCCTCGGCGATCGCCACCGGCTACCGCAAGGGCATCGCGACGATCATCGACGCGAACGTGATCACCCTGATCACGGCCTTCATCCTCTTCGTCCTCGCGACGGCGGGGGTGAAGGGCTTCGCCTTCACCCTGGGCGTCGGCACGATCGCCTCGCTGTTCACCGCCGTCGTCTTCACCCAGGCCTTCCTCGGCGTCTTCGGCCGCTCTCGGCTGCATGCAGTCGCCCTCTCTGCTCGGCGCCGCGAGAGCAGCGGGTGCGCTGGCACTTCGACTTCACCGGGCTGAGCCGGTGGTTCTTCTCGATCTCGGGGGTGATCCTGCTGATCGGGGCGATCGTCGTTCGCGACGCAGCAGCTCAACCTCGGGCTCGACTTCGAGTCGGGCAGCCGGATCACGGCGGGGCTCGAGCAGGACGCGAGCGTCGAGGACGTCCGCATCGACCCTCGAGGGAATCGGAATCAACGACGCCGAGATCACCGAGGCCTCGAGCGACGAGCTCGGCCCGAACGTGATCCAGATCGACTCCGACATCGAGCCCGAGAAGGTGCAGCGAGGTCCAGCCGGCGCTCGACAGCGACTTCGGGATCGTCCCCAACGGCTTCGACAGTCCACCACCGTCGGGCCGACCTTCGGCGAGCAGGTGGCCAGCAGCGCGATCTACGCGATGATCTTCTCGCTGCTGGTGATCTGCGCCTACGTCGCCTTCCGCTTCGAGCCCAAGTACGCGGTGCCGGTGATCATCGCCGTCATCCACGACATCCTGATCACCGGCGGCGTCTACTCGCTGACCGGGAGGGAGGTGACCAGCGGGCACCGTCGCCGCCTTCCTCACCATCCTCGGCTACTCGATCTACGACACCGTGATCGTCTTCGACCGAATACGCGAGAACGTGCCGCGGCTGCCGCGGGCGACCTTCTCGCAGATCGTCAACCGCTCGATGAGCGAGGTTCTGACGCGATCGCTGATCACCGGCCTCTCGAGCGTCTTCCTGGTCGGCGTCCTCTGCATCTTCGGCGGCGAGACCCTGCAGGACTTCGCCTTCGCGATGATGGTCGGGATCGCCTCGGGCACTTATTCGTCGATCTTCATCGCCTCACCGGTGCTGACCGCACTGGAAGGAGCGCGAGCCCGCGTACCGGCGCCGCCGCGAGCGGATCGAGGAGCAGATGGGCCGTGTGCCCGCCTTCCCCGAGGAGAACGTGATCGCCCGGGTGGAGGGGGGCCCCGAGGCTGGCGGTCCGCCGCAGGCGCCCGCGCCTCCCGCGCCCGAGCGGAGCCCGAGCCGGTGCCGCCGGCGCCCGCTTCGAGCCGGTCGAGCGTGCCCGGCGTCCTGCCGGAGCCGCCCAGCCCGGCCCGGCCGCCGGCTCCCGCGGAGGAGCCGCAGAGGCCGCCGCCGGTACCCGCCGGCGATGGGGAGCCGCCTCGCGACGGTGAGGCCTCCGGCGCCGGCGATGGCGAGGGCGACGGCGCTCGCAAGGACGCCCCCGACAGGCCCGAGCTCAGCGAGGCAAGCGCCGCCGCCCTCCGGCGGGTGCGCGAGCAGAAACAGGGCAAGCGC
Organism: uncultured Solirubrobacterales bacterium; assembly: GCA_963780305.1. Taxonomy (GTDB): domain Bacteria; phylum Actinomycetota; class Thermoleophilia; order Solirubrobacterales; family 70-9; genus CAVVYV01. The sequence continues at coordinate 60,324 of CAWABN010000003.1, forward strand.
GGGCGCGGCCGGCGCCGCCGCAAGCACGGGAGGAACCGCTAGTGGCCGCGCTCGTCTGGTTCACGATGGGTGTCGCGCTCTGGCACTTCACCGTCTTCGTCCCCGACCGCTTCCGCGGCGGGATCGTCGGCGCCTTCATTGGTGCCACCGCGGGCGCGATGGTCACCGGCGCGATCGCCCAGATCGCGCTCGGCGACAGCATCGGCGTGACCGAGTTTGGCCACCGCCGTCTACGCGATCCCGGGGACCCTGCTCGGCCTCGCGAGCGGTCTACCTGTCGGGCATGCGCGCCGGGGTCGAGCCGGAGCACCTCTAGGACGCGCGGCGCCCGGACGTTCGTGCGTTTTCGTCCCTGCAGGTAGCGCGCCCGCCTGATGGTGGGCCCGGATCTCGCCCGCGCCCGTTCCGTCAGGGGCCGAACCTAGTCTGGCCGGGTGGCCTCGACCGCCCATGCCAAGGCGTTTCATGCGGATCCCTATGACTACCGGGAGGTGCGCCGGATCGCCTCCGGCCTGGGGCTGGCGGAGCCGGTCGCGGTGATGCTCGTCCGCCGGGGCTACCGCACCGTCGAGCAGGCGCGCGACTTCCTCGAGGCCGGGGAGGCCCATGACCCGTTCGAGTTCGACGGGATGGAGCGAGGCCTGCGAGCTGGTGCTCTCCGTTGCCCGCCGCGGGGGGCGGGTCACGATCCATGGCGACTACGACGTCGACGGAGTCTGCTCCACCGCGATCCTTGTCTCCACGCTGCGTTCGCTCGGCGCTCGCTGCGACTGGCTGATCCCGGACCGCCTCGCCGACGGCTACGGGCTCACCCCCGCCGGAGTGGAGGAGCTTCGCCGCCGCGGCAGCGAGCTGGTGATCACTGTCGACTGCGGGATCGGCTCCGCCGACGAGGTCCGCGGCGCTGCGCCGGTCCGGGATCGAGGTCATCGTCACCGACCACCACGAGCCGCCCCCGACGGCGGAGCTGCCCGAGCTGCCCGATCCTCCACCCGGTCGTCTCCTCCTATCCCTTCGAGGGGCTCTGCGCCGCGGGTGTCGCCCAGAAGCTCGCGACCGCGCTGCGGACTCCGGCGCCGAAGATGCGAGGGCGCTCCGAGCAGAGCGAGGAGCGACCCGTTTGACGTTGGAGACCGTCGGCGGCAGCCGCCACCCCCAAACGGGTGGCTCCTCGGCTTCGCCTGCGGAGCCCCCTCGCATCGATACGGACCTCGACCTGGTCGCCCTGGCGACGGTCGCCGACCTTGTCCCCCTGGTCGGCGAGAACCGGCGGCTGGTGCGGGAGGGCCTGCGGCGGCTCCGCGGCGAGCCGCGGCCCGGGCTGCGCGCCCTGATGGCGGCGGCCGCCGTCGATCCCGCGACCGTCGACGAGGAGGCACTCGCGTTCCGGCTTGCTCCGCGGATCAACGCCGCCGGGCGCCTCTATCGAGCCGACGCCGGCGTCGAGCTGATGCTCACCGAGGATCCCGAGCGGGCGGCGCAGATCGCCGCCGAGCTCGACCGCGCCAACTCCGAACGGCGTCAGGCCGAGCGCCTGGTGGTCTCGGCGGCCGAGCGGGCGCGAGCCGAGCTCAGCCCCGAGCAGCTCGACGCCCCGGCGCTGGTGCTCGCGGGCGAGGGCTGGCATCCGGGCGTGGTCGGGCATCGCTGCCTCGCGGCTCGCCGAGAGCCACCGGCGCCCGACGGTCCTGATCTCGCTCGCCGGGGGCCGGGGGAGGGGCTCCGCCCGCAGCATCCCCGGTTTCGACCTGATCGCGGCGCTCGATTCCTGCTCGCAGCACCTCGTCCGCCACGGGGGCCATCGCGCCGCCGCCGGGCTCGAGCTCGAGGCGGATCGCCTCGATCACTTTCGCGACGCCTTCCTCGAGCACGCCGCCGCGACGATCGATCCGGCCGACCTGGTCCAGACCGAGGAGCTCGATGCGCTGGTCGGAGTGGGGCGCGAGGGCATCGGCATGGACCTGGCCGAACAGCTCGAGCGCCTCGGCCCGTTCGGCAAGGGCAACCCCGGCCCGCGGTTGCTGGTGCCCTCGGGACGCGTGCGCGAGGTTCGGCCGCTGGGCGAGGACGGAAAGCACTCGCGCTTTCAGCTCGAGAGCGGCACCGGGCGGGCGATGGGGGTCGCATTCGGGATGAACGGCCAGGTCTCGCGATCCGAGGACGAGCAGGTCGATCTCTCGGTGCAGCTCGAGGTGGATCGCTGGAATGGCGCCGTGCAGCCGCGGGTGGTGCTCCGCGAGCTCTATCCCCGGACCGCGCCCGGGGAGGATGGCGCCCGCTCAACCGGCTGCGGTGCCGGCGCCTGTCCCGCCCCCGCCGCGGAGTGGTGGCAGCGGCTGGACGAGGAGCTCGCCCGGACCGCCGATGGCAGGCCGGGGGGAATCTACGACGCTCGCCCCGCCGAGGGGCCGGAGCGCGAGCTGGTCGATCGCCGGGGCACGGCGGCGGTCGCCGCGCTCACCGAGCTGATCTCCAGCGGGGAGTCGGTGCTGGCTCTCTGCGCCGACGCGTCCCGGCGCCGGGCGCTCGCCGAGGATGCCGCGGATCCGCGCCGCTTCGGGGCGGGCGCTCCGCGGGTCGCCTGCCACCGCTGCGGCGCGGAGGCGCTCGATGCGGCCCTCGGGCCGCCTCTTAGTCGGGAGCCACACGAGACCGCCGCCGGATCAACCATCGCTGGTGCTGGCCGACTGGGGTGCGCTGGCGCGGCGGCGGGACGCCCCCCGGCGCTTCCAGCACGTCGTTCTCGTCGACCCGCCGCCGGCGGCGCAGCTCGAAGCGCTGGCCCGAGCTGGCCTCAACGGTTCATGGCAAACGGCGGCCACAAACACCGCCGCCGGCTATACGGCCACAAACACCGCCGCCGCAACACGTCCGTTCGCGGTCGCCGGTTTTCTCCACCTCGCCTGGGGAGGCGCCGAGGTCGAGCTGGCGAGGCGCTGCCTGGCCGCCGAGTGGGACTTGCGCGGTCCGATCGGCGAGCTCTGGCGCGGCCTCGGCGAGGCCGGCGGCGAGCTTGCCGGAGAACGGCTGAGGGAGCTGCTGGCGGGGCTGTCCCGGCACCCGCGCTCGCCCGAGGTCGCAGCCCACTGCCTGGCGGTGCTTTGCGAGCTCGGCCTCTGCCGGTGGTCTGCCACTGACACCGCCCCCTCGCTGCGGGTTCTATCCTCGGAGAGGACCGAGCTGGAGCGATCGCGGGTCTACGGGGCCTGCGTTGCCAGGCACCAGGAGGGCGACCGATTCCTGCAAACCAGAGCACAGGCGAGCTGAGCAAGGCGAAGAGCCGCGAGGACGAGCGGCGCGGCCACACCCGCGTCGGCGAGCCTCGCGGGCGCCACCGCACGCCTCGCGCCGATTCTTTCACCGAGCAGCTCAGCAAGGAGCAGCGCGCCCTCCTCGGCGACCTGTTCGCGGTGATCGAGGAGCACAAGTCCGAGGGCGAGCCGGTCGACCGGGACGAGCTCGAGCGCGCCTTCGCCTTCGCCTGCGAGAGCCACGCCGGCCAGGAACGCAAGTCGGGTGAGGACTTCATCACCCACCCGCTCGGCGTGGCGCGGATCTGCGCCGGTCTCCGCCTCGACACTCCGACCCTCTGCGCGGCCCTTCTCCACGACACCGTCGAGGACACCAGCGCCAGTCTCGAGCAGGTCCGCGAGCGCTTCGGCGAGCAGATCGCCCAGCTCGTCGACGGGGTCACCAAGCTCACCGGGATCACCTTCCAGAGCCGCGACGAGCGCCAGGCCGAGAACTACCGGAAGATGATGGTGGCGATGGCCACCGACGTCAGGGTGATCCTGATCAAGCTGGCCGACCGCCTCCACAACATGCGCACCGTGGAGGCGCTGCCGAAGCAGAAGCAGCAGGAGAAGGCGCGCGAGACGCTCGAGATCTTCGCTCCGCTCGCCCACCGGCTGGGAATCCACGCGATCAAGTGGGAGCTGGAGGACCTCGCCTTCGCCACCCTGCACCCGCGCAAGTACGAGGAGATCAAGGAGCTGGTCGCCCAGCAGCGGGTCGAGCGGGAGCGCTACGTCAACGAGGCGGGGAAGTTCCTGTCGCGCGAGCTGAAGAAGGTTGGGATCGAGGCGGAGATCTCAGGGCGCGCAAAGCACTTCTACTCGATCTACACGAAGATGACCCGGAAGGGGCGCGAGTTCAACGAGATCTTCGACCTCACCGCGATGCGGGTCCTGGTCGGCTCGGTGAAGGATTGCTACGGGGCGATCGGGATCGTCCACTCGCTCTGGAAGCCGATGCCCGGGCGCTTCAAGGACTTCGTCGCGATGCCGAAGGCGAACATGTACCAGGCACTGCACACCACGGTGATCGGCCCGGAGGGGCGGCCGCTGGAGATCCAGATCCGCACCCCGGACATGCACGAGCTCGCCGAGTACGGGATCGCCGCCCACGTCATCTACAAGGAGGGCCCGAGCGACGGGGACCCCCGGGAGAAGATGACCTGGCTTCGCCAGCTCCTCGAGTCGGAGAAGGAGGCCGACCCGAAGCAGTTCCTCGAGGCCCTCAAGGTGGACCTGTTCGAGGACGAGGTCTTCGTCTTCACCCCGAAGGGGGAGGTGAAGAACCTTTCGGCCGGATCGACCCCGCTCGACTTCGCCTACGCCGTGCACACCGACGTCGGCCACCGCTGCGTCGGCGCCAAGGTCAACGGCAAGATCGTCCCGCTCCACTACCAGCTCAAGTCCGGCGACATCGTCGAGGTGCTGACCGCGAAGCAGGGCCGCGGACCCTCCCGGGACTGGCTGAAGCTGGTTCGCACTTCGAGAGCGCGGAACAAGATCCGCGCCTGGTTCCAGCGCGAGAGCCGCGAGGACGCCGAGCGCCGCGGCCGCAAGCAGCTCGCCGAGTCGCTGAAGAAGCGCGGCCTCCCCTACGCCGAAGGTGGCCGGCTCGCCCCTGTTCGTCGACGTGATCCGGGAGATGGGTTTCCGCAAGGCCGACGACTTCTACATCGCCCTCGGCCAGTCGAAGATCTCGACCAAGGTCGTCACCAACAAGGTGATGCAGCGGCTGAAGCGCGGCGAGGCGGTCGAGGAGGAGCCGGCCGAGGGCCTGATCAGGGGAACCGACGACGCCCGCCAGCGGACTCGCGAGGCGACCAGTTTCGGGATCAAGGTGAAGGGCGTCGACGACGTCGCCGTCCGCCTCGCCAAGTGCTGCCGGCCGGTGCCGGGCGATGAGATCGTCGGCTACGTCTCTCTCGGACGGGGGATCACGGTCCACCGCGCCGACTGCCGCAACGTCGTCGCCCTCAAGAAGGCCCCCGAGCGCTTCACCGACGTCCACTGGGACGGCGACAACGAGTCGTCCTACAGGGTCGAATTGCAGGTGGACGCCTGGGACCGGACGCGGCTACTCGAGGACCTCTCCCGCACCTTTGCCGAGGCGGGGCTCAACATCCTCGAGGCGCGATGCTCGACCAAGCACCCGATGGTCAAGAACCGCTTCGTGGTCGAGGTCGGTGACACCGACCAGCTGAAGCAGGCGATCACCCGGCTGCGGAACATCGACTCGGTCTTCGACGCCTACCGGGTCACTCCCAGTGGCTGACCGCGGGTGAAGCGGTAGGGTCCGACCCAGGCGATGGATCGCCCACTCGCACGGATACTCGTCGCGCTCACCAGCTGTGCCGCCGTCTCACTGACGGCGGTCGCGAGCCCGAGCTTCGGCGCCCCCGATGCCCAGGAGGCCGCCGCCGTCCAGCCCCGCAAGGGGACCTACAAGGGCAAGACGTCCCAGGTGACCGTCGAGGGCGCCTTCAGGAAGATCGCCTTCAAGGTCAACGGCAGGAGGATCACCCTGACCACCGAGCCCGTGATCAGGCACGGCTTCTGCCTCAGCCCGCCGGTGTTCATCGAGGAGGGGGCGCCGCCGGTGACGAAGAAGATCAGCCGCAACGGGAGCTTCTCCTTCGACCGCACCTTCGAGGGCTCGAAAATCAATCGGATCAAGGGGACCTTCGTCGACGACCGCACGATCGAGGGGACCGCCCGCTACTTCTTCCCGGACTCCGCCTCCGGGCAGTGCGTCGCCGGCAAGGAGGCGCCGACCTTCAGGGCCAAGCGTTAGCCCTCTGGGGAACTAGGCCAGCCTCTCGACCGCTCGCCGGACGGTGGCGGCGACCTCGCGCATCTGCTTCTCCGACTCGTACTTGCTCCGCGGCCAGAAGAAGCCGCGGAGGCCGTCCTTCGGCTTGCGGGGAACGACATGGATGTGAAGGTGCGGCACGCTCTGGCTGACGACGTTGTTGAGGGCGACGAAGGAGCCGGGCTTGCCCATCGCCTCGGGGATCGCCCTGCGAGAGCAGCCGCGCGTTGGCGAACAGCGGCCCAACCAGCTCGTCCGGGAGGTCGCCGAGCGTCTCCAGGTGCTGTCGCGGGATCAGCAGGCTGTGTCCAGGGAAGAGCGGCCGGTTGTCGAGGAAGGCCACCGAGACCTCGTCCTCGAAGACCACGTGCCCGCCCTCGGCTCCCGCCGCGATCGCGCAGAAGGGGCAGTCGGTCAAGCGACCAGGGTGAGGGCGCCGGGGGCGACCGAGAAGCGCATCTCGGTGTACTCGCCGATGTAGTCGCCGTCCACCTGCACCGGCAGGGGCCGCCGGTTGCCGCCCTCCTCGATCGAGATCGAGCGAACCATCGCCTCGCGAACGCCCTCGAAGGTCTCCACCTGCCGGTGCTTCGCCACCATCAGCCGCTTGCTCAGCACCCGGGCGGCGACCGGCAGCATGTCGCGCTGTGCCGCCCGCCGGAGCACGGCGAGCGAGATCCTCCCGTCGTCGAGCGCGATCTGCTCGGCGATCCGGATCGGGATGTCGGCGAAGTAGGTGAATGGGTCGGAGTTCTGGGCGATCGCCGTGATCCCCTCGATCCTCTCGCCCTCCAGCTCGAGCTCGAGCCGGACCGGGTCCCGCAGGTACTCGCTGTAGAAGGCGGTTACCGCCGCCCAGGTGTAGTACCAGTGGCGCGCCCGGGCCTTGAGCAGCGGGTGGGCGTCGACTCGCTTGACGACGCTGGCGTCGAGGCCGACGCCGCAGGCGAAGACGAAGTGGCGGCCGTTGCAGCGGCCGAGGTCGACCTTGCGGGGGTGGAAGTCGTCGGCCAGCCCGATCAGGTGCTCGGTGGCGTCGACCACGTCGTTGGGGATCCCCAGGGTGCGGCAGACGACGTTGGTGGAGCCCCCGGGGAGGACCGAGACCGGGACGTCGGTTCCGGCGAGCCCGTTGACGACCTCGTTCAGGGTGCCGTCGCCGCCGAAGGCGACGACGATGTCGTAGCCGCCATCCCGTGCCTCGCGGCCGATCTCGATTGCGTGCTCGGAGGCCTCGGTGTCAACCGCCTCGACGTCGTAGCGGGCCTGGAGCGCGTAGACGACCAGGTTCTTGAGCCGGTCGGAGACCGTGGTCGCGTAGGGGTTGACGATGATCAGCATTCGCTTCTTGGTCGCACCCGGAGTGAGGGGCTTGGCCGCGGCGGCGGAGGAGGGCTCGCGCTGCTGGGTGGGGGCGCTCGGCAGGCACGGCTCCTCTTAACTCCCCTCGGCGGCGGGGTTACCGCCTGGGATCAGGTCACCGAGCTCGCCGGCGGGGGTCTCTGCGGTCGTCTCGTAGCGGACCACGCCGTCCTCGTTGACCTCGCGCACATGGCCGGCGTTGATCAGGAGGTCGACGTGGCCGATCACCTCCGAGAGGGTAAGGAACGCCTGAGTGACCGCGACGTCTCCCCAGATCGCCTGGGCCAGCTCGTGCCCGGTTCGCGACTGCTCGGCGATCAGGCCGTAGAGCTTCTCGGCCCGGCGCTGGTGGAGGGCGAGGCGCTGGTCGATCAGGGCGACGTGATCGGTGATCGGCTCCCCATGCCCGGAGAGCACGACCTCGGCCGGCAGCTCCCGGGTGCGCTTCATCGACTCGATGTAGGTCGACCAGGGCCTGGGTCCGCTCGCTGGAGCCGTCCAGGGGGCGGGAGATCAGCGGGTTCGAGGAGATGTGCTTGATCAGGTGATCGGCGGCGATCAGGATCCGCCGCTCGGCGTCCCAGAAGAGGGTGTCGGAGGGGCTGTGCCCGGGGCGGTGCTGGACCTCGAGGGTGCGGTCACGGAGTCTGAGCGGCTCCCCGTCGGCCAGGGGCCGGGTGACCTTCGTCTTCGAGCCCCACGCCCGAAAGCTGCCGGTGACCTGGCGGAGCGCACTGACCACTTCCTCCGAGATCCCGTGGCGCAGCATCAGCGCCGCGGCCTCCTCGTCGTCGCGCTCCGCGTCGCCGCCGAAGTTCTCCACGAATGGGACGACCGCGTCGAGCGCCGCCACCTCGGCCTCGGCGCGGCGGGCGACGATGTCCACCAGCCCGAGGTGGTCGATGTGCTGGTGGCTGATGATCACCAGCTCCAGGTCTTCGATCCGGTGCCCGAGCGCGTCCAGCTGGTGCTCGAGCTCGTCGAGGGCCTTGCCGGAGTTCGGCCCGGCGTCGATCAAAGTGAGCGGCTCGTCCTCGATCAGGTAGCAGTTGACGCGGCCTACCTGGAACGGGGTCGGGATTCGCAGGGTGCGGATCCCCGCCTCGGCGACGAGCGGCCAGGCGTCAGCCGGCTTGGCCATTAATCGGGTTGCTCCTTTCCGATCAAACGGGTCGCGCCTGACGGCGCGCCCTCGCGTCATCGGAGCACCCTCTCATGACCGGATCAGAGCGAGCACCTCGTCGCGCTTTTCGGCCATGTGCTCGGGGGAGACCAGCGATTCGAGGTTCAGGCGCAGCAGGGGCTCGGTGTTCGAGGGGCGGACGTTGAAATGCCAGTCGGGATAGTCGACCGAGATCCCGTCGAGCCGGCTGATCTCGCCGTCCGAGTAGCGCTCCGCGATCTCCTCCATCTTCCCCTGCTGGTCGGCGACCTCCGAGTTGATCTCCCCGGAGATGAAGTAGTGGGAGCGGAACTCGGACATCAGCTCGTGGAGCGAGCGGCCCTCGCGGGAGATCAGCTCCAGCATCAGAAGGGCCGGGAGCGTCCCGGAGTCCGCACAGTAGAAGTGGCGGAAGTAGTAGTGACCGGAGACCTCGCCGCCGAAGATCGCGCCCGTCTCCCGCATCCGGATCTTGAAGAAGGCGTGCCCAACGCGGCTGAGATCCGACATGCCGCCGCTCGCCCGGACGGTGTCCGGCACCGCTCTGCTCGAGCGCGGGTCGTAGAGGATCGTCCCCCCGGGCTCCTTCACGAGCGCGGCTCGGGCGAGCAGGGCGCAGACGAAGTCTCCGTCGCAGAAGCTGCCTTCGGCGTCGATGAAGAAGCAGCGATCGGCGTCCCCGTCCCAGGCGATCGCCAGGTCGACGCCCCGCTCCCGCACTTGATCGATGAGAAAGCGGCGGTCCTCCTCGAGCAGTGGGTTCGGGCCGCGATCGGGGAAGTCGCCATCCGGTTCCCAGCGGGTGGTTGTCAGCTCGAGGTCGAGGTCCTCGAGGATTGGCCCGACCATCGGGCCCGCCATCCCGTTGGAGCCGTCGGCGTGCACCCGGAGGGGGCCGATCGCGTCGGTGTCGACGAAGGCGATGATGTGCTCACGGAAGTCACTCCAGATGTCGATTTCCTCCGCGGAGCCGCCGCCCGGGGGCTCCGGCAGCCCGGCCTCGATCTCGGCGCGTACGTCCTGGATGCCGGCGTCGCCCGAGAGCGCCTGCGCCCCCTCGCGGAGCAGCTTCACCCCGGTGTAGGCCTTCGGGTTGTGGGAGGCGGTGACCATCGCGCCGCCGTCCAGCTCCCGCGAGCCGACCAGGAAATAGCTCATCTCGGTGGCGATCTGGCCGGCGTCGAGCACCGTTACGCCCTCGTCGGTGAGCCCGCGCCGCACCCCCGAGGCCATCTCGGGGGCACTCAGGCGCATGTCGCGGCCGAGACCGACCCGGAGATCGGCGGCCTCCTTTCCGCGGAGGCGGGCCAGCACCCGGGCGAAACCGCGGCCGATCAGGTAGGCGGTCTCGGCGTCCATCTCCTCGCCGTAGAGGCCGCGGACATCGTAGGCCTTGAAGATCGAGGCCGGGGGAGAGACGGGCATCGACTATGAGTATCGCTAGTCGAAGGCCCCGCGCAGCGCCTCGTAGCTCTGCTCGAGCGTCTGCGGCATCACCCGGGTGTCGGCGAGGACCGGCATGAAGTTGGTGTCGCCGCCCCAGCGCGGCACCACGTGCATGTGGATGTGGTGCTCGAAGCCGGCTCCGGCGACCCGCCCCTGGTTGAAGCCGACGTTGTAGCCATGCGGCGAGTAGCGCTGCTCGAGGGCGACCATCGCCGTCTGGGTCAGGCCCATGATCTCCGCAATCGTCTCCGAGTCGACCTCCGGCAAAGTCGCCAGATGCTCGTAGGGGGCCACCATCAGGTGCCCGTTCGTGTACGGGAACTTGTTGAGGATCACGAAGGAGCGCTCGCCGCGATGGACGATCAGGTTCGCCTCGTCATCCGAGGCCGCAGGAGCTACGCAGAAGATGCACTCCTCCTCGACGTCCTTCCCCGCGTCCTTCACGTAGGGGAGGCGCCAGGGCGCCCAGATCCGGTAATTGGCCACACCGCTGATGCTACGTGGGGGAACGAGCGAGGCCGGGCAGCGGTGAGTCGAAGTTGCTTCAGTGCTCGATCCGCTCCTCCAAGCGGACGATCACGGTGTCACCGTTCTCCTTTCGGATCGCTTTGCGTACGTCCGCCTTTACGGGCAGCTTGTGGGTGCCGTCACCCATCGCCATGAACGAGCTGCGGAATGAATGGCCGTCAATCGTGCCTCGGACCTTTACGAGGCCCCGAGTCCCAAAGAAATCGACCGAATCGGGCATCACCACGTAGGTCCAGCCGCCCTCTTCGGGACTCCTCTGCAAGGTCGCCTCGAATTCCTTGTCCAGGTTCACTGCTGCTAGAGCCAGCCGCGGCGGCGGAAGTAGGTGACCATCGAGACCAGGAGGACGAGCATGGACCCGGTGATCACCCAGAAGGCGGTGGTGTCGCCCTCGCCGGGGACGCCCACGTTCATGCCCCAGATGCTCGCCAGCAGGGTGAGCGGCAGGACGATGACGCTGATCGAGGTGAGCACGCGGAGGATGTCATTGACCCGGTGGGAGATCACCGACTCGTTGGTGTCCTCGAGTGCTTCGATCACCTCCTTGTAGTTCTCGAGCATGTCCCAGATCCGCTCCTGGGCATCGACGACGTCGTCGAAGTAGATCTCCAGATCCATCTCCGGCGCCAGGTAGCGTTCCTTGACCTTTTCCAGGTCTCTGAGCACGGGGCGCTGAGGCCGGATCACCTTGCGGAAGTTGATGATCTCCTGCTTGACGTTGGAGATGTCGCGGACGATCTCGTCAGAGCGGCCCTCGAAGATCTCCTCCTCCAGTGCGTCGAGCTTGTTTCCGATCTTGCGCAGCATCGGGAAGCAGTAATCGAAGCCGTCGTCGACGATTCGGTAGAGCAGGTATCCCGAGCCACGGGCGAAGAGCTGCTCGCGCAGCTCCTCCTTCTGGCGGCACCGCTCAAAGAGGTACTCGACCGGCTGCAGCGGCTGATTGGGAATCGACACCAGGTAGCCGGGTCCGACGAAGAGGTCGAGCTCCCCTGCCCCGAGTCGACCCGCGGCGCTGTCGAAGACCGGGAATTGAAGGACGATGAACAGGTAGTCGTCGTAGACGTCGATCTTGGGTCGCTGGTTGCGCGAGAGCACGTCCTCGAAGTCGAGGGCATGGAAGTCGAAGTGCTCCTCGAGCCATGCCTGCTCGACGGCCGTCGGGCTCTCGATCTTGACCCAGCGCAGCCCTTCGGCCGCGATCTCCTCGACGTTCGGGGCGCGCGGCTCAGCCGCCGCGGCCGCGACGAGCTGCTCGCCGGCGCGGGAGGACCTGCGCAGTCTCGGGCGAGGGAGGTTCGGCATCTTCGGGACCCGTGTGGCTCGTCGCTTCTACTTCCATCGGTACAGCCCACTGTACTGCGGCATAAGAGGCGCGGCGCACCCCAGCGCCCGGCAATCCAGCATGTAAATGCGGTTTGAGCGCATTGGTATATTCCCTCGACACATAGCCACCACATCAAGAGGGGCGGAGGGACTGGCCCGATGAAGCCCCGGCAACCCCCTCGGACTTGCTCCGAGGAAGGTGCCAACTCCAGCAGGTGTTGTCAGGCCTGGAAGATGTGGGAAGAGTTTCCTCGGAACCTCCGCCCACATCACAGGCGGAGGTTTTTTCGGAAGAGGACAAATTGGCTCTCGAATCCCTCAGTTGCAAGGAATGCGGCGCCAGCTATCCGCTCGAGGCGCGCTTCGTCTGCGAGCAGTGCTTCGGTCCCCTGGAGGCCCGCTACGACTTCTCGTCGCTCGATCCCGCCGAGGCCCGGCGCAAGATTTCGGCAGGCTCGCGGGGCATCTGGCGCTACTCGGACTTCCTCCCATTCGACGGGCGGCCCGGCGACCCGCTGGAGCCCGGCCTGACGCCGCTTGTTCGCGCCGACCGGCTCGCCGAGCGCCTCGGGATCGGGGAGCTCTGGATCAAGAACGACGCCGCCAATCCGACCCATTCGTTCAAGGACCGGGTGGTGGCGGTCGCGGTGGCGAAGGCGAAGGAGCTCGGCTTCGAGACGGTCGCCTGTGCCTCCACCGGGAACCTCGCCAACGCGGTGGCTGCCCACGCCGCCGCGGCGGGGCTCGATTCCTACGTCTTAGTCCCGGCTGACCTCGAGGAGCAGAAGCTGCTCGCCACCGGCATCTACGGCACCCGGTTGGTCGGCGTCCAAGGAACCTACGACGACGTCAACCGGCTCTGCACCGAGCTCGCCCAGACCAGGCCCTGGGCCTTCGTCAACGTCAACCTGCGCCCCTACTACGCCGAGGGCTCGAAGACGCTCGCCTACGAGACGATCGAGCAGCTCGGCTGGAAGCTCCCCGACCGAATCGTCAGCCCGATCGCCTCCGGCTCGCTGTTCACGAAGCTCGGCAAGGCGATCTCGGAGTGGGTCGAGATCGGCCTGGTCGAGGGTGAGCTGCCGACCTTCTGCGGCGCCCAGGCCGACGGGTGCTCGCCGGTCGCCACCGCCTTCTCGGAGGGCTGGGACGTCTGCAAGCCGCAACGCCCCGACACGATCGCGAAGAGCCTGGCGATCGGAGACCCCGCCGACGGCCCGTATGCGCTCGATCTTGCGCGCAGCACCGGAGGCGTGATCGACTCCGTCAGCGACGATCAGATCCGGGAAGGGATCAGGCTCCTGGCCGAGACCACTGGGATCTTCACCGAGACCGCCGGCGGAGTGACGATCGGCGTCCTCTCCAAGCTCGCCGAGCAGGGGCAGATCGGCGCCGACGAGAGCGTCGTCGCCTACATCACCGGCGAGGGGCTGAAGACCCTCGACGCAGTCCGCGAGGGCTTTCACATGCACGAGATCGAGCCGACTCTGGAGGCGTTCGAGCATGAGTTCGACGCCGCGGGTGTGACGGCGTAGTGACCGAGCCCTCCGACTAAGATCCCCGCCGGACCATGGCCGTCAAGGTGAAGATCCCAGCTCAGCTCAGAGCCGCGACCGGCGGCGAGGCTGAGCTCGAGGTCGACGGTGACACGGTCGGCGCGGCCCTCGACGCCGTCTTCGACCGGCACGACGGATTGCGCGAACGGATCACCCAGGACGGGGACCTGCGGCGCTTTGTCAACGTCTACGTCTCCGGCGAGGACATTCGCTTTCAGGACGGCCTCGAGACAGAGGTCAACGACGGCGACGAGGTGACGATCCTCCCCGCCGTCGCCGGCGGCTGAAGCTCAGCTGAGCGGGGAGGAGTTTGAGGTTGGCAAATAGGGCGGTGGCGATCCTCTGTGGCGGTCGTGGCACACGCCTGCGCGAGCGCACCGAGGCGATCCCCAAGGCGCTGGTCGAGATCGGCGGCCGGCCGATCCTCTGGCACGTGATCTCGATCTACGCGGCGCAGGGGTTCGAGCGCTTCCTGCTCTGCACTGGCTACAAGGGCGAGCAGATCGAGCAATGGGTCACCGAGGCCCCCTGGCCCGACGGAATCGACGTGAGCTGTGTCGACACCGGCCTCGACACCCCGACCGGGGGCAGGATCAAGTTGCTCGAGGACCGGCTCGAGGGAGAGCCCTTCTGCGCCACCTATGCTGACGGGGTCGCCGACATCGACCTCGCGGAGCTCGTACGGGCGCACAATGAGGGTGCCGCCCTTGCCACCGTGACCGTCGTCCGGCCGACCCTTCAGTTCGGTGTCGCCGACTTGGCCGACGACGGCGAGGTACGGGGCTTTCAGGAGAAACCTCGGCTCGACAGCTGGATCAACGGCGGCTTCTTCTGCTTCGAACCGGGAGCGCTGGAGTACATCGAGGCCGACAGCGTTCTCGAGCGCGAACCGCTCGAGCGTCTGGCCGCCGACGGGGAGCTGCGGGCCTACCGGCACCGGGGCTTCTGGGACTGCATGGACTCCTACAAGGACGCGGTGATGCTGAACGACCTCTGGGAGACCGGCGATCCGCCCTGGCGTGTCTGGAGCGAGGAGCAAGTCACCTGAAGGCGCTCGTCACGGGTGCCCATGGCTTCGCCGGGTCCTGGCTTGCGAAGGCGCTGCTGGCCGACGGGGCTTCGGTGGTCGTCTTCGATCGGGGTGAGCCCGCGATCTCAGGCCTCGCCCTCCAGGGGATCGAATCCGAGGTCGACGATGTCAGCGGCGACCTTCGCGACTTCAGCGCGCTCTCGAAGGCCTTGAAGGGGGTCGACGCCGTCTTCCACCTGGCGGCGCAGACGATCGTCGGCACCGCCAACTCCTCGCCGCTGCCCACCTTCGAAACCAACATTCAAGGCACCTGGACCCTGCTCGAGGCCTGCCGCCAAGGGGACGTGGAGCGGGTGGTGTTCGCCTCCTCCGACAAGGCCTACGGGCCCCACGAGCAGCTGCCCTACACCGAGGACGCCGCCCTCCAGCCGATCTTCCCGTATGACGTCTCCAAGGCGGCGGCCGACCTGATCGCCCGGAGCTACTGGCACACATACGAGCTCCCGGTGGCGGTCACCCGCTTCGCCAACATCTACGGCGGCGGCGATCTCAACTTCAGCCGGCTGATCCCGGAGGCGGTCACCGCGGTGCTCGACGGCCGCCCGCCGGTGATCCGCTCGGACGGCTCACCCGAACGCGACTTCCTCTACGTCGAGGACGTCGCCGCCGCATACATCGCGATCGCCAATACCCTGGCCGGCGGCAAGGGAGCGGGGGAGGCGTTCAACGCCGGCTGGGGCAAGCCGAACTCCGTCCGGGAGGTGCTGGAGCTGATCTGCGAGGTCGCCGGCTCGGACATCGAGCCCGACATCCGTGGAACCGGCAACCCCGACGGGGAGATCGACCGCCAGTACCTCGAGTCGACCAAGATCCGCGAGGTCACCGGCTGGCAGCCACGGATCGACCTGCGCGCGGGCCTCTCCCGCACCCTGGAGTGGTACCGGGAGCACCCCGAGGTGAGGCCGGCGGAGCAGCGTTCGCCGGACTAGCTTCGGGGTAGCCCCGCCATATGCGCACGACCGTTTTCGCCGGCGCGCTGACCATCCTCGCTCTCACCCTGATCGTTCTCGCTGCCCCCGCCGCGTCGTCCGCCGCCTCGAAGAAGAAGCGGCCCTCCGGGATCGTGGGCACCGTCGTCAACTCGACTTGTTACGGGCCATGCGCCTACCCACAGCCCGCTTCTCCTCCCTACACCGGGAGTGGCCTTGACAGTGGAGATCCGGCGTGCTGCCGACGGTGCCCTCGTCGCCAGCCGCCAGCTCAGCGACGGGCACTTCCGGGCGAAGGTGAAGCGCTTCTCGCCGGTCGACCTGCAGGTAACGAACGCCTGCGTCGTCTAGGCCTCTAGAGCAGCCCTCGCGGTGCCACCCCGGCGGGCACCCTTCGCAACCAGGCCGCCGGATCCCGCGTGCGGGCCGGCAGGCGGATCGCGAGCACGAGGATGTCGTCGCGGGGCTTCGCGCCATCGTCGTGGAGGACGGCGCCCACGATCCGATCGACGATCCCCTGGGCGCTGCGCCCGGCGGACGACCGGACGGTGGCGTTGAGCTCGGCCGGGCTCACCGGGTGTTCGGGAGCGTAGGCGTCCGTCAAGCCGTCGGTGTAGAAGACGAGGGCGTCCCCGGGGCGCAGATCCGCGTGGTAGTCGGTCAGGTCCACACTCCCCGAGGCTCCAAGCAAGATTCCGCGCCCCACGGGCTCCACCGCGCCAGCGGCTCGAAGCACGAGCGGTGCGGGATGCCCCGCCACTGCGAGCGTCATTCGGCCGCCCCCCGCCTTGTCGAACTCGATCCGGGCGTAAGCGACTGTGCAGATCTGGCCGGGAGACTGGCGCATGACCGCCTCGTTCAAGAGGTCGAGGATGCGGCTCGGCCGGCGCTCGTGCATCGCGGCCGCTCGCAGCGTGTAACGGGCGAGGGCTGCGGTTGCCGCAGCCGGGGCTCCCTTGCCGGCCACGTCCCCGATCGCCACCGCCCAGCTTCCGTCGTCGTTCGGGAACCAGTCGTAGAAATCGCCACCGACGAGCTGACGCTCTCCGGCAGGACGAAAGTCCACCGCCACCTCGACCCCGGGAATGTCGGGTGGGTGCGGGAGCAGGCTCTCCTGGAGAGTGTTCGCGATCCCTCTCAGTGTGTCCTCGACCCGCCGGCGCTCGGTGACCACCGCCGCGAGCACCAGCGCGGTGATGCTGGCGACCCCGACGTAGGTCTGAGCCAGGAGCAGGCGGTCGTCGGGCGAGTTCCCTGAGAACGGCCCGTGATCGCCCGCGGTGAGCGGAATCGCAACGCCCGCCAGCAACAGGCAAACGGTTACGGCGCCGAGCTGGCGGAACCGCAAGCAGGCCCAGATCAGGATCGGGTAGACGAGGAAGGTGAGGTTTGCCGGTTGCGTGAACACCAGGGTGGCGACCGTCCCGGTGAGCAATCCGACCGCGGCGGCCTCAAGCGGGCGATCGCGGGCCCGCCTGAACGGCCAGTGGGTGACCGCAACCAGGATCGCGGGCGCGATGACCAGGTCACCTCCCATGTCACCGAGCCACCAGGTCCGCCATACCGAGCCGAACGCGCCCGAGCTGATCTCGCCGGCGGCCAGCAGGCTGCTGACGCCGAGGGTGGCGCTGACCATGGTGCTGAGGAGGCCGGCAAGCCCAACCAGCCCCAATACGTCGGTGACTCGCTCGAGCGATGGCCGGAAGCCCGCCACCCGCCGGAGGAGGTAGGCGCCCGCGAGCGCCTCCAAGGTGTTGCCCGCCGTGATTCCCAGAACCGCGTAGATCGGAATCCCGGTCCAGCTGTTCGCCAGGAAGGCCCCGAGTGCGACCCCGGGCCACAGCCGGTAGCCCCCGAGGACCAGCGCCGCCAGGGCGATCCCGGTCGGCGGCCATACGGCGGTGACGCTGCTGGTCTCGAAGGCCAGCTCCAGGCCTAACTTGGCCGCCCCGTAATAGACGCCTGCGAGCGCGGCGATCTTGGCCGCGTAGAGCATCCAGCTCTCCTCCGGCCCGGCGTGACGTCGTGTCAGTCCTTGAGACGCCAGTGCGCGCGTGCTCTTCACTCCCCTCAACGCCTCAGTGCGTTTTGAGTCGAGGTTCCAGGCAAGGCTACTCCTGCAAGGCTCCTCCCACCCCGATTCGCGGATCGGGGAAAGCTCGGAAAGTGCGCCTTTTGGGAGCCAGATTGATCCTTCCCTTCCTCGTTGCCGCGGTGGCGGTGGTTGCCGGGCCGACCGCCATCGCCCGCGCGGGCAGCGCCGACGTCGCCGCCCTCCAGGTGGCGATGAGCGCCCTCGGCCTCTACCCCCATCCGGTGGACGGGATCACCGGCCCCTGGACGGTGCAGGCCGTGCGGAGCTTTCAGGCCAGCCACGGGCTCACCGTGGACGGAGTCGCGGGGCCGCAGACGCTGCGGGCGCTCGGACCACGCGGAAAGCCGCCACTCGGGAAGCGCCCAATGCACATCGGTCAGCGAGGATTCGACGTCGCGGCGCTCCAGTTCCTCCTCAGCAGCCGCGGCTTCGGCCCAGGGAGCTTCGACGGCGGCTTCGGGCCGAACACGGCCGCGGCGGTCCGGCGGTTCCAGGCCGCCGCCGGGCTGGCTGTGGACGACGTCGCCGGACCGGCGACCCTGAACGCCCTTCGGGGCGGGCAGCTGGTAACCGAGCTCACCGACCCTGTCCGCTTCCTCCGTCCGCTGGGCACCCCGATCACCGACGGTTTCGGCTTCATCCCGCCGGGCCGCTGGCACACCGGCCTCGATTTCCCCGCCAACAAGGGGACCACGGTCGGGGCCGCCGGGCGGGGGACGGTTGCATTCGCCGGCTGGAACACCGGCGGCTACGGCAACCTGGTCGTCGTCACCCACCGCCTCGGCTACGAGAGCTGGTACGCGCACCTCTCGACGATCGCCGTCTCGCCCGGCCAGTACGTCGTCGGCGGGACCCCGATCGGGGCCGTCGGCTCTACCGGGCACTCGACCGGGCCGCACCTCCACTTCGAGGTCCGCCACTTCGGCACCCCGATCGACCCGACGCCGCGCCTGCTCTCGATCAGTGCCGCCCGCTCCTTGAGCGCCCCTGCCCGCTCGTCCCGCGCCCCCAAGCGCCGGCGTCGATGTCGCCCGAACGCCGACGCCCGCCACACCCGGAACACCGACCCGCCGGTCGCCCGACTCGACCGCTGCCCCTAACGCGCCCGGCAGGATTCGAACCTGCGACTTCCGCCTCCGGAGGGCGGCGCTCTAATCCACTGAGCTACGGGCGCTTGGGATGGTCAGCTTAGAGATTGCCAATTGATCCTCGAGTCGGCGTAGCTCCGGTAGAGCCAGCCCGGATGATCAGCCACAAGACCCCCCACGGCCGCGCATGGCACTTGCCGTTGTACCAGCGACGTTGGTGGTGCTCAGGAGCAGCGGGGCTCCGAGGGCAGGAGTTCGTCCGGCTCGAAGTGGACCACGAGTGGACGAGTCTTGGCGGTGGGCGCATCGGCGCTCTCAGGCGCGTCCCTCGCTCAATTGCCTCGCTCCAGGCGTGAGCACCGCCAGCGGCCGTAGCGTGCCGACTGCACGGACGGTGCTGACCTTCTGCGCCAGTGCGGTCCCTCTCCGCTTTCGTCTGGCCTTCTGTTGTCTCTGCGTCACCACCGATCATTGTGGCCCTCACCCCGCGCACGAAATGGCCTGAACCGCGACCCCGCGGCGTGCGTTCGAATCGAACATATGTTCGGTCCGGTCCCAGCCGTACCGTAGTCCGGTGCGCACCTCCACCAAAGGGAACGCTGCCGAGGCCGCCGTCCTTCAAGCGCTGGTCCAGCGCGAACTGGACGTCCTTGTCCCGTTTGGCGGCGGCCAGCCTTACGACCTAGTAGTCCATATAGCCGCGAACAAATTCCTGCGCGTTCAATGCAAGGCCGCCCGCCGCAAGAAGGGCTGCCTCATCTTCAACAGTCGAACGACCGATCACGGCAAGGGCCGCTTGCCATATCTGGGACTGGCGGACATCTTCGGGGTCTACTTCGCCCCCAACAGGTCCGTCTACCTCGTCCCCGTCCGCGATACGGCGACTTACTTCGGCTGGTTGCGCCTCGAGCCCACTAGGAACAACCAGCGGCGCGGGATCCGGTTCGCCGCGGATTATGAGATTGATCGCTGGAGTCGGGAAGCGCTCTGCAGGCTCGCGATCGAGTCGCCACTGGTCGCGGAGTCACGGAATGGCGGAAGGGCCGCAAGTGCATCGAATTCCTCTACTTCGGAGGACTCAGTGAAGCTTCGGCCCTAGGCTAGGGCTGCCATGGACCTCTCGACCATCTTCCTCGGCACCGGCGCGTCGGTGCCCTCGGCGCGGCGGGCGACCGCCTGCGTCCTGATCAGGGCGGGCGGCGCTCGCCTGCTCATCGACGCCGGCGAGGGCGCCCAGCGCCAGATGATGCTCTCGACCGGCCTCGTCTCGGTCGACGAGATCTACCTCACCCACTACCACGCCGATCACTACCTCGGTCTCCCGGGGCTGCTCAAGACCTACGACCTTCAGGACCGCCAGGCGCCGCTCCGGGTGGTCGGGCCGCCCGGGCTGTACGGGCTGTTCGAGGCGCTGCGCCGGATCTTCGGCAAGCTTCGCTACGAGGTCGAGCTGGTCGAGATCGAGCCGGGGGTGGCGATCGGCCACGAGGGGTTCGAGATGCGCGCCTTCGCCGTCGAGCACCGGATGCCGGCGAACGGCTACGCCTTCGTCGAGGCGGAGCGGCCGGGCCGCTTCGACACCGATGCCGCCCGCGGGCTCGGGGTCAGCGACCCCCGCGACTTCGGGCGCCTCCAGCGCGGCGAGAAGGTCGCGGCGGAGGGCGGCGAGGTCACCCCCGATCAGGTGATGGGCGATCCCCGCCCGGGCCGGAAGATCGTCGTCACCGGCGACACCGCCCCCTGCGAGATGACCCGGATCGCCGCCCACGCCGCCGAGCTCCTCGTCCACGACGGCACCTTCGCCGACGAGGAGGCCGACCGCGCCGCCGAGACCGGCCACTCGACCGCCCGCGCAGCGGCCGAGCTTGCCCGCGACGCAGAGGTGCGGCTGCTCGCCCTGGTCCACGTCTCCACCCGCTACAACGTCAACACGGTGCTCGGGCAGGCGCGCGAGGTGTTCCCCAACACGTTCGCCCCCCGCGATTTCGACCTGGTCGAGATCCCGTTCCCCGAGCGCGGCGAGCCGGAGCTGGTCGAGGGCGGGGCGAAGCTGCGGCGAGAGGCGCCCGGCCCCGAGCCGGCCGTCGCCGTCGAGGGGGACTAGCCGAGCCCGAGGTCCGCGATCGCCCCGGCGACAGCGGGCGCCTGGTCCTCCTGGAGGAAGTGCTTGGCGGGGAGGATCGTCGCCTCGACCCCGAGGGCTTCCTCGATCACCCGGCGCCGATCCTCGCCCAGGGCCGGGTCGCGCTCACCCCAGACGATCGTCGACGGCCAGCCCGCCTCGCGCAGGCCCTCGACGTAGAAACGCTCCTTCGCCGCCGTCAGCTCGAACCCGCGAACGATCCGCCGGAAGGTGCGCCCGCCACCGTCGCGGTGGAGGAGCGCCAGGTGGGCGTCGACCTCGTGGGAGGGTGTCGCGGAGCGATCGGCGATTCCCTGCAAATAGAAGAGCCAGCGAGCCACCGGCGGGCGGATCGTCGCCACCCAGAGCGGCCCGAGCAGGGGAGGCGCCGCCAGGTCCATGGTCCACACCCGGCGGAAGTGAGCGACGTCGACCAGGGTGTCGAGCACAGTCAGCGTCTGCACCCGCTCACGGTTGCGAAGCGCCCACTCGAGCGCGATCGGCCCGCCGATGTCGTGGATCACCAGATGGCAGCGCTCGATTCCGAGCGCGTCGACCGCCGCACCGGTCCAACGGCCGAGACCGGTCCAGGTGTAGTCAAAGTCCGCCCGCTTCTCCGCCAGCCCGAGGCCGGGCAGATCGAAGGCGACGCCGCGGAGGCCGCGCTCTGCCAGCAGCGGGAGGACCTTGCGGTAGAGGAAGGAGCTGACCGGGATCCCGTGCATCAGTACCACGGGCTCGCCGTCGCCCTGCTCGCGGACGAAGCTCCGCACGCCACCGGCCTCGAACTCGCGCCCGGCCGCCCGGTGGGCCTCGATCGCCTCCGCAACCTGCGGCTTCACCCCCGGATCCTGGCAGGTCGCGCTGCTACGCTGGCCCGGCAAGCCCCTTTAACCAGGTCCCGCGAGGCCAGGAAGGAGCGAAAGATGAGCGACGAAAAGGTCGTGCTCGATCACGACGATCTCCGGCGGACGCTGGTCCGTATCGCCCACGAGATCGTCGAGAAGAACGAGGAGGCGGACCGGGTGGCCCTGGTCGGCATCCACACCCGCGGCGCCGTCCTCTGCCGGCGCCTGCACGCACTGGTCGGCGAGCTCTCCGGCACCGAGGTCCCGCTCGGTGACCTCGACATCTCCTTCTACCGCGACGACATCGAGAGCCGCGGGCCCGCGGCGGCGCCGGTGGTCCATGACTCCCATCTCGACTTCGAGCTCGAGGGACGCACGGTGGTGCTCGTCGACGACGTCCTCTACACGGGTCGCACGGTGCGTGCCGCGATCGACGCCCTCTTCGACTACGGACGACCCACCCGCGTGCAGCTCGCGGTCCTGATCGACCGCGGCCACCGCGAGCTGCCGATCCGCCCCGACTACGTCGGCAAGAACCTGCCGACCGCCCCCGGTGAGCGGGTCAACGTCCGGCTCGAGGAGACCGACGGGACCGACGATGTCGCGATCGTCCCCGCCCAGTCCAAAACGGTTATGCGAGGGCGCTCGGATGATGCGAGGGCGCGCGACAGCGCGACCCGTGACATGTCGGAGGAGCGACCCGTTTCGGGAGGTGAGGAGCGATGAAGCACCTGCTGGGAATCGAAGGGCTTTCGCGCGAGGAGGTTGAGCGGATCCTCGACCGCGCCGAGAGCTTCGCCGAGGTCGGCAAGCGCGACATCAAGAAGGTGCCGACCCTGCGCGGGCGGACGATCGTCAGCCTCTTCTACGAGTCCAGCACCCGGACCAGCTCCTCTTTCGAGCTCGCAGCGAAGCGGCTCTCGGCCGACGTGGTCAGCATCAAGTCGACCGGCTCCTCGGTGGACAAGGGCGAGTCGCTCAAGGACACGATCTCCACCCTCTCCGCCTACGACCCGGCGGCGATCGTGATCCGCTCGCCGCACGCGGGGGCGGCGGGGCTGGTCGCCGGCTGGACCGAAGCCTCGGTGATCAACGCCGGCGACGGCAAGCACGAGCACCCGACCCAGGCGCTGCTCGACGTCTACACCCTGAAGCAGCGCCTCGGCTCCCTTGACGGGCTGAAGATCTGGATCGTCGGCGACGTCCTCCACAGCCGGGTCGCCCGCTCGTGCCTGCTCGCCTTCCGGCTGATGGGCGCCGAGGTCACCCTCTGCGGCCCGCCGACCCTAATCCCCCGGGGGATCGAGGCGCTCGGGCCGAGGATCGCCTACGACCTCGATGACCTGGCCGGCGCGGACGTCGTCTACGCCCTGCGGATGCAGCGGGAGCGGATGAGCGAGAGCTTCGTGCCCTCGCTGCGCGAGTACGCCGCCCGCTACCAGATCGATTCGCGGCGGCTCGGGCCCCGCCAGCTGCTCATGCACCCGGGGCCGGTCAACCGCGGGGTGGAGCTCGCCCCCGAGGTGATCGACTCGCCGCAGTCGCTGATCGCGACTCAGGTCGAGAGCGGGCTGGTGGTGCGGATGGCGATCATCTACGAGCTGCTCACCGGCCGCGACCGTCCCCCCGCCGAGAGCGCCTCGCCCGCCGACACGTCGACGATCGGGCAGCCGGCATGAACGTGGCGTCGAACGGATCGAGCGGGAGTCCCGAGACGCCGCCCCTGGTGTGGCGGCCGGGACAGGGGGCGAACCTGGTCATTCGGGGCGCCCGCCTCTTCGACCCCCGCACCGGCGTGGACGCCACCCGGGACCTGGTGGTCCGCGAGGGCGAGATCGCCGAGCTCGCAGAGCCCGGCGGCGCCCCCGGGGTCGAGGGGGCCGAGGTGGTCGAGGCCGAGGGCCTGCTGGCGCTGCCCGCGTTCGTAGACCCGCACGTTCACCTCCGGGTCCCCGGCCAGGAGCACAAGGAGGACCTGGAGACGGGAACCCGGGCCGCGGCGGCGGGCGGCTACTGCGCCGTGATCGCGATGGCCAACACCTCTCCGCCGATCGACTCCGCCGCGGTGCTCGGCTCGGTCCGGGAGCGCGCCCAGAGCGAGGCATCGGTGCCGATCGGCTTCATCGCCACCGTCACCCGGGCGATGGCGGGGGAGGAGCTGACCGAGATGGCGGAGCTGCGCGAGGCCGGCGCGATCGGCTTCTCGGACGATGGCCTGCCGATCGCCAACGCGAGGGTGCTCCGCCGGGCGCTCCAGTACCAGCGCCTCGCCGGCCGCGTGATCGCGCTCCACGAGGAGGATCCCGATCTCTCCGCCGGCGGTGTGATGCACGAGGGCGAGGCCTCGGCCGTGCTCGGAGTGGCGGGGATCCCGTCGGTCTCCGAGTCGACGATGATCGCCCGCGACTGCTCGCTCGCTCTATATGAGGGGGCACGGGTCCAGGTCCAGCACCTCTCCGCCCGCAGCTCGGTCGAGGAGATCGCCCGCGCGAAGGCGGCCGGGGTGCAGGTCACCTCCGAGGTAACCCCTCACCACCTGACGCTCACCGAGGACGCCGTTCGGGGCCTCGACGCCCGCTTCAAGATGAACCCCCCGCTTCGCTCCGAGGACGACCGGGCTGCTCTGCTCGACGGCCTTCGCGGCGGGACGATCGACTGCGTCGCCACCGATCATGCCCCGCACGCGATCGAGGAGAAGGAGGTCCCATTCGAGGAAGCAGCCTGGGGGGTGACCGGCCTGGAGACGGCCTTCGCCGCACTTCACACCCTGCTGGTGCTACCGGGGGCTCTGTCGCTCGAGACACTCGTGGAGCGGCTGACCAGCGGCGGGGAGCCATTCGGGATCGAGGCGCCCCGGATCGAGAAGGGTGCGCGGGCGAACCTGGCGCTGATCGATCCGGCGCTGAAGTGGGTGGTTGGCGAGGACGGCTACGAGAGCCGCTCCTACAACTCCTGCTTCGCCGACATGGAGCTCACCGGCAGGGTCCTGATGACGGTCGCCGCGGGCAGGGTCGCCTTCCGCCAGCGGAGCTTCGCGATGGGAGTGGCGGGATGAACGGTGGCCAGATGAGCGCCGGCAAGCTCGATCCGGAGCGGACGGCGCTGGTCGTGATCGACGTCCAGGAGGGATTTCGCAAGGCGGTCCCCGACTTCGAGCGGGTGACGAAGGCCACCGCCACGCTGATCGAGGGAGCGGAGGCGATCGGGATCCCGATCGTGATCAGCGAGCAGTATCCGAAGGGGCTGGGGGAGACGGCTCCGGAGGTGGCGGAGCATCTGCCCGAAGGCACCGAGCCGCTGGAGAAGCTCGTCTTCTCGGCTGCCGAGGCAGAGGGCTTCGATCTCGGCGCCCGCGATCAGGTGCTGGTCTGCGGGATCGAGACCCACGTTTGCGTCAACCAGACGGTGCTCGACCTCCTCGGCCAGGGAATCGAGGTCCAGGTCGCTGAGGATGCGGTCGGCTCGCGCTCAGAGGAGAACAAGCGGGTCGGACTCGAGAAGATGGAGCGGGCCGGCGCGGTCCTGACCAGCGTCGAGACGGCGCTCTTCGAGCTCCTCGGGCGGGCCGGCACCGACGAGTTCAAGCGGGTTCAGCGGCTGGTCCTCGACTACGCCCCGAACCGCGACCAAGCGGGAGCGCTGAGTTGAGCGACGGCTACGTCCTCCTCGAGGACGGCACCCGGTTGGACGGCGAGCTTGTCGGCGCTCCCGGTCAGCTCACCGGGGAGGTCGTCTTCAACACCTCGATGACCGGCTACCAGGAGTCGGTCACCGATCCCTCCTACGCGGGGCAGATCATCACCTTCACCTACCCGCTGATCGGCAACTACGGGGTCTCGTCCGCGGCGATGGAGTCCGACCGGGTGCAGGCGCGGGGAGTGATCATGCGGGAGGGGAAGAACAGCGAGGACGCCGCCAGCGCCGAGGGCGGCTGGCTCGACTGGTTGCGCGACTGCGGGATCCCCGCGATCAGCGGCGTCGACACCCGCTCGCTCGTCCGCCACATCCGCGACCGCGGGGCGATGCGGGGCGGCGTCTTCCCCGCCGAGCTCAGCGAGGCGGAGGCAGGGTGGGCGGTCGAGGCGGAGTCCTCGATGGATGGCGCCGACCTAGCCCGCGAGGTGACCCCAGTGGAGCCGATTGAGATCGAGGGCGAGGGGCCGCACGTGGTCGGGATCGACACCGGGATCAAGCTCTCAATCATCAGGCAGCTCAAGGAGCGGGGCTGCCGGATCACCCTGCTGCCATGCGGGAGCTCCGCCAAGGAGGTGCTGACACGAGACCCTGACCTGGTTTTCCTCGCCAACGGACCGGGCGACCCGGCGGCGCTGGACTACATCGTCGACAACGTCAAGGGGGTCGTCGGCAAGGTGCCGGTGGTTGGGATCTGCTTGGGCCACCAGCTGCTCTGCCGGGCGGTCGGCCTCGAGACCTTCAAGCTCCCCTTCGGCCACCGCGGCGCCAACCACCCTGTCAAGGACCTGGAGAGCGGCCGGATCGAGATCACCTCGCAGAACCACGGCTTCGCGGTCAGCGGCCCCGGGGGGGAGTCCAGGCTCGAGGGGGACGAGCCGGTGCGCTGGTCCACCGACTTCGGCGAGGCCGAGCTCTCCCATCTGAACCTCTATGACCGCACGGTCGAGGGGCTGGTGCTGAAGGACGTCCCGGGGTGCACGGTCCAGTACCACCCGGAGGCCGGCCCCGGCCCCCACGACGCCCGCCACCTCTTCGACCGCTTCCTCGAGCTTGCCGCGGCGTAACGACATCTCGAAGATCCTCCTGGTCGGCTCGGGGCCGATCGTGATCGGGCAGGCCGCCGAGTTCGATTACTCGGGGGTGCAGGCCTGCAAGGTGCTGCTCGAGGAGGGCTACGAGGTGGTCCTCGTCAACTCGAATCCGGCGACGATCATGACCGACCCGGAGTTCGCCGACCGCACCTACATCGAGCCGCTGCTGCCGGGCCCGGTGGCGAAGGTGATCGAGCGCGAGCGCCCCGACGCCCTGCTGCCGACTCTCGGCGGCCAGACGGCGCTCAACCTGGCCAAGTCGCTCCACGACGACGGCACCCTTGAGCGCTTCGGAGTCGAGCTGATCGGCGCCGACTACGAGGCGATCCACAGGGCCGAGGACCGAGAGGCGTTCCGGGCGACGATGGAGGGGGCGGGGCTGCGGGTGCCCTGGTCGCGGATCGTCACCTCCCTCGGCGAGGCCGAGAGCGGCCTGGCCGACGGCGAGATCGAGCTGCCGGTGATCGTCCGGCCGGCCTTCACGCTCGGAGGCGAGGGCGGAGGGGTGGCGACCACCGAGACCGAGCTGTCCCAGGTCGTCTCCGAGGGGCTCGCCGCTAGCCCGATCAACCAGGTGCTGATCGAGGAGTCGGTGCTTGGCTGGGGCGAGTTCGAGCTCGAGGTGATGCGCGACCGCAACGACAACGTGGTGATCATCTGCTCGATCGAGAATGTCGACCCGATGGGGGTCCACACCGGCGATTCTGTGACGGTCGCCCCTGCGCAGACGCTCACCGACTCCCTCTACCAGGAGCTCCGCGACCAGGCGATCCGCGTGATCCGGGCGGTCGGGGTCGAGACCGGTGGCTCCAACATCCAGTTCGCGGTCGATCCCGAGAGCGGCGAGGTGGTGGTGATCGAGATGAACCCGCGGGTCTCCCGCTCCTCGGCGCTGGCCTCGAAGGCGACCGGCTTCCCGATCGCCAAGATCGCCGCGAAACTGGCGGTCGGCTACGCGCTCGAGGAGGTCCCCAACGACATCACCCAGGCGACCCCGGCCTCCTTCGAGCCGACGATCGACTACGTGGTCACCAAGGTGCCGCGCTTCGCCTTCGAGAAGTTCCCCGGCGCCGAGGGCCGGCTCTCGACCCACATGAAGTCGGTCGGGGAGGTGATGGCGATCGGCCGCACCTTCCGCGAGTCCTTCGCCAAGGCGCTGCGCTCGCGGGAGCTCGACGCGGAGCCTGAGATTCCAGCCTCGACCGGCGAGCTCCTGGAGCGCCTCGCGGTTCCCTCATCCGATCGCTTCGACCTCCTGCTCGACGGTTTCCGCCGAGGGGTCGAGCTGGAGCGGATCGCCGAGGCGACGATGATCGACCACTGGTTCCTGCGGGAGCTGCGGACGCTCGCCATCGACGGGGACGGCACCGAGGGCCTCGAGCGCTCCTACCGCGCGGTCGACACCTGTGCCGCCGAGTTCGAGGCGCGCACCCCCTACTTCTACAGCGCGCATGAGCGGGCAGGCCAGAACGAGGTCGAGCGGGGCGAGCGAGGCTCGGTGATGATCTTGGGGTCGGGCCCAAACCGGATCGGCCAGGGAATCGAGTTCGACTACTGCTGCGTGCACGCGGCGATGACGGTGCGCGAGCTGGAGCGCGACGCCGTGATGGTCAACTGCAACCCGGAGACGGTTTCCACCGACTACGACACCTCCGACCGCCTCTACTTCGAGCCGCTCACCGCCGAGGACGTGCTCGCGGTCGCTGCGGTGGAGCGCCCGGAGGGGGTGATCGTCCAGTTCGGCGGCCAGACCCCGCTGCGGCTGGCGAAGGCACTGGAGGAGTCGGGACTGCCGCTGCTGGGGACGCCGGTCGATGCGATCGACCTTGCCGAGGACCGCGGGCGCTTCGGCGCGCTGTTGCGGCGGCTGGAGATCAAGCACCCGCCCTACGGCACCGCCCTCTCGGCGGAGGAGGCGGTGGCGATTTCCGAGGACGTCGGCTTCCCGCTCCTGGTCCGGCCCTCCTACGTGCTCGGCGGCCGGGCAATGGAGATCTGCTACTCGGCCGAGTCACTCGCCGCATACCTGGAGGCGAATGTGAAGGCCGACCAGGAGCACCCCCTTCTGCTCGACCGCTTCCTAGAGAACGCGATCGAGGTCGACGTCGACGCTCTCGCCGACGGCAGCGATTGCTTCGTTGCGGGGGTGATGCAGCACGTGGAGGAAGCCGGCGTCCACTCGGGCGACTCGGCCTGCGTGCTCCCGCCGATGAGTCTCGGTGAGGAGATGCTGGAGGAGATCCGCGAGACCACCCGGAAGATCGCTCTCGAGCTCGGGGTGGTGGGGCTGATCAACGTCCAGTACGCGGTCGCCGAAGGAGAGCTGTTCGTGATCGAGGCGAACCCCCGCGCCTCGCGGACGATCCCCTTCGTCTCCAAGGCGATCGGCGCGCCGCTGGCCAAGATCGCCTGCCGGCTGATGCTCGGCGAGCCGCTCTCCGCTCAGGAGCTGCCCCGCGAGCATCCCAGGCACGTCAGCGTCAAGGAGGCCGTCCTCCCCTTCGCCCGCTTCGCCGGCGCCGACGCGGTGCTCGGACCCGAGATGCGCAGCACCGGCGAGGTGATGGGAATCGCCGCCGACTTTCCCACTGCCTTTGGCAAGGCCCAGGCTGCCGCCGGGGTCACCCTGCCCCGCGAGGGGACGATCTTCATCAGCGTCACCGATTCCGACAAGCCCGCCGCCACCCAGCTCGCCGTCCACTTCAACGACCT
The DNA here is from genome assembly GCA_963780305.1 of uncultured Solirubrobacterales bacterium. GTDB lineage: Bacteria > Actinomycetota > Thermoleophilia > Solirubrobacterales > 70-9 > CAVVYV01. Next base: position 89,477 of record CAWABN010000003.1, read on the forward strand.
CGGCTTCAGGGTGATCGCCACCGCGGGGACCGCGCAGGCGATCTCGGCGATGGGGGTGCCGGTGCGCAGAATCAACAAGATCGCCGAGGGCTCGCCCCACGTCGTCGATTGCATCCGCGGCGGCGAGGTGGACCTGGTGATCAACACCCCGACCGGCAGCGGCGCCCGCGCCGACGGCTATGAGATCCGCACCGCCGCCGTCCGCCACGGCATCCCTTGCCTGACGACGATGACCGGCGCCTCGGCCGCCTCGCGGGCGATCTTCGCCCAGACTCAAGGGGAGGCCCAGGTGCATGCCCTGCAGGAGCTGCATGAAGCACCCGCCACCACCTCAGCCCCCGTGAAGGCGCGAACAGAAGGAAGAGCCTGATGGATGCCCCTTCGCGTCAGCGCCCGGGGGGAGCGGCCGAGGGCTCTTCCACCATGAATGGCAGGGTCGAGGCCCCCTTCGGCCGGCGCCTCTGCGAGGTCACCCGGAACGTCGAATCCGGTGGCTACCGGATCTTCTCCGTCGTCGATTCCGCCGGCCCCGAGCCGGCCGCGGGTCAGTTCTACATGCTGGCCGCGGGGACGCGATGGGGCTCCTTGGAGGAGCGCCCCTACCTGGCCCGGGCCTTCTCCGTCGCCGACGCCGAGCGCCAGCGCAGCGGGGTGCGGCTCGACTTCCTGGTCCAGGCGGTCGGACCCGGCACCGAACGGCTGGCGGGACTCGAGGCGGGGGAGAGCGCTCTGGCTCACCGGTCCGCTGGGACAGCCCTTCTCGCCGCCGGGAGAGCTCCAGGGTCTACGGCGGCCACAAACTTCGCCGCCGAATATACGGCCACAAACTTCGCCGCCGAACATAGCCGGGGCGATCCTGGTCGGCGGTGGGATCGGGATCGCCCCGCTGGCGATCTGGCGCAGGCGCCTGCTCGATCGGGGGATACCGGCCCGCGTCCTGCTCGGCTTCCGCGACCGCGAGCACACCGGCGGCCTCGCCCTCTTCGACTGCTCCGAGATCCGGCTGGCGAGCGAGGACGGCCACCGCGGCCACCACGGCTATGTCACCGATCTGCTCACCGTCCTTCTGGAGGGCGATGACGCCGGCAGCGCCGCGGTCTACGCGTGCGGCCCGCCGGCGATGCTGGAGGCGGTGCGCCTGCTCTGCGCCGGGCGCGGGGTCGCCTGCGAGCTGGCGATGGAGGCGCCGATGGCCTGCGGATTCGGGGCCTGCTTCGGGTGCGCGGTGCCCCTGGCGGACGGCGGCTACATGCGGCTCTGCGTCGACGGCCCGGTGGTCCGGGGCGAGCAGATCGCGACGGCGCTGGTGCGGGGGTCGGGCCACTGATGGCAGGCGCCATCACAAATTCGGCCCGCACAAATTCGGCCAGCACAAATTCGGCCGCCACAAAAACCGCGGCCGGACCTACCGCGGCCGGACCTCCCGCCGCCGGATCAGGTCCGGCGCAGGTCGACCTCAGGACCGAGCTCTGCGGTCTCCAGTTGCGCCACCCGATCATCAACGGCTCCGGGACCTTCGATGCGATCGCCGCTCGGCGGGCCTTCGGCGACGCGCTGTTGAGCGAGTTCCCCTTCTCGGCTTTCGTCTCGAAGACGATCACCCCCAAGCCCCGCGCCGGCAATCCGCCGCCGCGGCTCTGGGAGACCTCGGCGGGGATGGTCAACTCGATCGGGCTTCCCAACAAGGGGCTGGAGGGCTTCCTCTCCGCCGACCTCCCGGAGTTGGAAGCGCTGCCGGTCCCCCTGATCGTCTCGGTGATGGGGACGAGCCATGACGAGTTTGCGCGCCTGGTCGAGGGGGTCGGCGGTCGCGATGAGGTGGCGGCGATCGAGCTCAACGTCTCCTGCCCCAACATCGAGTCGGGGCTGATCGTCGGCGAGTCCCCCGACGAGGCTCGCTCGCTCCTTCACCGGCTGCGGCCCCTAACTGACAAACCTTTGATCACAAAGCTCACCCCGAACGTCCCCGACCCGGCACCGGTCGCGGCCGCGGCCGAGGAGGGAGGAGCCGACGCGGTCTCGCTGATCAACACCCTTCGGTCACGGCCGCTCGACCCCAAGACCGGCGAGCCCTGGCTCGGGGGAGAAGGCGGCGGCCTCTCGGGGGAGACTGTGCGGTCAGTTGCGAGGTCGCAAATTACCTCGGTTTGCAGGGAGATTTCTATCCCGGTGATCGGTATGGGCGGAGTCGCCGGCGGCCGCGACGCTCTCGAGCTGATCTCGGCGGGGGCGAAGGTGGTCGCTGTCGGCACCGAGAGCTTCCGAGATCCGGCCGCCGGATCGAGGGTGACGGCAGAGCTGGCGGAGGCGTTACAGGGACGGGCCTCGGACTAGCGAGAGTTTTTCTCGCAAACGGCGTAAACCCCTTTTCGCGTCGCTAGGGCGGGGATATACTGCCGCCCCAATGCAGGCCCCGGTCCAGTCCTCCAACGCAGCCCCCGAGAGATCACTGGACCAGAGGATGGAGGCCCTGAAGAGGGCCAACGACATCCGCTCGAAGCGGGCCCAGCTGAAGCGAGACCTGAAGGCCAGCAAGGTGAGGATCCAGACGCTGCTGATGGATCCGCCCGAGTATGTCCAGACAGCCAAGGTGATCGACATGCTGATGGCGGTGCCGAAGTACGGGCGGGTGAAGACCAACCGCATCCTCACCAACTGCCGGATCTCCCCGAGCAAGACGATCGGTGGCCTCTCCGAGCGGCAGCGGTCCGAGCTCGTCTCGCATCTTCAGAAGTAGCTCCGGTTTCGGCCGCGGCTGAGTTCATGATCTTTGCCTGATGGCGAAGGTCTTCGTGATCACCGGCCCGTCGGGGGTCGGCAAGGGGACGCTGATCGAGAAGCTGCTCGAGCGGATCCCCGAGCTCGAGCTTTCCGTCTCAGCGACCACCCGCGAACCCCGCCCCGGCGAGGAGGACGGCCGCGACTACCACTTCCTCAGCGAGGCCGAGTTCGAGCGTCGGGTGGAGGCCGGTGACTTCCTCGAGCACGCGACCTACAGCGGCCACCGCTACGGCACCCTCCGCGAAACGGTCGAGAGCCGGCTTGCCGAGGGCCGCTCGGTGGTCCTCGAGATCGAGGTGCAGGGGGCCAGACAGGTGCGGGCGGCGATGCCGGAGGCGGTTTTGATCTTCATTGCCCCACCGGACCCGGCGGCGCTCCGGCGGCGGCTCGAGGGCCGCGGCACCGACAACCCCGAGGAGATCGAGCGGCGCCTCCGAACCGCGGAGCTGGAGCTGGAGGCCCAGGTCGAGTTCCCCCACGTGATCGTGAACGACGATGTGCAGAAAGCCGCCTCGGAACTGGAGAAGCTCGTCCGCGAGCAGCTATCCCTATGATGGTCCGCCGATGATCAAGCCACGAGTCGACAAGCTTCTCGATCACACGGACACCCACTACGCCGCGGTGATCGTCGCCGCCAAGCGGGCCCGCCAGATCAACGCTTACTACCACTCCCTCTCCGAGGGCGCCTACGGTGAGTACACGCCGCCGATGGTCGAGGTTCCCAGTGGGAACTACCTGACGATCGCGCTCGAGGAGACGGCGGCGGGCAAGCTCAAGTACGAGTACAAGGCCTAGCCTCGGAGGAGGGCCAATGGCCCGCATCCTGCTCGGAGTCAGCGGAGGGATCGCCGCCTACAAGGCGCTCGAGCTCGCGCGTCTGGCGACCAAGGAGGGCCACGCCGTCCGGGTGCTGATGACCCCGGCGGCCGAGCGCTTCGTCGGCGCCGCCTCCTTCGAGGGGATCGTCGGGGCGCCGGTGCTCAGCGACGAGTTCGAGCGCGATCCCGTTCGCGGCGCCTTCCCCGGGGATCCCGAGCCGCGGCACGATCCGATCGGCCACCTCGAGGTGGTCGCCAACGCTGACGTCTATCTGGTCGCGCCTGCCTCCGCCAACACGATCGCCAAGCTCGCCGCCGGGCTCGCCGACTCGATGGTGAGCACCTCCTTCCTCGCCTGCACTGCGCCGCGGCTGGTGGCGCCGGCGATGAACGACCGGATGTACCGGGACACCGCCACCCAGGAGAACCTGGAGACGCTGCGCGAGCGGGGAGTGGTGGTGGTCGAGCCCGAGGAGGGCGCGCTCGCCTCGCGTGGCGAGTACGGAATCGGCCGCCTGCCCGAACCGCGGGAGCTGCTCGATGCGATCGAGTCCGCGCTCCCGGGGCCGAGCGGTCCCTGGGACGGCCTCCGGGTACTGGTCTCGGCCGGCGGCACGCGCGAGCCGATCGACCCGGTGCGCTTCATCGGCAACCGCTCCAGCGGCCGGATGGGCATCGCTCTCGCCGAGCAAGCCGCCCGCCGCGGCGCCGAGGTCGCCCTGGTCGCCGCCAACGTCTCGTTGCCGGCGCCGGGCGGAGTTCGGCGCGTCGATGTCGAGACCGCCGCCGAGCTCGCCGAGGCGCTGGGCCGGGAATTCGACTCCGCCGACGTCCTCGTCATGGCCGCCGCCCCCGCCGACTTCCGCCCCCGCCACGCGGCCGGGGAGAAGATCCACCGCGAGAGCGCCGACAAGCTCGAGCTCGACCTCGAGCCCACCGACGACATCCTCGCCGCCCTCGGAGAGCGCCGGCGGAAAGGTCAGACGATCGTCGGCTTCGCGGCGGAGACATCCCACGGGGTTGAACGCGCGCGCGAGAAGCTCGACCGCAAGGGGGTCGACGCGATCGTCCTCAACGACGTCTCCCGCTCGGAGATCGGCTTCGAGTCCGACGAGAACGAGGTCGTGATCGTGGAGCGCTCAGGCGAGCATCAGATCCCCCTCGCCCCCAAGGAGGACGTCGCCGACGCGATCCTCGACCGGGTCGAGGCCCTGAGGTCCACCCCCGCGGCTCGCCGCACACGCTCCGAGGGCTAACTGCTTGCGCTCCCCTTTTACACTGGGCCCATGGCCCAGTACCCAGACGACCAGACGGGTGAGTCCCTATACACGCTCTACCGGCGGGGCATGGAGCTGCTCGAGGACGGCTCCTTCGAGGAGGCGACCGCTCCGCTGAAGGAGGCGGCCCGGCAGGCGCCCGAGAAGAGCTCGGTGCGCGAGGCGCTCGGCCGCGCCCTGTTCAGGACCCGGCATTACGCCGAGGCGGCGGCCGAGTTCGAGGCGGTGGTGGAGACCCATCCGGTCAACGATTACGCCCACTTCTGCCTTGGCCGCGCCCTGAGCAAGACGGGCGAGACGAGGCGCGCCCGACACCACCTGGCGCTCGCCTCGAACCTGCGTCCGGAGCGGCGCGACTACCGCATCTACAGAGAGCGGCTGGCGGCCACCGGCGCTTGAAGGCGCTGATCCAGCGGGTCAGTCAGGCCGCCGTCGATGTCGATGGCGATCGGGTAGCGCAGATCGGCCCGGGAGTGCTGGTCCTGCTCGGCGTCTCGCGCACAGACACCGAGGCCGAGGCCGACCGGCTCGCCGAGAAGGTGCGGGCGCTGCGGATCTTTGACGACGCCGAGGGGCGGATGAACGAGCCGCTCGGCGACCGCGAGGTCCTCTGCGTAAGCCAATTCACCCTCTACGGCGACACAAGCAAGGGCAACCGGCCGAGCTACGTCGACGCGGCGCCGGCGGAGCAGGCAGAGCCGCTGTATGAGCGCTTCTGCGAGCGGCTCGGGGCGAAGAAGGGAGTCTTCGGCGCCTGCATGGGGGTGGCCCTGATCAACGATGGGCCGGTGACGGTGACCGTGGAGGTTTGAGCGCGAGCATGTGTTCGAGAAAGGTCGCGGTCCCCGGGACCGTGGGTCTGAGAGGGCGCTGATCCGAGAGCCCCGCGGAGCCTCGAGGGGCTAGACGTCCGGCGGCCGCGGCTCTGAGCGGGCACCGAAGCGTAGGCTGCGCCCCATGCGCCGCAAGCTTGCCCTTGCCCTGTCGGCGTTGATCGTCGCCGCGGTCCCGGCGATTCTGATCGGTAACACGCTGTGGGTGCTGATGAACCCTTGGTTTGTCCACGCGCAGTACTCCGTCCCGGGCTTCCCGGCTGACTCCCACGGTCTCAGCGATCACGAACGGACCGACCTGGCCGTCACCGGCATCCGCTCGATTCGGCCGGGCTCAGACGGCGTCGAACTGTTGCGCGAGGCTCGCCTGCCGAGTGGCGACGCCGCGTTCGACGAGCGGGAGATCCAGCACATGGGGGACGTCCGAGGTCTCGTGGCGGGCTTTCTCACCGTGTGGGCGATCGCCCTGGTCCTCGCTGTCGCAGCGGCGCTGGGGCTTCGGCGGCTCGGGGCGCCGGGCTCGGTGGGACGCTTGCTCGTCGCGGGCGCCTTCCTGACGGTCGTTGCGATGGCGCTGGTGGGTCTGATCATGCTCATCAACTTCGAGTTCTTCTTTGATGGCTTCCACGGGGTCTTCTTCGAGGGCGACAGCTGGCGCTTCAACAGCAGCTACCTCCTGCGGCAGCTGTATCCGGACTTCTTCTGGGGGGTCGCGGGCGGCGCGATGGCCGCGCTGGTGATGCTCCAGGCTGTCGCGCTGGTCGCCGGCTTTGGTCAGCGGGGACGCGACGATCGTCGCCTCGGGGACGCGACCCCGGTGGGCGCTCGCGACGCAGGATCACCGATCCACTGGAGCTGACGAGAGAGGAGCCCGGCGGTGGGGAGGCTCGGCGGAACCGCCCCTCGGACTCGTGCTGATCGCAAGCGCGATCATCTTGATCACGCCCGCGATCACGTGTCCGGCAAGCCCCTCGGGTCTATGCCGGCCCCCCCTTGGCGCGAGCGAGGGCCGGGGCTATACTCGCCTCCGGAACCTTTTTCACACCGGAAGCGCGTGTTGAGAGGTGGGCACAGGCCCGCCTTTTTTTCGGCGGCAAGCCGGTGTGAGTGATCGAAAAGACCTGCAAATGAGCGATACAGAACTGGCACAGATCGAGGAGAAAATCGAGGCCCGGCTGCGCGAGGCGGAGCCGGAGGTCGAGCTGCTCGCCCTCGAGCGGCCCGCCGCCGAGCGCCTCCGGCTGGTGATCGACAGCGCCGGGGGCGTCAACATCGCGCTCTGCGAGCGCGTAACCGCGCTCTTCCGCGAGCTGCTCGAATCGTGGTCCCTGGAGGTCTCGTCGCCGGGGCCCGAGCGGCCGCTGACGAAGCCGGAGCACTTCCGCCGCTTCGTCGGCCACCGGGTGCGGGTGCGAACCCGCGAGGAGATCGGCGGACGGCGAAGCTTCACCGGCCGCCTCTCCAGCGCCGGCGAGGCAGAGGTCAGCGTCGAGGCTCCTGACGGGACGGTGACGATCCCGCTTGCGGCGATGCGCCGCTCAAACCTGTTGCCGGACGGATCGGAGGGTGGGCGCCCTGCGCGAGACGAAGGCCCTCGAAAGGAACACTTGAACGAAGGGGTGAGGTCATGACCCAGGAGATCGTCGATGCCGTCAAGGCGCTCGAACAGGAGAAGGGAATCGATGCCGACACCCTGATGGACGCGCTCTCCGACGCGCTCCTCTCGGCCTACAAGAAGACTCCGGGCGCCGCCAAGTACGCCCGAGTCGAGCTCGACCATAACACCGCCGACTTCCGGGTCTACGAGCTGATGGTCCCCGAGGACCTCGAGAAGAAGCTGCTCGACGAGCAGTTCGAGGACCAGCTCCAAGCCGCCGAGGCCGCCGAGGCGGCCGGCGAGGAGGTGCCCGAGATCGAGATCACCCGCTCCACCGTCGACCCGGAGACGGGCGAGCGGCGCGAGCCCGAGGAGCCGGAGCTCGAGCCCGAGCGGCTCGAGCCCTACCGCGACCAGATCCAGACCCGCGACGTCACCCCGGACGACTTCGGCCGGATCGCCGCCCAGACCGCCAAGCAGGTGATCCTGCAGCGGATCCGGGAGGCCGAGCGGCACATGATGTACGAGGACTACAAGGACCGGGTCGGCGAGCTGGTCACCGGGATCATCCAGCAGTCCGACAACCGCTACACCCTGGTCCAGCTGCGCGAGCGGGTCGAGGCCCTGCTGCCGCGCTCCGAGCAGGTCTACAACGAGCGCTACGACCACGGGATGCGGGTGAAGGCGGTGATCACCGACGTCTCCGCCGAGACCAAGGGGCCGAGCATCGTCGTCTCCCGGCGCAACTCCGACCTGATCAAGAAGCTTTTCGAGCTCGAGGTCCCCGAGATCGCCGACAAGCTGGTCGAGATCACCGGGGTCGCCCGCGAGCCGGGCTGGCGCTCGAAGATCGCGGTGATCTCCCACGCCGACGGCGTCGACCCGGTTGGCGCCTGCGTCGGCCCGCGTGGCTCGCGGGTGCGGATGGTCGTCTCCGAGCTCCGCGGCGAGAAGATCGACATCATCCCCTACAACGAGGAGCCGGCACGGTTCGTCGCCAAGGCGCTCTCCCCGGCCCGGGTGCGCGAGGTGCTCGTCGACGACGAGACCAAGGAGGCGACGGTGATCGTCCCCGACGACCAGCTCTCGCTGGCGATCGGGCGCGATGGCCAGAACGCTCGCCTCGCCGCCCGCCTCACCGGCTGGAAGGTCGACATCAAGTCGGAGACCGAGTTCAGCCAGGAAGAGGAGGAGATCGAGTACGAGGGCGAGGAGGCATCCGACGGCCGCTGCGCCGCGGTGCTGACCACCGGCCGGCGCTGTCCGAACGCCTCCCTGGAGGGCTCCCACTACTGCGGCCTGCCCCAGCACCAGGCGCTGGCCCGCTTCGCGACCAACCAGGTGGCGGTGCTCGGGCCTCTGGGTGAGGAGGAGATCGCGACACTCGCCAAGCCCGATGCCGACGAGGGCGAGGTGAGCGCGATCGTGAAGCGAGCCGAGAGCGAGTTCGACGAGGCCCAAGCGGCGGAAGAGGCTGAGGCAGCTACCGAGGCCGAGAAGGAGGAGGAGGTGGAAGAGGCTGAGAAGGCCGAGGAAGCGGTAGAGGCCGAGGCTGTGGCGGAGACCGAGAAGGCCGAGGAAGCGGAGGAGGCCGAGGCCGCCGCGGAGACCGAGGAGACGGAGGAAGAGGCCGAGGACACTGAGGAAGCGGAAGAGGGCGAAGAGGGCGAGGCCACCGAAGAGGCAGAGTCCGAAGAGGCCGAGGAGGCTGAGGAAGCAGAAGACGCCGAGGAGCCTGAGCAGGAGCCGGCGGCCCAGTCGGACGGATCAGAGCCAAGCCCGGATGCGCCCACAGGCGAAGCCGAGGACCCGGCCGATGGCGACGAGCCCGAACTCATCTCGGAGGAGGAGGGGATCGTCGACGAGGAGGAGGCGGCCGTGAAGGCCGCCGACCAGAAGAAGGAGGCCGCGGTGAAGGCAGCCCAGGACCAGGGCAGCGAGGAGTAGACAGGAGAAGGTGGCGAAGAAGCGAGTTCACGAGATTGCGAAGGCCAAGGGCCTGACCAGCAAGGAGGTCCTGGCCGCCCTGGCGGCTGCGGGAATCGAGGCGAAGGCCGCCCAGTCGAACGTCGAGGAGTCCGACGCCCTGGCGGCGCTGAAGGGCGCTGGGGACGGCGCCACAGCCACCAAGACCAAGCCCGCGGCGAAGAAGACCACCGACGGCAAGGCCGCGACCCAGGAGGCGGAGTCCGGCGCCGCCAAGCCCGCCCCTGCGAAGAAGGCTGCGCCCAAACGCCGCCGGCGCGTGGTGATCGATTCTCAGGCGGCCCGCCGCGATCACATCGCCAAGACTCAGCCGCCGCCCCGGCCGCCGCGTCGCCGCGGCGGACGCCGTCGCCGCCCGCTGCTCGAGGAGCCCGAGGACAAGACGCTCAAGGAGCCCGAGGAGGCGCCGGCGATCAAGGTCAACTCCGGCGCCACCGTGCGCGAGGTGGCGGAGTCGCTGGGGCTCTCAGCCGCGGAGGTGATCAAGGCCCTGATGAAGGAGGGTGAGATGGCGACCCTCACCCAGACCCTCACCGACGAGTCGGTGGAGGCGATCGCGAAGGAGTTCGATCGCAAGATCGAGATCGTCACCGCGGCCGAGGAGGAGGTCGAGCTCCCCCAGACCGAGGACGAGGAGGCCGACCTCGCCGACCGGCCACCGGTGATCACGGTGATGGGTCACGTCGACCACGGCAAGACCTCTCTGCTCGACGCGATCCGTCAGACGCAGGTCGCGGCGGGCGAGGCCGGCGGCATCACCCAGCACATCGGCGCTTACCAGGTGAACCATGACGGCAAGACGATCACCTTCCTCGACACCCCCGGGCATGAGGCGTTCACCGCGATGCGGGCTCGCGGCGCCTCGGTTACGGACGTCGCAGTGATCGTGGTCGCCGCCGACGACGGAGTGATGCCGCAGACGATCGAGGCGATCGACCACGCGCGCGCCGCCCAGGTGCCGATCCTGGTCGCGGTCAACAAGGTCGACAAGGAGGGCGCCGACCCCAACCGGGTGCGCACCGAGCTCGCCGGACACGAGCTCAATCCTGAGGAGTGGGGCGGGGACACCGTCTACGCCGACGTCTCCGCGAAGACCAAGGACGGCCTCGACAACCTGCTGGAGATGATCCTGCTGGTCTCCGACCTCGAGGAGCTCGGCGCCAACCCGAACGCGCCGGCCTCAGGCACCGTGGTCGAGTCCGAGCTCGATCCGGGCCGTGGCCCGGTGGTCGGGCTGTTGGTGCAGCGGGGAACGCTGCGAGTTGGGGACGCGATCGTCGCCGGGCCCCAGTGGGGCAAGGTCCGGGCGATGCTCGACGACAAGGGGGAGCGGGTCGCGGAGGCGACGCCCGGGGAGCCGGTCGAGGTGCTCGGCTTCGACGGAGTCACCGAGGCGGGCGAGCACTTCCAGGTGGTCGATAACGAGCGCCAGGCGCGCTCCCTCGCTCAGGAACGCGAGACCCGGCTGAAGACCGAGCAGCTGGCGCGCCGTCAGGCGCGCAAGGTCACCCTCGAGGAGGTCTTCTCGAAGGCCCGCGAGGGCGAGCTCAAGGAGCTCAACATCGTCCTCAAGGCGGACGTCGCAGGCTCCCTGGAGGCGCTCCAGGACGAGATCGCCAAGCTGCCCCAGGAGCAGGTGCCGGTCAACGTCATCCACGCCCAGACCGGCGGGATCAACGAGTCCGACGTGATGCTCGCCTCGGCCTCCGACGCTGTGATCATCGGCTTCAACGTGCGGCCGCTCGCCGAGGCCCGCCGCGCCGCGGATTCCGAGGGGATCGACATCCGCACCTACACGGTGATCTACAAGGTGACCGAGGAGCTGCGGGCGGCGATGGAGGGCCTGCTCGAGCCCGAGGAGGTCGAGGAGGCCCTCGGCCAGGCCGAGGTCAAGCAGACCTTCAAGGCCTCTCGCGTCGGCACGATCGCCGGCTGCGTGGTCACCGACGGCAAGGTCACCCGGACCGCCAACGTCCGCCTCGTCCGCGAGGGGACGATCGTCTGGAGCGGCAAGGTCGGCTCGCTGCGCCGCTTCAAGGACAACGTCCAGGAGGTCGAGGAGGGCCTCGAGTGCGGGATCGTGCTCGAGGGCTTCGCCGACATCAAGGAGGGCGACGTGCTCGAGTTCTTCGAGGTCAAGCAGGTCGAACAGACCCTGGAGTAGCGTCCAATCTGTGGACGCGTTCCTCTGCGTGGTCGAGGCCCGGCTTCACTTCGGTGAGGTCCAGGACCTGAAGGGAAAGCGGAAGCTGATCCACTCGCTGAAGGCGCAGCTGCGCCAGCGCTTCGGCGCCTCGGTCGCCGAGGTCGACGGTCACGACAAGTGGCAGCGCTCGACCCTGATCTGCGCGCTGGTCGGCGACGGGCAGGTCGGCGACCGCGCCGACGGCCTCGTTCGCTTCATCGAGAGCCGCTGTCCGGACGGCTGCGCCTTCGACCGTGACCTACTCAGTCTTGATGACCTCCGAAATGAGTAATGCCGTGCCGTAATTGGGGTCACCCGAGTGCGGCTCCCCTTGCTGTTATCGTCGGGCCGGGGATGGCCACCCCAAGGATGCGCCGAGTCAACGAAGTGATCCGTCAGGTCCTCGGTGAGGTCATCGCGACGGGCTTGAAGGACCCGCGGATTGGATTCGTGACAGTCACCGATGTAGACACCTCTCCCGACCTCCGCACCGCGCGTGTGTACGTCAGCGTGCTCGGCGGCGAGTCCGAGCGAGAGAAGGCCCTCGCCGGGCTCCGCTCCTCCCACGGGTTCCTCCAGGGACGGATCGCGGCGGAGCTGCGGATGAAGCGGACACCGACGCTGACCTTCCACTACGACGAGAGCGTCGACCGCGGCGTCCGCATCTCTCGCCTCCTCGACCAATGACCGAGGCGACCGAGCTCTTGAGCACCGAGCTGGAGCAGGTGGCGGAGGAGATCCGCCAAGGGGAACGCTTCCTTCTCACCACCCACGAGAACCCCGACGGCGACGCGCTCGGCTCCCTCCTGGCGATGCACGACATCCTCGAGGCGCTCGGCAAGGACTCGGTGATGTTCCTGGCCGCGAAGGAGTTCCCGCTCCCGGTCGAGTACCGCTTTCTGCCGCTGGAGGAGGTCTTCCACGAGCCTCCCGCAGACCTCGCCGACCGGGTGGTGATCTTCCTCGACTGCGGGAACATCGACCGGATGCCGGTGGAGTTCCTCCGCGAGGGCGAGAACACGGTCCTCAACATCGACCATCACCACGACAACACCCGGTTCGGAACGGTCAACCTGGTCGACGTCGATGCCTCCTGCACAGCCGAGATCCTCTACGACCTCGTGGGGCTTCTAGGGGTCGAGCTCACCCCGGAGATGGCCAACGCCCTCTATGTGGGGCTGATCACCGACACCGGAAACTTCATGTACGAGAACACCGACGCCCGCTCGCACCGGATGGCGGCGGCGCTGATCGAGGCCGGCGTCGACGTCAACGGGACCTACCGCCGCCTTTACGAGCATGCCCCGCTCGAGAAGCTGAAGCTGGTGGCGAGGGCGCTGGAGGGAATCCAGCGGTTCGAGGAGGGGCTGCTGGCGATCACCTACATCTCGGCCGACGACTACCGGGAGACCGGAGCGAGCGAGCCGCTGACCGAGGGAATCATCGATCAGCTTCGGACCATCGACGGGACAGCGATCGCGGCCGTTGTCCGCGACCAGGCCGATGGCGGCCGCGCCGCCCATAAGGTCAGCCTGCGCTCGACCGACGGCCGGGTCGACGTCTCGGCGATCGCCCGCAAGCACGGTGGTGGTGGTCATCGCCGTGCGGCTGGATTCGGCACGGACCTTTCGTACCCGCAGGTGGTGGAGTTCCTGCGGGACGAGATTCGCTCGCAGCTCTGAATCCCCAGGCGGGATCCGGGGCCGGGATGCTGGTCGACAAACCCGCCGGCGTCACCTCCCACGACGTGGTCGCCCGGGTCCGCAGCGAGGGTGGCGGCAAGGTCGGGCACGCCGGCACCCTCGACCCGTTCGCAACCGGGCTCCTGATCGTCCTGCTCGGGCGCGCCACCCGGCTGCAGCGCTATCTGGTGCCGCTGGCGAAGACTTACCTCGCCACCGCCCGCCTCGGCTGGCGCTCCTCCACCGGGGACCCGGACGGGGAGCTGAGCGAGACCGGCCGCGTCCCCGAGCGGCTCGAGCTGCCCACCGGAGAGGTCGAGCAGCGGGTACCGATGACCTCAGCGGTCAAGGTCGAGGGCGAGCGGCTCTACCGCAAGGCCCACCGCGGGGAGGAGGTGGAGACGCCGACTCGCACGGTGACCGTCCACCGGGCCGAGCTGCTCGACAGCGACGGCGAACGCGCCAGCTTCGAGATCGAGTGCTCATCGGGAACCTACGTCCGCACACTCCTCGAGACTCTCGAGGACGCCTACTGCGAGTCGCTCCGCCGCACCGCGATCGGGCCGTTCGCGGTCCCGGATGGTCAGGATGAGATCTCGATGGAGGAGCTCACCTCGTTCCTCCCCGAGCGGGCGCTCGACGCAACCGAGGCCGAGCGCGTGGGACACGGTGTTGCGGTCGAGGGGGGTGTCGACGGCCCCCAGCACAATGTGCGCCTCACACACGAGGGGCGGGTGATCGCTATTGCAAGGGTGGAAACCGGAAGACTGCAGCCCGAAGTGGTGCTCCTATGACGATCAAGGTGACGAAACTTCCGGATGCTCAGCCGAAGGATCGGCACGTCGCGATTGGGGTATTCGACGGCGTCCACAAGGGGCATCGGGCGGTGATCGACGACGCCGACACGGTGCTGACCTTCGATCCGCACCCGCTGACCGTGCTCCACCCGGAGGCGGCACCGAAGCTGATCATGCCCGCCAATGTGAAGCGCGATGTGATCGACGGGCTCGGGGTGGAGGAGATGGTGGTGATCCCCTTCGACCGCGAGTTCTCGCAGCTCTCGGCCGAGGACTTCATCAAGAGGATCCTGGTCGAGCGGCTCGGCGCCAAGCGGGTCTCGGTGGGGGAGAACTTCCGCTTCGGTGCGAAGGCGAAGGGGGACCCCGAGATGCTCGCCTCGCACGACGAGTTCGAGACCCGGGTGGTCCCCCTGGTCGAGGTCGACGGCGAGACGGTCTCCTCCAGCCGGGTGAGGGCGCTGGTCGCCGCGGGCGAAGTGGAGGCGGCGATGCGTTGCCTCGGCGCCCCGTTCATGCTCGAGGGAGAGGTGGTGGAGGGAGACAAGCGCGGTCGCGAGCTCGGCTTTCCAACCGCCAACGTCGTCCCCGATGACCGCCTTGTGGTTCCCGGTCACGGTGTCTATGCCGCATTCGCCAACGGGCATCCGGCCGCAGTCAACGTGGGGATTCGGCCGACCTTCGAGACCGGCCGCGGGCTCCTCGTCGAGGCCTTCCTGATTGAGCACGAGGAGGATCTCTACGGCAAGAACCTGCGGGTAGCCTTCGTCAGCCGGCTGCGGGGAGAGCGCAGGTTCCCGAGCGCCGAGGACCTGATCGCCCAGATGCATCGCGACGTCGCCGAGGCCCGCGAGGTCGCCGCCCGCTACGAGCGAGCCTCTTCCTGACCGCTACTCTTTCCGTCGTGCCGCTGACCAAGGACACAAAGGCCGAGCTGATCGGCAAGTACGGGCGCTCCGGCGAGGACACCGGCTCGGCCGAGGTCCAGGTCGCCCTCCTCACCGCCCGGATCAACGAGCTGACCGAGCACCTGCGCACCCACACCAAGGACCATCACTCGCGGCGCGGGCTGCTGAAGATGGTGGGCAAGCGCCGCCGCCTGCTGCGCTATCTGGAGAGCAGCGACCTCGAGCGCTACCGCTCCCTGGTCGGCGAGCTCGGCCTGCGCCACTAGCGGCTCCGGTGATCGAGCCGGGCGCCGAAGCCCCCGACTTCGCCCTCCCCGATCAGGACGGCAACGAGGTGACGCTCGGCGACTTCGCCGGCCGCAAGCTGGTGCTCGCCTTCTACCCGCTCGACTTCAGCCCGGTCTGCACCGACCAGCTCAGCCTCTACCAGGAGGTGCTCGGGGAGATCGAGGGCAAGGGGGCGACCCTGGTCGGGATCAGCGTCGACTCCAAGTACGCCCACCGGGCCTTCCGAGGGCAACTCGGCCTGACGATGCCCCTGCTCGCGGACTTCAACCCGAAGGGCGAGGTCTCCCGCGCCTACGGCGCCTGGATCGAGAAGGTCGATCACGGCAACCGCTCCCTAGTCCTGGTCGAGGACGGCGTCGTCCGCTGGTCCTACGCGGCGCCCTCGCCCGCCGAGATCCCCGGCGCGAACCTGATCTTCGACGCGCTTTCCGCCTGAGCGATGGCCACCGAGTCGTTCAAGACCCTCGAGGCGGGGTTCGAGGCCTGGAACCGCAGCGACATCGACGCGGTGATGGAGAGCTTTCCGACGACGTCGTCTGGAGGACCGGCGCCCAGATGCCGGACATCGATTTGGTCTACGAGGGCCGCGACGGGGTTCGGCGCTTCAAGGAGTTCACCGATCCCTGGGATGAGATCTCGATCGAGATCGAGGACATGATCGACGAGCGAGAGGAGCAGATCTTCGTCCTGGTCAGGTTCCACGCTCGCGGAGGGGCAGCGGAATCGAGGTCGAGGGGCGCTGTCTCTCAGGATCTATCGCTACGACGAGCGGCACCTCTGCCGCTGAGTTCCGGGCATTCGCCGAGGAGGACGAGGCCGAGGCTCGTCGCGAGGCCGGTCTGACCGATGGGTGAGCTGACCAGCGCCGCGCTGCCGCCGATCGGCGCCGACGACCACGTCACCGGGGAGGGGGTGGAGGCGATCGTCTACGCGGACTTCGGCTGCCCCTACTGCGCCGCGGCCTGGGGCCGGATCCGGGAGCTTCCCCTGCGCCTCTGCTTCCGCCACTTCCCGATGGCGGCAAAGCACCCGCGGGCGCCCGCCCTGCACGCCGCCGCCGAGGCTGCCGGCCTCCAGGGGGCATTCTGGGAGATCTGCGACTCGCTCTATGAGGACCGCGGCCGGGTCGACGATCCCCACCTCTGGGAGCGGGTGGAGCGCCTCGGCCTCGACCTCGAGCGCTTCGAGCGTGATCGGCGCTCAGATGCGGTCGCGGAGCGCGTGAGGCGCGACTTCGAGACCGGGATCAGGGCGGGGGTCGCAGGGACTCCGAGCGCCTTCGTCGAGGGCCGCCAGATCCAGGACGAGGTCGCCGACCGGCTGGCTGCGCTCACTGCCCGCTAACATCGCCTCTGACAGAGAACGACAGTTCTTAAAGCGAAGGAGCCGCCATCCGGGCGGCTGAAGGGACATACATACATGAGCATGTTTGAGGTAAGCCGCGTCTCGGCGGAGGTAGGCGGCAAGGAAATCTCCTTCGAGACCGGAAAGCTCGCCAAGCAGGCGAGCGGAGCCGTCGTTGTCCGTTCCGGCGACACGATGGTCCTCTGCACAGCCACGGCCGGAAACGACCGCGACGTCGACTTTCTGCCGCTTACGGTGGATGTCGAGGAGCGCCACTACGCGGCGGGCAAGATCCCCGGCTCCTTCTTTCGCCGCGAGGCGCGGGCAGGGGAGAAGGCGACGCTAACCGCCCGCATGATCGACCGGCCGATTCGCCCGCTCTTCCCGAAGGGGTGGCACCGCGAGACCCAGCTTGTCTGCCAGCCGATGTCGGTCGACCACGTCCACCCCTACGACATCCTGGCGATGAACGGCGCCTCCGCCGCCCTTGCGATCTCGGAGATCCCGGTGAGCAAGCACGTCGGCTCGGTGCGGATCGGAAAGCTCGACGGCGACTTCGTCGTCAACCCCGAGGAGGAGCGGCTTCAGGATCTCGACCTCGACCTGATCGTCGCCGGCACCGACGAGGCGATCCTGATGGTCGAGGCCGGCGCCAGCGGCGTCAGCGAGGCGGAGATCCTCGACGCGCTCGACATCGCCCACAGCGAGATCAAGAAGCTCACCGCCGCGATGGAGGAGCTGCGCGGCGAGCGCGGCAAGGAGAAGATCGAGGTCGAGGAGCCGAAGGTCGACGAGGAGCTGCTCGCCTCGATCCAGGGTTCGCACGGCGAGAAGCTCGACGCCGCGACCCAGGTCGAGGGCAAGCTCGAGCGCCAGGACGCGATCAACGAGATCGAGGCCGAGGTGCTGGAGCAGTACGCCCCCGCCGGCGAGGATGACGAGGCCGACCGCGAGCGCGCCGCCGCGGTCAAGGCCGCCTTCGCGAAGCTGGAGAAGGACCTGATTCGCCGCCGGATCGCGGTGGACAAGAAGCGTCCCGACGGTCGCGCTCAGGATGAGATCCGGCCGATCGAGACCGAGATCGACATCGCTCCGCGCGTCCACGGCTCGGCCCTGTTCACCCGCGGGGAGACCCAGATCCTCTCCAACGTCGCGCTCGGCACCAGCCGGATGGACATGCGGGTCGACAACCTCGGCCTCCAGGACACGAAGCGCTTCTGGCACCACTACAACTTCCCGCCCTTCTCGGTCGGGGAGGCGGGCTTCATGCGAGGCCCGAAGCGGCGTGACATCGGCCACGGCGCCCTCGCCGAGCGCGCCCTGGAGGCGACGATCCCGGGCGAGGAGGACTTCCCCTACGTGATCCGGGTGGTCTCGGAGACGCTGGAGTCGAACGGCTCCTCCTCGATGGGCTCCGTGTGCGCATCTTCGATGGCGCTGATGGCGGCCGGCGTGCCGGTCTCGGCGCCGGTCGCGGGCGTCGCCATGGGTCTGATCAAGGAGGGCGACGACCACGTGGTGCTCACCGACATCGCCGGCGTCGAGGACCATCTCGGCGACATGGACTTCAAGGTCGCCGGCACCTCTGAGGGCATCACCGCCCTGCAGATGGACATCAAGATCACCGGCGTCACCTCCGACATCCTCCGCGAGGCGCTCGACCAGGCGCACGCCGGCCGGCAGTTCATCCTCGGCAAGATGGCCGAGACGATCGCCGAGCCGCGCGAGCAGCTCTCCGATTTCGCCCCGCGGATCACCTCGATCAAGATCGACCCCGAGAAGATCGGCGCGGTGATCGGCAAGGGCGGCGAGACGATCCGCGGCCTCTCGGAGGAGTTCGAGGCCGAGATCGACGTCGACGACGATGGCACCGTCCGGGTCTACGCGCCCACCGGCGCGCTCGTCGACGGCGCGGTCGAGCGGATCATCGCGATGACCAAGGATGTCGAGGTCGGTGACCGCTTCAAGGGCAAGGTGGTGAAGACCACCAACTTCGGCGCCTTCGTCGAGCTCACCAAGGGCACCGACGGGTTGCTTCACATCTCCAACGTGAAGCCCGGCGAGCGGGTCGGAACCGTCGAGGACGTGCTCAACCAGGGCGACGAGGTCGACGTCACCGCCGTCGAGGTCGACAAGGAGCGGGGCCGGATCGGCCTGCGGCTCTCCGAGGACCCCGACGTCGAGGGCAAGTCGGCCGCCGAGCTCACGGGCGTCGGCACCGGCGACTCGGGCGGCGGCGGACGCCGCCGCGAGGGCGGCGGCGGCCGGGGCCGCGACCGGGGCGGCCGCGGGCGCGACGGCGGCCGCGGGCGCGACGGCGGCGGACGCCGCTGAGCCTTGAGCGCGAAGCAGCCTGAAGCCCAGATAACGGAGCTCGACTCCGGTATCCGAGTCGTCACCGAGGCGGTGCCCTCGGTGCGCTCGGTTGCGCTCGGGCTCTGGGTTCGTACCGGCTCGCGCGACGAGGACCCCGCCCAGGCGGGCGTCTCTCATTTCCTCGAGCACCTGCTCTTCAAGGGGACGAAGCGCCACTCGGCGATCGAGATCGCCGAGATCTTCGATGGCATGGGCGCCTCGATCAACGCCGCGACCAGCAAGGAGTCGACCCAGCTGCACGCGCGGCTGCTGGATACGCACACCGAGGAGGCCTTCGACCTGCTCGCCGAGATGTTCCTGGCGCCGACCTATCCGGAGGTCGACTCCGAGCGCCAGGTGGTGCTGGAGGAGATCGCCATGTACGAGGACGAGCCCTCCGACAAGGTCCATGACGTCCTCGACCGCGCCGTCTTCGGCGCGCATCCGCTCGGCCGCAGGGTGATCGGCGAGGCGGAGGTGATCAGCTCGATTCCGGTGCCCGAGATCGACGCCTATCACCGCGCCCGTTACACCGCCGCCAACATCGTCGTCGCCGCGGCTGGAAACCTCGAGCACGAGACGATCGCGAGGCTGGCCGAGCGCCACCTGGCGCCACCGACGGGCAACGGCTCTGCCCCGGCGCTCGAGCCGCCGCAGACCAACGGCGCCCATGTCGGGTTCCAGCAGAAAGACACCGAGCAGTACCACGTCACCTTCGGCGGCCCTGGCATCGACCGCGCCGACGAGCGCCGGTTTGCGCTGGCGATCCTCGACGCCGTCTTCGGCGGCTCGACCTCGTCGCGGCTCTTTCGCGAGATCCGCGAGAAGCGCGGCCTCGCCTACGCGGTCGGCTCCTACACCCAGCAGTTCGTCGACGGCGGCCTGATCGGCGTATACGTCGGCACCCGCGAGGACAACGTCGGCGAGGCGTGCGAGATCATCGGCTCGGAGCTCGCCCATCTGCACGCCGAGGGGATCACCGACCAGGAGCTCGCCCGTGCCAAGGAGCACGTCAAGGGGCGGATGGTGATGTCGAGCGAGTCCACCGCTGCGCGGATGGGGCGGCTCGGGAAGGCCGTCCTCTTCGACACCCCGCTGCTGACGCTCGACGAGATGCTGGCCCGAGTCGACGAGGTCAGCGCCGACGACGTCGCCGAGCTCGCCGACGAGTTCTACGCCCCCGAGGCGCTCTCGGCGGCGGCGATCGCCCCCAGCGAGGAGCGCTTCCGCGCCGCCCTGGCGCCGGTCAGCGAATCCCTCGCTGCCGCGGCTTAGTCTTCGCGCGATGGCCAACCGGATTCCCGTCGTCGTCTCCGGCGCCGCTGGGCGCATGGGGGAGACCGCCTGCGCGGCGGTGGAGGGGGCCGAGGGCATGGAGCTGGTCGGCCGGGCCGACCCGGCACTCGACACGAAGCTGACCGACGTGCTCGAGGGAGCCGAGGTGATGGTCGACTTCACCACCCCCGATGCGGCCCCCGCGAACGTCCTCGACGCGGTAAACGCGGGGGTTAACGCAGTCGTCGGCAGCACCGGCTTCGACCTCGAGGAGCTGCGTGCCACGGTCGAGGGCGCCTCCGGCGAGGCGAAGTGCTTCGTCGCCCCCAACTTCGCGATCGGCGCCGTCCTGATGATGGAGCTCTCCAGGCAGGTGGCGCCCCACATGCCCGAGTGCGAGATCGTCGAGCTTCACCACGACCAGAAGAAGGACGCACCGTCGGGAACCGCCAGGCGCACCGCCGAGCTGATCCGGGAGGCGGGGGGCAATGTCCACGAGCCGATCCACTCGGTGCGGCTGCCGGGCCTTGTCGCCCACCAGGAAGTGATCTTCGGCGGCGAGGGCCAGACGCTTACGATCCGCCATGACTCAATCGATCGCCAGAGCTTCATGCCCGGCGTCCTCCTCGCGGTCCGGAGGGTGGCCGAGCTTCCCAATCGGTTCACGGTCGGCCTCGAGTCGATTCTCGATTCCGGCTGATTGCCGCGTGGGTTGCGATACTGAGAGCGATGGCTGAGATCGCAGGAGTGATCACGGCGATGGTGACTCCGTTCGCCGAGGACGAGTCGGTCGACGAAGCCGCCGCCCGGAAGCTCGCCCGCTATCTGATCGAGAACGGCTCGCACGGGCTCGTCCTCTCGGGCACCACCGGAGAGTCGCCGACACTCTCCGACGACGAGAAGATCTCCCTCCTGCGGGCGGTCCGCGACGAGCTCGGGCCCAAGGCTCTGCTGATCTGCGGCACCGGCACCAACGACACCCGCCACTCCGAGCGGCTCTCCGCGGCTGCCGCCGACGCCGGGGCCGACGCGGTGCTCGTCGTCACCCCCTACTACAACAAGCCCAACCCGGCCGGGATCAAGGCTCACTTCAAGGCAGTCGCCAGCGGCGGCCGGGGTACCGGTGCTCCTCTACAACATCCCTTCCCGGGCGGTGGTCAACCTCCCGCCGCGCGCTGCTCGCCGAGCTGGCCAAGATCGAGAACGTGGTCGGGGTGAAGCAGGCGAACGACGACGAGCTGCAGCCGATCGACGGCCTCATCGTCTTGGCCGGCAACGACGGCACCTTCCTGCGGACGCTGGAGATGGGAGAGCCCGGCGGGATACTCGTCGCCTCGCATCTGGTCGGGCCCGAGATGCGGAAGATCTACGACTCGGTCCAGGCGGGCGATCTCGAAGGCGCCCGGTCGATCGACGAGAAGCTTCGGCCCCTCTACGAGGTGCTCAGCGTCACCAACCCGATCCCGGTGAAGACAGCGCTGGAGTTGCTGGGCATCATCTCGGCGCGTGCCCGTCTGCCGATCGTCGAGGCCGACAACCAACAGCGGGCGGCGGTCCGGCAGGCGTTGGAGGCGCAGGGACTCCTGACTGCGACGGCCGCCTAGCTTGAGCTCGAGCGTGCGGATCCTCCCGCTCGGGGGGCTCGGGGAGATCGGGAAGAACATGACCGCCGTCGAGATCGACGGGCGGATCGTGGTCGTCGACACCGGGCTGATGTTCCCGACGGCCGACATGCTCGGAATCGACCTGGTCCTCCCCGACTTCTCGACCCTGCGCGAGCGCGCCGACGACATCGAGGCGATCGTGCTCACCCACGGCCACGAGGACCACGTCGGCGCCCTTCCCTACGTGCTCCGCGAGATCGGGATGCCGCCGGTGATCTACGGGGGCCTGTTGACGATCGGGATGGTCCGATCGAAGCTGGACGAGCACAAGCTCCGCGACGTGCCCCTCGAGGAGCTCCCGGCCGGCGAGGGGGTCACCGCGGGCCCCTTCGGGATCGAGCTGGTTCACATGTCGCACTCGATCCCCGACGCGCGGGCGGTCGCCCTCTCCACCGAGCACGGCACGGTGCTGGTCACCGGCGACTACAAGTTCGACCAGACCCCGGTGGACGGGATTCCCGCCGACGTCTCGCGGCTGGCGGAGCTCGGCCGCGACGGGGTCCTCTGCCTCTGCGGTGACTCCACCAACGCCGATCGGCCGGGGGTGGCACCTTCGGAGTCGAGCGTGGGGCCGGCGCTGCTCGAGGTGTTCAGGCGCTGCGAGGGCCGGATCATCGTCACCTCCTTCGCCTCCAACGTCCATCGGGTGCAGCAGGCGATCGACGCTGCCGCGAAGCTCGACCGCCGGGTGGCGCTGGTGGGGCGCTCGATGCGGAAGAACTTCAACATTGCCTCCAACCTCGGGATCGCCTCCGCCCCGCAGGGGCTCTTCATCCAGCCGAAGGAGGTCGAGGACTTCCCGGACGAGAAGGTGGTGGTGATCTCGACCGGGAGCCAGGGCGAGCCGCTATCGGCCCTGCGGCGGATGGCGCACCGCGACCACCCTGACGTCGAGCTGCACTCGGGGGACACCGTGATCTTCTCCGCCACCCCGATCCCGGGCAACGAGCGCTCGGTGAACGAGACGATCGACCGGATCTTCCAGATCGGCGCCCAGGTGGTGACCGCGCGGGACGCGCCGATCCATGCCTCCGGTCACGGCTGGCAGGAGGAGCTGAAGCTGATGCTCAACCTGACCAAGCCCAAGAACGTCTTTCCGTTTCACGGGGACCACAAGCGCCTCCGCCTCCACTCCGACCTCGCCGCATCGGTGGGGATCGACCGCGAGCGGATCTTCATCGGGGAGAACGGCCTCGCGCTCGAGCTCGACGGCTCAGGTGCCCGCTGGGGCGAGGACGTGCACGCGAGCATGATCTTCGTCGACGGCGTCTCGGTCGGCGAGCCCGACGAGTTCGCGCTTCGCGATCGCCGGAAGCTTTCGGACGACGGCGTCTTCATCGTCGTCACCACGATCTCCGCCGATGACGGCTCCCAGGTGGCCGATCCCGAGGTGATCTTCCGCGGCGTTCCCTTCGTCCAGGAGGCCGACGGGCTGCGCGAGGAGCTGCGCGACGTCGTCTCGGAGACCCTGGCGGAAGCGGCCGAGGATCAGGTGCGCGAGGTCGCCTTGATCCAGGAGGACCTCCACGACGACATCGCCGAGTTCGTCTACGAGAAGCTCCGTCGCCGGCCGCTGGTGCTGCCGGTCGTCGTCGAGGTCTAGAGAAGAGAGAGCCCGCGAGGGCCGAGGGAGGGACGACCCCCGCGGGCGTCGCCGAGGGCTAGGGGCCCCCGGCGATTGGTCCCGCCGGGCGTGTGGGGTTTCTCGTCCCGGCGGGTGGTGTCTCGTCCAGTGAGCAACTTATTAGTCAAATCTGAACGATTGCTAAAGCTCCGCCGGCTCCGTCTCGCGCGCCGGCACTCCCTCTAGCGGCAGGCGGACCGTGAAGCGGGCGCCGCCGGAGCTGGAGCTGCCCGCCTCCACCGAGCCGCCGTGCGACTCCGCAACCGCGCGGACGATCGCCAGTCCGAGCCCGCTGCCGCCGCCGGCTGCGGTGTCGGCCGGGCCGTCGCCGCGGACGAAGCGCTCGAAGATCTGCTTCTCCATCCCCGGCGCGATCCCCGGACCGTCGTCGCTCACCTCGAGCACCGCGTCGCTCCCCTCGCGGCCTGCCCGCAGCTTCACGGTCGAGCCCTCCGGCGTGTGGCGGACCGCGTTCTCGAGCAGATTGCGAACCAGGCGGTGGAGCTCGTCGGGGTTGCCGACCAGCGGCAGCGGCTCGCCGAGCTCGCCTTCGAGCTTGCGCTCGCCCGCCAGTGGCGCCACTTCCTCGAGCGCCTCGGCGGCAGTGGCGCTGAGATCGAGCTCGGTGCGGGCCGCGCGGCGACCGGTGTCGGCGCGGGCGAGCAAGAGCAGGTCCGAGACCAGCCGAGACATCCGCTTGGTCGAAGCGAGCGCTGACTCGACCGCCTGCTCGTCTTCGCCGGCGGCTTGGAGCAGCTCTAGATTCGCCTGCACACTGGTCAGGGGGGTGCGGAGCTCGTGGGAGGCGTCGGCGACGAACTCCCGCTGGCGCTCGAGGGCCTGCTCGCGCTCCGAGCGCGCTTCGTCGAGCGCCTCGAGCATCCCGTCCATGGTCGCCGCCAGCTCGCCGACCTCGTCGTCGGCGGCGGGAATCGGCATCCGCCGGGAGGGGTCTCGGGTGCTGGCGATTTCGCGGGCGAGTGCCGTCAGCGAGGCGATCGGGCGCATCGCGCGGTCGGCGATCGCAAGACCGGCGAGCAGGGCGAGCACGGTGCCGCCCAGGACCCCCGCCCCGAGGAAGAGCCATAGCCGCCCCACGGTCGCATCAACCCCGTCGTCGGGCCTGGCGTAGATCACGGAATAGCCCTGGAGGGAGGAGTCGGCGATCGGCTTCGTCGCCACCCGGAGCCCATCCACGTCGTGGACCGAGCCCTCCGGCGGACCGAGCTGCGGCGCGTCGCCGGTGCTGGCCAAGGGCTTGCCGGAACCGTCGACCACCTGGATCACGGCGTCCTCGGCCATCGCGAAGTCGTCGAGGCGCGGGGCGGAGATCACCGGACGGCCAAGCACGGGATCGCTCGCGACCCGCGTCTCGGCCGCGAGAGCGCCGGCGGCGTTCTCGAGCTCCTCGTCGAAGTCATCGCGGATGCGATCCCCGACCACGTTGCCGAGGACGAAGGCGAAGCCGATCAGGATCAGCAGGGTGAGGCCGGCGGTGGTGAGGGCGATCCGCCAGCGGACGGGAATTCGCTGGAGCGGACCGAGCTTCACCCGTCCGCCTTCAGCACGTAGCCGGCGCCGCGCTTGGTGTGCAGCAGCCGCGGCTCGCCACCCGCCTCGAGCTTGCGGCGCAGGTTGGAGATGAAGACGTCGATCGTGTTCGTCTGCTCGAAGGGGTCGTAGCCCCATACGTCCTCGAGCAGGCGCTCGCGAGAGACGACCAGCTTCTGATTGCGCGCCAGGTACTCGAGCAACTCGAACTCCCGGTTGGTGAGCTCGATTTCGCGCCCGGCGCGCTTCACCTCCCGGGTATCGGGGTTGAGCTGCAGGTCGCCGACCACGATCGAGGCGCTACCCCGCGGGGGCCGGCGCCGCAGCAGTGCCCTGATCCGGGCGAGGAGCTCGGCGCGCTCGAAGGGCTTCGGCAGGTAGTCGTCGGCGCCGCTGTCGAGACCCTCGACCCGGTCGCCGGTCTCGGTCCGGGCGGTGAGGATGAGGACCGGGACGTCGCTCTCCGCCCGCAGTCGCCGCAGCACCTCGATCCCGTCGAGGCGGGGGAGGCCGAGGTCGAGCACGACCAGGTCGGGGACGAACTGCTCGGCGGCGGTCAGCGCCTCGGCGCCGTCTCCGGCGCTGCGTACCTCGTGCCCCTCAGCACGCAGGGAACGCCGAAGAACGTCGGCGATCGCCTCGTCGTCCTCGACCACCAGGACTCGTGCGGAG
Organism: uncultured Solirubrobacterales bacterium; assembly: GCA_963780305.1. Lineage (GTDB taxonomy): Bacteria > Actinomycetota > Thermoleophilia > Solirubrobacterales > 70-9 > CAVVYV01. The sequence goes on from CAWABN010000003.1 coordinate 115,114, forward strand.
GCTGTTGCTTGCTCGGGCATCGCCTTCAAGGGTAGACCCGGATTTGAGGCCTGGAGTGGATCTTTGAGCTCGGCTTTAGGCGGCCGGAAGGGGTGTTCTTGCCCGCGTCGAAGCTTGGGCGGATGCTTGCAGACCGGATTTTCGGCGCGCCGGAGCGGAAACCGCCGCCTCGGCGCCGGCGGCGACCCGCAAACGGCGCGAAGCGGGGGCGCCGGCCTGCCCGTCGGGGCGGGAGGAGCCGTCCGAGCTCGCCCGAGGTGCTCCAGCGCCGCATCGACCTCGCCGGGCTCGGCTGCATCGCCCTCGCCGTCTACCTCGGCTACGTCCTCTACCTGGGTTGGAACGGAGGCGCGGTCGGCAACGGCGCCGAGACCGGGCTCGAGTATGCGGTCGGCGCGGGCGCGGTCGTGGCGCCGGTCGGCCTCGGTCTCGCCGGCCTCGGGCTGCTTCTCCGCCCGCTGCTGCCATCGCCCCGCTCGGTCGCGGTCGGGGTTGCGGCGATCGTCGCGGGCCTGCTGCTGGCGCTGGCGGCGCAGACCGCCGGCCTGGTTCCGGGTGGCACCCGCGCCGAGCTCTTCGATCCAGCCTTCTTCCCCGACCACGGGGGCGGCCTCGGCGAGGTCCTCTACTGGGCCTCGACCACCCTCTTCCAGCGGATCGGCGCTCACATCATCGCCGTCCTGCTGCTGCTCTCGGGGCTGCTGCTGGTCTGCGGTCGCTCGGTCTCGGACATGATCGCGGCGGGTCACCGGGGCTTCGAGCGGGCCAAGCGCGGCACCGTCGGCTTCGCCACCGCGATCAAGGAGAGCCGGATCAACACCGACCCGGACCTGCTCCACACCGATCCGGTCGACACCGACCCGATCTTCGGCCCGCCGGAGCCGCTCGACGACGAGCCGGTGATCAGGGAGGGCGATCCCGGCGAGGATCGGCCGGAGGAGTCGTCCGTCGCGAACTTCGACGAGACCGTGAGGATCGCCAACGAGGACGCAAACGACCCGGCGACCACCGCGACCGAGGCGATCTCGCCTCCGGATGATGCGAGGGCGCTCCCGGAGGGAGCGACCCGTTCGGAGGGGGTGGAGATCGAGGTGGAGCGAACCCCGATGGGGGAGAAGCGCTCCGCGGTCACCGAGTCCGAGGAGATCGACTACGAGCCCCCGGTCGCCGAGCGGGTGCTCGAGCGCGGGAAGCCCGACAAGGGCCCCGACACCAAGGACCACGAGACGGTGGGCAGGACCCTGCTGGAGGCGCTCGGCCACTTCGGGGTCGAGGCCCAGATCGTCGGCACCGTGGTCGGGCCGCACGTGAGCCGCTACGAGCTCCGCCTGGCGCCGGGGACAAAGGTGGCGAAGATCACCCAGCTCAAGGACGACCTCGCCTACGCGCTCGCCTCCACCGACATCCGGATCCTGGCGCCGATCCCGGGGAAGCAGGCCGTCGGGGTCGAGGTGCCGAACCAACGCCGCCGGCTGGTGCGCCTCGGCGACATCTACGCAGGCCGGCCGCAGGGCGCCACGCCGCTGGTCGCGTGGCTGGGCAAGGACATCGCGGGACACGCCGTCTGGACCGACCTTCAGAAGATGCCCCACGCTCTGGTCGCCGGCACCACCGGCTCCGGCAAGTCCGGCAGCATCAACGCGATCCTCAGCTCGATCCTCCTGCACGCGTCGCCAAACGAGGTCCGCCTGGTCTTGGTCGACCCGAAGCGGGTCGAGCTCAATCACTACGAGAACATCCCCCACCTGCTGACGCCTGTGGTGACCTCGCCGCGGCTCGCCGCCAACGTGCTCAACAACCTGATCGCCGAGATGGAGAGCCGCTACGCGGTGATGGGGGAGGCCCGCGCCCGCAACCTCAGCGAGCTCAACCGGGTCCGGGAGAAGTCCGGTGAGCCGCCGCTGCCGCACATCCTCTGCGTGATCGACGAGCTTGCCGACCTGATGATGATCGCCCCGGCCGAGGTCGAGGACGCGATCATCCGCCTCGCCCAGAAGTCGCGGGCAGTGGGCATCCACCTGCTGCTGGCGACACAGCGCCCCTCCACGGACATCATCACCGGCACGATCAAGGTCAACATTCCCGCCCGGATCGCGTTTGCGGTCTCCTCGCAGGTCGATTCGCGAGTGATCCTCGATCAGGGCGGCGCCGAGGCTCTGCTGGGCCAGGGCGACATGCTCTTCCGGCCGGCCGGCACCTCGAAGCTCCAGCGGATCCAGGGCGCCTTCGTCACCGAGGAGGAGATCGCCCGGATCACCTCGCACTGGTCCCAGCAGGGCGAGCCCGAGTTCGCCGAGGAGCTGCTGGAGGCCGCTGAGCCCGCGCCCGAGGAGGGGGCCGGCGAGGACGACTTCGACCCCGATCAGGACGACCTGCTCGACCAGGCCGCGCAAGTGGTGGTCGAGAGCGGCACCGCCTCGGTGTCGATGATCCAGCGCCGGCTGCGGGTCGGTTACACGCGGGCCGGCCGGCTGATCGACATGCTCGAGCGGCGCGGGATCATCTCCGGTTACGAGGGCTCGAAGCCCCGCCAGGTTCTGGTCGGGATCGGTGACCTGCCGCGGGTGCTCGGCACGGGAGGCGGAGAGCCGCCTGCCGAGGCCTCGGCCCCGCCCCCCGAAGCCCCCGGCGAGGGCGGTGGCGACACCGGCGAGCTGGCCGAGCTGCCCGACTAGCCGCCCGCATCCTGGGGTCGGGAGAATGTGACCCCGTGAGCGATGGCGAGCGAAGAGAACGCGGCCGAGGGGTGCGCGCAGGAATCCTGGTCACCGGCACCGAGGTGATCAACGGGTCAATCACCGACCGCAATGGGCCCTGGGTCTCCGAGCGGCTGGCGGAGCTCGGTGTCGAGGTCGCGCAGATCCTCACCGTCGGCGACCGCTCCGAGGACCTCGAGGGCGGCCTTCGCTACATGCGCGAGGAAGGCGTCGAACTGATCGTCACCAGCGGTGGGCTCGGGCCGACCGCCGACGACCTCACCGCCGAGGTCGTCGGTCGGTTCGCCGGCCGCGAGCTGGTGCTCGACGAGAAGATGGAGAAGCGAATCGGCGAGATCATCTCTCGGTTCGCCCGGCGCCTGCGCTTCGACCCGGAGGCGGTGCGCGAGGGAAACCGGAAGCAGGCGATGGTCCCCGAGGGGGCGACCGCGATCGACCCGGCCGGCACCGCCCCCGGCCTCGTCGTGCCCGCCGACGGCCAAGTGGTGATCGTGCTCCCAGGGCCTCCGCGGGAGCTGAAGGAGATGTGGCCGAAGGCGGTCGCGACCGAGGCGGCGCGGGCGGTGCTCGACGGCGCCGAGCCGTTCGGGACGATGTCGATCCGGATGTTCGGGATCCCCGAGTCCGAGTTGGCGAAGAGCCTGCGGGAGATCGCAGACGAGACCGACCTCAGCGCGCTCGAGATAACCACCTGCCTGCGGGGCGGCGAACTGGTCACCGACGTCCGCAGCCGGCCGGGCGCGGAGGGAACCGTGGAGGCGCTGAGGGCCGGCCTCGCCGAGCGCCTCGGGCGTTTCACCTACAGCGAGAGCGGCGAGGCGATCGAGGAGGTGGTGGCGCGGTTGCTGGCAGGGCGGACACTGGCAGTGGCCGAATCCTGCACCGCGGGGCTGCTCGCGGCCCGGCTGACCGAGCGGCCCGGCGCCTCGCAGTGGTTTCGCGGCGGCGTCGTCGCCTACTCGGACGAGGCGAAGTCGGCGCTGCTCGGGGTGGATCCGGGGCTGCTCGAACGCCACGGTGCCGTCTCGCCCGAGGTCGCGGAGGCGATGGCGGACGGCGCGATCGAGCGCTTCGGTGCCGACTTCGCCTGCTCGGTCACCGGGATCGCCGGCCCCGACGGCGGCACCGAGGAGAAGCCGGTCGGCTACGTCTGCTTCTGCGCCAAGAGCGCGAAGGGCGAGCTGTTGCCGCGCGACCTGGTCCTGCCGGGAGATCGTGCGGAGATCAGGGCGCGCGCCGCGACCGTCGCCCTCCACCTGATCCGGTTTCTGCTGGAGGGCCGCGAGCCGCCGAGATGAGCCGCCTGGTTAATCGTTGAGCTCGGTCGGGACGCCGATCGGCAACCACCGGATCATCTGGGGGACGTCTGGGGCACCGGCGAGCTCGCGCTCGATCGCCTCTCGGCCTTCGCGAGATAGTGCCTTCACCCCGGGTGGAGAGCGCGTGGCGCTTCGCGCCGGCGGCGGTGGTGACGACGACGCCCGCCGACGGCAGCAGCGCCCGCCCGGCGGCGTCGAGGTTGTCGTCACCGAGGCGGTCCCAAGCCAAGGTCGCGGCTAGGCGAAAAGCTCCCGGGCGCGCTCCAGCACCAGCTCCGGCTCTTCCTCGACGATGAAGTGGCCGCTGCCCTGGACCAGCTCCAGGGTCATGTTCGGGGCGTTGCGCTCGAAGCCCGGCAGCAGCCGCTCGTCCTGAACGTGATCGGCGCTGCCGAAGAGAAGCAGCGTCGGAGCATCCATGGTCAGCCGCCGGTAGAGCCCGCGGATCACCGCGGGCGACAGGCGGAGGACGGCGTGGCGATAGAGGAGGGTGGTCGCCTGGGCTCGCTCGGGCTCACGAAACTGATCGGTGTAGGTCTGGAGCTCCTGCTCGGACCACGGCGCCTGACGGGAGCCGACCCAGCGCAGGATCGGCTGCGCCACCGCGCTTCTCCTCATCACGCCCGGGCCGATCCCCGGCAACCCCAGAACCCACTGGTACCAGAAGCGCCACAGCCCGAGGAACCCGCGCGGCCTGGGTCGGACGAACGGGTGATAGATGTTGAGCGCGAGGAAGCGGCGGATCCGCTCGGGGTGGCGAAGGCAGAGGACGAAGCCGGTCCAGCCTCCCCAGTCGTGCCCGGCGAGGTCGACCGGCTCCTCGATCCGGAGGGCGTCGAGCAGCGCGATCAGGTCCATCGCGAAGACCTCGGGGTCGTAGCCGCCGGGTGGCGCCGCGGTCCAGCCGAAGCCGCGCAGGTCGGGGCAGATAACTCGGTGGCTCTCGGCCAGCGGCCCGATCAGCTCTCGCCACATCCACCAGTGCTGGGGCCAGCCGTGGACGAGCAGCAGCGGCGGCCCCGACCCCGCCTCGGCGACGTGGGTCCTCAGCCCGCCCGCGTTGACGAAGCGATGCTCGACTCCCGGGACCTCGGGCAGGGCGCGCTCCACGCCGCGCGAGTCTACGAGGGTGAGGTGGGTGGGGGAGAGAAGCGCCCGGGAGCGGCTCAAGCCGAGATGAGTAGCGTTGGGCCGTGGCCAAGGAACGTCTCAAGAGCCCGCGGGCGCGGCTCTTCGTTGCCCTCGACCTGCCCGATGAGGTCCGGGAGGGAATCGTCAACTGGCAGCGGGACGCCCTCGATGACCCGGCGCTGCGCCCGGTGAAGCCCGAGTCGCTGCACATGACCCTGGTCTTTCTCGGCTACCACCCCGAGAAGCAGATCGAGCGAGTCGCGGAGGCGGCGATCGAGGTCGACGATCGGGCACCCGAGATCAGGCTCGACCCCGAGCCGGTCGGGGTGCCGCGTGGCCGCCGCCCGCGCCTGTTCGCGCTCGACGCTCCCTCCGAGGGGGCGGTGGAGCTGCAGTCCCAGGTGGAGCGGCGGCTGGTGGAGGCGCGCTTCTACGAGCCCGAGAAGCGGCCCTTCTGGCCCCATCTGACCGTCGCCAGGGTGAGGCCGGAGAGGCGCGGCAGCCGCAAGCCCGCCCTGGTGGAGACCCCGCCCGGGCCCCTTCCCGAACAGCTGTTCCGTCCGTTCTCAGCCGTACGTTTGACGCTCTATCGCTCCCATCTGAGGCCGCAGGGAGCGGAGTACATCCCGATGGCGGTAAAGGACTTGAAGCCGGCCGAGAGCACGACAGAGAGGTGATCCAGAGATGGCAGACGCAAAGCCCAACCTGAGAGAGGCCGGCGAGAAGGACGCGAAGGCGCGCGACCAGGCGCTGCAGGCCGCGGTGACCCAGATCGACAAGGAGTTCGGCCAGGGCTCGCTGATGCGGCTCGGCGACCGGAGCGCGATCGAGGTGGAGACGATCTCGACCGGCTCCCTCTCGCTCGACATCGCCCTCGGCGTCGGCGGGGTGCCGCGCGGGCGGATCGTCGAGATCTTCGGGCCGGAGTCCTCGGGGAAGACGACCTTGATCTACCACATCATCGCCGAGGCTCAGGCGCGCGGCGGCGTCTGCGCCTTCATCGACACGGAGCATGCCCTCGACCCCACCTACGCCCGGCGGATCGGCGTCAACACCGAGGAGCTGCTCGTCTCCCAGCCCGACTACGGCGAGCAGGCGCTGGAGATCGTCGACGTGCTGGTGCGCTCCGGCGCCGTCGACGTGGTCGCGGTGGACTCGGTCGCCGCGCTCACCCCGCGGGTCGAGCTCGAGGGCCAGATGGGGGAGACCCACGTCGGTCTCCAGGCCCGCCTGATGTCGCAGGCGCTGCGGAAGCTGGCCGGCAACCTCAGCCGCGCCAACACGATCTGCCTGTTCACCAACCAGATCCGAGAGAAGATCGGCGTGATGTTCGGATGCTTTCACGGGGACGCGAGAGTCGTGCTCGCCGACGGGAGCACCGAGAAGATCGGCAAGATCGTCAACCAGCGGATGCCGGTTGAGGTCATGTCGATGGATCCCGAGACCGGCGACGATCTCGCCGAAGCGGATCGTCGAGTACTTTAAGAACGGCGAGACGGACGAGTGGCTTCAGTTCGAGGTTGCTGCAGCCGGTGGTTCAGGCAAGCGGAAGTTCGCCTGTACTCCCAACCACCTGATCTTCACGCCCGAGGGCGAGAAGCCGCCGGCGAGATCGAGGAAGGCGATGAGGTCCTTACCGCCGTCAAGCACTACGACCTGCGAGAGGACCAGATGAAGCTGATCCTCGGCAGCATCCTCGGCGACGGCTCGCTTCGTTTCGCCTCAGACCACAATGCCTCATTCCGGGTCGGCCACGGAGAGAAGCAGCGCGAGTACTGCGAGTGGAAGCACGAGATGCTCGCGCCGTTCGCCAACAAGATCGGCGCGACCGGCAACGGCATCGGCTTCGACACGATTCCGATGAACCAGCTCGCACAGGTCCATGAGGCCGTCTATGCGAAGGCCGGCGGACGGACCGTGAGCGACGAGTTGATCGATCAGCTGGACGAGCGCGCCGTCGCAGCCTGGTACTGCGACGACGGTTCCTTCTCAGGAAGCTATGAGCGCTGGGGACATGGCAAGGCCGTAATCTGCCAACACCACCTTGAGCCGTGAAGACAAGGAGCGTCTCGCAGCCAGGATTGAGGAGCTGGGGATGGGCCGGCCAACGGTCGGCGATCGCTACCTGACCTTCAGCGGTGAGCGGACGAAGCAGTTCCAGGAGAAGATCGCGCCGTACGTTCATCCCTCGATGGACTACAAGCTGCATCCGGACCTGAGGGGGCGCTTCGAGTGGCATCCGGACACGAGTGATGCCCACCTGAACGGGACGCGCTTGAAGTCGCGGACGAGCATGCGCGCAGTGCAGATGAAGGTCCTGCGCAAGTACCGCAAGCCGCCAACGCCCAGGAAGCGTGATCGTTTCGATCTCCAGATCGAGGACAACCACACCTACCTGGTTGACCACGTTGTGGTCCACAACAGCCCCGAGACCCAGCCCGGCGGCCGGGCGCTGAAGTTCTATTCGAGCCAGCGCCTCGACATCCGCCGGATCGAGACCCTGAAGGAGGGGACCGAGGCGGTCGGCAACCGGGTGCGGGTGAAGGTGGTCAAGAACAAGGTCGCCTCGCCCTTCCGCCTGGCCGAATTCGACATCGGCTACGGCACCGGGATCTCGAAGGAGGGCAGCATCCTCGATTTGGCTCTGGAGCACGATCTGATCCAGAAGTCGGGCTCCTTCTTCTCCTACGGCGAGACCCGGCTCGGCCAGGGCCGAAACAACACCAAGGAGCACCTGAGCCAGAACCCGGAGCTGAGCGCCGAGCTGGAGCGGAAGATCTACGAGAAGCTGGGGATGGACGCCGAGGAGAAGGAGAAGGAAGCACAGTCGGCTCCGGCAAACGCGGAGGCTGCCGCTACCGATGCCGAGGAGGCGCCGAAGCGGCAGGCGGCGAAGCCGCAGAAGAAGGCTGCCTGAGGGCCCACCAAGCGTCGCCGAGGCCTATGAGCTGGCGCTGAAGGCGCTGGGGCGCAAGGAGCGCACCGAGTCCGAGCTCGCCCATTGGCTCACCGAGCGCGGCGTCGAGGAGGCCGAGCGGATCGAGGTGCTGACCCGCCTGGTCGAGGATGGCTCGATCGACGACGAGCGGTTCGCGCGTCGCTACGCCGAGGACAAGCGCGAGCTCGCGGGCTGGGGGCCCGAGCGGATCCGGGAGGCGCTCAGCAGCAGGGGAATCTCCGCGGACCTGATCGAAGCGGCGCTCGCGGCCGAGAGCGAGGACGAGGTGGTGGCAAGGGCCTCCGCCCTGCTCGCCCGCAGCGGCACCGAGGTCGCCGATGAGCGCGGCAGGAAGCGCGCCCTGGCCCAGCTGGCGCGCCGGGGTTTTCCCCTGGAGGCGGCCTACGACGCGGTTCGGGCGCTGGAGAGGAACGGATAGCATCCGCGCCCGATGGACGGCAGTCTCTTCTACTGGCTTGGCGGAGCGCTGGTCCTGGCGGCTCTCGGGATCGCCGCGATCGGGATTCGCGGGAGGGCGTCGTTCCCGCCCAATCGAGCGGTGCTTGTCCTGGGCACCGCCGCCTTCGCCGCGATAGTCATCGGCACCACCGCGTTCGCGGTCGTCAACGCTCAGGATGAACAGGAGCACCGCGACAAGGAACTGGCGGAGGAGGAGGCGACCGCCGAGCAGGAGGCCCCGCCGCCGGCCCCCGGCGGCCAGCCGCAGCCAGCGGGAGGAGGGAAGCAGCAGCCGCCGCAGCCTCCGGCTGCCGCCGCCACCCTGGACGTCACCTCACCCGCCGACGGCTCCCTGGTTTTCGACCCAGATGGCCTCGAGGCGAAGGCCGGCAGCCTGACGATCGCCTACTCGAACCCCTCGCCCGTACCACACAGCCTCGCGGTGGAGAACGCGGACGGCAATCTCCTCGGCGAGACCCAGATCTTCTCCGGCGGAGAGCAGGAGGTCACCCTCAACGACCTGACCGCGGGCGAATACGTCTTCTTCTGCACCGTGCCCGGCCACCGCGAGGCGGGGATGGAGGGCGATCTCACCGTCGACTAGCGCCCCTCTCGTGTTTTTCGCACTGCCTGTATAGCCTGCAGTCCCTGATGCTATACAGGGGCACATGCTCGACGTACAGGACGCCGTCCACCTCCGCGAGGCGCATCGCGACTTCGAGCGCTGCCGGGATCGGGCCTGGCTGGAGCGGGTGCGGGCGGGGCTCGAGTACCGGCGGGCGATGCGCCAGGTCGAGGAGCGGATCGCCGGCGTGCGGCTGGAACGCGATCGCCGGGTGCGCGAGGCGGTCGCCGGCGGCGCCAGCTACCGGGAGGTGGCGAAGGCGATCGGCCTCTCGCACAGCCGGATCCAGCAGATCGTCAACGAGACGCGGCGCTAGGGGCTACCGGGGATGACGATCAAAGTCCCGCTTTGCATGAGAAGCAGCAATGCCCTCGTGGGAGATACTGCGCGGACGATGTCACAGGAGGGGCCCGCGTAACCTCGAGAGCGGACACCGATCCGGACGCGATCGCAAAGCTCTTCAAGTTCGAGGAGCGCTTCTACCGGCTCTTGCGGAAGTGAGCCGTTAGCGAGCGCGAGGGGGAGGGGTTACATTGACCCGGATGGAGCGCCGCTATCACGTCACCACGTTCGGCTGCCAGATGAACGAGCACGACTCGGAGCGGATGAAGGGGATGCTCGATTCGCTTGGGTACCTCGAGGCCGAGAGCCGCGACCAGGCCGACCTGATCCTCTTCAACACCTGCTCGATCCGCGAGTCCGCCGACAACCGCTTCATCGCCCACCTGGGCGAGGCCAAACGGCTCAAGTCAGAGGACCCGGCGCGGGTGGTCGGGGTGGGCGGGTGCTGGGCGCAGTCGGTCAAGGACGAGGTCTTCCGGCGTTTCCCCTTCGTCGACGTCGCCTTCGGTCCCGGCCAGATCCACCGCCTGGCCGAGTTCCTCACCTCGGACTCGCTCACCGCCCAGGGCTACTTCGAGTTCGAGGACGTCTCCGGCCATCTGCCGATGAAGCGGGCCCGGGAGTTCCAGGGCTGGCTCCAGATCTCTCAGGGGTGCAACTGCGTCTGCGCCTACTGCATCGTCCCCTCGACCAGGGGCCGGGAGGTCAGCCGCGACCCCGCCGAGATCGTCGCCGAGGCCGAGCGGCTCGCCGCCGACGGGGTTCGCGAGATCACCATGCTCGGCCAGAACGTCAACAGCTATGGCCGAGATCTGGCTCCAGAGCATCGAATCAGCTTCTCTGAGCTGCTCGCCCGGGTGGACGGAGTGGAGGGGATCGAGCGGCTCCGCTACACCAGCCCGCACCCCAAGGACATGCGCGAGGACGTGATCCGGGCGCACGCCGAGCTGCCGTCCCTCTGCGAGCACATCCACCTGCCGCTGCAGTCGGGCTCGAGCCCGGTCTTGAAGCGGATGCGCCGCACCTATACCCGGGAGCGCTACATGGACCGGGTGGCGCTGATCCGCGAGCACGTCCCCGACTGCGCCCTGACCACCGACATCATCGTCGGCTTCCCTGGGGAGAGCGAGGCCGACTTCGAGCGAACCCTGGAGGTGGTGGACGAGGTCGGCTACGACGGCGCCTTCACCTTCGTCTTCTCCCCCCGGCGCGGCACCGAGGCGGCCGAGTTCGACGACCAGCTGCCCCACGCGGTCAAACGCGAGCGGATGGAGCGGCTGGTGGCGCTGGTGCAGCGCCGGGCCCGCGAGCGCGGCGAGCGCTTCGTCGGCCGGACGATGGAAGTGCTCGTCGAGGGCCCCAGCCGCACCGACCCCGCCCGGCGGCGGGGGCGCACCCGCCACAACAAGACGGTCAACTTCGACGGCACCGCGGAGGCGGGGGAGCTGGTCGAGGTCGAGATCGCCGGCGCCACCTCGACCACTCTCTCGGGACAGGAACGGCTGCTCAGCCGAGCTGCTTGAAGGTCCTCGCGCTCTTCGGCCCGACCGCGGTGGGGAAGACGGGGGTCGCGATCGAGGTCGCGGAGCGGCTCCGGGAGAGGGGCGAGGACCCGGCGGCGGTCAACTGCGACTCGATCCAGGTCTACCGCGGCTTCGATGTCCTGAGCGGAGCCGCGACCAAGGAGGAGCGCGCCCGGCTCGAGCACCGGCTGGTCTCCTTCGTCGAGCCGGGTGAGGAGTTCAGCGCCGGCCGCTACGCCGAGCTCGCCCACGCCGAGATCGACTCTCTCTTGGACGCTCGGCGGCGGCCGATCGTCGTCGGCGGCACCGGCCTCTACCTGCGGGCGGCGCTCGCGGACCTGGACCTACGGCCCCCCGTGCCCGCGGAGATCCGGGAGGAGGTCGAGCGGGAGATCACCGAGCGCGGCCCAGAGGCGCTACACGGCGAGCTCGAGCCCGAGCTGGCGGAGACGGTGGACCCGAGCGACCGCAAGCGAATCGCCCGGCTCACCGAGCTCTCGCGGGTGGGGATCGAGGCCGCGCGGGGCGGGGAGGGGCTGTGGACCGCGCAGCTGCGCCACCCGACGCTGCTGGTCGGGCTGACGATGGATCGCGAGGAGCTGGCGCGGCGGATCGACGCGCGCGTGGACGGGATGGTCGCCGACGGTGCCGCGGAGGAGGTGAGGGGAGCGGAGGAGGCGAGAGCCTCGCGGACGGCCCGCGCCGCGCTCGGCTTCGAGCAGCTCCTCCGGGACATCGACGCCACCCCCTCGGCGGAGACGGTCGAGGCGATCAAGTCGGCCCATCGCGCCTACGCCCGCCGCCAGCTCACCTGGATGCGGCGGATGGAGGGCGTCACCCTGGTCGATCGCAGCGGCCGGACGGACGCGGAGGTCGCTGACGAGATCGTGGACCGGCTCAATCGCGAGGAGAGGTGATACTGCCATCGTGAGCGCAGAGAGCACCGCGAACGAGTCCTCATTGGCGGCGGTCGGAGAGGATGCATTGCGATGAAGTTCGAGAAGTGGACGGCGCTCGGAAACGACTACCTGATCGTCGAGGCGGCGGCGCTGCCGTGGGAGCTGAACGAGGAGCGGATAAAGAGGATCTGCAACCGGCCGTTCGGGGTCGGCTCGGACGGGATCCTGCTCCTTCTCCCACACGAGGATCCGGCCTACGTCGCCGAGCTCCGGATCTTCAACCCCGATGGCTCGGAGGCGGAGCTCTCGGGGAACGGTGCGCGGGAGGCGGCGATGTACCTCCGGCACCGGGGCTGGACCGACGCGCGACGAATTCACGATCCTGACGAAGGCCGGGCCGATCACGCCGACGATCCGGACCGAGCGCGATGCCACGGTGGAGATGGGCCGGGCCAGCACACGCTCTCCCGATTTCCCCTCTGGCGGCGACGACGGCCGCGGCGAACTCGAGGCCGACGGGCGGCGCTGGCGCTTTCAGCACGTCTCGATCGGGAATCCGCAATGCGCGATCGAGATCGCCTCGGGGCTGGAGGAGCTGGAGGAGCTCGATCTCACCACGATCGGCCCGGAGATCGAGCACCACGAACTTTTTCCGAATCGCACCAACGTCAGCTTCTTCCACACCAGGGACAGCCTGGTCCGCGCCCGGATCTTCGAGCGCGGGGTGGGGGAGACGCTGTCCTCGGGTACAGGCGGCAGTGGGGCCGCGGTGGCGGCGGTCCTAGCCGGCGCCGAGAGCCCGCTGACGGTGCAGCTCGACGGCGGGCAGCTCCAGGTCGACGTGGGCGCCGATTTCGAGGTCCGGCTGACCGGCTGGGCGGAGCACGTCTACTCGGGCGAGTTCAGCGAGCGGTTCACGCGCGTGCTGGGCGAGATCGGCTGAGCCCTCCGCGGCCCCTTAGAGTCCTGGCGATGGAGAAGAGCACCGCAAAGCGCCGGCTCACGGCCCCTTCGGACCGGCTGGAGGCGATCCCGCCGTACGCGTTCGCTGAGCTCGAGCGGCGGATCGAGGAGAAGCTCGACCAGGGGATCGACGTGATCAGCCTCGGGATCGGCGACCCCGACACGCCCACCTTCCGCTACATCGTCGAGGCGATGCGGGAAGCAGTGGGCGACCCGAGCACCCACAAGTACCCGAGCAACCGCGGCCGCCCCGAGTTCCGCGAGGCGTTCGCCGACTTCTACCTCCAGCGCTTCGGAGTCGAGATCGACGCGGTCAACGAGGTGATCCCGGCGATCGGCGCCAAGGAGTGCATCTACAACCTCTGCTTCGCCTTCCTCGATCCCGGCGACGTCGCCCTCGCCTCCGATCCCGGCTATCCCGTTTACACCGGCGGCCCGGTGCTGGCCGGTGCCGAGGCGCACCTGCTCCCGCTGCTGCCGTCGCTCGGCTTCGTTCCCGACCTCGAGCTGATCCCGGAGGAGCGGCTGGAAGCGGCCCGGCTGCTGTTCGTCAACTATCCGAACAATCCGACCGGTGCCGTCGTCCCCGACGGGTTCTTCGAGCGGGTGGTGGAGCTGGCCCGACAGCACCAGATCCTGGTCGTCCACGACAACGCATACTCGGAGACCACCTACGACGGCTACGTCGCCCCGAGCTTCCTCGCGACTCCCGGAGCGAAGGAGGTCGGGGTCGAAGTCTTCTCGCTCTCCAAGGGCTTCAACATGACCGGCTGGCGGTGCGCCGCGATCCTGGGCAACCCCGAGGCGATCCGCACCTACTGGCGGCTGAAGACCAACGTCGACTCGGGGCTGTTCGAGGCGGTGCAGCTGGCCGGCGCCGCGGCGCTGCGCGGCCCGCGCAAGCACGTAGAGGAGATGTGCTCGATCTACCAGCGCCGCCGCGACCTGGTCGTCGACGCGCTGCGGGCGATCGGGGTCGAGGTCGAGGCGCCGAAGGGGACGATCTACATCTGGGCGCCGGTCCCGCGGGGGCAGACCTCCACTTCCTTCGCGGAGCTGGTTCTGGACAAGGCGGCGGTGGTGGTCTCGCCCGGCTCGATATACGGGCCGAGTGGTGAGGGCTTCTTCCGGATCTCCCTGACCACCCCGGATGAGCTACTGAGCGAGGCCGTCGAGCGCCTCCGGGTGCACCTGGCGCCCTGAGCGGGCCATTGGCGCGCCCCAAGCGGATCTCGAGCGGCTCTCCCTTCGAGGGGCGGATCGGCTTCAGCCGGGCCGCCCGGGTGGGCGACAGGGTGCTGGTCTCGGGCACGGCGCCGGTCTGGCCCGACGGCTCCTGCGACCCCGATCCCGAGGTCCAGGCGGCCCGCTGCATCGAGATCATCGCCGAGGCCCTTGAGGAAGCGGGGGCGGCCCTCGCGGACGTGGTCCGCACCCGACAGTTCATTGTCAGTCCCGAGGACGCCGAGGCGGTTGGGCGCGCCCACGCCGCCGCCTTCGCTGCATCCGGGCCGGCGTCAACGATGGTGGTCGTCGCCGCGCTGCTGGACCCGCGGTGGAAGGTCGAGATCGAGGCCGAAGCGGTGATCGGCGCCTGACTCGGCGTTTCCCGTCACGATAAGCGGGTAAGCGCTCCGTTCTGGCCAGACGCCGTGGCCAGTGAAGCGGCCGAGGCTAAAGCGGGACCACCCGGGGTCGAAACCTGAAGTGATGATCGAGGCAGGACTACTGCTCGCCCTGGGGTGTGCGCTGCTCACCAACGTCGCGATGCTCTGCAAGCACCGCGGCGCGGTCCGGGCACCCGAGGTCCGCTTCGGCGCCCCGCTTCGGAGCGCCGCGGCGCTCTTTCGATCGAAGTGGTGGACGATCGGCTTCGCGATCGCCTTCGCCGCCTGGGGCCTCCACGTCGCCGCCCTGGCGCTCGCGCCGCTGTCCGTGGTCCAGGCAGTGATCGCCGGAGGCCTCGCGCTCCTCGTGCTGCCCGCGAAGAAGTGGTTCGGGATCACCCTCGGGCCTCGCGAGCTCGCCGGGTTGGGACTGAGCGCCGCGGGCCTCGCCTTCCTCGGGCTCACCGCCGGCAACCAGGCCGGCCAAGGCTCCGAGTACTCGCAGTCGGCGATGATCGCCTTCGAGGCGGGCGTCGTCGGAGTCGGCATCGCGCTCCTCTTCTCCGGGCACCGGAACGCCAGCGGCCGCCATGGTGGCCTGCTGCTCGGCGCCGCGGGAGGGCTGCTGATCGGCGTCTCCGACGTCGCGATCAAGGCCCTCGCCGACAGCGTCCCGGCCGCGCCGTTGAGCATCCTCAGCCCCTGGACCCTGGTCGCCGCCCTCGCCGGCCTCGGCGCCTTCTACGCGCTGGCGCGCTCGCTGCAACTGGGCGACCCCATCGACGTGATCGTCGTCTCCTCGATCGCGGTGAACGTCGCGGCGATCATGGGCGGGGTGCTGGTGTTCGGCGATCCGGTCGGCTCCAACGCCCTCGCCGTTATCGCCCGCTGCGCCGCGTTTGCCGCGGTGATCGTCGCCGCCGCCCTGATTCCGGCCGCCCCACGGCCGGCTCCGGCGCCTGCGCGCGCCTGAGCGGTCCTCGGCGCTTCAGCGTCCGGGGCCTCGGGTCCGGCGCGTACCATCGGGGAGTGCAGCGAAATCGAAATGGGCGGCTCAAGGACTCGAGCCAGGCGAACGGATCCGCGGGCGTCGTCAATCCCCGCGCGGCTCAGCGAGCCCTGGCGATCGGGGTCGTGCACGACCCTGAGCGGGAAGGCGACCCTCTCGCGGAGCTAAAGGAGCTGCTGCGCACCGCCGGGGTGGCGACCGCGAGTGAGCTGGTCCAGCGCCGCGATGAGCCCGACCCGGACCGCTACCTGGGCAAGGGGAAGATGGCGGAGCTGAAGCGAGAGATCGCCGCGGCCGACGCCAACCTGGTCGCCACCGACGACGAGCTGGCCCCGCGCCAGGAGCGGAACCTCGAGGCCGAGCTCGGAGTGCCGGTGATCGACCGCACCGCCGTGATCCTCGACATCTTCGCCGACCACGCCCACACGGCCGAGGGCAAGCTCCAGGTCGAGCTCGCTCAGCTCGAGTACAACCTCGCCCGCATGCGCGGTCTCTGGACCCACCTCGAGCGGCTAGGCGCAGGACGGATCGACGGCGGGATCGGCACCAGGGGCCCGGGCGAGTCGCAGATCGAGACCGACCGCCGCCTCGCCCGCGACCGGATCTCCGCCCTTCGCCGGCGCCTCGAGCGCCTGGAGCAAAACCGCGCCGTGATGCGCGCGAGCCGGGAGCGCGCCGCGCTGCCGTCCGTCGCCCTCGCCGGCTACACGAACGCCGGCAAGTCGACCCTGCTGAACGCACTCACCGGGGCCGGCGTCGGGGTGGGGGAGAGGCTCTTCCACACCCTCGACCCGACCACCCGGGCCTTCGAGGAGAACGGCAGGCGCTACCTGCTCACCGACACGGTCGGCTTCATCCGCAAGCTCCCCCACCAGCTGGTCGAGGCGTTCAAGGCGACCCTCGAGGAGACTGTCCTCGCCGACCTGATCGTGCAGGTGGTCGACGGCTCCGAGGCCGAGTCGGCGAGCGGCGGAGTCGATCGCCGCCGCCGACGCGGTTCTCGAGGAGATCGGCGCCGGAGCGACCCCACGGCTGCTGGCGATGAACAAGGTCGATCTGCTCGACGAGGCAGAGCGCCGCGAGCTTCCCTCCGCCACCGCGACGCGGTCCTGGTCTCGGCCGAGACCGGCGAGGGGCTGGACGAGCTGCGCCGACGGATCGCGGGCCTGATCGAGCAGAACCTCACCGAGGTCGAGTTGCTCGTACCCTTCGCAGATGGCGAGCGGCTTTCGGAGCTTCACGAGGTCGCTGGTGACCTCGAGCGCGAAGATCGCCCGGACGGGGTTCACGTTCGCGCTCTCCTTCCTGCCGCAGCTCGCCGAGCGATTCGCCGACCTCGCCGTCAGTGACGACGAGCCGGGGCCGGATCTCGCGACGGCTCCGAGCCGTCTGACGCCAGCGTCAACGGGGCGTGGGACCGGCTCGACCGGACCGCGCCGGGTCTAGGCTTGGCGATCCGATGGAGGAGCTCCGCTTCATTCGTCTCAGCGACAGGCGACGTCTGCCGACGCGCGCTCATGACAACGACGCCGGGCTCGACCTCTACTCGGCCGAGGGCGCCAGGATCGGCCCCGGCCAGCGGGTCAGCGTCGGCACCGGCCTCGCGGTGGCGATCCCCGAGGGACTCGCCGGCCTGGTGCTGCCCCGCTCGGGCCTGGCGCTCAAGCACGGGATCGCCCTGGTCAACTCGCCCGGGCTGATCGACCCCGGCTACCGGGGCGAGGTCAGGGTGCTGCTGCTCAACACCGACCCAGCTCCGAGTTCCGAGGTCGCCGCCGGCGACCGGATCGCCCAGCTCCTGCTGGTCCCGATCGCCCACGCCAGCCCGGTCGAGGCCGACTCGCTCGAGTCCTCGGCCCGCGGCGCCAGCGGCTTCGGTTCCAGCGGCCTCTAGGCCGAAGCGCTAGCTGAAGGAGACCTGCGGCGCCTCGCGCTCGGCGGCGTCGCCGATCTCGAAGAAGGCGCGGCCTTGAAGCCGCCCTGGTTGGCGATGATCGAGGCCGGGAACTGCTGGATCTTGGTGTTGTAGGACTGGACGTTCGAGTTGTAGATCCGCCGCGATGCCTGGATCTCGTCCTCGAGCTCGGAGAGCTGCTGCTGCAGCTGCTGGAAGTTCTCGGTGGCGCGCAGCTCCGGGTACTGCTCGGCGACCACCCGGAGGCCGCCGAGGGCGGCGCTGAGCGGCGCTCTCCGCCTTGCCGGTCTCCTCGACGCCGCTCGCCCCATCGCCTGGCTGCGGGCCTTGGTGACTTCTCGAAGGTCTCCGCTCGTGGGTGGCGTAGCCCTTACGGGACTTCGACCAGGTTCGGGACCAGGTCGTGCCGGCGCTTCAGCTGCACGTCGATGCCGCTCCAGGCCTCGTCGACGCGGTTGCGCGCGGCGATGATGCGTTGCGGATCAGGATGTAGAGCGAGCCCGGCCAGGACGATCAGTCCGACGACGATCAGACGATGACGATCAGGGGTGATCCAGCGGCTGCCAGGCTGCCGCTACTCGAGCGAGGGCGAAGCCCGAAGCGACTTCCTGCGCAGCGGCCGCCTGCGCCGCGCGTCTGATCGCCACCGGGTGCCGGCGGCGTGTCTAGCCGCGCTCGCGGCGCGCAGCGCGGCCTCGTGGGCGGCGGCCTCGAGCTCGTCGTCGAGCGGCTCCAGCTCGGGCTCGCGAGCCGGTCGCGGCGCGCGAGCGCGAGCGCGATCAGGCGGTCGGCGAGCCAGGCGTTCTTGGGCAGCAGCGGGCCGTGCAGGTAGGTGCCGATCATGTTCAGGCGCGCGCACGCCCTCGAGGCCGTCGCTGCCGTTGTTGCCGTGCCCGTGGAGCACGCGGCCCAGCGGCTCGGCGCCGGCGCCCAGGTGGGTGCGGCCGCCGTGGTTCTCGAAGCCGGCGAGCGCTCGCGGGCCGTCGCCGAGGTCGACCTCGATCGCGACGTTGCCGATCAGCCGCGGCCCCTGCTCGCGCACCGTCTCGAGGTCGGCGAGCCCGAGGCCCGGGATCGCGCTCGTCGCCGAGCTGGTAGCTGTGGCCGAGCAGCTGGTAGCCGCCGCAGACGGCGAGCAGCGCGGCGCCGTCCTCGACCGCGGAGGCGATCGCGTCGCGCTTGCGTGCGCAGCATGTCCTCGGCGACGAGCACCTGGTCGCGGTCCTGGCCGCCGCCGATGTAGATCAGGTCGTGCTCGCGCGGGGTCGAAGCCCTCGCCGGGCCCCGACGCCGGCGTAGCGAGAAGCCGATCCCGCGCCACTCGCAGCGGCGCTGCAGGAAGAGGATGTTGCCGCGGTCGGCGTAGATGTTCATCTGCTCCGGGATAGAGCGCCAGCAGGCGCAGCTCGAGCAGTCGTGCCATCAGCGCCTCCAGCGAGGACCACGACGGTCGACCCGACTGGCCGTCGGCGGCGTGATCGGCGCCGGCCCGGCGGCCGCAGGCCCCGCGCGCGCGCGCCTCGGCCTCGAGCTGCTCCGGCGTCGAGCCGGTCGAGGACGATCGTCGTGGACCCTGCGCTCAGGTCGCCGCGGGCGAGACGCGCTGGCGCAGGCGCTGCGCACTCGGAGGCCGTCGATCGCGAGACCTGGACCCAGAGGGGCTGGCTCGAGAAGACCCAGCCGTCGAGCTCGCGCATGTCCGGCGAGGCGCCGCGGCTACCGCGCCGCGCTCCGCCGGCGTCGTCTCGTCCACGAGCGCGACGCGCGAATGCGCCCGCCGGGCGCGAGCAAGCGCCGCGACGCCGGCGAGCACGTCGCGCGCCGCTCCCGCTCGTCAAGCAGCTGGACCACCTGCAGCGGCGCGATCACGAGGCGCGAATTTCGCGCGCCGACTGCGGCCACGGCGGGTCCGCCAGCACGATCGGCGGCCACGACATGGATCGGAAGCCCTCGGCAGCCGCGGCGCTCGAGCTCGTCCGCCAGCTCGGCGATCGCGCTCGACCGCGAGCACCTCGTAGCCCGCGCCGGGCGAGGTGCAGCGCGACGCGGCCCGGCCCGCCCCCGAGCTCCAGCACCGGGCCGCCTGCCGCGCCGCGCGAGCTCCTCCCACAGCGGAGGTCGGCCGCGTAGGAGCCGAACTCGACGTCCTGCCAGATCGCAGCTTCGTCGGGGCTCGGAGCGGGGCGCAGGCTCACTCCCAGTACTCCGGCGCCAGGCCGCGGTTCGGCGAGCAGGGTGCGCAGCTCGAGCAGGGCGGTGTAGGTGGGCAGGGCGAAGAGCCGCCGGGGCGCCTCGGCGACCGCGCGGTCGAGCGAGCCGCCGATCGCCGCCTCGACCTCGATCGCGCTCCTGCGGCCAGCCGGCGTACTTGAGGCGCAGGGCCATCTCCGGCGCCCGGGTGCCGGCGCAGACGACCCGGCGAACGCTGGCCGGCGAGCAGCTCGAAGTCGGCGTCCCAGATCCAGGAGACGTCGCGGCCGTCGGCGATCCGGTCGTTGAGCGCGATCCAGAGGTCGAGCCGCGCCGTCGCCGTCGCGCCTCGAGGCTGAGCGTGCGCAGCACCTCGTTGGCGCCCGCCGGGTTCTTGATCAGCAGGATCGAGACCGGCTTGCCGGCGACCTCGATCGTCTCGACCCGGCCGAAGACGGCCCGCATCGCCTCGAGCCCCGCGCGGATCTGCTCGAGCGGGATGCCCGAGCGCAGCGCCGGCGGTGATCGCCGCGAGCGCGTTGTAGACGTTGTAGAGGCCGGGGAGGGGCAGCTCCAGCTCGAGCTCGCCCTCCGGCGTCCGCACCCGCAACCGCGAGCCGGACATCCCGCGCAGCTCGACCTCGGTGGCGGCGACGTCGGGCGCGGGGCGGTCGGCGTCGCAGTTGGGGCAGGAGTAGTGGCCGAGGTGGCCGACGAAGGCCCGCTCGTAGGCGTAGGGGGCGCCGCAGCGGCGGCAGTGCTTGGCGTCGTGGGCGTGCTGGAGCTCGGGCAGCGCCTGGCTCGGCGTCCTCGATCCCGAAGTAGGTGACGCCGGGGCGCCGGCGCAGCTCGCGGTCGCGGCCGAGGTCGGCGATCAGCGGGTCGTCGGCGCAGAGCGCGAACTCGCACCTGCCCGACGAGCGCCTCGACCAGCTCGGCCCACTCGTCGGCGAGGCGCTCGAGCTCGCCGTAGCGGTCGAGCTGGTCGCGGAAGAGGTTGCCGAGCACGAGCAGCCGGGGGCGAAGCTGCGGCGCGACGCGGGGCAGCCAGGCCTCGTCGAGCTCGAACAGGCCCTCGTCGCCGCCCTGCTCGAGCAGCGCCGTGGCGACGCCCCAGTGCATGTTGGAGCCGGCGCGGTTGTGGACCGGCTGGCGGCCCGCGCGGCCGCAGGATGGCGGCGATCATCCCCGCCGTGGTCGTCTTGCCGTTGGTGGAGCTGACGACGATCGAGCCGCGCTCGAGGCCCGCGGCCGAGCCGCTCGATCGCGTCGGGCGCCATGCGCAGCAGCAGCCGGCCCGGCAGGGTGGTGCCGCCGCCGCGCCCGCTGCGGCGGCTGAGGCGCGCCGCGTAGCCCGGGCGAGGGCGCGCTTGGGCCGAACAGGGCGCTCGCCGCGGCGTCGCCGCGGCGATTGACGCCTCGACCGGCTCACGCCTCGGCCTCGGCGGGCGCGATCACGCGCAGCGCGCGCGGGAGGACGCGCAGCGTCGCCGGCAGGTCGGCCAGGTGCTCGCCGTCGGCGTAGACGGCGAAGGCGCGGTCGGCGCTGACCTCGACCTCGGCGCCGCGCCGGCAGCTCGGCCACCTCGTCCTCTTCGACGTGGGTGCCCTTGAACACCTTTGGCAGGTTAGCCAGGAAGCGAAGCTTGCCGATGTCGCCGATCGAGCACGACGTCGAAGAGCCCGTCGTCGAGCTCCGCGTCGGGGGCGACGAACATCCCGCCGCCGAAGGCCGGCTGTTGGCGACCGCCACCGAGTAGCCGCTGAACGTCATCGGCGCCATCGCCGTCGACGGTGACGCGTGAAGGTCGCCGGGCTCCAGGCGGCCAGCGCCCGCAGCGCGGCGTAGGCGTAGACGAGGTTGCCCCTGCACCAGGCGAGCCTCGTTCGCGATCCGGTTGGCGTCGGAGTCGAAGCCGAAGCGAGGCGATGCAGAGGAAGCGCCGGCCGTTGACCTCGCCGACGTCGATCTCGCGCTCGTTCCCCTGGCGCGAGCACCGCGACCGCGCCGGCCGGCTCCGGTCGGGATCCCGAGCACCCGGGCGAGGTCGTTGCCGCGCCCGCCGGGAATGATCCCCAGCGGCGCCCCGATCCGGCCAGGGCGCCGCCGACCTGGCCGATCAGCCCGTCGCCGCTCATGACCACGGGAGTCTCGCCTGCGTCCGCGGCGCGCCGTGCCTCCTCGACCCCGTGCTCGAGGCTCCGGGTGTCGATCGATGCGGAAGACGATCTGCCGCCGCCGGAGCTCTCCCTCCACCTCGGGCAGGAGCTTCCGGGCGCGGCCGCCGCCGGAGGACGGGGTTGACGAGCAGCAGGTGGGGGCGATCGGCGTTCACAGGTTGAATCTATGGCTTGCCCAACACAAGATTGCGGCTGTATGGGCCGCTAGCCCGGGGTCGCGCCACCCAGTAGGTGCCGTCGCCGGCGCTCACCGCTCTCGACCTGCTCGAGCCCGACGCGGGCGAAGCCGCGCGCGAAGCACGGACTCGGGCGTGTAGAACGGGGTCGCGGGGCCCCAGCTCGCCGCGATCACGACGTAGCCGCCCGGCCGCAGCACCCGCGCCGTCTCGGCGAAGAAGGGCGGCATGTTGAGCTGGGCGACGAGGTCGAACGAGTCGTCCTCATAGGGGAGGTCGGCGGCGTCGGCGACCCGGAAGGCCACCCGCCCCTCGGGGTCGAGCCCGATCCGCCGCTGGGCGAGGCGGATCATCTCCTCGGAGAGATCGACGCCGCGGACCCGCGCCTGGGGGAACTCGCGCGCGATCAGCAGCGCCGCGTCGCCGGTCCCGGTGCCGAGGTCGAGGGCCCGCTCGGGGGCGGGGCGGACGTGGAGGAGGGCGGCGGCAAGCGGCGTCAGGTGCTCGACGGAGGAGCGGGCCTCCCAGGTCGGCGCGAGCCGGTCGAAGATGCGACGCATCGTTCCCCGCAGCAGCGGCCAGGCGAATGGTGCCCTGGCGATGACGGTGTTCATTCCCCGAGCGACGATCTGGATCCGCCGCGGCGGCGGCCCGGTATCGCGCTCGGTCGCTCGCTCGGGCAACGTGCCGCGATGATCGCAGCCCGGAACCGCCAGCTAGCCTTCGGAGCGTTGAAGATCGGGCGGGTAATCGGGCGGGGCGGCTGATGGCGAAGGTTCGCGAGGGCGACAGAGCGCCGGACTTCGAGCTCGAGGGCACCGGCTCGCGCACCTACCGGCTCGCCGACTACCGCGGCGAGGGGCTGATCCTCGCCTTCTATCCGGGGGACTTCACCCCGGTCTGCACCAAGCAGTTCTGCTCCTACCGCGACGACGGCGACCGGATCGAGGCGCTCGGGGTGCCGATGCTCGGCATCTCGCCGCAGACGGTGGAGTCGCACGAGCGCTTCGCCGCCGAGCACGGCCTCACCGTGCCCGCTGCTCGCCGACCCCGGCAAGCGAGTCGCCCGCGCCTACGGGGTCGCTCGGCCCCGGCGGCTTCGTGCGCCGCTCGATCTTCCTGGTCGACGCGCGAGGGCATCGTCCGCTACCGCCACGTCGCCCTGTTCGGGCTCCGCTACCAGGACGTCGGGACGACCTCGAGCGCGCCGTCGAGCGGCCGCCTGAGCTCGGTCCGCGATGGCCGAGAGCCTCGAGCCGACGCCGTTCGCGGTCGACCGTCGGGACCGCGCCTGGCGGGCGAGAGCGGTGGGGGAGGGGCCGCCGATCGTGCTCCTGCACGGGGTCACCGCGACCCGCCGCTACGTCGTCCACGGCTCCAAGGCCCTGGCGCGGCGGGGCTACCGCCAGATCTCCTACGACGCCCGCGGCCACGGCGAGTCGGACCCCGGCCCCGGCGGACGAGGGATACACCTACCGCGGAGCTGGTCGCCGACCTGGGCGCGGTGCTCGAGAGCGCAGGTGGGGCGAGGCCGCTCGTGCTCGCGGCCACTCGATGGGCTGCCACACGGTCGCTCGCCTACGCGCTCGGGCACCGCGAGCGAGCTCGCGGGCGCTGGTCCTGATCGGGCCGGTGCAGCTCGGGCTGCCGCCGCCGAGGAGGCGCTCGACGCACTGGGACCGGCTCGCCGACGGGCTCGAGCGGGGAGGGGTGGAGGGGTTCATGGAGGCCTACGAGGCCGACCTGGCGGTCGACCCGGCCTGGCGCGAGACGGTCCTCCGGTTCACGCGCGAGCGGATGCCAGCTGCACCGCCACCCGGAGCGCAGTCGCGCGGGCGCTGCGCGAGGTGCCGCGCTCGGTGCCCTTCGACGGCATCGCGGAGCTCGAGTTCTCTCGAGCTCCCGGCGCTCGTGGTCGCCAGCCACGACGACGGCCGACCCGGGCCATCCATATGCGGTGGCCGAGGCCTGGGCGGAGCGACTCCCGGGGCGCGGCTGATCAGCGAGGAGCCGCGGCGAGTCCCCGCTCGCCTGGCAGGGCGGGAGGCTGGCGCGGCAGATCGCCGGCTTCTGCGAGCAGCCGGCGGTGGCGGAGCGGCTCGAGGCGGTCTTTGAGCCGGATCACCATCCGAACTCCCGACCAGGTTTCGTCGATTGCGCAGACCTTGTTGTCGACGAGCTTGCTGGCGAGTCCGAGCTCCTGCACGTCGGTGAACTTCAGGTCGGTCTCGACGCCGGACGAGGCCTTTGGACCACGCGATCCAGAGCCCTCCCTTCCGAGCAGCTTCTCGAAGCCAGCCGGCGCGGCCGGGAAGGCGACCCGGTGACCCTCCTTGATCCCGAGCTCCTTGGCGAGGGGGGTTCCCGAGTAGCCGGCCACGCCCGGAACTTAGCGGCCGTTTCAACGGTGTTCGTATGCTTTAGCCATGGAAATCGACGAGGGCCCCGGAATCCACTACGCGGCGGTTGCGCGCGGCACACCCGTCTACTCCTCCGACGGGGTGGAGGTGGGAAAGGTCGACGAGGTCGTCGACAACTATCGCGAGCACATCCTCGACGGCTTCGTGATCGAGACCACCGACGGTGAGCTCCGATTCGCCGACGCCCCCGAGGTTGCTCGCACCGCCGAGAGGGCGGTGCGGCTGAACATCGACGCGGCTGCCGCAGCCCAGCTGCCGCCGCCGGAGAAGGGTCCCCCGAGCTTCAAGCCGCGCCGCGGAGGCCGCCTCAGCAAGATGCTGGGCGGCAACTGGCGCCGGCACTAGACGCCGAGGCTGCGCTTCAACCGCCTCGCGTTCTCCAGCGCGTAGCCCCGCCAGTCGTTGTTGAAGTAGGCGAAGATCTCGGTCTCGGCGGCGCCACTGGGCGAGGCGGCGGGCCCAGGTGTCGAGCTCGGAGTCGGAGTACTTGCCCTTGCGGCCCCGGCGGCCGTAGTGGAAGCGGACGAAGGTCCAATCGGTGGTCCGCTCGTGCGCCTGAAAGGGCCACTTTGGATGGTCGCCGATCACCAGGGCGACGCTTGTGCCTGCGGAGCAGCGCGTAGACGTCGGCGGTGAACCAGCTCTGGTGGCGGAACTCGAAAGCGTGGCGCCCGGGCGGCAGCGCAGCGAGCGCCCCGGCCAGCCGCTCGTCGTCGCGGTGGAAGTTCTCGGGCAGCTGCCAGAGCACCGGCCCGAGCTTGCCGGACTTCACCAGCGCCTCGAGGGGGTCATAGAAGCGCTTGATGTAGGGGCCGAGATCGATCAGGCGCTTGACGTGAGTGAGATAGCGGCTCGCCTTCACTGCGAAGACGAAGTCGTCCGGCGTCTGCTCGACCCAGGTCTCGACCGCGGCGGGGGAGGCCAGCCGGTAGAAGGTGCTGTTGACCTCGACCGTGTCGAACTCCTCCGCATAGCGGGCGAGCCAGCGCCGCTGCGGAAGGCCCTCGGGGTAGAGGCGCCCCCGCCAGTCCGGATAGACCCAGCCGGAGCAGCCGATCCGAACGGGACGGCGGACGGCCACCGCCGGGCGCTAGCCGGCGCCGCGGCGGCGAAGGACGAGGATCGCGATATCGTCCCGGGGCTCGCCGCCGTTCCGCTTGATCGCTGCTTCGGCCAGTTTCGAGGCGACCTCGTCGGCGCTGCCGCCGCCGGCCCTTTCGAGCTGCTTCAGGAGCCAATCCGGGTCGTCATCGCTGGTGCGATCGGCGAGGTCGAGCATCCCATCCGTGTAGAGGACGAGCGCGTCGCCGACGCCGAGGCGGGCGTCGACGTCGGCGAGGTCGGGGGTGGGGAGGGCGCCGAGCAGGGTGCCCGGCCGCCCGAGCTGTTCGACGCGGCCGCTCTTTCTCAGTA
This sequence comes from uncultured Solirubrobacterales bacterium, assembly GCA_963780305.1. Lineage (GTDB taxonomy): Bacteria > Actinomycetota > Thermoleophilia > Solirubrobacterales > 70-9 > CAVVYV01. The sequence goes on from CAWABN010000003.1 coordinate 140,941, forward strand.
CCAGGGGTGGGGGGTGTCCGCCCAGGGCGATCGTCAATCGGGCCGATCCCCCGCCGTTCCGCGGGGTCTGGAGCCGGGCGATGGCCGCGGTACAGAAGCGAAGGTCGGTGCGCTCGCCCGTGATCGATTCGTGGAGGGCGCGGAGCACGTCGCTGGGGGCCCGCTCGGGGGAGGAGGCGGCGCGGATCGAGTATCGCGCCAGCGCCGTCAGCGCCGCTGCCTCCGGGCCCTTGCCGCAGACGTCGCCGATCACCGCGGTCCAGGCGCCCGATCCAGTCCGGAAGACGTCGTAGAAGTCACCGCCGACCTCGTAGGCCTCGCCCGCCGCCAGGAACCGCGAGGAGGACTCAAAGCCGGCGATCTCGGGCAGCGAGCGCGGTCGGAGACTGCCTTGGAGGACTGAGGCGATGTGCGCCTGCTGCTCGTGGAGCCGCGCGTTGACGAGGGCCAGTGCGGCACGGTCGGCGAGCCGCTTCGCGGTGCGGCGAGCGATCTCGTCGAAGGCGTTAGCCGGCCGCATGATCCACAGGGTCACGCAGCCAACCACCCGCCCTCCGGCGACGAGGGGGAGGAGGAGACAGGAGCGAAAGCGATCGCGGACCAGTGCTTCGCGTTCCTCGTCCTTGGTGGTGATCTCGTCGATTTGCTGGTCCGAGAGCCGATCGAGCAGCCGCTGCTCGCCGGTTCGGAGCACTTCGGCGACCGGGTGCGGCCCACGCGGATCGATCGGGACCTCGGCCCGAAGCTTGATGAAGCGGTCGGCGACGTCGCTGCCCGCACTCCAAGCCGCCATCCGTACGATCTGCCCCTCCGGCGACAGCATGTCGACCATCGCGACGTCGGAGAGTGCGGGGACGGCGAGTTTCGCCAGCTGAAGGGCTCGCTCCTTTTGGTCGAGGGGGGTCTCCATGAGGCGGCCCGCCTCGGCGAGAAGCTCGGAGGCGGCCTGCTCGCGGTCGAGGTTGGCACGCAGGGTCGATACCCAGAGCCCGGCGAGAGCGCCTGCGACCACGGTCAGCACCCCGACCACGTACTCGGTCTGGTCGAAATTCTGGTTCCAGGTGCCGGAGAGGACGGCGAGGAGAACGCAGAAGGCGCCGACCACGCCGGTCTCCGGGGGCGAGGCGTTCAGGGCCGCGATCACCGGCGGGATCGCCAGCAGGGCGATCAGCACGATCCCGGAGCCAAGCCCGTCGAGGACGGCGATCAAGCTGGCGCCGATCATCGCCAGCAGGGTGGCTGCGGAAAGCTCCTGGAGGCGGGCCAGCGTCGCGGGCGGCTTCACCAGTTCGGGTTGACGCGCCACTACCTAATCGTAGGCGGGCGGTGGCCTCGATTGGGCCGGTTAACGCACAGAAAACAGGCGCTGCGTGACTTCCGGCAACTCACGGCGGAGTTATGTGAACTACGGCGAGCAGTCTCGCCGTTGCCCTCGAGCGCCAGGGATCAGCCTCTGAATCAGCTGGTGCCCGAAGTAAGTGGATCGGTTGCCAATCGCGGCGGCTTCTCGCGGGGGCCCGACACCGATGACGGGAGACCCGCCAGAAAGCTGGCCGGGGCACAGCAAAAGGGCCAACAACCGCACAAGACACGGCCTGGTGGCTCCGGGCGAGGCGGTCGCGGCGAGCCTGCTTGCTCACGACGCCTGCGCCAAATCGAGCTGGTCCGCGCGGCTGAGTTTCCATAACCGATCTTCTCGTGCATTCGCCCTACGCACGCCGAGCCAAACGCGTACGTACCCCCTAGCGGAGGCTCTCGCTCATCAATACCAGGCATGGATGCGGGTAAACCGCAGCCAAGTCCGCGTGGCTCTACGGATGGAAGCCTGCGGCGAGGCCGAGAACATGTGCCCTCTTGGCCCAGGAGCTCGAGATCACTCTCGATTCGCAGCCCGAGTCGGTCGCCCAGGCTCGTCGGGTGACTACCCAGGTGATCGACGGCATCGGCGAGCAGACCCTGGAGGACGTCCGGCTGATCGTCTCCGAGCTGGTCACCAACGCGATCAAGCACGGCCCCCAGGGCCGGGTGAAAGTACGCCTGCGCCGAGACGGCAACACGATCCGCGGCGAGGTCGAGGACGAGGGAACGAGTCCGTTCGGGCTTCGGCGGAAGGCCCGTCTCGGCCCGGACGGCGGTCTGGGTCTGCGGCTTGTCGATTCGCTCAGCGACCGCTGGGGCGTCGACGCGGGCACCGCCCGCGTCTGGTTCGAGCTCAGAGACCGCTCCCGCTAGCCCAGCGCCACCTCTGGCGCGATAGTTCGGGTGTGGCGATCGTCGTCGGCACCTCGAGCTGGTCGGATCCCGGCTTCGTCGAGCACTGGTATCCGCGTGGACTGGCGGCGCGGGAGCGGCTCCCGTTCTACGCCGAGCGCTTCGAAGCGGTCGAGTTGAATTCGAGCTTCTACGCGATCCCTGATCCGGCCACGGTCGAGCGCTGGGCCGAGGCGACGCCCGAGGGCTTCCAATTCGACGTCAAGCTCCACCGGCTCCTCTCCCACCACGCCGCGAAGCTGAAGGACCTGCCGAAGGAGCTCCGCGACGAGGTCGAGACCAACGACCGCGGGCGGGTGATTCTCGATCGCCCGCTGCTCGACGAGATGGTCCGCCGCAGCGCCGAGGCCTTCGAGCCGCTCGCGAAGGCCGGCAAGCTCAGCTCGTATCTCCTCCAGCTCACCCCGGGCTTCGATCCGCGGAAGAACGAGCTCGAGGAGCTGGCGCCGGTGATCGAGGGGCTGGCGCCCCACCCCGTCGCGATCGAGTTCCGCCGCCGCAGCTGGGCCTCCGCGAAGCGGTTCGAGGACGTCCTCGACTGGCTCACCGAGCACGGCGCGGTCTTCGTCAGCGTCGACTCACCGCCCGGCGACCACGTCCCGATCTTCCCCTCGATCGACGCCGTCACCAACGAGTCGCTCGCCTACCTGCGCTGCCACGGGCGCAACACCGAGGGCTACATGAGCGGCCGCAGCGTCGCCGAGCGATTCGACTACGACTACTCCACCGACGAGCTGGCTGAGATCGCCGACCGGGCGAAGACGCTCGCCGAGGAGGCGGAGAACGTCCACGTGATGTTCAACAACAACGCCCGCGAGCTGGCACCGAAGGCCGCCCGCGGACTGCGAGTGCAGCTGGGCCAGGATCCGGGACCGGCGGCATAAAACGGGTCGCTCCTCGGCTTCGCCTGGGGAGCGCCCTCGCATTTACCGGATGCACGATTCGACCGAGCGGCGGGTCTCGGCCGGGGGGACGCGGTCGAAGACGGCGATCACGTTCCGCCTCGCGACCAGCCACTGATCGGGGTCGGCGACACCAAAGGTCCGCAGGGCGGCGCGGATGTCGGCGGCGCGGCGCCGGACCTTCTCCTCGCTTCCCTCGACGACGAAACCGGCGCTGCCGCCTTCCGGCACCCGCAGCCGAAAGTCGGTGGGCAGGTTGAAGAGCGGTGCGTTCGGAGTGGTGCCATCGGCCTGCTGTTTCAGGCCGGCATCCGCGAGGCAGTTACGCAGCGAGTCCTCCCCGATCGCCTTCTCCTCGTCCTCTCCCCCGCAGCCGGAGGCGCCCAGGGTGAGCGCCAGGAGCGCCGCGGCGATGCGGGAACACGGACTCACGCGGGAAAGCTATCCGCACGCGGGCCCGGCGCGGCAACCCCAGGGGGATGAAGGCCGCCGCGCCGGGTTGCCCAACGGCTGATGTACCCCTGAACAAGACTGAGATTAGGTCGCCGCTGGCCGTGAATCGAGGCTTGATCAGCCTAGGCGCGGGTGGGCGAAGTGCCATCCGGAGGGCGCCGCAATCCCGATCCGTGTAAACCACCATCAGCGGTTTTGGGTGTAGTGGAGCCCGCTCAGACGCTTTTCGGGTGCGCCAGAATCCGCTCCATGGAAAGCGATCCCGCGGCAGGAGTGGGTATCTTCGCGGCGCTCGCGGCGGGCCTCGTCTCCTTCCTCTCCCCCTGCGTGCTGCCGCTGGTGCCCGGGTATCTCTCCGCGGTCACCGGGGTCTCCGCCACCGACCTCGAGCAGGCCGACTGGCGCCGGGTGCTCGCCCCCAGCCTGCTCTTCGTCGCCAGCTTCTCGGCGATCTTCATCCTCCTCGGGCTGACCGCGACCGGGCTCGGCAGCGCCCTGCAGGACAACCAGCTGCTGCTGAAGAAGATCGCCGGCCGCCCTGATCATCGCGATGGGCGTGCTCTTCATCGCCGCCCTCTTCGTCACCCGCCTGAACCGCGAGTGGCACGTCGACGGCGCTGCTCGCGCGGGCCGGCAAGGGCGGCCCGGTGGTCGCCGGCGCCGCCTTCGCGATCGCCTGGACGCCGTGCATCGGCCCGACCCTCGCCGCGATCCTCGCGGCCGCGGCGCTCTCGGACTCGGCGGCCCACGGCGCCTTCCTGCTCGCCGTCTACTCGGCCGGGCTGGCGATCCCGTTCCTGCTCACCGCGCTCGCCTTCTCCCGGATGACCACCGCGTTCGCCGTGGTCAAGCGCCACTACGCGGCGATCATGGCGATCGGCGGGGTGATCCTGATCGCGATGGGGGTGCTGATCTGGACCGGCGAGTCTCGGGCCGATCAACGGCGACGTCCAGCGCTTCCTCAACGACCACGACATCAACTTCTTCAACATCTAAATGCGAGGGCGCTCCGCAGGCGAAGCCGAGGAGCGACCCGTTTCATAGGGGCCCCCTGGCCAGCCGGCCAGCCACCACTAGACTGACCTGCTGCCTTGCCCCCTACGTCTTCCAAGCCCCAAACCGCGATCATCGGCGCCGGCATCAGCGGGCTGACGGCCGGCAAATCCCTCACCGACTGGGGTCTCCCCTACACCTGCTTCGAGGCCAGCGACGACATCGGCGGCAACTGGTACTTCGGCAACCCCAACGGGCGCTCCTCGGCGTACCAGTCGCTCCACATCGACACCTATCGCGACAGCGTCTCCTTCCGCGACATGCCGATGGGCGAGGACTACCCGGACTACGCGCATCACGCCCAGATTCGGGCCTATCTGAACCGCTATGCGGACGCTTTCTCGCTTCGGGAGCGCATCCGGTTCGAAACCCGCGTCGAGCACGCCGAGCGCAAGCAGGGCGGCGGCTGGCGGATCAGCCTCGATGACGGCTCAACCGAGGAGTTCGACTTCCTGATCGTCGGCAACGGGCACCACTGGGATCCGCGCTTCCCGGAATTCCCCGGGTCCTTCGACGGCGAGACGATCCACTCCCACCACTACATCGATCCGAAGACGCCCCTGGACCTGACGGGAAACGGGTCCTGGTCTGCGGGATCGGCAACAGCGCGGTTGACATAACCTCGGAGCTCTCCCGCAAGGGAGTTGCCGAGAAGGTCTTCATCTCGACCCGCAGCGGCGCCTGGGTGATGCCGAAGTACCTGTTCGGCCAGCCGATCGGGAAGCTGGCCAAGACCAACCCACACCTGCCGGTGAAGCTGCAGCGCTGGCTCGCCCGACCGCTCCCCTTCATCGCCTCCGGTCGGATGGAGGACTTCGGCCTTCCCCACCCCAACCACGAGTTCCTCGAGGCACACCCCACCGTCTCCAGCGAGCTCCTGCTTAGGTTGGGATCCGGCGACGCGGGGGCGAAGCCGAACGTCGCCGAGCTCGATGGCGACCGGGTCCGCTTCGAGGATGGCAGCGTCGAGGAGATCGACGCGATCGTCTACGCGACGGGCTACAGGATCACCTTCCCCTTCTTCGACCGGGAGTTCCTCTCCGCGCCCGAGAATCGCCTGCCGCTCTACAAGCGAATCTTCGTGCCGGGGATAGACGACCTTGCCCTGGTCGGATTCGCGCAGGCGATCCCGACGCTCTTCCCGTTCGTCGAGCTTCAGAGCAAGCTGGTCGCCCGATACGCGGGCGGTGATTACGCCCTGCCTTCGGTCGCGGAGATGGAGTGCGACGATCGACGAGGACGTGGTCAAGCACGGCCAGTTCGCCGAGCGCCCGCGGCACACGATGCAGATCGACTGGTACGTGTACGAGCACGACATCTGGCAGCGCGAGATTCCCGCCGGCCGTGAGCGCGCCCAGCGGGGCATGGCGGCGAAGCTCGCCGGGCGGGCCGAGCGGACGGAGCCCGCCCCTGCCTGAGCGCCGCGACGCCAGCTTCGAGAGCGGCGGCGAGACCTGCGCCGCCTGGCACTACACCGGGGAGGGCGACGCCTTCGCCTCCGAGCGGGGGCGCCCCTGCGTGGTGATGGCCCATGGAATCGGTGGCACCCGCGACTCGGGGCTGGAGCCCTTCGCCGAGGCCTTCGCCGAGGCGGGCCTCGACGTGCTGCTCTTCGACTACCGGAACTTCGGCGCCTCGACCGGCGAGCCCCGCCAGCTCGCCTGGCCCCCACGCCACCGTGACGACTACCGCGCCGCGGTCGCCTTCGCCCGGGGCCTCGACGGCGTCGATCCGGATCGGATCGTTCTCTGGGGAACTTCGTGGTCGGGCGGGCACATCGTTTACGTTGCCGCCGACGACCCCCGGATCGCGGCGGTGATCGCCCAGATCCCGGATCTCGACGGCCTCCGGACGATGCGCGAGATCAGCCGTTACGCCGACTGGGGCCAGCTGCTGCGGGTCAACCTGGAAGCGCTCAAAGACGTTCCCGGAATGGCCCGCCGGCAGGCGCCGAGGTTGATGCCGCTCGCAGCGAAGCCGGGAGAGGTGGCGGCGATGGCGAGCGACGACGCCGAGGCCGGCTACCTGTCGATCGCGGGCCCGAGCTGGCGCAACGAGATCCTCGCCCGCTGCGTACTCGCCGAGTGGACCAACCGGGCGATCACGAGGATGGACGAGGTCCGCAGCCCAATCCTTATCCAGATCGCCGACCGCGACCAGGTCGCCCCTCCCCCGGGCGCCCGCGCCGCCGCCTGGCGGGCCAAGGGCAGGGTCGAGGTGCGCGAGTACCCCTGCGCCCACTTCGACATCTACCTCGGCGAATGGCGCGAGCGGACGATCGCCGACCAGCTCCACTTCCTCCGCCGCCACTTGAGCACGGTGAGAGCGGCTTCGCCATCAGGCGCGACCGCTGGCGGCCGCCCCGGATAAGTCGCTACGGGCTTCGCCCTTCGCTCCGAAATGGAGCGGCCTAGCGGTCGCTTGGCACCGCGACCTCGAGCGGGATGCCCAGCGCCTCGGCCTCCTCGATCCCCTCGCCCTCGATGTCTCGGGAGCAGACAATCCGGAAGCGGCCGGTTCCCAACTCGGGATCGGGAACGATCGGCAGGCCTCGAATGTGCTCCCAGCCGAGCCGGTCGACCTCGAAGGGGTTCATCCGAACCTCGGCCGCCGGAAACGGGCAGTTCGAGTTGTGCTGGTCGATCGCCCGCGCGATCGCCTCGAGATTCTTCGCCTCAGCGTTCGCCACCGCCACCTCAGGCTAGCCAACGCCGTCGGCCGCCGGCCTTAGGATCGATTGCTGCAGGTGATCGCCCATGTCGACATGGATGCCTTCTACGTGGCGGTCGAATTGCTCCGCCGCCCCGAGCTCCGGGGCAAACCGGTGATCGTCGCCACGGGCACCGATCCCACCGCCCGGGGCGTTGTGATGACCGCCTCCTATGAGGCGCGCAAGTTCGGCGTCCACTCGGCGCTGCCGCTGGCCACCGCCTACCGGCGCTGCCCCCAGGCGATCCTCCTCCCTCGCGACATGGACGCCTACAAGGAGAAGTCGCGCGAGGTGATGTCGATCCTGCGCGGCTACAGCGAGACCGTCGAGGTCGTCGGGGTCGACGAGGCCTACCTGGACCTCTCCGGATCGATCGTCCCCACCGCGCGGGCCCAGGAGCTGAAAACCGAGGTCCGGGAGCGGACGAAGCTGGTCTGCTCGGTGGGGCTGGCCGAGAACAAGCTGCTCGCCAAGATTGCCTCCGACCTGGAGAAGCCGGACGGGCTCTGCACCCTGCGCGCCGAGCAGATGCTGGAGCGTGTGGGCGAGCGGTCCGCGACCCTGATCCCGGGGGTGGGCCCGAAGACCGCCGAGCGGCTGGGTCGGATCGGGGTGCGCACGGTCGCCGAGCTGGCCGCCGCCGACCTCGGCACTCTCCGCGCCGCGCTCGGGCCCTCGCTGGGGGCAGCGCTGCGCGACCGCGCCAACGGCATCGACGACCGCGGCCTGGAGACCGAGCGCGAGCGGAAGTCGGAGAGCCGGGAGACCACCTTCTCCGCCGACGTCACCGACCGCGCCGTCCTCCTCGAGACCGTCGACGAGTTGGCCCGCTCGGTCTGCAGAGGGCTCGCCTCGGAGGGCCGGCGGGGCAGGACGGTGACCCTGAAGATTCGCCTGCGCCCATTCCGCACCCACACCCGCTCGCGCACGATCGAGTCGCCGACCCGCGACCCCGACACCGTCGCGGCGACCGCGCAGGAGCTCCTCCGGCGGTTCGACCCCGGAGCGCCGGTGCGACTGGTCGGGGTCGGGGTGGCCGGGCTGGTCCGAGATGAGCACGAGAAGAGCAGCGGCCCGGCGCGCGCCGCCCCCGGTGACGGGGAGGACGCGGCCGGGCCGCTGAGCCTGGATCTCGGCCTGATCTAGCGGGTGGTCAGCACGTTCCCGGTCGAGCCGAACCCGAGCTTGGCCTTGGTGGCCGCGGTCAGGTCGTACTCGCGGCTGCCCGAGAACGGTCCCCGGTCGATCACCGGGACCGTCACCGTCCGCCCGCGGTACCGCAGGGTGACCCGCGTGCCGCAGGGCAGGGTTCGATGGGCGACTCCGACCGCTGACGGGGTCAGTGTCCTCCCGCAGGCGGTCCCGTTGCCGTACAGGCCCGGGCCGTAGTACGAGGCGGCCACGGGCCGGTAGACGTTCACCCGTGTGCTGCGCGCGGTCCGCGCGACCGCGTTGCCTCCGGCGACTACCTTCGCCTCGAAGACGCCGGTGTGCGATGCACGCCAGCGCGCCCTGAAGCGGCCGTCTTCCTGGCTGCGGACCGTCTTCACTTTGCGGCCGTCCACCTTGACCAGAACCAGGCGGCTGTCGGCCGTCCTGACCCGGCCGTGGATGACGACCGAACCCCCCACCATCACGTGCCGCCTGACGCCGAACTTGACGCTGGCGGGTCCGCCGCTCGCTTCGCCATCCGTCACGGGCCCGCCCGCGGCGGGTACCGGGCCGGTGCCGGTCGCTGCTCCGGCGAGCCCCAGCGTGACCATCATTGCTGCGGCGGGCAGCAGCGCGAGCGCGGCCCGCCTCCGCTTCCAACGGAAGCGACGCAAGTGAAACACCTGCCTTCCTCTGCCGCCTACGGGGTTAGCTGACGGGCTCGCGGTGGCGCTTCATCAAACGGGTTGCTCCTAACGGAGCGCCCTCGCACCTACCGCTAAGGGCGGAACACCGCCCCATTCGCCCCTGCCGGCATGCTTCGCCGGCGTTGGTTCCCCCGCCCACCCGTAGATGTGAGCTGCCTCCGCAAGAGGCAGCGATTCACCCGAGGTGGCTCGGCGGTTCGTTTTGCGATTCCTCTCTCTGGCCGGAGCACCGTAGGGAGGCGATCGGTGCGCATGTGTGATCACGCTCACACTGCAGAGCGGTATGCGAATATCCGGCCTGTGGCCGAGCGATTGAGCGGATTGGACTCCTCCTTCCTCCATCTGGAGGAGGGCGACACGCACATGCACGTCGCCTCGACCACTCTCTTCGAGGGCCCGGCGCCGCCGTACCTCGAGTTTCGCGACCACATCGCCTCGCGGCTGCACCTGGTGCCCCGCTTTCGCCAGAAGCTTCGCTTCGTCCCCTTCAGCCAGGGGCGTCCGGTCTGGGTTGACGATCCCCACCTGAACCTCGCGTACCACGTCCGCCACACATCGTTGCCGTCGCCCGGCAGCGAGGAACAGCTGCGGCGCCTTGCCGCGCGGATCTTCTCCCAGCGGCTCGACCGCTCCAAGCCCCTCTGGGAGCTCTGGCTGGTCGAGGGCCTGAGCGGCGGGCGCTTCGCGATCGTCGGCAAGACCCATCACTGCCTCGTCGACGGGATCTCCGGCGTCGACATCACCACGGTGCTCTTCGACCTCGAGCGCGAGCCGGACACCCCGCAGGCAGACGAGCCCGAAGCCTGGCTGCCCGAGCCGGAACCGAACGACTCGCACCTGCTCGCCGAGGCCCTGGTCGAGCGCGCGGTCAGCCCGCGGGAGATCTTTCGTGGGGCGCGCTGGGTGCTGCGCGGGCCCCGCCGGGCCCTCGACAAGGTCACCGATTCCCTCGCGGCCGCGGGTTCCTTTGCCTGGGCCGGGATCGCCGCGCCGGCCTCCCCGTTCAACGTGGAGATCGGGCCACACCGGAAGTTCACCTGGGTCCGCGCCTCCCTCCGCGACCTGAAGCAGGTCAAGGACGAGCTCGGGGGCACGGTCAACGACGTTGTCCTCGCGGCCGTCTCCGGCGCACTGGGGCGCTATCTGCGCTCGCACGGGCACTCGACCGCCGGGCTCGAGCTGCGCGCGATGGTGCCGGTGAGTGTCCGCTCCGCCGACCAAGAGGGCGCGCTCGGCAACCAGCTGACGGCGATGATGGCCACGCTGCCGGTCTGGTGCGAGGACCCGGTGCGCCGGCTGCACCTGGTGAGCGAGTCGATGGGCGACCTGAAGGAGTCGAAGCAGGCGATGGGCGCGACCCTGCTCACCCAGCTCGCCGACTTCGCTCCCCCCACCCTGGCCGGTCAGGCGGCTCGTCTTCAGTCCCGGCAGCGCTTCTTCAACCTGGTGGTGACCAACGTCCCGGGGCCGCAGTTCCCGCTCTTCCTGATGGGCAGGCGGATGCTGAGGGTCTTCCCGATGGTTCCCCTGGCAAAGAGGCAGGCGCTCTGCGTCGGGATCATGAGCTACGACGGCCAGGTCAACTTCGGCCTGATCGGCGACTACGACGCGATGCCCGATCTCGATGATCTCGGCCGGGACCTCGAGGCCTCGCTCGCCGAGCTGGGCGAGGCGGCCGGCGGCCGGCGGAGCATCTTCCGCCGCTTCGTTTCCGGCGAGCGGAAGCGGGAGGAGATCGGGGACCGCCAGAACGGTGCCGGCGGCGAGCAGCGCCAGGGCACCACCTCCTCCTAGCCCGGGCTCAGTTCTCGCCCGCCGCCTCCGCGGTGGCGTCCTCGCGTGCCTGGGCGAAGGCCTCGGCGTGGTTGACGCGGACCGCGTCGCCCCAGACCGGCTCGTCGTAGCGCGCCCTGACCATGCAGCGGTGGAGCGTCTCCAGGTCCTCCTTGCGGGCGAGGTCGTAGGCGGACCCGGAGTCGGCGTCGGGGTGGCCGGGATGCACCGCCCACTCGGTCACCCCCGGCTGGAGCCGCCGGAGCTCCGGCGGCTCGCCGCCGGGGTCCGAGCTCCGCATCCGCCCGATCAGGGCGTCTGGAGTGTCGATGCCGCGCTCTCGCAGCCACTGGCGGTGGTCGGCGCTGACCGAGCGCACGGGGACGCCCATCTGCTGAGCGGCCACCAGCACCGGCGTGGCCAGCTCGGGGCGCGCGTGGCAGTGGTGATGCCCGTCGAGGAACGCGGGCCAATGGTGGAAGAGGTCGACGAAGCGATCCAGCTGCACCTGCAGCGCGGTCCGCGCCGGCGCCCCGCTGCGCGGCCCCCAACGACTCTCGAACTCGATGTGGAGGCCCACCTCCACCCCGGTTTCGATCAGCGGCTTCGGATCGCAGTATTCGCGCTCGACCATCGCGCTGACCGCGTCGAGGGCGCCCGCTTCGATCGCCTCGAGGATGCCGGCGTTGTACGACGGCCAGTAGCCGTAGTCGTCCGCCGAGATCACCAGGTAGCGGCGCGGTTTCTCCTGCGAGGTCGCCATCAGTGCTTACACATGATTCCCTACGAGCTCTGTGTTGAACCTGCGGCGGGGTGCGCCAGAGGACTCGGAGAGGCTCGCTCGAGGCGCTCGCCCGCGCGGCAGCGGCGGAGGGCCGGCACAAGCTGGTGGGCAAGATCTTCGCCTCGAACGAGGCGAGCGTCGCCCTGGTCAAGCGCCTCGGCTGGCGGAAGGTCGGCGTCCACCGCAGGCACGGGCTGCTCGACGGCGGGTGGAAGGACGTGGTCGTGGTCGAATTGCTGCTCTCCGGGTAAGTAGCAACAACCGGGACAAACGAGTGTTTGTGGGGCACACGCAGCAGGAGGGACGAATGAGGAAGGCATTTCTCGCAGGCATCGCGGCGCTCGGCGTGGCTCTTGTCGCGGCGCCTTCCGCGCTCGCCTCGAACGCGACGATCAGCGGCGACACGATCCGGGTGACGGCGAGCCCCAACGAGATCAACCGCGTGCTGGTCACCTATGCCTCGGGCACCGATATCTACACGGTCACCGACACGGGCGCCAACATCACCGCCAGCGGGCTCTGCGCGGCCGTCGACTCCCACAATGTCAGCTGCCCGGGAACGGGAATCAAGACGGTGGACGTCGACGTCGGCCGCGGCGACGACTCGGCCGAGCTCGACCGGATGACGATCCCGGCCGCGGTCGCCGGCAAGCTCAACGGCAGCAGCGGCAACGACACCCTGATCGGCTCCAACGGCCCCGATGACATCCAGGGCGGCTCCGGCAGGGACCTGATCGACGGCAAGAACGGGGCCGACGACATCCAAGGCGGCAGCAACACCGACATGCTCCTCTACCCGGCGGAGCGCGCCACGGCGATCTTTGTGACGATCGGCTCCGGCAACAACAACGACGGAAACGAGCTCGATCAGACCGGCTCCAGGCGGGACACCGTCCACGGTGACATCGAGTCCGTCACCGGCGCGGCCGGGGGCGACACCCTGATCGGCGACAGGAGCTCCGAGACGCTGATCGGCGGCGACGGCAACGACCTTCTGGCCGGCCAAGGGGGCGGCGACACGCTCTTCGGCCTCCTCGGCGACGACCTGCTCTCCGGGGGCGACGGTGACGACACCGCCCGGGGGTTCTTCGGCAACGACCGCGTGCTCGGCGGCCCGGACAATGATCGCCTGGTCGGCGGCGCCGACAACGACTTCGTTCGCGGCAAGAAGGGCCGCGACGTGATGAAGGGCAACACCGGAATCGACTTCATCGGCGCCAAGGACGGGACCCGCGACGTGAAGATCAACTGCGGCCCGGGGCTCAATTCCCAAGAGGCCGCAAAGCGCGACAAGCGGCTCGACCCCCGACCGCGCAGCTGCTGAGGAAGAGAGCCTGACCGGAGCGAGTTCGTCCTACCCGGGGGCGATGATCCGGGGGTGCACCGGATCCACTACCGCTTCGGGGTGGTCCTCGGGCTGATTCTGGCGTCGCTGGCGTTCGGACTGGCGGCTCCCGAGGGGGACGGTGCCCGCTTCGTCGGCGTCAGCCTCCAGGCGGCCACGCTGGTCGCCGCGGTGATCGCCTCCAAGGCCCACCCCTGGGTGATCAGGCTGAGCATCCTCGTGGCGGCGCTAGGCATCGTCGGCACGGCGGCGGCCCTGATTGGAACCAACGAGTTCGACGACGGCTCCGCCGCGCTAGTCGCGCTCCTCTACGTGGTGCTGACGCCCCCCGCGATCGTCTCGGGGGTGATCAAGCACTTTCGCGAGGAGGGCGGGGTCACCCTGCAGACGATGTTCGGAGTCCTCTGCCTCTATCTGCTGGTGGGTCTGCTCTTCGGGGTCGGGTTTGTCGCCATCCAGGAGCTCTCGGACGGGCCCTTCTTCACCACGGGCGTCGGTCAGCGGGATGACTTCCTCTACTTCAGCTACGCCACCCTGACCACGGTCGGCTATGGGGACCTGATCGCGGCCACCGACCTCGGGCGCTCGCTCGCGATCATCGAGGCCCTCGTTGGTCAGATCTACCTGGTCACCGTGGTTGCGCTGATCGTCAGCAACCTGGGGCCGGCCCGTTCCAGGCGGCGCCGTGCGCAGTCCGAGGCGGAGTAGGCCGCCTCAGCGGCTCAGCCGAGCGCCAGCAGCCGCCAGAACGGATGCTCGCGCGGTGGAATCCGTGGGGGCACCCGGCGGTACTGGCGGTTGCGGGCCCACTCCAGGTAACCGCGCAGCCGGCGAGCGATCGACCGGCGGGTGGCGGGCGTCGGCTCGACCACGCTTTGGTCGAGCGCCCATAGCCAGGCGTTGGCCTCCGATTCCAGCCGCGGCGCCGACCGCCCCCGGCCGATCAGGTGGCCGATCTCGTGCAGGGCGATGAAATAGGAGACCTGGCCGCGGATCGGCGGCACCGAGATCTCCCGCCTGCCGCCGCGCCAGCGAATTGCGCGTCCCCGCGCCGAGGAGCCCGCCAGCGCGATCTCGTGCTCGCGGCAGAGGTCGGCGATGTGAGCCTCCATCAGCTCCACGCCCCGCCTGCGGCTGGGGGTCTGGGCCTGCCGGAACACGGGCGAGCAGGCTAGCGGGGGGCGCGGCCATACTTGGTGTATGACCGAATCCGTTCATCTCCGGCTCGCCCTCGCTCAGATCAATCCCACCGTCGGTGACGTCGACGGCAACGCCGAGCTGATCTCGGAGGCGATCGGGGGTGCGCGCGAGGCCGGCGCCCAGCTCGTCCTCCTGCCCGAGCTCTGCCTCTCGGGCTACCCGCCCGAGGACCTGCTCCTGCGCGGCGACTTTCTCCACGCGGTCCGGGCCTCGCTGGAGTCCTTGGCCGGCGAGGTCAGCGGGATCGTCGCGCTGGTCGGGTTCCCGGAGCGCGCCGAGCGCACCGATCATCCGCCCCCCAATCCGATGATCGACCCGTTGGTCCCGCCGGCGCACAACTCGCTGGCGGTGCTCGCCGAGGGCGAGGTCGCCGCGATCTACCGGAAGATCCGGCTGCCCAACTACGGGGTCTTCGACGAGCGCCGCTACTTCGAGCCGGGAGAGGCTCCCGCGCTTATCGAGGTGGACGGCGCCCTGGTCGGGCTGACGATCTGTGAGGACATCTGGGTCCCGGGCTACCCGGAGTCCGAGGAGGCCGCTGCCGGCGCCCAGCTGGTCGTCAATGCATCTGCCTCGCCCTATAACCGCGGCAAGGGCGCGGCGCGCGAGGAGATGGTCGCCGCGCGAGCGCGCGCTCACGGGGCCACCTTCGCCCTCTGCAACGCGGTCGGCGGCCAGGACGAGCTCGTCTTCGACGGCCGCAGCGTGGTCGTCGCCCCGACCGGCGAAACCCTGGCCCGGGCGACGGAGTTCGAGCCCGAGATGCTCGTCGCCGACCTTCTCCTGACGGCATCGGTCGAGGGCACCGGCGATGGGAGTCCTTCCACGGTTCCGGTGATCGCCCGCCTCGGGAGCGGCGCCGAGGCCGGTCACGAGGGAGAGTCGCGCCTCGCCCCGCCGCTGGAGCGGGAGGAGGACGAGGTCTATGCGGCGCTCACCGTCGGTCTCCGAGACTACGTCGAGAAGAACGACTTCGAGACGGTGGTCATCGCGATCTCAGGCGGGATCGACTCGGCTCTGGTTGCCCTCCTCGCGGTGGACGCTCTCGGCCCCGATCGGGTGCGACTGGTGGTGATGCCCTCCCCTCACTCCAGCGAGGGGACGCAGGCCGACGCCCGGACGATCGCCGCCAACCTTGGTGCCGAGCTGATCGAGATCCCGATCGACGAGCCAATGGGTGCGTACGAGCAGGCGCTGAGGGCGAGCTTCGCCGGGACCGAGCCCGGCTTGGCCGAGGAGAACATCCAGGCGCGGATTCGAGGCAACCTGGTGATGGCGCTCTCGAACAAGTTCGGCTGGCTGGTCTTGACTACGGGCAACAAGAGCGAGCTCTCGGTTGGCTACGCGACCCTCTATGGGGACATGGCGGGTGGCTTCGCGGTGATCAAGGACATCTTCAAGCTGCTCGTCTATCGGCTGGTCCGCTGGCGGAACGAGCGCGAGGGGCGCGAGCTCGTCCCCGCCTCGGTGCTCGAGCGCCCGCCCTCGGCTGAGCTCCGCGCCGAGCAGCTCGACGAGGACTCGCTGCCACCGTACGAGACCCTCGACCGGATCCTGGAGGGCTATGTCGAGCGAGACGAGGGAATCGAGGCACTGGTCGCCCAGGGCCTCCCGCGCGATACGGTCGAGGAGGTGATCCGTCTCGTCGACCGAGCCGAGTACAAGCGCCGGCAGGCGCCCCCCGGCATCAGGGTCTCGGCCAAAGCGTTCGGCCGCGACCGGAGGCTGCCTATCACCAATCGCTTCGGCTCGATGCGAGCGCTTCCGCGCTAGGCGAATGGCCGACGGCCCGACCGAGACCGCGCCGCCGCTGCACCCTCACCGACCAGGAAGTCGAGCTCCTTGACGGCTACTGGCGGCGCGGCCAACTACGAGTGCTCGCGGCCTGAGCGGCGCGGCCCGCCGCCATGATGGCGCGGCGAGCCCTCAGTCGCGGCGAGGGCGGACGGCGATCGTCATCCGGACGAGGGCGCAGACCCGGTCTTCGTCGTCGCTGATCTCGACGTCCCAGACCCAGGTGGTTCGGCCGCGCTGCCTGACCCGGGCGCGGGCGTTGACGTGGCCTTCGGCGATCGGCCGGAGAAAGGTGGTGTTGTTCGCCATCGCGAGGGCGACCTCGTCGTTCTCCCGCACCGCCTCGTAGGTGGCGGCGGAGCAGAGGCTCTCCGCGAGGGCGGCGTAGAGGCCGCCGTGGACGACCTCGAATGGCTGCAGGTGGTGGGCCTCGATCTTGATCCGGGCCCTGGCGGCGTCGGGATCGAGGTCGATCCACTCGGTGCCGATGAATCCGGCGAAACCGCTCGGCGATGTCTCGGGAGCGCTCACGGGGCGGGGACGATAGTGGTCGAGCTCCCCAGCTGGCCAGGACTCGCCCAGGCTCAGCGCGTGGCGGCGGCGGGCGCGGTGTCACGGACGAACTCGCGGATCGCGCGCGAGAGCTCGGCCGGCTGATCCTCGGGGATCAAGGTGTAGCTGTCGTCGATCTCGACCAGGCGGCTGTTCGGGAAGAGCTCCGCCAGCCGCCGGCCGTGCTCCGGCGGCATAACCCGGTCCTCGCTGGCCCAGACGACCAGCACCGGGCGCTTGAAGGAGGGGAGCGCCTCGGTCGCGGCAGCAAGGTCGACGCGGCCGCCGCTCCGCGCGGCGCCGGCGTACTTGGCCAGGTCGCGGCGGATCTCGCGGCGGGCCAGAGGGCGCATCCACTCCCTGAATACCTCGTCGGGGATGCCCCGTTTCGTCATCCGGCCGAAGGCCAGAGGGGACTCGCGGAAGGGGCGGATGAGGAGGGTACGGCGGCTGAGGTTGATTCCGCCGGGGAGCTTCGCCGAGAGCCACGCCAGCTGCCCCGGCAGCCCAGGCGGGTAGTTGTCGAAGGCCTCGCAGGAGGCCAACACCAGCCGGCCGACCCGTCCGACCTGGCCGTCGGCGATCATCACCTGGGCGCCGCACCAGTCGTTGAAGCAGAGCGTGACATCGCGTAGGTCCAGCGCATCCATGAACTCGGCGACGATCCGGCCCATGCCGCGGAGCGAGAGGTCGGCGTCCGGGCGCATCGGCTGGCGATGTGCGCCCATCGGCAGGGTCGGCAACAGGCAGCGGTGTTCCCGGCGTAGATCGGGGACGACATGGCGCCACTGAGCGCCATCCATCATCAGGCCGTGAAGCAGTATCAGCACCGGGCCCTCCCCACCCGTGTCCTCGTACTCGATCGTTCCGGCGGAGAGCTCGACGTCTGGCATGGTGCCTCCAGGGCCTCGACTTGATAGATCGCTCTGAGTAGGAAGCTACTCAGGTGTTCTCGACCTCGAGTTGATCGAAGTCGCGAGGAGCCCGCGGTCCGGTCCTTGCCCTGCTTGAGGGGGCCTTCGTGCTCAGCCGCGCGACCCGTGATGTCACACCGATCGAGATCGCGGGCGAGACAGCCGCAGCCGCGGTCCGTGCAGCGCTCCAGACGGAGGAATAAAGGGGGACTAAGAGCTGCGTCACTGCCGCGGTGGCTGCCCTAGGCTTCTCGCCCGTGGCGCTCACCGACGAACAGCGCGCGATGCTCCAACTTCTGCTCGAGGGCGGGCAGGGCTACGCGGACATCGGCTCCCTGCTCGGGATCTCACCCGAGGAGGTGCGATCGCGCGCCCGTGCGGCGCTGGGCGAGATCGGCGGCGCCGACCCCGATGCGCAGGTGCCGATCAGCGACTACCTGCTGGGCCAGGCCGATCCGATCGGCCGTGCGGACGCCGTCCGCCACCTGCAGAGCGACCCCGAGGCCAACGCCCTGGCGGAGCGCTTGGTCGCGCAGCTGCGGCTGCTGGCGCCAAAGGCGCAACTGCCGGAGATCCCCGCGGCTCGCGGAGGGCGCAGAGCGGCGACCCCGCCCCCTCCAGTGCCCCCGGCGGCTCCGCAGGCGCCGACAGCCACGCCAGGACCGCCTCCGGCGGCTCCGTCGCCTGGGCCCGGAGGGCCCTCGATTCGCGAACGGCTCGGCGGCGCCCTCGGCGGCGGCGGTCCCTCGCGGCGCCAGTCGCAGATCGCCGTTGGCGTCGGCGCGGGCGCCCTCCTGATCATCGTCGTCGTCCTCGCGGTCTCCGGTGTCTTCGGCGGCAGCGACGACGGCGACGGCGACGGCGGGTCGACGGCGACCACGACCACCGCCTCGAACGAGGACCTGACGATCGTCACCCTGGGCCCGCTGGGGGGCGGTTCGAGCGCCCAGGGCCAGGCCGTGTTCGCGCGGGCGGGCGACCAGCCCATCCTCCAGATCAACCTCAGCGGCCTGCAGCCGGCGGGCAAGGGAGAGACCTACATCGTCTGGCTCTACAACTCGAATGCGGTCGCCTTCCCGCTCGCGCGCGACCAGGCCAACCAGCAGGGGAACCTGACCGGCGCCGCGCCGATTCCGCAGGAGATCGTTCCGCTGCTGCCGCAGTTCGGCTGCATCGACGTCTCCCTGGCCTCGTCCCAGGAGACGGCGGCCGCCCTCCAGGAGGCGGCCCGAGGCAGGACCCTCCCCCGCCACAGCGGCCAGTCGGTGCTCCGCGGTGAGATCCCCCGCCAGGGAGCTGAGCCCGCCAGCGGCGCCGCCTCCAACTGCGAGGTTGTCGCCCCCCAGGCGGGTGGCGGCGCGGGCGGCCAGCCGACCACCCCGGCCCAGTAGGGGTCAGGTCGGCAGCAGCTTCCCGGGGTTCATCATCTCGGCCGGATCGAGCCGCTCCTTGACCGCGCGCAGGGCCTCGAGGCCGAGCTCGCCGACCTCGGCGCGCATATAGGGGAGGTGGTCGCGGCCGACCGCGTGGTGATGGGTGATCGTGCCCTCGGTGGCAACGATCGCCTCGCAAGCGGCCGCCTTTGCCGTCCGCCACTGCTCGATCTCGGCGCCGCGCCGGGCGCGGGCGAGGAAGGTGAAGTAGAGCGAGGCGCCGTCGGCGTACGCGTGCGAGAGATGGCAGAAGACGATCGCGGGCCGGCCCAGCGCCTCGCGCAGAGCATCCCTCACCGCCCCGTAGAGCTCGGGCAGGCGGCTCCAGGTGTGAGCCGTCTCCAGGGTCTCCACGAACACCCCGAGGTCGAGCAGCTCGTCGCGGAGGTAAGGGCCCTGGTAGCGGGAGCGCTCCCAGGCGCGCCCGGCGGACTTGCCCAGCGGCACCGCTCCGCCGTGGCGCAGGCGGCGCCTGGCGAGTGAGCGGCGGCGCCGAACGGACCTGGGCTCCCCTTCCCAGCCGCAGATCATCAGGCAGCCACCGCGGCGGCGCCGAAGCGCCAGGTAGGCGTCCAGCGCCCGTTTCTGGAGGCCCTCGGTCCCCGACATCGCCAGCGAGATCCGGGTCTCCTCCTCGTCGGAGAGCCGGAGGACGTCGGGGGCCTCGTGGCTCTGGGCGAGGTCGCGGATGATCTCGCAGCCGCCGGCGAAGTCGGGCGCCACCCAGCCCTCGTAGAGGCGCTGCTTCGGCGCCGGGCGGACCCGGCAGCTGACCTCGGTGATCACCCCGAGGGTGCCCTCGGAGCCGAGCACCAGCTGGCGCAGCGAGGGACCGGCGGCCGTATGCGGGATCGCCAGGGTGCGGAGCACGCCGGCCGGTGCGGTCAGCTCGATCGCGGTGACCAGCTCGTCGAAGCGCCCGTAGCCGCTGGAAGCCTGGCCGGCCGACCGGGTGGCGGCGAATCCGCCGATCGTCGCCTGCTCGAAGGATTGCGGGAAGTGTCCGAGCGTCACCCCGAGCCCGGCCAGCGCCGCCTCGGCATCCGGGCCGCGCAGGCCGGGACCCAGCCGCGCGGTCAGCGAGCGACGGTCGAGGTCGACCTCCCTGAGCGAGCTGAGGTCGAGCGCGACCACCGCCCCGTGGGTGCCGCGCTCGGGCTCGACCCCGCCAACTACGCTGGTGCCGCCGCCGAAGGGGACCACCGCGACGTCCGAGGACGCGCATGCCTCGAGCACGGCCGCGACCCGGCCCGCGTCGGCGGGGACCAGCACAGCGTCCGGGGCAGCCTCCAGCTTCCCGCTCCGCAGTCGCACCAGGTCGGGATAGCCACGTCCGGCGGAGCGGCGAAGGCGCTGCTCGGCGTCGGTGAGCACGTTCGCCTCCCCGGTCGCGGCGTGGACTGCCTCCGGGAGTGGCCGGGGCTCGGGCAGCTCCACCGCGGCGAGCTCGACGTGTTCGGTGGCATCGCCGGCCTCCACTCCGAGCTCGTTCCGGAGCATGCCGATCGCGGAGTCGGGCAGCTCGAGGCGGGATTCGGGGTCGCCCCAGCCCCACCACTTCATCCCGGCGCTCAGCTCGTCGCCTCCGCTGGGCCGGGATCGCCCGCCACCCGCTCCAAGCCCACGAGCGCGTCGTTCAGGGTGCGCCCGGTAGCCCGCCTCATCATCGGCGAGCCGAGCCGGGAGAGGCCCTTGAGCCGCTGCTCGCTGACCACGGTGACCTCGGTCTCGGCGTCGGCCGGTTCAAGCCTGATCTCGGTGCGGGCGCTGCGGAGGATGCCCTCGAACGGCGTTCCGTCGAGTAGCTGCTCGAAGGCGTAGCGCTGATCGCGAGCGGCGGTGACGCAGCGGTAGTCGGCTCGGATCCCCCGGCCGTCGCGCGTCTCCAGCACCTGTGTCCAGCGGCGGCCCTCCGGGTCGCGGCCGGCGACGTTCTCCACCCGTGTCGTCCGCGGCCACCAGCGGGGCAGGTGATAGGGGTCGGAAATCACCGACCAGAGCGCTCCCGCGGGCGCGGCGATGCGGCGCCTGCGGACGACCCGTGGCACCGGATGCGGAGAGCTACTCCTCGCCCGTCAGCTTGCGCAGGTCGCGCACCAGCAGCAGGTGGGTGAGGTTGTTGCAAGTAGAGGCTAGGCTCTCGAGGTTGTCGATCGCCTCCCGCCGGCGATTGTGGTTGCTGGATCGCAGCGCCGGTCCCACCACCGCCTCGAGCAGGGCGGCCTCGCGGTCGGCCGCGGTACGCAGCACCCTCAGGTTGCGCCCGGCAACCCCGAAGCGGGCGAGCTCGGCGCAGGCCTTGACGATCTCGCTATCGGTCTCGTCGTAGTGCTTCTGGCGGTCGATCATCTTCGGCTGCACGATCCGCCATTCCTCGAGCTCGGCGATCAGCTCGGGGCCCACCCCGGTCTGCTCGACCAGCTCCTCGAGCTCCACCAGCGCTCCCTTGCCCGCCTCGACGCTGGCCGCGCGGCGGATCGCGGCGGCGGTACCGCGGGCGCTCTCCTCTCGCCCGCCCGAGGCGAGCTCCTGGCGAATCACCCGCAGGGGCAGGAATTCGTCTCGCTGCAATCGCAGGATCGTCCGCAGGCGCTCGACGTCGGCCTGGCTGTAGAGGCGGTAGCCGCCCGGCGTCCGGCGCGGCGAGAGCAGCTTCTGGTCCTCGAGATAGCGGATCTTCGAGATCGAGACGTCCTCGAACTCGCTGCCGAGGATCTTGGCGACGGCGCCGATCGTGAGCGCCTTGCGATTCGCGCTGGCGCTTCGCGCGGCGGCCCGGTCAGTATTTGCCGAGGCTTCCATCGATCACTTCTCCAGGTAGCTGAGCTTGTACTTGCCGATCTGGATCTCGTCGCCGTCGTCGAGCTTGTGAGATTCGATCCGCCGGCGGTTGACGTAGGTGCCGTTGAGCGATCCGAGATCGTCGATGTAGAGGCCGTCCTTGCGGCGCACGAGCAGCGCGTGGTTGCGGGAGACGGTGACGTCGTCGAGGAAGACGCCGGCGTCCGGGGTGCGGCCGATCGAGACGCGCTCGTCGTTGAGGGTGAAGCTCTCCCCCGCGCGGCCGCCGCCCGAGCGGATCACCAATGCGGCCCCGTGCTGGTCGACCACCTCGTCGATGTCGACGGGGCGCATCTCGCCGTCCTCGTCGACAACGTAGGTCATCGTCGTCGGCTCGTCCTGCCCGTCCGGGCGAGAGAGGTAGGCGCCGCACTTCTGACAGTAGTTGGCGCCCTCGGCATTGACGAACCCGCACTCGGGGCAGTGAATGGCCATGCGCTCGGCCTAGGTGGGCGGCTTGGTCTTGGACTCGCCGCGGCCGCTGAGGATCTCGCTCAGGCCTTCGACGTCGTCGCCCTTGATCAGCGTCTCGCCCTCGGGCCGGTTCTCGCGAAGCCGGTTGACGAGTTCCGCACGGAGGATGTCGATCTGACCGTGCAGGATCCGCCGCCGGTAGGAGAGTTCCTGCTCCTCGGCTGTCAGCTTGTCGATCAGCTCCTTGAGCTCTTCGTCGCTCATCGAGCCGATGTCGGGAAAGGTTTCCTCCTCCACGGGGTCTCCTAGCTGGTCGGGTGTCGGCGCCCGATTATAGGTCCGGCGGGCCGACCTCAACCGCGGGTTGAAGGTTGGTCTTCATGTTGCAGCCAATTCCCGCAGTCCGGTGCGAATGTAGGTCGCGGTACCGATAACAGCCAGCACCACTCCGCCGATCAGCATCACGTCCCACGCGACGCTCTCCACAACCATCGCCAAGAAGATCGAGCCCATGATCGGGAAGACGGCGATCCGGCCGAACCAGTTGATCTCGAGCGCCTGCCCCCGCCGCAAATAGACCTGGGCAAGGATCAGGGTGATCACCTCGCGTGCCGCCAGGATCGCCAGCGCCCACCTCGGCAGCAGCTCGAAGTGCCAGCAGACCACCGCGCCCGAGAGAATCGTCAGCCGATCGACGACCGGGTCGAGCAGGGCCCCCATGCGGCTGTACTGGCCCGTTGCCCTGGCGAGAAAGCCGTCGAGGTAGTCGCCCAACGAGATCGCCAGGTAGATGGCCGCGGCGGTGGCGTCGCGACCGTCGCCGGATGAGAGGGCGACTGAGAGGAAGACCGGCAGCGCCGCCAGCCGGATATAGCCGACCAGGTTCGGGAGAGTCCACGGCCGCAGCGGCTGCCCCGGCCGGGTCTGCCGCGGCGCCGGACCGGAGCGGTCGAAGCCGAACAGCCGCCGCAGCCCCTTCCCCCGGGGCTCCCTCCGCGAGGGCCACGGCAGGCGCACCTAGTCCAGTCCCTCGAGAAGCGAAGCCACTTCGGCGGCGGCGCCGTCGGCGCTCACCCGGCGCTCCTCGCCGCCGGCGCGGGACTGGGTCTCCACCTGACCCTCGGCGAGCGACTTTCGCCCCGCCACCACCCGGAGCGGGCAACCGAGCAGCTCCGAGTCGGTGAGCTTCTCGCCCGGCCCGGCATCGCGGTCGTCGTAGAGGACCTCGAGCCGCTCGCCGATGAGCTCCTCGTAGATCCGGTCCGTCGACTTCGCGCTCGGGTTCGCCGGCCTTCGCCAGGGAGACGAGGTGCACCTGCCAGGGGGCGATCGACCGTGGCCAGACGATTCCGCGCTCGTCGGCGCGCTGCTCGATCGCCGCGGCGATGATCCGCGCCGGACCGATCCCGTAGCTCCCCATCACGATCGGCCGCTCCTTGCCGGACTCGTCCAGGTAGTTGGCGCCGAGCGGCTCCGAGTACCGGGTCCCCAGCTTGAAGATGTTCCCGACCTCGATCGCGGGCACGATCTCGATCGGATCGCCGCCAGGCGAGCGATCTCCGGCGTCGACCATGCGGACGTCGACCTTCTGGCCCTCGAAGTCGCGCCCGGGGCGAACCCCCCGCAGGTGAGCATCGGGCTCGTTCGCGCCGCAGACGAAGGAGTCGCCCTCGATCGCCTCGTCGATCAGCACCGGCATCTCCGCTCCGACCGGGCCGACGAATCCCGGCGGGCCGAGCTTCTCTGCGATCTCCTCGGGCTGGGCCGGCCGGAAGTCGGCGCCGAGGGCGTTCCGGAGCTTGATCTCGTTCAGGCGGTGATCGCCGCGCACGAGCACGAGCACCATCCCCCGGCCCTCCACGATCACGGGCATCGCCTTCAGCAGCGCTCCTGGGGCCACGCCGAGCGCCCCCGAGACGTCCTCGACCGTGGTCAGGCCCGGTGTCTCGACCTTCTCGGGGGCCTCCAGCGGCTCGGGCAGCTCGACCGGCTGCGGCTCGGCCGAGGCGATCTCGACGTTCGCCGCGTAGCCGGGCGCGAGCGCCACCTCGTTCTCGCCCGCCGCGCATGGCGCCATGTATTCGTGGGCGCCGGAGCCGCCCATCATCCCGACGTCGGAGGCGACCCGGTGCCACTCGAGCCCGCAGCGGTCGAAGATCCGGTCGTAGGCCTCGATCTGGAGCGAGTAGCTGTGGTCGAGGCCCTCCTCGTCGCGGTCGAAGCTGTAGGCGTCCTTCATCACGAACTCGCGCGTCCGGAGGACGCCGGCGCGCGGCCGCGGCTCGTCGCGCTCCTTCGTCTGCAGCTGGTAGAGGATCAGCGGCAGGTCCCGGTAGGAGCGCACCTCGCGGGCGACGTGCCAGGTGAGCGGCTCCTCGTGGGTCATCGCCAGGACCAGCTCCGACCCCTTCCGGTCTTCGAGCTTGAACAGCTCCTCGATCTCATAGCGGCCGGTCCGCTTCCAGATCTCCGCCGGCTGCAGCACCGGCAGCGAGCATCTCCTGGCCGCCGATCGCATCCATCTCCTCGCGGATGATCTGCTCGACCTTCCGGTGCACGCGCCAGCCCGCCGGCAGATAGGTCCACATCCCAGCCCCCAGCTGGCGCACCAGTCCCGCCCGGACCATCAGGCGGTGCGAGGTCGACTCCGCGTCGGCAGGGTCCTCCTTCAGGGTCGGTAGAAAGGTCTCGGAGAGCCGCGACATGGGCCGCGAGCCTACCGGCGGCCCGGGTCTAGGTGCGGGTGAAGCGGCGGCCGGCCACAGGCGAGGCTTCCTCGTCGAGCGCGGGGCGCTTGACCGGCTTCAGGTAGGGCTCGCCGTCGGCGAGGTCGGGGCCCTCGTTGCCGCCGTCTAGAACGCGCTCGGACTCCGTGGGCGTCTCGGCCTTCTCCATCTGGGCGATCCGCTCGGGGGTGAGCTCGCCGGCGTTCTCCTCTTCGATCTTCGCGAGCCAGTCGGCGCCCTCGCGCGCCTTGTCCTCCTCGACGTGGACCGAGCCGCGGTCGAGGGTCTTGTCGATCTCGGCGAAGAGCGTGTCAACCAGCTCGGCCTGCGGCACCTTCCGCAATGGCTTGCCGTGGGCGAAGATCAGTCCCTCGTCCTTGGCGCCGGTGATCCCGAAGTCTGCGTGCGAGGCCTCGCCGATCCCGTTGACGGCGCAGCCGAGCACCGCCACCTCGACCGGCTCCGTGTAGGCCTCGAGGCGCTGCTCGATCTCGGCGACGACCGAGTCCATGTCGAACTGCAGCCGGCCGCAAGTCGGGCAGGCGATCAGGACCGGGCCGCGCTCGCGCAGCTTCAGCGCCTTGAGGATCTCCCAGGCGACCTTGACCTCCTCCTCGGCGTGGAAGGTGCTGAGGCTGATCCGGATCGTGTCGCCCACCCCATCAGCTAGCAAGGTCCCCAGACCAACTGAGGACTTCAGCGAGCCTGACCATTTGGTGCCGGCCTCGGTGATCCCGAGGTGGATCGGATAGGGGACCTTCTCGGCCAGGAGGCGGTTAGAGGCGATCGTGTTGGGGACGTTGGTCGACTTGATCGAGATCTTGAAGTTCTCGAAGTCGAGCCTCTCCATCAGTTCGACGAACTCCACCCCGGCCTGGACGAGGGCCTCAACCGAGTTCTCCCGCTCCAGCTCGTGCAGGTGCTTGGGGAGCGAGCCGGAGTTGACGCCGATCCGCATCGGCACCTTCGCGGCGGTCGCCTTCTTCGCCACCTCGGCGACCTTCTCGGGGCCGCCGATGTTGCCCGGGTTGAGCCGAATGCAGTCGGCGCCCGCGTCGATCGCCTTCAGGGCGAGGGTGTGGTTGAAGTGGATGTCGGCGATCACCGGGATCGGCGAGTCCTTGACGATCGTCTTCAGGGCGTCGACGTCCTTGTCGCGGGGAACGGCGACCCGGACAAGGTCGGCGCCTGCGTCGGCGACGGTTCGGATCTGCTCCATCGTCGCCTCGAGGTTCGCCGTCTCGGTCTTGCACATCGTCTGCACGGCGACGGGTGCGCCGCCCCCGATCGGAACGTCGCGCACGAAGATCTGGCGCTTCGAGGCCACGGACACAGCGTACCCGTGGGGCTTTGCCGCGGTTCAAGATCGCGTGAAGGCCGCGATCAACGAAACCTTGGCTGGCACCCCCCAGCGCCGACGTGATCGCCGGCCTCGGCGGCAACGACTTGATCAAGGGCCTGGCCGGTAACGACACAATCTGCGGCGGCACGGGCAAGGACCGTTTGCTTGGGGGCGGCGGCAACGACAAGCTGCTGGGCGAGGCAGGCAAGGACACGCTCAAGGGCGGTCCAGGCAAGGACAAGCTCAAGGGGGGCCCCGGGAAGGACGTCCAGGTCCAGTAGCGGCTCCGCGGAGCCGCATGCGATCGGCTCAGCCCGAGTAGAGCGCCTCGATCTCCTCGGCGTACTTCTCGTCGATCGGCCTGCGCTTCAGCTTCATCGTCGGCGTGAGCTCGTCTCCCCCCGGCTGCCAGTCGCTCTCCAGGATCGTGAACTTCTTGATCTGCTCGACCCGGGCCATCTTCGAGTTCGCCTCGTCGACGGCAGCCTGGATCGCCTCGGCGACCTTCTCCTCCCCGGCCAGATTCTCAATCGACTCGCCGGTGAGGCCGTTCTTCTTGGCCCAGACGGGAGCGTAGTCGGGATCGAGCACGATCAGCGCCACGTTGTAGGGCCGCTTGTCGCCGACTGCGACCGCCTGGCCGATCAGGGGGCTGGCGGTCTTCAGATGTGACTCGATGTTTGCCGGCGACATGTTCTTGCCCGCGGCGCTGATGATCAGCTCCTTCTTGCGG
Organism: uncultured Solirubrobacterales bacterium; assembly: GCA_963780305.1. Taxonomy (GTDB): domain Bacteria; phylum Actinomycetota; class Thermoleophilia; order Solirubrobacterales; family 70-9; genus CAVVYV01. The sequence continues at coordinate 168,040 of CAWABN010000003.1, forward strand.
TCGACGATCTTCAGATAGCCGTCCTCGTCGAGCTCGCCGATATCGCCGGTCAGCAGCCAGCCGTCCTCGCTGAAAGTCTCGGCTGTCTTCTCCGGCATGTTGCGGTAGCCCGGCATCACCGAGGCCGACTTCACCCACACCTCGCCGTCCTCGGCGAGCTTGATCTCCGTTCCCGGGACTGGCGGGCCGACGGTGCCCAGCTTGATCTTCCCGGGCGGGTTGCAGGTGGCAACGCCGCAGGTCTCCGACATCCCCCAGAGCTCGCCGATCGGGACTCCGATCGCGTGGAAAAACTCGAGCACCTCGACCGGCGTCGGGGCCGCTCCAACGTTGATCGCCACCAGCTCGTCGAAGCCGAGCTTGGAGCGCAGCGGCGAGAACAGCTGCTCTTCGGCCTCGGCGACGCCCACAGCAAGCTCCTCGGGGACATCCTCGCCGGACTGCTCGAGGCGTACCTTCTGGATCGCGGCGGCGACGCCCTTCTGGGCGGCTTCGCGCTGCTCGTCGGGGAGCTTGGCGAAGCTCGCCTCGATCCCGGCCTTGAGCTTCTCGTAGATGCGCGGAACCGCGAAAAACCAAGTCGGCTGCACGGACGCGAGCGAGTCGGCGATCTTGCGCGGGTCCGGGCAGATCGTCACGGAGACCCCTCGGGTGCACGGCAGGTAGTAGTGAGCGCCGCGCTCGGCGATGTGGGCCGCGGGCAGCCACGAGATCACCTTGGCGCCCCGTTCGGGGAAGTCGACGATCTCCTCGACACCCTTCGTCAGGGTCATCAGGTTCCGGTGGGTCAGCTGCACACCCTTGGGCGGACCGGTCGTTCCCGATGTGTAGATCAGCGTCAGGAGGTCGTCGAGCTGGATCTCCTCGACGACCTTGGCCGGGTCGAAGTCCGGGTCCGTCTGCTCGATCTCGGCGAGTGTGTGGTCACCTCCGTCGCCGTCCACCATGATCACGTGCTCTAGGTTCGGCAGCTTCTCGCGGGCCTTATTGAACTGCTCGAGGAACATCTCCTCGATGATCGCCACCCTGCTGCCGGCGTCGGAGACGACGTATTCGATCTGTTCGGGCGACGAGGTCTGGTAGATCGAGAAGGGCACGCCGCCGAGCGCAACGGCCGCCAGGTCGCAGGGGATGAACTCGGGGCGATTGTTGAGCATCAGAGCAACGGTGTCGCCCTTCTTCACGCCCAGCTTGGCTAGGCCGCCCGCGATGCGGTGGACGCGGTCGCGGAGGTCATTCCAGCTGATCGAATACGAGTCGTCCTCGGTGCGGATCGCCACGTCGTCGCCCAGCCGGTCCACCTGGGCATAGAACGCCTTGACCAGGTTTTGCGCCGGCGGAGCTTCCAGCTCACCGCCGTTCGCGTAGCGCTCAGAAGTAGTGACCTCCATCCCTTTCCTCCTCGCCTGAGGACGCGATGAAACCTACCGGAGCCGCCAGGAATCGGCAGGGGAATGCCCTCCCTAGCATCGAGGGGGGCATGCGCCGTGTGTTCCTTCTCGTCGCCGCCGTGGTCCTGGTCGACACCGCGTTCTACGCGGCGATCGTGCCCCTCTTGCCCCATTACACGGACGAGCTTGGCCTCTCCCAGACAGGAGCGGGCGTCCTCACCGCGTCCTACGCGGCGGGGACGCTGGTGGCCTCGGTGCCGGGAGGGTTGCTGGCGGGGCGGATCGGCGTCAAGCCCACCCTCCTCTCCGGCCTTGTCCTGCTCGCGGTCACGAGCCTCGTCTTCGCGCATGCCTCGCACGCCGCGGTGCTCGACACGGCTCGCTTCGCGCAGGGCGTCGGAGGGGCGCTCTCCTGGGCGGGCGGGCTCGCCTGGCTGATCGAGGTGGCCCCTGACAGCCGCCGCGGCGAGCTGATCGGAGGCGCGATCTCCGCCGCGATCGGTGGCGTCCTTCTCGGGCCGGTGCTTGGGGCCGCCGCCGTCGAACTCGGTCCGGCGTCCGTGTTCTCCGGTGTGGCGGTGCTGGCCGCCTGCCTAGCCGCCTGGGCCGCTCTCACCCCGGCGGTCGCCGTGCGACGCGCGGCGAGCTCCGTCTTGACCCGTGACCTGCTCGCGAAGCCGGTCCTGGTCGCGGTCTGGCTGGTGGCTTTGCCAGCCGCCTTTGCCGGGGCGATCAACGTGCTGACGCCGCTGCGGCTTGACGAGCTGGGCGTCAGCGGGACCGTGATCGGCGCGATCTTCCTCGCTGCCGCGGCGATCGAGGGCGTGATCACTCCGCTCGTCGGCCGGGTCTCCGACCGCCGCGGGCGGCTCGCGCCCATCTACATCGGGCTCGCCGCCGCAATCGGCGTGGGAATCTTCCTGCCGGCCGCCGGCACCGCCCCATTGGTGGCGGCGGGAGTGATCGTCCTGGTCGCCGCGCTCGCGTTTTTCTGGGCTCCCGCGATGGCGATGCTCTCGGACGTCGCCGACTCGGTCGGCTTCGATCAGGGGATGGCGGCGGGCTTCATCAACCTGGCCTGGGCAGGCGGGCAGCTGCTCGGCGCCGGCCTTGGCGGCGCCTTCGCCGACTCGCTCGGGGACGCGTTCGCCTATGGGGCGTTGGTCGGCCTCTGCACGGCGACCCTGGCGACGCTGCTGCTGCGAGGAGCCCCGGTCCCGGCCTCGTCTCCCTCGGTCGGCTGACCGCGTCCACGGTCTGCTGGGACGGCGGCTTCTCGATCAAGAGCAGCAACCCTCTCCACCGAGGTGACGGTCAGCGGGCTCGATGAAGAGGAGTTCCAGAAGCACGCCGAAGAGGCGAAGCGCGGCTGCCCGGTCTCGCGGCGCTGGGCGCGATCGACGTAGGGCTGGAGGCACGGCTGGCCTCACCCAGTCGCCCGATCAGGCGGCGCGGTTACGGCCAGCGACCCGGGCTCGATACCCGGCGCTCGCGCACGACCTCGATCGCGCCGTCGAGGTTGTCGGTGAAGATCACCGCGTTATCGGCACGAGCGGCGACGGAAGGGACGACGAGCGCCGGGATACCGAGGCGGATCGCCGCGGCGCCGACCCTCCGCGTTTCCGTTCTGGCCGTCAGTACGGACAGCGGAGCCTCCACCCCAAGCTCGCGGAGGAGCTCAGGGTCGATCAGTTCGACCACCTCGGCATCGAGTGCAAGTTGGGCCAGTCTCACTGGATAGATCGCCGCCTCGGGATCTCCCTGGAGCTCGGCGGTGCGAACTAGCTCCGCGTGGACAGTCGCCGGTTCGAAGCTGGCGTACAAGGCTGGCACGCCGGGTGGATTCCAGCGCCCGCCGTGCTTGCGAGCACCCCGCGTCGAGAGGATGTCGAAGGGTTCTCGCACCCCGCGCCATAACCGAAGAGAGGACCGGCGCGGCTTGAGTGATGAGAGGCGCTCGTCGAGCTGCTTAGAGGTAGACACCCTCGCCGATTGCCACGAGCAGACCGAGAACGTCGCGGGCGCGACCCTCGGCGATTAGCTCGGCCGCCGACTGAAAGTCGAGCTCCGGATTGGGGCGCTCGATCCAGGAACTCGCATTCCCGCCGGGAAACGCCTTCGAGTACTCCTCCAGGACCGCCGAGAGCTCCGCCAGCTGCCGGCGTACGGCGCCGCGCGGCTCCGTCTCGCCGGCCAGCCACCGTCGCGCGGTGCGCTCAGACCGCCCGACGATGCGCGCGAGCTGATCGGGGGCGATCCCCGCCTCGACGATCGGCTTCAGCTCCTTCGACGGTGCGACTACCGGGGACATGGCTCCAGTCTAGCAATGTCAGGAAACTGACGCCAGACTACGGACAGAACTCCGACCACTCCTATCTGGGGTTGAGGGCGTCGTCGCCGAGGTTGCTGATGTCGTTGCTCAGCCCGATTACGAATAACACCAGCACGAGCAGGAACCCGAAGGCGCTGGCGCTCTCGATCACCCGGAACGGGACGCGCTCGCCGCGCACCTTCTCGACCAGGCTCCAGAAGATGTGGCCGCCGTCGAGGGGAAGGAAGGGGAAGAGGTTGATGATCCCGAGTGAGAGACTGATCACTGCGAGCACGAGCAGGGCGTCGCGCCAGTCGAAGCCGATCGCCTCGTTCAGCGCCCGGGAGCCGCCCACCGGGCCGGAGAGCTGCTCTCGCTGCTCCGGGAGGAAAATCCGGCCGATCGTCGAGACGGTTTCCCTGGTGATGAACCAGATGCGGTCGGCGGCGAAGTTGGCGGCCTCTGGCACCGAGTAACCGGCGGACTCGACCCTGGCCGGGCCGAAGACGACACCGAGCAAGCTCCGCTTTGCACCGGCGTTGTATTCCGGGGTGACGGTGACCGGTACGTGCTCACCGCCACGGTCGACCACGAGCTGGACGGGTGTGGTTGCTGTACAGCCATCCGCCTGCTCGCCGGCGCACTTGTGGTTGTCGACCAGGTCCCTGAAGCGAGCGATCCGTTCCTCGAACTCGAGATTTGAAGCCGGATTCCCATCGACCGAGACGATCCGGTCGCCGGGCTGAAGCTTGCCGGCGGCTGGGCTGTCGTCCTGCACCTGGTCGATCTCCACCCCCGAGCCGACCGCCCGCTCGACCGTGAACGCGAGGGCGAACAGGATCAGAAATGCGATCAGGATGTTCATCACGGGCCCGGCGGCGATCACCACGACCCGCTTCCAGACCGGTTGGTTGTAGTAAGCCCGCTCTCGAAGCTCCGGGGATAGCGGTTCGCCCGGCTGGCTCACTCCCGAGCCCGCCTCCTGGTCCGCCGACTCGACCCTCTCCAGCAGCCCCGGCTGTCTCGGCGGCTCCGACGATTCCCGGGGCTCGAGCTCCTCCGGGTTCATCCCGGTGATCTTCACGAAGCCTCCAAGGGGGATCGCGCCGATCCCGTACTCGGTCTCGCCGCGCTTGACGCTCCACAGCTTTGGCGGGAAGAAGAGGAAGAAGCGCTCGACCCGCATCCCGGTCCACTTGGCGACGACGAAGTGGCCGAACTCGTGCAAGATGATCAACGCCGAGAAGCCGGCGATCGTCAGAACCCAGGTCACGCGACCGCGAGCTCCTCCACCAGCCCTTCGGCGTGCCGGCGCGCCGCCTCGTCGGTCTCGAACAGCTGCTCGAAATGCCGCATCGGACTGACGGGCACCGCGTCGAGGCAGCGGTCGATCACCTCGGGGATCTCGGTGAAGCCGATCCGCCCGCCGAGGAACGCGGCGACGGCGACCTCGTCGGCGGCGTTGAGCACGCACGGCGCGGTCCCCCCCACCGCCCCTGCCTCGCGGGCGAGGCGGAGGCAGGCGAAGGTGTCGAGGTCGGGCGCCTCAAAGGTGAGCTCGCCGACGCTCGCCAGGTCGAGCATCGGCACCGCGGTGTCGGCGCGCTCGGGCAGGTGGAGGGCGTAGGAGATCGGTACCCGCATGTCGGGGTAGCCCAGGTGGGCGAGCGAGGCGCCGTCGTTGAGGTGGACCAGCGCGTGGACGATCGACTGCGGGTGGACGAGCACGTCGATCCGCTCGTAGGGGACACCGAATAGGTGATGGGCCTCGATCATCTCGAATCCCTTGTTGATCAGGGTCGCCGAGTCGATCGTGATCCGGCCGCCCATCTCCCAGGTGGGATGGGCGAGCGCCTCCTCCGGGGTCACCTCGGAGAGATCGGTGCGGCCGCGGAACGGCCCGCCGGAAGCGGTCAGCACCAGCCGCTCGACCGTCCCCGGTGGCTCCGCCCCGATCAGCTGATAGAGAGCAGAGTGCTCGGAGTCGACCGGGATGATCCGGGCGTCCCTCGCCTCCGCCAGCGCCATGACCAGCTCGCCGCCGACCACCAGCGACTCTTTGTTGGCGAGCGCCAGGTCGATCCCCTCGGTAAGCGCGACGATCGTCGGGCCGAGGCCGGCGGCGCCGACGATCGCGTTCAGGACCAGGTCGGCGCCGGACTTGTCGATCAGGGTGCGGATCCCCTCCTCGCCGGGCAGCACCTGTCCGTCCCAGGCGCCGCGGGCGCGCTCGGCTGCCTCGGCGTCGGCGAGGGCGACCATGGGGGCGCCGTGCTGTTGCGCCTGCCCGAGCACTTGCTCCCAGCTCGATCCGGCGGAGAGGCCCGCGACGCCGAGATCGTTACTGGCGGCGATCACCTCGAGCGCCTGGGTCCCGATCGAGCCAGTCGATCCGAGTATCAGCACGCGCTTCACGGCCGCCCAGTCTAGGGAGACGCCTCACGCCCGGCTAAGGCCTTCGCGACGGACCCGAACGCAAAACGGGAGGCCCGTGGGCCTCCCGTTTCACTCAATCGCCGCTCAGCTCCGGTTAGCGAACCGAAATCGCCGAGAGCTGGAACTGCTCGACCTTCAGGTCGGCGGCGCCCGTCTCGTTGCATGCAACCGAGAGGGTGTGCTGGCCGCCCAGCGGGGTGGTGACGATGTTGATCCCATAGCCGTCGCCGTGGTTGGCGCCGGAGGTAGTGGCCTCCACCTTGATGGTCGTGCCGTTGATCGGGTTGTTGTCCGCCTCGAGGCGACAGTCGCCCCGCGCGGCAGCCCCGGCGGTGCTGAACGTGCCGTCGAAGACCACCATGTAGCGACGGGGGAACCCCGTCGAACCGTCGACCGAGACCGTGGTGCAGTCGGTGAAGGTCCCGGCGCTGGTCGGGTCACACGGCGTCGACCCGGTGTTCGCGTTGGTCTTGCTGACCGGCAGCACCTTCAGGCGGGCGTCCTTGTCCAGGCCCTTGTAGGTGACCTTGGCCTTCTTGGCCGCGTACGCACCGCCGCCGAGGGCAAGCACCAGCGCCAGAACGCCGATGATGACCCCTGCGGAAGGCCGTCGCTTAAAAAGCTTCCTCATCGAATCCACTCCCTTCGTAGTTCGTGAGCATCTCCTCAGACAACAGGCTGAGGCCGAGAAGTTGCGCGAATCGGCAGGATGCATGCGTGGCGTCACGCAAGCGGAGGAGAAAGAAGCAGGACCCGGTTGGCGCCCAGGGCCTGGTGGAGGCGGCGAGGCGCACCGACGCCAACCCGCAGCTGGTCGCCGCGGCAAAGTTCATCCGGGGGCTGCTCCCAGGGGACGATCCCCAGAAGTCACGACTGCCGCTGCCGATGCAGCGCCTGGTGACCGAGCTCGAGCCCGACCGCGAGAGCACCATGCATCAGGTCGGAATCGGCGCCCTACAGGCCTGGCAGGCGCTCTCGGAGGCGCAGCGGCGGGGGCGCGGTGAGGCCGACGTGGCGATCCTGTTCACCGATCTGGTCGGGTTCTCGGACTGGGCTCTGAAGGCGGGCGACGACGCTTCGCTCGAGCTCCTCCGCCAGGTCGGCGACGCCGAGCAGCGAGCGGTCTCCGACAATGGCGGCGCCGTGGTCAAGCGGCTGGGCGATGGCTCGATGGCCGTCTTCAGCCGCGCCGAGCAGGCGGTTGGCGCGGCGCTCGAGGCCCAGGAGGGGGCCGGCGGGATCGAGGTCGAGGGCTACGCGCCCTCGCTGCGCGCCGGCATCCACCAAGGGCGCCCGCAGAAGGTCAAGGGCGACTTCCTCGGGATCGACGTCAACATCGCCGCCCGGGTCGGCGACGCGGCAAAGGGCGGCGAGGTCCTGATCTCGGGAGCGGCGCGGGAGCAGCTCGACAAGAGCGCCTTCCGGTTCGGCCGCTCGCGGCCGCTCGAGGCCCCCGGCGCCCCGTCGGACCTCACTGTCTGTTCGGTGAAGGCGAAGCGAGCCCGCTGAGGCCGCCCGTCCGGCGTGCGGCGAGACTCGGTGATCGCGGGCGCGAGGGCGGGACTGCCCTTTGCGGTCGCCGCCTTCGTGCTCGCGGTTTCCTTCGGCGTGATAGCCGAGCCGGTGCTCGGCACCGGGGCGACGCTGGCAATGTCAGCGCTCGTTTTCGCCGGCGCCGCCCAGTTTGGCTCGGTGGCGGTGCTCGCCGGCGGGGGCGGCGTCGCGGCAGCGGTCACCGCCGCCATCCTTCTGAATGCCCGTTACCTGCCGATGGGGATCGCCCTGGCGCCATCGCTGCGCGGAGGCTGGGCCCGCCGGGCTGCGTACGGGGAGGCGATGATCGACGCCTCCTGGGCGATGGCCAATCGCGGCGGCGGCCGATTCGATCCCGACTTCCTCGTCGGCGCCACCCTCCCCTCCTATCCCGCCTGGGTCGGCGGGACCGTGATCGGCGCGCTGGCGGGTGATCTGGTCGGAGACCCCGACTCCCTCGGCCTGGACGCCCTCTTGCCGGCCTTCTTCCTCGCGCTGCTGGTGGGCGGAGAGCTCCGCACGGGGCGGATGGCGGTGCTGGTCGCGGTGGCCGGTGGTGCGATCGGCCTCGCCCTGACGCCGCTGACGCCGGCCGGGGTGCCGGTGATCGCGGCGAGCTCGGCGGCTCTGCTCGGCCTACGCGGCCGGCGCGGCCGGCCTGGCGCCGAGGGGGACCGCTATGCGTCCGAACCCGAGATCGAGGGAGACCCGGTTGGCTGAGGAATGGGCGCTGGTCGCCTGGCTGATCGCCACCACCGCCGTAATCCGGGCCGCAGGCCCGGTTGCGCTCGGCGGCCGCGAGCTACCCGAGCGGGCAATGGGGGTGATCGCCCTGCTCGCCCCGGCCTTGCTGGCCGCCTTGGTCGTCACAGAGACCTTCCGCGGCGAGGGCTCGGAGCTCACCCTGGACGCACGGGCGCTCGGCGTCGCCGGCGCCGCAGGGGTACTCGCCTTCCGGGGTGGCATCCTGCTCGCGATCGTGGTGGCGATGGCGCTGACGGCGGGAGCTCGGGCGCTCTAATAGACGAAGGCGACCGCGAGGTAGTACCCGGCGACGACCGTGAAGAGGACGGCGTCGAGGCGGTCGATCAGGCCCCCGTGCGGACCGAAGAGGCTGCCGGTGTCCTTGATCTCGAGATCGCGCTTGATCAGGGAGGCGAAGAGGTCGCCGATCGGTGCGATCACGGCGATCGCACATCCCCATCAGCAGGGCGTCGATCCCCGGCAGCCAGTCCTGGTAGAGGCCGGCAAACCAGAAGCCCATCGTGCCGCCGAGGAAGCCCCCGATCAGGCCCTCGAGGGTCTTGTTGGGCGAGATCCGTGGGGTGATCTTGCGGCTGCCGAAAAGTCGCCCGGCGCCGTAGGCGGCGGTGTCGCCGAGGAAGGTGGCGACGAGGACGTCGATCAGGAGAGCGCCGCCGTGAGTCAGGCAGGTCGCGCAGCAGCACCGCGTGGGAGAAGCCGAGGCCGAGCCAGGCGACCCCGAGCGCGGTCATCGCGATCGAGATCGTGATCTGAGCGTGGGACTGGCGGGCAGCGGCGAAGGCGTAGGTCGCCGGGAAGAGCGCCGCGAAGACCAGCAGGATCTGGAAGGAGCCGCCGTAGTGGGCGGCGATCACCATTCCGGCGACCACAGCGTAAGCAGGCAGCATGATCGGCCGCGCCCCGGCGGCCATCCGGAAGAACTCGCGCAGCGCGAGCACCGCGAAGGCGATCATCGAGAAGGCGAACACCTCGCCCCCGATGCCGACGATCGCGATCGCGAAGATCACCCAGGGGATCGCCACCACCACGCGAGAGGTGGTCTCCGACATCTGGGGCAGGAAGCGGCGCAGGCCGGTGCCGCGATCCTCCGGTTGCGGCTCCGCCTCCTCTACCGGCTCGTCGAGGATCTCGTCGGGATCGGGCAGCAGCGCCTCCTCCGGGTCCCTTTCCCTACGGCCGCGACCGAACTGGAACGACGGGGGATCGAGGTCGTCCATCACCGTGCTCCGAAGCGCCGCCGGCGCTCGTCGTAGGTGCGCAGCGCGGCCTCGAAGGCGTCCCGACTGAAGTCGGGCCAGAGCTCTTCCCTGAAGACGAACTCGGAGTAGGCGCACTGCCAGAGCAGGTAGTTCGAGATGCGCTGCTCGCCGCTGGTCCGGATCAGCAGGTCGGGGTCGTGCATCTCGGGGGCGTAGAGGCCCGCGGCGAAAGTCGTCCTCGTCGCCGCCGTGGAATGCGCGAGCAGCATCCATGATCTCCGCCCGGCCGCCGTAGTTGAAGGCGACAAACAGAGTGATTCGCTCGTTATCGGCAGTCTCCCGCTCGGCCCAGTCCATCCGCTCGGTCAGCTCGGGCCCGATCCCTTCGCGACGGCCGATGAAGCGCATCCGCACCCCCTCCTCCTTCAGCTCGGGGGTCTCCCGGTCGATCCGCTCGCCGAACATCGCCATCAGACCCTCGACCTCCTCGGGCGGGCGGGTCCAGTTCTCGGTCGAGAACGAGTAGACGGTGAGCTCCTCGATCCCGAGCTCGACCGCGTCGCGCAGGCGCTCCTTGACGGTGTCGGCGCCGGCGCGGTGCCCCTCGACCACCGGCAGGCCGCGCTGCTGGGCCCAGCGACCGTTCCCGTCGGTGATGATCGCCACGTATTTGGCGCTCACGCGAGACGCCGCCTAGACCTTCAGGATCTCTTCTTCTTTGCCCTTGAGCAGCTCGTCGATCTCGCCGATCGAGTCGTCGGTCGCCTTCTGCAGCTCGGTCTCGGCGCGGTGCTCCTCGTCGGAGCCCGCGTCGCCCTCCTTCTTCAGCTCGCGCAGATCGTGCATGACGTCGCGGCGGATGTTGCGGACCGCGACGCGGCCCTCCTCGGCGACCCCGTGGACGACCTTGACCAGCTCCTTTCGGCGCTCCTCGGTGAGCTCGGGGATCTGGAGGCGGATCACGTTGCCGTCGTTGGACGGCGTCAGGCCGAGGTCCGATTCCATCACCGCCTTCTCGATCGCGGAGATCGAGGACTTGTCGTAGGGGGTGACGGTGAGCATCCGGGCGTCGGTCGCCGCCACCTGCGCGAGCTGCTGCAGCGGAGTCTCCTCGCCGTAGTAGTCGACGCTGAGGCGGTCGAGCAGGTGGGGTGAGGCGCGCCCGGTGCGGACCGTCGCCAGTTCGTTACGCGTCGACTCGACGGACTTCCCCATCCGTTCCTTGGCGTCGGCGAGTAGCTCGTCGATCAGCTCGACCGTCATCTCAGGTGCCCACCTTCTGGGCGGGGTCGGAAGCCGGATGGCTGGAGACCAGCGTCCCGACCCGCTCTCCGCGGACGATCCTATCGATGTTGCGCTCGTCGGCCACGTTGAAGACGTAGATCGGCAGGTCGTTGTCCATGCAGAGCGAGAGCGCGGTCGAGTCCATCACCCGCAGGCCGCGCTCGATCGCCTGGCGGTGGCTGATCTCCGGAAGGAAGGCGGCGTCGGGATTGAGACGCGGGTCGGAGTCGTAGACCCCCTCCACCCCGTTCTTCGCCATCAGGATCGCCTCGGCGTGGATCTCCAGCGCCCGCAGGGCGGCGGCGGTGTCGGTGGTGAAGAACGGGTTGCCGGTGCCGGCGGCGAAGATCACCGTCCGGCCCTTCTCCAGGTGGCGGATCGCGCGGCGGCGGATGTAGGGCTCGGCGACCTCGGTCACGGCCATCGCCGAAAGCACCCGGGTGTCGGCGCCGACTTTCTCGAGGGCGTCCTGGAGGGTTAGCGCGTTCAGCACCGTCGCGAGCATCCCCATGTAGTCGGCGGTGGCGCGGTCCATGCCCTCGGCGGCACCCTCGAGGCCGCGGTAGATGTTGCCCGCGCCGACGACCACCGCGACCTCGACTCCCTTGGCGCGGACGTCGCCGAGCTGGGTCGCGATCCGCTCGATCTGAGTGGGATCGGTGCCGTATTCGAGATCCCCCATCAGCGCCTCACCGGAAAGCTTCAGCAGGATCCGCTTGAAGCGAGGCTTTGCCGACATCGGCCTACTCTTCCCCTACCTCGAAGCGCGCGAAGCGAGCGATCCGCACGTTCTCGCCAGTCTTGGAGGCGACCTCGGCACGCAGGTCCTCGATCGTCTTGCCCTCGTAGCGCTCCTCGTTGAAGTGCCTCTGATCCAGCAGGACGACCTCGGCGGCCCACTTCTTCAGCTGCCCATCGACGATCTTGTCGACTACGTCGTCCGGCTTGCCATCTGCTCGCGCCTTCTCCTCGAAGATCGCTCGCTCTCGGTCTATCTCCTCCTCGGGGATGTCCTCGAGCGAGACGTGCTGAGGGTTCATCGCCGCGATGTGGACCGCCACCTCGCGGGCGAACTCCTTGAAGTCGTCATTGAGGGCAACGAAGTCCGTCTCGCACTGAACCTCGACGAGGACCCCGATCCGCTGCTGCTTTCGCTCGCCGGTACCGCTCAAATGCGTGTAAGCGGCGACAACGCCCTCCGCTGTTCCCCGCCCGCTTCGCTTGGCGGCCGATGCTGCGCCCTTCTTGCGAAGGATCCTGATTGCCTCCTCCACGTCGCCCTCTGCCTCGGTGAGGGCCGCCTTGCAGTCCATCATCCCGGCGCCGGTGCGGTCGCGGAGCGCCTTCACGTCGGCCGCGGAGGGCTTGTAGGGAGCCATCAGCCGCTCCCCTCGCCGCTCCCGCCCGCGGGGGCTTCGGCGGGCTCTGGCTGAGGCTCCTCTCCGCCGGCCTCCGGCGCGGCGGCCTGTTGCTGCGGCTGCGGTTGCGCTTGCTCGGCGGGCGGCTGCTCGGCGGCGGGCGCCTTCGCCTTCGCCTCGGCTTCCGCCCGCGCCTTCTCCTCTGCCTCCTGCCTCGCCTTCTCTTCGGCCTCCTGCCTCGCCTTTTCCTCCTCCTCGCGGCGCTTGCGCTCCTCTTCCTCCTTGCGCCTGCGCTCCTCCTCTTCCGCCCGGCGGCGCTCCTCCTCGGCGCGCCAGCGAGCGGCGGAGCCCTCGATCGCCTCGCCGAGGGTGCGGATGATCAGGTCGCAGGAGCGGATCGCGTCGTCGTTGCCGGGGATCACGTAGTCCAAGGGCCCCGGGTCGCAGTTGGTGTCGACCAGGCCGATGATCGGGATCTCGAGGCGGGCGGCCTCGCGGAGGCCGATCTCCTCGGTCTTCAGGTCGATGATCAGGACTGCGTCCGGAAGCCGCTGCATGTCGGCGACTCCGCCGAGGTTGTACTCGAGCTTGCGGAGCTCGGCCTCCATCGACATCCGCTCCTTGGTCGGGAGCAGATCGAGCCGACCGCTCTCTTTCAGGTCGCGCAGCTCGTGCAGCCGCTGGATCCGCTTCTTGATCGTGTTGAAGTTGGTGAGCAGTCCGCCGAGCCAGCGCCGGTTCACGTACGGCATGCCGCATCGCTCGGCCCATTCCTGGATCGAGTCGCGGGCCTGCTTCTTGGTCCCCACGAAGAGGATCACGCCGCCCTTCGAGGCGACCTCGGTGACGAAGTCTCGGGCCTGCTTGAGCAGCTGCTCGGTCTGCAGCAGGTCGATGATGTGAATCCCGTCCCGCTCGCCGTGGATGTAGCGGCGCATGCGCGGGTTCCAGCGTCTCGTCTGGTGGCCGAAGTGAACTCCGGCCTCCAGCAGCTCCTTGATGCCTACGTCGGCCATCTCGCCTCTCAGTTCGCTTGTTTTCTCGGTGGCGCCCAGGATCAGGCGCCCTTGGCCTCGTCGCCGCATCGGGGACCCGGACTCGTACGCCCGAGCAGCCCCCCGTGCTCAGCGACGAGGGTTGGTTGACGGTCGGCGGAGCATTCTAGAGGGCTAGGCCTTACGGGCTCTCTCGAGCGCCGCCTGCAGATCCGCAGGCAACGGAGACTCGAAAATCATTTCCTTGCCGGTGGTCGGGTGGTGGAAGCTGAGGCGGGCGGAGTGGAGGAACTGGCGGTCGAGGCCGTGCCGGCCCTTGCCGCCGTACTCGGGGTCGCCGGCGATCGGATGGCCGATCGCCGCGAAGTGGACGCGGATCTGGTGGGTGCGGCCCGTCTCCAGCCGTGCGCGCACCAGGGTGTCGGCCGGCAGGACCTCGATCACCTCGAAGTGCGTGCGCGCCTCCCGCTCGCCCGCGCCCCGCACGGCCTGTCGGGTGCGCCGGCGACGGTCCCGTCCCAAGGGCGCGTCGATCGTGCCGATACGGGACTCCAGGCCTCCCTCGACCAGCGCCAGGTACTCGCGCACGACCTCGCGGCGCTTGATCTGGGCCGCCAGCGCCGCGTGCGCGGCCTCGTTGCGGGCGACGACCATCAGCCCGGAGGTGTCCTTGTCGAGGCGGTGGACGATGCCCGGCCGCGAGCCCTCTCCCCCCGCCGCGAGCTCGCCGAGCAGGTCGACCAGGGTCGTCGCCGCGGTGAGACGGCGCCGGGTGGACGACCAGGCCGGCGGGCTTGTCGACGACCAGGAGGTCCGTCGTCCGCGTGGACGATCGAAGTCCGGGCAGGGTCAATCCGGGCTCGCGCGCTCGCTCGATCGCGAGCACCAGCAGGAACACTCCGGCGACGATCGCGACGTCGGCGAGGTTGAAGGTCGGCCACAGCGGCAGGTCGATGAAGTCGGTGACGGCGCCGTCGCGGACCCGGTCGGCGAGGTTGCCGAGCGCCCCGCCGACCAGCAGGCCCGCCGCCAGCCAAAGCGCGGTCCCGTTCGACGCCCGGGCGGCGAGGAAGACCAGCAGGGCGAGGAGGCCGACCAGCATCGCGCCGATCAGCAGCGCCGAGACGTCGCCGGCGAGCCCGAAGGCGACGCCCCTGTTGCGGGTGTTCTCGAAGGCGAGGAAGGGCAGGACCTCCACTCGGTCCCCGCGCGCCACCAGCGAGGTAGCCAGAGCCTTGCTCCCCTGGTCGATGGCCACCACGGCACCGCAGGCGACGAGCGCCGGCGGCAGGGCGGCGAGCGCGCGGTTCAACCCCTGATCAGGCCGACCACCACCGCCTGCAGGATGAGGAGCACGATCACCCCGAGGATCGGGCTGATGTCGATCCGGAATCCGCCGCCTCCGAGCGGCGGCAGGAAGCGGCGGAAGAGGTTCAGGTACGGGTCGGTGATCTGGTGGACGAAGTCGACGAACGCGTAGAGGAAACGGTTGTAGGGCATCCGCGGGATCCACGACAGCAGCACGCGGATGAAGATCAGGATGATGTAGACGAGGAAGATCGCGTTGACGTAGTCGGCGATGTCGTCGCGGGTGATCGCCAGCAGGGGCTCGAAGCTCATCGCGTCACCCTCGCACCCTCTCCAGCGACGCGTCGACCGCCGCCTGCAGCGTCACCCGGATCGAGCGCTCCTCGAGCGCGTCGAGCCGGCCTCGGTCATGCCGCCCGGCGAGGCCACCGCCTGCTTCAGCGCGCTCCGGCTTGTGGAGGTCGAGCAGGCCGCCGGTGGCGGCCATCGACCGGGCCACCATCCGCAGCGCCTGGTCTTCCCTGAGGCCCTCCTTGACGCCCTCCTCGACCAGGATCTCTGCCATCAGCGCCAGGTAGCCAGGCGAGCAGCCCATCAGCGCGGTCGCCGCGTCGATCAGCTCCTCGTCGATCTCGATCACGTCGCCGAGCAGCCCGAGCAACTCCGTCGACCTGACCTCGCGGCGTCGTCCGGAAGCCCTCCGGGAAGGCGACGCAGAGGACGGCCTGGCGCAGCTGCGCGCCCAGGTTCGGCATCACCCGCACCAGCTCGATGCCCGGCAGGGCCTCGCTCAGCCTCTCCAGCGAGGTGCCCGCGAGGATCGAGACGACCGGCGTTCCCGCCTCCGACCAGCTCCGCCGCGACCGTCGTCGAGCACGTCCGGCTTCACCGCGAGCACGACCAGGTCGGCATGCCTCGGCGAGCGCGCGGTTGGAGTCGACGGCCTCCCCGCCGACCTCCTCGGCGAGCTTCCGTGCCCGGTCGCGGTCGGCGTCGGCGAACAGCATCGCCTCGGGGGCGCCCGGTTCCTCGCGCGGCAGCCGCCAGGCCGCGCGCGATCCCCGTCGCCATGTTGCCCGGCGCCGATGAATCCGAGCTTCATCGCGCGGGACTCTAGCGGCGCTGCGAAGCTAGGACTGGTTGAAGAAGCCGCCCTCGAGGATCCGGGCCTTCTCCTCGGCCGAGACCTCGACGTTCTGGGGGGTGAGCAGGAAGATGCCCTGCGCGATCCGCTGCATGCCGCCGCCGAGCGCGTAGGTCATGCCGGAGGCGAAGTCGATCAGGCGCTTGGAGAGCTCGCGGTCGGTGGTCTGCAGGTTGATGATCACCGGCTTCGAGCGCTTGAACTCGTCGGCGACCTGCTGGGCGTCGTTGAAGCTGCGCGGCGTGACCACGTGCATGGAGAAGTCCGACCCGCCGCCGTTTCCCCGGCGCGGGGCCATCGGCATCTCCTCGTCGCGCTCCGAGCGGCGCCCGCCGATCGAGCGGAGGCGACCGCGCTCGCCGCGGCTCGGGCTCGTCCTCGCCGAAGATGTCGTCGATGTCGTCCGCGCGCCCCCGCCGGCCACGACCGCCACGGGAGCGGCGCTGCCTCGCGGGGCGCGGCCGCCGTGTCGTCGAGGGCCATCTCCTGGCCGGTGTCCCCCTCGTCGACGTACTCGCCCTCCTCGATGTAGTCGCCCTCAACGAGGCCGAAGTACTCCAGCGAGCGTCGCCATGTGTCTTTAAGGGCCATTACGCGTCAGATTCGGCTTTCCAGTCGTTATTCCTCTTCCGCGATTATGAAGAATCGCACTCGCCCTTAGGGCGTTCAGGCGTAGAGGACCGAACCCAGGCGGATGATCGTCGCCCCCTCCTCGACCGCAACCTGCCAGTCCTGGCTGGTGCCCATCGAGAGGCGCTCGAGGCCGTGCTCGGCGGCTAGCTCGGCCAGGCGGGCGAAATACGGCCGCGAGGCCTCGGGGTCGCTCCGCGAACGGTGGCATCGTCATCAGTCCGACGACGCGCACCGGGCAGCGCTCGATGAAGTCGCCCGAGGTCTTCCGGCGCGACGCCGCCCTTGCTCTCCTCGCCGGCGAGGTTCACCTCGACCAGGACCTCGGTCTCCGGGGTCGCCGTGCTTGCCGAGCTGCTCGAGCGCGGACTCGGTGGCGAGCGAGTGGATCAGGCGCACCAGGGGCACGATTCCCTTCACCTTGCGGCTCTGCAGGTTGCCGATGAAGTCCCACTGAAGGCCTCCGCCCAGCGCTCCCGCTTCGCCTCCAGGTCCTGGAGGCGGTTCTCGCCGACCAGGGTCACCCCGGCCTCGGCCAGCGCGCCCATCTCCTCGATGGGGACGTACTTGGTCGCGGCAAGGATCTCGACCTCCGGGCCGCCTGCTCCCGCACCCGCTCCAGGTTGCCCGCGACCCGGTCGGGATCGATGCCCCGTGATCAGCTCTCCGCCACTGTCACTCCTCAGCCAGACGAGCCCCGCCTGGCGCCCCGTGTCGCTCGCCGTCGCGGCGGTGGGAGAAGAGCAGCTCGGGATTGCAGCTGGTGCAGAGGCCGGAGGCGTCGATCTCCTCCACCCCCGACCGCTCCAGCAGCTGGCGTGGCGACCGCGGCGAGGTCGAGCATCCGCCCGACGGCGACGCCCTGGAGGTCCGCGAACTCCGCCAGCACCTCCTCCCCCACCTCGTAGCAGCAGGGGCCGATCCCGGGCCCGATCGCGGCCACGTCCGCCCGCACCCGTTCCCCGGCGGTGGCGACGATCCCGCCGGCCAGGCCGCGCCAGCCGCCATGGACCATCGCCACTCCTTTCGGCCCACTGACCGCGATCGGCAGGCAGTCAGCGACCATCACCAGCGGCGCCAGCCCTGGCTCGGCGGTCGCCTGCGCGTCCACTTCGTCAGGGCTCTTGACGACATCGGCGTAGACCCGGGGCTCCTGCCGACGATCGTGCCAGCGGAGCTCGGCGCCGTGGACCTGGCGGCCCATCACCACGTCCGCCGGGTTGCGCCCCAGCGCCGCCGCGAGCCGGTGCCGGTTCTCGCGGACGCGATCGGGCTCGTCACCGGTCTTGACGGCGACATTGAGCGCCTCGTACGGGCCTTCGCTCACTCCGCCAAGCCTGGTTGAGAAGGCAGCCCGCGCCCCGGGCAGGTCCGCCTCCAGCCAGCGCACGCCATCTCGCTCGCGCCATTCCATCGCCTCCCAGGCTAGAGCTAGTCCTCGGGGATCTCGCCACGGGCAGCGGCAAGGGCGATCCGGAGCTCCTGGTCGCGGCCGGAGATCTCGCCGTCGAGCTTCGCTGAGAGCGCCGCCTCGAGACCGCGGCCCACGGCCGGGCCCTCCTCAACGCCGTTCTCGAGTCAGATCAGCGCCGTCGATCTCGAGCGAGACCTTGCTCCATTCCTCGACATAGCGGTCGAGCCACTCTGCCCCCATCGCGCGCGCCAGCAGCAGCTCGACCGGGCTCGTGTCCCTTCACCTCCCGCACCGCTTGCGAGGGGCGCTCGGGGGTCGCCCCGCGCCAGCTCCGCCGCCGCCCGTCTCACCGGCCCGGCGGCGTGCCCGTAGCCGCTCGCCGCCAGGATCGCCGCGGTGGGATCGGCGAACCCCGACCAGGGCGGCCGCGCGACCAGCTCTCGGACCTGCCCGGCCAGCCCCACCGCGTCGCCGGGCAGCTCCAGCAGACTCCATTCGGCGATCAGCTCAAGAGCGCGCGGAGCGGTGTCCTCGGCGGCGATCAGGCGTAGCTCGGCCTCGACTCGCTCGCTCGAGACCGTGCCGAGATCGGCGCTGCTGAGCAACTCAGCGGTGCCGGGCTCCAGCTTCAGGTCGAAGCGGGCGGCGTACCGCGCCGCCCGTAGGGCACGGGTCGGATCGTCGAGGAATGAGCGCTCGTGGAGGACGCGAAGGAGTCCCGCCCGGAGGTCGTCGACACCGCCGTGCGGGTCGATCAGGGTTGGCTCCGCCGTCAGCGGGACCGCCATCGCGTTGATGGTGAAGTCGCGGCGAGCGAGATCTTCGGCGATCGTCGCCGGGGTGACGGTGGGCAGCGCTCCGGGCCGCTCGTAGGTCTCGGCACGGGCCCGGGCGAGGTCGACGTGGAGGCCGTCGACGCTGACCGAGGCGGTGGCGAAGCGCTCGTGCTCGACCACCTCGCCCCCGAGCGCATTGGCGATCGGCCGCACATCCGCCTCCACCGCCACGTCGATGTCCGTCCGGGGCTGTCCGAGGAGGAGGTCCCGAACAACGCCCCCGACCAGATAGACAGGAAACCCCGCCGCCGCCTCGCGGAGCACCTCGAGGCCGGGGATCGTGTTCAGTGTCTCGGGGAGCCGCTCGGGGTCGACCTGGCGTTGAGAGGGCATTGAACGGCTATCCCTACCATGTGCGGCTTCGTCCGGCGTCCCCCTCGAGGCTGGACAGGCGCCGTCTGAAAGAAGGATCCGCCTCCAAGCATGCAAGCCCTGCGCAAGAAGATCGTCAATCTCTGGAACAACCATCGTCTCTGGGTGCTGGCGGGCGGCGCGAGCGTTCTCGCGGTGGTCGCCGGCGTCGCCGTCTACTTCGCCTTCATCAAGCGCCCCGCCGACAAGGACTGCCCGGACCCGTGCACGATCGCGACCGAGGCAGAGATGAAGCCGACGATCGGGGTGGCCGACTGGCCCCTCTACGGTCTCAACCAGGAGCGCACCCGCTACCTGAACGCGCCCGAGGTGAGGCCGCCCTACTTGACCAAGTGGTCATTCAAGGGGAACCGCCTGCTCGAGTACTCGCCGATCCTGGTCGGTGGCTCCCTATATGGGATCAACAACAACGGCCTCGCCTTCTCGGTCAAGACCCGAAGCGGCAAGGCGCGCTGGAAGCGCGAGGTTGCCACCCGCAACGCCTCCGCCCCGGCATACAGCAACGGCGTCATCTATCTCTCAAACCTGGAGCCCGGCCAGGTGCAGGCGCTCGACGCCAGGGACGGAAAACTGATCTGGAAGCGTTCCCTCCCCGGCCGCACCGAGTCTTCGCCGGTGGTCGTGGGCAACAGGGTGATCGCCGGCTGCGAGTGCGGCATGCTTTACGCGTTCGATGCGAAGACGGGCAAGACCGATCTGGGAGGCCGACCTGCCTGGGCAGGTCGAAGGCGGCTCCCGCCGTCAGCAACGGGGTCGCTTACATCGGCGACTACAGCGGCACGATGAGCGCGGTCCGGGTCAACGATGGCTCGATCAAGTGGCAGTCGAGCTCGCAGGGAACGGGAGTCTCCGCAGGTGCCTTTTACGGTACGGCCGCCGTCGCCTTCGGTCGCGTCTACGCGGGCTCGAAGGACGGCCGGATCTACAGCTTCGACAAGGAGAGCGGCGACCTCGCCTGGAGCCACACGATCGGCGGCGAGGTCTACGCGGGCGCGGTCGCGGCGCGATACGCCCAAACACCGACCCGACCGTCTACTTCGGCACCTACGGCGGCAGCACGTTCTACGCGCTCGACGCACGCAGCGGCGAGGAGCGCTGGTCCGCGGACTCCGGCGGCTCTGTGATCGGCGCCGCCAGCTTGATCGGTGAGACGGTCTACGTCGCCAACCTTGACAAGACCGAGACCTACGCCTTCGACGCCGCCAACGGGGAGAGGGTTTGGAGCTTCAAGGACGGCGCCTACAACCCGGTGATCTCCGATGGCCGGCGGCTTTACCTGACCGGCTACAAGACGATCTACGCCCTGCAGCCGGTGACACCCGCCCAGGTCCAGGCGAAGGCGAAGGCAGCGAAGGCCAAGCAGAAGGGCAAGAAGGAGGGCGGCGCCAAGAAGGACGGCGCAGCGACGAAGTAACTAGCCGAGCCGTACCGGGATTCCGGCGGCGTCCATCCGCTCCTTCGCCTCGGCGACGGTGTGGGTGCCGTAGTGGAAGATCGAGGCGCAGAGCACCGCGTCGGCGTGCCCGTCGGCCACCGCCTCGACCAGGTGATCGAGCTCGCCGGCGCCGCCCGAGGCGATCACCGGAACGTCGACGGCGTCCGCGACTGCCCTGGTCAGCTCCAGGTCGTAGCCGTCGGTGGTGCCGTCGCGGTCCATGCTGGTCAGCAGTATCTCCCCCGCCCCACGCTCGACCGCCTCGCGTGCCCAGGCGACCGCCTCGCGACCCTCCACCCGGTTGCGGCCGCCGTGCGTGTAGACGTCCCAGCCGCCATTTGCCTTCTTCGCGTCGATTGCGATCACCACGCACTGGGAGCCGAAGACGTTCGCGAGCTCCTCGATCAGCTCCGGGCGCTCGAGCGCCGCGGAGTTGACTGAGACTTTGTCGGCGCCGGCGTCGAGCACCGCCTGGGCATCCTCGACCGAGCGGATCCCGCCACCGATCGTGAACGGGATGAAGACGTTGTCTGCTGTGCGCCTGGCGAGCTCCACGATCGTCTCCCGGGCCTCGTGCGAGGCGGTGATGTCGAGGAAGACGAGTTCGTCGGCGCCCTCGGCGTCATAGCGCTCGGCGAGCTCGACCGGGTCGCCGGCATCGCGAAGGTCGACGAAGTTGGTCCCCTTGACGACTCGCCCGGCATCCACATCCAGGCAGGGAATGATCCGCTTCAGCACCATCTGGCGAGCGTAGCGTCCGCCCGCCGCTGGCTCAGCGGCTTTCGTCCCAGTCGCCGGCCGCCCAGGCCCAGGCGATGAACAGCAGCTGGACGGGCAGGCGCGCGTAGAGGGCCGTGCGGCCGCCGGGCACCGCCTTCTCGAACCGCTCCGCCTCGATCGCCATGTGAAGGTTGGCGGGGAAGACCGCGAGCAGGGTGGCGATGCTCCAGAGGCTCCCCGCCCGCCTGGTTGCCGGGTGCATCGTGGCCAGTCCGCCGGCGATCTCTGCGACCCCGCTGGCATAGACCATCTCACGGTGCCGCGGCAGGTACGGCGGCATGATCCGCTCGTAGGCGCGGGTCTTGACGAAGTGCATGATCCCGGCGAAGACGAAGAATGGCCCGAAGAGCCGCCCCATGGAAGGCAATCTAATCCCTCACGAATCGGCTGGCTCCTCGACTTCGCCTGCGGAGCCCCCTCCCATTACCGCTTGGCCGTCGGTCACAGTGAGGCGCCCCTCATAGAGCGCCCGTCCGACGATCACCCCGTCGAGGTTCTTCAGCTCCAAGCGCGGCGAGAGCGCGGAGGTCGTCGAGCGAGCCGACCCCGCCCGAGTAGATCAGCTCGGCCTCGGTCGACCCTGCCAGCGCTCGCAGCGAGTCGAGGTCGGGGCCTTCCATCAGGCCGTCGACCTCCACGGGCGTGAAGACGAAGCGGTCGATGCCGCGCTCAGTCAGAGCCGCCGACCGCGTCCTCGGGAGTCGAGCTCCGAGCTCTCGGTCCAGCCCTCGGCCGCGACCTTGCCGCCGCGGGCGTCGACCGAGACCACGACGCGGTCGCCGTGGGCCGCGGCGATCGCCTCCGCCAGCTCGGGGTCGCGGACCGCGGCGGTTCCCAGCACCACTCGCTCGACCCCGGTCGAGATCGCCTCCTCGACCTTGCCCGAGTCCCGCAGCCCGCCGCCGAGCTGGATCGGGATGTCGACGGCGGCGACGATCCGCCGGACGTGCTCGAGGTTCCGGGGCTCGCCGGCCCTGGCGCCGTCGAGGTCGACCACGTGCAGCCATCGGGCCCCCTCGTCGGCCCAGCGGCGGGCCGCGACCACCGGATCGTCGTCGTAGGCGGTCTCGCGCTCGTAGTCGCCCTGGACGAGGCGAACGGTCCGCCCGTCGCGGATGTCGATCGCCGGATAGAGGATCAAGTTGCTCGGTTACCCGAACCGGCCGGGGTCAGTCAGGCGCCTGGCAGATTCGAACGAAGTTGGCGAGCAGGCTCAGACCCGCGGTGCTCGACTTCTCAGGGTGGAACTGCACCCCGTAGAGGGGCGGCCGCTCGACCGCACAGGCGAAGCGCTCCCCGTAGGCGGCGGTACCTAGCACGTCGTCCTCGCGCGCCGGCCGGGGGGCGAAGGAGTGGACGAAGTAGAACGGCGGCTCCTCGCCGAGCCCTTCGGTCAGCTTCGACTGGTGCGCCCAGCGGACCGGCGACCAGCCGATGTGCGGGACCTTGTAGCCGTTCGCCTCCAAAGGCCCGACGGGCCCGCCAAGGAGCGCGAGCCCGTTCGAGCCCTCGTTCTCGCTGGAGGCCTCGAAGAGCAGCTGCATGCCGAGGCAGATGCCAAGCACCGGGACCCCGGCCTCGACCCGTCCCGCGACCAGCTCGTCGAGCCCGCCCTGGCGCACTCGATCCATCGCCCTCGGGAATGCGCCGACGCCCGGCAGGATGATCCCGTCGGCCGCCTCCGCCCGCCCGTGCTCGGCGGTGATCTCGGCCTCGGCGCCGACGCGCTCGAGCGCCTTCTCGACCGAGCGAAGGTTGCCCATGCCGTAGTCGAGGATCGCGATCCTGGTCATTCCGACAGGGTGCCCTTGGTCGAGGGAACGCCGGTCTCGCCGGGGTCGATCGAGACGGCCTCCTGCAGGGCCCGCGCAAAGGCCTTGAATGCGGCCTCGATCTCGTGGTGAGCATTGGAGCCGTACCGGACCCGCAGGTGCAGGGTCAGCTTCGCATTGTTGGCGACCGCCCGGAAGAACTCCTCAGTGAGCTCGGCGTCGAAACCGGCGATGCTGACCTCCGGCAGGTGCGCGTCCCAGACGGTCAGAGGGCGCCCGGAGATATCGATCGCGCACTCGGCCAGCGCCTCGTCCATCGGCACCGTGGCGAAGCCGTAGCGGCGGATGCCTGCCCGGTCGCCAAGCGCCTCGTCGATCGCCTTCCCGACGCAGATGCCGACGTCCTCGGTGGTGTGGTGGGCGCCAGTCTCGAGGTCGCCAGTGGCCTCCAGCTCGAGGCCCAGGCGGCCATGGCGCGCGAGCAGCTCCAGCATGTGGTCGAGGAAGCCGACGCCCGTGGCGATCCTCGCCTCGCCCCCGTCCAGGTCGAGACGGAGACGGACCTCCGTCTCCTTCGTCTTGCGCTCGATCTCGCCTGTGCGGCTCATCTGGATTCCCCTGTTTCGCCCTCGAGGCGCGCCTCGACCGATTCCGCGTGCAGCGGAAACCCCTCGGCCCGGGCCAGCGTAGCGGCGAAGGGGGCAAGCTCCCGGGCGGCCTCCTGCGGGATCCCAACGCCGGCAATCCGGCGCCTGAACGAGCGCGGCCCCAGCGGCCCGGCGAAGCGGCCGGCGCCGCCGGTGGGAAGAACGTGGTTGGAGCCGGCGACGAAGTCGCCGAACGCTGTCGCCCCGTAGGGACCGGTGAATACGCAGCCGGCGGTGCGGACCCGCTCGGCGAGCACCTCGGCTCCCTCGCAGGCGAGCTCGAGGTGCTCGGGGGCAAGCGCGTTGGCAAGTTCGACCGCTGCGTCCAGGCCCGGGGTAACCACCAGGCCGAGCGGAGCGTCGCCGATCGTGCCGCCGGAACGCCCGGCCAGCGTCTTGACCTCGCGCTCCAGCTCCTCCAGGTCACCCGGCGCCGCGGCGACGGCGACCAAGAGTCCGTCCCCGCCGTGCTCGGCCTGCGAGGCGAGGTCGAGAGCTATCCAGCGGGCCTCGACGCTCCCGTCGATCACCGCCATCAGCTCGCTCGGGCCGGCGATCCCCTCAACCCCGACGGTGCCGAAGAGCTGCCGCTTCGCCTCCTGGACGTAGCGGTTCCCGGGGCCGACAATGACGTCCACGGCTGCGACGCTCTCGGTCCCCAGGGCGAGAGCGGCAATCGCCTGAACCCCGCCCATCGCGTAGACCTCGCTCGCACCGGCGAGCGCGCAGGCGGAGAGCACCAGAGGATTGGGCTTGCCATCGGGACCGGGCGGCGAGGCGACCACCACCCGCTCGACCCCGGCCTCGCGGGCCGGCAGGCAGGTCATCAGCGCTGTCGAGGGGTAGGCGGCCGCGCCCCCCGGGACGTAGGCGCCGGCTGAGGCGACCGGCACGCTGCGAAGCCGCACCACCTGGCCGGAGGGCAGCTCTGCCTGGGTCTCGCGGTCTGCGGCCACCTCGCTCTCGGCGACGGCGCGGATGTTGGCGGCGGCGAGCTCGAGCGCCACGCGGGCTTCGCCTGCCGCGTTCAAAGCGGCGTCCAGGTCCTGATCGGGCACCCGCAGCTGCTTCGTGGCGGCGCCGGCGAAGCGCTCCTCGAGCCGCAGCACCGCCGCGTCGCCTCCGCTTCGCACCTCCTCGATCAGCGTGGAGACGTCGTCGGCGACGTCGGCGAGCGGCGGCTGCAATCCGCGCAGCTCTCGCGCCAGCCCGGCCGGGTCGTCGCCCTTCCACTCGAAGAGGGAGATCCGCATCAGCTCTTCTCCGGCCGGAGCCGCTCGACCAGGTCGTCGACCTCGGCGGCGCGGAGCTTGTGCGAGACGCGGTTGGCGACCAGCCGAGCGGTGGACCGTGCGATCTCCTCGCGGACCTCGAGCCCGTTCTCCTTCAGCGTCCGGCCGGTGGCCACCAGGTCGACGATCCCGTCGGCGAGCCCCGACAAGGGGGGCGAGCTCCACCGACCCCTTCACCTCGATCACCTCCGCCCGGCGACCGGTCTCCTCGAAGTGGCGCTCGGCGATCCGCGGGTACTTGGTGGCGATCCGCATGCCCCCCAGGCGCCGCTCGTCCTCGTCGAGCGCGTCGTCGCCAACGCGCCCCGCCAGCACCATCCGGCACGCGCCGTAGCGGAGATCGAGCACCTCATAGGTGACCCGGTCGCGCTGCTCCAGCAAAACGTCCTTGCCGGTGATCCCCAGGTCGGCCGCTCCCGCCTCGACGTAGGTGGGAACGTCGGAGGGGCGCATCGTCACCAGGGTCATCCCGCCCGTCTCGAAGACGAGGGATCGCGAATCGGAACGGAGCCCAGAGGTGTCGAGGCCGATCCGGTCGAGGACATCGAGCGTCTCCTCCCACAGAGCCCCGCGCGGGATCGCGAGCTTCAGCGGACCCTCCTGGCGTACGCGGGTGGCCTCGACGACGCGGGGCATCACGCTTCGGCCTCCCTCGCCTGTCGCTCCTCCTCGGTTTGAGCGACGTGCAGCCGTTCTAGGTAGAGGGCGAAGCCGGCGGCCGGCAGCTCCCGGCCGAACCGCGCCAGTAGCCCGTCGTAGCGGCCGCCGCCCCCGAGGATGTGACCCAGCGCTGGGTCGTAGACCTCAAGGATCGCGCCGGTGTAGTAGCCGAGGTCGCGCAGCAGCCCCAGATCGAGCTGGACGCGGTCCGCCACGCCCCTGGCGGCAAGCGCGTCATACGTCGCGCGCAGCCTCTGCGTGGCGCGCTCCACCGCCTCACCCCCGAGCTCGGTGGCGTGGTCGAGCACCTCGGGGCCGCCGCGCATCCCGGGCAGGGCGAGCAGGGTCGCCCTGGCCTCCGAGCCGATCCCCTCCACCTCGTCGACCTCCGTTTCGAGCCCCACGAGGTCGTGTGCCGCGAGGCGGTCGAGGATCCGCGTCCGGGCGTGATCGGCTACTCCGAGTCCAGCGAGCAGCTGGCTGTAGAGGTCGGCGTCACCGAGGCCGACGATCGCCCGGTTGAGCCCCGCGGTGTCGAGGGCGCCGTTGAGGACCTCGACCACTTCCGCGGTCCCCTCGGGGGCGGGCGCCCCGATCAGCTCCACCCCGGCTTGGGTGAACTCCCGCATCTGGCCTCGCTGGGGGCTCACCGCGCGGTAGGCGTGCGCAATGTAGGAGAGCCGGAAAGGCGGCTCCTCGGATTGGAGCCGGGTCGCCACCAGGCGCGCGATCGGGATCGTCATGTCGGAGCGCATCGCGAGCAGGTCTCCCCGCTCGTCGAAGAAGCGATAGGCGGCGTTCGCGTAGCGCTCGTCGCCTTGCCGGAGAACCTCCGCGTACTCGATCGTCGGGGTCGCGACCTCGCCGAAGCCGTGGTGCTCGAAGGCAGCGCGAAGCGCCGCCTCGAGGGCGCGCAGCTCCCGCATCTCCTCGGGCAGGATGTCGCGGGTCCCGGGTGGGGTCGGGTGGATCATCGGCCCATCATGGCGTTGGCACCTCCCCCGCGCTGCAAGCTTCGAAGCGGGCGCGTGTGAGCGGATCGCGGACTAGGATGCCGCCGGGGCAGTCACGCGACAAAGCAGAAGTCGAAGATGGCCATAGTGGTGCACGATCTAGCGGTCGCCTGAGCCGAGCTGGGGCCCGGCTAGGCCGGGACCCGCTCGGAGGCGACCCGGTCGATCCGGGCGCCGAGCTCGCGCAGCCGGAGATCGATCCGCTCGTAGCCGCGGTCGATCTGGATGACGTTGCCGATCTCGGAGGTACCGTCGGCCGCCAGCGCAGCGATGAGCATCGCCATCCCGGCGCGGATGTCCGGGCTCTCCAGCCGGGCCCCGTGAAGCCGGCTCGGACCGCTGACGATCGCCCTGTGGGGGTCGCACAGCGTGATCCGAGCGCCCATCGCCACCAGCTTGTCGACGAAGAACAGCCGGTTCTCGAACATCTTCTCGAAGATCAGGATCGTTCCGACCGCCTGGGTGGCCAGGGCCAGCGCGATCGAGGTGAGGTCGGCGGGGAAGGCCGGCCAGGGGCCATCGTCGATCTTCGGGATCGCGTCGCCCTGGTCATCCCGGATGGTCAGCTTCTGGTCCGGCGGCACCAGCAGGTCGGCTCCCTCGACCATTGTCTGCAGGCCGAGGCGCCGGAAGTGGCGCCGGATTCCCTCGAGGTCCTCGGGGACGGTGTCGCGGATCCGCAGCTCGCCGCCGGTTGCCGCGGCCAGGGTCATGAAGCTTGCGATCTCGATGTGATCGGCACAGATGTCGTGCTCGGCACCGCCGAGCTTGTCGCGGCCGTGCACGGTCATCACGTTCGAGCCGATCCCGTCCACCTGCGCCCCCATCTTCGTCAGCAGCCGGGCCAGGTCCTGGACGTGCGGCTCCGACGCCGCGTTGGCGATCGTCGTCGGTCCCTCGGTCAGCGCGGCGGCGAGCAGGGCGTTCTCGGTGCCCATCACCGAGGGCTCGTCCATGAAGATCCGGGTCGCCCTGAGCCCTTGAGAGGGGGCCGAGAGCTCGATCCAGACATCCCCGCCGACCATCGCACCGAGGTCGCGGAAGGCGTCGAGGTGTGCGTCGAGCCGGCGCCGCCCGATCGTGTCGCCGCCCGGCGGAGGCATGCGGGCCTCGCCGAAGCGGGCGAGCAGCGGGCCCGCCGTGAGGAAGGATGCCCGGATCCGGCTCGATGCCTCCTCATCCACATCCTGGCGGTCGATCGAATCGGCCTGCAGGCGCAGCTCGTTGTCAGAGACCCAGTCCACCCGCACCCCGAGGCTCTCCAGGAGGGAGAGCATCGACTCGACGTCACGGATCCGCGGCACGTTGCGAACCAGGAGCTCCTCCTCGGTGAGCAGGCAGGCGGCGAGGATCGGCAGGGCCGCGTTCTTGTTGCCCGCGGGCACGATCTCGCCCGACAGCGGGGCGCCACCTTGGATGACGAACTTCTCCACGGCGACTAGGGTAAACGGCCGCATGGCTGGTGTTCCAAGGGACGATGCATGGCGGCTGGTGACCGAGTGGGTCCAATCGGACTCGCTTCGCAAGCACCTGCTCGGGGTCGAGGCGGCGATGCGCGCCTACGCCCGCAAATGGGGTGACGACGAGGAGCTCTACGCGGTAACCGCGCTCGTCCACGACCTCGACTACGAGCGCTATCCGGACCTGGACACGGGTCATCCGCGCCACGCCCTCGAGGAGCTGGAGAAACGTGGCTATCCGCGGGAGGTGATCGACGCGGTCGCTGGTCATGCCGACTTCCTCGAGGTGCCCCGGGAGACCCGGATGGCGAAGACCCTTTACGCGGTGGACGAGCTCTCCGGCTTTATCGCCGCTTGCGCCCTGGTCCGGCCAACCGGGATCGAGGGGATGAAGCCGAAGTCGGTGAAGAAGAAGCTGAAGCAGCCGTCCTTCGCCGCCGCCGTTGACCGGGAGCAGGTGCAGCGCGGGATCGAGGAGCTCGGCGTCGATCCCGACGAGCACATGACCCTTGTGATCGCGGCCCTCGCCGAGCACGCCGATGAGCTCGGCCTCGGGCCACGCGGGGGAGCCGAGAGCCCAGCGTGAGCCGCTGGCTGAAGATCGTCCTCGGCGTGCTCGCCGGGATTATCGTGCTGCTGGTGTTGAACGCGATAGCCGTCTCTCACCAGACCAAGGACGCGGAGGCGAACGTCGATGGCGCCGAGCTCGTCGAGACTTCCTATGGCGCCCTCCAGGTGCTCGACGAGGGCGATCCCCAGGGTTCGCCGATCGTTCTCATCCACTGCTACACGTGCTCAATGAACTGGTGGGGCCAGCTGGCTCCGATGCTGGAGGCGGGCCATCGGGTGATCCGCGTCGATCTGCTCGGCCACGGCGGCTCCGAGAAGCCGAGCGCCGGCTACGAGATCGAGAAGCAGGCGAGCGCGATCGCCGAGGGGCTCAACGAGCTCGGCGTCTCTGGCGCAACCGTCGTCGGCCACTCGCTCGGCGGCACCGTCGCAACCGCACTCGCCGGGCAAAGTCCCGAGCTCGCGACCAAGGTCGTGATCGTCGACCAGGCGCCCGACAGCAGCTTCGACGACGAGTCCTTCACCCAGAGGCTTGCCTACGTGCCCGTCATCGGCCAGGCGATGGAGCGACTGGTCCACATCGCGCCCAGCTCGGAGGTCCAGGACCAGTACGAGGATGCCTTCGCCCCCGGCTTCAACATCGCGAGCGGGTTCGAGAACCCGGACGAGGTCGTCGATGACCTCCGAGAGATGACCTACACGGCGTTCGACAAGACCGCCGATGCCGAGAGCGACTACACCGATGAGCGGCCTTTGGACGAGCGCCTCAGCGACGTCGAGCTGCCACTGTTGGTGCTCTTCGGCGCCGAGGACCAGATCTACGACGCGGACGAGGCGCTGGAGCGCTACGCGGAGATTCCGGGCGCCCAGACCGAATTGGTCGAGGGAGCCGGCCACTCCCCCAACGTCGAGATGCCCGCCGACGTCGCATCAATGATCCTCACCTTCGCCGAGCAGCCGAGCCCCGCGGAGCAGGAGCAGGAGCGGCAAGAGGCCAAGCAGCAGGCGCAACAGAAGAAGGCCGCAGCCGCCGCCAGGAAGAAGGCGAAGGCGCAGGCCGCGAAGCAGTCGCAGGCCGCCAAGAAGAAGAAGGCGGGTCCCTAGACAAACGAAAGGGCCCAGTTTCCCAGGCCCTTCGTTTGCACTGAACTCCGTCGCCCTTGCGGGTTCCTTCGTTCTGTGCGGTAGATGCAACCTAGCGCGCGCATAAGGGAAGTCAAGGGGCTCTAAACGGAGGTTTTCGCAATCTGCGGACTTTGCTGGCCAACCCCGCTGCAGCCACTGCATCGCTACGCGAAAGTAGCCGAACCGTCCCCGGACAAACGAAAGGGCCCGGTTTCCCGAGCCCTTCGTTTTGAACTGAACTCCACTGGCCTTGCGACCAACTTCGTTCTGTTCGGTGCGGGCACCCTACTGATCGCAAAAGCGGAGTCAAGGCATTGCAAAGGGACGTTGCCGCAATCTGCGGCAGTTTGAGCTGGCGAGGCGGCCGCGGGAGCTAGACGAACCGCTTGACGAAGTTCAGCGCCTTCTCCGCGACCTCGCGCCAGCCGCTGTCGATCGTCAGGGAGTGGCCACGGTTGGGGACCTGCTCGATCTCGGTGACGCCCTCGTTGCGCTTCTGCCGCTTGTAGGCGGCGTTGGCGATCGCCCAGGGGACGGTGTGGTCCTTCTCGCCACCGAGGATCAGCAGCGGCCCCCGCTCGGGGTTCTTCGGGTCGACCTTGGCCTCGGTGAAGGGGTTCAGGTTGGCATTCGCCATCTGCATCAGCGCCACTCCGGGCGCGGCCACGTGGTAAGTCTCGTACAGCTGCTTCGCCTCCTCGTCGCTGAGGGCGTTCGCCCACCCGTACTTGAACTGATCCAGGGTGAGAGTGATCGCGCGGCTCCGGTTGAAGGGATTCTTGAGCACCGGCGCCGCCGAGCGGAGCGAGGAGACCGGCAGCGGCAGGACGCCGCGGAAGGGCCCGGGGTCGATCGCAACCGACGCGGCGGACAGTCCGCGGTCCGCGATCATGTAGGTGAGCAACCCGCCGGTGGAGTGGCCCATCACCGCCGGCTTCTTGTTCAGTTCCGCAATCACCTCGGCGGTGTGGTCGGCGATCTGCCCCAGGGTCTTCTTCGCGAAGACGTCGGGGTTCGCCCTCGCCTCCTCGACCGTCTCTGGATCGTCCGGCCACACGGGAGTGACCCCGGCGTACCCGTTCTCCTCGAACAGCTGCGCCCAGCGGTCCCAGCTGCTCGGCAGCAGCCAAAGGCCATGGATGAAGACAACCGGGGTGCGCCCGCTCGTGTTCGCCTTCTCGACCTGCTGAGCTTCCCGCTCGGTGATGGTCGCCATGCTCCTTCTCCTCCAGTCGGGGTCATGGCGATCCTCCCACATCAAACCGGTCGCTCCTCCAACATGAAACGGGTCGCTCCTCATGGAGCGCCCTCGCGTTGTCGAAGCGCCCTCGCCCAAAACGAAAGGGCCCGGTTTCCCGAGCCCTTCGTTTGAACTGAACTCCACTGGCCTTGCGACCAACTTCGTTCTGTTCGGTGCGGGCACCCTACTGGCCCGAGGGCGGAGGTCAAGAGGTGTCATGAACACGAAGCCGCAAGCTGCGGGAACTCGGCCCCTATTCGGGGCCTTGCTCGGGACCCACCCGAGCAGCCAGGCCCGGATAGA
Source organism: uncultured Solirubrobacterales bacterium (assembly GCA_963780305.1). Taxonomy (GTDB): domain Bacteria; phylum Actinomycetota; class Thermoleophilia; order Solirubrobacterales; family 70-9; genus CAVVYV01. Next base: position 199,313 of record CAWABN010000003.1, read on the forward strand.
TGCGGACGAGGCCGTCCTCGTCCAGCTCGAGCTCACTGGTGAAGCCCTTGAACATGCCCTCGTCGGTGAAGCGGACAACCGCGCCGTCCGCCTCCACCCTCACGTGCTCGTAGCGCTGCGCCGAGACGTGCAGCGCGAGGTCGGGCACCGAGACCCAGGCCATCACGAACTCCGCCTCCCCCGGTCCCCTGTGAAGCCCGTGCCGCCGGATCGGCATGAAGTTGGTCAGCGGCGACAGTCCGAGGTCGCAGTCGAGGGAGTCCTCCAGCCCGGCGGTGTCGCCGCCCGGAGCCGGAAGCTCCGCTTGCGGCTCCCCGCTGTCCGCACCGCGGCACTGCCAGGAGCCCGCACCGTCGTGCATGAGGTCGAGCTCGCGCCTCCAGCCATCGCCGCTCACCTCGATCTCGAGCGAACGGGTGACGAAGCGCTCCGGCGCCTCGAGCCGGTAGCTGAGCCGGTAGGGCAGCGGGTCGAGGCCGATCTGGGTCCCGCGCGCCCCCACCCCATCCTCGGTCAGGTGGACCTCCGCGGCCTCGGTGCGCCACTCGTCGAGCCCACGCCAGATCAGCAAGCGTGGAGTGCTCATTGCCAGCGGCCTCCGGCCTTCGCCCACGCCTCCATGTGGTCGACCGAGCAGAAGGCGTCGGCGACGCGGTGCTCGCCGCGGTGGCGGATCAAAAGCAGGTGGACCTCGCCGAGCTCCGCCTCGCAGTGCGAGCAGCGCAGCGGGCCCTGGTCGAGCGCCGGTGGCTCGGTGAATCCGCCGGCGTCCCAGTGGGGGCCCTGGATCGACCACGGGATCAGGTGCTCGAGACGGCAGAAGACGGCGCGGCGCTCCCCGGTAGATCCGGCCGCGGTGTTTGTGGCGGCCGACAGGAGGTAGGCTCGGTAGCCGTCGTCGTGCTCGACCTCGGCGCCGCACCAGGTGCAGTTCTCCGCGGTCACCGTCCCCACAAAGCCGTCGAGTAGGCTCGGCGCGCCATGGCCGGGCTGAGGATAGTCGTGCTCGAAGGCGACCAGACCGGGCAGGAGCTGCTCGAGCAGGCGCTGCGGGTCCTCGTCCCCGACGTCGTCGGGCTCGATCTGAGCCTGGAGCGCTTCGACCTCTCGCTCGAGAGCCGCCGCCGGACCAGGAACGAGGTCTGCACCGAGGCCGCCAGGGCGATGGTCGAGGCGGGGTTCGGGATCAAGGCAGCGACGATCACCCCCGAGGGCGCCGACGACGTCGGCAGTCCCAACCGCCTGATCCGTGAGGCGATCGACGGCAAGGTGATTGTCCGCACCGGGAGGCGGATCCCCGGGGTCAGCCCGGTCGCCGGCATCCACCACCCGATCTCGATCGTGCGGATGGCGGTCGAGGACGCGTATGGCGCCGAGGAGTCCCGCCGGGCCGAGGACGGCGACGAGGTTGCCGAGCGCACCGAGGTGATCCACCGCTCCAACTGCCGCGCCGTCGCCGAGTACGCCTTCCGAACCGCCCAGCAGATCGAGGGCCGCGTCTACGGCGGCCCCAAGTGGACGGTGAGTCCCGTCTACGAGGGGATGCTGAAGGAGGAGATGGACGCGGCCGCGAAGCGCCACCCCGAGGTCCCCTACGAGCCCCTGCTGATCGACGCGACCTACGCGGGCCTTCTGACCGGGCGAGCGAGCGACCCACTGGTGATCCCCTGCCTCAATCGCGACGGCGACCTGCTCTCCGACCTGGTGCTGCCGTTGTTCGGCTCGATCGCCGGGGCCGAGTCGGTGTTGCTCGCCCTCGGGGACGACCTCTCGGCGAAGGTGGCGATGTCGGAGGCGCCCCACGGCACCGCCCCGGCGCTCGAGGGCAAGGACATCGCCAACCCGATGGCGATGATCCTCGCCGGCGCCGCGGTTCTCCACTACGCCGGCGAGACCGGAGTCGAAGGGGCCGAACGGGCCTCCGCCGCGATCTACGACGCGGTGATGGACGCCGCCGCGGCCGGGATCCGCACTCCCGACCTGAAGGGTCACGCCTCCACCACCGAGTTCACCGACGCGGTGATCGAGCGCGTGCGGCGGCTAGACCGACCGGGCCCTCGGCGGGCGGCGCCAGCTCGTCCTCGTCGACCACCCGATCCACCGAGTGATCAGGCCGTCTTCGATCACGAACGCGGTCTTCGCTGTCTCGCCCACTCCCGTTCCGCACTCGCCGGCGCCAGGTCGCTCGGTGAGCTCGAAGGTGGCGATCGTGAAGCGGCCGTGGTCCTCGGCCTCGGTCAACTCGGCGCCGCAGGGAAGCGAGGCGTTGAAGGCGACGGACCTCGTCGCGGGTCGTCAGCTGGATCGGGGCGGTGCCGTTCTGGGCGAGGCTGGGGAGCTGGAAGTGATCGGCCGCCGCCTCGAGGTCGCCGCCTCGGAGGTCGTCCGCCCAGTCCCTGATCACCTCGGCCGCCTCGGGATCGGCGCCGCCGGGGATCTCCTCCGAATCGGAGGAGCCGTCATCTCCACCACCGCAGCCGAGAGCGGCCGCGGCGATCGTGGCCGCGGCGAGGAGGGTAAGGAGCGGCCCTCTCAGTCGCGGCCGTCCCGGCGCTCGGAGCGCTCGCGTTCGGCGAGCATCCGCTCGAGATAGGCGGACTTCTCGGCGCGGCGCCGGTGCTGCCTTTCCTCGTCCGGCGTCGCGGACTGGCCGAGCGCTCGATGCTCCTCGGTGGTCCGCTCGTGCTGGAGTTGGCGCAGCTCCTCGGTGCTTGGCTCATGGCGCTTGGCCATCGCACGAGAGTAACCCGATCGGCCTGCTCGCTGGGGATTTTCGGGCCCAGATCCCTTGACCTTTCTGGGCATGTATACGAACATACGTTCGATGCCGGTCGCGTGCGCCATCATTCCCCGCTTCCAGCTGCTTGCGGCGATCGGCGAGCCATCTTCAAACGGGTCGCTCCATCTTGAAACGGGTGGCTCCTCCAAGGGCACACGGGTCGCTCCAAGGAGCGCCCTCGCATCTACGGAGCCCCCTCGCATCTCGCCCTCGCATCTACTGGCGCGGCCGGCGGCACTCGCGCCGGAGCCGGGGGCGGCTCAGCTGGTCGGGGAGGTCTCCGGACCCGCCGAGCAGCTCGGAGTGCGGCCCGGGATGCGGGTGGGTGAGGCTCTCTCCCGCTCCCCCGAGCTGGTCCTCGTCCCCCCCGATCCCGAGTGCGCCGAGCGCTCCTGGGAGATCGTGCTGCGGCGGCTCGAGGGGATCGGCGCCGAGGTCGAGTCGGAGCGCGCCGGGGAGGTCTTCTTCGAGGCGGCCGGGCTGCGGGCCCTCTGGGGAGGAACGGGCGAGGTCCTCGCCCGGGCCCGGCGCGAGGTCGGGGCCCCGGCGCGGCTGGCGGCCGCCCCGGGGCGCTTCTGCGCTTACGCCGCCGCACGGGAGGCTCAGGATGACCTTTCCTCGGTGGTGTCGGAGGGGTCAGCGCGGCGGTTCCTGGCCCCGCTGCCGGTCTCGCTTCTGCACGGCCGGCTCGAGGACGGTGATGACCTCCCCAACGAGCTCGAGCGACTGGGCATCGACACGCTCGGGCGGCTGGCGGGGCTCCCGCGCGACGCGGTCGCCGATCGCCTCGGGAATCTGGGGCTGGCGGCTTTGAGGTTGGCGCGCGGCGAGGACGAGCCGCTGCGGCCGCGACGGACGTGGGAGGCCCTCGGGGTCGAGCTGGAGCTGCCCGAGGCGGCTTCCGGCCAGCAACTGGAGCGGGCGCTGGAGCTGCTGATCGGGCGCCTGCTCGCTCACCGCGGGCGACGCGGCAGGGCACTGCGGGCGCTTCGCCTCTCCGCGCGCCTTGCCGCCGGGGGTGGCTGGCGACGTAAGGTCGCTCTGCGGCGGGCGGGGACCGAGCGCGATCGGATCGCCGCGGTCCTCCTCCCCCAGCTGGCGCTGCTTCCCGCTCCCGCCACCACCCTACGGCTGGAGGCGGTGGAGCTGGGGGTGGCGGGCGGCGAGCAGCTGGCGCTCTCGGCCCCCGAGGAGCAGCGCCGGCGGCGGATCTCCGAGGCGGTGCGCCAGGCGCGGGCGGCCGGCGGCTCGGAGGCGGTGCTGCGGGTGCTCGAGGTGGACCCCGACTCGCGGGTGCCCGAGCGGCGCGACGTGCTGATGCCCTTCCCTGAAGAGTCGGCATGAGACCCGGGCGGGTCAACCGGCCGTGGCCGGTTCCGGTCCAGGTCGGCGCCGACGGCACGCCGCGCGCGGTTGGCCGCCTGGCGGTGAGGTCGGTGCGGGAGGAATGGCTGGTCGAGGATGGGTGGTGGACCCGCAAGCCGCTGCGACGGCGCTATTTCGAGCTGGTGCTGGAGGACGGCAGCGACGTGGTCGTCTTCTGCGAGCCCGACGAGGGCCGCTGGTTCCGGCAGCGGGACTGAGGGGGCGGCCGATGTACACGGAGCTGCACTGCCATTCGGCCTACTCCTTCCTGGACGGCGCCTCCGAACCGGCCGAGCTGGCCGCCGCAGCCGCCGACCTCGGCTACGAGGCGCTTGCCCTCACCGACCACGACAACGTCTGCGGGGCGATGGAGTTCGCGCATGCCTGCACCGGCGTCGGCGTTCGCCCGATCGTCGGCACCGAGCTGACGGTCGAATGCGGGGCGGAGACGGCGCACGTCACTCTGCTCGTAGAGTCGGCGGCAGGTTGGGCCAACCTGTGCCGGCTGATCACGGAGGGCCATGCCGGCACAAGGCCGAAGGAGGGGCGGGAGCCGCTGCCACCATCGGTTCCGTTCGAGCAGCTTGAGCGGCATACGGAGGGGCTGGTGTGCCTTTCCGGATGCGCCGGCGAGGGGGCGGTGGCGGGACGCTGGGAAGCGGGTGATCCGGGCGGGGCCGAGGCACTCGCCCGCCGCCTGCTCGCCGCCTTTGGCCGCGACGGCTTCAGGGTCGAGCTGCAGCGGCCGTTGTGGCGGCGCGACCGGGCGCGCAATCGCTGGCTTGCCTCCCTTGCGGAGGGGTTGGGAGTGCCGTGCGTGGCCAGTGGTGATGTCCATGCGCATCACGCCTCCCGGACGCGGCTTCAGGACGCGCTGGTGTCGGTGCGGCTCGGTGGGCCGCTGGATGAGACCGAGGGGCGCCGGCGCGGCAACTCGGCCTCCTCCCTCCTCCAACCCGCCGAGGCGCGCGAGCGCTTCCGCGATCACCCCAAGGCGGTGGCGGAGTCGGCACGACTTGCCGAGCGGCTGCGCTTCGACCTCACCAGCGATCTCGGCTACAGCTATCCCGGCGCCGAGGACGAGACCGCAGATCGCCGACTGGCCGAGCTCTGCCGGGGGCGGTTGGAGCGGCGGTACGGGCGGGGAGCAACGGACTCGAGGGGGCGACCCTCCTCCGCATACCGCGCCGAGGCCGAGGGTCGGCTGGAGGAGGAGCTGGGGCTGATCAGGAAGCTGCGGCTTTCTGGGTTCTTCCTGCTCCACCACGACATGCTCGAGCTGGCACGCGAGGTGGCGGCCGAGGTCCGCGGCCCGGACTCGGCGCGGCGACTGCTCCCGCCGGGGCGCGGCCGGGGCTCAAGCGTCAGCTCCCTGGTCTGCTACCTGACCGGCCTCTCCCACATCGACCCGGTGGAGAACGACCTCTTTCTCGGCCGGTTCCTCAACGAGGAGCTGACCGACGCGCCGGACATCGACCTCGATTTTCCCCGGGACATCCGCGAGAAGCTGATCCCGCGGGTGCACGAGCGCTACGGGCAGGAGCGCTCGGCGCTGGTTGCCGCCTTCGCCACCTACCGCGCCCGGGGAGCGGTGCGCGACCTGGGCAAGGCGCTGGGGCTGCCGCCGGGCGAGGTGGAGCGCCTGGCGCGGGCGGTCGACGTCTATGAGGCGAGCCGCGACGCGGCGGAGCGGATGGACGAGGCGCTGGGGCGGCTGCGGGCGCGCTCCCCGCGCTGGCGGGCGCTGGCCGAGCTGCTGCCGGAGATCGCGGGACTGCCCCGCCACATCTCCCAGCATCCCGGTGGGATGGTGATCTCGACAGGGGAGCTGATCGAGCTCTGCCCGGTGCAGCCGGCGGCGATGGAGGGGCGGCAGATGGTGCAGTGGGACAAGGACTCCTGCGCCGATGCCGGATTCATGAAGATCGACCTGCTGGGGCTGGGGATGCTCTCGGCGGTGGAGCGCTGCGTGGACGAGATCGCGCGTGCGCGCGGAGAACGGATCGACCTCTCCCGGGTGCCGCTCGACGACGGCGAGGTCTGGGGTGCGATCCAGCGGGCGGAGACGACCGGCGTCTTCCAGATCGAGAGCCGGGCGCAGATGCAGATGCTGCCGCGGACGCTGCCCCAGGACCTCGATGACCTGACCGTGCAGGTGGCGCTGGTGCGGCCGGGGCCGATCCAGGGGGGTGCGGTCCATCCCTACATCGAGCGGCGCAAGCGGTTGCGGGAAGACCCCTCGTATGAGGTTCCCTATGAGCATCCGTCGCTTGAGCCGGTGCTGCGCGACACGCTCGGGGCGATCGTCTTCCAGGACCAGGTCCTGGAGGTGGCGATCGCGCTGGCGGGGTTCTCGGTGGGCGAGGCCGAGGGACTGAGGCGGGCGATGAGCCGGAAGCGCTCCGAAGCGGCCCTGCAACGCTTCCGGGAGCGGTTCATCGAGGGCGCGGTGGGCCGCGGGGTCGAGCGTGAGGTGGCGGAGCGGGTCTATGGGCAGATCGAGGGCTTCTCGGGGTTCGGTTTCCCCAAGTCGCATTCGGCCGCCTTTGGCCTGCTCGCCTACCAGTCGACCTGGCTGCGGGTCCACTACGGGCCGGAGCTGCTCTGCGCGCTGCTCAACGAGCAGCCGATGGGCTTCTATCCGCCCGACGCGCTCGTGCACGAGGCGCAGCGGCGCGGGATCGAGGTGCTGCCCCCCGACGTCAACGCGAGCGAGGTCGAGTGCCGGGTGGAGACGGTGGGGGCGGCGGCCGGCAGTGCCGGGGAGCCTCCGCTCCGGATCGGCTTGGGCTACATCGCGGAGGTGGCCGAGGCGGATGCGGACGCGGTGGTCGCGGAGCGTCGGCGGGGTGGCGCCTATCGAGGCGTCGCCGACCTGGCGGGGCGCTCGGGGGCCACCGGGGCGGCGCTGCAGCGGCTCGCCTGGGCGGGTGCCTGCGACCGGTTGGTGCGGTCTGCGGTTCCCAATATGAAACGGGTCGCTCCTGAGCGGAGCGCCCTCGCATCCCAGGCGCCGGCCGGCGGGATCGCCTCGACCGGTGTTTCCCCCGGTCAGGAGCCACCCCTCGATCCGGATGAGGAGCAGCGACGGCCCGCGCTCTGGGAGGCGGGTGGCGCCGCCCGCGCCAGCCGTATGGATCAGGGGACGCAGCTGGCACTGGCGCTCGATGCCACCCCCTCCCCTCCGCTGCCACCGCTCGGTCCCTGGGAGCGAATCGTCGCCGACTACAGGACGACCGGGATGACGCTGGGAGAGCACCCGATGAGCCTGATGCGGCCTGGACTGGGGCCGGAGGTGGTCGACAGCGCCGGCCTGGAGAAGATCGGGCACGGCAGGCGGGTGCGGGTCGCGGGGATGGTGGTGGCCCGCCAGCGGCCGGCGACTGCGAATGGGGTCGTCTTCATGCTGCTCGAGGACGAGCGCGGGACGATCAACCTGATCGTGCCGCCGCCGGTGGTCGAGCGCTGCCGGATGGCGATTCGGAGCTCGGGGTTCGTCCTCGCGAGCGGTCGGCTCGAGCACCGGGAAGGGACCACAAATGTGCTGGTCAGCTCGCTGGAGCGGCTGAGCCAGAGCGGCGAGGATCGGGATGGGCTACCCGCGGCGCCCGCTCGGGCGATTGCGCCGCCGGTCGGGCGGGAGACAGGGCATGAAACGGGTCGCTCCAAGGAGCGCCCTCGCATCGAGGCCGATGGCGTCTGGCGCGGGGGAACTCGCCCAAGCCGCGGCGGCCGGCAAGCAGCGTGAGGACCGCGAGATCATCAGCGAGCTCGATCGCCCCGCCCGCGAGCAGATCGTCGCCGAGCTGGCAGCGGCGCTGCCCCCCGGCCACAGCTTCGGGCGGCGGGGACGCTAGAGACCCGGTTTGGTGGTCATGAAGTAGATCGCGACGATCAGGAGAATCCCGGTGAGCGAGCCGATCAGGCCCTCCAGCCGTCCCCAGCGCTGGTATTCCGGCGGGAGGTCGGCGAGTTGGAGCTCGCGGTCGCCGGCGTCGGCGAGCGCCCGCTCGATGATCGGCAGCAGCCGGCGGTCGGTGGGGATGAAGAAGGCGAGAAGGAGGAGCGCGATGATCGCCACGATCGCGAGCGTCCCGCTGACCCAGAGGTCACCGTAATCCCAGTTGCCTTCCGACATCTGGTAGATGCCGGTGCCCAGGACGATCAGCAGCGCCGGCAAAGCGAAGAACTGGTTAATGACGAGCTGGAGGCGGTGGATGTAGGGCAGGTTGCGGGCGCTCATCCGCATCGCCACCGGGAACATCACCGACTCGGCGAAAGTCGGCCCGAAGCCGACCACCACCGCGGTGATGTGGATGAAGGTGGAGAAGTCGTAGTTGGTGACCGCCAAGGGCATCTGAGCCTCCCCCACTCGCCGGTACGATCTGCGCCGGACAATATCCCCCGGGATCTGGAGCCGCAAACCGGTGGCGGGGCCCCGCTCGGCGGCGCCCCGGCCCGCGGGTGGGGCTCATGCAAGTTCCCCTGCAAATCGGGCAGTTCCGTCCGGGGCCAACCGTAGCTTAGCTGGCATGAAAAGAGCGATCTCAATTGTTCGCGAGCATGTCCTAGAAGCGGCCGACCTGGTGGTCGACTTCGCCACCCTGGGTGAGTACGGGATCGAGCCGGAGCCGGTGCCCGAGTGCGAGCGTCGCCCCTCCGGCCTGGCCTCCGGCGCGCCGCATCCGCTGCACGATCGCGCCGGTACCCCCGAGCGGATCGCGGCATAAAGAAGCCGCCCCCGAAGGGGCGCGAGAAGAAGGGCCGCCCATTGGGCGGCCCTTACATAAGACCGGCGGCGACCTACTCTCCCAGGAGGTTGCCCTCCAAGTACCATCGGCGCTGAGAGGCTTAACGGCTCTGTTCGGAATGGGAAGAGGTGTTTCCCTCTCGCTATCTCGCCACCGAAAGGTTTCGAGACGGCCTCCGTGGAGCTTGAAAACCGCATTAGGCCAGGTAGAAGCAAAAAATCCGTCAAGACCTCGACCCATTAGTACCGGTCTGCTGACCGCATTGCTGCGGTTGCACAGCCGGCCTATCGACCTGGTGGTCTACCAGGGGTCTTACTCCCTCAAGGGGATGGGAGAGTTCATCTCGAGGCTGGCTTCCCGCTTAGATGCTTTCAGCGGTTATCCGTGCCGCGCGTAGCTAACCAGCAGTGCTCTTGGCAGAACAACTGGTACACCAGTGGCGCGTTCATCCCGGTCCTCTCGTACTAGGGATGACTCCTCTCAACTCTCCAACGCCCACGGCAGATAGGGACCGAACTGTCTCACGACGTTCTGAACCCAGCTCGCGTACCGCTTTAATGGGCGAACAGCCCAACCCTTGGGACCTGCTCCAGCCCCAGGATGCGACGAGCCGACATCGAGGTGCCAAACCGGGCCGTCGATGTGGACTCTTGGGCCCGATAAGCCTGTTATCCCCGGAGTACCTTTTATCCGTTGAGCGACGGCAATTCCACTTTCTACCGCCGGATCACTAAGCCCAACTTTCGTTCCTGCTCGACCCGTCGGTCTCGCAGTCAAGCTCCCTTTTTGCCTTTACACTCTGCGCACGATTTCCAACCGTGCTGAGGGAACCTTTGGGCGCCTCCGTTACGCTTTAGGAGGCGACCGCCCCAGTCAAACTGCCCACCTGACACTGTTCAGGCGCCGGATCACGGCTGCCTGTTAGAAATCCAAAACACCAAGGGTGGTATCTCAAGGGTGGCTCCCCTGCGGCCGAAGCCACAGGTTCACAGCCTCCCACCTATCCTGAGCGAGATGTTCCGAACTCCAATATCAAGTTGCAGTAAAGGTTCACGGGGTCTTTCCGTCTAGCCGCGGGTACTCGGCATCTTCACCGAGACTTTAATTTCACCGAGCCCCTCGTTGAGACAGCGTCCAACTCGTTGCGCCATTCGTGCAGGTCGGAACTTCGCGTTCAATCCCCTGTTTCCAGAGGCGCAGACTATCCCTTCACCTCATCGGGGCCCGTAGGAGTCAGACGCACGCCCCTTGCCAGGACGAGCTCCTCCGTAGGCTCCCTTCAACTGCGATGAGGGCCGGCGTATTGCGACGTCGCTGCATCGCGACGCGCCTCTCCTTTCGGATCAGTCGTTACGGGGTCACTTGGACTTCCCTCGGGATTACCCGCTGGCGACCTGCCGCCAGGGAGGGCTTCCCCGATATAGCCGGTGTGCCTCCGCCCCTCGCGGAGCGGTGAGGCAAGTTCTCCTTACCCGACAAGGAATTTCGCTAGAGCCCTTACTCAAAGTAAGTTACTTCGAGCGGACCGTGTCCTCCTTGTAGACACCGTCCCTGCATGTCGCCATGCAGACGGGACCATCTCTTCACCCTGCCTCGAACAGGGTGTCCGGCGTATGGCCTCTGAGGATTCCGATCAACTCCTGCCTTGACTTACGGTGATTCATCGTCTCTGCAGTCTCCGCGATCTCGATTAAGCCGGCGGCCGTCAGATGACGGCCACTCGCGCACAGCTCAACACAGTGCGCGAACTTGTCGAAATCCGCATGCTTCGAGGTGCGAAGCGGGTGCTTACGGAAGAACGGAATGATCACGTCGAGGAGAAATACCCTCCTACTGACGTCGTATCGCCACAGATCCTCCTTGTGGTTGTCGTGCCGCCGGTTGAGGAACAACCGTCCGACGCGGAAGAACTCCTTGAGCTCCTCGAGGCAGCGCTTACTGCGCTCGCCTTGCACCACCGTGAAACTGTGCGACACCTGGTAGCCGGTCCGGTAGCCACGCCGCCCAGCCCGATCGGGCTGCTTGACGAAGCCGATGGAAAAGCAACCTTCTCCATCCACGAAACCGACGACCCATTCCGCTGTGATCGGCCTTTCCTGCTGGTTTTCCGCACCGACCGGATTGTCACTGCCCATACCTAAACGGTAGGGCGAGTACCGGTCGGATACTCGGGTTTTCCAGCATATAGCCGGATCCAACCCGTGACATTACTGTCACGGAGGGCAACGAAATACACACAGAAGTGTGCCATTACCTTAGGACCGTTATAGTTACGGCCGCCGTTTACCGGGGCTTAGCTTCAGTGCTTTGCGGCCGAAGCCGCTAACACCTCCGCGTAACCTTCCGGCACCGGGCAGGCGTCAGCCCCTATACGTCGTCTTGCGACTTAGCAGAGGCCTGTGTTTTTGGTAAACAGTCGGTTGGACCTTTTCACTGCGGCCCCCTCGGGCTCCACCCGAATGGGTTTCACCCTACCGGGGCGCCCCTTCTCGCGAACTTACGGGGCGAATTTGCCGAGTTCCTTAACGAGGGTTAGCTCGCTCACCTTAGTATTCTCTACTTGTCCACCTGTGTCGGTTGTAGGTACGGGCACGCATGTCCTGCCTAGAGGTTTTTCTCGGAGGCATGGCTTCAGGGACTGGCCGGCCTTACGGCCAGCTGGCATTGCACCTCGCGTAATAACGCCGCGGCGGGTTTACCTACCGCGACTGGCTACGTGCTTGCCCCAGGACGACCATCGCCTGGGTTCCCTTAGCCTTCCCCGTCACCCCATTGGTCATAGCGGACATGACGTGGTACGGGAATATCAACCCGTTGGCCATCGGCTACGCCTTTCGGCCTCGCCTTAGGTCCCGACTAACCCTGAGCAGACGAACTTTACTCAGGAAACCTCGGACAATCGGTGGAGGGGATTCTCACCCCTCTCTCGTTACTCATGCCGGCATTCTCACTTCCGGCTCCTCGTTGTAGAGCTGGCTGGCGATCGTCGTCGGGGTCGGCGGCCGTGATGCGACCGTGTACGTCGCTGAGGGAACGCCGACTTTGTCGCAGAAGGGCGTTGGGATGAGGCCTCTGTTCATGAGGCGTTGATTGGCGCCCCGGTAGGCGAACAGGAAATGGACGTTGTCGCCGGTCTTGTCATCGGGGAGGGTGGGCTGGGCTGGTCGCACCAGCTCCCACGCTTGGATGGCCGCCTGCGACGGTCTGGTTGATCGGCCGGCGAACGCCGTTGGTCCGTCTCGACCGGGACGTCGAGCAGGCATACCTGCGTCTCGCTCGATTCGCCGTTGCGTTGCCAGCGGACGGCACCGACGCTGCAGGCTGATGGATTTCGTCGCTGCGCAGCCCGGCGAAGAGCCACAGCAGGGTGATGGCGCTGGACGAGTTCGATGGGATACCGACCTCACCGATGGAGCGGTGGGGCAGGTCGTCGGCGTCGTAGTCTGGCCACCAAGCCTCGGCCACGTTGTCGCTGATGACGTGGATCGGGGCCGATCAGCGACATGATGGATCGAGGCACGCTGAGGACCCGGCTGGATCGAATTGTCGCCTCGATCCACTCCCAGTCCTGAAGGTCGGCGAAGAACGTTCTGGTGTAGTTGAGGAGGCCGGCTTTGGTGCGCGGCTTCAGCCGACCACCGGATTTGGGCAGCAGGCGGACTGCGTAGTGCGTGTTCGTGCCGCTAGGTCACCGACCAGCATCTGGTCGACCGCAGCGACCCACGCCGCGGCGACATCCCGTGTCCACATCGCTGGTGACACCACGTTGGGGTGCTCGTG
>CAWABN010000004.1:0-139636 GCA_963780305.1 uncultured Solirubrobacterales bacterium
CGCCCTCCGCAGCGCCTCGCGGCGGATTCCGGCGCCTCGAGCACCCGCGCAGTTGCGCGACGCGGAGATGATCGCCGTGCGAGCTCCCGTCTGCCCGGAGCTGCCGCAGCAACTCGATCGAGGACGGGAACGCGGCGACTCCCTGCTCTCGCAGGAGGGCGAGGAACAGCTCGTCCTTGCGGTTCCCCAACCCGCAGGCGGTCTCGGCGGTCGGCGGGTCGCCGGAATCCCCGGGCGCGAGCGAGATCCCCGGGAGGAAAGAAACAAGACGACTCCGTCGTTCCGGGGCTTTCCATCCACGTAGAGGTAGTAGTCGTCATCCGAGAAGGGGCGGTGGTCCTCGCCCTCCGCCTCCGCGCGCCGGCGCGAGCCACTGATCGAACATCTGCTTCCAGGCGGCGTGGTGGTCCGACGCGGATCCGTGATCACGCCGTCCAGGTCGAAGATCACGGCATCGAAGTGGTCCGTACGGATTTCGAGCGGAGCGTGCTGCTTGTCAGCCGTCATCCCGAGAGCTCGTCGCAAATGGCCGGTCAGTAACACCCTATTGCCCAGCGGAGCTGTGACCGGCAGCCTGGACAGGTGACTCCTGGGAACCGAGGCGGCTTAGTGTCCGAGGGCGAAGCCCTGGGTGGACGGGGGCGATGATGGGGCGGTAACCGACCGGCGCCAGAGCCTGCGGGCCCAGACCAGACAGATCCTCAGTCCCGGTCGATGGCTACGAACCCACGAGCGTCCGTATTCTTGGGAATCGCGGTGGCTGCTGTGATCGCATTACGCCCTGACACGGAACAGGGAGCGGAAATCCTCGACGAGTTCGAGGCGCGATTCAACATCCAGTCGATGCAGGTGATAGGCGACGCCACCCGGCGTTATCAGCTCGATGCGAAAGATGCCGAGGTCGATGCCTTCGACTCGATGCTCGACAAGATCGACCCGAGCTGGCGCCACCACCTGACGGACTGGCGCGACAACTAGGTCACGCCAAGTTTCGTAAGAACCAGGTTCCGACGAGACCGCAGATTGGGCCCTCGGATAGGCCCCTCGCCCGCGGGTGTTTCGATCCGGCGGTAGACGGACCCTCAGCCGCCCCAGATCGAGCGGTCGATGAACCCTTCGACCTCGGCGGCCAGCTCGTCCGGCCGAGCCTCGGTGCCCAGCTCCGTTCGCTGGTCAGCGGGTATCTCCGCGAGCGGCTCGAACTCTGCGAGCTGGCGCTGAATCACAGCCGCGTCCGCGTCCGAGACGCGGTCGGCCATCGACTCACGCTCACCCGCCCGGGCCAGCAGCGTGGCGGGCGAGGCCCGGCATTCAACGAAGAGGGTCCGGGCGGGCTGATCGCCGAGACCGCCGCGAAAGGCGGCGCGCTCATCGTGGCGGTGGAAGGTCGCGTCGACGATGACGCCGCCCCGGCCCTCGAGCTCCTGGCGCGTTGCTCTGCCCATCTCCCGGTAGGTGAGCATGGTGCTCTCATGTCCGTATAGCGCCTCTCCGCCGCGGTCCGTGGGGGCGAGGCCCGCGAGCCGCTTACGGGTGACATCGGAGGAAATGTGGGGCCAGCCGCTGAGCTCGCAGAGCTCGTGCGCGAGTGTGGTCTTGCCCGCGCCCGCCACCCCGCAGACCAGCAGCGCCAGCGGGCGGCGGGCACGCCATGCGAACCAGTGTCCGAGGCTGAGGAGCCCGATGGCCTCGGTCTGCTGCCGGGAGCGCCCGGGGTCTTCGACGGCAAGCTCGAGCGCCCGGAGGCAGGCAATCTTGGCGCGGACCCAGGCGCGGTAGGAGGCAAAGAAGGAGAGCAAAGCGTCGTCGCCAGGGTCGCCGCCAGCTCGGCGGTACGCATCGATCAGTTGGAAAGCGAACCGCTCGAGGCCGAGCCTGGTCAGGTCCATGACCAGGAACGAGATGTCGACAGCGACGTCGATCTGCCGCAGTTCCGGCTTGAACTCGACGCAGTCGTAGACGTAGACGGAGCGGTGTGCCGGCACAATGACGTGCTCGGCGCGAAGGTCACCGTGGCAGTCGCGGACCAGCCCCCCTTGCGACCTGGCGTCGAGCTCGTCGCGCTGGGCTACCAGAAAGCTTCGCGTAAAGCGCTCGGCGGCGCTCAAACGGCGCTCATCGAGAACCTCCGCGCCAGCTTCACGCAGCGTCGCCAGATTTTCCTCCAGGGTGGCAACGAGGGACTCGACCCCGTGGTCCGGCGCAACGATCGGCGCCTCGGCGTGGAAGCACGCGAGTCGGCGGGCGACTGCGGTGATGTGTGCGGACTCGAGCTCACCGCTGGCAGCGAGCGCAGCCAGGCTTCGGTCTACCTGCACCCGCCGCATCTGGACTGCGAACTCGACTGCCCCGCCGTGGTCGTCGGAGGTGAGCGAGTAGCCATCGGCGCTGCGGACGATGGCTACGACTCCCAGGTAGAGCGCGGGGGCAAGGCGACGGTTGAGGCGCACTTCCTCCAGGCACATCTGATGGCGCCGCTCGATAGTCCCGTAGTCGAGGAAAGGGAGAACGACGGGCTTCTTCACCTTGTAGACGAGCTCGCCGGCGAGGAATACCCACGAAATGTGCGTTTCGCAGAGCTCCACCGAACGAGGTGCATGCGGGTAGAAGTCGGGCTCCAGCATCGCCCGAACAAGCTGCGGCTTCTTTCCACCGCCATTCGGCATCGGCCCAGGGCGGCGAGCCTAGCGGCCGAGCCGGTTTGAGGGAACCGGCTGGGGTCTCAGCGGCCCCATCGACTTTCGCTTGACCCTTCTTCGGCCGGATACCTTAGCCACCCCCGCCCGGATCGCGGCGTTTAGGATTCCCTTCCCTGGTCCCATGGATTGGGCTACGACGACAAGCTCTACATCCTCGCCTTCGACCACCGCGGCCCCATCATCAAGCGATTTGGGATCGAAGGCCAGCCCAAGCCTGAAGAGACCCAACGAATCGCCGACGGCAAGCATCTGATCTTCGAGGGGGTCGAGGCGGCGCTCGAGCGCGGGGCCGACCCCTCGGTGACCGGCGCGCTGGTGGATGAGCAGTTCGGGGGACCGGCGCGGGTCCCCGAGGAAGCCAAGGCTCGGGGAATCAAGCTCGCCATGCCGGTGGAGAAGAGCGGACAACAGAACGATTGTGTTCACCTTGAACATGCTTCACCTCCGGAGGGCCCACATGGTGGCTTCGGGCCGGTCCTCGGGACAGCGCCGCTTGTGGCACACGATGCCCGCTCGCGATCGCGTCTGGCTACGTGGTAAGTACTGATCACGATCCAAACCCGTATTCCGCACGGATGGAGGGGCTCCCGCTGCCGTTAAGCTCGTCGTCCGCAAGTCAGGAACAACTCGGAGACTGGAGGAACACAGATGGCCACCGAGGCCAATGAGCAAGAGCAGACAGCCGTCGACTACCTCGAGCACGCGGTGGAGGACCTGAAACAGGCCGGACAGGAAGCCGGGGAGGAAGTTCGCTCGGCCATCGACTCTGCGATCAACCGCACCCATGAGGCCCTCGAGGACCTGAGGTCCGGTGCGGAGGAACGGGCCGAGAAGATCCGCACTCGGGCCGAAGATCGCGCGGCGGAGTGGCAGCAAACACTGGAGGACGCAACCGAGGACGCTCGGCGAGAGCTCGGTATCCGCGCCGTGCACGCTCAGCGCTCCAGGGACGCCCTCGACGCGATGGCGGACGAAATCAAGAGCCAGAAGAAGGAGCTCGGCTAGCGGCGGGAGCATCACCGAGCCTTTCCGTCGAGAAAGGACGAACGCAATGCCATCAAGCAGCCACTCGCAGCTCAGCGCAAAGGCTGGCGACCGCCTGGTCGTTCGCGGCCATCATCAAGGCGAGCCTCTAAGGGACGGAGAGATCCTCAAGGTCCTGGGTGAGCAGGGAGCGCCTCCCTACCTGGTCCGCTGGGAGGATGGCCACGAGGCCGAGGTGTTTCCAGGCTCGGACATGTACGTCCAGCACCTCCAGGGTGCTCAGCCCGACTGAGCCTCGGATCTGGGCAGGCGGCGACGCCGCGGCACACCGTCAAATTCGGAAAGGAGCCACGTGGCGCCCGAACATCCCGACGAGGATCAGCCGATTCTGATTGCGTACGACGGCTCCGATCAGGCCAAGGCGGCGATCGCCCTGGCGGGGCGCACCTTGCGTACACCGCGCAGTGCGGTGGTCGTCTCGGTGTTCGAACCGCTTGGAGCGATCCCTTTCTGGGGTGTGCCCGTCGCCAGGGTGCCGTCGATTTTCGTCGAGGAGGCCGAGGACGCCGCCAAGAAGGTCTCGGAGGAGGGCGCGGAGCTCGCTCGGAAGGCCGGTTTTGAGGCAACCTCGGCCGTCGTCCAGGGGTCTCCGATCTGGGAGAAGATCGTCCAGGCGGCCCGTTCAGAGGGCGCCGGGATTATCGTGATCGGCTCGCACGGCCGGAGCGGAGTGCGCTACGCGGCGATGGGAAGCGTGGCGACTGCGGTCGCCCATCACGCCACGGTTCCCGTGTTGATCGCCAGGGCCGAAGACGGCGATCCCGACTCCCGCGCCACCTGACCGATGGGAATGTCCGGCGGGCGAATCGCGGTCTTCGGGCCGAGCCCGATGCTGAGCGTGACCATCGAGGCGCGGGGCGAGGGCCGCGACGACGTCCACTGCCATCCCGGAGGTCAGGGGGTCTGGCTGAGCAAGATGGCCGCCGAACTGGGTGCGTGGCCCGTGCTCTGCTCCCTGATCGGTGGCGAGACCGGGGACGTGCTCGAGTCGCTCCTCGAGCGGCTGGGCGGGGAGCTTCGGCTGGTCCGATCGGATTCGTCCAGCGGCTGCTACGTCACCGATCGCCGTAGCGGCGAGCGCGAGGTCCTGGCCCAGGCCTACGTCGAGCCTCCGTCGAGGCACGAGGCGGATGAGCTGGTCGCCGCAACCACCGCGGCCGCCCTGGAGAGTGACGTCCTCGCGATCTGCAATCCGTACCCCGGGAGCGCAATGCCGATCGAGGCGTACGGCGCGCTCGTTGCCAATGCCCGCGCGGCGGGAGTCCGGGTGATCGCCGACCTCTCCAGCCCCCGGATCGAGGCCGCCGCCGCGGAGCAGCCCGACCTCGTCAAGCTGAACGACTGGGAGCTGGCCGCGTACGTAAAGGGACCGGTGGACACCCCGGACCGCCTGCTCGGCGCGGCCGAGAGGCTCCGCGACCTGGGCGCTGCGAACGTGCTCGTGACCAGGGCGGGGGACCCCGCCGTCGCACTGCTCGACGGCGATGTCTGGGAACTCGTCCCGCCGAAGTTCGAGGTCGGCTCCCGAGAGGGCTGCGGTGACACGATGATGGGGGCGATCTCCGCTGCGCTCGCCCACGGGCAGGAGCTCCCCGATGCACTTGTCCTCGGCGCCGCCGCCGGCGCGGTCAACTTCCTCCATCACGGCCTCGGAACCGGCTCGCGTCGGGAGATCGAGGAGCTCAGCGCCGAAGTCGCTCTGCGCCGGCTCTAGAACGAGGTCGTAAACGGAGGCTCCGGGACATCTCCCCGGAGGATCGCCGCCGGCGCCTCCTCGGCGATCCAGTCGAGATGAGGTCGCAACATCTCGACTCCCTCGAGTGCCGCAAGCCCCTCGGAGATCCGCAGCGGCCTTCCTCCGTGCGACGAGTGGGCGTCGCTCGCCAGCACGTGGATCAGCCCGCGCCGCGCGAGAGCGAGCATTCCCTCCCGCTCCCCGCCCCCGACGAGATAGGCAGCGGTCGCCTGGATCAGAGCGCCCCGCTCGATCAGCCCGCCGATCCGTTCAGCGATGTCGTCGGAGAGGTGCCGCTCAGGGTGCGCGATCAACGCCCGGAAACCCATCTCGTGCAGGCGTTCGACCGAGTCCAGCAGGGAATCGCCCAGCGGACCGGGTCTCGGCTCGAGCAGGATCCAACCACCACTACCGAGTGAGACCGTGTGCAGCTCCTCTGTGGTGAGGCCGTCAAGTGCGGTTTCAGCGACCTCGCCTCCCGTGACGACCTCAACGGGGATCCCGGCGTCGCGCAGCTCCCGGTTCACCTCCTCAACTCGGCCGGCGAGCTCAGGGATGCGGACGTCGTGATCGTGGCGGATGTGCGGGGTCGCGGCGATGACGTCGATGCCGTCCGTGGCGGCAACCCCCGCCATCGCGAGTGAGTCCCCAAGGTCTAGCGCCCCGTCGTCGATTCCGGGAAGGATGTGACAGTGGAGATCGATCACGGCGGGGTCAGGCAAGCAGATCGGGCTCGTCGTCGACATTCGGACGTTTGCCAGCGGGGCCGAAGCCTCGTAGCCGCTGCGTTGCGCAAGTAACGGTTCGACATCTCTTTGCACGAGAAGCGGCGCTTCGCATGGAAAGGAGCGCTTCGAGGCAGCGCTCGCTTCTCGCGCAAAGCGGGGAGCGAGACTCCAGCGTCAAAGGCGCGACAACGCTTCCGGGGACCGTCGAGAGGACCAGTGAGTCCTCGCGACCATCGCTAGCACTGGGATTGCGTTCCACCCCGCCCCGACCGCGAGGGAGAGCAGGGCGGCCGCTACCGAGACTCCGTCGCCAAGATAGGCAGCGTAAGCAAGCAGACAAAGCGGTAGGTACAGAAGGAGCCCCGTCCCGGCCCCAGGGACGTAGCGTCGAAGGAAAACCGATCCGAGGACGTGGCCGAGGCCGTTGAGCCCGACGAGCCCGGCGACGGACAGCGTAAAGACGGGTGCTGCAGGCGCGATGATCGCAGCGACGAGCACCAGTGTGAGAAAGAGTGCGTTGATGACCAGGGCGAAGCGCGACGAGATGACGGCCGGCGCAATAAGCGGCGCGTACCGCTGGACCGTTTGGCGCATGAATCCGAGGAAACCGCCGGGCCACACATATTCCTCGCAAACATGAAGCACGGAGGCCGCCGCGACAGCCCACATCAACACCGAGCGGCTCATTTCGATCCAATCCCCATGCAGCGATTGTCTCAGCGGACCGATCAGTCGCCGACGGAGAAGTTGTGGGCAAAGGAGAAGTTGTGTCCAGCAGGCTCATTCCCGCGCTCGGTTTCGCGTGAAGCGGGAGCAAAGGCGTCCCTGCCAGTGATCCTCTGAAACCGTTTTGGACGAGAAGCGGAAGCGGGACCGGCTTTGCTCAGGGCGCCTCCCTTGCGCGAACAGCAGCCGCGCGAGTCTCCTCGAGCCTTCAGCGCAGCAATGGGCGCGTAGGCTGCGAGCGTCGGGCTCGACTCGCTAACACGGCGAGTCCGGCGGTGGTGAAGGCTCCAAGCACGGGTACCGCGCGACGGGCCGCCCGTGGGGGGAGGACGAGCTCGAAGGACGGGACCGGGTCACGAAACCGTTCCTGGAGTCCTCCCAGCGGGCAGTCGCCGCGATTGGCGATTACGAATATCCCCTCGCCGACTAACGCTGACACCGCGTACGGGAGCAAGCGCCCGCGTCGACCGGTTAGCGCAGACCACCAGACGTAGGCGATCGCCGCCAGGAAGCCCAGGGCGATGAGCGTGTGCCCGGCCCGCCAGGCGAGCGCCGACTCGACCCGGGCTCTCGACCGACTCGTAGAGGCGCTTGTCCGGACGCGGGGGAGGGGTCTCCTGAAGGAGCGAGACTGATGACTCGCGTCGGTCAAGCCATTCCAAGGCCTCGGCCAGCTTCTCCACCTTGAAGCAGTAATTCATGTTCCAAGTCGCGACCCGCACCCGCTGAACCTATCCGAGGCCGAAGGGAATGCCTGGCCGTCGGGCGGCGAGATGTACTCGCTCGACTATCCGTGTGTCGTAGCGAGAAACGAATCGGGCCGCCTATCCGATCTTCCGGAGACGCACGGACTGAGAGTGCCGCTTCTCGTCCGAAGCGACAGCCGCTATCACGCCGGCGAGCGTGAGGTCAGGCAGAACCTCACCCCGCCCCGGCTCGCCGAAGTGAGCGGTGCGGAAGCATGACGCGAGTCAGCGCCTTGGACCACTCCAGCGGTACATCGCGGCTGGTGTGTGAGCAATGCGACGACCTCGCGCAGGGCCGCCGCCCGCCGTCAGGCCTACCGGGAATCACGAGCAGCGCCGCCCAGAGACGCCCGTCGCCTACGCTGACCTTCCCAATGGCCCTCGATGACCGGCTGGATCTGTACGAGGTGAAGGCGCAGTTCGAGCGCTTCACCGAGTGGCTCGACCTGGGAGCGATCGTCGCCGACCTCGGCTTCCTCCGGAGGGCGAGGCGGACCCTGCTGCCGATGCCGCTGATCGACAGGCCTCAGCCGACCGATCCGGCGGCGCACCTGCCGCCGCCGACCGCGCGCCCGGTTCGCGCGCTTCAGGGCAAACGGGTCGCCTTGGTGGCCTCCGGTGGCGGTGGAGCGGGCGTGTCACTGGCCGGGGTCAAGCGAGCCTTCGAGGAGGCGGAGTTTGAGCCGGCGGAGATCATCGGCTGCTCGGGCGGGGCGATTTGGGGCGCGATGTGGGCGGCGGGGATGAGCTCCGACGAGATGACGGACTTCTCGCTGTCCTGGCGGCCCGAGGACTACCTGGACATCCAATGGTTGAAGCTGCCCCGTTTCGCCCTCTCGGCGCTCAGGGGATTCACCGGGCTGGCAAAGGGAGAGGCGATCGAGCACCTCTTCGACAGCCGGTTCACCGGGATGCCCTGCGGCGAGATGCCGATCCCGATCACAACCATCGTCTACAACATGGACCTCGGCAGGGTCGAGTACTTCGGGTCCGCGCGGACGCCGGAGGTGAGCGTCGGTCACCTGGTCAGGGTCGCGATCGCCCTGCCGCTGTTCATCGAGTCGGTGCCTGTACGTGGCCACCTGTACGTCGACGGAGGGATCATTGAGAACTGGCCCGCGCAGCCGGCGATCGAGGCCGGCGATCACCTCGACCACGTCTTCGGAGTCAACCTTATGCTGCCCCGAGGGTTCGAGCCGCGGGACATCAGCGGCTGGCCCGGGCGAACCGGCGGCATCCTCGAGGCGAGCCGCCAGCTCCAGCAGGGCTACCACCTGGAGCTGGCGCGGCGCGCGCGGGACGAGCTCGGCGAGAAGCTCACCCTGATCGAGCCGATCGACGACTCGGAGATTCGCGGTGTCTCCTTCTACGACCTCTTCCTCGATCGCAGGCAATGGCCGCGGCTAATCCGCCAGGGCTACGAGGAGGGGAAGCGGGCCCTGGAGCGCTTCGCCCAATGACCACTCTGATCGGCCACGGCGGTGCGAGCGCGATCGCCCCGGCGAATACGATCGCATCGTTCGACGCAGCCCGGCGCGCGGGTGTCGACATGATCGAGTTCGACGTCCGGCCGCGGGGATCGCGGCTGCTGGTGGCGCACCTCGCCCCCCAGGCTCGCTGGCGCGGGTGCCTCACTCTCGACGACGCCCTGGACCACCTCGCGCAGCCGCGCTTTTCGCAGATCGCGCTGAACGTGGACGTGAAGGGCCGGGGCTGCGAATCGGCGCTTGTGGCGATGCTGCGCAGGCACGGTCTGATGGAGCGCTCCCTGATTTCATCGCAGTGGAGGACGTCGTCGAGACGGTGCGGGCGGTCGCCGCCGATGCCCGGACCGCAATCTCGATCGGCGGATACATCTCCCGCCGCGCCAACCGCTGGCACCCACGTGCCTGGCGTGAGCGGTTGCTGCATGAGCTCGCCGCCAGCCGCTTCGGGGACGTGATGCTGCACCACAAGCTCGTCGACGCTGAGATCGCGGAGGCCATCGGGCGACTCGGTCGCCGGCTGTTCGCCTGGACCGTGGACGAGCCGGCGCTGTTCGCAAGGATCGCTGATCTCGGCGCCGCCGGTGTGGCAACGAACGACCCGGCGCGCCTCCGGGCGCCGGATTGAAGGTGCCACTCGATCGTCTCACCAGCCTCGCCGGGTACGGTGTCGAGCTCGCCGGCACGGCGTGGCCGCAATTCGTCCGTCCACTCGTGCTCGAGCTCGCGTCGCACCGGCCCATTCGTGAGGTGCTCCCAGGCGTCTATCACTGGACGGCGATCCACCCGAGAATCAGGCTGCCCGTGGACTCCTACTACATCGAACCCGCCCGTGTCCTCCTCGACCCGATGGTGCCGCGCGAGGGCCTCGATTGGTTCGAGCGGCGAGCGACCCCGGAGCAGATTGTCCTGACGAACCGCCATCACCTCCGCGATAGCGAGCGCTATGTGGACGCGTTCGGCTGCCCGATTCGTTGCTCCGATGCCGGCCTGCACGAGTTCGAGCACGGTCCGAAGGTCGAGGGATTCGCGTATGGAGGGCAACTAGCGCCGGGGATCACCGCACACCAGGTGGGAGCGATCTGCCCCGACGACACGGCCCTACACATCCAGGCCGACATTGGCGCGATCGCGTTCGCCGATGGCCTCACGCGCCCACGCCGCGGTCGGCTTGCCTTCATGCCGGGATTCCTGCTGGGCGATGACCCTTCGCGGGTGCGGGCTCGGCTGCGCGAGTCGCTTCGCCGGCTGCTCGATCTCGATTTCGACAACCTTTTCTTCGCGCATGGCGAGCCGCTGATCGGCGGCGGCCGCGAGGCGCTGCGCGGGTTCGTCGCGTGCGGATGAACCGTGTGGCCGCCCCCGTGGGTCCGGCATCAATCGGGCATCAATTCGCTGGGCTCTGCGACGAATGACCGCCCGGGCGGCCCTGCGCGACCTCGCTCCCGCAGCTCGGGTCGTTCCATGACGACGCGGGGGGAATCCGACGAAGTCCATTCAGCTGGGCATCATGCGGCGTCAAAGCGTGAACCTAGGAGAAGAGATGGCTGACAAAGCGATGAATGTGTACCTGAACGACCACCTGGGGGGCGCGATGCTTGGGAGCAATCTCGCCGAGCAGATTCAAGCCCAGAGCGAGGGCACCGCGCTCGGCAAGCTCATGGGAGCGCTCGCTCCCCAGATCGAGGAGGACCGCCAGACGCTCATCGAGCTCATGGAGCGGCTCGATGCACCCCGGAATCCCGTCAAGCAGGCCACCGCATGGGTGGCCGAGAAGGCCAGCCGGGCGAAGCTCAGGGGCCGGACCTCGGGCGAGCCCGAGGTTGGCGCTTTCATCGCACTGGAGACCCTCTGTCTCGGGGTACAGGGCAAGCTGTGCCTGTGGACAGCCCTCAGGCAGGTCGCCGATCGGTACGAGCCGCTGGCCTCAATCAATCTGGACGAGTTGATCGAACGCGCCCAGAAGCAGCACAGCGCGCTGGAACGGGAACGCATGGCTGCCAGCAGGCGTGCGCTCGGCCCTGCACTCGAGGGCTAGCAGAGCCATCAACCGCCAGGGGCCCGTGGTACCGAACTGAGCGAAACTCAGCGCACGTCAGAGGATCCAATACCGCACGAGATAGCCATCGAGCACCTGACAGAACCGGCCGGGGCCCTCTCATAACCCGAAGGTCGCGGGTTCGAATCCCGCCGCCGATTCGATTTTCGGGGACGCACAGACCAGGCGTCCCGAGTACCGCTTTTGTCCAAAGCAGCCCTTCCGACCTGCAGTTCCTAGCTACGAGCTGGCTTCTGCGCGCTCACGATCTCAGTCGGAAAGCCCAACTGGGACGTGTACTCGCGCCATACGTTCTGGAAGCCCATTTCCTCGAGAACCGGCGCGGCGAGCACGCCTCGGCAATTCGCGGTGAGGTTGATGCCGCGCGCGTACAGCGCATCCCAGATGCGGTGGCGGCGCCGCTCGCCGATGGTCATGTTCGAGAGCACGATGCGACCGTCAGGGCGGAGGACGCGGCCGAACTCAGACAGTGCACGCGGAATGTCGTCGCGCGGCAGCAGGTCGAGCATGTAGGAGTTGACCACTAGGTCGAAGCTCTGATCCTCGAAGGGAAGCTCGAGGGCGTCGGCGCGCAGGAGCTCAACCCGCCGCTCGACCCCGGCCGCCGTGAGCTTCTTCCTGGCCTCGGCAAGCATGCCATCCGAAAGCTCGATCCCCACAGTCCTTCCCGTGGGGTTCAACCGGGCGAGCTCGATGAGTTGAGCTCCGGTCCCAATGGCGACCTCGAGCACAGCCTGGCCATCGCGAGGGGCAGCCAGAGCGAGCACGCGGCGGCGGGGCCCTGTCTCGGTCAGTCGCGCCCACGCCTCGTAGACGGGGGCGAGCCTGGTATAGGTGGCAACGACCCGCTGCGGGCGCGTCTGGTTGACCTCGAGGACCTGAGAACGCCAGTCGTGGGTTTGCATCGCGGCTCGAGGTTGCTCGTCTATAACAGGCTCGCCGCGACCAACAACGCAGCGGACGTGATGAGTAGCACGGGGCAGATCTTGAACCAGATCACCGGGGTACGGGCTCCGGTAAGCGCCGTCAACTCCTCAAAACGCCCTTCCGAGCCGGTACGCGTCCTGCAGGTACTCCTGGCGCTTCTCATCACCGACTTGGTGCGCGTGTAGCCGGTGAAAATCACGGAGCGGGGCGGCTCGCGGCGGCGCGCGGCCGATCCCTCATCGCCGGTCGCGGGCGTCCACCTCGAGGGCCCCTTCCTCGACCCGGCGTACGCCGGGGTGCATCGGCGCGATCGGCTGCGGTCGCCAATCGATGGGATCCCCCGCTACTTCGGCTCCCCGGCGGTGCGCCTGGTCACGCTCGCCCCGGAGCTTCCCGGCGCCCTGGAGCTGATCGCCGAGCTCCGCGCGCGGGGCGTGGCGGTCGCCCTCGGTCACTCGGGCGCGAGCGCTGCAGAGGCGGAGCGCGCTGTCGAGGTGGGCGCCCACCTCGTCACCCACGTCTTCAACGCGATGGCTCCTCTGCACCATCGCGCACCAGGGCTGACCGGCCTAGCCCTGACCGACGACCGGCTGGCAGTGGGAGTGATCGCGGACGGCGTGCACCTGGATCCCCTCGCGCTCGACCTGGTCCACCGGGCGGCCGGAGGTCGCATCTTCCTCATCACTGACTCGACGGCGGCGGCGGGCGCGGCAGCCGGCCGCTACTTGATGGCGGGCGTTGCGATCGATGCGAGCGAGGACGGCAGCGCGCGCACGCCAGAGGGCCGCCTTGCGGGCAGCGTCATCACCCTCGACCAAGCCATGCGTGGCTGGGCTGCTATGACCGGCGCAACGCTTGCCGAGGCGATCGCAGCCGCGAGCGAGATCCCCGCCGCGGCGGTGGGCCTTCCCGGTGGATCCGCGCCGGGCAGCCCCGCGAACCTCGTGCTTCTCGACGAGACGGGACAGGTCGAGCGGACCATGTACCGCGGCCGCTGGCTAGCGTTGAACTCCTTGCTGTAGCGCTCCGTCGGGGCTGGCTCGGTGCAGCGACCCCGCGAGCCGCTTGCGAGTCAGGTCAGAGCTCAGGTAGCGCAAGCCACTGTGGGAAGGCCCTACGCCGTGACCGTCAAGTAGCCTGCCATGGGGCAATCGCTAGATGATCTCGCCGGTGTCGCATCCCCTGCAGGTAGATCGAGGTGACCCCGAGATTCGCGTGCCCCAGCGCAGAAGAGCGGGCCGACCGGCAAGTGAAGCCGTACCTCAAGCCGGGGCCGCAGCTGATCCCAACCCCAGTCATCCATCCCGACTTCAAGTCTCTTGCCGCCCTTGCCGAGGGCTGGCGCCGAGCTAGCGTTCGGCGAAGAACTCCCGGATCGCACGGTGCGTCTCCTTCGGCGCCTCGAGCTGCGGCACGTGGCCGCAGTCGAGCTCCAGGTGACGGGCGGCGGGAAGTGCCCGCTCGACGTGCTTCATGAAGGCGATCGGCACGAGTTGATCCTGGCGCCCCCAGATGAAGAGGGTTTCGGGCGACATCTCAGCCAGCCGTGTCCAGAAGCCCTGTTCGCCGTGCGGCTCGTCGAGGTAGATGTTTCGTGCCGCCTCGTAGAACGCAACCCGGCCGCGCGGGGTGAGAAAGGAGCGCAGGAACTCATCCACGCCCGCGGCCGACCAGCCGTCCTTTCCACCCGGGACGAGGTTGCGGACGATCGGCTCCGTGATCACCCGCGGCGCCGGCTGGATCAGGCCGAGCAGGGGGAGCGGTGCCTGGAGCAGCCAGCGCCAGCGGCGGTTGCGCAACCAGGCGAGGGCCGGGCTGAGCAGGGCGATCTTCTCTGTGCGCTCGGGTCGCAGCAGCCCCATCTCGATCGCCACGCGCCCGCCCATGCTGTTGCCGATCAGGTGGGCGCGCTCGATCTCCAGCTCGTCGAGCAGGGCCTCAATCGCGCGGGCGAAGTACGGCGCGTCATAAGCGGCGGCGATCGGCTTGTCGGAGTCGCCGAAGCCGGGCAGGTCCATCGCGATCACCCGATGGTGGTCGGCCAGCGCGGCGACGGTGGGGAGGAAGGAGGCCTTGGTCGCACCCAGCCCGTGCACGCAGATCACGGGCTCGCCCTCGCCCCCCGAGAGCGTCGAGATCCTGCAGAGGCGGGTGTCGACGGAGGTGAAGCGCAGGCGACGCTCGTCGGCTATGCCGCTGGTGGCCGCGAGGAAGCCCACGCCGAGGTGGAGATTCTGGCGAACGCGAAGGCGGCTCTCGCGGAAGGCGACCATTCCGCCGCGCACGTCACGTGCGATGCCCTCCCAGGTCGCGGCGTCGGCACTCAACAAAGCGTCGGGTTGGCTCCTGCTTGCTGGCTTCAGGTCGATCGCGCCAGCGCTGATTACCGCATCCCATTCGCCCTCGTTAACAACGGTGAGGCGGACGCGCGCCGAGCCGCTGGGCACGTCGATCACATCCGGGTCGAAGCGCTCGATCAGGGCGATGAGCGCGGCGGGAGGGCGGCTCTTCCCTCTGGGCCGCTCTTCGGCGTCGACAACTGCCATGCGCAGAGTATGAGTCCCAGGCCGCGGCGGCCGAGAGATGTCGCGGGCGGCCCGATTTGTGGACGCTTTGCGCCTGACTTGTCCGGGCCCGATGCAGTGTCATCGTGGCGGCCGTAGACTCGTGTCGTTCCCGAGCTAAGGAGCGTCCATGCCAGCAACGAAGAAGGCGCCCGACCGCGTACGTGAGTCGGCCGATGCGACGAAGAAGCGGGCGGAGGCGGCGCTGAAGCGTGCGGGCGGTTCGCTCGACGAGGTCCAGAAGGCGCTTGCCGAGCTGCAGAAGGATCTGGGCCGGGGCAGGCGCGACATGGTCCGCAATGTGCAGCAGCTCGTGAAGAATCAGCGCCGGGATATGGGCAAGCTGAATCGTGCGCTCTCGGCCGACATGCGGAGGCTCCAGAAGGCGCTGACCGAGGAGCCGACGCCCTCCCGCCCGAAGGGCACAACGGCCCGCGCAAAGGGCCGGTCGACCCGCCCGAAGGGCACAACGGCCCGCGCAAAGGGCCGGTCGACCCGCGCGAAGGGCACAACGGCCCGCGCAAAGGGCCGGTCGACCCGCGCGAAAGGCGCAACCGCACGGCGCTAGTGGGCGGGACGACGACGGGCGTCTCCCTCATACTCGCCCCCCGGCCAAGCCCAGCCCCGGTACGGGCAGCTTGAGCCGAGATCTTCCGGACCGAGCGTTGATGCCAAAGACCGAGCGTTGATGCCAAAGGGAGGCCGAGGCGCCGAGCAAACCTGTACCCGCAGGAGCACCACCTCTTTCCAAAGGGCTCCCGCTGCACCCCTGATGGTGGGGATCTCGGGCCGTCAGGCACACCTCAGCGGCCGGAACACCTCGGCGATGATCGCGTCCCGGTTACGATCCACGTCGATGGCGGGTGTAATCCGACTGGTTCCACTCGACGAGCGTGGTCGGGAGATCATCGATGAGCTCGAAGAGAAGACGGGGGAGCAGCCCACCGAGAGCCAGGATGACGGAGGCCGCCTGTACCACCTCCAGGGCGAGGATGTGGGTGGTGAGGGGTTCGACGCGATGCTGAGCCGCATCGATTCCGACTGGCGAGAGCACGTCACTCGGACGAGCTCAATACTGCCGTAGCCCTCATTCGCCCGGGAAGCTGGCGAGTGTGATCGGCTTCGTGCTCTTAGTCCTGGCCGGGGCGGCCACCTTGGCCTCCTCCACATCGCGTCTCTTCACTCCCCGCGTCTCCCGCAAGCCAGGGCTCCCAGGAGTTTGATCCTCTTTCCATACGGCTGGCGCTGCCACCCCTGATCGTGGAGATTTCCGGCCGCTAGGAGTGCTTCCACGTTGTCGGTTCCCCGTCAGCGCGCCGGCTTGCGCCCTGACACGAACTGCGCGAGGCCGAACACGCGCTGCTCGATGCCGGTCAGGACCGGCTGGGAGGAGATGATCGGATCGGTGGGGGAGGTGCGCGAGCCGTTAGACCCGGAGGGCCAGGTGTTCGTGGGCGGGGCGTTGTGGCGGGCGCGGCCAGCCGAGGACGAGGCCGAGGTGGGCGTTGGGAGTAGAGTCCGCGTCGAGTCGGTCAACGGGCTGACGCTGATCGTTCGGCCGCTCCCCGGCGACACGCGCTCGACAGCCTGATGAGGAGATATGTCCGAGGAGAGCATCGAGGCGGTCAAGACCTATCTGGACCAACAGGGGATCGACTACGAGTTGGTCGAGCACGAGGAGCGCTTCACGGCTGCGGCCGAGGCTCAGGCTTCGGGAGTCGAGCCGGGCGACGCGGCGAAGGACCTGATCCTGCGCGACGGCGAGAGCTACGCATTGGTTGTGATCCCCGCCTCGGAGCGTCTGGATCTGGGCAAGGCCCGGGAGCTGCTCGAGGCGAGCGGGTCGCTGCGACTCGCCACCGAGGAGGAGATCGGACGGGACTTCGAGCGGTTCGCGGTCGGCGCGATCCCGCCCTTCGGGGGCCTGCACGGAATCCCGCAGGTCATCGATCGGAGGCTGCTCGAGCACGACCGGGTTCTCTGCAGCGCCGGGGACCATGCCCACGGCGTGCTCGTGGACCCGAATGAGATGGTGCGCATCGCCGATGCTCGCACGGGCGACCTGTGCGAGGAGTGACGGGAGCCCACCCGGTCAGCCCTTGACCACGCCCATCGGGCGAAGCCGCGCCACCCGGCCGGCGAGCCCGGCGCGCTCGACCACCTCCACCACCCGATCGACGTCCTTGTAGGCGAACGGCGCCTCCTCCGCCAGTCCGCGATTGGACGGGCAGCGCACGGTGATCCCCTGGGACTGGAGCTGCCGGCGAAGCTCGGCGCCCTGGATCCGCTTGCGCGCCCCCGTGCGACTGAGCAGCCGGCCGGCACCATGGCAAACGGTCCCGAAGGAGCGCTCGACCGAGCCCTCTCGACCGGCGAGCACGTAGCTGCCGGTGCCCATGCTCCCGGGAATGAACACGGGTTGACCGGTTTCGCGGTATTCGGCGGGGATATCGGGGGAGCCCGGGGGAAAGGCGCGGGTCGCCCCCTTCCGGTGAACGCACAGCGCCCGGCCACCGTAGTGCTCTGTCTTGGCGACGTTGTGGGCGACGTCGTAGACCTGGCGGGTCCCCTTCGCGGCCGCGCCGCCGAGCACCGCCCCGATCGACTCGCGGACACGATGGGCGATCGTGTGCCTGTTGGCCCAGGCGAAGTTAGCCGCGGCCGCCATCGCCCCCAGGTAGTCGGCGCCCCCAGGGGAGGAGAGGGGGGCGCAGGCGAGCTGGCGATCGGGAAGCCGGATCCCGTAGCGCTCGAGCGAGCGGTCCATCCGGCGGACGTAGTCGGTGCACACCTGGTGGCCGAGCCCGCGCGAGCCCGAGTGGATCAACACCGTGAGCTGGCCCCGCCGCAGCCCGAAAGAGGCCGCCGCGCGCTCGTCGAAGATCCGCTCGACCTGCTGCAGCTCCAGGAAATGGTTGCCTGAGCCGAGCGTCCCGAGTTGGCCGGAGCCTCGCTCGTGGGCGCGATCGGAGACCTTCTCGGGATCGGCTCCGTCCAGCCGCCCCTCGGATTCCGTTCGCTCGATGTCCTCACGGAGGCCGATGCCGTTATCGAGCAGCGCTTGCGGGCCCTCTTGCAGAACCCGGTCGAGCCTCGCATCCCCCAGGCGCAGCGCCCCCTCGCGGTGGGTGCCGGCCGGGACCGACCGCGAGATCTCGTGCACGAGTTGCTCGCTGCGCTCCCCGAGGTCCTTAGCCTCGAGGGGCAGAGCCAGCAATCTGACCCCGCAGTTGATGTCGTAGCCCACGCCGCCTGGCGAGACGACGCCTTCGGCGGTGTCGAATGCGGCAAGCCCTCCGACCGGGAAGCCATATCCCTGATGGATGTCCGGCATCGCGATGGCCGCGTTGACGATCCCCGGCAGAGTGGCGACGTTCTGGAGCTGCTCGAGCGAAAGGTCGTCGGAGATCGCATCGAGCATCTCCCGGTCGGCGAAGACGCGGGCCGGCACGCGCATGTCCGCGCGCGCCGAGGCGGGGATCTCCCAGAGTTGATCGTCGATCCGGCGGAGGTCCATGCCTAGACGTCCAGGATCACCCGCGCCCGCCAGCCTCCACCGGCGGGGCCCATCTCCAGCCGGTGATAGGTGACGCCCTTGATCAGGTTCTGGGGCTCGGAGCGGCGGCAGGCGACCACCGCATCGACCCGGGTGTCCCCCAGATCGATGCCGACGACGCGCTCGGGGATCAGCCCCTCGCTCTCGGCGAGGTAGACCAGCTCGTTGAGCCACTCGACCAGGAGCCCCGGCAGGTCGCTGGCTGCCACGCTCACCTCGGTCTGGACGGGGTCCCCGGAGGGCCCCTCACTCAGCAGGCCCCCGAGTGCCACAGCCGCCTCCCTGAAGATGGCCTCAGGGCTCTCTTCCTCGATCGCGAGCTCCATCTCCGAGGTGTGATCGAGCCAGCGGTACATCACCGGGACAGCATGATCCTCCAGCGCTACTTCGCGTTGTCGAGCCGCTCGGCGAGGCGGTTCATGCCACGCTCGCGAGCCGCCTTTGGCGGCGGCGGCGTAGTCAGTGCGCTTGTCGCGCGGACGGCTGGCGCGACAGGAGCCGAGCGGATAGGGTCGCGCCGTGTAGTCGGCCGCCCTCGCCGAGGCCGAGGAGAAGATCGAGACACTTACCTTCGACCAGCGCCACTTCGGCAATGGCGGGCCGACCCTGCACTGAGCGTAGGGCGGGCCTAGACTGCGCCAGACCGGCCGATGACCGACGAAAGACAGACGACGATCAGCTTCGCCAACGGCAACGAGCTCCAGGTCAAGCCTTCGCCGGACGATATAGCGGCCGCAATCGAGAAGGCCGAGGGCGAGTTGATACGTGTTCTCGACAGCGACGACTACGGGGTCTGGATCAACCCCGAGCACATCGTCAGCGTCACATCGCAACACGTCAAACGCGTCAGCGCCGCCTGAGTCCGGTTTCTTGAGTGGCGAAGGCTGAAACCTCCAGATTGCTCGGCCGCAAGCCGAAGGAGCCTTCCCGATTGCAATACGCCTGCCCCGGCGACAACCTCTACCCGATCACGAAAAAGCTCTAATCCCGGGACCGCCCAGCCTCGAACGGGCGCTATACCGTCGCTACGACCGCCACCGCCGGGCGCGGCGAGTGCTTTTCCCCCGAAGTGATCGCGGCGATCGTCAGCGATCTCGGCTTCTGGGCAATGGGGGCAACACACGACCGGCAGACAGCCGCAGATCGAGCCCCCGCCGAATCGGCGGAAAGGGCCGGTTAGCGGGGAGAACGCCGAACAGCGGCGGAGGCCGCGGACCCCGTAGCGAAGAAGAAGTTCGAGCTCCTGCGAGCCCTGGCGGCGGAACCGACCCGCGTCTACACCAAGCAGGAGCTGCTGCGCGATGTGTGGGGCTTCCGGTCCATGGGCAGGAAGCGGCGCTAAGGCATACAGCAGCGGCAGGGGGCCGCATACAGAGAGAAACCGCCCCCGTTTGGGGGGGCGGCTTCTCGATCCCCCTCGGGATCCTCAGCACCTAGATGGCCGCCGCTTCGGTGTCCTTCATCATCCCCTTGATCTCCGCCCTCAGCTCGGGCGTGTCCTCGTGCGAGTGGAGCGCCACCATGTGCTGGACCGCAGCCTCAATCAGTTCCTCCTCCGAGTCGGCAGCGATCCCAACGGTGCAGTTCATCTCGCTTGGAAACTCGCGGCAATCGGTGTACTTCCGGGCCATGCCATCCCCCTTTCTGTCGGGTGTGAGTGATCTTCCCACCTGAATGGGGGCCGTCAAGGGGAGCGTCGGTGCCTGGGGGGGACGCGGACGCTGGACTCACACGCCAGCCGGTTGCGGAGAAAGCTCGACCCCGAGACGGCCCGGTACGTCGGGAATTGCTGGAGCGTGGCCCAACGTCATTTGTTTGAGCCGATTCCCGTGCCTACATCAGGCGATCACGGGCAATAGCGGGCAATCTCTCTCGCCCCAAGTGCTGCGTTTCGTCGAACGCAATACTGCCGGCGAGGTGGATTCAGGGCTGCGTCTATTCCCCTCCACGCGACAGCAGCACCCGCCCGCCGCCTGCGCGGACGGCTTGCCCAACTTCAGGCCTGTCTGCTCCGCCCGGCCGTGGCGGTGGGAGATGGCCGCCTCAGGCGGCGGCCGCCTCAGGCACCGCCGCGGGCTCGGACTCGCCCTCGGCCGCGATCGACTCCGTCGCCTCGGCCGGCTCGCGGTCAATCTCGTGCTCGCGGACGAGCCAGAAGGCGAGCACCGAGCCGACCAGCGCCAGTGCCCCGCCGAGGACGAGGATCTCGTTCATCCCGGCGAGGAATCCCTCGCCCGCGGCGTTGGCGATCGAGCCCCGAGCACCGGGTGGCGCCGTGCTCAGCACCTGGTCGAGGTTGCCCGAGGAGGCGGCCTCGATCAACTGGCGGGGGCGCTCTCCGCTGGCGGCGGGGGTGCCGGCGGCGAGCTCGGAGACCTTCCCAGCCCCGCGGCCGAGGAAGACCGCGCCCCAGGCGGCGATTCCGACCGCGACTCCGACCTGGCGGAAGGTGTCGTTGATGCCGGCCGCCATGCCGCTGCGTTCCTTCGGCACCACGCTCAGGGCAACGTCGGCGATCACCGGGTTGAGCAGCCCGACGCCGGCCCCGCCGACCAGGAAGCCGCCTAGCAGCGTGGTCCACTCCGAGCCCGCCTCGAGACCGGACATCAGCAGCAGGCCGATGCCGGTGAGGCCGAGGCCGATCGAGAGCATTACCCGCGCCGGCACCCGGGACAGCAGAGAGCCGGCGATCGGGGCGACGAAGAAGCTCAATAGCGTGATCGGCAGGTAGCGCACCCCGGCCTCGAGCGGCGAGTACCCGAGGTAGTTCTGCAGGTAGAGAGTCAGGTAGAGGAACAGGGCGAACAACGACCCCGAGACGGCGAAGGCCGCGAGCTGGACGCCGGTGAACGAGCGACTGCGGAAGAGACCGAGCGGCAGCATCGGCTCGGCGACACGGCGCTCGATCGCGATGAAGGCGGCGAGCAGCCCGGCCGCGCCGGCGAACAGCAAGACGATGAACGCCGATCCCCAGCCCTCGTCGTTGCCGCGCAGCAAGCCGAGAACGAGCAGGAAGAGGGCGCCGCTGAAGGTCACCAGCCCACTCCAGTCGATCCGGGTCGCGTCCGGGTCGCGCGACTCACGCAGCCGAAGCTGGGTGACCGCCAGCGCCGCGGCGCCGATTGGCACGTTGAGGAAGAAGACCGACTCCCAGCCAAGGGCGTCGGTGAGCGCGCCGCCGACCAACGGGCCGATTGCGACCGCGACTCCGATCGTGGCGCCGTAGATCCCCATTGCGGTGCCGCGCTCGCGCCCAGCCGGGAACTCCTGGGCGACGAGCGCGAGCGAGACCGCGAACATGATCGCGCCGCCGATTCCCTGCACGGCGCGGGCGACGTTGAGCGTCGTCGGGTCGGGCGCGAGGCCGGCGACGAGCGAGGAAAGCGAGAAGATCACCAGCCCGGTCGCGAACACGCGCCGCCGCCCCAGCCGGTCGGCGAGCGATCCGGCGACGAGAACGAAGGCGGCGAGGGTGAGGGCGTAGGCGTCGATCACCCATTGGAGGTCGGTGAAGGTCGCCGAGAGGTCCTCCCTGATCGCCGGGAGGGCGGTGTTGACCACCGTGATGTCGAGCAGGAGCATGAACGTCGCCACGCTGACTGCCCCGAGCGTCCACCATTTGCGTGCCATTTCGAGTCCTCCGTGTCGGTCGCTAGAATCAGACAGGAAGCCTTATCAAGCTCCCTTATAAGGTGACCGTACCATATCAGTAAGGTTCCCTGACGATGCGTGATGAACGGCACACGACACGAGGTGATCGATGAGAGTTGAGTGGCAGATCCACGGCGAGGAAGTCACGCTTCTCTCCCTGCTCGGCGAGGCCAAGGAGCTCGCGATCGACGAGCTCCACCGGCGCCTGGGGGATGAGGGCTACCCCGACATCCGGCCGGGTCACGGCTGCGTCTTCCGCTTCATCGAGGCCGAGGGCTCGCGGCTGACCGAGATCGCCGCGCGGGCGGGGATGACGAAGCAGGCGGTCGGCGAGGTGGTCGCCGACCTCGAGCGGCTCGGCTACGTCGAGCGGGTCCCGGACCCCGACGACCGCCGGGCGAAGATCATCCGCCTCAGCGAACGCGGCTGGGATGCCGAGCGCGCGGCGCTGGGCATCCTCGCCGACATCGAGCGACGCTGGGCACGCGAGGTCGGCGAGGAGCGTCTCGCGGCGCTGCGGGAGACGGTCGAGGCCGTCCTCGCCGCCGAGCGAGCCCCCGTCTGAGCCGCGAGCTAGCTTCGGCTCGTCACTCGGCCTCGCCCTCTAAGCACGATGCGCTCGCCCAGGCGAAGGTGGTCCTCCATCGCGGGAGTCACCACCCGGCGCCCGCCCCCGGTGCGGACCCGGTCGCACATAGCCCGCAGCGGCGATGAGCCTCTCTCCGCTGCATTGGTCGAAAAGCAGAAGCTCAAGCCGCCGCCGCCCCGACGCTCCGCAATGACGCGCGGGGAGAGTTCTCGCGGCCGGTGGCCTTAAGAGGCGATGCTCCCCGAGATCGAAGAGCTGGCGACGGTGGTGGTCTGCGAGGACGACGATCCGACCCGGGAGCTTCTCTGCGATCACCTGACCGCGGATCGCTACCGGGCGCTGCCGGCGCCCAGCGCATCCGACGCCCTGCGGCTCTGCGGCTATAACCAGCCCGACCTGATGGTGCTCGACCTCGGCCTTCCGGACGCGGGCGGGATCGACGTCCTGCGACGAGATCCGCCGCGCCGACGGCGCCAGCGACCGCTTCGATCCCCAGCTGCCGGTGATCGTCCTCTCCGGTCGCGGCTCCGAGGCGGATCGCCTCCGCGGCTTCGCCGCCGGCGCAGACGACTATCTCGTGAAGCCGTTCCACTATCCCGAGCTGGTCGCTCGGATGGCCGCGGTGTTGCGCAGACGCAATGGTCACCGCGCCGGGCCCGATCCGGGTCGGCGAGCTGGTGGTCGATCCTGTCACCCGCGAGGTCCGGGTCGGCGAGCGCGAGGTCGAGCTTGCGAACAAGGAGTTCGCGCTGCTGCGCGCGCTGGCCTCCGAGCCGCGGCGGGTGTTCACCAAGGACGAGCTGCTCCGCGACGTCTGGGGCTTTCGCTCGATGGGGCGCACCCGAACGCTCGACTCGCACGCCAGCCGGCTGCGCCGCAAGCTCGATCCCGACGGGATCCGCTACGTCTTCAACTGCTGGGGCGTCGGCTACCGGCTGATCGAGGGATGATCACCCGCCAGGCACCGACGGACGGCTGAACCGAGCGCTGCACGAGCTGCGCCGGCCGCTGCAGGCGCTGACGCTTGATCGACGACGGCGCCGGGCCACCGCCCGGGTCGCCGCCGGCGGCCGGCGCGCCGGGGCCTGCTCGAGCTCGCTTCCTCAGCGCGCTCGACGAGCTCGATCGCGACCGTCAACGGCGGCAAGCAGCAGCGGGCGGTCCGCGCGCGTTCTGCTGCCGCGAGCTGCTCTTCGCCTCGCTGGAGCGCTGGCGGCCCGCCGCGGCCGGCGCCGGCGGCTTCAAGGTCTTCTGGGACGCTGGCCCGGCGCTGGTCGAGGGCGATCCCGTGGGGATGGCGCAGGCCTTCGACAACCTGATCGCCAACGCGCTCGAGCACGGTGGGCCGCCGCTGGTGGTCACCGGCGCAACAGTCGCCGGGCAAGCTTCGGATCACGGTCGCCAACGGCCGCGCCAAGGCCGGGGGGCCGGTGCGCAGCTCCGCGCGATCCCCGTCACGGCCACGGCATCTCGGTGTCTCCGAGGTCGCCGCCGCCCACCGCGGCCGCTTCGCCCTCTGCCGCACTGGCGGCGGCTGCGTCGCGGCTCTGGAGCTGCCGCTGGCCGACCCGCGGTACGCCCGCGCGGCGTGAGCCGCCGCGCCCGGGCGCTCGCCTTCCTCGGCCGCGGCGCTCGCCTGCGCGCGTCCTCGCCGCGACCCTGGCCGGCCGCTACCGCTCCTCGGTCGCTGGCCAGTACGGTGCCCTGCGGCCGGTTCTGGTGGCCGCCGCCGAGCTGCGCCGCGGGTCAGCCGATCGGGCCGGGGGAGGCGCGCGGCGCACTCGAGGTTCGCCGGGTGCCGGCCGCGCTTCGCGCCGCCCGGGGCGCTCCGCCATCCGCGCGGACGCCCTCGGCCAGGCGCCTGCCGCGCCGATCCCCGCGGGCTCCTACGTGATCGGGGCACAGCTGGCCGTGCCCGCAGTCGAGGCGCCGAGCGCGCCTGGGGTGGGGCGGGGGCGCCAGCCGGTGCAGCTGGCGTCGACCGGCGCCGAGGCCCTGCTGGTCGGCGGCGCCTCGCCGGAGGGCAGCCGGGTCGACGTCGTGGTCTCTCAGCAGGGCGGCCTCGGGCAGCGGGGCGCGTACCTACGTCGCGGCCTCGGGGTGCCCGGGTGCTGGCGCTGGCTCAGCCCAGCGGGCCGGGTGAGGGCTGGTCGGCGACCCTCGCCGTGACCAGAGCGAGCAGGCGCTCGAGCTGATCGGCGCCGAGACCGCGGCGCGCCAGATCAGGCTTCTGCCGCGGCCCCTGAACGGCGCGCGCCGGCATCCTCGCCGCGGACCGCGAAGACGACCCGCTCGAGGCCGCTGCCCGCCTCGAGGTGGCGGCGGACCTCCTCGACCTCGATCCGGGCCGCCTCCTCGAGCGGGAAGCCGCCGACGCCGGTGCCGAAGGCGACCAGGGCAAGGCTGCGGGCGCCGAGCTCGTCGGCCTTCGCCAGGGTGCTCGCCGTCGCGCTGCGGATGATCTCGGCCGAGGTCGGGCCGCCGAGCTCCATCGTCGCGGCGTGGATCACCCAGCGGCAGGGCATCTCACCGGCCGTCGTCGCGACCGCCTCGCCGAGCCCGATCGGGGCGGCCCGTCGCTCTCGGCCTGCACCGGGGCCCGCCGGCGCGGGAGATCGCGCCGGCGACGCCGCCGCCGTGGCGCAGGTCGGTGTTGGCGGCGTTGGCGATCGCGTCGACCTCGAGCTTGGTGATGTCGGCCTGGGCACCTCGATCTCGGCCACGGGCGATTCTCTGCGATCGGCCGGGGGAGAGGGAGCCGGTGCCGCGGCTCAATCTCATGGTGCGCGAACCGGTGCGCAAACGC
Source organism: uncultured Solirubrobacterales bacterium (assembly GCA_963780305.1). Classification (GTDB taxonomy): domain Bacteria; phylum Actinomycetota; class Thermoleophilia; order Solirubrobacterales; family 70-9; genus CAVVYV01. The sequence goes on from CAWABN010000004.1 coordinate 25,315, forward strand.
CATCTCGATCGCTGGCGGCGGAGCTGCGGCGGCGGCTGGTCGAGCGTCGCCGCGCCGAGGCCGCGGCGGGCGGCGGGGCGAGCTCGCGCCTCTGCGCGACGCGGTGCGACGAGCTGGTCGACGCCGAGCGGCGATGCTCGAGCGCAGCGACCCGCGAGCTGCCTCTGCGAGCTGATCCTGCGCGAGGCGGTCGGGCTCGGTCCGCTCGAGGAGCTGCTCGCCGACCCCGCGGTCGAGGAGGTGATGGTCAACGGGCACGAGCGGGTCTACGTCGAGCGCGCGGGACGGATCGAGCGAACCGAGGTCGCGCTTCGCGTCCGAGCAGGCGCTGCGCGACGCGATCGAGCGGATCCTCGCGCCGCTCGGGCGCCGGGTCGACGAGCTCAGCCCGATGGTCGACGCCCGGCTCGAGGACGGCTCGCGGGTGCAACGTCGTGATCCCGCCGCTCGCGGTCGACGGGCCCTCGCTCTCGATCCGGCGCTTCTCCGCGGCGCGACCCGGGTCCCGACGAGCTGGTGCGAGCTCGGGACGCTGACCGCGGAGCTGCGCGACCAGCTCGCCGCCGCGGTCGGCGCGCGGCGGAGCATCCTGATCAGCGGCGGCACCGGCTCGGGCAAGACCACGCTGCTCAACGCGCTCTCGGCCTTCATCGACCCCGCCGAGCGGGTGATCACGATCGAGGACGCGGCCGAGCTGCGGCTGCGCCAGCCCCACGTGGTCCGGCTCGAGAGCCGGCCCGCCAACGTCGAGGGGCGGGGGCAGGTGACGATCCGCGACCTGCTCCGCAACGCGCTGCGGATGCGCCCCGACCGGATCGTGATCGGCGAGGTCCGCGGCGCCGAGGCGCTCGACCTGCTGATGGCGCTCAACACCGGCCACGAGGGCGCGCTCTCGACCGTGCACGCGAACTCGCCCGAGGACGCCCTGCGCCGGATCGAGACCCTGGCGCTGATGGCCGGCGTCGGCCTCCCGCACGAGGCGATCCGCGAGCAGCTCGGCCGCGGCGTCGACCTGGTCGTCCACCTCGCCCGGCTCGGCGACGGATCGCCGGCGGGTCGTCGAGGTCGGCGAGGTCGTGCGCGCTGCGGGGTCGGTCGGGCGTCCGCGAGCTCTACAGGCGGGGCAGCGAACGGGAGATGATGCCATGGGCGCTGCGGCGCTGATCGCCCTGGCGGCGCTCGCCGGCGGGCTGGTGGCCGTGGCGGCGCGCGAGGCCGCTGCTCTCGGCGCCCGCGGCTCGCCGGGTGGCTCTCGGCCGCGGCGGCAGCCCCTTGGCGCGCGCGGGCCGCGAGGGGTACGCGCCGAGCGCCGACGAGCAGCGGCGGCTGGCGCTGCTCGGCAGCGCCGCGATCCTGGCGCTGGCGCGTCCTGCGGCCGGCCCCGGGCCGCTGGCGGTGGCCGCCGCCGCGGGGCCCTCGGCGGCGGGCTGGGTGGTCGACGCGGCGGCGGGAGCGCTATCGCCGCGCGGTCGAGCGCTCGATGCCCGAGATCGCGACTGCGGTCGCCGACGCGATCTCGGGCGGACGCTCGGTGCGCGGGCGCGCTCGCGGGCGCCTCGCTCGTCGCTGGAGGGGCCGCGCGGCGGCGGAGCTGGCGCGGCTGGCCGCCGAGCTCGAGCTCGGGGCCTCGACCGGCGAGGCGCTCGGTGCGCTGCGCCGGCGACTGCGCTCGTCGCGGGTCGACGCCCTGGTCGCGGCGCTGCTCAGCCAGCAGGTGGCCGGGAGGTGACCTCGCGGGGCTGATGCGGCGGCTGGCCGCGGCGGCGGCCGAGCGCGACCGGGTCGCCGACGACGCGCGCGCGGCCACCACCCAGGCGCGCTTCACCGGGCTGCTGGTCGTCGCGCTGCCGGCCGGCGCGACGGTGTTCGCCGAGCTGCTGGAGCCGGGCTTCGTCTCGCAAGTGCTCTCCGAGCCCGCTGCGGCGGCGATGCTGCTCGATGGCGGCCGGCTCTCCAGCTGGTCGGGTTCGCAGCGATCCGCCGGCTTGGTCGGCCGGCGGAATGAGGGCGGCGAGGACGGCAAAGGAGTGACCGGGCGGCGATTCTGACCCTGGCGGCGCTCGTCCTGGGCTGCCGCCGCGGCGCTGGAAGTCTTGCGCGGGCGCTCCGGGGACCGCGAGCCTTGGGGGCTGGGCTGGCTGCTTGGCGGGCGGCCCGCGGGATCCACCGCTCGGGCTGCTCGGCATCCCGCCTCGGGCTGGCCGGCCGGCTCGCCCGCGCCGGGCTCGCCGAGCGGGTCAGCGTGCACCGGACTGCTGGCGGCGAAGCTGGCCGGGGCGATCGCGGGCTTCTGCTGGCGATCGTGGCGGCCCCGGGGGCGCCGGGGCGGCTGTCGGTGATCGTCGTCGCCGGGCTGCCGGTGGCCGGCTTCCTCGGCCCCGACGCCCTGCTCGAGCGGCGCGCGAGACAGCGTCTCCGAGCCCTGCGCGGCGGCCTCCCGGACGCGCTCGACCTGCTCGCCGTCGGCGCCGCGGCCGGCCGCAGCCCGCTGACCGGGCTGGGCGAGCTGGCGCAGGGGGAGGGCCCGCTGGCCCGCGAGCTCGCGGTTCTCGTCCGCCGAGACCTCGTGCGGCGCCCCGCAGCGCGAGGCTCTCGCAGGCCTGCGCCGCCGGGTTCCGGTCGCCGAGGTGGCGGCGATGTGCGGGGTGATCGAGCGCTCGCGCCGCTATGGCTCCCCGCTCGCCGAGCAGCTCCACGAGCAGGCGAGCTCGCTGCGCGGCCGCGCAGCGGCGGCGGATCGAGGAGCAGGCCGCCCGCGCCGCGCCGAAGATCCAGCTCGCGGTCGCGCTCCTGCTCGTGCCCTCGGTGTTGCTGATGATCGCGGCCGGGCTGCTCGCGAACATCGATCGCTTCCTCGCCGGGCTCTGACGTCTAAGCGGCCTCGGCCCAGGCATCCGCTGCGACGCTTGCCGGGGCGCGGGACCGGGGGAAGGGATCTGCAAGCCCGGTTGCAGCCAGGAGGTCTGAAAGGGGCCCGTGGACAACCACGAGGCCGTGTCCGGAAACCGCTTCAGAGAGCCGTTTTGCGGCCGCTCAGAGGGTGGCTAGCAGTTCCGTCCGACGGATCGGTTCCAATCTGCGCCGTGCAACGATGTGTTGCGAAGTGGGGCAGAGTGGGTTAGCGTGTCGCCCCGAGTTGGTCAAAGGGCCGGGGTGGTGAAGCTCCTCCCACTTCACCTCCCCGGCCCGCTCCGAACGCGGTGACCGACTCAACTCCGGAGAGGAAGCCCACTTTGTCTTTTCTCGGTCAGTACGAGCACAATCTCGACTCCAAGGACCGCCTCACGGTCCCGTCGAGGTTCCGCGCGGCGCTCGCTGATGGAGTGGTTCTCGCCAAGGGGCTCGAGCCCTCCGTCTGGGTGTTCTCGCCCGCCGGCTACGAGCGCTTCACCCAGCGCTTCCTCGGCGAGACCAACCCGCTTGGCCGCAAGGGCCGGATGATGCGCCGCCACTTCCACGGCGGCGCCTTCGACGACACCCTCGACTCCGCCGGGCGGATCCGCCTGCCGAAGAAGCTGGTCGAGCACGCCGGCCTCGGCGAGGGGCCCTGCGTGATCGTCGGCTCCGACGACTGGTTCGAGATCTGGAGCGCCGAAGCGCTGGGCGAGCTACGAGAAGGAGATGGACGCGGAGGTCGCCGACGTCGCCGAGAACCTCTCGGAGGCGGAGTAGATGAGGGCCACCGCGGCCGGACAGAAGGGCGCCGTCAGCGAACCTTACGTATGTGCCCCAGGAACACGAGCCAGTCCTGGCCGACGAGCTCGTCGAGATCCTCGACCCCCGCCCGGGGGAGACCTTCGTCGACTGCACCTTCGGCGGCGGCGGCCACGCGCGGCTGATCGCCGAGCGGCTCGGCGCCGACGGTGAGCTGATCGCGGTCGATCGCGATCCTTCCTCCGAGGCTCGCTGGCAGGAGTTCGCCGCCGACTCTCCCTCCCGGGGGCGCTTCCTGCGCGCCGATTTCGTCGTCGCCCTGGAGGGGCTGCGCGGGGAGGGGGTTCGCCCCGACGGGATCGTCTTCGACCTCGGGATGTCCTCGCTCCAGCTCGACGCCTGGGAGCGGGGCTTCTCATACGCGTTCGACGCGCCCCTCGACATGCGGATGGACCCCGACCAGAAGCTGACCGCGGCCGAGATCGTCAACGAGTGGGAGCAGGACCGGCTGGCGCGGGTGCTGCGCGAGTTCGGCGAGGAGCGCCGCGCCGGCTCGATCGCGCGGGAGATCGTCAAGCGGCGCCCGATCGCCACCACCTCCGAGCTCGTCACCGCGGTGAAGGCGGCGATCCCGCCCGCCGAGCGCTTCGGCCGCGGGCACCCCGCGAAGCGCTCCTTCCAGGCGATCCGGATCGCGGTCAACGACGAGCTCGGAGCGCTCGACCGCGCCCTGCCGCTCGCCTGGCAGCTGCTCGCGGTCGGCGGCCGCCTCGGCGCGATCTCCTTCCACTCGCTCGAGGATCGGCGGGTGAAGCGCTTCCTCGCCGACCGGGCACGCGGCTGCGTCTGCCCGCCCGAGCTTCCGGTCTGCGTCTGCGGCCGCGAGCCCGAGGCCGAGCCGCTCAGCCGCCGGGCGATTGCGCCGAGCCCTGAGGAGGTCGAGCGAAATCCGCGCGCCGCCTCGGCGCACCTGCGGGCGGCACGCAAGCTTCGCGATCAGGAGGAAGAGGGCTAGTGGCGAATCCCGCCCTCGCCTCCGCCGCACCGAGCGCTCCGCCGCGCCCCCGCAAGCCACGGCGCGCGAGTCCCCGGGCCACGTCCCGCCGTCGCCCCACGAGCACCCAGGCGAAGTCCCGCCCGCGGCCCCAGGCCCGCAGCCGGCCTCGTGCGAAGCGCCCCGCCTCCGCCCGCCGAATCGTTCAGCCGGCCTTCGCCGGAGCTGCAGCGGGCGCGGCGATGCTGCCGGGGGCGGCCCTGCGCTCGGCGGTCGCGGTCCGCGATCTCTCCGACTCGAGCCTGATCTTCCGCCTCACCCGGGGGCGCGGCTGGATCGCGGTGCTCTCGGTGCTGCTCTTCGGGATCGTCGCCCTCAATGTCGTCAGCCTCAGCCTCAACGCCGGCTCCGGCCGCGTATCGCAGGCGGTCGAGGAGCTCGAGCGCCAGAACTCGGGCCTCCGCGCCCAGCTCGCCGAGCAGCTCTCGGCGAGCCGGATCCAGGGGACGGCGGCGACGCAGGGGCTGGCGGTGCCGCCGCCCGAGGCGATCAGCTATCTGTCGGCCGAGGACGGCGATCTCGAGCGCCTCGTGAAGCTGCTCGACGAGGACAACCTCCTCACCAGCGATCCGATCGAGGTCGTCCCCGCGACCGAGCCGATCTCCTACGAACCGCCCGTCAGCCAGTCGCCAAGCCCCAGCCCGGCTTCCGCACCGGAGCCCGCGGCGCCGGCCCCGGCGACCCCCGCGCCCGCCCCGTCGGGCGGGGGCTCGACCGGGTCGACCGGCTCCGGAGGCGTCGGCCTCTAAATGGCCAGCGAGGAGGCCCGAGGCCGATGCGACTGATCGACCGCCGGCTCGGGCTCCTCTTCTGCTTCTTCGTCCTCCTCTTCTCGGTCGCCCTCGCTCGCGCCTTCTGGCTGCAGGGGGTGCGCGGAGGCGAGCTTCGGGCCGAGGCCCACAGCCAGCAGGTGACCGAGGTGACGATCCCCGGCCAGCGGGGGAGGGTGATCGACCGCACCGGCAAGGTGCTCGCGGTCTCCGAGGACGCCGCCGACATCATCGCCACCCCCTACCAGGTGAAGGATCCGGAGCGCACGGCGGAGCGCCTCCACGACGTGACCGGGGTCTCCGTGGCCGACCTCACCGAGTCCCTTTCCGACCGTAGCTCCGGTTTCGCCTATCTGGCGCGGAAAGTGGACCTCGACACCGCTGATCGGGTGGAGCGGCTGCAGATCGCCGGCATCTCGACCGTCCCCGACAGCCGCCGCCTCTACCCGCAGGGCGAGCTCGCCTCGCAGGTGATCGGAGCGGTGGGCACCGAGAACCAGGGACTCACCGGCCTCGAGCAGGCAGAGGACGACGTGCTCGGGGGCGCCAACGGCGAGCAGGAGGTGGTCCACGACGCGCTCGGCGAGCCGCTCCGGACCGAGACCGTCCGCCCCGCCAGCATCGGTCAGGACGTCAGGGTGACGCTCGACGCCGCGATCCAGGGCCGCACCGAGGAGGCGCTGGCCGAGGCGGGAGAGCACTTCGAGGCGAAGGGCGCCACGGCGATCGTCATGGACCCGAGCAGCGGCGACATCCTGGCGATGGCGAACTGGCCCGGCTACGACCCCACCGACCTGGAGTCGGCGAGCGACGAGGAGCTCGCCAACCGGGCGACCGGCTTCACCTACGAGCCCGGCTCGACCTTCAAGGCCTTCACCGTGGCGGCCGCCCTCGAGGACAAGGTGGTGACCCCGCAGACGAGCTTCTACCTGCCCTCGGAGATCCAGGTGGCCGACCGCGAGGATCGGGGAGGCCCACGAGCGACCGCCGATCGACGCGACCGTCTCCCAGATCCTCGCCCAGTCGTCCAACGTCGGCGCGGTGAAGATCGGGCTCGAGGTGGGCGCCGGACCGGTTCTCGGACTGGGTCGACAGGTTCGGCTTCGGTGAGACGACCGGCGTCGACTACCCCGGCGAGGAGCAGGGGATCGTGCCGACGCTCGACGACTACTCGGGCTCGACGATGGGCAACCTCCCGATCGGCCAGGGGCTCTCGGTCACTCCGCTGCAGATGGCGGCCGGCTACTCGGCGATCGCCAACGGCGGCATGCTGCGTCGGCCGCGGCTGATCACCCAGGTCGGCAGCGAGCCGACCGAGAGTGACTCGGACGGTCAGCGCGTGATCAGCAGCGAGACTTCGGCGCAGCTCCGCCGGATGCTCGAGGGGGTGCTGGAGCCCGGCGGCACCGCCTCCGCGGTCAGCGTCCCGGGCTACGTGCTGGCCGGCAAGACCGGTACCGCGCAGAAGGTCGAGGACGGCGAGCTACTCCGACACTCGCTACGTCGCCTCGTTCGTCGGCTTCGCCCCGGCCCAGAACCCGAAGCTGCTGGTTGCCGTGATGGTCGACGAGCCGCTCTATGTTCACACCGGCGGCGAGGTGGCGGCGCCCGTATTCGGCGAGATCGCCGAGTTCGCGCTCCCCTACCTGGGGATCTCGCCCCGATAGAGCACTCATCCAGGGGGCCACACCTAGAATCGCCCGCGATGAGGCTCGAGGACCTCCTGCGCGACTCGGCGTCGCCGCCGAAGTCGCGGCGATACGAGCGTGGAGATCTCCGATCTCGCCTACGACAGCCGCCATGTCGGGCCCGGCACGCTCTTCTTCTGCGTCCCCGGGCTGAGCCGCGACGGGCACGAGTTCGCCGGCGAGGCGGTCGAGGCGGGCGCCGCCGCGCTCGTGGTCGAGCGGCCGCTGGACCTGGGCGTGCCCGAGGTCCAGGTCGCCGACGCGCGCGCGGCGATGGCGCCGCTGGCGGCGCGCCTTCTGGGGCGACCCGACCGAGGAGCTGACCGTGGTCGGCGTCACCGGCACCAACGGCAAGACCACCACCGCCTTCCTGGTGCGCACGCTGCTGGAGGCCGCCGGGCGGCGCTGCGGCCTGCTCGGCACCGTCCAGCGCGTGGTCGGCGGGGAGGTCGAGGAGGTCGAGCGGACGACGCCGGAGGCGATCGACCTGCAGGCGACCTTCGCGCGGATGCTCGAGGCCGGCGACCGAGGCCTGCGTGATGGAGGTCTCCTCGCACGCGCTGGTCCTGCACCGCGCCGACGCGATCCACTTCGACGTCAAGGTGTTCACCAACCTGACCCAGGACCACCTCGACTTCCACGCGCGACATGGAGGACTACTTCGCCGCGAAGCGGCTGCTGTTCACGGCCGAGGGCGGCGCCCCGACGCTTGAACTGGAGGGAGGGGTCTCGGTCGTCAACGTCGACGACGCCTACGGCCGCCGGCTGGCCGACGAGCTGGCCGAGGGACCGAGCGGCGCTGCGTCACCTTCTCCCCGGCGGGGGCGAGGCGGACCTCTGCGCCCGCGAGGTCGCCTTCGACGCCGGCGGGTCGACCTTCACCTGCGTCGCGCCCGCCGGGGCGCTCGAGGTGCGGACGCCGCTCCCGGGCGACTTCAACGTCGCCAACGCGCTGGCCGCGCTCGCGGTCGCCCACGCGCTCGGACTCGACCTGCGGCGCGCGGCCGCCGGCGCTCGCGAGCGCCGGCCAGGTGCCGGGCCGCTTCGAGCCGATCGACGAGGGCCAGCCCTTCGGCGGTGCTCGTCGACTACGCGCACACGCCGGACTCGCTCGAGAACGTGCTGCGCGCGGCGCGGCGGCTCACCGCAGGGCCGGCTGATCTCGCGTCTTCGGCTGCGGCGGCGACCGCGACCGCGACAAGCGCCCGCTGATGGGCCGCGCCGGCGCCGAGCTCTCCGACCTGGCCGATCGTCACCTCCGACAACCCGCGCTCCGAGCAGCCCGAGGCGATCATCGAGGAGATCGTCGCCGGGATCGACTCGAGCCCTGATCGGCGAGCGGAGAGGTCGTGGTCGAGCCCGACCGCCGGGCGGCGATCGCGCTGGCGCTCTGGCAGGCCGCCGAGCGCGGCGACACCGTCGTGATCGCCGGCAAGGGCCACGAGCAGGGCCAGGAGTTCGAGGGCGGGCGCAAGATCCCATTCGACGACCGCGACGTGGCCCGCGAGGAGCTGCGCGCTTGACGGCAGCGGCTCGATGATCGCGCTCGACGGCGAGCGCCTGGCCGCGGCTGCCGGGGCCGAGGTGGTGCGGCGCGGCGGCGCCGGAGGCCCGCCGCCGGACCGTGATCGACTCGCGCGAGGTCGCGCGAGGGCGACCTCTTCTTCGGCCTGCCGGGCGAGCGCGCGACGGCGGCCAGTTCGCCGCCGAGGCGCTCCGCGGCGGGGCCTGGGGGGTGCTGGTCGGGCCGCGGAGCACGCGGCCGCGAGCTGCGCCGGCGCGCGGCGATGACCGGCGCTGGGTGCTGGGCAGCGACGACCCGCTCGCCGCTCTGCAGGCGCCTCGCGCGCGACTGGCGCCGCGAGCTCGGCTGCCGGGTGATCGGGATCACCGGCTCGACCGGCAAGACCTCGGTCAAGGACGTCTGCCGCGGCGATCCTGCCCGCCGCGCGTCCACGCCAGCCCCGAGAACTTCAACACCGAGATCGGCCTGCCGCTCGCGATCCTCGGGCCGCGCCGACGGAGACCGAGGCCCTGGTGCTCGAGATGGGGATGCGCGGGCGCCGGGCAGATCGCCGAGCTCTGCCGAGATCGCCGAGCCCGACGTCGGCGTGATCACCAACGTCGGCCCGGTCCACGTCGAGCTGCTCGGCAGCATCGAGGCGGTCGCGGCGGCCAAGGCGGAGCTGATCGACGGGCTTGCGACGGGCGGCACCGCGGTCGTCCCGGCCGAGCCCGGCCCGCTGCGAGCCGCACCTGGACGGGCGCCCGATGCTGCTGCGCTTCGGCGAGGGCGGCGACGTCCAGGCTCGCGAGTGATCGCCGAGGCGGGGGAGACGGACGCAGCTCGGTCGCACGCCGGCGGGCGAGCAGCGCTTCAAGCTCCCGTTCGTCGAGGCCCACAACCTCGACAACGCGCTGGCGGCGATCGCCGCCGGCGTCGCCCTGGGGCTGCCGCTCGAGGGGATGGCCCAGCGGGCGCCGGGGATAGTCTTCTCGCGCCTCCGAGGGGAGCTCGTCCAGCTCCCGGGGGACGCGATCCTGATCAACGACTCCTACAACGCCAACCCGGTCTCGATGCGGGCGGCGCTCGACCACCTCGCCGCGCTGCGAGGCCGGCGGCCGCCGGGTCGCGGTGCTCGGCGAGATGCGGGAGCTCGGGCCGGAGGCGGCCGCCTATCACCGCGAGATCGGCGAGCACGCCCGGCGGCGCGGCGTGGAGCTGCTGATCGGCGTCGGGGAGCTGGCGCGCGGAGTACGCCCCCGACGAGCAGGTCGCCCGACGCCGAGGCCGCGGCCGACGGCGCTCGCCGAGCGGCTCGGCGCCGGGGACGCGGTGCTGGTCAAGGGCTCGCGCGCGGTCGGCCTGGAGCGGGTCGCCGAGAGGCTGGCGAAGTAATGCTGGGCGAGATCCTGATCGCCGGGCATGGCGGCGATGCTGATCTGCATCTTCCTCGGCCCGCGCTTCATCGAGTACCTGCGGCTGAAGGAGTTCGGCCAGCACATCCGCGAGGAGGGCCCCGAGGAGCACCACGAGAAGGCCGGCACGCCGACGATGGGCGGGCTGATCATCTTCACCGCGATCGCGATCCCCTACCTGGTGCTCTCCGACCGCGACGTCGCCGAGCCTCGCGGTCTTCGGCGTCGCGATCGGCTGCGCGGCGATCGGCTTCGCCGACGACTTCATGAAGCTGGTCAAGCGGCGCTCGCTCGGCCTCTCGGCCCGCTGGAAGCTCGCCTCCCAGTTCCTGCTCGCGGTCGGCCTCTACTACGTCGCGCGAGCACGAGGTCGGGCTGGAGCTCGCGTGATCGAGCTGCGCATCTCCGACGCCCAGCTCGACATCCCCGACGCCGTCTACCTGCGTGCTGATCTTCCTGGTGATCGCCGGCGCCTCCAACGCCGTCAACCTCACCGACGGGCTCGACGGGCTCGCCGCCGGCTGCTGCGCGATCGTGCTGCTCGCCTACACGGCGATCACCTTCGTCACCAACGAGCAGGAGAACCTGGCGCTGCTCTCCGCCTGCCTGGTCGGCGGCTGCATCGGCTTCCTCTGGTTCAACGCCTTCCCCGCCTCGATCTTCATGGGCGACACCGGCTCGCTCGGCCTCGGGGGCGCGATCGGGGCGCTCGCGGTGATGACCCAGACCGAGGTGCTGCTGATCATCATCGGCGGCATCTTCGTGATCGAGGCGCTCTCGGTGGCGCTCCAGGTCGCCGCCTTCAAGGCCTTCCGCCGCCGGGTCCTGCTGATGGCGCCGGTCCACCACCACTTCGAGCTGCTCGCCTGGTCGGAGACGAAGATCATGCTCCGCTTCTGGATCATCGCCGCGGTCTGCTCGGGCATCGGCTTCACCCTCTACCAGCAGGCGATCGGGCCCTAGCCGGCGCCTCCCGGCCGGGCGGCCTGCGGCGCATTCACCGCTCGCTGACGTCCGTGCTGAGCACCGGCTTCACGTCCACGATCGGGGTCCCGTCAACCGCCTCCAGCTTGTGCACCCGGACCCTGCCGCCGTCGATCGACGCGATCTCGACGCGGTGCAACCCGATCGGATTCGGTCGGTGCTGAGAGCGGGTGCTGAACACGCCCTGCGGCGGCCTCGACGCATCCCCGCGCGGATGCACCTGGAGGACGTCGCGATCGGCGCGATCGAGCCAGGTGAGGACGATGACCTCGTCTCCTGCCGGATCCCGTCGAGGGCCTCGAGCACGGCAGGATCGAAGACGAGCCAGGCGTCCGGCGCTCCCTCGTCGCCCTGCTTCGGGGCCGACGCGGGATCGGTCAGCGGAGACTCGACCGTTCCGATCGGGGTTAGCTCGAAGTGCGGCTGGTTCACGTCGACACCCGCGCAATTCTCCTCACTCGAGCCATTCGCCGCCCGTCGCTCGGGTAATCCCTACCTCAGTCTCGGGCTTCCAGCAGGACGAATCTCGGGTGCACGGGCCTGGCGAGACGCACCCGCTGACGAGATGCTTGCGAGAGCAACCACTAAGGAGGAGCCGTCTTGGAAGCAAGCGTTTCGGTGCCCAATTCGCAGACCACGGACTACGACCGTCGCTCGGCTGATCCTCGCCGCTCCTCGGCGATCGGCTCAGCGGATGGTCGTGCTCGACGCGCAGCCGAATCCTCAATCACCGGCTTCGGTCGGCCTGCTCCTCCTCCGCCGCCGGCCGGCGCCGTAGATCTAGCGGCCTGCTTTTGCGCCCCGGCAGCCCTCTATCGCGGCAATCCGTAGCCGACGCCCGCTCCGGCGCTGAGAACGTCACCGAACTGGAGCGGGCCCTGATCCGCGCCTAATTCGTGCCTGGCCGCAGGGAGCTGAGCGGCTAGGGCGAAGATGGTTATGTGAACCGATTCGGCGACCCGCGCCTGCGTCCCCCTTTGCCGCGGGGCCCATTCCTGGTGGTCGGGCTGGCCCGCTCGGGGGCGGCAGTCGCTCGCCTGCTCGCTGGGCGTGGCGAGCGCGTCCTCGGCTGCGACTCCGGGGAGCCCCGGGGGGCGGAAGGGCTGGCGGAGGCGGGCGTCGAAGTCAGCCTGAAGGTGGATGGAACCGAGCTCGTAGCGGAGGCCAGGACCCTGGTCAAGAGCCCCGGAGTGCCCCAGGAGGCACCGGTGGTGAAGGCCGCGCGGGAGCGCGGCCTCGAGGTGACCGGGGAGCTGGAGCTTGCCTGGCGCCTGATCCCCAACCCCTTCATCGCGGTCACCGGCACCAACGGGAAGACGACCACGACCGAGCTGCTCGGGCACCTCCACCGGGTCGCCGAGCTGCCGGTGGCCGTGGCCGGAAACGTCGGCACCCCGCTTGCCTCGCTGGTCGGCGAGGTCGAGCCCGACGCCACCGTTGTCTGCGAGGCCTCGAGCTTCCAGCTCGAGGACTCCGAGTATTTCGCCCCTGAGTGCGCGGTCCTCCTGAACGTCGCGCCCGATCACCTCGACCGCCACGGGAGCCTCGAGAGCTATATCGAGGCGAAGCTGCGGATCTTCGCCAACCAGGGAAACGACGACGTCGCCGTCTACAACGCGGCGACCCGGAGCTGCGGGGCCGCGACCTCGGCGGCTGCGCACGGCTGCGTGCGCTTCTGCCCCACGACCGAGATGGCGGCGGACCCCGACTGCGAGGTGAGCATGCGCGGAGGCGTGATCTTCGCCGGCGACGAGCCGCTGTTGCGCAGCGACCAGCTGAAGCTGCTCGGCCGGCACAACACAGAGAACGCGATGGCGGCGGCCGCGGCGGCGCTCGCCACCGGGATCCCGCGGGATTCCGTCGTGGAGGGGCTCTCGAGCTTCGAGGGCGTCCCACATCGGCTCGAGCGGCTGCGGAGAGCACGGCGGCGTCCTCTACGTCAACGACTCGAAGGCCACCAACGTCGCCTCGGCGATCGCCGGGATCGAGGCGTTCGATGGAGGCGTCCACCTGATCCTCGGCGGCAGGGGGAAAGGAGAGAGCTTCGAGCCTCTGCTGGAGCCGGTCGAGGCCCGCTGCCGTGCCTGCTACCTGATCGGGGAGGCGGCCGAGCAGCTGTCCTCCGATCTCGCCCCGGCGGAGTCGCGATGGGGTGGCCCTGGTCGAGTGCGGGACCCTCGAGCGCGCCGTCGAGGAGGCTGCGGCCCGGGCCCAGCCGGGTGAGGTGGTGCTGCTCTCGCCGGCTTGCGCCAGCTTCGACGCCTTCGCGGACTTCGAGGAGCGCGGCGAGCGCTTCCGGGAGCTGGTGGAGGACCTCGGATGAGCGCCGAGCGTCGCGACGGATCGCGCTCGGCCCCGCCGCTCGAGTACTCGCTGCTGCTCACCGCCACCCTCTGCCTGCTCGCCCTGGGAGCGGTGATGGTGTTCAGCGCCAGCTCGGCGCGCACCCTGCTCGCCGGCGGCGGCGACGGCGCCTACTACCTGAAGCGCACCGTCCTCTTCGCCGCGATCGGGCTGGTGGTCGATGCGCTTCGCCTCGATCAGGGGCGTCCAGGTCGTCCGGCTGCTCACCCCGGCCCTGCTGGGGATCTCCATCTTCCTGCTGCTCGCCGTGCTGCTGCCCGGGGTCGGCACCACCGTCAACGGAGCCCAGCGCTGGCTCGGCGCCGGGCTGTTCCAGTTCCAGCCCTCCGAGCTGGCGAAGTTCGCGATCGTCCTCTACGGCGCCCACCTGCTGGCGTCGCGGCCGAAGCGGGTGCGCACCCTCGAGGGGCTGGTGCCCTACCTGCTCGTGGTTGGCCTCGCGGCGCTGCTGATCGCGCCGCCAGCCCGATCTGGGCACCGCCACCGTCCTCTGTTTCGCGGTCTGCTGCTTGCTGTTCGGGGCAGGCGTTCGCCCTCGCACCCTGGCCCCGGTGGGGGCGGTGATCGCGATCGCCGGACTGGCGATGATCGCCATCAATCCCTACCAGCAGGAGCGGCTCACCGGGTTCCTCAACCCCGGCGCCGATTCCAGCGGAGCCGGCTTCCAGGGCATCCAGGCGACGATCGCGGTCGGCTCGGGCAGCGTCCTCGGCGTCGGCCTCGGCGAGAGCGTCCAGAAGGCCTCGTATCTGCCCGAGGCCCACACCGACATGATCGCCGCCGTCCTCGGCGAGGAGACGGGGCTGGCCGGGATGGTCGTCCTGATCGGGCTCTTCGGGATGTTCGGCTACGCCGGCTTCCGCGCCGCCCACCGGGCTCGCGATCGCTTCAGCAAGCTGCTCGCGGCGGGGCTGACCTCGCTGATCATGGCTCAGGCGGCGATCAACCTGTTCGCGGTGCTCGGCCTGGCGCCGCTCACCGGGGTGCCGCTCCCGTTCGTCTCCTACGGCGGCACCAGCCTGGTGATCACCCTGGCCGCGGCCGGCCTGATCCTGAACGTCGCCCGGAGGCCGGCCGCCGCGGGCGCCCGCCGCCGCCCCGCCGGCGCCTCTACCCGATCCCGGAAGGCGGCGTCGAGCGGCTCGGCCGGGGCCGCTGCAAGACTGCGCGTGCTCGAGGGCGGAACCGACACGAAGAGGAAGCGCGCAACCAGTGGCACGAGTCGTGATAGCGGCCGGCGGCACGGCGGGGCACGTCGTGCCGGCGATCGCCGTCGCCGACGCGCTGCGCGCTGAGGGCGCCCAGGTCAGCTTCCTCGGCACCCGCGAGCGGGCCGAGGCGGAGCTGGTGCCCGCCGCCGGCTATGAGATCGACTTCCTGCGGGTGAGCGGCCTCGACCGCCGCAACCCTCTGCCGCGCCGCCCTTGCCGCGATCCGCTCCGCGCGCGCCGTTCGTGCCGCCCGGCGGCTGCTCGCCGAGCGACGCGCCGAGGCGGTGCTCGGCGGCGGCGGCTACGTCGCCGGCCCGGTGGGGCTGGCCGCGGTGAGGATGGGGCTCCCGCTGGTGCTGACCGAGGCCGACAGCCACCTGGGCCTCGCCAACCGGCTGCTCGCTCGGCGCGCCCGGCGGGTTTGCCTCGCCTTCCCGATCCCGGGGCGCGAGGGCGACCCCTACCTGGTCACCGGCCGCCCGGTCCCCCGCGCCGTCCTCGAGGCCGACCGGGAGGCCGCGCGGGCCCGCTTCGGGCATCTCCGAGGGCGAGCGCTGCCTCGCCGTGGTCGGTGGCAGCCTCGGGGCCCGCTCAATCAACCAGGCGGCCTTCGACGCCTTCGCCGCGCCAACCGCGGAGACCGCGGGTGATCCACGTAGCCGGCCGCCGCGACTACCCCGAGCTCGAGCGGCGCTGGCGCGAGGCCGGTTCGCCAGGCGAGTACACACTGCTCGCCTACGAGCCCAACCTCGGCGACGTCCTCGCCGCCGCCGACCTGGTCCTCGCCCGGGCCGGAGGCTCGGTGATGGAGATCGCCGCCGCCGGCCGGCCGGCCGTGCTCGTCCCCTACCCCCATGCGACCGGCGACCATCAGGACGCCAACGCCCGCTGGATGGCGGATGGCGGCGCCGCGGTCGTGATCCCCGACGCCGAGCTCGAGCCCGCCCACCTCGCCTCGGTGATCACCGGCCTGCTCGGAGACCCGAGCCGTCTCGCCGAGATGGCCGCCGCCTCGGCCCGGCTCGCCCGCCCCGACGCGGCCGATCGGATCGCCGCCGAGGTCCTGGAGGCGATCGGGAGATGAGCTGGAGCGGCCGCAAGCTCCACTTCATCGCGATCGGCGGCGCCGGGATGAGCGGCCTGGCGCTGGTCTGCCACCGGCTCGGCGCCGAGGTGAGCGGCTCCGACCGCGCGGAGTCCTCGTACATGGAGCGCCTGCGGGCGGCGGGACTTCGAGCCCCACCTGGGCCACGACGCAGCCCAGGTGCCCGCCGACGCCGAGGTGGTCGTCTCCACCGCGATTGGCGATGACAACCCCGAGCTGGCGATCGCCC
Organism: uncultured Solirubrobacterales bacterium; assembly: GCA_963780305.1. Classification (GTDB taxonomy): domain Bacteria; phylum Actinomycetota; class Thermoleophilia; order Solirubrobacterales; family 70-9; genus CAVVYV01. Next base: position 41,293 of record CAWABN010000004.1, read on the forward strand.
GCGAGCGGGGTCAGCGGGTCCTTCATCGCGGCGAGCTGCTCGCGGAGCTCTGCGCCGACCGCCGCCTGCTGGCGGTCGCCGGCACCCACGGCAAGACGACGACGACAGCGATCTGCGTTCATGCGCTGCGGGCGAGCGGAGCCGATCCGGCCTTCTTCCTCGGCGGCGAGCTTCCCGGCGCCGGACCCGGCGGCGAACCGGCAAACGCCGGCTGGGGCGAGGGGGAGTGGGTGGTCGCCGAGGCGGACGAGAGCGACGCAAGCTTCCTCGAGCTGCGGCCGGAGGTGGCGGTCGTGACGAACCTCGAGCTCGACCACCACTCCCGCTGGGGCTCGCTGGCGGAGCTGGCGGAGGCGTTCGCCCGCTTCAGCGCACCCGCCTCCGACCTGGTTCGGGGAGCGGACGTCTCCCTCCCTGGCGCGGCGAGCCGCAGGGTCGAGATCCGCTTCGCCCTGGAGCCCGAGCCCGGCGCCGGTCCCGCCCCGGGGGCGGACCTGCTGGCGACCGAGATCGAGCCGCAGCCGGGGGGCGGCAGCCGCTTCCGGGCGCGCGGCGCCGGAATCGATACCGAGGTCACACTGGCGGTGCCGGGTCGCCACAACGTCGCCAACGCTCTCGCCGCCCTCGGCGCCCTCGCCGGCACCGCGGTCGGCGCCGACCCCGCCGCGGTCGCCGCCGCTCTCGGCGACTTCCCGGGGGTCGCTCGCCGGCTCGAGCCCAAGGGCAGCCACGACGGCGCGCTGATCTACGACGACTACGCCCACCACCCGACAGAGGTCCGCGCCACCCTCGAGGCGGCGCGAGAGCTCGGGCCGCGACGGCTGATCGCCGCCTTCCAGCCCCATCTCTACTCGCGCACCAAGGCGCTCGCGAGCGAGCTCGGCGCCGCCCTGGCGGCCGCCGACGAGGTCGCCGTCCTCGACGTCTACCCGGCCCGGGAGGAGCCTGTCGGGCCCCTCGAAGGGGTGAGCGGGTTGATGGTCGCCGAGGCCGCCGCCGAGCGGGCGGGGGGACGGCCGGTCTGGTGGCTGCCCGATGCCGAGGACGCGGCGGCGGCGCTCGGGCCCAGGCTCGGCGAGGGCGATCTGCTGGTGACGATCGGGGCGGGCGACATCTTCAAGCTCGCCGAGGCCCTCGCCGACAGCGACGGGGAGCGATCGTGAAGCGGCCGGAGGGCGTCGAGGCGAACTACCCGCTCGCCCGCCTGACCACCATCCGGGTCGGCGGCCCGGCTGACTACTTTGCCCGTCCCGAGTCGGAGAGGGCGATCGCCGAGGTCCTCGCCTGGGCCGGATCCGAGGGGCTCGCGGTCGCCGTGGTCGGATCGGGGTCCAACCTGCTGGTCTCCGATCAGGGCTTCCGCGGCCTGGTGCTGAAGCTGGCCGGCGATCTCACCCGGATCGAGCACCGCGGCTTGCGCGTGGTCTGCGGCGGGGGGGCGAGGCTCCCCTCGGCCGCCGCCCGGGCTGCGGGCTGGGGGCTCGAGGGTCTGGAGTTCGGAGTAAACATCCCGGGCACGGTCGGTGGGGCGGTGCGGATGAACGCCAACGCCTACGGCGGCGAGCTCGGCAGGGTGCTGGAGTGGGTGACGGTCTGCACGGCCGAGGGCAGCGAGCGGCGCCGGCCCGAGCAGCTCGGCTTTCGCTACCGGGCCTCGAACCTCGGCGAGGGCGAGGTGGTCGCCCGCGCTTCCTTCGCTCTCGCCGAGGCGGACCCCGCCGAGGTGAAGGCGGCGATGGGGGAGATGCGCGGCCGCCGCCGCGAGGCGCAGCCGTCGGGAATCAAGACCTTCGGCTCCACCTTCGTCAACCCTGACGACCCTCGCGCCGAGGGCCGCTCGGCCGGCCAGCTCCTCGACGCGGCGGGCTGTCGCGGCCTGGAGCGGGGTGGGGCGCGGCTCTCCCCCAAGCACGCCAACTTCGTCGAGAACGCCGCCGACGCCACCACCGCTGACGTGCTCGCGGTGATGGCGGCCGCGCGGGAGCGGGTGCGGGAGCGCTTCGGCGTGGTCCTGGAGCCCGAGGTGCAGGTGCTGGGCGAGGTCGAATGGCCCGCAGAGTGGGGGCTGTCATGAAGGTGAGCCGGGGCCAGGTGCTGCGCCGGCGGCTGGCCGGGGCGGGCGCGGTCGCCGTGATCCTGCTCGCCGTCTACCTGGTCTTCCTCCGCAACTCCTCGCTGTTCGCCGTCGACCAGGTAGAAGTCTCCGGGGTGACGGCGAACCAGGAGCGGATCACCGCAGCTCTTGTCCGGGCCTCCGAGGACATGACCACGCTGCACGTCCGCGAAGACGATCTGCGCAAGGCGGTCGGGAGCTTTCCCACTGTCGCCGCCCTCAGCACCAGCACCGACTTCCCCCACGGCCTCAAGATCGAGGTCAAGGAGCGACCGCCCGTCGCGGTCGCCAAGATCGACGGCGAGCCGACGCCGGTCTCCGCAGACGGCTTCGTCCTCACCGGGATCGACTTCGATCCCAAGGAGCTGCCCTCGCTCGACGCGGACCTCAGCGAGGACGGCCGGCTCGGAGGGGAGGGCGCGTCCCAGGCTGCGATCCTCGGCGCCGCCCCCGAGGAGCTGCGCCCCCGGCTGCGGTCCGCGACCTGGGACCTCGATCGCGGTGGGGTGGTGGTGGATCTCGACGGCGCCCCCGAGCTCCGCTTTGGTGAGGGCGACCGGGCCGCGGACAAGTGGGAGGCCGCGGTCACGGTGCTCGCCGACCCCGACCTCGGCTCGCCAGGGTACGTTGACGTCAGCGTCCCGGGGAGGCCCGTCTCGGGCAGTTGACGGCCTTCCGGGCCCCGCTCGCGGAAATTGTTGCAACCGGTCCTGCACCCGATTTCGGTCCCAGCAGGGCTCCGGCGGGCTCCCGCGGAGCTTCAGCACGGGACCCACAAAAACCCGTGGTTTGCAGCGGTTTTCAGCACCCTCGAGTAACGCTCAGGCTCAGCCTACACTCGAGAGTGACCCCACTGGAACTCTAAAGCAAGACTTGAGAGTTCAGGCATCAGGGTGCATTGACAGTTTTCTCACTTTGCCCTACTTTCGATAGGCCCCAAGCCGGATTTTCCGGCCTCGGGGACGGAGCAGGACCAACATGGAAACTTCCTATCTCGCAGTAATCAAGGTCGTTGGCGTCGGCGGTGGCGGCTCGAATGCCGTCAGCCGGATGGTTGACGCTGGGCTCAGGGGGGTCGAGTTCATCGCCGTCAACACCGACGCCCAGGCGCTCCAGGCATGCGACGCCGACGTCAAGATCGGCATCGGCCACAACCTCACCAAGGGCCTCGGCGCCGGCGCCAACCCGGAGGTCGGCGCGGGCGCCGCGGCGGAGTCGCGCGACGACATCAAGGAGGCGCTGAAGGGCGCGGACATGGTCTTCATCACCTGCGGCGAGGGCGGCGGCACCGGCACCGGCGCCGCCCCGGTGATCGCCGAGATCGCGAAGCAGGAGATCGGTGCCCTCACCGTCGGCGCGGTCACCAAGCCCTTCGAGTTCGAGGGCAAGAAGCGGATGGGCCAGGCCGAGGAGGGCATCTCGAAGCTGCGCAACGAGGTCGACACCCTGATCACCGTTCCGAACGAGAAGCTGCTCCAGATCGTCGAGCGCCGAACCACCATCCTCGAGGCCTTCCGGGAGGCCGACGACATCCTTCGCCAGGGCGTTCAGGGGATCACCGACCTGATCACGATCCCCGGGCTGATCAACCTCGACTTCGCCGACGTCCGCCTGGTCATGCACCAGGCCGGCTCGGCCCTGATGGGGGTCGGCATTGGCTCCGGCGAGAACCGCGCCGTCGAGGCGGCCAAGAACGCGATCACCTCGCCTCTTATCGAGGAGAAGGTCGACGGCGCCAAGGGGATGCTCCTGAATGTCACCGGCGGCGAGGACCTCGGTCTGTTCGAGGTCAACGAGGCAGCCAACCTGGTGATCCAGGCCACCGACCCGAACGCCAACATCGTCTTTGGCGCGGTGGTCGATTCATCGATGCACGAGGAGGTCCGCGTGACCTGCATCGCCACCGGCTTCGAGGGCTTCGAGATGATCGCCCGTGCCCCGCAGTTCACCCAGCGGCGCACCGAGCGCAAGGTCGGCGCGGTGCGCGACCGCGACTCGCTCGGCGATCTCCGGATCACCGAGTCCGACATCGACGTCCCCGACTTCCTGAAGTAGCCGCCGCCCGGCAGGCGGGGAAGTCGCCTTCTGGCGGCGGAGGGAGCAGTATGCAGCCAGCTCCGATGAGTTTTCCGCTGGCGATCGTCGTAATCCTTGATGAACAGCGATGAGCAGGTGACGCTGGAGATACGCGCGGGCAACGAGTCTGCCTTCACCGCCCAAGCCGAGCGCTACCGGCGGGAGCTGCAGGTCCACTGCTACCGGATGCTCGGCTCGTTCGAGGACTCGGAGGACCTCGTGCAGGAGACGCTTCTGCGCGCATGGAGGAAGCGCGAGAGCTTCCAAGGCCGTTCCTCGTTTCGGGCGTGGCTCTACCGGATCGCGACCAATGCCTGCCTCGACGCACTGCGCAGCAAGCCGCGGCGCGTCCTTCCCTCGCAGCTCGGGCCGGGTGGGGATCCGCCCCTGCCGACGCTTCCCCCCGCCGACCTACCCTGGCTGCAGCCCTATCCGGATCACCTGCTCGAGGGGATCGCGCCTAGCGACGATCAGCCGGAGGCGGTGATCGTCGCCAGGGAGACGATCGAGATCGCGTTCCTGGCCGCGATCCAACTCCTCCCCGCGAGACAGCGGGCCGTGCTGATCCTCCGCGACGTGCTCGGGTGGTCGGCCAAGGAGACGGCCTCGCTGCTCGACGCGAGCGTTGCCGCGGTGAACAGTGCCCTGCAGCGCGCACGGGCGACGCTGAAGCAGGAGCTGCCGGCTCGCCGGCTGGATTGGGCGCCGTCCTCGCATCCCAGCGAGGCCGAGCGCGCGCTGCTTCAGCGGTTCATGGACGCCGTCGAGCAGGGCGACGTCGCCGCGATGGCCGAGCTGCTGCGGGAGGACGCCCGCGCGACGATGCCCCCGACCCCGACCTGGCACGACGGGCGCGAGGCCATTTTGACCGCCGTGACCCAGTCCTTCCATCCCTCCTCGCCGCATTACGTCGGCGAATGGCGGCTTCTGCCCACGGGCGCCAACATGCAACCGGCTTGCGCGGGCTACCTCCGGCGCCCGGGCGACACCGAGTACCGGGCCTTCGCGCTCGACGTGCTGCGATTCGAGGAAGGGAAGCTGGTGGAAATCACCGCCTTCGGCGCCGCCTTGGAGCCCGACGAGCCCGGCGAGCTGCCCTTCGCCGTCTCCGCCGACCTCTTCCGGGCGTTTGGCCTTCCCCCGACCTTCTGATGGAGGAGCCTGGCGGCGAGCGCCTCCCTCTCCTGGACGGACCTCTTCCGCCTGCTTTCGAGCTCCGCGAGATCGCGATCGCACCCGGCTGCGGGCGGGCTTACGCCGAGGCCGAGTGGCGCGACGCGCTCGTCGTCGTCGAGCGTGGAGAGGTCGAGCTCGAGTGTCTGGGCGGCAGCTGCCACAGCTTCCAGCGCGGGGACGTCCTGTGGCTGGTCGGGTTGCCCCTGCGGCGGCTGCGCAACCGGGCGGCCGAGTCCGCTGTCCTGGTGGCGTTTTCACGTCGGTCGAGCTAGCTGCGAATACCTCCGAAAGAAACGTCGATTTCGGCATCCGCCGCACGTCGTTGAGATAGAGGCCCGCAGCGATGAGTTTTCGCCGGCGTGGCCGTCCTACAGGCACCGATGCAATCCCGGACCAAAAAAGGAGAGTAGAAGCGTGACAGCGGACACCGCCACACAAAGCCCGGTAGATGACATACCCGCGAGCAGCGACCGCAGGCGCTGGCTCGCGCTCTACGTCCTCTGCGCGGGGATGCTGATGATCGTCCTCGACATCACGATCGTGAACGTGGCGCTGCCCTCGATCCAGGACGACCTCGGCTTCTCGCAGTCCAGCCTCGCCTGGGTAGTCAACGCGTACCTGATCGCCTTCGGCGGCCTGCTCCTGCTCTCCGGGCGCTTCGGCGACATCCTCGGGCGCAAGAGCGTCTTCATGGCCGGCCTCGGCGTCTTCACGGTTGCCTCGCTCCTTTGCGGGCTGGCGCAGAGCCAGGAGGTGCTCGTCGGGGCCCGCTTCGTCCAGGGAGTCGGCGGCGCGATGACCTCCGCTGTGATCCTCGGGATGATCGTGACGATGTTCCCCGAGCCGCGGGAGCAGGCCAAGGCGATCGGCGTTTACGCCTTCGTCGCCTCCGGCGGCGGCTCGGTCGGGCTGCTCGCCGGCGGCGTGCTGACCGAGTCGATCAACTGGCACTGGATCTTCTTCGTCAACATCCCGATCGCCATCGCCACGGCCGTGTTGGCTGCTCGGCTGCTCGAGCGCGACGAGGGGATCGGCTTTGGGGACGGCGCTGACGTCCCCGGCGCCGTTCTGATCACGAGCTCGCTGATGCTCGGCGTCTACACGATCGTCTCGCCCGCCGCCGAGTACGGCTGGGGCGCGGGGCGGACGCTCGCGCTCTCCGCGGCCTCGCTGATCCTGCTCGCCGCCTTCGTCGCGCGCGAGGCTCGGACCGGCAACCCACTGATCCCGCTGCGGATCTTCCGCTCGCGCAACGTCTCCGGCGCCAACGTGATCCAGGCGCTCTCAGTTGCCGGGATGTTCGGGATGTTCTTCCTCGGATCCCTGTACCTGGAGCGGGTGCTCGGCTACTCAGCCCTGGAGATCGGGCTGGCATTCATCCCCGTGACCCTTGTCATGGGGACCCTGTCGATCCGATACACGGAGCCTCTGGTCATGCGCTTCGGGGCAAAGACGATGGTGATTCTCGGCATGGCCCTGATCGCGGTCGGGCTCCTCCTCTTCACGCAGACGCCGGTTGACGGCAGCTACGTCCAGCACCTGCTCGCACCGATGATCCTTCTGGGCATGGGCGCCGGCCTCTCGTTCCCGGCGCTGATGACCGTGGCGATGTCGGGCGCCACCGTCGACGACGCCGGGCTCGCTTCGGGCCTCGTCAACACCTCGGCGCAGGTGGGCGGCGCGCTCGGCCTCGCGGTTCTCGCGACCCTGTCCGCCTCGCGAAGCGACACCCTGATCGCAGACGGGGAGACCACGGCCTCGGCGCTGACCAGCGGGTATCACCTCGCGTTCCTGATCGGTGCCGCGCTGGTGGTGGCCGCCATCGTCGTCGCGATCAAGGTGGTCCAGCCGGAGGAGCAGGTCGCGGCCGAGGCAGGGGTCGCGAACGAGGCTGGCGCCCCCGACGCTGACCCGGCCTACTCCGAGGCCGGGTAGCGCGCCGCCGGACGGGAGGCGCTCGCTAGGGTCCCGGACGTGGAGACCGGGACGCTGAGGAGAACGCCGCTGTACCAAGCCCACCTGGAGGCGGGTGCGAAGCTGGTGCCGTTCGCCGGCTGGGAGATGCCGGTTCAGTACGAGGGGATCAAGCAGGAGCACCTGGCGGTGCGCAATGGGTGCGGTGTCTTCGATGTCTCCCACATGGGCGAGATCGAGACCGAGGGCCCGCGGGCGGCCGAGCTCCTCCAGCTGCTCCTATCGAATGATGTGTCGAGGATCGGGGTCGGCGGCGCCCAGTACTCGTGCCTCTGCCGCGAGGACGGCGGCGTCCTCGACGACCTCTTCACCTACCGGCTCGGCGACCATCACTTCCTCACCGTCACCAACGCCGCCAACCACGAGCGCGACCTCGAATGGTTCCGGCGCCACGCCGACGACTTTGACGCCGACGTCCACGACCGGATTGACGACTACGGGATGCTCGCCGTCCAGGGCCCGGAGGCGCGGCGGATCGTCGGCTCGATGGCGCAGGGGGAACTGCCCTCCCGGTTCCACACCACCGACCTCAACCTCGGCACCGGCGACGCGCTCGTCTGCGGCACCGGCTACACCGGCGAGGACGGGGTCGAGATCCTCGTCCCGCCGGATGAGGCGGCGGCCCTCTGGGAGGAGCTGGTCGTCGCTGGGGCCACCCCGGCGGGTCTTGGAGCCCGCGACACCCTGCGGCTGGAGGTCAACTACTGCCTCTACGGCAATGAGCTGACCGAGGACCGAAACCCGATCGAGGCCGACCTCGGCTGGGCGGTGAAGGAGGAGACCGGGTTCATCGGCTCGGAGGCCTGCGCCCGCACCCGCGAGCAGGGCCCCGCCGAGCTCCTCGCCGCGTTCGTCGTCGCCGACGGCATCCCGCGGCAGGGAAATCCGATCCTCGTCGGCGAGCAGATGGTCGGCGAGGTGACCAGCGGCACCCTCTCTCCCTCGCTCGGGGTCGGGATCGGGATGGGGTACGTGCGAGCCGAGCTCGCCGAGCCGGGGACCGAGCTCGAGATCGACGTCCGCGGCCGCCGACGCGTCGCCCGGGTCGAGAAGCGGCCGCTCTACTCCAAAGACGGATAGGTTTTCGCGCCATGGCCGACGAGAGCTATCCCGAGGACCTCCGCTACCACCCCGAGCACGACTGGGCCCGGATCGAGGGCGACGAGGCCACCTTCGGGATCACCTGGTACGCCCAGGACGCCCTCGGCGAGGTCGTCTTCTACGAGCCCCCGGAGGTCGGCAAGCAGGTGAAGAAGGACGAGTCCTACGCTGAGGTCGAGTCGGTGAAGGCGGTCTCCGACGTCTACTCGCCGCTCTCGGGAGAGGTGACCGCGGTAAACGATGCGATCTCCGAGGACCCGGAGAAGATCAACGAGGACCCCTACGGCGACGGCTGGATGGTCAGGGTGAAGCTCTCAGATCCGTCCGAGGCCGACCAGCTGATGGACGCGGCCGCCTACAAGAAGCTGCTCTCCGAACAGGCCTAGCCGCGCCCCCGCGCCATCTACGATGGTGCGTCCGTGAGCCGCTACACGTCCGCCACCGATAACGACCGCAGGGAGATGCTCGAGGAGATCGGGGTCGGCTCGATCGACGATCTGTTCGAGGACATTCCCGAGGAGATCCGCCTCGGGCGGCCGCTCGCCCTCCCCGATGGGATGCCGGAGACCGAGGTCTATGACCGGTTCTCGGCGCTGGCGGCCCGGAACGTCCACGCCGAGGTGGAGACCAGCTTCCTCGGCGCCGGCATGTACGACCACTACGTGCCCGCGATCGTCGACGCGATCACCAGCCGCTCGGAGTTTCTGACTCCCTACACGCCGTACCAGCCCGAGATCTCGCAGGGCGGGCTGCAGGCGATGTTCGAGTTCCAGACGGCGATGTCTGAGCTAACCGGCCTGCCCGTTTCCAACGCCGCCCTGTATGAGGGTCCCTCCGCAGTCGCCTCGGCCGCCTATCTGGCGATCGGCGCCACCGGACGGCGCAAGCTGATCGCCTCCCGCGGGCTCCATCCACACAGCCGGGAGTCGCTGGTCACCTACGGGGCCGGTTACGGCACCGAGCTGGTCGAGACCGGGCTCGAGGCCGGGGTCACCGACCCCGCCGCCCTCGCCGAGGCGATCGACGACGAGACCGCCGCCGTTTTCCTCCAGCAGCCCAACTTCCTCGGCGCGGTCGAGGACATCGAGGCCCTGGGCGCGTCGGCCAAGGAGCATGGGGCGCTCGTGATCGTTGCCTGCGACCCGATCGCTCTCTCGGTGCTGAAGCCTCCGGGCGACTCCGGCGCCGACCTTGCTGTCGGCGAGGGCCAGCCGCTCGGCAACCGGCTCGACTACGGAGGACCGTCCTTCGGCTTCTTCTGCGCTTCCGAGGAGCACCTCCGGCGGATGCCCGGGCGGATCGCGGGGGAGACCACCGACGTCGACGGACGCCGCGGCTTCGTCCTCACCCTTCAGACCCGCGAGCAGCACATCCGCCGGGAGAAGGCGACCCACAACATCTGCACCGCCCAGGCGCTGAACGCGCTCGCCGGCATGGTCCACCTCGCCTGGCTCGGTAAGCGCGGCTTCGTCGAGCTCGGCGAGCTGCTCGTGCGCCGCACCGCCTACGCGCGGGAGGCCCTGTCCGCGGTCGAGGGGGTTGAGCTGCTGCATGAGGCGCCGGTGGTCCGCGAGTTCGCTCTCCGCCTCGATGTCGCCGGTAACCGAGGTGCTCGACCGCTGCGCGGCCGAGGGGATCGGCGCGCGGCTACCCGCTCGGGCGCGACTACCCCGAGCACGAGGACGGCCTCCTGGTCGCCCTGACCGAGCGCCGGAGCCGCGCCGACATCGACCGCTTCGCCGAGGTCCTCGGCCGGGCGGTCGCCGACCTCCGGGGCGCGAAGGTCGCCGAGGGGGCGACGACATGAGCAAACTACCGGCGCCACCGCGCACCGTCGACGGCGGGACCCCGATGCAGCGGGATCCGGCGACGACGGTCTTCGAGCGCTCGGTCGAGGGCCGGCGGGCCGCTGTGCTTCCGAAGACCGACGTTCCCGAGAAACCGCTCGAGGAGCTGATCCCGAGGAAGCTTCTGCGCGAGCGCCCCGCCGAGCTGCCCGAGATCTCCGAGCCCGAGATCGTCCGCCACTACAACCGAATCTCCCGCCGCAACTTCGACCTCGACACCGGCTTCTACCCGCTCGGCTCCTGCACGATGAAGCACAACCCGCGCCTCAACGAGCGGGTCGCCGCGCTGCCTGGCCACGCCCGCCTCCACCCGGCCCAGGAGCCGAAGCGCGCCCAGGGGGCGCTCGAGCTGATGTGGCTGCTGCAGCAGGCGCTGGTGGAGATCTGCGGGCTGCCCCACGTCAGCCTCCAGCCGTCGGCCGGCTCCCACGGCGAGCTCGCCGGGCTTCTGCTCACCCGCGCCTACCACGCCGATCGCGGCGAGGAGCGCGACCAAGGTGCTCACTCCGGACACGGCCCACGGCACAAACCCGGCGACGGTGACGATGGCCGGCTACGAGACGGTGAAGCTCGCCACCAACGAGCGCGGCGGAATCGAGATCGACGACCTGCGCGAGAAGGCGGACGACCAGACCGCCTGCCTGATGCTCACCAACCCGAACACGCTCGGCGCTCTTCGACGAGAACATCGGCGAGATCGCCGCGATCGTCCACGAGGCGGGGGGGACGCTCTACTACGACGGCGCCAACCTGAACGCGATCATGGGCCACTGCCGCCCGGGGGACATGGGCTTCGACATCGTCCACCTCAACCTGCACAAGTCGTTCTCCCAGCCACACGGCGGCGGCGGACCGGGGGCGGGGCCGATCGCCGTTTCCGATCGGATCGAGCCCTTCCTGCCGCGCCCGCAGGTGGTCCGCCGCGAGGGGCAGAACGGCGCTGAGCCCTCCTACGAGCTCGACTACGAGAGGCCCAAGTCGATCGGGCGGCTGCGCGGCTTCCAGGGCAACTTCGGTGTCTTCGTCCGCTCCTACGCCTACATCCTCAGCCTCGGCGGCGACGGGCTCACCGAGGCCTCGGAGACGGCGGTGCTGAACGCCAACTACCTACTGGCGAGGCTCGGCGAGGGGACAGCCGGCGAGCACGTCCCGGTCGCCTTCGACCGCCGCTGCATGCACGAGTTCGTCCTCTCCGGCGCTCCGGCGGCGAAGAAGCTCGGGGTCAAGACCCTCGACATCGCCAAGCGACTGCTCGACCACGGCATGCACCCGCCGACCGTCTACTTCCCGCTGCTGGTCGACGAGGCGCTGATGGTGGAGCCGACCGAGACCGAGACCCGGGAGACCCTCGACGCCTTCGCCGAGGCGATCGAGTCGATCCTCGAGGAGGCCGCCGAGGACCCCGAGATCGCCCGCAACGCTCCCTACACGACGCCCGGTCCGCCGCCTCGACGAGGCGGCCGCGGCGCGCAAGCCGGTGATCCGCCAGCGCTGATCAATAGGGTCGTGCTTGCGCACGCCCTCGGATCAGTCGCGTAGCTGCTCGTCGATCGCCGCTGTCAGCTCGGGGATCGTCGGGCTCGACGGAGACGTCGAAGTGCTTCACCGGCCGGCCCTGGCGGTCGAGCAGGTACTTGTTGAAGTTCCAGGTCGGGGCGCCGAGCGAGGCGTTGAGCTTCTCGAACACCGGGTTGAGCGGCTCCTCCTTGACGTTCGACTTCTCGAACATCGGGAAGCTGACGCCGTAGTTGACCCGGCAGAACTCGGCGATCTCATCGCCGGAGCGCGGCTCCTGGTGGGCGACATCGTCGGCGGGGAAGCCGAGGATCACCAGGCCCTCGTCGCGCTTCTCCTCGTAGAGCTTCTCGAGCCCGTCGAACTGCGGCGTGAATCCGCACTCTGTGGCGGTGTTGACCACCAGCACAACCTTCCCCCGATAGCCCGAGAGGTCGTCGGGCTCGCCGTTGAGGCGGGGCAGGGTGCCCTCGAGCACCCGCGGCGCCGTCGCCTGATGGAGGTGGCTCGGCGGGTTCCGGGGTCACAACTGTCGAGTTTGACGAAATGGACTCGCCGGCCGACGCTCCGGTTCAGCTGGCGTCCTCGTCGCTGACCTCGGTGAGCTTGGGGAGCCTCTGCCTGAGCTTCAGCACCGGCTCGAACAGGTCGCCCTCCTTCTCGACGCGCTTGATCGCCGCCGGGATCTCGAAACGGAGGTTCTCGGCGTCGCCACGCTTGGCGGCTCGCTCCACCTCCCTCCAATGGAGCGGAATCGAGGCCGTCGGTCGCTCGCGGGCTCGAAGCGAGTAGACGGCGATCGTCGTCTTCTTCTGGTGGTTCTGGCTCCAGTCGACGAAGACCTTGCCCCGCCGCTGGGCCTTGGCCATCTTCGAGACGACCTCCTTCGGCGTCTCCCGCTCGAGCAGCTGCGCGACCGCCTTCGCGAATGGGCTGGTCTGCTCGTAGGTCACCTTCGTGTTCAGGGGGACGTAGACCTGAAGGCCCTTGCCGCCCGAGACCTTCGGGAATGCCTCGAGGCCGAGGTCCGCGAAGAGCTTGCGTACCCGCAGCGCCACCTGGCAGCACTCGACCAGGCTCGCCGGCGCGCCGGGATCGAGGTCGAAGGCGAGCACGGTGGGCTGCTCCATTCGGGTCGCCTTCGAGAGCGAGGGGTGTAGCTCGAGCGCGGCCAGCTGCGCCATCCAGGTCAGGGTCGCGAGGTTCTCGCACATGCAGAAGTCGATCGTCCCCGCGCGCCGATCGACGTAGATCGGCGTCGTCTTCACCCACTCGGGGCGGTGCTTGGGGCAGTTCTTCTCGAAGAACGAGGTCTCGGGCTTGCCGACCCCCTCGGGGAAGCGCCGCAGGGTCAGGGGGCGGCCGCGGAGGTGGGGCAGGATCGCGTCGGCGACCCGCGCGTAGTAGTCGATCACCTCGGCCTTGGTGGTGCCGGTCTTCGGATACAGGACCTTGTCGAGGTTGGTCAGCTTCAGCTTCCGCCGGCCGACCGTGACCTCCTGGTCCCGTTTCTTGTCCCGCCGCGCGCCATCAGCGCGCGAGCCTAGGAGCGCGCCTTCGTCTTCTTGCGCGAGCCGCTCTTAGATCCGGCCGCGGTTTTTGTGGCGGCCGAATTGTTTCTGCCGGAGCGAGAAGACGACTTCGACTTCGAGGACGACTTTGGCTTGGAGCCGGAGCCGGACCTCGCCTTCGATCCTGCGCTCTTTGCTCCCGCTGACTTGGTGCGGGAGCCCTTGCCGTCGCCCTTGGCGGCGGCGCCCTCGTCCTCGCTGCGGACCGCCGCGAGGCTCTCCTCGAGGGCGGCCATCAGGTCGGGAGCCTTGGTCGGCTCCGGCTCCTCGCCGGGCGCGGTGACGACCTCCTTGCCCTCCGCCTTGCGCTCGAGCAGGTCGAGCAGCTCCTCGCGGTACTCGTCGCGGTACTTGTCCGCCTTGAAGTCGGTGGAGAGCGACTCGATCAGCTGCTTGGCCATCTCGACCTCGCGCTTGTCGGGCTTGGTCGGCTTCTCCTCCTCGAAGACCTCGCCGTCGAGATCCTTGGGGGGGACGACCTCGTCGTGGAAGCGCATCGTCGCCATCGTCAGCACGTCGCCCATCGGGCGGATCGCCGCCAGGTGCTCCTTGTTGCGCAGCACGAACCGGCCGATCGCGACCTTGCGCGAATCCTTCATCGCCTGGACCAGCAGCGCGTAGGCCTTGTCCGCGCCCTTGTCGGGGCCGAGGTAGTAGGGCTGCTCGAAGTAGATCGGGTCGATGTCGTCGAGGTCGACGAAGTCCTGGATCTCGATCGTCCTGGTCTTCTTCGGCTCGAGCTCGGAGAGCTCGTCGCGGGTCAGGGTGACGTACTGGTCCGGGGCGAACTCGTAGCCCTTGACGATCTTCTCGTAGGGGACCTCCTTGCCGTCCGACTCGGCGACCCGCTTGTGGCGGACCCGCGAGCCGTCGCCCTCGCGCAGCTCGCGGAAGCTGATGTTCTGCTTCGAGACCGCGCTGTACAGCTTCACCGGCACGTTCAGCAGCCCAAAGCTGATCGAGCCACTCCAAATCGCTCTTGCCATGTCCTCAGATCCCTTTCTGGTGATGCGACTCGTAGGAGCCACCCGTCTGCAAGGGTACATTTCGACGCCCGGCCACCGGTTGCCGGGCGCGCCCTTGCACGGCGTTTGCCGGGCGACCGAGCTACTGCTCTCGGACCACCTCGCGCGGGTCCTTGTCGTCTCGCATCCCCTTGAACGCGGGCTGGCGCAGGGTGCCCTCGTTGGTCCACTCGGTCCAGGAGACCTCGCAGACGAGCTCCGGCTCGCAGAAGACCGCGAGACGCGCCTTCGGGCCCCGGGGCGCTCCGACGTCGAACGGGCTCGAGTCCCGCGCCGGCGCTTCAGCTCCCGGGTGAGGAAGTCGAGGTCCGCCTCCTTCAGCCCGGAGCCGACGCCGCCCGCGAAGATCAGCTTCTGGCGCTCGCCCTTCTTCAGCTCGGAGGCGCGCTTGTCGTAGTAGCCGACCAGCAGCGAGCCGACCCGGTCCGCCCGCCGGCCCTCGCCTGGGATATGGCCGCCGATCACGAACTCCTGGCGGCGCCAGACCCGCTTCTTGATCCACTCGCCGGTCCGCTTCCCCGGGCGGTAGGGGCTGTCGAGGCGCTTCCCGACGACCCCCTCGAGACCCTGGCGGCGCGCCGCCTCGAACAGCTCGGCGCCGCCCCCGACGTGGTGGCGGGGGTGTGCCAGCGGGGCCCCTCGAGCCCGAGCGAGTGGAGCAGCTCGCGGCGCTCGGGGTAGGGCAGCTCGCGGGTGGAGCGACCGTCGAGGTGGAGCAGGTCGAAGATCATGTAGTCGACCGGGGTCTCGTTCACCCGGGACTTGACGGCGGCTGCCGAGGCCAGGCCCATCCGCTGCTGGATCAGCTGGAAGCTCGGCCGGCCCTTCCGATCGAGGGCGACCACCTCGCCGTCGAGGACCGCGGCGCGATCGGCGAGCTGCTCGGCGATCGCGGCCAGCTCGGGATAGCGAAAGGTGACGTCCTCGAAGCGGCGGCTCTGCATCCGCCAGTCCCCGCGGTCGGCGAATCCGAGCGCCCGGACGCCGTCCCACTTGATCTCGAAGCGCCCAGTCGTCGTCCGGCGGCCGCGGCAGGGGAGCCATCCGGGCGAGCATCGGCTCGAGCCGTCGGGCATCTTCTCCGCCGGAACGGTTCTCGATGTCGACGGCGCGTCGGCGCACGCCACGGACCGATTATGCGGTGCGCTCGGCGGCGCGTCGGATAATCGGCGGATGCTGTTCGAGCTCGAGGACGTCACCTACTCGCGGGCGGCGAGGTCGTCCTCGACGGTGTCAGCGCCGGCTCCCGGTCGGAGCGAGCTGCGTCGTCGGGCCCTCGGGCAGCGGCAAGTCGACGCTGCTGCGGCTGCTCAACCGGCTCGCCGACCCCGACGCGGGCCGGTCGTCTACGAGGGCGACGACGTGCGCGAGCGCGACCCGCTCGCCGCTGCGGCGCGAGGTCTGCCCTCGTGCCCCAGCTGCCGGCGCTGCTCGAGGGCAGCGTCGCAGACAACATCGCCTACGGCGCCGCGGCTCGCCGGCCACAGCTTCGACGCGCGCGCGCTGCCTCGAGCTCGCCGGGCCTCGACCCTGAGTTCGCCGGATCGCGACGTCGGCGAAGCTCTCGGTGGGCGAGCAGCAGCGGGTGATGCTCGCCCGCGCGCTGGCCCTGCAGCCGCGGGTGCTGCTGCTCGACGAGCCGACCTCGGCGCTCGACCAGGCGGCCCGCGACGCGGTCGAGGCGACCCTGACGCGACTGCGCGCGCGAGCTCGCGATCTCGCTGCGTCCTGGTCACCCACGACCTCGACCAGGCGCGGCGGCTGGCCGACTGGGTGGTCCGGCTCGAGCGACGGCAGAGGCGGTCGCCGAGGGCCCGGTCGCCGAGGTGCTGACCGCGTGAGCTCGCGATCCACGTCAGCCTCTGGCAGGTCGCCGCCGTCCCTGGTCGCTGGTCGCGATCGCGGTGGTCGATCTCGCGCTGGCAGCGAGGCCGGGCTCGAGGGGGACATCGGCGTCGCCGTCGCTCCGCTCCTTCGTCCAGCTGACCGCGATCGGCTACGTGATCAAGCTGATCTTCGAGCAGGACTCGATCTGGCTGGTGCTGGCGCTGCTCGCGGTGATGGTCGCTGTTCGGCGCGCTTCACCGCCCGCAGCCGCGCGAGGAAGGTCCCGGGCGCCTTCTGGCCGCTGCTGATCGCGCTCGCGGTCGCCGCCGCCGAGCACCCTCGGGCTGGTCGTCGCCCTCGGCATCTTCGAACCGACGCCGCGCTACCTGGTCCCGGTCGGCGGGCATGGTGATCGGCAACTCGATGACCGCCTCGGCGGTCGCGCTCAACCGCCTCGGCGAGAGACGTCCACGACCGGGCGCGCGAGATCGAGGCGACGCTGGCGCTCGGGGCGACCTCCTCGCGAGGCGGCGCTGCCGATCGTCCGGCGCAGCCTGCGCTCGGGGATGATCACCCTGGTCGACTCGACCAAGACCACCGGGCTGATCTTCTTCCCCGGGACGATGGTCGGGATGCTGCTCGCCGGCGCCGACCCGACCGACGCCGTCCGCCTGCAGCTGATCCTCCTCTACTCGCTGCTCGGCAGCGTCGCGATCGCCGCCCTGCTGGCGACGACGCTCGCCTACCGCAACTTCTTCACCCCGGCGCAGCAGCTGCGCGAGCCGCCGCGCCGAGGCCGCTCGGCGCTCGTAGACTCGAGCGCGTGTCGAGCCCGCCAGCAGCGCCTGACGCTGATCGCGACGATCCTCGGCTCGACGGTCGTCTTCCTCGACGCGACCGTGGTCAACGTCGCGCTGCCGGCGATCAGCGACGACCTCGACGCCGGCCTCGCCGGCCAGCAGTGGGTGGTCGAGGCCTACATGCTGGCCCTGGTCTCGCTGCTGCTGGTCGGCGGCTCGCTCGGCGACCAGTTCGGCCGGCGGCGGATCTTCGTGATCGGGCTGATCGGCTTCGGCGTCACCTCGGTCGCTCTGCGCGATCGCCCCGACCGACGAGTTCCTGATCGGCGCCCGCGCCCTGCAGGGGATCGCCGGGGCGCTGCTGGTCCCCGGCTCGCTGGCGATCGTCGCCGCGACCTTCGAGGGCGAGGCGCGCGGCAAGGCGGTCGGCACCTGGACCGCCTGGACCGGGATCGCGACCGTGCTCGGCCCGGCCGGCGGCGGGGCGCTGATCGAGGCGCTCTCCTGGCGGGCGATCTTCTGGGTCAACCTGCCGCTGATCGCGGTCACCGTCGTCGCTCACCCTGCACGCGGTCGCAGGAGAGCCGCGACCCGGACGCCTTCCGCGGCATCGACTGGCTCGGGCATCGCTGCTCTCGGCGGTCGGGCTCGGCGGCCCGGTCTTCGCCCTGATCGAGCAGCCGACGCACGGCTGGGGCGACCCGATGGTCTGGGTGCCGCTGGTCGCCGGGGTCGTCTGCTTCGCGCCTCTTCATCCTCCGCGAGGCGCGCGCCCGCCACCCGATGCTCGACCTCGACCCTGTTCCGGATCCGCAACTTCGCGGTCGCCAACCTGACCACGCTCACCGCCTACGCGGGGCTGATCGGCGGCCTCTTCTTCGTCGGCCTCTTCCTCCAGCAGGTCGGCCGGCTACTCGCCGCTCGAGGCCGGCCTGGCGACGACGCCGATCTCGGTGCTCCTGTTCTTCCTCTCGCCGCGCTTCGGCAGGATCGCCTCGGGCACCGGGCCGCGGCTGCCGATGTCCGTCGGGCCGATCGTCGGCGGCATCGGCCTGCTGCTGCTGCTGCGGGTCGGCGCCGACTCCGGACTACGTGACCGACGTGCTGCCGGGCCTGCTCGTCTTCGGCCTCGGCCTCTCGGCGACCGTGGCGCCGCTGACCGCGACCGTGCTCGACTCGGTCGAGGAGCGCCACGTCGGCATCGCCTCCGGGGTCAACAACGGCGTCTCCCGGGTCGCCGGCCTGCTGGCGATCGCCGTCCTCGGCGCCGTGATCTCGGCCAGCTTCGGCTCGCAAGCTCGACGAGCGAGCTCGGCGGCGCGCCGCTCTCCGCCCGGGGCAGCAGGCGGTCGACGACGCCAAGGAAAAGCCGCTGCGCCGTGCCGGACACCGGTGGGCTGCCGCCGCCGAGGCGGAGCGGATCGACGTCGGCTGCCGACCGACGCCTCGACCTCGGCCTTCCACCTCGGGATCGGCATCGCCGGCGTCCTGATGATCGTCGGCGGCATCGTCGCCGGGCTCGGGATCGAGAACCCGAAGCGCGAAGACCGAGCGATGCCGACCCGGGGCGCCGCCGCGGCCGGCGAGTGCGGCCACTGCGCCGACGCCGACTGCGACGAGGCCGGTGGCCGCGAGCGGAGCCCGACGGCCGAGGCGGCCTGCGCCCGGCGCCCGCATAGGCTCCGCCGCATGCAACGCGCATCTTCTCCGGCATCCAGCCGACCGGCCGCAAGCACCTCGGCAACTACATCGGCGCGATCCGCCAGTACGTCGAGGGCCAGGACCGCGGCGACCCGGCGATCTTCTGCATCGTCGACCTGCACGCGATCTCGGTCGCCTACGACCCGGCCGAGCTGCGCGAGCGCCTCTACGACACGACCGCGATCCTGCTCGCCGCCGGCCTCGACCCCGAGCGCTGCATCCTCTTCCGCCAGTCCGACGTCCGCGAGCACACCGAGCTGACCTGGCTGCTCTCGGCGGTCACCGCCCACGGCGACCTCAACCGCATGCACCAGTTCAAGGAGAAGTCGGCGAAGCAGCGCGAGCTGGTCTCGGCGGCGCTCTTCTTCTACCCGGTGCTGATGGCCGCCGACGTGCTCGCCTACCGGCGCGACCGAGGTGCCGGTCGGCGACGACCAGCGCCAGCACGTCGAGCTGATGCGGGAGATCGCCCGCCGCTTCAACGAGCGCTTCGGCGAGACCCTGGTCGTGCCCGAGCACCGGATCCCCGAGGTCGGCGCCCGGATCATGGACCTGCAGGAGCCGGAGCGCGAAGATGTCGACCACCGGCGGCACCGAGGCGGGCACCGTCTACGTCCTCGACGAGCCCGACGCGATCCGCAAGAAGTTCGGCAGCGCCGTCACCGACTCCGGCCGCGAGGTGAAGCGCGGCGAGGACAAGGCGGGGATCGCCAACCTGATCGACATCCTCGCCGTCGCCCGCGGCAGCGACCCGAGGACAGATCGAGAAGCGAGTTCGAGGGCGCCGGCTACGGCGACTTCAAGAGGGCGGTCGCCGAGGCGGTGGTCGAGTTCCTCGCCCCGGTGCGCGAGCGCTACGCGGAGCTGCGCCCCGACGAGGCGGCGCTCGAGGCGACCCTCGCCGCCGGCGCCGAGAAGGCGCGCGCGATCGCCTCCGAGACCCTCGCCGAGGTCCGCGAGGCGATGGGCGTCGGCCCAGCGCAGTTAACTTGGGCCCGTGACCTCGGTCTCCGAGCTGGACCTCGACCTCGACATCTTCGCGGGGCCGTTCGACCTGCTGCTGGCGGTCGTGCTGCGCGAGGAGATCAGCCTCGCTCGAGGTCGAGCTGGCCGAGGTCGTCGTCGCCTACGTCGAGCACCTCGAGCGAGGGGCGAGCTCGAGCTGGAGGTCGGCGACCGAGTTCCTCGTCCTGATCGCCGCCCTGCTGCGAGCTGAAGTCGCGGCTGCTGCTGCCCGGCGCCGAGGACGAGCTCGAGGAGCTGCGGCCCGAGGAGGCGGTCGAGGAGCTGCTGGCGCGGATGCTCGAGTACCGCCGCTACAGCGACGCCGCGGCAAGGTGCTGGTGGCGAGCGCTTCGAGGCGCGAGCGGGGCTACCTCTACCGCTCGGCGCCGCTGCCGCCGGAGCTGCGCCGGGTGGCGGTGGAGGCGGCGGTCGAGGTCTATGAGCCCGAGCAGCTCGGAGCGGCCCTCGGCGACCTGCTGAGCACGCCGCCCGACCGCCGACACCAGCCACATCCGCCCCACGGTCTCGCTGCAACGGCGGCTCTCGGTGCTCCGCGACCTGCTCGGCAAGGTCAAGGCCTCGACTTCGACGAGGCGTTCGGCGGCGAGGACCGGCTCACCCAGGCGGTCACCCTGTTCGCCCTGCTCGAGCTCTACCGCCGCGGCGAGGCGACCTGGAGCCAGAAGGAGCCATTCGGGCCGATCGAGGTGAAAGGCGCGCAGTGAGCGAGCTCGCGACCACGCTCGAGGCGCTGCTCTTCCTCTCGCCGCAGCCGGTCTCCGCTGCCGAGCTGGCGGAGGCGACCAAGCCGACGAGGGGCGGTCGCGGAGGCGCTCGCGGCGCTGCGAGGCGGAGCTGGAGCGAATGGGCGGGGGGTGCGTGCTGCGCGAGGTCGCCGGCGGCTACGCGCTCGCCGCGATCCCGGCAGCCGAGGACGCAGCCCGGCGCCTGCTGGCGAAGCCGCGGACCCCGCCGCTGACCCAGGCGCAGGCCGAGATGCTGGCGATCGTCGCCTACCTGCAGCCGGTCTCGCGGCCCGAGATCGCCCGGATCCGCGGCGTCTCCTCCGAGTCCGCCGTCGGCAGCCTCACCGAGCGCGGCCTGATCGAGGAGCGGGGCAGGACCCAGTTCGGCGCGATCGATCTTCGAGACCACGACGCTGTTCGAGAGGCTCTTCGGCCTCTCCGGGCTCGACGCCGCTGCCCGACCCCTCGCAGTTCGATCCGACCCCGGAGGACGAGCGGGAGCTGCGCGAGCGGCTGCTGAAGGCGGGCGAGCAGCGCAGCGAGTGAGTCTAGAGGTGGGATGAGGCCCGCGGCGGGAGTTGCCGGCGGTCTTGCTCGGCTCGATCGCGATCGTCGTAGCGGTGGCGGGGTCGCGGCGAGCGCTCCGGCCGAGCCGCCGGCCTCGATCGCGGCCGAATCCCAGGTGATCGGCCGTTCGGTCCAGGGCAGGCCGATTACCGCGGTGCAGCTCGGGGATCCCGCCGCCGAGCCGGTCGCCCTGGTGGTCGGGTTGATCCATGGCGACGAGCACGCCGGACTCCGGGTCGTCGATCGGATCGAGGCCCGCGCCGACGAGCTCCAGGGAGTTCAGCTCTGGGTGATCCCCAGCGTCAATCCCGACGGCGCCCGCGCCCATGCCCGAAAGAACGCCCACGGGGTCGATCTGAACAGAAACTTTCCCTACCGCTGGCGCGGGGGGCTGCCGCATTCGGACGGCTACTACCCCGGCCCGGAGCCGGCCTCCGAGCCCGAGACCCGGGCCGTGATCGACTTCGTCCGCCAGATCAAGCCCCAGATCTCCATCTGGTACCACCAGCCCTGGGGCGCGGTGCTCGCCTGCCACGGGCGACCCGCGCTCGCCGCCCGCTACGCGAAGCTGGTCCGCATGCGCACCTCTTGCCGGGGTAACGGGTTACGGGGGACGGTGATCAGCTGGGAGAACGCTGAGATGCCCGGAACGTCGGCCTTCGTCGTCGAGCTGCCTCCGGGAAAGATCCGCGCCCGGGCGGCCCGCCGTCACGCGGGCGCCGCGGTCGCGGTCGCGGAGGGCGCATGATGCGCGTCCTCATCGTGCTCATCGTTCTCGCGCTGGTGGTCGGCACCGGTGCAGCCGCCTCCGGGGAGCCGCAGGCCGGCAGCGCGGTCGCCGCGAAGCCGACGATCAAGAAGCGGCTGATCCCCTACCCGAAGAAGCGCAAGCGGGAGATGGCCGCCTACTCCAAGCGCCACTACGGCCAGTACAAGTGGCAGCTGGTCGACCCGAAGCTGATCGTCATTCATTACGCCGAGGCCGGCAGCATCGGATCGATCTACAACACCTTCGCCCCCGACCGACCGGACGTCGAGTTCCACCAGCTGCCGGGGGTCTGCTCCCACTACGCGGTCGGGGCGGGGGGCGGGATCTTCAAGTTCGTGCCGCCCTCGATCCGCTGCCGACATGTGGTCGGGCTCAATCACGTCGCGATCGGGATCGAGCACGTCGGCTTCAGCGACGGCGACATCCTCAACCGCCCGGCCCAGCTCAACCCCTCGCTCCAGCTCACCCAGTGGCTCCGCTGCCGCTTCGGGATCCCGATCGAGGGCGTGATCGGCCACAACGAGAGCCTCTCCTCGCCCTACTACAAGGAGCTCGACCCTCGCTTCAAGGGTCAGACCCACGGGGACTTCAACAAGGCCTCGATGGACATCTACCGCGGCGACCTGCGCAAACTGGGCGACTGCTGACGCTTCCCGCCCCTTGGGCTCCGGCGGCGGTGAGAGACTGCGGCTCGCTTCACCAGGATCAACCACGGGAGCTGGAGGAGGAACCATGAGCGATGTGAAGAGCTGGATCGGACCGGCGATCGGAATCGTGTTCGTCGTGCTGTTCGTCGTGATCTCGCTTCTGTTCGGCGACGGGAAGGACCCGACCGACAACTCGGCGCAGGAGGTCATCGACTTCTATAAGGACAACGACGACAAGCAGACGATCGCAGCGCTCCTCGTCGGTTTGGCCTCGATCGCAGCGCTGTTCTTCGGGGGCTGGCTGCGCCGAGTGCTGCGCGACGCCGAAGGTCCCGGTGACTGGCTCTCCGCGGTCGCCTTCGCGGGTGTGATCGTGTTCGCGGCCGGCGCAATCGTCAGTGGCACCATCCACCTCGAGCTGGCCGATTACGCCGACAACACCGACACGATCGACCCGGCCGCGATCCAGGCCCTGAATGCATTCGAATTCAACTTCTTCATGTTCTTCCCAGTTGGACTCGGCACGATGCTCCTTGCCAGCGGGCTCTCCGTGATCCGCCATGGCGCATTTCCGAAGTGGGTTGGTTGGCTGGGCCTCGCCTCGGGGATTTTGTTCATCACGCCGGCGTTCTTCGTGGGTTTCGTCCTGGTCCCGCTCTGGATCCTGATCGTCAGCATCATCGGGATCTCGAGGGCGCGGGCGGGCGGAGCGGCGCCGACCGCCGCGTAGGCCCTTTGGTGGAGGGGCGACCGAGACCGGTCGCCCCTCCACACGCTTCAATCGGGGGGTGCGCCTCGTCAAGTACCTCGCCCACAGCGGCGTCGCCTCCCGGCGCGCCGCCGAGGAGCTGATCGCCGCTGGGAAGGTGAGGGTCGGCGGCGAGGTCGTTACCGATCCCGCCCGGGATGTCGGCGAGGGAAGCGGGGTGGAGGTCGACGGTCGCCCCGTAGCCCCCGAGCCGCGCGAGGTCTGGGCGCTGAACAAGCCCGCCGGCGTCGTCTCCACGGCGCGCGAGCCGGGGCGGCGGCGCGCGGTCACCGACCTGGTCGAGTCCGAGCGCAGGCTCTACCCGGTCGGCCGCCTCGACGCCGACTCCACCGGGCTGATCCTGCTCACCAACGACGGCGAGCTCGCCAACCGCCTCACCCATCCCCGCTACGGGGTGCCGAAGACCTACCGGGTGAGCCTCGCCCGGCCGCCGGGCGAGCGAGAGATCGAGGAGCTGCGAGCCGGTGTCCGGCTCGACGACGGTCCCACGGCGCCGGCCGAGGTCGAGCGCTGGGGCGAGCGCGGACTCGAGATCACGATCCGGGAGGGGCGCAAGCGCCAGGTCCGGCGAATGGCCGAGGCGGTCGGCCACCGGGTCGAGGCGCTCACCAGAATCAGGATCGGGCCGCTCGAGCTGGGGGACCTTCGGCCGGGCCAGGCGCGGCGGCTGAGCCCCGACGAGGTCGACTCCCTCTGGCAAGATGCTCGCCCGATGCGAACGGCGGCGAAGAAACGGAGCGAAGGGTGACCGGCGAGGCCAATCGGCTCTGGGCGGTGCGGGGGGCGATCAAGGTCGCCAGCAACGACACCGAGGCGATCCTCAACGGCACCGAGGAGCTGATGCGCGAGCTGATCGACCGGAACGGCCTCGAGACCGAGCGGATCGTGAGCTGCATCTTCACCTCCACCCACGACCTGAACGCCGAGTTCCCCGCGGTGGCGGCCCGCAAGCTCGGCCTCGCCGAGGTGCCGCTGCTCTGCGCCCGGGAGATCGACGTCCCGGGGGCGATGCCCTCGGTGATCCGGGTACTGGTCCACTACTACGCGCCGGCCGATCACGAGCCGGCCCACACCTACCTCGGCAAGGCGCAGGAGCTGCGCTCGGACCTGCACGCCGCCCAGTAGGGGCCGAAATGGTCCGGATCAGGGAGGCGTTTCCGATCGATACGGAAGCCATCGTCGAGGTGACCGCGTCGGGCTGGCGGGCGGCCTACCCCGGGATCGTCCCGGCCAGGCACCTCCGGGATCTGCCGATCTCCACTTGGCGCCACGATGTCAGGAGCGGGCTGCGGGCCCCCGAGGGAGATTCGTTCACCCGGATCGCCGACCTCGACGGGGTCGTCGCCGGCTACTGCTATGTGGCCGCTCCGGCGGGAGGGGAGCCGGAGGGATCGCGGATTGCGGAGCTCGTCGCGATCTACGTCGAGCCGGCCTTCTGGCGGAGCGGAATCGGCCGCGAGCTCGCCCGCGCCGCGATCTCCGAGGCGCGGGAGCGCTCCTACGAGGAGATCGTCCTATGGACCTTCGAGGACAACCGGCGGGGGCTCGCCTTCTACAAGGCGCTCGGTTGGGAACCCGATGGCGGCAGGCGGCCACATCGGGCCACGGGCGTGTCGACGGTGAGCTTGCGGAGGGCGCTCGCCTGAGCCTCCCAGAGGGGCGGGCCAGGCACAATACGGCTGCGATGCCGGTCACTTTTGCAGAGAAGCTCGCGCGGATTCCGCACTACGAGCCGGGCACCTCGCTCGACGAGGCCCAGGCGCGCGCCGAGACGGCCGACGCGATCAAGCTCGCCTCGAACGAGTCGCCGTTTCCGCCCCACCCGGCGGTGGTCGAGGCGATCAGCCGCCGCCGCCCACGGCGTCAACCGGTACCCCGATCCGGCGGCGAGCATGCTGCGCCGGAGGATCGCCGAGCGCTTCGACACCGACCCGGCCCGGATCGCCGTCTCGAACGGCTCCTGCGAGATCCTCCTCGCGGCCGCGCTCGCCCTCTGTGAGAAGGGTGACGAGATCCTCTACGCCTGGCCCTCGTTCTCGATCTATCCGTACCTGCCGGCGCTCTCGGGCGCTCGGGAGATCCGGGTCCCCCTCACCGACGGCTACGTCCACGACCTCGACGCGATCTTGGAGGAGATCACCGCGGCGACCCAACTGCTGATCGTCTGCAACCCGAACAACCCGACCGGGACCTATATCCCCGCTGCCGAGATCGGCGCGTTCGTAGACCAGGTCCCCGACCGGGTCACGGTGATCCTCGATGAGGCCTACATCGAGTACCAGGCCAGCGACGATCCCGACTCGACCCTCGACCTGCTTGCGCCCCATTCCAACCTGGTGTTGCTGCGGACTTTCAGCAAGTGCTACGGCCTCGCCGGCCTCCGGGTCGGGTTCGCGCTCTGCTCGCCCCGCTTCCGCTCCGCCGTGGACGCCGTCCGCCAGCCGTTCAGCGTCAACCACCTCGCTCAGGCCGCCGCCGCCGAGGCGATCCTCCACCAGGACGACGTCACCGACCGGGTGGAGAAGAACCTGGTCGAGCGGCTCTTCGTCGACGAGGGGATGCGGGCGCTCGGACTAGAAGCGGCGGACTCGGAGGCGAACTTCTCCTGGATCGCCCTCGGCGACCGAGACGAGGCCGAGGTCCTCGACTCGCTCGCCCGGGCGGGGGTCGCGGTGCGCGGCGGCACCGCGTTGGGCGGCCCCGGCCACATGCGGGTTACCTACGGCACCCGCCCCGAGAACGAGCGCTTCCTCGCGGCCCTGGCCGAGGCGATCTGAGTTGCGCAACAGGAACGGTGAGGAAGCGTTGGCCCTCGCGGTCATTCGTACGCCGGGCGGCGAGCCGCCCGGAGTGGCGCCGGGATCAGGGCCGCGCCGGCGATGACTAGACCGAACGCGACCGTGCGCCCGGTGATCTCCACCGCCCCCGTCCCGACCAAATCACGGAAGACCAGGACGCCGCCGACGATCGCGACGAGGTTGGCCGCCACCGAGGTGATCGCGATGACCTCGACCCCCGGGCCGAGCTGCAAGCCGCGGGCCGAGGCGTAGAAGGCGACCACCGATGCCGCCAGCGCCGCGAACGTCCACGGGCTGATCAGCTCGAGGACCCCGTCCTCGACGGCGTCGGTCAGGAACTTGATCGCGATGTCGGAGATCCCGAAAAGCGCGCCGGCGGCTGCGCCGAGGAGCATGCCCTCCCACGAAGGCCGGAGGTTCAGGCGACCGGACATCGCGGCAACCCCGCTGGCGAGTAGAAGGACACCGCACTCGATCGCGATCAGGGCGGCCAGTGCGTAACCAGGAGGGCCCCCGGGTTGTGACTCCTGGGTGAGCCCGATTACCGCGAGCCCCGCCGCCGTGATGATCAGGCCGATCCACTGCCGCCGACCGAGGTGGAATCCGAAGAACCGCTCGGCGAGCACCGCGACGAAGACCAGCCCGGCTGAGAGGACGGCCTGCACGATCGACAGCGGAGCCAGCGCAAGGGCACCCACGTGGAGCGCCCAGGCCCCGACCGCCACCAGCCAGCCCACCGCGAACCACTTGGAGCGGAAGAGCTGGGCGGCACTCCGTAGCGGGTGCCGAAGGCGCACGGGCGGCGCCAGGACCGCGCCCCGATGCTTGAGCAGAAAGGAGACGCTCGTCGCTAGCGCACAGGCCAAGGCGAGCGCGAGTCCGAAGTTCACACCGGATCAGTTTCCCTGAGACTCGGATTTGGGGGTGCTCCAGGCAAGGATCGCGTCAGAACGACGCCGACCCCGTGACAGCGGGAAAGGCGTCTGCTACAAACCTGAGGCGCATGGAGCATCACGGCACGCACAGTCTCGCCTCACCGAGCCGGTACACGGCTCCCACGCGTGCCTATTTCTACTTTTGGCGATTTAGCTAGGCGTCCGGCCCGCGGCTGCCACAGCCGCCGACGCAGAAGCATCCCCCCGCCGGGCGCCGCCAACGGGATTCACGGCGGCCACAAACACCGCCGCCGGATCTAGCTGCACCCAAGGATCATCGCCAGACCAGTAGAAAGAGGGATCTCCGAATGAACTTTGAGATGAAGGACCTACCGAGACAGCAAGGCGAGCGGGTTCGCGACCGCCGGATCGAGCGGGCGGTCGAGCTCGTCTCCCCGGCGCAGATCCTCGACGACCTCCCGCTCGGACCGGAGCAGGAGGAGGCCGTGATCCGGCACCGCGACGAGGTCGCCGGCGTCCTCGACCGCGCCGACGACCGCCTGATGGTGGTGGTCGGGCCCTGCAGCGTCCACGACCCCGAGGCGGCGGTCGAGTACGCGCAGCGGCTCAGCGCCAGGGCGTCCGAGCTCAAGGACGACCTCTGCATCACGATGCGGGTCTACTTCGAGAAGCCCCGGACGACCACCGGCTGGAAGGGGCTGATCAACGATCCCCACCTGGATGGCTCGCGGGACGTCAACGTCGGGCTTCATATGGCCCGCCGGCTGCTGCTGGAGGTGCTCGACCTCGGCCTCCCGATCGGCTGCGAGTTCCTCGACCCGATCACCCCGCAGTACATCTCCGACGTGGTCGCCTGGGGTGCGATCGGCGCTCGCACCACCGAGAGCCAGACCCACCGCCAGCTCGCCTCCGGCCTCTCGATGCCGGTCGGCTTCAAGAACGGGACCGCCGGCAGCATCAAGCTGGCGGTGGACGCGGTCCGGGCGGCCGCGGCGCCGCACGCGTTCGCCGGGGTGGACGTCAGCGGCACCCCGGCCATCCTCTATACGAAGGGCAACCCCGACTGCCACATCATCCTCCGCGGCGGCCGTGGGGCACCCAACTACGACGAGGGCACCGTCGGCGAGGCGCTCGCGCTCCTTCGCGACGCTGGCCTGGCGGAGCGACTGCTGATCGACGCCTCCCACGACAACAGCGGCAAGGACCACACCCGCCAGCCGCAGGTGGTGACCGAGATCGCGGATCAGATCGCGGCGGGGAACGGGGCGATCGTCGGGGTGATGCTGGAGTCGTTCCTCGTTGCCGGCCGTCAGGACCTCGATTCCGACGGTCCCTTGGTCTATGGCCAGTCGATCACCGACGCCTGCATGGACTGGGAGACGACGGTGCTGGCGCTCGACCGCCTCGCGGCCGCGGCGCGAAGCCGACGCGACGCCGGCTGAGCCGGTCTCGATGCTCGTCGCCGTTCTAGGGGTGGGCCTGATCGGCGGCTCGATCGGGATGGCCGCGCGCTCGCGCCTGGACGCGGAGGTGTCCGGCTTCGATCCCGACAGCGGCCTGCTCTCACGGGCGGAGGAGCTCGGAGCGATCAGCTCCTCGGCCGGCTCGGTCGCCGAAGCGGTGGATGGGGCGGAGATCGTCTTCTGCGCGGCGCCGGTTCAGGCGCTGCCGTCGCTTGCCGCCGCGGCGCTCGCCGCCAGCTCCGATCAGACCGCGGTCACCGACGTCGGCTCGGTCAAGCGGGAGGTGCTCGCCGCCCTCGGGGATGAGGGCCGGTTCATCGGCGGGCACCCGCTGGCGGGCGCCGAGACCTCAGGGGTGGAGCACGCCCGCGCCGATCTCTTCGAGGGCGCCCGTTGGTATCTCACCCCCGGCGGGCGAACCGAGGGCGTTCTCTACGACCGCGTCCAACGGACGATCGCCGACCTCGGCGCCCGCCCCCAGGCGATCGAGGCGGAGGTCCACGACCGGCTGATGGCAACGGTCAGCCATCTGCCGCACGTGCTCGCAAACGTGCTCGTCTCCCAGGCGGCCACCGCCCTCACCGAGGAGGCGGAGCGGCTGCCCGAGATCGGACCGAGCTTCCGTGACGCGACCAGGGTCGCCGGGGCCAATCCGGCGGTCTGGGGCGACATCTTCACCGGCAACCGCGAGGCGGTTGCGGGCGAGATCGACGCCGTCGCCCGCCGCCTGAGCGAAGCCGCGGAGCTGCTCCGTGGCGGCGAGCGCGACGCAGTCGCCGCCTGGCACGCCGCCGCCGGCGAGCGCCGCCGCGAGCTGCTCGAGGCGGAGCTGGTCGGCGGCCCACTGCACGAGCTCCGCGTCCGGGTCCCGAACCGGCCCGGGATCGTCGCCGAGCTGGCGCTCGCCTTGGGAAGAGCGGGGGTGAACATCGAGGACATGGCGCTCTACCCGGCGGCGGACATGACCTCCGGCGCGGTCTCGCTGTTCATCGCGGGCGATCCGCAGGCGGAGCGCGCCGAGGACCTGGTACGCGAGCTGGGCCACGACGTCACACGGGTGGCCAGATGAAGTTTGAGCCCGCCAGCTCACTCGAGGGAGAGCTGCGGCCGCCGCCGGACAAGTCGATCTCCCACCGAGCCGCGCTGATCGGGGCGATGGCCGAGGGGCCGACCAGGATCTCGGGCTATCTCGACTCCGCCGACACCCGGGCGACGCTGGCGGCGGTGCGCTCGGTTGGCGCGGTCGTGAGCGAGGGCGAGCCGGACGGCCACGGCGGCCTCTACGTCGAGGTCCAGGGCGCCGGATTGCGCGACGCGGCGTCCGCCGAGATCGACGTCGGCAACGCCGGCACCCTGCTGCGGATCATGCCCGGCTGGCTGGCGGGGCAGCCCGGCGGCGAATGGACCCTGGACGGCGACGACTCGATCCGGCGGCGCCCGGTCGATCGGGTCGCCGACCCCCTCAGGCTGATGGGTGCCGAGGTCGACTGCCGCGAGGGGCGCCTGCCGCCGCTCCGGGTTCGCGGCGCTCCTCTCCGAGGGATCACCTATGAGCCGCCGATGGCGAGCGCCCAGGTGAAGTCCTGCCTGCTGCTTGCCGGGCTCCTCGCCGAAGGCGAGACCACGGTCCGCGAGCCGGTCCAGACCCGGGACCACACCGAGCGGATGCTGGCCGCGGCGGGCGCCAGGATTCGCCGGAGCGGGGAGGAGCTGACGGTCTCTCCGGCCGAGCGGCTCGAATCGGGCGACATCCCGGTTCCCGCCGACTTCTCTTCGGCCGCCTTCTTCATCGCCGCCGCCCTGATCATTCCCGGCAGCGAGCTCACCCTGCGCGAGGTGGGCATCAACGCCACCCGGATCGGCCTGCTCACCGTCCTGGCCCGGATGGGAGTCGAGATGGGCGGCGCCGAGATGCGAGGGCGCTCCGCAGGAGCGACCCGTGATGTGGTGCCCGCGATGACCGTTGACGAGATCAGCGAGCCTGGCCCCGAGCCCCGGGCGACCCTCCATGTCCGCAGCTCCGACCTGACAGGGACCACGGTCTCCGCGGATGAGGTCCCGGCTGCAATCGACGAGCTGCCGCTGATCGCCCTGCTCGGCTGCTTCGCCGAGGGGGGAACGGTGGTCGGCGGCGCCGAGGAGCTCCGCCACAAGGAGTCGGACCGGATCGCCGGCGTGGTCGAGGGGCTCACCGGCCTCGGGGCGGAGATCGAGGCCCGACCCGACGGGTTCGTGGTCCAGGGCACGGGCGGTCTCCGCGGTGGCCGCCTCGACGCCCGCGGCGATCACCGCCTCGCGATGCTCGGGGCGATCGCCGGACTCGCCTCCCGCGAGGGGGTGGAGGTGGATGGGGCAGACTCGGTCGCGGTCAGCTATCCGGGCTTCGAGCGGGACCTGCGCCGGCTCTCGAGGAGCGACTAGACTGCCGCGCCTCGTGGATATGAAGCTCGAACTGGTGCCGGTCCCGGTCACCGACGTCGACCGGGCGAAGGCGTTCTACGAGAAGGTCGGCTTCAACGCGGATCACGACCACAGGGTCAGCGACGAGCTCCGCTTCGTCCAGCTGACTCCGCCGGGGTCGGCGTGCTCGATCGTGCTCGGCATCGGAATCACGGAGATGGAGCCCGGCTCCGTCAACGCCTACCAGATGGTGGTCGAGGACGCCGAGGCGGCGCGGGAGGAGCTCTCCGGGCGCGGGGTCGAAGTCTCGGACGTCCAGGAGTTCCCCTGGGGCAAGTTCGTCTTCTTCAGCGATCCCGACGGCAACCGCTGGGCCCTCCAACAGATCCAGATTCCGGCCGGCTGAATTTCGAAGTCGCGGCTACTCCTGATCGCGGTAATACGCGATCACGCCGGTCTTCTCCAGGTCGCCCTCGTGGATCGCCTCGATGTCGAGGACCAGATCGATCTCGTCGCTGCGACGCCCGTCCGGCAGATGGTCCGCTTGATCGCCCGTCCGATTCGACATCCGATAACTCGCGGCCTGATTCCTCGCCAGGTGACCATCATGTGGCGCGCGCGGAACCCGACCTCCGTGTGGCCCGGCTCGAACATCCAGGTGGGCACAGGAGTGAGGCTAGCCGCGCGCGCTCGGATGGCCCTCGCCTGGCCAGGGTGAGAGGACCAGCAGCAGTCTCGAGTCCTTGGTCGCGGTCACCTCGCGGCGCTCACGCGGGTCGAAGATCGCAAGGAGACCCGCCGAACCCTTGATCGAGCTCCCGTCGGCGTCGGTGACCTCGATCTCACCATCGATGACCAGCATCCAGGCCCGCTCGTGGACCTGGTGCTCCTGGAGCTGCTCCCCGGCGGGCAGGTTGATGACGATCGCCCGCCCCTCGGCCTCTGAATCGAGGACCTGCGGCGCGTGCGGCTCGACCTCGAGCTCGTTCAGGTTCCAGGTCTCCACGGACGCGGACTCTATAACCGCGCCCTTCCCGGAGAAGCGGCCTGGATGGCCGCTCGCGCCGCCTCGCCTGGCCCGCTCTACCCTCGTGCGCGATGGTGATCGCAATCGACGGCCCCGCCGGGGCCGGCAAATCGACGGTGGCCCGCCGCGTCGCCGAGGCGCTCGGCTTCACCTACCTCGACTCGGGGGCGATGTACCGCTGCGTCGCCCTGGCGGCGCTGCGAGAGGGGGTTGACGTGGACGACGGCGAGGCGCTCGGCGAGCTCGCCTGGTCGCTTGACATCGGCTTCGAGGGTGGTTCGGTGCGGCTCGATGGCAGGCCGGTGGGGGGTGAGATTCGCTCGCCCGAGGTGACCGTCGCCGCATCCCACGTCTCGGTCCATCCTCAGGTGCGGCAGGCGATGGTGAAGCGCCAGCGGGAGCTGATCGCGACCGGGGACTACGTCGCCGAGGGCCGGGACATCGGAACCGTGGTCAGCCCGGACTCGCCGCTCAAGGTCTTCCTCACCGCCAGCCCCGAGGAGCGGGCGCGGCGGCGGGCGACCGAGATCGAGGAGGACAGGGCGGCGGTGCTGAAGGCGCTCGAGGATCGCGACCGTCGCGACAGCACCCGGGAGCACGGCGCCCTGCGCTCCGCCGACGATGCCGTCGAGCTCGACACCACCGAGCTCGCGGTCGATGAGGTGGTCGAGCGCGTGTGGTCGCGCGTTGCCCGGCGAGACGAGGCCTGGCGTGAAGACACCGCCGTCGCGCGTGGTCGGCTTCCCCAACGCCGGCAAGAGCACCCTGGTCAACCGCCTGGCGGGAGGCAGCGAGGCGGTCACCGATGCCGAGCCGGGCGTCACCCGCGACCGCCGGGCGCTCGAATGCGAGTGGAACGGCCTCCGCTTCGAGCTGATCGACACCGGCGGCGTCGACCTCGCCGACGCCGACGAGCTCGCGCGCGCGGTCCAGGCGCAGGCGCGAGTCGGCGATCTAAGAGGCCGACCTGATCCTGCTCGTCGTCGACGCCCGCGCGGGGCTCGGCCCCGGCGACGCCGAGCTCGGCGACCTGCTCCGGCGCTCGGGCAAGCCGGTGATCGTCGCCGCCAACAAGATCGACAACGCGCGGGGACGAGTCGCTCGCCGCCGAGCTCCACTCGCTGGGCCTCGGCGAGCCGCTCGCCGGTCTCGGCCAGCCACGGGCTCGGCACCGGCGATCTGCTCGACCGGATGGTCGCCGAGCTTCGGGCCCGACGGCGGCGCCGCGGAGCCCGAGCCCGAGGAGCAACTGCCTCGGATCGCGATCCTCGGCCGGCCGAACGTCGGCAAGTCCTCGCTGCTCAACGCCCTGCTCGGCTCCGAGCGGGTGATCGTCTCCGAGCGGGCGGGGACCACCCGCGACCCGGTCGACACCGAGGTCGAGGTCGACGGCAAGCGGGTGGTCCTCGTCGACACCGCCGGGCTTCGCCGGCGGGGCAAGGTCGCGGGGACGGTCGGCTACTACGCCCAGCTCCGCACCGAGCGCGCCGCCGAGCGGGCCGACGCGGCGATCGTCGTCTGCGATGCGTCCGAGGGGCTCACCTCCGAGGACCTCCGGGTCGCCGAGGTGGCGATGCGGGCGGGCTGCGCGACCGTGCTCGCTTTCAACAAGTGGGACTTCGTGCGAGGGGGCCCCGCAGCCGAAGGCGAGGGGCCACCCGATTCGACAAGGGACCTCGAGGACGCCCGCGCCCGGGCCGAGCGCAAGCTGCGCCTGCGCCCGCCGGTGCTCACCTGCTCGGCGCTCAGCGGCCGCGGGGTCGGGGCGGTGGCTCGCCAGGCGATCGTCCTCGCCGAGCGCGCCGCCGAGCGGATCCCGACCGCCGAGCTCAACCGCTTCATCTCCGCGACTGGTCGCCGAGCGGCCGCCGCCCGCAGCGGCACGGCCGGCGCCTGCGCCTCTACTACGCGGCCCAGGTCGGGCGCCGGCCGCCGCGCTTCGCGATCCAGGTCAACGACCGGAAGCTGATCGTCCGCGACTGGGCCTTTCACCTCGAGAACCGGCTCCGCGAGGCCTACGGCCTGCAGGGGGTTCCGCTGGTGATCGACTACGTCCCCCGCTCGGGACGGAGGCGGCGCACCGCAGAGTCGGCGCTGTATAAGGATCCGTCGTGGAGCGAGCGCCACCCCCAGAAGGCTTCCGCGCCTGCGCCGGCCGAGGCTGCCGCGTCGCGGTTCGCCCGAGCCCCGGAGCCACCGAGCCCCCCGAGCCGCCGAAGCCAGCCGAGCCGCCGCAATCCTCCGAACCGCCGACGGCTCCCGGCCAGAGAACGCCCTTCGAGCCACCGAAGCCCGCCGAGGCGCCGAGGCTCCCCAGGCCGGCAAAGCCCCCGAACGATCTCTGGTTCCGCATCACCGCCCGGCTCCGGGCGATCGGCTACTGGACCCGCGAGCTGCTACGGCGCGCGTGGCGCTGGCTTAGGCGGTCGGGCGAGGACTGGGCGAACTGGTGGACCGAGCGCTCCAGGGCGACCCGGAGGCGGATCCTCGCGGTCGCCGGGGTGGCCGCCCTCTACGCGCTTGTCAAGTTCGCGCCGGTGCCGGGCGTGCCCTGCCAGATCTCAGCCGCCAAGGAGTGCGCTCCGCCGGACGAGACGGTCGCCTTCGTGCCCGCCGACGCTGTCCTCTACGCCCATTTGACCTTGGACTCCGACAGTCACCAGCACGAGCTGACCAGCGAGCTCACAGAGGAGCTTCCCGATGCGATCGACCTGCTCCGGCAGGCGACCTCGGCCTTGCCGACGCCTTCCGGCAAGCCCGTCGACGTCAGCGCCAGCATCCTCCCGTGGGCGGACGGGGATCTCGCCCTGATGCAGGTGCCCGGGCCCCGCAAGAGCTCGCCATCCGCGTTCATCGTCGGCGTCGGCGATCGGGCCGGGGCCGATCAGTTTCTCGCCGGGATCGCGCCCTCAGGGAAGGCGAAGAGCGCCGAGCAGGACGGCTCGCCGCTGACCGTCTACCCGGGCGGGCTTCGCCACCGCCTACGCGGGCGACCAGCTGCTCTTCGGCGGCGAGGCGGCGGTCCGGGCGGGACTCGACACCGAGGCGGGTCGCGCCCCGGGGCTCGATGGCTCTGACGAGGACGCGGCTCGCGACGAGCTCCCCGACATCCGCTTCGCCGAGGTCTTACCTCTCGCGCGCCGGGGTGCAGCGGACCCTGGTCGGGCGCCAGGGTGGCGCCACCCAGCTCGAGACCTTCGTCGACTACGGCGCGACTACCGGCGTCGCCGCCTCGGCCACCGCCAAGGACGACGGAATCGAGGTCGACCTGGTCAGCCAACTCGACCCGGAGCTGCTCGAGCGCAGCCCGACCTTCTTCGCCGACCTGCCCGAGTTCGAGCCCGACCTCGCCGGCGAGGCAGGCGAGCGCGCCCTCGGCTACGTCGGCGTCGGCGACGTCGGGCCCGACGCTCTCCATCGCTGCTCGAGAGCGCCGGTGCCCAGGCCCAGGGGCTTGCCGGCTCGTTGCGGGCGCTTGCCCAGAGCCTCGCAGCAGGAGGCCGGGGTCGACCCGCTCAGAGACCTGCTGCCCGCGCTCGGCGGCCAGGCGGCGCTGGTCGCCGAGCCGACCGACGGGATCCCCTTCGCCAGCCTGATCGTCGACGACGTAGACGAGGAGCAGGCGGCGGCGGCGCTCGCCACCCTCCAGAGGCCGCTGCTGCGGGCCGTCGGGACCCCGCCCGGCACCGCGGCGCCCAGCTTCGAGCAGAGCGAGGAGGACGGGGTCACGGTCAGCTCGGTGCAGATCTCGGCCACGGTCAATCTCTCCTACGCGGTATTCGACGACAAGCTCGTGGTCAGCACCGATCCCGCCGGGATCGCGCAGGTGCGCTCCGGCGAGGGCGGTCTGGCCGGATCGAGCTCCTTCGAGGCGGCGACCGATCAGCTCCCCGATCACGTCTCGGCGCTAGTCTTCCTCAACCTCGACGAGCTCTTGGGCTTGGCGGAGCAGGCAGGCCTGGCGGAGGATCCGCTGTATGCCTCGCTCAGCGACGACCTCTCTCAAATTCGCTCGATCGGGCTGGCCGTCAACGGCGAGTGACGATCAACTGAAATCTGAGCTCTTCCTAGCCACCGACTGAGGTAACCCACGTGACCCAGCTTTCCGAGAACGAGTACCTGTTCACCTCCGAGTCAGTCACCGAGGGCCATCCCGACAAGGTCTGCGACCAGATCTCCGACGGCGTCCTCGACGCGGTGATGGCCGATGACCCCGACGGCCGGGTCGCCTGCGAGTGCCTCGTCAACACCGGCCTGGTCGTGGTCTCCGGCGAGATCACGACCGAGACCTACGTCGACATCCCGGCGATCGCCCGCGAGACGATCGAGAGATCGGCTACGACGACCCCCGCTACGGCTTCGACCACAAGGCCTGCGCCGTGCTGACCGCGATCGACGAGCAGTCGCCCGACATCGCCCAGGGCGTCGACATCGGCCGCGAGCAGCGCGAGGGAGGCTCGGAGGACGAGATCGACTCGGCGGGCGCCGGCGACCAGGGGATGATGTTCGGCTACGCGACCCGCGAGACAAAGGCGCTGATGCCGATGCCGATCCAGGTCGCCCACCAGCTCGCCCGGCAGCTGGCCGAGGTGCGCAAGGCGGGAGTGATCCCCTACCTCGGCCCCGACGGCAAGACCCAGGTCACCGTCCGCTACGAGAACGAGCGCCCGGTCGAGATCGACAAGGTCCTGATCTCGACCCAGCACCGCGAGGAGGCGGGCGAGCAGATGATCCGCAACGACCTCTGGGAGCACGTGCTCGAGCCGGTGCTGCACACCGAGTACAAGGAGCTCTTCACCGAGAACGAGCTGCTCGAGAACTTCCTCGTCAACCCGACCGGCAAGTTCGTGATCGGCGGCCCCGTCGGCGACGCCGGGCTGACCGGCCGCAAGATCATCGTCGACACCTACGGCGGCGCCGCCCGCCACGGCGGCGGCGCCTTCTCCGGCAAGGACCCCTCGAAGGTCGACCGCTCGGCCGCCTACGCCGCCCGCTACGTCGCCAAGAACGTGGTCGCCGCCGGGCTCGCCGACCGCTGCGAGGTCCAGGTCGCCTACGCGATCGGCGTCGCGCACCCCGTCTCGGTGATGGTGCAGACCTTCGGCACCGGCAAGCTCTCGAACGCCGAGATCGGCAGGCTGTCGAGGAGCACTTCGACCTCCGTCCGGCCGCCTTCCGGCGCTATCTCGACCTGCACCGCCCGATCTTCCAGAAGACGGCGGCCTACGGCCACTTCGGCCGCGAGGACGCCGACTTCACCTGGGAGCGGACCGACCGGGCCGACGACCTGCGCAAGGCCGCCGGGCTGGAGGCGAAGGCGGAGGCCCGCGCCTAGGTTCTCGTCTCGGCCTCGCCGCCGAGGCCCGTGACCACGTGGGTGGCGCGGTCGACCTGCTCGACCACCTGCTCGGGCTGGGCGACGCCCGCGAAGACGAAGTTGGAGTCGTCGGTGCCGGCGGTGTCGAAGTCGACGTCGCCGATCTGCATGACCCGCTCGTAGACGCCCTGGTTGTAGTTGACGTTCTGGACCCGCTGCAGGCGGGTCTCCTGGACCTTGCGGGCGACGATCCCGCGCTTGATGTTGAGGCGGCGGTCGGTGATCGTGTAGACGGTCGCGATGCGCTTGACGAGGCCCGCGAGAACCGTGATCCCGACGAGCGCCGCGCGACCACGATCGCCAGCCCGGTGCTGTCGACGAGCGCGACGATGACGCCGACGACCGACCGCCGACCAGGATCCCCTTCAGGTAGAAGCCGAGGATCGCCCGCCAGGAGGGATGCCCCTGGTAGATGACACTCTCCCCGGACTGCAGGTCCACGGGCGGAGCCTATCGCGGGCGTCCCGGGGGCTCCGATCGAGTGAGCGCCGCGTCCGCGACCACACCTAGCCTGGGGCGGTGGCGATCGCCAAGGTAGAGCCGCTGCTGACAACCCGCTCGGTGTCGGGGGCCGTTCGACTACCGGCTGCCGGAGTCGATGGCGGACGTCGAGGTGGGCTCGGTGCTGGTGGTCCCCTTCGGGCGCCGCCGGGTCAAGGGAGTGGTGGTGGGGATCGCCGAGACGGAGCGAGCTGCCGGAGAAGCGGCTGGCGGAGCCGCTCGAGGCGCTCGAGGCCGGGGTGCCGCCGGAGCTGGTCGAGCTCGGCCGCTGGGTGGGGGAGGAGTACTGCTCGACCCCGGCGCGCGGCCTGGGGCTGGTGCTGCCGCCGGGAACCGGCAGCGGCGCGGACGCGCGGCGGGTGCGGCCACTGGTCGAGCTGGAGGTCGAGGCGACCGCCGGAGGGGGAGGCGGCGCTCACCGGGGGCGAGCGGCTCGGGACTTCGCCAGCGGGCGGTGCTGCGGGCGCTGGCGGCGGGGCCGCAGACTGGCGCGGCGAGCTGGCGGCGATCGCGGGCTCAGACCGCGCGACGCTGCGGCGGCTCGAGGGCAGCGGGCTGGTCTCACACGCGGAGGTCGAGCGGCGGCGGAGGCCCTCCTCGCCGGCGGTGGGAGCCGTCAGCGACGGCGTCAGGCTGACGGCCGACCAGCGCCGGGCGGTGGCGGCGATCACCAAGGCCCTGCCGACATCTGAGACGAAGCCGGCGGCTGCCGGCGACACCCGCTCGTTCCTGCTCCACGGGGTCACCGGCTCGGGCAAGACCGAGGTCTACCTGGAGGCGGCCCGCGAGGCGCTGGAGCGGGGCCGGGGCGCGATCGTGCTCGTCCCCGAGATCGCCCTGACCCCGCAGACCGATGGACCGCTTCCGGCGCCGCTTCGGCGAGCGGGTGGCGCTGCTCCACTCGCGGATGCCGGCCGGGCGCCCGCTACGACGAATGGCGGCGGCTGCGCTCCGGCGAGGCGCGGATCTGCGTCGGCCCGCGCTCGGCGGTCTTCGCGCCGGTTGGCGACCTGGGGCTGATCGTGATCGACGAGGAGCACGACTCCTCCTACAAGCAGGAGGGCGACCCGCGCTACGACGCCCGCGAGGTCGCCCGGCGGCGCGCGAGCTGACCGGGGCGGTGCTGGTCTGCGGGCAGCGCGACGCCCCGGCCCGAGAGCTGGCAGCCGCTGCCCCGGCTCGAGCTGCCGCGAGCGGGTGGACGGGCGCCTGCTGCCCGCCGGTCGAGGTCGTCGACATGCGGGGCGGACTCCGCGGCCCGCTTCACCCTCGGACGGTCGAGGCGTTCGCCGAGGTGCGCGCGCGAGGGCGGCAAGGCGATCCTGCTGATCAACCGCCGCGGCTGGTCCACCCACCTCGCCTGCCGCTCCTGCGGGCATGCCTGGGAGTGCCCCGAACTGCGACGTCTCCCTCGTCCTCCACCGCGACGGCGGCCTCCGCTGCCACCACTGCGGGCACACGCGAGCCCCGGCCCGAAGCCTGCCCCGAGTGCTCCTCGGTGACGATCGCGCAGGGTCGGCGCCGGCACCCAGCGGGTCGAGGCCGAGCTGACGCGAGCTGCTGGCGCCGCTCGAGGTCTTCCGGCTCGACTCGGATAGCGCCGCTGGCGGCGGCACGGCGAGGTGCTGCGCCGGTTCGAGCGGGCCGACTCCGGGGTGCTGGTGGGGACCCAGATGGTCGCCAAGGGCCACGACTTCCCCGAGGTCACCCTCGGCGTCGTCCTCGACGCCGACGGGACCCTGCGCCTGCCGGACTTCCGCGCCGAGGAGCGCACCTTCGCGCTGATCACCCAGCTCGCCGGGCGCAGCGGCCGCGGCGAGGCCGGGGGGAAGGTGCTGGTTCAGACCCTGGCCACCGGCGCCCCGAGCATCCGCCACGCCGCCGGCCACGACTCGGCCGGCTTCCTCGCCGAGGAGCTGGAGCGTCGCCGCGCCCTCCGCTACCCGCCGTTCTCCCACCTGATCGAGGTCGGGCTGAGCTCACCCGAGGAGGAGCCGCTCGATACGTCGGCGGAGGCGGCTGCGGGCGCTGGTCGGCCGAGCGGCTCGCGGCCGAGGCCGAGCTGCTCGGCCCGGCTCCGCTCTTCCGGCTGCGCGGCCGGCACCGCCGCCGGCTGCTGGTCAAGTCGGCGGACCGCACCACCGCGGTGGCGGCGGTCCGCGAGGCGGTCTCGGCGGCGGTCGGCCGGTCGCCTCCTGGGTGAGGTCTCGATTTCGGTCGACGTCGACCCGCAGTAGCCCAGACGGGCCTCGACTAGACTCGGCTCCATGGCTGAGGAAACCGAGACCACGGTCGGAGTCGCCGACGACGATCGCCCGATCGAGGTCGAGGCCCCGGAGGGCCTCGACCCCGAGGCGGCTCGAGCGCCGCGCGGCGGCGCTCGCCCAGGTGCGTCAAGTTCGGCGACCCGGTGCTGCGCTCGGCGGCCTCGCCGGTGCACGGAGTTCGACAGGCGCTCGCCGAGCGAGGTCGAGCGGATGGTCGCGCTGATGCGCGACGGCATGGGGGTGGGGCTGGCCGCCACCCAGCTCGGCATCCTGCGCCGCCTCCTCGTCTTTCAGGCGGGCGCCGGACGCGGTCCGCCACCGCGCTCGTCAACCCCGAGATCGAGTGGTCGTCGGCTGAGGATCTGGCCGGCGCGGAGGAGGGCTGCCTCAGCCTCCCCGGGGTGGTCGTCGACGTCGAACGCCCGCTCTACATCCGGGTCCGCGGCGTCGATCAGACCGGCGACGGGCTGCTGATCGAGGCCTCGGGCCTGGAGGCTCGGGTGCTCCAGCACGAGATCGACCATCTCGACGGGGTGCTGATGCTCGACCGGACGACCCGGGAGCACCGGCGCGGCGCCCTGCGGGCCCTGCGCGAGGGCGGCACCTACGCGCCGCCGCGCGATGACGAGCCCGATGACAGCGAGGATGACCCGAGCTTCAGTGCCGGCTTGAGGACCGCCTACCTCGGCACCTCGGAGTTCGCCGCCGACGGTGCTCCGGCGCGCTCGCCGCCAGCGCCGCACGGCCCGGCGCTGGTCGTGACCCCGCCCGACGCCCGCGAGGACGCGGGCGCAGGCTGGCCCCGCCCCCGGCGGCGGAGACGGCCGCGCGAGCTCGGCCTCGAGCGTGCACCAGACGCGAGACGTCAACGAGCCCGAGTCGGTCGAGGCGCTCGGCGCCGCCCGGCCCGAGGCGGTCGCGGTCTGCGCCTTCGGCCAGCTGATCAGGGAGCCCTTGCTCTCTGAGCATCTGATGCTGAACGTCCATCCCTCCCTGATCCCGCGCTGGCGCGGGGCGGCCCCGATCGAGCGGGCGATGATGGCCGGGGACGAGCGCACCGGGGTGACGATCATGCGGGTCACCGAGGACCTCGACTCCGGGCCGGTGGCGCTGCAGGAGGAGATCGCGGTCCGGGCGGACGACGACTACGGCTCACTCTCGGCCCGCCTCGCCGACCTCGGCGGCGAGGCTGCTGGTGCGCGTCGCTCGACCGCCTCGCGGAGGGGTGCGCTCGAGTTCGACAGAGCAGGACGAGCTCGCTGGCGACCTACGCCGAGAAGATCGAGCCCGAGGAGCGCCACCTCGACCCCGCCCGCCCGCGGCCGAGCTGGCGCGGACGGTGCGCGCGCTCAATCCCCACATCGGCACCCACCTCGAGCTCGACGGGGGAGACGGCTCGGGGTGCGCCGCGGCTCGGGCGGTCGCGCGCGGGACCGCCTCCGGGCGAGATCGCCGTCGAGGGCGAGCAGCTTCTGCTCGGCACGTGCCGAGGGCGGCCCTGCGGCTGGATCAGGTGCAGCCTCCCGGCGGGCGCCCGATGGCCGCGGCGGAGTTCTTGCGGGGACATCCGGCTCCCTCCCGCGCTGAGTGACTCGATCGCTACGTCTCGACACATGGCTGAGAACGAACCGACGGTGGCCTCGGCGGGCCGCCGATGCTCCCGAGGCGACGGAGGGCGCCCTGCGAGCGCCCCAACTGCCCTGGCTGCGGCGAGCCCTGGCTGCGCCCCGCCCAGCTTCCCGGCCGCTTCGTCTGCGTGTACTGCCTCTGCCGCTTCGAGCTCGTCTCCCAGTGCCCGAACTGCGGCGAGCACCAGACGATCAGCCGCATGAGCCGCACCGAGGACATGAAGTGCCAGCACTGCGGCCACTCGATGCTTCGCTCCATCTGACCTCGCATGGAAGCCGCCACCGACACCGCCTCGACGACTCGCCGCGAGCTCTTCGCGAGCAAGCGGGTCGCCCCCTCGATCCTCTCGGCCGACTTCTCGCAGGCTCGGCTCCCAGGTCGCCGAGGTGATGGCCGCCGGGCGCACGCGTGATCCACGTCGACGTGATGGACGGCCACTTCGTCCCGCCGATCACGATCGGGCCGCTGGTCGGCGAGCTCGATCGCCGACCAGGTCCACGACGCCGGGCGGCGCGATCGACGTCCACCTGATGATCGAGAGCCCCGAGCGACCACATCGAGGAGTTCGCCAAGGCCGGGGCCGACTCGATCAGCTTCCACGCCGAGGCGACTCCGCACACCAACCGCACCCTGAGCGCGATTCGCGAGCTCGGCTGCCTGGCGGGCATCGCGATCAACCCCGGCACCCCGGCGGAGGCGGTCGGCGAGCTCGACCGACTACGCCGACATCTTGCTCTGCATGACGGTCAACCCGGGCTGGGGCGGGCAGCCGTTCATCCCGGAGTCGCCCGACAAGGTCGAGGCGCCTCGCGCGAGGTCGTCGGCGAGGCGGCGATCGAGGTCGACGGCGGCATCGACCCGAGCACCGCCGGCAGCGTCGCCGAGGCCGGGCGCCGGCCTGTTCGTCGCCGGCTCCGCCGTCTTCGGGGCGCCGGACCCCGCCAGGCCTACCGCGCGATCGCCGACGCGGCCGGCGCGACCTGCGCACCAAGCCGGCGCCGCGGGCGCCGCAAGCCTCGCCGTCGACGGGGGCGCCGCTCGGGGCGTTCAGCACCCCCGCGACCTCCTGCCACCAGGCCTTGCGCCGCGCCCGTCGGCCGCGCGCGACTCGGCGCGCCGCCCAGTCGGCGACTGGCGCGCCGGGGCCCGACCGCGACCAGCGAGTCGCCGGTGACGGCGTAGCGCCCGTCGGCGAGGATCACCAGAGCGCCGGGGCTGTCGCGGCGGGTGCGCAGCCGCTACGCGATCTCGACGCCCGCCGATCGCGTCGGGGCGGCCGGGCGTCGCCGTCCTCCTCGGTCCAGGGCCGGACGTTGAAGATCTGCGGTGCGCCGCGCGGGGCTGCAGCCGCGGGCGCGGCGGCTCGTCGAGGGGCCCCTCGCGCCAGCGGTGCATCAGCTTCTCGACCTCCTCGCGCACCTCGCCGCGGACGAGGATGTGGAGCTCGTCGCCGGCCTCGATCTCGGTCGAGCCGCGCGGCGGGATCGCCTCGCCGCCGCGCACGATCACGTTGACGAGCGCCTGGCGCGGCAGGCCGCAGGTCGCGCACCGGACGGCCGACGATCGCGGCGTCGGGCTCGACCCGGTAAGCGAAGACCTCGCCGCCGAGGCGCCGGATCGTGCCGCTCTCGACCAGCGGGCGCGGCAGCGCGGGCTCGTCGGTGGTCAGGCCGAGCCGCCGCGCCAGCGGCTCGAAGGTCGCCCCCTGGATCAGCGGTCGAGGTGACGACGACGAAGAAGATGATGTTGAAGATCTCGCTCGCTGCCGGCGATGCCCGGCGATCACGGGAAACGTCGCGAGCCAGATCG
Source organism: uncultured Solirubrobacterales bacterium (assembly GCA_963780305.1). Taxonomy (GTDB): domain Bacteria; phylum Actinomycetota; class Thermoleophilia; order Solirubrobacterales; family 70-9; genus CAVVYV01. The sequence continues at coordinate 84,689 of CAWABN010000004.1, forward strand.
GGACGGCGCCGCGCAGCCCGGCCCAGCCGAGCATCAGCCGCTCGCGCAGCGAGAAGCGGGCGGGAAGGCTCGCGACCAGCGCCGCCAGGGGGCGCGCGACGAACATCAGCACGGCGGAGATCAGCAGTCCCTCGCGCGGCGACGTCGATCAGGCGGCTCGGGAAGACCAGCAGCCCGAGCAGGAAGAAGAGCGAGATCTGCGAGACCCAGCCCAGTCCCTGGTGGAAGGCGACCATCGTCCGCTTGCCGGGCACCGCCCCGGTGCCAAGGATCAGCGCCGTCAGGTAGACGGCCAGGAAGCCCGATCCTTGGGCGACCTCGGTGAGCGCCGTAGGCAGAGCGCCGCCGCGGCGATCGAGGCGACCGGGATAGAGGCCCTGGGTCGGGTAGTCGAGCCGCCGGAAGGTCGCCGCGGGCGGCGAAGCCCGATCGCGACGCCGAGCACCGCGCCGAGCGCGAGCTTCGCCGACGAGCTCGAGCGCCATGTCGGGCGAGGCCGAAGCCAGGCTCCTCGATCCAGGCGATGAAGCCCGGTAACGAGGAGCAGCGCGACCGGGTCGTTCATCCCGGACTCGCCCTCGAGCGAGCGGGCGATCTTGCGCCGCAGCTTCGAGCCGCGCAGGACGGCGAAGATCGCCGCCGAGTCGGTGGCCGCGATCGCCGAGCCAACGATCAGGCCCTCGAGCGTGCCCAGGTCGAGGATCCACGCCGCGGCGAACCCCGCGATCAGCGCGGTCACGATGGTCCCGACCGTGCCCAGCGAGATCGCCGTCGCCAGCACCGGCCGGATCTCCTGCCAGCCGGCCGTGAGCCCGCCCTCGAACAGGATCAGGACCAGGCCGATCGTGCCCAGGGTCCGGGTCAGCTCGGCGTCGTCGAACTCGACGCCGCCGATCCCCTCGGAGCCGACGAGCATGCCCAGTCCCAGGAACAGCAGCAGGCCGGGGACCTTGACCCGGTCGGCGAGCAGCGCGGCGCCGATCCCCAGCGCCAGCAGCGCCCCGGCGATGCAGGATCAGCTCGGCGTCGCTCATCGGCGCTCGGCCCCGCGTCAGGGCGAGCCCTCGTCGGCCGCGGCGAGCTGGAGCTCGAGCTCCTCGGCCGAGCCCGGCGTCGGTCGGTCGGCCACCCGCGGGTGGGGCTGGCGGTAGATCCAGTAGAGCAGCGCGCAGAGGGCGGTGGCCGCGCCGAGGTAGCCGACCTCGACCCGGAGGAACTCGTCGGCGACGATCGGCAGCGCGGTCCAGAGCGACGAACACGATCGCGCAGCCGAGCCAGCAGACGGCCGCCCGCCGGACCTGGCCCTGGGCGAGCGCCGCCTGGTTGAGCGTCGCCGCGGAGAGGTAGAGGCCCATCCCGGCGGTGACGATCAGCAGGTCGACGCGCTCGTAGGTGAACTTGTCGCCGAAAGCGATCTGCATCAGCTCGGGGCCGGCGATCAGCATCGCCAGCGCCGACCAGCCCGGCGAAGGCGGCGATCGCCCGGATCGTCACCCGGACCGAGGCGCGGAAGTCCTCGTCCTGCGCCCTGCGACGCGAAGCCGGGTGAGGTGGGGGAGGAGGCTGGTGGAGACCGCCTGGAAGAGCTGCAGCGGCGCCCGGGCGATCATCAGGATGTTGAAGATGAAGCCGGCCGCGGCCGCGCCGGCGGTGGCGTTGACGAGCAGCGGCCCGGCGTTGAGGAAGGTCTGCTCGCTGAGCATGATCAGGAAGACCGCCGCCGCGAAGCCGCCGCCGTGCGGCGAGGGTGAACTCCGACCTCGGCCTGGCAGGTCACCGCCGCTCGGGCTCGCTTCTCCGGCGGGCGCGCCGGGCGGCCGCCCCGGCGCAGGAAGGCGAAGGGGACGACGATCAGCGACAGGGTCGGGGCGGCGACGATCCCGAGCGCGACGGCGTCCTGGCCGCTGGCGATCCCGAGGGCGACCGCCAGCGGGAAGGCGGTGCGCGAGACCGACTCGCGAGATGATCAGCAGCGGCGTAGAGGGTGAGCCGGTGGCTGCCGGCGAGGAAGCCGCGGGCGAAGTAGCTGGCGCCGTAGGCGGCGACCGCGCCGACGCCGATCCAGTAGAGGGTCTCGTTGCCGTCGAGCAGGCCGTCCTCGATCGGGCCGCGCAGCGCGAGGGCGAGCACGACGAAGCCGATCGCGACTCCGAGCTGGATCGTCGCCGCCACCCGCACCGGGTGGCCGAGTAGGGCTGCCCGGTCGCGATGTGCTCGGAGACCGTCCGCGAGAGCAGCTGCTCGACCGGGCGCTGCAGGACGGAGACGATGATGAAGACCGCCGACCAGAGCACCGCGATCTGCCCGTACTCCTCCTGCGAGAGCTCGTGCGAGGCGATCGCGAAGAAGAGGTAGGTGATCAGCCCGGTGATCCCGACCCCGATCGAGAGCAGGCTGGCGCGCCTGCCGTAGCTGCGCGCCTCGCTGCCGCCGCTTCCGGTGTCGCTCGCCATCGGAGCGGAACAGAGTAAGGGGGCGCAAGGCCGCCCCACTTCGGAGCGAAGGCGCAGCCGTAGCGACTTATGCGTGCGGCCGCCAGCGCCCCCGACTGGTGGAGCGTACAAACTGGCTGACTGACCAGTCAATCAGGAGGCCCGGCTTGGCCGACCGTCGATACCGAACTCCAAGAGGCCCATCTGCGCAGGGCGCTCGAGCTCGCCGAGGGCGGCCGAGGCAGGGTGAGCCCGAACCCGCTGGTGGGCGCCGTGCTCGCCCGCGACGAGCGAGGTGATCGGCGAGGGCTTCCACGCCGAGCTCGGCGGGCTGCACGCCGAGCGCGCCGCGCTCGAGGACTGCCGCGGCCGGGGCAACGACCCCGCCGGCGCCGACCCTCTACGTCACCCTCGAGCCCTGCGCCCACACGGGCCGCCAGCCCCCCTGCACCGAGGCGATCCTCGAGGCCGAGCATCGCCCGGGTCGTCTACGCCTCCGAGGACCCGACCGAGAAGGCCTCGGGCCGAGGGCCCGGGATGCTCCGCGACGGCGGGGTCGAGGTCGAGCTCGCCGAGGGGCGCCGAGGCCACCGCCGGCGCGGCTGCTCAACCAGCCCTTCCGCAAGCGGGCCCGCACCGGCCGCCCGCTGGTCACCTACAAGGCGGCGATGACCCTCGACGGCCGGGTCGCGGCGCCGGGCGGCGACTCGCGCTGGATCTCGACGCGCCGAGAGCCGCGAGCTGGTCCACCGCTGGCGCGCCGAGTGCGACGCGGTCGCGGTCGGGATCGGCACCGCGCTCGCCGACGACCCGCTGCTCACCGCGCGCGCGAGGCCGAGGAGGCCCGACGCGGCCAGCCCGATCCGGGTCGTCTTCGACTCGCAGGCGCGCCTGCCGCTCGACTCGGCTCTGGTCGACTCGATCGACGAGGCGCCGCTGCTCGTCGTCTGCTCGCCCGAGGCGCCCTCGGCGCGCCGCGATGCTCTCGAGCGCCGCCGGGGCCGAGGTGATCGTTGCGCCCGGGCGCGACCGCGCCGCGCGGCTCAGCGCCGCGCTCGACGAGCTCGGCCGCCGCGAGATCCAGGACCTGCTCCTGCGAGGGCGGCCCGACCCTCGCCGGCGCCCTCTTCGACGCCGGCGAGATCGACGCGATGAGCCTGTTCATCGCGCCGGTGCTGGTCGGCGCGGGCGAGGCGCGCGCGGTGCTCGAGGGCGAGGGGCGCGCAGCGCATCGCCGAGGGCCTGCGGCCGCTCGCGATCAGCACGAGCCGATCGGCGAGGACCTGCTGATCACGGCCGCCTGAGAGGAGTGGTAAGCGATCCGCTGATGTTCACGGGGATCGTCGCCGAGCTGGGCGAGGTCGAGTCGGTGGACGACCGGCGACGACGGCGCCCGCATCCGCGATCAAGGCAGACGCTCGCCTCCGAGCTCGCCGAGGGCGACTCGGTCGCGGTCAACGGCGCCTGCCTCACCGCGACCTCCGCGGGCGGCGGAGCCTTCGAGGCCGACGTGATGCGCCAGACCCTCGGGCTGACCACGCTCGGGGGAGCTGCGCCGTCGGCGGCCCGGTCAACCTGGAGCTGCCGCTTCGGCCCGAGCGACCGGCTCGGCGGCCACATCGTCCAGGGCCACGTCGACGGGACCGGGACCGTGGCGCGGCTCCGCAGGAGGACGGCTTCGCCCGCCGGCTGCGGGTCGAGCTGCCGGACGAGCTCCTCGACTACGTGGTCGAGCACGGCTCGATCGCGATCGAGGGCGTCAGCCTCACGATCGCCGGCCTCGGCGACGACTGGATCGAGGTCTCGCTGATCCCCGAGACCCTCGAGCGCACCACCCTCGGGGCGCTCGAGCCCGGGCGACCGGGTCAACGTCGAGTGCGACGTGCTGGCGCGGTATCGTGCGGCGGATGCTCCCGGCCGTGTCACCCTATCACCCGAGGGTGTCCGCAGGCGAAGCTGAGGAGCAACCCGAAACGAAGGGAGAGCTGATGGCGAAGCCAACCAAGGACGCAGATCACCGAGGAGCAGGCGAGCTCGCCGTTCTCGACGATCGAGGAGGCGATCGAGGACATCCGCCGCGGGCCGGATGGTGGTCGTCTGCGACGACGAGAACCGCGAGAACGAGGGCGACCTGACGCTGGCCGCTCAGTTCGCGACTCCCGAGGCGATCAACTTCATGGCCAAGCACGGCCGCGGGCTGATCTGCCTCGCGCTGACCGACGAGCGCTGCGACGAGCTCGGGCTCGACCTGATGGCCGCCAAGAACGAAGTCGCCGCTTCCAGACCGCCTTCACGGTCTCGGTCGAGGCGCGCGAGGGCGTCACCACGGGGATCTCGGCCGCCGACCGCGCCCACACCGTCCAGGTCGCGATCGACCCTCACTCCACACCCGCAGGACCTGCGTCCAGCCCGGCCACGTCTTCCCGCTGAAGGCCAAGGACGGCGGGGTGCTCGAGCGCACCGGCCAGACCGAGGCCGCAGTCGACCTCGCCCGCCTGGCCGGCCTGATCCCGGCCGGGGTGATCTGCGAGATCATGAACGAGGACGGGACGATGGCGCGGGTGCCGGACCTGGTCCAGTACTGCCGAGCGACACGACCTGAAGATGGTCACGGTCGCCGACCTGATCGCCTACCGGCGGCGGACCGAGAAGCCTGGTCGAGCGGATCGTCTCGACCAAGCTGCCGACCGAGTTCGGCGAGTTCACCGCGGTCGGCTACCGCTCGCTGGTCGACGAGAAGCATCACGTCGCGATGGTCAAGGGCGAGGTCGCCGGCGCCGAGGACGTGCTGGTCCGGGTCCACTCCGAGTGCCTCACCGGCGACGTCTTCCACTCGCTGCGCTGCGACTGCGGCGAGCAGCTCGAGGCGGCGCTCGCCGACGATCGAGCGCGAGGGCCGCGGGGTGCTGCTCTACCTCTCCCAGGAGGGCCGGGGGATCGGCCTGCTCAACAAGCTCCGCGCCTACAAGCTCCAGGAGGAGGGGCTCGACACGGTCGACGCCAACCTGCAAGCTAGGCCTGCCCGCCGACCTCCGCGACTACGGGATCGGCGCCCAGATCCTGGTCGACCTCGGCCTCACCAGCATCCGGATCCTCACCAACAACCCGAAGAAGATCCACGGGCTCGAGGGATATGGGCTCTCGGTCACCGATCAGGTGCCGATCGAGACCGTTCCCAACCCCCACAACGAGGCCTACCTACAGGCGAAGCGCGAACGGCTTGGCCACGCCCTCCACCATCAGGGACTGCCGCTCGACGAGCAGCTGCTGCACGAGGAGCACCGCCGCGACGAGGAGCCGGGCGGGTCGAGAGGCTCGGCGGGAGGAGGGCGAAACGCCCGACTACCCGCCCGGCGACTGACGGGGCGACCTCGCCCCGGCGCCTGATTAGCTACGCGAAGTGGCGGAACTTTCCGAGCTCGAGTTCGCGGTCTGCGTTTCGACCTTCTATGAGGATCTCGCCGAGCGGCTCGTCAACGGCGCGGTCGAGGCCTTCGGCGAGCGGGGGGTGGCCCCGACCTCGGTCCATACCTACGAGGTTCCCGGTGCGTTCGAGCTGCCGCTGGCGGCCAAGTGGTCCGCCGAGTCGGGCCGCTTCGCAGGGGTCGCCTGCCTCGGGGTCGTGATCCGGGGCGAGACCAACCACTACGACTACGTCTGCGCCGAGGCCGCTCGCGGGGTCCAGCGAGTGCAGCTCGATACCGGCGTCCCCTGCGCCTTCGGCGTGATCACCTGCGACACCCGGAGCAGGCCGAGGCGCGCGCCGGAGGTGACAAGCGCGACCAGGGCCGCAACGCGGCGATCGCGGTGATCCGGATGGCGGAGCTCCGGCGGGGGCTGGACTGAGCTTTAGCCCTGCTGCGCCAGGACCTCGTCCAGCGGCGCGGGGAGGCCGAAGTGGAAGCCCTGGCCGACGCGGACCCCGATCTCTGCGAGCGCGTCCCCGGCTTCCAGGACCCTGGTCCGAGGATCCGCTACCCCGCTACCATCCCGCGGTCCATGGCAAAGGTCTGTCACAGCTGCGGCAAGCGCCCCGCCTTCGGCAACTCCCGAAGCCACTCGATGGTGGCGACCCGCCGGCGCTTCAATCCGAACCTGCAGAAGGTGAGGATCCAGGAGGAGGGGGACGCACCCGTCGCGTCTACGTCTGCGCCCGCTGCCTCAAGTCCAATAAGGTCACGAAAGCAGCATAAGCTTCGTCGGCGGCAGGGTCCGCGACCCAATCCCCTGCATTGGCTGATCTCTCCATAGAGCGATTCCGGCGCGTCGTAAGCGCGGCCAGCGCCTACCTCGAGGAGCGCCGCCAGGAGGTCAATGACCTGAACGTCTTCCCGGTCGCCGACGGGGACACAGGTGACAACATGGCGCTCACCCTGCGAGCGGTGAGCGACGAGCTCGACCGGCTCGACGGCCAGATGGTCGACGAGGTCGGCCGCAACGAGATCGTCAACGCGCTCGCCCGGGCGGCACTGATGGGTGCGCGAGGCAACTCCGGTGTGATCCTCAGCCAGATCGTTCGCGGGGCCGCCGAGGAGCTCTCCAGCCGTCCCGGCGAGCTGATCGACCCCGTCTTGGTGGCGGCGTCGATGGCCCGCGCCGCGGACGCCGCCTACGAGTCCGTGCGCGAGCCGGCGGAGGGGACGATGCTCACCGTCTTCCGGGAGATGGCGCACTCGGTCGCCAGGCGACTCGCCCACATGGAGCGCACCAGGCTCAACAGTGACACCACCCCAGAGGACCAGGACCGGATGCTCGCCGGCCTCCTGGAGGAGGTCCTCAAGGACGGAGAGCGGGCGGTGGCGAGGACGCCGGAGCAGCTCGAGGTGCTCCGCGAGGCCGGGGTCGTCGACGCGGGCGCCCACGGGCTGGTGCTGATCTTCGCCGGCGTTGTCGCCGGCCTTCGCGGCGATGTCGAGGCTCCCAGCGTGCCGCACTATGCCCCCGCCGCCCACACGAGGCCTCACCACGAGGACAGCCGCTTCCGCTACTGCACCAACTTCATCGTCACCGGCTCGGGACTGGAGGGACGCTCGTTCGTTTCAGGGCTGGAGGAGCTCGGCGACTCGGTCCTGGTGGTAGGCGACGACGCGACGCTGAAGGTCCACGTCCACACCGACGAGCCCGAGACCGCGATTGCCCTGTTCGAGGGCTCCGGCGAGGTCTCCCAGCTGGATGTTGCCGACATGCGAGAGCAGATCGCCGAGCGCACCGCCCGGCTGCAGGCGGGCCGCTGCGCCGCGGTCGCCATCGTCTCGGGCGCCGGGATGCGCGAGCTCTATGAGGGCCTCGGCGCCTTTGTGGTCGGCGCGGGAGACACCTTCAACCCCTCGATCTACGACCTCCTGGCGGCGATCCACGAGGTCCCCTCCGAGGAGGTGCTGGTGTTTCCCAACAATCCCAACGTGGTGATGGCCGCCGAGCGGGCCGCGGAGCTCTCCGACAAGGAGGCCCGGGTGGTGCCCTGCACCTCCCAGCAGGCCGGCCTGGTGGCGCTGGTCGAGCACAATCCGGCGGAACCGATCGAGGTCAATGCGCGGCGCCTGGATCAGGCGCTGGCTGGGGTCCGGGTCGGATCGGTCGCCGCGGCGGCCCGCGATGACACCAAGGGCCGCTTCGTCAAGGGCGACGCGGTGGGGTTCGTCGAGGAGGAGATCATCGCCTGGGGAGGGGCCGGCTCAACCCTGGCGGCAACCCTCGCCTCGCTCGCCGATGGCGCCGAGATCGTTACCGTGATCGGCGGCGCCGGAGCGCCGATCCCGCTCGAGGAGCTCGCCGGCCACGCGCCGCCCGAGGTCGAGCTGGAGCTTCACGAGGGCGGCCAGCAGCACTACTGGTGGCTGCTCGCCGCCCAGTGAGCCTGCCGCTGCTCTGGCAGTACAGCTTCTCCAACTTCAACGAGAAGGCGCGCTGGGCGCTGGACTTCAAGCGGGTCCCTCACCGCCGGCACTCGCTGCTGCCGGGTGGGCCGAAGGCGATGGCGTTCTCGCGCGGAGAGGGGACGCTTCCGGTGCTCGACCTCGACGGCGAGCGGATCGTCGACTCCACCCGGATCATCGAGGAGCTGGAGCGGCGATTCCCGGAGCGGCCGCTCTATCCAGAGGACCCCGTCGAGAGACGCCGGGCGCTCGAGCTCGAGGACTACTTCGACGAGCACGCGGGACATGACATGCGCCGGGTCGGCTTCTGGGAGCTCCGAGACGAGACGGCGTACGGCGGTTCGTTCCTGACCACCGATCAGGGCCGGGCGAAGCGGCTGGCGGTGAAAGCCGCGATGCCCGTGATCTTCCCGGTCGCGTGGCGGTACATGAACAAGCGCTACGACTTCAGCGAGGAGGGCGCCGAGCGCAGCCGCGGGGCGCTGATCGCGGCTCTCGATCGAATCGAGTCGGAGCGGGGCGGTGGCGACTACCTGGTCGGGGACGGGTTCACCGTCGCCGATCTGACCGCGGCGGCGCTGCTGTTCCCGCTCGCCTGGCCCCCCGAGCTTCAGTACGAATTCCCCGAGCCCCCGCCTTCAGAGTTCCTGGACTCGCTGGCCGATCACCCGACGGTCGGTTGGATCAGCGAGACCTACCGACGCCACCGCGGCGAGTCGGCCGAGGTCATCGGACGCCAGCCCTAGCCTTCAACGGGATGGAGGCCGCGCTCAAGCCCGATCCGGCGCCCCTCGAGCCGTACCTGCCGCGGGCGATCGGCGGCGGTGAGCCGCTCGACCGCGGGCGGCTGCTCGCGGCCCCGCTTCGCTCAGCGCCGAAGCCGGCGATCCTCGAGGCGCCGGTGACGAAGCTGCGCGGAGCCGGCCCGAAGCTCAGCGCCGCCGCCGCCGAGATCGGGATCGGGAGCCTCGGCGACCTCCTCCGTCACCTGCCCCACAGCTACCGGGACCGGGCGGATCCGGTCGGGATCGGGGAGCTGAAGCTGGGTGAGGAGGCGACGATCGAGGTCGAGGTGCGGGGCTCGAAGCTGCGGCCGACGCGCCGCCGCCGGCTCACGATCCTCGAGGCGGAGATCGTCGACGAGACCGGCGGAGCGAAGGCGGTCTGGTTCAACCGCGCCTGGCTCGCCGACCGCCTCCAGCCCGGCACCAGGCTGCTGCTTCGCGGCAAGCTAGAGAAGCGGGGTTTCACCGTCGCCGAGCACGAGCTTCTCGAATCCAGGGCCTCCGGCGCCCCGGCGGGCCTGCACACACTCGGGATCGTCCCGGTGCACCCTGCCTCCGAGCGCCTTCGCCCGCAGCGCATCCGCGAGTGGGTCTGGCAGGCGGTGGGCGCAGCGAGGCACGCGACCGAACCCCTGCCGGGTTCCCTGCGAGCGGAGCTCCGGATGCCTGGGACGGCCGACGCGCTGGTCGCCTCGCACTTCCCCTCCGACCACCACCAGGCGGAGGCGGCCCGCGAGCGGCTCGCCTTCGAGGAGCTTTTTCTCTACCAGGCGGCGTTGGCGGCGCGGCGAGGGCGGCGGCTCGAGTCCGGCCGCGGGCCGCAGCTTCCGCCGCCGGGGGAGCGGGTGGGGGGCTGGCTGGACTCGCTGCCCTTCCGCCTCACCGGCGATCAGGCCCGGGCGATCGAGGAGGTCGACGGCGACCTCGGTGGGCCCGAGCCGATGCAGCGGCTGCTGATGGGGGAGGTTGGGAGCGGCAAGACGGTCTGCGCTCTGTACGCGATGCTGCGGGCGCTGGAGGGGGGACACCAGGCGGCGCTGATGGCGCCGACCGAGACGCTCGCCGAGCAGCACTTCCGGACGCTCGAGTCGCTGCTCGCTGGCGAGTCGGCGCCGCTGGCGCTGCTCACCTCGGCCACGCCCGCACCCCGGCGGGCGGAGCTGCTCGCCGCCCTGGCCGCCGGCCGGCCGGCGATCGTCGTAGGGACCCACGCTCTGATCGAGGAGACGGTCGAGTTCGGCTCGCTCGCCGTCGCAGTCGTCGACGAGCAGCACCGCTTCGGGGTCCGCCAGCGCACGGCGCTCGACCGCAAGGGCCCGGGTTCCCTGCTGCCCCACGTCCTCCACATGACCGCGACCCCGATCCCGCGGACACTTTCGCTGACCGCGTACGGCGATCTCGAGACCACGGCGCTGCGGGAGCTGCCCGCCGGCCGCCGCCCGATCCGCACCGAGGTGGTCGACGACGAAGGCCGGGTGGGCGCCTACGAGTTCATTCGCGAGCGCCTCCGGGAGGGCCGGCAGGCCTACGTCGTCTGCCCGCTGGTGAGCGAGTCGGACATGACCGAGGCCCGCGCCGCCGAGGTGGAAGCCGAGCGGCTCGCTCGCGGGGAGCTCCGCGACTTCCGGATCGAGTTGCTGCACGGGCAGATGCCCTCGGAGGCGAAGGCGCGGGCGATGGAGCGCTTCGTCGCCGGCGAGGCCGACGTCCTGGTGGCGACCACGGTGATCGAGGTCGGGGTCGACGTTCCGAACGCGACGGTGATGCTGGTCGAGGGCGCTGAGCGCTACGGGCTCTCCCAGCTCCACCAGCTGCGCGGGAGGGTGGGCCGGGGTGAGCACGACTCGGTCTGCATCCTCTTCGGCGATCCCGAGTCGGAAGCCGCCCGGGCGCGGCTGGAGGCGATCGCCACCGAGGGCGACGGCTTCAAGCTCGCCGAGGTCGACCTCTCGATCCGCGGCGAGGGCGAGATCCTGGGGACGCGCCAGCACGGGCTGCCCCGCTTCCGGGCCGCCACGCTTCCCGAGGACATGGCGCTGCTGCTGGAGGCGCGTCGCCGGGTCCGCGAGCTGCTCGCTCGCCATCACTCGCTGGAGGCGCCGGCACTCGGACCGCTGATGGGCGAGGCGCGCCGGCGCTTCGGCGACGAGCGGGTCGAGCAGATAGCCGCCTAGCGTGATGAGAGGGTGCAGCGGAAGCGAAGCTGAGCAGCAACCCGATTTGTGATGGCAGAGATGCGGATCACCGGGGGCGAGCTCCGCGGGCGACGCCTGTACGTCCCAAAAGCGGGAATTCGTCCGACCACCGGCCGCGTCCGCGAGGCGCTCTTCTCGATGCTCGGCAGCGTTGAGGGCGCAATCGTGCTCGACCTCTTCTCCGGAAGTGGGGCACTGGGAATCGAGGCTCTCTCTCGAGGGGCCGCCGAGGCCACATTCGTCGACGTCAAGCCGGGCGCCGTGAGACGGAATCTGGAGGAGCTTGGGATCACAGGCGGCGAGCCGGATCGAGGCCGGGTCGTGAAGGCCGACGTCCTGGACTTCCTGGAACGCGAGGCTTCCTTCGGGCCGACGATGCGATACGACCTGATCCTCTGCGATCCGCCGTATAGACTCGCCGCCGGTCTTGCCACGGGCCTTGACATCCTCATCCCCGGTGTCCTGGCAGAGGGAGGCAGGGTGGTAATCGAAACAACTGCTCGAGATCCCTTGGAGCTCTCCTATCCACTGACCAAGGACCGCAGCTACGGCGACACGCTGGTCCGCGTCTACACCCCTGCGCCGGTCGACGCGGGAAAGGAGCAAACGTGAACCCCGACGGCAGGGTGGCGGTCTGCCCCGGCAGCTACGACCCGGTCACCAACGGGCACATCGACATCATCACCCGCACCGCCCGCGTGTTCGAGCGGGTGGTGGTCGGGGTCGTCAACCGGCCGGTCCGCAAGGAGAAGACCCTGTTCACCGCGGAGGAGCGGAAGGGGTTCATCGAGGAGGCCACCGCCGATCTCGGCAACGTGGATGTCGAGGTGATGTCGAACCTGCTGGTCGAGTTCGCCCGGGAGCACGGCGCCGGCGCGATCATCAAGGGCCTGCGGGCGATCTCGGACTTCGAGTACGAGTTCGAGATGAACCAGCTGAACCGGAAGCTGGCGGCCGACATCGAGAGCATGTACATCTTCGCCTCGGCCAACTACAGCTTCCTCTCCTCGACCGGTGTGAAGGAGATCGCCACCTTCGGGGGAGACGTCTCCGACCTGGTGCCGGCGCCGGTGGCGAAGGCGCTGGCCGAGCGTTTGGCCCGCTGAGAGGCCGTTTTTTCCTGCGTAAGAGCTGGGCAGGAGCTTGCAGTTCGACGCCGAAACTGAAACCGATGCCGGTCAACACGGCGACTGCGTAAGCTTTAGCGACTTCAAATGGACGTTCTAGTACTCATCGACAAGCTCGACGACCTGGTTCACAACGCGCGGCCCGTGCCGCTCACTGATCAGGTGCGCGTCGATCGCGAGGAGATCTACGACATCCTCGACCAGATGCGCGCCACGATCCCCGAGGAGATCAAGCAGGCGCGCTGGATCGTCAAGGAGCGTCAGGAGATGCTCGCCGAGGCGAAGCGCGAGGCCGAGCGGATCGTCAAGGAAGCGCGCGAGCAGCAGGCGCGGCTGGTGGCGAACGAGGAGATCACCCGGCAGGCCGAGCGAGCCGCCGAGGAGATCGTCGAGGAGGCGCGGGAGCGCGAGCGCGAGATTCGCCTCGGCGCCGAGGACTACGCCGACGACATCCTCTCGACCCTCGAGGTCAACCTCCAGAAGTTCCTGCAGGCAGTGCAGCGCGGCCGCGACCGGCTCCAGGGCCGTGAGCGCGAGCCCTCCGAGATCGGTTACGGAGGGCCGCTACCTCACGCGAAGCAGTCGCCAATAGGCTTCTCCCATGGCGGAGGAGCTGGCCGTTGGCGTTGCCGAGGTCCTGGCCGAACGCACGGGGGAGCGCCCCACGGAGGTCGAGCTCAGCCAGATTCCTGGCGGTGCCTCCCGTGAGACCTGGCTCGCCGAGGCGGGCGATCGGCGCTACGTCCTCCGCCGCGACCCACCGGGGTCGGAGTCGCTGGTCGCGATCGGCGACGAGTTCGCCCTGATCGGCGCCGCCGCCGAGGCCGGGGTCCCGGTCCCAGAGCCGCTTGCCTTCGAGCCGGACGGGGGGCGCTTCGAGACCGCCGGGGTGCTGATGGCCGAGGTCGAGGGCACCTCGGTCGCCCCTCGGATTCTTCGCAAGCCAGAGTACGGGACCGCCCGCCAGCGGCTCCCGGGCCAGCTCGCCGAGGCGCTGGCGCGGATTCACGCGATCGAGCCTGCCTCGCTCGACGGAGCCCTGCCGGCGCCCGGATCCGATCCGGCGCTGGCGCAGCTCACCGAATGGGAGCGCCAGCTCGATGCGATCGGCAAGCCGCTGCCGGCAGTCGAGCTCGGGCTGCGCTGGCTGCGCGCCAACGCCCCGGAGCCGGTCGAGGCGACGCTGGTGCACGGCGACTTCCGGCTTGGCAATTTCATCGTCGACGGGGACGGGCTGGCGGCGGTGATCGACTGGGAGCTCGCCCACCTCGGCGATCCGGCCGAGGACATCGGCTGGCTCTGCATCCGCTCCTGGCGCTTCGGCAACGACGAGCTGCCGGTTGCCGGGGTGGGACACGTCGGTCCCTTCCTGGTGGCCTATCAGGCGGCCGGGGGGCGGTCGGTCGAGGCCGAGCGGCTGCGCTTCTGGGAGATCCTCGGCAACGTCAAGTGGGCGATCATCTGCGCGCGCCAGGCTCGTGATCATCTGACCGGCGTCCGCCGCAGCCACGAGCTCGCCTCGCTCGGCCGCCGGATCTGCGAGCCCGAGTGGGACATGCTGGAACTGATCCGGTGACCCAAGATCGCCCGACAGCGCCCGAGCTGCTCGACGCCGTTGCCGAGTACCTGTTCGGCGAGCTCCGCCCCGAGGTCCCAGGCGAGCAGCGGTTCAAGGTCCTGGTCGCCGCCAACGTCTGCGCGGTCGTCGCCCGGGAGATCCGGGCAGGGGAGGGGCCGACCCGTGAGGACCTGGCCCTCTTCCGCGAGCTGCTTGGCCAAGGGGCCGCGCCGCCCGACGATCCGGAGGCGCTCGCGGCCGAGACTCGCACCGCCGCGGAGGAGCTCGCAAGGCGACTGCGGGCGGGAGAGCTCGATGATCGGCTGGACGACCTCGCGCCGAAACTCGCCGAGCACGTCCGGCGGAAGCTCGACATCGCCCGGCCCGGCTATTCCGAAGGGGCTTAGAGGTCGGTCTCGTGCGACCCGGCACGGCCAGGGTCACGCTTCTCGTAGAAGGCCTCCAGCATCGCCCGGGTCTCATCGGGATCGGCGCAGGTGTAGGCGTTCCAGGCCTCGGCGCGGAGCTGCTGGTCGAGGGGTTGGCCGATCACGTCGAGGATCGTCTGCTTCGCGGATCGGACCGCTCGCTGCGAGTTGCGGAGGATCTGCTGGGCGACGGTCTCGGCTTCCTCCATCAGCTGCTCGTGGGGAACGACCTTGGAGACCAGGTTCCACTCGAGCGCCTGGCGGGCGTCGATCGGCTCGGCCGTGAGCAGCATCTGCATCGCGACGCTGACGCCGCCCGCGTTCACCAGCCGGACCAGGCCGCCATCACCGTGGTGGAAGCCACGGCGGGCCTCGAAGGAGCCGAACATCGCCCGGTCGGAGGCGATCCGGATGTCGCAGGCGAGCGCCGTCTCGAAGCCTCCCGCCAGCGCCCAGCCGTTGACGGCGCCGATGATCGGCTTCGGGATCCGGTGCATGCCGCGGGTGAACCCATTCAGGCCCAGCTCGACGATCTGGCGAAGGTCGTCCGGCTTCCCTCCGGCGACGATCGGCGGGATGTACTCCTTCAGGTCGGCGCCCGCGCAGAAGGCCTCGCCGGCACCGGTGAGGATCGCGACGTCGACCGAGTCGTCGTCGGCGAAGTCTGCCCAGGCGGCGATCATCGCCCGGTGGACCTCGGGGCTGACCGCGTTCCGGGCCTCGGGGCGGTTGATCGTCAGATAGGCGATCCGGTCCCGCTTCTCGTAGAGGACGACGCCCTCGTCGGCAGTGGGCGGGGGGCCGGGTCGCTCCGGATTGTGGTGGGCCATTTCGGCTCCTCTCACTGGTCGTAGGTCGCGCGGACGACGGCGAGGTCGTCGGCGGTCCAGGTGATCTCCCCGTCGCACCATTCGGCAAGCTCCTCGGCGGTGTCGGGGAAGTCGAAGCCCGGCTCGATCGGGGTCACCTGCTTCTCGGCCTTGACCACGTCGCCGATCACCAGCGCCCGCGCGTGCTCGCGCACCCGCCGGAAGAGCAAGCGCTTCTGATCGTCGGTCAGGTGGTGGACCGAGAGCACCGAGATCACCAGGTCCCAGGGCCCGTCGGGCAGCGGGTCCTCCATCCGCGCGAGCTGGACGTCGTCGTACTCCTCGCGCAGGCGGAAGACCATGTTCGGGTCTGGAGTCGAGCCCGATCACCCAGGCGTCGGGGATAGGCCTCGAGCAGGTGCGCGGGTCGTCTCGCCGGTCCCCATCCCCAGCTCCAGCACCCGGTCGGGGGCGAAGGGGATCGCGTCGATCGCCGCTCCTGCAGCTCGTCGAAGCGCGGGACCTCGGCCCGGATCTCCTCCAGGTAGGTCTCGGGGTTCCAGTGGAATTGAGCGGCCAGCGGTGGCGCTACCCTCGGAGCTCGAGGCGGAGCTGCCCGCCCCGCGGGCGGCCATCGTATTCACAGATCGAGGAAGTGATCTCGTGGAAGCCGGCATCGTCGACCTCGGACACCTCGCTCTCTCTCACGGCCAGGCGCGGCGGCTCGACCTGGACGTCGATCTCCGGCCGATCGCGCTCGGCGGCCAGACCTATGCGGCCGAGCGGCGGCCTCGCCAGGGCGCGGCTGGACGTCTCGCGGACCAGCAGCGGCTACGCGCTGCGGCTGCGCCTCACACCGAGCTCTCCGGCCCTGCGTGCGCTGCCTCGAGGACGCGCGGCTGCCGCTGGAGATAGACGCCCGCGAGGTGGACCAGCCCAGCGCGGGCGACGAGGAGCTGCGCAGCCCCTACGTCGACGAGGGCGAGCTCGACCTCGAGCGCTGGGCGAACGACGCGGTCGTCCTGGCGCTGCCCTCCCAGCCGCTCTGCCGGGCCGACTGCGCCGGCCTCTGCGCGGTCTGCGGCGAGTCCCTCAACGACGCCGATCCCGAGGCCCACCGGCATGAGAGGCGGCGGCGATCCGCGCATGGCGAAGCTGCGGGAGCTGAAGCTGGACGAGTAGGACCCGCGCGCTCCAGCCGCCCCTGGCTACCATGCCTGGCTCTCATGGCGGTACCGAAGAAGAGACAGGCGACGGCGCGACGCGCAAGCGCCGCGCCAACCACAAGGCGGCGCGCCGCGCCTCAACGAGTGCCCGCGCTGCCACAGCCCGCGCCTGCCCCACCGGGTCTGCCCGACCTGCGGCACCTACGCCGGCCGCGAAGTGATCAGCCACGAGGCCCGAGACCGCCCCGGCATCCCGAGCCCGAACCGGAGGACGTGGCTTGACCGCGGCCGGCCCGCGGCGCCCCGAGTGGCGCTGGACGCCTACGGCAGCCGACGCGGGCCCCGAGGCTGGTGATGGAGGGCGCCCGCCTCGCGGCGGCCGACGGGATCGCGGTCCGGGTCTTCGGCCCCGCCTCGCTGCGGCCACCCGCCGGCGTCGAGGTCGAGCCGCGCGACGGTGGATCGCCAACGACGCCGATCCGGTGGCCGCGGTGCGCTCGACCCCCGAGCGCATCGGTGGTCCTGGCGGCTGCCGACGTTGCCGCCGGGCGGGCGAGCGGCCCTGGTCAGCGCCGGGTCCACCGGCGCGACGATGACCGCGGCGCTGTTCGCGCTGAAGCGGCTCCACGGC
This sequence comes from uncultured Solirubrobacterales bacterium, assembly GCA_963780305.1. GTDB lineage: Bacteria > Actinomycetota > Thermoleophilia > Solirubrobacterales > 70-9 > CAVVYV01. The sequence goes on from CAWABN010000004.1 coordinate 101,696, forward strand.
GTGCACCGCCCGGCTCTCGCCGCCCAGGTCCCGCTGCCGAACGCCGGTCGCTCCGCTCCACCCGTTGCTCTTCCTCGACGTCGGGGCGAACACCGAGGTCCGCCCCCAGCACCTGATCCAGTTCGCCTACCTGGGCTCGGCCTTCAGCCAGGCGGTGCTTGGGATCGCGGCGCCGCGCGTCGCGCTGCTGTCGGTCGGCGAGGAGCAGAAGAAGGGCAACCCGGACGTGGTCGAGGCGCACGAGCGCTCAGCGACGCCGGGGAGCGATCGACTTCATCGGCAACGTCGAGGGTCGCGACCTGCTGACCGGGGAGGCCGACGTGATCGTCACCGACGGCTTCACGGGCAACGTCGCCCTGAAGACGCTCGAGGGGACCGCGCGAGCGGTCGCCGACGCGGTCCGCGACGCGGCTCGCTCGGGCCCGGTCGCGGCCGCCGGCGGGCTGCTGCTGCGCCCGGCGCTCGGTGGGCTCCGCAGGCCAGATGGACCCGAACGCGGTCGGCGGCGCGGTGCTGCTCGGCCTGCGGGGGGTCGCGGTGGTCGCCCACGGGAGCTCGAGCGCGGAGGGGATCGCCAACGCCGTGCGGCTCGCCGACCGCGCCGTCCGCGAGCGCGCCGTGGAGCGGACCGCCGAGGCCTGGCGCGGCGCCGGTGCGACCCGCGGAGGCCTGCGTGCATCCCGCCGGCAAGCGGGGGAGGGATAATGCCGCGGATGGAGCGCGACGAGGTGATGAAGCTGGTCCGGGACCACCTGGTCACCGAGCTCGAGGTGACCCGGAGAAGATCAAGCCGGAGACCAGGTTCCGCGAGGACCTGGACGCCGACTCGCTGGACCTCTACGAGCTGGTGATGGAGCTCGAGGATCGCTACGGGATCCGGGTCAGCGAGGAGGAGGCGGCCGAGATCGAGACGGTCGGCGACGCCGTCGACTTCGTCTGCGCCCGGGTCCCCGCCGGTAGCTGAGGGGAGGCGGCGACCGAGCCCCGATGGCCACGACCACCGCCTCGCTGGCGGAGCTGTTCGAGGACACCCCCGAAGAGCTGCGCCGGCAGGCCCTCACTCATTCCTCCTGGACCGACCGGCGGAGCGATGCGTACGGGCGCCTCGCCTTCCTCGGCGACAGCGTCCTCGGCCTCGTCGTCGCCTCCGAGCTCTTCACGGAGCATCCCGACGCCGACATCGGCGAGCTGACCAAGATCCACAACCAGGCGGTCAGCGGCCGCGCGTGCGCGGAGGTCGCGCGCGCGCTCGGCCTGCCCGACCTGCTGCGCGCCCAGGCGCCGGAGGGAGGCACCGGCCTGCCGGTGGAGACTTGCTGGGCTCGGAGCGGACGATGGCCTCGGTCTGCGAGGCGGTGATCGGCGCCTGCTATCTGGTCCACGGGTTCGAGGCGACGGCGACGGCCGTGACCGAGGCATTCGCGGGGGAGATCGAAGGCGCGACGAGCCAGCGCCTCGACTTCAAGTCGGAGCTGCAGGAGCGGCTCGCCCGGGACGGCGCCACCGTAAGCTACGAGGTCGTCAACGAGGCGGGACCGCCTCACGACCGCCGCTTCGAGGTCCGCGCCACGGTCGCCGGCGAGGAGGTTGGCACCGGCTCGGGGCGAAGCAAGAAGGAGGCCGAGCAGGCCGCCGCCGGCGGGCGCTCGAGGGCCTGAAGCGGTAGATGAGGTCTTTGACGACGGGTTGCGTCCGGTCCGGCCGCGAGGCTTGAGTACCGCCCAAGGGCTCCAACTTAGATGTATCTGAAAGCGATCAATCTGAAGGGGTTCAAGTCGTTCCCCGACCGCACCCGGCTGACCTTCTCGCCGGGCGTCAGCGTGATCGTCGGCCCGAACGGCTGCGGCAAGTCGAACATCACCGACGCCGTGCTCTGGGCGCTCGGCGAGCAGAGCCCGCTCGCCGTCCGCGGCCAGTCGATGCGGGACGTGATCTTCGCCGGCGGCAAGGGCCAGTCCCGGCGGCGCTTCGCCGAGGTCGAGGTGGTGATCGACAACTCCGAGGGCCGCGCGGCCAGCGAGTTCTCCGAGATCTCGATCTCCCGCCGGATCGAGCGAAACGGCGACGGCGAGTACCGCCTGAACGGCGCCCGCTGCCGCCTCGCCGACGTCGTCGAGATCCTCGCCGACACCAACATGGGCCGCGAGATGCACTCGGTGATCAGCCAGGGCCGGGTCGAGGCGATCGTCAACTCGAAGCCGCAGGACCGCCGGATGCTGATCGAGGAGGCCGCCGGGCTCGGCAAGCACCGCAAGCGCCGCCACCGCGCTCAGCTGAAGCTCGACCGGACGCGCGAGAACCTCGACCGCGCGCTCGACGTCGAGCGCGAGGCGCGCTCCCGGCTGCGGCCGCTGAAGCGCCAGGCCGAGGCCGCCGAGCGGACCGCGAAGCTGGTCCGCGAGGAGAGCGAGCTCCGCGCGCGCCTGGTCGCCGAGGACCTCCGCGCCCAGGAGGAGCTGCTCGGCGCCGCCGAGCGGACCGCTGGCCGAGGCGCGCAGCAAGCGCGACTCGGTCGAGCAGCGCCTCGAGAAGGTACGCAAGCGCCGGGCCGCGATCGAGGAGCGGATCGCCGTCGACGACGCCGAGCGCCGGCGCCGCGGCGAGCGCCTGGCCGAGGCGAGGGCGGCGGTCGAGCGGGTGCGCGCCCGCGCCGAGGCGATGGAGCTCGCCGAGCGGGAGCTTCGCTCGGCGCTCGACGAGCGCCAGCTGCGCCTCGAGGAGCTGGGCACCGACCCGGAGCTCGAGGCCGGGACCGCCGCCCGGATCGCCGAGCTGGAGGCCGAGCTGGCCGACCTGGAGGGCGGCAGCGAGGCCACTTCGGAGGTCGCTCGCCTGCGCGAGGCCGCCGCCGAGGCCGAGCGGCGCCGCGCCGAGGCCGAGACCGCGCTCGGGCCGCTGGCCGCGGCCGAGGACGAAGCGCTGTCGGCGCTCCGGAGCGCCACCCAGATGGAAGCGCGCGCCCGCGCCGAGGCGCTGAAGGCCGCGGAGCGGCGGGCGGCCCTGGCAGGCGAGCTGGCGGCCGTCGAGGCGAAGCTGGCGGCAGCCGCGGTCGAGGGTGAGCACGAGGTGCTCGCCGGGATGATCGAGACCGGCTCCGGGATCGAGCGGGCTCTGAGCGCGGCGCTCGGCGAGCGGCTGCGCGCATCGGTGGTCGGCTCGATCTCCGAGGGCGTCGAGCGCCTCGCCGGCGCCGAGGGCGCGGCCCGAGCTCTGGTCGAGTCGGGCCTGCCGCCGGGGGCAGGTACGCCTCCGGTCGAGGGCGCCAGGCGGCTGCTCGACCTCGTCGAGGCCCGCGGCGCGGCGCGGGCGCGTGGTCGAGCGGCTGCTCGCCGACGCCTGGCTGGTCGACGAGCTCGAGCGGCTGCCATCGGGCTTCGCCGGTATCGCGGTCACCGTGGACGGCGAGTGCTACGACGGCGCCGCCGGAGAGCTGCGGCGGTTGCCGCGCGGAGGGCACCGACCCCGCCCTGGCGGCGCGCTCGGAGCGCGAGGAGCTTGCCTCGCGCCTCGGCCAGCGCGAGCAGACCGAGGAGCGCGCCAAGCGCGATCTCGAGCGGGCCGAGGAGGCGCTGTCGGCCGCGAGGACCAAGCACGACGAGGCCCACGCCGGCCGCCGCGAGGCCCGCCGCGAGCTGGATGAGGCGAGCGAGGAGGCGAGCCGTGCCACCTGGCTCGCCGAGCAGCGAGCGCAGAGGGACCAGCGGGGACGAGGGCCAGACAGCTCTCCGCCGCGCGCAGCTCGAGGCCGAGCTGGCGGCGGAGCGCCGCCACGTCGAGGCCGCCGTGCGGGCCCGCGAGGCCCGCGATCGCGACCGCGAGCGGCTCGAGCGCCGGATCACGCTCGAGCGCGAGACGCTGCCGGCGCTGGGACGCGCTCAGCAGCGCCCTGGTCGGCGTCGCCGAGCGGCTTGCGGCCCGCGCCGACGCGCTCGCCGCTCCCGCCGAGGACGGCGGTGGCGAGATCGCCACGGAGCTGCGTGAGTGCTCGGAGCAGGAGTACGGGCTCCAGGCGGAGCTTCGCGAGGTGAGCGAGACGCTGACCACCGCCGAGGTCGAGGCCGCTCAGCTCCGCGACCGCCGCGACGAGGGGTCCGCCGAGCTGCGAGCGGTTGGGAGAGGTGCTCGAGGAGGAGCTGGCGCCCGCCGCTTCGCCGCTGGCCGAGGAGGAGCGGGCGGAGATCGACGCGAAGCTGGCTCGTGTGGAGCGCCGCCGCGAGCAGATCGGCCCGGTCAACCCGCTCGCCGAGCGCGAGTACGCCGAGGAGCGCGAGCACGTCACCGAGCTATCCGACCAGCGCAAGGACCTGGAGAAGGCGATCGGCGAGCTGCGGGCGCTGATCCGCCGCACCGACAAGGAGATCGCCGCCGCCTTCGAGGAGACCCTCGAGGCGACCGCGCGCAACTTCGAGGAGATGGTCGCCGAGCTCTTCCCCGGCGGGCGCGGCAGGCTGCGCCGGGTGGAGATGGGGCCGCGGCGGTTGCCGGACCAGAACGGCGACTCGGCTGACGGCGCGGGGGAGGACGAGGAGGACGAGGGAACGCCCCCCGACGAAGACGGCGGGGTCGAGATCGAGGTCACCCCGGCCGGCAAGTCCACCCGCCGGCTCTCGCTGCTCTCCGGCGGCGAGAAGTCCCTGGTGGCGCTGGCGTTCGTCTTCGCGGTGCTGATGGCGCGGCCCTGCCCCTTCTACATCCTCGACGAGGTCGAGGCGGCCCTCGACGACATCAACCTCGACCGCTTCCTGCGCCTGGTCCGGCGCTTCGCCGAGCGCTCCCAGTTCGTCATCGTCACCCACCAGAAGCGGACGATGGACGCCGCCGACATCCTCTACGGCGTCAGCATGGGCGGCGACGGCATCACCAAGGTCGTCTCCCGCCGCCTCCCGCGTGACCGCGACCTCTCCGACGCCGCCGAGGTCCCGGGAGCCGAGGACCCGACGGCCGAAGCCGCTTAGCGCCGCCGCTACCCTGCGCCGCCATGGCCAGGAGCTGGAGAGATGCGTTCGACACAGGGGACGGCAGGGCAGCCGAGCTCGTCGAAGACGCCGAGCCCGAGCGGGCCGGAGTCTTCAGCCGCCTGCGCCAGGGCCTCTCACGCAGCCGCGAGGCGCTCGCGCGCCGAGCTTCGCCGCCAGCTTCACCGACCAGATCGACGAGGCGACCTGGGAGCGGCTCGAGGAGGCGCTGATCCTCGCCGACGTCGGCGCGAAGACCACGGCCGAGGTGGTCCAGCGCCTCGAGGACGAGGCGGCCGCCGGCGATCTCTCCGGCGGCGGGGCCCTGCGCGAGCGCCTGATCGAGGTGCTGGCCGAGGTCGCCTCGCCCCAGGGCGAGGAGGGGAGCCGGATCGACGTCAGCGAGCGCCCCGCGGTGCTGATGATCGTCGGCGTCAACGGCACCGGCAAAACCACCACGATCGGCAAGATCGCCTGGCACCTGCAGAAGGAGCTCGATCTCCAGGTGATCGTCGGCGCCGCCGACACCTACCGCGCCGCCGCGGTCGAGCAGCTGACCGAGTGGGCAGAGCGTGCGGGTAGCGAGATCGTCCGCGGCTCGGAGGGCGGCGACCCGGGCGCGGTCGCCTTCGACGCGGTCGCCGCGGCTCAGGCCCGCGGCGCCGACGTGGTGATCTGCGACACCGCCGGGCGGCTGCACACCCACGGCAACCTGATGGAGGAGCTGTCGAAGGTGCGCCGGGTGATCGGCAAGCAGCTCGATGGCGCCCCCCACGAGACCCTGGTCGTGATCGACGCGACCACCGGCCAGAACGGGGTACGCCAGGCGGAGGAGTTCGGGAAGGCGGTGGAGGTGACCGGCGCCGTTCTCACCAAGCTCGACGGCTCGGCGAAGGGCGGCGTCGCCCTCGCGATCGCCTCCGAGCTCGGGATCCCGGTGAAGCTGATCGGGATCGGCGAGTCCCTCGAGGATCTGCGGCCCTTCGACGCCGAGCAGTTCGCCCGGGCGCTGCTCGAGGAGTAGCTACACGTAGCGCTCTTCCTCTACCGTGCGCTCGGCCCAGGGGAGGGCCTCGAGGCGCTTGTCCGGGATCGGCTTTGCCGCTGACCACGGAGGCGCCGTAGGTGCCGTCCTCGAGCCGCTGCTCGGCGCGCTCGATCGCGGCCAGGGTCCGCTTCAGGTCATCGCGGATCGCCGAATCGCGACCGGATTGGTCCAGCTCGGAGCCGCTGTCGCCGAAGTCCTCGGGCTCGTCTGAGCCGGGCGGCGACTCGCCGAGGTCGGCGAGCTCCTGCTCGATTCGGGTTCGTTCCTTGCTCAGTCGCGCGCGGGCGCTGCTCGCGGTCCACTGATGCAGATCCTAGGGCGCTGTTCGGGCCGCTAGACCGTCGCGAAGCGCTCGGCGGACCGGGCGCGGCGCTTGGCCGCCTCGACCTCGCGGTTCTTCGGAGGCGCCTTGGTGACGAGTGCGTCCAGCAGCGCCGCGGAGCTCGCCGCGACCTCGTCCACCGCGCGCTCGAAGGCCTCGGTGTTCGCCTTCGAGGGCTTGTTCGAGCCGCTGATCTTGCGCACGTACTGGAGCGCGGCTTCGTGGACCTCCTCCTGCGTCGCCGGTGGGTCGAAGTTATGAAGGGTTCTGATGTTTCTGCACATGCGGGGAGAGTAGCGCCGGGCACGCACTAACCTGGGCCGTTGATGTTCGACCAGCTCTCAGACCGTCTCCAGGGCGTGCTCGCCGATGTTCGCTCGCGCGGCAAGCTCTCCCCCGACGATGTCGACAAGGCCCTGCGCGAGGTGCGGCTGGCGTTGCTCGAGGCCGACGTCAACTTCAAGGTGGTCAAGGACTTCACCGGGTCGCTGCGCGAGCGTCTCGCCGACGCCGAGGTCTCGGAGGCGCTCAACCCCGGCCAGACCGTGGTCAAGGCGGTCAACGACGAGCTCACCGAGCTGATGGGAGGCTCGGGCCGCGAGCTCGTGTTCAGCTCCAGCGGCCCGACGGTGATCCTGATGGCCGGCCTCCAGGGCTCGGGCAAGACCACGGCGACCGCAAAGCTCGGCAAGCTGCTCGCGAAGGACAACCGGAACGTGGCCCTGGCGGCCTGTGACCTTCAGCGCCCCGCCGCGGTCGAGCAGCTCCAGCGGCTCGGCGAGCAGGCGAAGCTCCAGGTCTACGCGCGGCCAGGGGAGACCGACGCGGTCAAGGTCGCCAAGTGGTCGCTGGAGCAGGCGAAGCAGGAGGGGCGCGACGTCCTGATCCTCGACACCGCCGGCCGCCTCCACGTCGACGAGGAGCTGATGGACGAGCTCGCCAGGGTCCGGAAGGCGACCAAGCCGCATGACGTCCTCCTGGTCCTCGACGCGATGACTGGCCAGGACGCGGTCAACGTCGCCGAGAGCTTCGCCGAGGTGTCCGAGTTCGACGGCGTTCTGATCACCAAGCTCGACGGCGACGCCCGCGGCGGCGCCGCGCTCTCGGTGCGGGCGGTGACCGGGAAGCCGATCATCTACGCCTCGACAGGCGAGAAGCTCGACGAGCTCGAGCGCTTCCATCCGGACCGGATGGCGGGGCGGATCCTCGGGATGGGCGACGTGATGTCGCTGATCGAGAAGACCCAGGATGAGTTCAACACCGACCAGGCCGCCGATCTCGAGCGCAAGATCCGAAAGCAGCAGTTCACCCTCGAGGACTTCCTCGCTCAGATGAAGCAGGTCCGCCGGATGGGCCCGCTGGGCAACCTGATGAAGATGGTGCCGGGGATGGGCAAGGCGATGCAGGGGATGGGGCAGGTCGACGAGCGCGAGCTCGACCGGATCGAGGCGATCATCCTCTCGATGACCCCCTACGAGCGCGCCAACCCGGGTGAGATCAACGGCTCGCGCCGGAAGCGGATCGCCGCCGGCTCGGGGACCAACGTCCAGGCGGTCAACCGGCTGGTGAAGCAGTTCGGGCAGATGCGAAAGCTGATGAAGCAGATGTCCGAGGGCAAGATGCCCTCGCCGGAGCAGCTGATGCGCGGCGCCCGCTAACCTCACCGCTCCCAATGGTCCGCATACGGCTGAGACGAGTTGGCGGCAAGAAGAACCCGATCTGGCGGATCGTGGTCAGCGACCGGCGCTCGCCGCGGGACGGCCGCACGATCGAGACGATCGGCCAGTACAACCCGCAGACGGAGCCCTCCCTGATCAAGATCGACGAGGAGCGCGCCCGCCACTGGCTTACCCACGGAGCCCGTCCAACCCGGACGGTGGCGACCCTCCTGCGCACCCAGGGAATCGAGGCGACCGGCCGCTAGCGGCGGGACGGCTGCCTTGCGCGACCTGCTCGACTTCCTCGCCCGCTCCCTGGTCTCCGACCCGGATGCGGTCGAGGTCAACGAGGTCGAGGAGATCGACGGCGAGGTGGTGCTCGAGCTGGAGGTCGCCGAGGACGATCTTGGCAGGGTGATCGGTCGAGGTGGCAGGGTGGCCAACGCCCTGCGGATGGTGATGAAGGCCGCCGCCACCCGGGCCGAGAAGCGTGTCATCGTCGAGATCCTCGATTGATCATCGACCTCTTCACGCTGTTCCCGGAGCACTTCGAGTGGTTCCGCGGGCAGCGCCACGTCGCCAACGCGCTCGAGCACGGCTCCGAGCTTCGCTTCCACAACTACCGCGACACGACGCCGCTGAGCGCCGGCCAGGTCGACGACGCTCCTTACGGGGGCGGCGCCGGGATGGTCCTCCGGGTCGACGTCGTCGACGCCGCCCTCGAGGCCGCCTACGGATCCGATCGCGCCGGGGTCAGGGTGATCGCGCTCAACCCCGGCGGTCGCCTCTTCGACGACGCGCTCGCCGAGGAGCTGGCCGCCGAGCGGCACCTCGCCCTCCTCAGCGGCCGCTACGAGGGCCTTGACGAGCGGGTGGTCGAGCACCTCGCCGATGACACGATCTCGATCGGCCGCTACGTCCTCTCCGGCGGCGAGCTGCCGGCGATGGTGATCTCCGACGCCGTCCTCCGGAAGCTGCCCGGAGCGCTCGGCGACGCCGAGAGCGCCGTCGAGGAGTCCTACAGCGCGGCGCTCGAGGGAGCGCCCGAGTACCCGCACTACACCCGGCCGGCCTCCTACCGCGGCTGGGAGGTGCCCGAGGTCCTGCGCTCGGGCGATCACGCGAAGGTGCAGGAATGGCGCCGCGCCCGCAGCCGCGAGCGCGCCGAGCAGGCGGGTTAGGCACACTTCTCCGCTACAGTTCGCGCGGCGGCGCGGCCTCGGACCGCGCCCTTTGCATGAAACGGGTTGCTCCTCCGATGTAATACGGGTCGCTCCTTACGGAGCGCCCTTGCATCTACGGAGCACCCTCGGATAACCATCGCACCAATGAGCACGGTCATCGAAAGCCTCGAGCAGCGCGTTCTAAAGCAGCGCCCCAAGTTCGGCGCCGGCGACCGCGTGCGGGTCCACTTCCAGGTGGTCGAGGGCAACCGCCGCCGGACCCAGGTGTTCGAGGGGATAGTGATCAAGCGCCAGGGCAGCGGCGCCCGCGAGACCTTCACCGTGCGCAAGCACTCCTTCGGAGTCGGCGTCGAGCGGTCCTTCCCGCTCCACTCGCCGAAGATCGAGAAGCTCGAGGTGGCAGCGCGCGGCGACGTCCGCCGAGCGAAGCTCTACTACCTGCGCGGGAAGGTCGGCAAGCGCGCCCGGGTTGCCGAGCGCCGCTGGGGAATCGAGGACGAGCTGGTGATCGCTGAGCCAGAGGCGGAGGCGGTCGACGCCGAGGGTGTGGCGGTCGGTGAGGCGGAGGCCGAGGTGGTCGAGCCCGAGGCGGAGGGCGACGAGGGCGAGGCCGAGGTGGTCGAGTCCGAGGAGGACGGCGAGGAGGCCGCCGAGGGACAGGGAGAGGCTGGGGCAGAGACGGCCGCGAAGCCGGCCGACTCCGAAAAGGCAGAAGGCTGAGAGTCCCCAGGCCCCACAGCACGCAGGGCGCGCTCTTCGAGCTCGTCGTCATCGTCGCGCTCGCGCTGGGCCTCGCCCTCGGGATCCAGGCGTTCGTGGTGAAGCCCTACCAGATCCCCTCCGAGTCGATGGAGCCCACCCTCGACGTCGGCCAGCGGGTGCTTGTCAACCGCTTCCTCTATCGCTTCGCCGACCCCGGCATTGGCGACATCATCGTCTTCCACCCGCCCCTCGGCGCCCAGCGCGGAAACCAGTGCGGCGTGCCCAGGAGCAGCGGAGCGCCCTGCTCCGAGCCCACCCCGGAGAAGGCCGATGTCAACTTCATCAAGCGGATCGTCGCCGGGCCCGGCGACACCGTCGCGATCCAGGACGGCCACCCGGTGGTCAACGGCGTCGCCGCCGAGGAGGACTTCATCCGCCCCTGCGCGCCAGGTGGAGAGTGCAATTTGCCGACACCGATAACCGTTCCGCCTGATCACTACTTCATGATGGGCGACAATCGAGGCGAAAGCGACGACAGCCGCTTCTGGGGACCAATCCCACGTGACTGGATCATCGGCAAAGCCTTCGCCACCTACTGGCCCCCCGACCGGATCGGGATCTTCTAAGAAACCGGGCAGGCGGAAGCGGCGGACTGCTGCCCGCCTCTTCCGCTTCGATCGCTCCTTCGGCAACCGCTTCGTCGCCGGCGTGGACGAGGCCGGGAGGGGCTCGCTCGCGGGGCCTCTGGTGGCCGCTGGGGTCTGCATCGACCTCGAGCGGATCGGCGGCCGCGAGCGGCGCGCCCTCGCCCGGCTCGATGACTCCAAGCAGAAGACAGAGGAGGAGCGCGAGGAGCTCTATCCCAACGTGATCCGGGCGGCGGCAGGGGTGACGGTGGCGGTGCGCTCGGTGCGGGCGATCGACCGCAACGGCCTCCACGTCTCCAACCTGGCGGCGCTCACCGACTGCCTGCGGTCCGTCTCGCCGGAGGACGCCACCTGCCTGGTCGACGGCTTTCGCCTGCCCGCCTGCGAGCGCGAGCACACCGCGGTCGTCGACGGCGACGCCCGGAGCGCCGCGATCGCCGCCGCCTCGGTGATCGCCAAGGTGACCCGGGACCGCTACATGCGCCGCGTCCACGCGCTCTACCCGGAGTGGGGCTTCGCCGAGCACGTCGGCTACTCGACCCCGGAGCACCGCGAGGCGATCGTCGAGCGCGGCATCTGCCCGCTCCATCGCCGCTCCTTCGCCTCGATCGCCTACACCCAGCTCGCCCTCGGCGAGGAAGAGGATCTAGAAAGCGTTGCGGAGGTGATCGACATCCGCGAGGCCATTCGGGCCGAAGCTGACCCCGACGACATCGAAGCGATAGCCGGAGACGGCTGAGGGGCCGCGGCGCTCCGCGATCCACTCGCGCGCCAACCGGCGCAGACGGAGCTGCTTGCGGGGGCCGACCGCGTGTGCGGGGCGCTCCGGCCCGAAGCTGGTGCCGAGGCGGCCGGCCTTCACCTCGACGAAGACCAGGGTGCGGCCGTCGAGGCAAATCAGGTCGATCTCGCCGCCGCGAGTGCGGAAGTTGCGCTCGACCAAGCGCCAGCCAAGGCCCTGGAGCCGAGCGGCGACCAGGTCCTCGGCCCTGCGGCCCAGTCTCTGTCTGGCGACCGTCACCCCGCGAACGCTGGAGCCGCGGAAAGCCTGCGGGGCGTGCTGATCGAAACGGGCCGGATGCGAAATCGTGACGATTGGCGCGCCAGGCACGATTCCGCATAGATAAGCGGAAAACGCCCCGCTGGAGCCCGCTGGACCACGCCTGGTTGTGGCGCTTACTGGCGCATCACTGGCGCATTTCGGCGGGCCTCCGGGGTGGCGAATCGTCGTCAACGCCGCCGGCGCAGGGCGTGGGGACGAACCTCTTCGAGATCCACCGCGTGCCGTAGCGGCCGCCCGGCCGCACCACTTTGAGCGAAGGGCGCAGCCCTGAGCGGTTAGGTGGGGCGGCCGCTTGCAGCCGCGATCTGATGGCGAACCCGAAAAGGACCTCCGTCGCGAGCCCCGAACTCCGGGCGGATGGCCCTTCCGCTCGGATCGCTAGGCGGCAGCCTCTTCGACCTCCACCTCGGTCTCGACGAGAAAATCCTCCGCTCCCTGCTCGTCTTCATCTTCCTGGCGGTGGCGCTGAGGCTGGGAGGCAAGCGCGAGCTCGCGCAGATCAACGTGCTCGACCTCGCGGTCCTGCTGCTCGCCTCGAACGCGCTGCAGAACGCTCTGATCGGCAACGACAGCACGGTCACCGGCGGCGTGATCGGCGCCGGGACGCTGTTCGTCGCCAACTACGCGTTCGTGCACCTCACCTATCGCAACGCCCGAGTCCGGCGCATCCTCGAGGGCCGTCCAAGGGTGCTGCTTCGGAACGGAAAGCTCGACCGGAAGGCGATGGCCAAGGAGGCGATCACCGAGGAGGAGCTCGTCGACCAGCTGCTCGACAAGGGGATGTCGAGCTTCGATGGGGTCGGTCTGATCATCCTCGAGACCAACGGCAAGCTCGTCTTCCTCACGCCTGAGCAGGCGAAGCGTCTTCGCCCGAACATGCTGGCGGTCGAGGACGCCGACTAGTCGCCGGGCGGATAGTCGCCAGGCGCGCCGGGCTGCGGGAGTAGCGGCTCGCTACTGCTTTGGACGAGAAGCGGCACTGAATAGACGGCTTATCCCAGGACCCAGAACTCCCTGAACGGCCTAGTCAGGTGCCACGTCGTGCTGGCGCCCTTTGGAATCGAGAAGAGGTCGCCCTCCTTGACCTCAATCGTCGGGCCTCCCTCGATCTCGATCATGGCGGCGCCCTCGAGAACCAGCGCGGTCTCACGCTCTTCGAGGGTCCATTTCACCACCTCATCACCAGCCTCTGTGAATCGCGTAAGTCCGGCCCACACCCCTTCGTGGTGCAGTTCGTGCATCTCGCCGCCTACGTCAGGATCGGGCTCCCACCCCTCATCTGTCGAGAGGCTGGAAACGAAGACGCCGGGCGCGATCTCCACCGGGCCGACCCTAGCCGAGGATCGATTGCCGCGCAACGCCCATGTGATCAGAAGAGCGGGTTCTCGCCGCCGAAGCCGCCGGGCTCTCGGAGTAGCGCTTTGGACGAGAAGCGGCGCTTTGAGATCGACACGCGGGAACACTGGCGCATCTACTGGCGCACGGGCTGCGGATTCCGCATAGGACTGAGGTTTGCGCGGTTCGAAGCCGAGTCGTGACGATTTGCGCGCCGTCTGAGCGCCGCCCTCCCCTACGGTCGCCGCGTGCTCGCAATGGCCCGCACCTTCGCCCTGGTCGGGATCGAGGCGGAGCCGATCCACGTCGAGGTGCACGTCGCGAACGGCCTCCCGAGCTTCGCGATCGTCGGCCTCCCCGACACCGCCGTTAGAGAATCGCGGGAACGGGTGCGCTCGGCGCTCGTCAATTCGGGATTCGAGTTTCCGCAGCGGCGGATCACCGCAAACCTGGCGCCCGCCGATCTGCCGAAGGCCGGGCCCGCCTTTGACCTGGCGATCGCCGCGGCCCTCCTGGTCGCCACCAACCAGCTCGCCAACGGCGTGCTCGAGCGCCACGCCCTCGCCGGCGAGCTCGCTCTCGACGGCTCGATCCGGCCGGTCTCCGGCGCCCTCGCGATGGGCGAGGGGGCTCGGGATCTGGGGCTGCGAGGAATCGCGATCGCCGCCGACTCGGCCCGGGAGGCGGCGCTTGTCGAAGGGGTGGAGGTGAGGCCGCTCGAGCACATCTCACGGCTGAGCGCGCTGGCGGATGGCGTGATCCCGCCGCTCGAGGGGGAGTCGGAGCCGGACCCGGCGACGGCGAGCGAAGACGGAGCCGACCTCTCGGAGCTCAAGGGCCAACCCGGGCTGCGGCGGGCGCTCGAGGTTGCCGCCGCGGGCGGTCACAGTCTGCTCCTGGTCGGGCCGCCCGGAGGCGGCAAGACTCTGGCGGCCCGGCGTTTGCCCTCGCTGCTCCCTCCGCTCGGCCGTGAGGAGTTGCTTGAAGTGATCAGGATCGCGGGTGCGTGCGCGGACGGGAGCATCAATGGCAAGGGGCATCCGCGCCCCTTTCGCTCCCCGCATCACACCGCGTCGGCCCGGGCTCTGATCGGCGGAGGCGCGCCGCCGCGGCCCGGAGAGGTCACCCGCGCCCACCGTGGCGTCCTCTTCCTCGACGAGCTCGGCGAGTTCCGGCGGGATGCCCTCGAGGCTCTCCGCCAACCCCTCGAGGAGGGCTCGGTAAGCCTCGCCCGGGCTGGCCGCAGCGTCACCCTGCCGTGTAGCTTCCAGCTCGTCGCCGCCTCCAACCCGTGTCCTTGCGGACAGGGACCCGAGTCTGGTGAGTGCGACTGTCCACCGAGCGTTGTCGCCCGCTACCAGGCGAAGCTCAGCGGAGCGCTCGCCGATCGGATCGACCTCTTTCTCAACATCGGGCGTCCGAGCGCCGAGGCGCTTGCCGAGGGCCCCGGCGAGAGCTCAGCGGCCGTCCGCGAGCGGGTCGAGGCGGCTCGACGGCTTCAGGAGGAGCGGCTGCGGCCCGGCCGCTGCAACGCCCAGATGACTCCGATGGAGGTGCGCCGGTTCGCCCGGCTCAGTCCTGAGGTGGCGGGCAAGCTCGCATCCGGGCACGAGGTGCTCGGGCTCAGCGGCAGGGGCTGGGACAGGGTGGTGCGCGTTGCCCGCACCCTCGCCGACCTGGCGGGCAGCGAGGCGATCACGAGCGAGCACATCGACCAGGCGCTCCAGTTCCGCCGCCGCTCCGATCGATGAGCTCCGGCCCGAGCGCCTGCGAGCGCTGCCTGCGGAGGGCGTGGCTGATCGCCGGGCTCTCGCCCCGGATCGAGCACGCCCTCGAGGGAGCGCCCGGGCGCCGGACCGGTGAGCTGCTCGGGCTTCGCGATTCCGAGCTGCGAGGGGCGCTGCCGAGGGGCGGTGCGAGCGGTCGACGGGAGGCGCCTTCGTTGCCGGCGATGCGCGAGATGGTCGCTTCCGCCGACGCCTGGGGCTGTTGCCGGCACGACGACGCCTACCCGGCGCCGCTGCGAGACCTGGGGACGCAGGCGCCGGCCTGCCTCTTCGGGCGGGGCGATCCGCGCCGGCTGGAACGGCTCAGCGGAGACGGGCGCGTCACCGTGGTGGGCTCCCGTCGGCCCAGCGAGCATGGCCGCGAGACCGCGATCCTGCTCGGCCGCGAGCTGGCCGCCGCGGGGCTCGCCGTCGTCAGCGGGATGGCGCTCGGGATCGACTCCTGCGCTCACGAGGGGGCGCTCGCCGCGGACGGCGCGACGGTGGCGATCCTCGGCAGCGGGCCCGACGTCCCGCATCCCGCGCGCATGCGAAGGCTCTACGACGAGATCGTCCGCGACGGCCTGGTGCTCGCGGAGCTGCCGCCGGGGGCGCAGGCGCGCCGCTGGACCTTCCCGGCACGCAACCGGATCATGGCTGCGCTCGGGGAGCTCGTCGTAGTGGTGGAGGCCCGCCATCGCTCCGGATCCCTGATCACCGCCGATCTGGCCCAGGAGCTGGGGCGAGAGCTGGGGGCGGTGCCCGGCCGGGTAAGGACCTCATCGGCGGCCGGGACCAACCAGCTGCTGCGCGAGGGGGCTCAGGTGATCCGCTCGGGCCAGGACGCGCTCGACTCGCTGCTCGGCGCCGGCGCGGCGGAGGCGAAGGTGTCTCCCCCCGGGCCAGCCCTCGACCCCGAGCTCGCCGAGGTCCTCGAGCTGGTCGAGGGCGGCGCCGGCAACCTGGACGCGATAGCCCGCGGAGGCGGCCGCGCGGTGGGCGCCGCCGCGGCCGCCCTCACCCGGCTGGAGTTGCTCGGCTACGTCAGCGTCGACGGCTCTGGCCGCTACCAGCGCACCACGCTCGCCGTCAAGACCGTCTAGACCCTGGCGAGTTACGCGCTAGGGTCGGGTGCGATGGCCCGGCTCATCGGGATCAACCACGTTGCGCTCGAGGTGGGCGACGTCGAGGAGGCGCTTGCCTGGTATGGACGCTTCTTCGAGCTCGAGCTGCGCGGCCGGGCGGGCGCTGGGATGGCCTTCATCGACATGGGCGATCAGTTCATCGCGCTCGCGGCCGGGCGAACCCAGCCTCCGGACCAGGCACGGCACTTCGGGCTCGTCGTCGACGACAAGGAAGGCGTTCGCGCAGCCCTCCAGCAGGCCGGTGTCAGCGTGCAAGCAGGTGGCTCCCTCGACTTCCTAGATCCGTGGGGCAACCACGTACAGGTCGTCGACTACCGCGACATCCAGTTCACCAAGGCGCCACCGGTACTTCGCGCGATGGGCATCGACCGACTCCCGAAGACCGACGCAGCGCGCGAGGAGCTCCGGCACAAGGGCGTCAGCGACTAGAACCAGCAAGCCCCGTTCGTGCGGCTTCGAGCGCCTCGTCGCGTCGCTCGTAGGTGGTAAAGCGGATGGCCTTTCCGGCGTTCATGGTCCAGAGGTGGAACGCCTCGGCTTCGACCTGGACGCCGCTTGCCGAACCCTGTCCTCTGGCGCAGACATGAACCAGAACGTGATCGCCAAGATCCTCGATCGAAAGCACATCGACTTCGATCGCGCCGAGCGCTTCCTCGACCTCGCGCTTATAAGCAAGCACGCCCTTGTGGCCCCGATAGAGAGTCGCGCGGACACCAGCCGCACCTAGGCGAGGGCGCCACTCGATTTCCGGATCGAGGTCCCGAAGAACACCGTCCGTGTCGTTCCCGTTCCAGGCCTCATAGCCGCGTCGGATGTTCTCGACGTTTTCCGACATTCCCCAAGTATCTCGCTCGGTCGGGTGGCGGCCCAGAGCGCTCGCTCAGCGCCCAATTAGCCTTCGGGGGATGGAGGCCTCCCCGCATGTACCAGTGGCGCTCACGATCGCGGGCTCCGATTCAGGCGGCGGCGCCGGGATCCAGGCCGATCTGAAGGCGTTCGCGCGCTGCGGCGTCCACGGCACCTCGGCGATCGTCGCCCTCACCGCCCAGAACACCCGCGAGGTGATCTCCGTGGAGACGATTCCGCGGCCGATGATCCTCGACCAGGTCCGGGCGGTGGCCTCCGACCTCGGCGTGGACGCGGTCAAGATCGGGATGCTCTTCGACCAGCCGACGGTCGAATCGGTCGCCGAGGCACTCGACGAGATGGGGGCTGTCCCGATCGTGGTCGATCCGGTGATGGTCGCCGAGAGCGGGGCCGTGCTTCTGGACCCGGCGGCCAAGGAGGCCCTGGTCGAGCTGATCCTCTCGCGGGCAGCGGTCGCCACTCCGAACCTGGGCGAGGCCCGCGAGCTCAGCGGGCTCGGCGAGTCGGCCACGTCTGACGAGCTGGCGCGGGCGGTGAGGGAGCTGGGGCCGCGGGCGGTGGTCGTCACCGGGGGCCATACAGCCGACGGCGCCGACGTCTTCTTCGACGGCGAGACACTCGAGGCGATCGAGGGTCTGCGGTATCCCGACGGCGCCTCGCATGGCTCCGGCTGCACCCACTCCTCGGCGCTCGCCGCGTACCTCGCCCACGGCTTCGAGCCGCTGGCGGCGGCGCGGGCGGCGCGCGAGATAGCTGCCGAGGCCGTCGCCAACGGGTTCCGCGAGCTCGGCGGGGGGACCGGGCCGGTCGACGTCCTGGGGGTGCGAGCCAGGGCCGCCGAACTGGACCAAGAGCGCGAGCAGCAATAATCACTTCATGAAGCTGGTTCGCATGTCACCGGGGCACGGCGACGTCCTTCTCGCCGAGGGCGATCCAGAGGTCGCCGAGGAGGAGGAGCGCCTGATCGAGGAATTTCGCCGCCAACTCGATCTCGGCATGTGGGCCGCAGTTCCGCGCGAGGGCACCGGCGGGCGCCGCGAGGCGACGATGGTCCGCGACTTCTCGGAGGTCCCCGACGGGGCCGACCGGGTGATCTTCTTCCCACCCGCCGCCGGCGGCTGATGAGAGCAACGTTCCTGATCGTGCCGGCGCTGGCGGCGGTCGCCGCCGTGCTCCCGATGCTCGCCCGCCACCACGCGCGGCGCCGCCTTTCGCGGGTTCATCCGCAGCTGGCTCAGCGGGACCGGAGCCGTGACGCCGTCGCCGAGCGCCGGGCCCGCGAGCTATTGCGCGAGGCGGCCGGAGAGGATGCCTATGCGATGTACTCCCAGCTGGGCTTCATCGCCACCGAGGCGGGCGCG
This sequence comes from uncultured Solirubrobacterales bacterium, assembly GCA_963780305.1. Classification (GTDB taxonomy): domain Bacteria; phylum Actinomycetota; class Thermoleophilia; order Solirubrobacterales; family 70-9; genus CAVVYV01. The sequence goes on from CAWABN010000004.1 coordinate 119,749, forward strand.
GAGGATGGCTATGGCTATCTGATCTATCCCCACCGCCCGATCGTCGCCTACGACACAGACAGCGGCGAGCTGCTCAGCGAGTACTGCGTCCGGTTTCCCGACGGCAGCGACGCCGAGGCGGGGGAGTGGCTTCCGGATGCAGACGACGTACTCGCCAAGTGGATGGCGCTGCAGGGCGACGAGCACGGCCTGATCGGCGAGGCGAACATGCACCTGCCCGGGCGCCAACTCGACCCCGGCATGGTTCGCCGCGACCTCGAGGTTGTCCGGGCCTGGCGCGATGCGAGGGATGCAAGGGCGTCCCGCCATGGCTGACCCGCGCGCCCGCAGCAAGGTCGTCTTCGACGGTCCCGACCGCGCCTTCGCCCGCGCCTACATGAAGGGGATCGGATTCGGCGACGACGATCTCTCCAAGCCCACCGTGGGCATCGCCAACACCTGGATCGAGGCGATGCCCTGCAACTTCCACCTTCGCGGCCTCGCCGAGCACGTCAAGGAGGGCGTCCGGGCGGCGGGGGGGACCCCGATGGAGTTCAACTCGATCGCGATCTCCGACGGGATCACGATGGGCACCGAGGGGATGAAGACCTCCCTGGTGAGCCGTGAGGTGATCGCCGACTCGATCGAGCTCACCGCCCGCGGCTATCAGTTCGACGCTCTGATCGCGCTGTCGGGCTGCGACAAGACGATCCCAGGCTGTGTAATGGCGCTCAGCCGGCTCGACGTGCCTTCCTTGATGCTCTACGGCGGTTCGATCCTGCCCGGCCGCTGGCGCGGCAAGGACGTGACGATCCAGGACGTCTTCGAGGCGATCGGCGCCCACGCGACGGGCGATATGTCGGACGAGGACCTCTATGAGCTCGAGGGCTGCGCAAGCCCAGGCGCCGGCGCCTGCGGCGCCCAGTTCACCGCCAACACGATGGCCTGCGCCTTCGAGGTGATGGGGATAACCCCGATGGGCTCGGGGATGGTGCCCGCCGTCGACGGGGCGCGCCAGCAGGTGGCGCGCGAGTGCGGCGAGCTGGTGATGAAGGTGCTCGCCGACGACCTTCGGCCGAGCCAGGTGATCACCCGCGACTCGCTCGAGAATGCGATCGCGATGGTCTGCGCCTCCGGCGGCTCCACCAACGGCGTTCTCCACCTCCTTGCCGTCGCCAGGGAGGCCGGGATTGAGCTGACGATCGACGACTTCGACCGGATCTCCGAGCGGACGCCGCTGGTCGGCGACCTGAAGCCCGGCGGTCGCTTCGTCGCCAAGGACCTCTACGAGGCGGGCGGCATCGGCGTCCTCGCCAAGCGGCTCGACGACGCCGGGCGTCCTTCACCGGGACGCGATCACCGTCACCGGCCGGACGATCGGCGAGGAGACAGACGCCGCTGAAGAGACCCCGGGTCAGGAGGTGGTCCGTCCGGTATCGGATCCGCTCAAGCCCACCGGCGGCCTGGTGATCCTCCGCGGCAACCTCGCCCCCGACGGCTGTGTGGTCAAGGTCGCCGGCGAGGAGCGTCGCCATCACACCGGCCCAGCCCGCGTCTTCGGCTCCGAGGAGGAGTGCTTCGCCGCGGTCCACGATCAGCAGATCAAGCCCGGCGACGTGGTGGTGATCCGGAACGAGGGCCCCTCGGGCGGTCCCGGGATGCGGGAGATGCTCCACGTGACCGCCGCCCTGGTCGGCGAGGGAATCGGCGACCAGGTCGCGCTGCTCACCGACGGCCGCTTCTCTGGCGCCACCCACGGGCTGATGGCCGGCCACGTCGCCCCGGAGGCGATCCGCGGCGGGCCGATCGCCGCGATCGAAGACGGCGACGAGATCACCCTCGACATCGACGCCCGCCGCCTCGACGTCGAAGCTCTCGGACGAGGAGATCGCCGAGCGGGTCGAGGCCTACGAGCCGCCCGAGCCGCCACTACAAGACCGGGGTGATGGCCAAGTACGCGGCCAGCGTCTCGAGCGCCTCCGAGGGCGCGGTTACGAGCTGAGGAAGCGCTCCAGCAGCCGGTTGAAGCGGACCGGCCGCTCCATCTGCGGGACGTGGCCGCAGTGGTCGAAGATCACCAGCTCGGCGTTGTCGCCGATCCGCTTCTTGTAGGAGAGGGCGGCGGGGACGGGGACCACCCGGTCGTTGCGGCCCCAGACGATCAGGGTCGGCACCTCGATCTCCTCGAGCCGGTCGCGGATGTCATAGCCGACCAGGGTGGTGATCGCGTCGAAGTAGCCGGGGCTGCTCAGCGCCGGGGCGAAGTTCTCCCAGAGCACCTCCCGCCGCAGGGAGTTGGGGTCGAAGAAGACGCCCTGGAAGGCCCGCTTGCGAAGGCCGGGCCGCTTGATCCCCGACTTCTGGAAGCGGAGCGCCAGCGGCGCCGCGGCCATCCCCACCCGGCCGATCATCGCCGCCGGCTCGCGGCGGGCCCGCGCCCAGGTGATCCCCGCCGCCGAGACGAGCACCAGCCTGTCGACCCGCTCGGGGTCGCTGATCGCCACCTCGGTGGCGATGAAGCCGCCCATCGAGTTGCCGACCAGTGCGCAGCGCTCGATACCGAGGCGCTCGCAGAAGTCGCGCAGGAAGCGGCCGTAGGCGGGGATCGAGATCTTCCACGGCGGCATCGGGCTCGCTCCGAAGCCGGGGAGGTCGAGGGCGATCACCCGGTGGCGGTCGCTGAAGTGGGGGATCTGCTCGAGCCAGTTCTGCCAGGCGCCGGAGAGGCCGTGCACGAAGACCAGCGGCGGGCCCTCGCCCATCTCCACGTAGTTGACCCGGCTTCCGACCACCTCGACCTCGCGGCGATGCTCGGCCCAATCGATCCGCAGCCATTCGGGATCCTGGTCGCCGTAGGGATCGGGCCCGCCGGAGGGAGTGGGGTCAGGAAGACGGGCCCGGCCGGTCGCCAGCTTCACCGCGTAGCTGGCGTCGGAGGCGAATCGCCGGAGCTCGCGGACGGGGTGAGCGCGCTCGTCCTCCCGGCTGCGTTCCTTCACGGTCATGCGTAGCCCATCCGCTCGAGGATCGGGATCTCACGGATCTGGCGCCTAGGCATGGAGGGGGCTCTCCACGCACGAAACCTACCGGGTTGCTCGACGCCTACCTCGAGGCACAGCGCGAGGCCGCTGAGGAGCGGGCGCGAACAGCCGCCGTCCTGTAGGTGCCCCGCTTTGCATGGAAAGGGGGGCTTTTGAGCGCGGGATACTGCGGTAGCCGTGTCCCAGGAAAACGTCCAGATCGTGCGCAACTTGCTCAGTGCGTTCGAGCGTCGCGATCACGAGCTAGATACGCGACCCCCGACCGGGTCCGGCCGGGGGTCGCGAATCGGCGAAGCGGCCCGGTTAGCCGAGCTGCTTCTTCAGCTTGATCTTCTTCGTCTGGGCGTTGGGCGTGCCGCCGGTCGGCGTGAAGGTGATCGTCACCTTCACCTTCGCCTTTCCGGTGCTGTTCAGCTTGCGCTTCGTCTTGCCCTCCGGCTTGACCCGAAGCTTCGTGGTGCCCGGGCCGACGGCGACCGACTTAGCCGCTTGCGTCGAGGCCAGCGTGGCCACGCCCTTCCCGGCCAGTGAGACCTGACCGCTGTCGCCGACGGTCACCGGGACCTGGGCGGTTCCCTTCTTCTTGTTGAGCTTCGGCTTGCCCGTAGTCATGGTGTTGTCCGGGGCGTTCACGGTCAGCGACCAGCCCCCGCGATTGCCCGCCATCACCTGGAACTGGTCCTCCACGAAGAGCTTCCAGGTGCCGTTGGCGGCGCGTGCCGTTGAAGACGTCGAGGTTCACGGGGTATGGACCGCCCGGCGCCGGGGAGCTGAGCGGACCGGGGATTGTCGTCCCCTGACTGGGCCGGTAGGTGCCCGACACCGGCGCATCGTCCTCGTTGAGCGAGCTCCCGGCCGCCTGGTCGAAGGTCAGATTGAGGTCATGGAGCCGACGGAGCCGACGACTCACCCCCACCGACGCGGCCCATCAGGATCGAGTTCGCGCCGCTCGGCCCGACCAACAAAACGGCGATGTCATCCGGGCAGGTGTGGGTGAAGTTACGAAGCGTCGCCGTCGCCTTCGGACCGGTCCGGTGACCCCGCTGACGTTGATGCTGGAGGGATAGGGGCTCCCCGACAGATGTCCGGGATGTCGATAGACGTCGGATTGGAGAAGGTGGCCGGCTTGGCCGAGGCGGTGGTCGCCATCGCGCCCGTTGCTGCAATCGCCGCTGCCAGCGCAGCGACAAACACACGCGTATGCACCCTCGAACGGATCCTGCCGAACATTTCGCCTCCCGTTCCGAGCTTCCGAACGGGCGAAACCTCTCAAAGATTCCGGACGGTGTCAAGCGGAGGCAAAGACGGGGTGATTAGCGGGCGCCGTGCGGGCATGAGGGGGCGCTGCGCTCGTTGAACGGAATGGAGTCCTGGAATTGGGATCGGATTGCCGGGCTCGCTCCGCCACTATTCGTCGCAGTTTCGGGCACTTTCGAGTATTGACATGCAAACTGGCCGGGGAATAGGGTGCGACGGCTGGCACTAAGGCCAGCGCCTACAGGGTACTTCTGAGGGGAGATTCGCATGAGAGGTTTGGGAGATCGAATTCTTGGCCCGTCGCGGGGTAAGCGGCGACGCCGATTCCTTTTCGGGACTTTGGCCTCGGTTGCTGCGCTGGGGGCCTTCCTGGTCTCCAACGCGCCTGGCGGTCCACGACGAGGATCTTCCAGCTCGACGGCGACGTCAGTCGCGAGCACGACGACCAACGTCGGCTGGCACACACGCAGACGTTCGACTGGGACAGCTTCTTCAACGCGGACGGGGGCGAGAAGAGCCCCTTGCCGCGCGGGCTTCACGACGTCCTCGTGCTTCGACAGGGACTTCATCACGAACGCGAACGGCTCCTTCAACACGTCCGACACGCACCACATTCGCGACGGGCAGCAAGGACACGCTGGCGATCACCCCGGGTGGCAGTGCAACCGGGACGCAACAACGTCAACAGCAAGATCGACATCATGAACGCCTATGCGGCGTCCTACACGGCGCCGGACGGCGACGAGATCCTCTACTTCGCGCCTGGAGCGAAACGCCAACACCGGTGACCGCGAACGTGGGCTTCTGGTTCCTCCAGGACGACGACGTGAACTGCGAGTCGCCGGGCGGGCAGCACCGCGTTCACGGGCGACCACCGCGACGGCGACCTGCTGGTCGTCTCCGCGTTCACCAACGGCGGCATCGTCAGCACGATCAACGTCTACCGCTGGGACGGCGGCGCCAACGGCTCGCTCGGACCCGACCCCGGTCGACCCCGACGGGGCGTCGACTGCAGGACGACGCCGCACGACGCTCGCCGGACGATCGACGGCCTGCGCGACGGTCAACACCGGCACGATCACAACCCGTGGCTGACCGTCGAACAAGCAGGACGGCGTCGGCCACAGCCTCCGGACCTCGGAGTTCTTCGAGGGAGGCATCAACCTGACCGAGAGCGACCTCGGCGGCAAGTGCTTCAACACGTTCATCGCCGACACCCGCTCGTCGACAGTCGCTGACCGCGACGCTGTTCGACTTCTCCCGCGGCGCAGCTCGGGGAGTGCACCTCGACGACCGAGACGACGCCGGTGCAGATCGACGGCACGACGCCGATCCCGGCCGGCGGGCTCGACATCCCGGCCGACCCGGCCGACGCCGCGCTCCAGGTCAAGGACAAGGCGGCGATCACGGTGACCGGCGTCACGCCGTTCGACGGCGACGTCACGTTCCACCTCTGCGGGCCGTTCGCCGCGTCGATCCACGACCCTGTGCGACACCGGCGGCGTGCTGCGTCTCGGATCGCAGGACATCACGACCAGACGGCGACCGTCACGTCCGACGCGGCGACGGTCACCGCGGCCGGCCGCTACTGCTGGCGTGCCGACTTCTCGGGCGACGACCGACGGCGTGCCGCCGTCGAGCGACAGCCGCGCGAGCGAGTGCTTCATGGTCAACCCGAGGACAGCCGACGCTCACCACCGAGGCGGGTGCGGGCCCGGTCGACTTCGGGCAGCCGGTGACCGACACGGCGACGCTCGACCGGCACGGCCCACAAGCCCGGGCACGGGCGGGCCGACCGGCAGCAGACGGGTCGATCAACCCGACGACGCTCGGCGGCGACGCAACGGGCACGATCACGTTCACGCTGTACAAGGAACGCCGACGGAACGTGCGCGGCTCAGGCGACGGGCACCGGCACGAACCCGCAGACGGTGACCGTGAGCGGCGACGGCACCTACGGGCCGGTCAGCTTCACCCCGGACGCGCCCGGGCACGTACACTGGGTCGCGTCCTACAGCGGCGATCTCGCCGAACACGCTGCGCCTCGCGACGCGTCGGCGTGCAACGACGCAGAACGAGGACGTCGTCGTCCGGCAGATCCCGACGGAGATCAAGACGAAGCAGAGCTGGTTCCCGAACGACACGGCCACGATCACGTCGACGGTCGGCGAACCTCGCGGCCGGCGGCACGCGTGGTGTTCAGCCTGTACAACAACGCGACCTGCACCGGCGCCGCGCTGTACTCCGAGACGCAAGACGTCACCGGCGGCAGCCCGCGCGAGGAGGTGGGCACGAACAACGACGGCGACGTTCAGCGATCACCACCGGCTACGCCGACGCCGCGAATCAGCGCCACCGGGCCGTACTCGTGGAAGGTCGTCTACACGCCGGCTGCGGCCGACACCGCCCACACCGGCAAGCAGAGCGCGTGCGACGCTGAGCACTTCAACATCACGTACACGAACGACCCCGGCCCGGGTACCGAACATCCCGTGATCGAGGTAGCTCAAACCGGGAGAGCGGAGAGGCCCCCGCCCGGCGGGGGCCTCTCGTCTCCGGCCGGTTTATGCCTCGACGTGGAAGCCGGTCGAAGCGAGCGGCTTCCAGCGTCCGCGCCTAGTCGACCAGCGTGGCGTGCAGTCAGCGTTGTGCCGGTCCGCACGGGCCCGGGTACAGGCTGAACAGGCGACATCCCGGCCGACCCGGCCGACGACGCGGTCCAGGTAGAGGACCCCAGCCAAGATCGACGTGAAGGGTGTCTTGCCGATCGATGGAACCGGCGCGAGCCGGGCCTCTCCTTTCGGTTGGGCCGCGGCGCACCCGACACGTTTGTCGTGTCTAGCCGTCGGGCTCCGACGGCCAGGAGGACTGGTCCTCCACCCTGCCATCGCATTTGCATCCAACGGCCCATTGCTTTTCCCGCCCGGCGGGAAAGAATCGCGCAACAGCAACCGAGAGGAGCTCTTAATGCGTCGAATCCTCCTCTTTTCGGGGTTGACATTGGCGCTCGCGGCCTTTGCGGCGCCCGCTGTGTTGGCGGGAAGCCCGCACTTCGTCAACAACGCGGTCACCGTCACTCGCACGGACAACAGCCTGACCGTGTCCGGCAAGGAAGCGGGGCTCGGCGACGAGGCGCAGGTCCACATCGTGGTCGAGCGCCACGGCCCTGTGCATCAACCCCGGCGGCAATCACCCGAAGGCGGTGAACAAGGAGGAGCGTCTCGGCCGAGGGTAACTTCCCGGTGCAGAACGGCAAGGCCGAATTCTCGCTGACGCTGACGGCGACGTTCCCGCCGGAGTGCAGCCCGCCGATGACGGTCGCGTTCACGGACGTCACGGTCACCGACACGACCAACGGCATCTCGCAGAGCTTCCCGGGCACCTTCTAGGAAGCGCGCTCGGTGAACCGTAATTCGCACTGAGCCCGCCCCTTGTCCCCTGATCGACTGAAAGGGACAGTCGAAGGAGAGGCCCCGGCGCAAGCTTGGGCCTCTCAGTCCAGGCTGATGCGGAAGCGGTCCTCGGCCACGCGCTCGACCCGAGTGCCGAGTGCCGCGCAGGCGCTGTGCAGCCGCGCCGAGATCCACTGGCCGCGGTCCGCGTCCCGCGCCAAACCCGTGTGGCAGAACTCCAGTTTCAGCCCCACCAGCTCAAGCTCCTCCTCTCCGGCGCCGGGCCGCCAGATGGCGAGCACACCGAGATCGTTCTGCAGCACCGGGATCGACGTGATAGTCCATCGAGAGCGTCCCCGAGGTCGAACAACACCGGTCCCCTCTCATTCCATTCGATCCCGTGGAACACGTCGGCGGAATGCCCACAGGGCAACGAGGTTCGCCCCAGCGTGCTGGAGAGCCGCGGCAGCCTGCCGCGGCCGGAGTGCGGGTGTAACGCTCATGTTCGGCCCCCAATGGGGGAAGACCACGGTGAGCTCGCAGCGCTCGCGAAGTCCCGCTAACTCCTCGAGGAGCCACTCCGGCACACCACGTTCGAGGTCGGCGTCAGCGATTCCATACCTCCCGGAGCCCGCCGCGTACTCCACGTGGATGGTCAGAGACGCAGAGGAGCCCCCCGACTCGCTGCCCACCCGCGTCGAGCACGACGGGGCGGCGCGCCGCCTCCGCACCCCGCCCTGCGCCCGCCGTCGCGACTCCGCCGTCCGCCAGCAGCGTGAGCGAGTCGGCAAGCGCCTCCTCCTCGCAGTCAAGAGCGTGGATTTTGCGAGCGGAGCGCGCACGCCGATCGCCTGGAGCGCCGCTACCGCAGACTGGGGAGCGCGAAAGAGAGAACCGCTTGCCCCGGAATGCGGCGGGTGCGCTCCCCATGCTTGGAAACGCAGCACTCGAGGTTGCAGATCATCAGGTCGATAGACGCGCAGAGCGACCGCACCTCGTCGCTCCACAACTCCGCCCCTGGTTCTTCTTCCAGATTTTCCCCGACCAGACTCGGCCCAGGAGCGGCGACGACTGGCCTAGGAGTCCGATCGCCGGATGCTGGGGATTGTGCCTGGAGGTAAGCGCGATGGAGGGCGCGACCGTTGCGCGTGCGAGGCGCGTCAGGAGCGCGTCGCGCTCCTCGTGTGGGCTCGACGTCCTTGATCGCGCCGAGCAGCTGGCGCGCCACGTGCGAAGCGTGCTGCAGATAGGGAACACCCCCCCTTGAGCGGGGCTTTCCTGGAGTGGGCCGGGCAGGACTCGAACCTGCGTCCTTCGGATTATGAGTTACGCGTCAGGCGTGGAGCCTTGGTCTGCTAAGGGCATAATGGGTGCCTGGAAATGTCCTCACGTGCTCTGAGTCCTCGGCAGTTCGGGAGATGTTTCGGGAGATGGTTTCGTGTCGTCCCCACACCCGCTTCGGCCTCCGTTCCGCCCGAGCCTCGCTCCCGCTTTCACGCGATTGCAGAAGTGCGATGCGCTCCACGCGAGACGCCTCTGCCCGTCCCAATCAGCGACGACATTCGCCACGAGGGTGGCTGCTGCTAGCCAGGGAACGCGACGCGGTGTTGCGGTCCATGCTCATCCGCTCTGGGGCCGCCCCATCACGCAGACCGCGGGGACCGGGCGGAGGTCCTCGACCAGCACCCTGTCGAGGGAGAATCCGCCCTCGCGTAGCCGGTCGGCCAGCTCGTTCCCGAGGTCCCGGGCTCGCTCCGGCGCGGAGTGGCGCGCGTCCCAGAAGATGTAGACGGCCCCATCCCGGGCGAGGTGCTCGCGGACGGTAGCGAGCGCGGCCTCCGGCTGCTGCCAGAAGGGAGCGACGTTGAAGGCGAAGACCTTGTCGAAGCGCCGATCGCCGAGGTCCGCGTCCTCCAGCGCGATCGCCTCGAGCACAGCCCTGCCCGCGTCGACGTGCTCGCGGTTCCTCCGTGTGGCCATCTCGATCATCTTGGGCGAGCGGTCGATCGCGGTGATCGTTCCCGTCGTCAGCCTCTTGCAGACCAGGGAGACCGCGACGCCGTGGCCGCAGCCGACCTCGAGCAGGCGGTCGGCCGGGCCGACCTCCAGAGTGTCGACCGCCCGACAACCGCTCCGATGCCTTGCCCGCCAGCCCCAGCAATAGCATCACGCGCCCGTGAAGCCCATGCTGATCTACTCGATGAGTGTCTCGGCGGATGGCTTTATCGCCGACCGCGAAGGCGCCTTCGGGTGGACGGTCCCTAGCGACGAGCTGTTCGGGACCGAGTGGGCGCGAGCAACTGCGCCGACCGAGGAGGAGCTCGAGCTCCTGCGGCGCTACGTGGACGCGCACGAGCGGGCCGATGCCGATGCGCTGGCCGAGCTGCTTTGCGATGAGCGCGCCTGAACATCGCCTCCGCACCCAACCTGGTACGACGGGCGCGAGGCGATCATGACCGCCCAGCGGCAGGGCTGGGACCCCGAGTTCGGGCAACTCCGAAGTCTGGTGGCGGCGGCGAACACCCAGCCGGCGGCCGCCCACTACCTGCGGCGGCCGGGCGAAAACGAGTACCGGCCGCTGGCGCTGGACGTGCTCCGACTCGAGGGCGGGCGGGTCGCGGAGATCACCACGTCACTCCGGAGCTATTTCCGGCGTTCGGCCTTCCCCCTGCGCTCTGACCACCAGTTTTTCGCGGATCCTCGTTCTAAGTGTGAACGCACAAACGAAGGGAGATCCCAAATGAGAATCCTCGCTGTCAACTCGTTCATCTCGCTCGACGGAGTCATGCAGGCACCCGGCGGGCCGGATGAGGACCCCACCGGAGGCTTGAGCTCGGCGGCTGGGGCGTCAACTACATGGACGACGAGATGATGGGACAGGTTGCCGAGTCCGATCCCTACGAGCTGCTGCTCGGCCGCGGCACGTACGAGATCTTCGCGGCCCACTGGCCATACGACCAAGGCCCAATCGCCGATCAGCTCAACAACACCCGCCAGCACGTTGCCTCGACGACGCTGGAGAAGGTGGAGTGGAACAACTCCACACTGATAACTCCACACTGATCAGCGGCGACGCGGCCGAGTACGTTGAGGCCCTGAAGCGCGAGAACGGCCCGGAGATCCAGGTTCACGGCAGCCCGGGCCTGATCCAGACGCTGCTCGAGCACGACCTCATCGACGAGTACCGGCTCTGGATCTTCCCCGTGGCGATCGGCACCGGGAAGCGCTTCTTCGGTGAAGGGACCATCCCTGCCGCGTTCATGGTCGATACGAAGGTCTCGAAGACCGGAGTCACGATCAACACCTTTGTGCGCGCGGGCGACATCGACCCCGGGTCATTCGAGTTCGACGAGCCAACCGAAGCCGAGCTCGTGCGGCGCAAGAGCCTCGTGGACGCCTAGTTCGGCTATCGCCAAGGGCCCTCATCCCGAGGGCCCTTGGCGTTTCGGCGGTCGGCTCAGGCGCTGATCGGCGCTGGGTCCCAGGCGCCGCTGGTGGCGGCCGCTCGGGCGAAATCGCGGAAGTCCCGGGCCTCGCGGCCGAGGGCGCTGCGGACCCCGTCCGTCGTGCCGGCGTTGCGGCCGTCCATCACCTCGCTGAACAGGTAGGTGAGCAGCTCGATCACCTCGGCGGCGCGCCCGTGCTCCGCGGCCTCGGCCGCGTGCTGCTCGATCGAGACGGGCACATAGCGGACCTCACGGCCCGCCGCCTCGCCGATCTCCGCGGCCACCTGCGCGAAGGTCAGGGAGCGCGGTCCGGTCAGCTCATAGAGCTGCCCGACGTGCCGGTCGTCCGTCAGCGCCGCGACGGCGACGTCGGCGATGTCGTCGGCGTCGAGCGAACGGCGTCGGGCACGTCGCCGGCCGGGAGCCGGATCTCGCCGCTCAGCACGTGCTCGCGCATGTAGTCCTCGCTGAAGTTCTGCATGAACCAGGTGGAGCGCAGAATCGTCAGCTCGGCGCCCGTGTCGCGAACGGCCTGCTCGGCGCGCTCGGCGATCGGCTCGCCGCGGCCCGAGAGGAGCACGAGCCTGCGGGGCGCCGCTCTCGATCGCCAGCTCGGCGAACGAACGGGTGGCCTCGACGGCGCCCGGGCACGCGAGGTCCGGGTAGTAGGTGAGGTAGACGGCAGCCGACCCCCTCGAGCGCCGGCGCCCAGGTCGGCCGGGATCTCCCAGTCGAAGGGCGGCTCGCCCGAGCGCGAGCCGACCCGGACGGGCAGCCCGCGCGCCTCGAGCCGCTCCACCACCCGGCGGCCGGTCTTGCCGGTGCCGCCGAGCACCAGGGTGGTCCTGTTCTGTGTCGAGTTGTCGTTGTGCATGGGTCCTCCAGTGGTTGGTTGGGTTTCAGGGGTGGTCAGGCGGTCACCGGCTTCGGTGCCCGCAGGGGGCGGCCCCGGCGCCTGGCGAGCCAGGCCAGGGGCGCAAGCGCGAGGCGCTGGATCCAGCGCGGCGGGAAGGCCCGCTGCACCTCGTCCTCGAACTCCTCCACGAACAGGGCCAGGTCCAGTGGCCTCGGGATGCCGCCCATCATCGTTCGGCCCTGCTCGGCGAGTCCGACCGCGGTCTCGAAGAGCTGCTCCATCTTCAGCGCGGGCCGGACCTCGACCCGGACGAGCGCGTCCTCGTCCCCGGCGTTGGCGAAGTCGTGCTTCTGGCCCGGGGGGACCACGACGACCTCGCCCGGCCCGGCGACGACACGCTTGCGGCCCATCCGGAACCGCATCGTTCCCTCGACCACCTCGAAGCGCTCCTCCTGCTTCGGATGGATGTGCTGGCCGCCCGGGACGTGCCCGCCCGCGGGAAGCTCGAGATCGATCGCCAGCAGCTCTCCGTCGGTCTCCGCTGCGGTCCGGCGGATCGTGATCCGCTCGCCGCTCGCGGGGTTCTCAAGTGTCTGTCCTGCGAATGCCATGTCGGCTCCTCTCGGTGTCGTTGATTGCAACTCGTCCAGTATCCGGACGGTCGGAATCGGACTGTCTATGACTGAGAGGCGCTGATTCATGCTCGATCGTCCACGACCCTGGACGACCGGCGCTCCGAGCGTGCATACTTGGCGGTATGGAAGCTCTGGACCCCTTTCCGCCGTCCGACCCAGTCGGAGAGGCGCTCCACTTCCTGCGCATGAACGGGGCGTTCTACTGCCGCTCGGAGCTGACCGCGCCATGGGGCCTGACGCTTCCGCCGATGCCCGGGTACATCTGGTTCCACGTCGTCACCTCGGGCCGGCTCTGGCTCGAGACGGGTGACGACGAGGAGGCCTCGTGGATTCAGCCCGGAGACCTGGCGCTCGTCCCGCATGGGGAGGGACACGTCCTCCGCAGTGAGGCCGGCGCACCCGCGCCGGGGATCCTCGACCTCGAGCGAGAGCTGGTCAGCGACCGCTACGAGATCCTCCGGCACGGCGAGGGGGGCGCGCCGACCAGCTTGATCTGTGGAGCCGTGCGCTTCGAGCACCCCGCCGCCGAGAACCTGATCGCGGACTCTGCCGAGCACGATCCACATCGAGGCATCGAGCTCACCCAGGCTGGACTGGATGGAGAGCACGCTCCGGCTGATGGCGGCCGAGGCCGGCGAGCTGCGACCCGGGGGTGAGGCGGTGATCACGCGGCTGGGCGACATCCTGGTGATCCAGGCGATCAGAGCCTGGATGGACAGCGATCCGGCCGCCCGAACCGGCTGGCTGGGAGCGCTGCAGGATCCCCAGATCGGACGGGCGATCTCACTCATTCACCGTGATCCGGCGCGGGACTGGACCGTCGCTTCGCTCGCCGACGAGCTCGCGATGTCCCGCTCGGCATTCGCAGCCCGGTTCACCGAGCTGGTCGGCGAGCCCGTCATGCGCTACGTCGCCCGGTGGCGCATGCACGTCGCCGTGGACGCGCTGATCGAAGAGGGCGCAACGGTCGGCGAGCTCGCCGACCGCCTCGGCTACCGCTCCGAGGCCGCCTTCAGCCGTGCCTTCAAGCGCGTGATCGGCGACTCGCCGGGCACGGTGCGGCGGAGGGCGGTCGAGGAGAGCCCGGCGCCGATAGCCGGCTAGGGACAGGGTTTGTCGCCGGCGCCGTTGTGAAGCGGCACCACCAGCGCAGTGGAGGCGCCCCGGCTTCTTGCTACCCATTCGCTAAACGGGAGCGGCCCACGACGCCGCGTGACGCGGCGGCGCTCCTGCACAAACCAACATCTTCATCGAGCGTCCCCTTCGGGATCGAGCGAGTCGAGATGACGGGCGAGCACCGAACGGATGAGCTCAGGCGACATCCGGTCAGGCCGCATCGCGGTGTGGAAAGCAAGCCCGTCAAGCAGTCCGTGCAGGCGCTCGGCCTCGAGCTCGAGGTCGAGTCCTGGGCGAAGACGTCCGTCGCTGCCCAGCTCCTCGAGCGCCGCAACACAGGCCATTCGAAGTTCCTCGTCGACCTCCACGTGGCGAGCGCGCAGCTGAGGATCGACTAGGGCCCGAGCGGCGAAGGCCAGCCAGACCTCGTTCTCCGCACGCCGCTCCTTGTCGAGCGGCAGCAATTCGTGGAGCCGTTGCTCGACCGCTCGACGCGGGTCGGCCGGAGGCTCTAGAGCGCTGACCCGAGCCTCGATCCGCTCGACCACCATCTGCATCGCAAACGTGAGCAGCTCCGACTGGGTGGAGAAGTAGTGGCGCAGCGCACCCGGCGACCAGCCTGCCTCGTGGGCGACCGTTCGGATCGAGGCACCATCGACGCCCCGACTGCGGATCACTCGCCAGACCGCGTCCCCCAGCTCGCGCCGGCGTTCTTCGTGGTCGACCAGCTTTGGCATGTCTCCTTTTTAGCACAGCTGTGCTACTGTTGCAATACAGTCGTATTAAAACAGAACAGGAGAGCCTCATGTCCACCGACCACAGCACCACCGCAACCGGCCCCCCTAATGAGGAAGGACCGAAGAAGCGAGCTCGTTGGCGCCGCCTGGCGTTTGCTGGGGCCATTGGGCTGGTGGTGCTGTCCGTCTTGGGGGTCGGGGCCTTCGCCCTTTCGGGGGGATTCGACAAGAAAACCTCGAAGCGGGTCTCAGGGACTGGGACGCAGGTTGTCCGGGTCGCGCTCGTGGACGCGGTCGTCGGCTTCGACGTAACTCCCGATGTGCTCGAGGTCGTTCGCGGAACCCACGTCGTCCTCAACGTCGTCAACGAGGGTGGCGAGGGCCATGACCTCGCGGTAGACGGCGGCGCAAAGACGAGGACGCTCAGTCCCGGCCAGTCGCAGCGCCTCGACCTTGGCACGGTCGCCGGCGACTGGGCTGCCTGGTGCACCCTTCCCGGCCACAAGCTTGCCGGCATGACCCTCGATATCCAGATCGTCGAGCGTCCCGCGACCAGCGAACCGGAGGCGATGTGATGAAGCCCGGACTTCGCTCACTCGCTCAGGCGATAGGCCCGGCTCCCCGGCAAGAGAAAGCCCCGCGTCGCGGGGCTTTCATGGGCCGGGCAGGACTCGAACCTGCGTTCTTCGGATTATGAGTTACGCGTCAGGCGTGGGGCCCTACTCAGCTGAGGGCCTATTCGGTGCCTGGAGGTGTCCTGAGGTGTGCTGAGTTCTCGGCAGTTCGGGAGATATTTCGGGAGATGGTTTCGTCTCTTCCTCGGACCACTTCGGCCTCCCTCCCGCCGCCTCCACTCCCGCTTACCGCGAAGGGAGCACTCTCCAATGGAGTCAGTCAGACGCCTGCGTTCAGGCGCGCCGGTAGCGCTCGTAGATCACGCGCGAGCCGAACGTCCTGGTCTCGATCAGGTCGAGCGGGACGTCTTCGGTGACCGGCGGCAGGAACGGCGTGCCGCCACCGACGACGACCGGATAGCGGAACATGCGCAGCTCGTCGACGAGGCCGAGCTCGATCGCCGCCGCGGCCAGGCCGGCGCCGCCGATCTGGACGTCCTTGTCGGTCGCGTCGAGCGCCGCGGCGACCTCTTCGGCGAGCGGCGCCTCGGCGAGGCGGGCGTTGCCCTGAACGCTGTCGAGCGTGCGGCTGAAGACGACCTTCGGGAGCGCGCACCAGGCGTCGGCGAAGCGGTCGTGTGCTCGTTGTCTTGCAGCGACGGATCCGTCTCCCACACCAGCATCGTCTCGTAGAGCCTGCGGCCCAACAGGTAGCTCCCGAGCTCGCGGACCTGCTCGAGGTGGAAGCGAAACTGCTCCTCGCTCAGGACGCCCCATCCGAACGCGCCGTCGCGGTCGGCGATGAAGCCGTCCACCGAGACGCTCATCGAGTAGATCAGCATGGCTTCAACCTCATCACACGGGAGAGACGGGACGACGATCTCGATCACCTTCACCATTGAGCTTGACATCGGGCTTTCCTTCCTCCTGCAGGCTGCTCTGCCACAGCTAGGGACCGATCGCGAGACGAGAACTCATCGCTCCCGCGATGGCCGAGAGAGCAGAAGGCAGTCCCGCTCTTGCGGCCGCACTCGCAATGCGCGAAAAGCAGGCAGACGGCCAGCGCAACCCGCCCCGGCGGGGCTCGCCGACCTACGGATTCTCACGGGAGATGGTTGTCGGGAGATGCTCCCTGGCAGAGAAAGCCCCCGCTTTGCGGGGCTTTCATGGGCCGGGCAGGACTCGAACCTGCGTTCTTCGGATTATGAGTTACGCGCCAGGCGTCGAGTCCTGTTCCGCTAAGGGCACAATCCGTGCCTGGAGATGCCCTCAGCTGTTCTGAGTTCTCGGCAGTTCGGGAGACGTTTCGGGAGATGGTTTCCGTGTCGTCTCGCAGCCGCCTCGGCCTCCCTCCCGCCGAGCCTCGCTCCCGCTTTCACGCGAAGGGAGTCGTAAGAGCACTACCCACGCTCTCAGCCAGCGTTGTCCCTCGGGTTGACTTCACGCTCCTCCAAGAGCTGAAGGATGCGGGCGGTCTGCTCGCGGATCTCCTCGATGCCGCGCATGATCCGCTTGGGCGGGAAGTCGTCGGGCATCCGCTCGAACATGCGACCGCATTCCGCCTCGCAGCGCTCGCGCAACTTCGGGCCGAGCTTGCGCGCAACTAGCACACCGGTAGCGGTGAGGGCAGCGCCGATCAGTACGCGTCGCATGTTGAGCTCGCCTCCAGCACCGAAATCATCCCCGATCGTAAGGCGGGCGCCCGCCGGCGCAGCATCCCCACTGCCCGGCCATGCCGGTCCCGGGCCTCATCCGGGCCATCGTGGCCATCATCGCCATGCAGCCAACCATCATCACCAGCGGGATCAGCGCGAGCAGCACCCACCAGGTGGTTAGGGCGGCGGCGACGATGACCGCGGCCGCCGCGACTGCGGCCAGGAAGAGGCCGAATAGCGGACCGCTCCGTCCGAAGCACATCATGATTCCTCCGTTCCTTCGTTATCAACTGTCGACCTAAAGGACGATCCGGAGCGCGCGAGGGATACACCTCGCTAGTCCCCCTCGGATGGCGGTGCGTCCCACGCCGGTAGCCTGGCCGGAGGACCCGCTATGGCCGATGCCACCAAAACCGCCCCCGTCGTTGAAGCTCAGCTGGCGCAGCACCGCGCGCGGATCCGGCGCCATGTCCTGGCGATGGTGCGTGATGCCGACGAGGCCGAGGAGCTCACCCAGGAGACCTACGCCCGTGCGCTCACGCGCACCGAGGACCTGCGCGACCCGCAGGCGGCTCTCGCCTGGCTCTATCGAATCGCCACCAACGTGTCGCTCGATCGCCTGCGCCAGCGCCGACGATCGACCGTCCCCATAGACCCAACCGTCGGTGCCGCGAAGGCAGGCGAAGCTGCGACGCGCGAACGGCCGGCGTCCCTGATCGAAGCGGCGCTCGAGCGCTCCGAGATGTCTGAGTGCGTCCAGGGCTACCTCGTGGCGCTGCCTGACGACTATCGGGTCGCGCTCTTCCTCCACGACGTCTACGGGCTCACCAATCCCGAGATCGCTGAGCTGCTGGGCTGCTCGCTACCGACCGCCAAGATCCGGGTGCATCGCGCCCGGCGTCGGCTCCGCGAAGCGCTCGCGTCCGCTTGCACCTTCGAGCTCGACGAGCGGGGCGTCCTCGTCTGCGAGCCGCGGCCCTCGACCTCCACCGCACCCCAGTAGCGACGTGCAAGGGCGTAGTGCGGCGCTGCTCCCTTGCGCGAGAAGCAGAAGCGCCCTTCTGCGCCCATGCATCGGAGCATCAATCAGGCACGACTTCCGACCAGCGGATTCTTCGGGAGACGATTCTGAGGAGAGCTCTCGAGCAACAGAAAGCCCCGCTTTGCGGGGCTTTCATGGGCCGGGCAGGACTCGAACCTGCGTTCTTCGGATTATGAGTTACGTGTCAGGCGTGGAGCCCTGCTCTGCTGAGGGCCGTATTCCGTGCCTGGAAGTGTCCTGACGTGCTCTGAGTTCTCGGCAGTTCGGGAGATATTTCGGGAGACGGTTTCGGTCCACCTCGGGTTCTACCTCGGTCCACCTCCAGCCCTGCCCTCACTCCCGCTTTCACGCGAAGGGAGGCGCGCCCGGGACCAGCGCCGCTTCGTGAAGCGCACCGAGCCGGCGCTCTGCTCCCTACGCGTGGGACCGGGCGGAGAACGTTGGCGCCATCGCTGCCACGTTCTCGGTTGGACGGTTGGCGGGGCAAACGGGTGAAGCCGAGGCGCCGAGTGCTCCAGCCGCAGCCGCTGACGCCCAGAGCTCGCCCGGACGACACGGGGGTAAGGCGCAGGCGCCCTACTTCTTGGCGGGCTCGAAGTAGGGGTTGGTGCCGACCGCGTGGTCGGTGACGTCGACCACGCGGGCGACCTCCGGAACCGCCTCGGTGATCGCGACCTCGATCCCCTGGCCGAGGGTGACGGTGGCCATCCCGCAGCCCTGGCAGCCGCCGCCCAGGCGCAGGTAGGCGGTGTCCTCCTCGACCGCGACCAGCTCCGCATGCCCCCCGTGCGCGGCGATGGCCGGGTTGATCTGCTGGTCGATCACTTGGATGACCCGCTGGGCGACGTCGCCGCTGAGGTCGGCGGCCGGATGAGCGTCGATGGGCGGGCTCGCGGGCGGCGCCATCGGCGGGCTCATCATCGGCAGCTCCGCCGGAGCCGGCGGCTTGTTCGGGTTCACGACGGTGAGCCCGCTCTGCTCGAGGCCTTGCGACCAGTCGATGGTGGCGCCTCGCAGCTTCTCGACGCTCGACTCCGGCACCACGATCGCCAGGTCGCCGTGGCGCTGCACCACGTCGTCCTGGCGGGCAACATGCACTGCGTTGAGGGAGATCTTGTAGACGTACTCGCCGTCCGAGACGCCGCTCACCTCCACCCACAGCGCCTGGCTCTCGGGGTCCTCGGACTGCGCGCGGAACCCCCTGACCTTCTCGATCGCCTGCTCGGTGATCGCGAGCGTCGGCTCGGCTGTGTCTTCGGCGCTCATCTCATATCCCGTATGGCTGGTCGTTCGCCGGTGGCGCCGGCCCGCCGCTACCTACGATACGCCCATGCCCCGCGTCCTCCTGGTGCTGCCCACAGCCACCTACCGCGCGAGCGATTTCCTCGCCGCGTCGCGGGCGCTGGACGCCGAGGTGGTGGTCGCCTCCGAGCGCCGGCAGGCGATGTCGGGGACGATGGGGGACCGGGCGCTGGTCGTGGACCTGAGGCGGCCCGAGGCCGCCGCCGATGCCATCGTCACCCGGGCGCAGGATAAGCCGCTCGACGCGGTGGTCGGCACCGACGAGCAGGGGGTGCTCGTGGCCGCGCTGGCCGCCGCGCGCTTGGGGCTCGCGCACAACCCGCCCGAGGCGGTCGCGGCGACCAGGGACAAGACCGCGATGCGTGGAGCCTTCGCGGCCGCCGGCCTGCGCCAGCCCGACTACCGGGTCGCCGGGCCCGACGCGGACGTGGCGCAGCTCGCCGGCGAGGTCGGCCTCCCCTGCGTGGTCAAGGCGGTTTCGTTGTCGGCTAGCCGCGGCGTGATCCGGGCCGACGATCCGCCGGCGGCCGACGCCGCGGCCGAGCGAGTCAGGGCGATCCTCGCCGAGGCCGGCGAGGACCCGCACGCGCCGCTGCTGGTCGAGCGCTACGTCCCGGGCGTGGAGGTGGCCGTCGAGGGCCTCTTGCGAGGCGGCGCCCTCGAGATCCTGGCGGTGTTCGACAAGCCGGATCCCCTCGAGGGCCCTTACTTCGAGGAGACCATCTACGTGACCCCGTCCCGCCTGCCCGCCGAGACCCTCGAGGCCGTCAGCCTGTACACGGCCGAGGCGGCCGCCGCGCTCGGCCTGGTCGAGGG
>CAWABN010000005.1:0-46688 GCA_963780305.1 uncultured Solirubrobacterales bacterium
TGGCCAATGGCATCAATCACCAGGATCGACTGATGGTCGGATTCAGTGCCGCCGCGCTTGCCGCGATCGGGCTCAACGCGCTGTTGCGCTCGAATCGGGAATCCGCCTGCGGACGAGGATTGATCGCGTTCATGGGGACCATCGCGATTGCTTTTTCACCCTTGTTTGGATAGCTCTCCATCGGGCCAGTTTCTTGCGCCTCGAGGACGCGTCGCGCACATTCCTGATGCGTCAGCTGTGGGTTCCCGTCATGGGCACCGTCGCCGCATATCTCGTCACCCGCGAACCTGGCGAGCTCGGACGGTCGCGACCATCGCGCTCGGCTGCGTGGCTGCCTTACCCGCTTCAATTCGGCATGGGCTACAACCCGGCCATTGCCGCGGACCGGTACTACCCAGTCACCGAGCGCATCCGCACTTGCAGCGTGAAGGGATCGCACTCACGCGTCCTCGGGTTATCGGCGGTGCTGGTTCCCAACACCGCCGCCGTGTAACGGCTCGAGGATGTGGCATCGACTTCACGATGCTGAGGCGATACGAGACTGATCACCGGACACGCAGGAGACTTCTTCTTTTATCAGTCAACCGACCGCGTGCCGGCGTCCTTCCCGCTTCTCAACGTGAAGCACGGTACTTGTCCCGGAGCGGTTCGCCGCCGTGCCCGATGGCTTTCAGCTCATTTACGGCGATATTGCCATCTATCGCGACACTCGCGCCGCCGCTCGCGCACTCGTCGTGTTCCACCACGAGGTCGAGCGCAGTCGGCTCGGCTTGAGCGCGCGGGCCATCGGGAGATTTCGATCCCCTCCGAGACGGCGCTACTCGAGGAGGACCCTGCCCCGGTGGCAGAGTCAGCCGACCCCCGGCGGCCTCCGGGCAGGCCGGACTGCGGTGGTACGAACCTGATCGGGTTGTCATCGAGGTCCGCCTGCCCGGCCTGGATTTCTGCGTCTGCTGCTCGACAACCACTATCCGGGCTGGCGCGCCTTCCGCCGCGCATCAAAGTGCCGATTCATCGCGCAAATTACACCTTTCGCGCGGTGCCGTTGCCGGCAGGTGAGGACGATCGAATTCGTGACCGGCCGCTGAACTTTCGAATCGGAGTCCCTGATTCCACTCATGACGATCGGCCTGCTGCTCATCGTCCTGCGGCACGTCGCGGAACTGACCGGCGCTGCACCTCTATAATTGCGGCCTCACCATGGGGCGCCGGAAAACACGCGCGAAGCTTGCGCCGGTCGGAGGCCGACGCGAACCAATGCCGTCACACGTTGGGCAGCGTCGGCTCACCTCACGGCTACCATCTGGAATTGGCTTCCGCTGGTACTCGTCCTGGTCGGCGCCATCTTCGCGGACTCTCCAGCGTGGCACGGTGCTCTGCTCTGGGATGATGACGACCACATCACGCCGGTAGCGCTGCGGGCTCGCGCAGGGGCTGTACCGGATCTGGTTCGACGTTGGCGACGCCGCAGCATGACCCGCACAGCGCTTTCTGGCTCCAGCACAAGCTCTGGGCGATGCCATGACGGGCTACCACCTCGTCAACATCGCGATGCACAGCTTGGCCGCGTAATGACTCCTGTTAATGACGTTGCGTCGGCTGGCCGTACCCTGCGCCCTGCTCGCCGCGGCTATGTTTGCGCTCCACCCCGTCCAAGTCGAGTCCGTCGCCTGGATCACCGAACTGAAGAACACGCTGTCGGCGGTCTTCTACTTTGCGGCGACCATCCTGTACTCGCGTTTCGACCGCACCCGCGTTGACTCACTATCTGCTCGCCGCCGGCGTGTTCGTGCTGGCCTTGCTGAGCAAGACGGTGACGGGCACGCTGCCGATCGCGCTGCTCATCGTCTTGTGGTGGAAGCGCGGCCACCTGGATCTGCGGCGCGATGTGGCGCCTTTGGCGCCGCTGCTCGTGCTCGGTGTCGGGGCGGGCCTCGCCACCGCGTGGTGGAGCGTGAGTTCAACCGCACGTCGCAGGCCGCTTTCGATCTCACCGTGATTGAGCGGACGCTGATTGCCGGCCGCGCCATCGTCTTCGATCGGGTAGTTTGTTCTGCGGCGAACTGACCTTTCCTACCTCAAGGCGGCACATTGACGCCGCGGCGTGGTGGCAGGACAGCTTTCCTCTGGGTGTGGGAATCGTGCTCGCGGCCGCGTGGAGCCTCCGTCGGTGGTCTCGCGCGCCACTGGCGGGCTGCCGTTCTTCGCGCGACCGTCGACCGACGTCGGTTTCTTCAACTGTACATGTTCCGGTACACTCTTCTGACGCCGACCATTATCAGGACCTCGCATGTATCGGGAATATCGGCGCTCGTCGTAGAGGCCTCGCGTATGTCGCTGCGCGATGGCGCGTTGATCTCGGGCGATGCGCGCGCTCGCCGGCCTGCTCATCGTCGCGCTTCTCGGGACGCTGTCCGGCGCGAGAGTCACTTGTGGACGTCGATAGTGATACTCTTGATGAGCAATACGTTGTTGAAGGTATGCAGAAACATGGCGCCCTCATGGGCCTGGCCTGGCAGCGCGCGTCGGCCTCCTCCGTTCATGCCGAGGCGCTCCTGTTGCGAGCCGACCTTGTTGCAGCCCATGAGGTGTTCCTTTTGTTCGAGTGCTCCGCTTGTATCCTTCCGGTCACTCGCTTCAGGGTGCCGTGATCGGTGATGGGCGCCCGGTCAGTGGGACTCGCCGGGCACCAGCCGCACGGCGAGGCGATGATCGTTCGGTGCCGGCGCGGCCGCGGGGCGCGGGTGCGGGCGCCGGGCGACCCCGCCGCTCAACGCGTCCCCGGCGTTCCGGCTCCAGGACCGAGCATACGCGCGAACGAGCTGATCAACGCGACCCAGTCGGCTCGGCAGGAGGCCGGAGCGCCTCGGCGCGAACCTGTTCCTCGGGTCCCTTTCAAGCGCGGCTCCAACGGTCGGACGACCTGCTCAGGACGGCGTGGGGGAACATGGACCGTTACCACCTCGCGTGGCTCATGGTCGGGAAGCCGGAAGGGATCGTCCGCGGCCGGCCGATGACTCTCGACGAAGAGGCCGATTACGTTCGAGAGGTGGCGACCCAGAAGACGGCGGCGCTTCGCATGAGCCTCGACGCAGTCGAGCGGCAAGGATGCCATTCGTCGGCGAGTCCGGTGGCCCGGGCTCGGCCGCGCCGGCCCCGGAGACGGCACGCGCGGGCCGCCGCAGGCGATGGTGACGGGCGCAGCCGGGCCCGGGCCACGGACGCGCGACCCGCGCGCCCGACCGCACCGGGCTGCCGCTCGAGCCCGGCCTCGCCGAGCGCTTGGCAGAGGCGCGTCGGCGCGCCGCCGAACATCTCGACCACGACGCGCCGCGAGCTCCGCGTCCCGAAAAGATGCAGCGATGACCGGACGGTGTCCCGAGCGACCCGGACCCGCGCCGACCGGACTGTCCCCGCCGTCGGCGGCACGCGGACGGTGGCCTCTCCGGATGGCGTCGCTCGCGACTACGTCCTTCTCGGCCTCCGGCTCGACCAGCACCTTCCCGGCCTCGTCGACGGCTACTTCGGTCCCGCGGACCTCAAGGCCCAGGTCGACATGGAGCAGCTTCGTTCGCCGGCTCGCCTCAGGGAGAGGCCTCCGGATTCCGCGACCGGTTGGCGGGGAGGTCGCGGACCTGGCCCGGCGGGCCTGGCTGACGCCCAACTCACGGCCCTCGAAACGCAGGCCGCGGCGATTGCGGGCCAGCCCTGCCGTACCTCGAGCACATCGCTCGCTGCTTCGCTTTCGCGCCTCGCGCCGTCCGGACGAGACTTCGCGGCCGCCGCCGCTAGGATCGACGCGTTGCTTCCGGGCGATGAGCCGCTCGCGGACCGTTCGCCCGCTGGGACGCCCGATTCGTCGTCGCCCTGATCGATCCCGCGCGTCGCGGACTGGCTCGTGGCCCGTTTCCGGGCACGCGCAGACCAATTCGGTCTGCCCGAAGGCGAGAGCTTCGGGTCTCGCTCGTGAGCGGCAGCCGTGGGCCGGCTACAACTGGTACGACGGCGGGCGGCGCTCACGCGTCGACATCAACACGGACCTCCCGGCTCGGGCCTGGGATCTCGTCCACACGGTCGCCCACGAGACGTACCCGGGCCATCACCTCGAACACGCCTGGAAAGAGGCCGACCCTCGTCGACGGAGCCGGCCGCCTCGAGGCCTCGGTCCTCCTGCTCAATACGCCGGAGTGCCTCATCTCGGAAGGGCTTGCCAACGCCGGGCTCCGTTCGCGGCGCCGCCCGAGGAGCGAACCGACCTGTTGATCGAGGTATCCGAACGGGCGGGCCCCGAATCGCGCAGGACGCACCGAGGCTCACGACGCCGCGGAGCGGACACTGGCCTCGCCGACGCTCGGCAAGCTCGCAGCCGTCCGAGGGAACGCCGCGATCTCCGCCATGCGGACGGACGGTCCCACGACAGGTCCTCGGAATACCTCTGCGAGGTTGGCCGGATGACGCCGGAGCGTCGCCGCCAAGCGGCTCGAATTCATCGAACACCCGCTCTGGCGGACCTATGTCTTCGCCTACGCCGAAGGCGAGGAGCTGATCGACCGTGGCTGGACGCGGTCCCCGAGCCGGAACGGCCTCCGCGATTCGGCCGGCTGCTCCATGAGGCGTTGACGCCCGCGGACCTCACAGCGGACGGCTGAACACGACCCGGTCCTCGCCGTCGGCATCGTAATCGGGGTAGGCCGGCGTCCCGTACAGGTTCATCGTGCCGGGCCCGTCGGCCGGCGTGAAACCCATCGCCCTGTGGAACGCACCGAGATCCGGTTGCCGGGCCAAGTACGGCGTCACCCGCCGCGCTCCGCGCGACTCGGGCGTCCTCGAAGAAGCGCTCGTAGAGAGCCCGTCCGAGACCGCGGCCACGACGATTCGGGTCTGGTGGCGATCAGATGGGCGTAGGCCTCGTCCGGATGGTCCGGACTCATGAACCCGACGAGGAACCCGAGCGGCCGGCCGTCCTCGTCCTCGGCGAGCCAGGAGGTTCCGGCGAAATGCTGCAGCCACAGCCGCGGGAACAGCTGCTGCATCTTCCGACCGCCCCACCATTCGTTCATGCGTCCGATGAGCACGGGATGGTCCGCATCGTCGGCCGGCGGAAACGGACCGCTGGCGAGCCTGCCCTCGCGGACGCCGACGTCTTCGCTCATCGGGCGGTGAGCCAGGCGGTGAGCCCGGCAGACCGCCTGGATCGAGGACGAGGACGCCGAAGACCTCGTTGAGGTACTCCGGCAACGGCAGGACGCCGCCCTCGGTCCGCGCATAGAGCCAAAACCGAGCTGACCGAGTGTCACGGCAGCGAGCGCGATCACAACGGCTATCCAGGCTCGGCGGCTTCCGGCGAGCTCGCGGCCCGCACCAATTGAAGCCCCGCGGCGACCGCCCAGCCGGTCGCGATCGCGACCCCGACGAGACCCGCCGTCAGCGTGACGATCCCGCCGAGCACGACCGTGAGGGCCGCGCCCGCGATCGCGGCGATCGTCGCGAAGGCGAGACCCGGGACCGAGGCCCGCGTCCGGCGCCTCCGCGCCGGCGGCGGCCGCCGCCTCGGCGGCCCGATACCGGTCCGAGGGAGGGTGGGCCAGCCGGCGCTCGCCGGGCGCCTGGGCGCTCGGCGTCGGCGTCGGTGCCTGCGAAGCGCCGCCCGGTTCGGTCGGTCACGGCTCCGTGCTGGTCGTGGTCGGTCGGTCGGTCACCTCGTCATCGTAGCCGCGGTCGACCTCGTCCCCGGCCGGCCCGTGGCGGCGCTCGTGGGCCCACGCTAGACTCACGGCGATGACCCATCCGAGTCTCGGTGCTCCGCCTCGCAGCCGCACGGCGGGTTTCCCGGATGCGGCCGCCGAATCCGCGCTCAACAGGACCGTCTCGCCGGGCAGGCCCTGCAGGTCGCGATGGATGCCGACGCCACGATCGCCGAGCGCTATGACGAGTCGGTCTGCGACAGCTGTTCCGCGACACGGCCCTTCTGCTCGAGCGCGTCGGGATATGTGTCGAAGAAGGCGACGTCCGGCCGGCCCACGACTACGCGGAATGGACGGCGCCCACGTACCGGCGACGACGAGTCCCGATGGACGACCTCATCAACCTCTGCGAAAGGATTCGGGCGTGCTGCCTCGGTGCTCGCGCCCGGCGAGCTGCCGTCGGCGTCGGAAGCGCTCGACGCCGCCATCGACGTACAAGTGGCACCGCCGCCTCGCCGGTGACGCTCGAAGCCGCAATGCGCTCCTCCAATGGCTGTACAAGGGCGCCTGACGTGACTATCAAGTGGGTCCAGCAGGAGCCGCCTCGTGATGAACGGAGAGCCGTTCTGCTATGGCTCCCGGCTGACGGTTCGCCAGCTGCTCGAGCTGCGCTCGAACGGATACGACCTGACCCGGATCCTCAAGGACCACCCCGAGCTCCGCGTCCTCGGGATCGCCGCGGCCTACACATACGCGGCCGACCACCGCGCGCGATACGTCGACTTCTTCGAGAAGGATGGGTCGCTCGCCGGTCCGGGGTACACCGAGGCCGAGGCGGCCGGTCTCCGGCGCAGTACCGGAGGCCCGGCATCGTGATCCGATCGGAACACCCACGCAGCCTGACCGCGCCCAGTCCGCTGAAGGCTCTTCTGGCGGACGGATGGTACGCTCGTTCGACGCACCGGGAGTCCCGCATGACCGACACAACGACCGATACTCCGACACCGACGGCGACTTCCGCCAGCGCGTCCGCGCCCGACGCCCCCGAGGCGTCCGGCTTCGACCCCCAGCGGCGCGCCACCGAGCTCGCGATCCTCGACGCCCTGCGGGCGGTGGTCGACCCCGAAATCGGATGAACGTCGTCGAGCTGGCCCTGATCAAAGACAGATCATCCTCGGGCCGGACTCGACGGAAGTGAAGATGATCCTGACTACTCCGTTCTGCCCGTACGCTGGCTCGATGATCGCCCAGGTGAAGGAGCAGACGGAATTGGTCGTGGAACACGACGTGAAAGTGACGCTGCTGGCCGAGCGATGAATCCGGCGCGACGCCGGCCTGATGTGGTGATCCCGGAGCCACGGGAGGCTTTGACCCGATGACACAGAACGACAACCCCACCCGCTACACCGGCACGACTCTGCGGCCGACCGTGCCGCCCCCGGCCGGTGTCGGCGCGCGTCCGACGCCGTCGAGCCTCGGGGTCGTCCCCGACGCCCGGCTCGCCGCGGCGTTCCTGACCCACGCCTTCATCTGGATGTTCGCGGGCTGCTCGCAGGCCGGCGTCGCGACCGTCGTCCAGAGCAACGAACGCCTGATCGAGTTGGCGCAGGGCAGCTTCTTCCTGCTGATGATCGTCCAGTCGGGGATCGCATCGGCATCACTGCAGCGATCAAGCGCATCTCGGCGACCGCGCCTGGCGCTGTTCTTCGTCTACGCAGCTTCGCTCGGCGTGACCGTCGGCCTGATCGTCTCGGCCTACACCACCGCGTCAGTCGCGACGGCGTTCGTCGGGCGGTCGGCGATGTTCGGAGCGGCGGCGGTGTACGGCGCGGTCACAAAGCGCGAGCTGTCCGGGATCGGCGAACCTCTTTATTGCGGCTGATCTCGGATTCTCGTCGGCGTCGGTGATCAACATCTTCCTGGCAAGCACGGTCCACCCTGGATCATCTCGATCATCGGCGTCGTCCTTTTCACGGTCCTCACCGCCTACGACGTCCAGCGGATCAAGGCCGGCAATCTCGCGGCCGCGACAGGCTCGATGGAGAAGGTGGGTGCTCTCGGGGCCCTCTCGCTCTACCTCGACTTCATCAACCTGTTCCTGTTCACGTCCGCCTGCTCGGCGGCCGGAACTAACCACCGAAACACCGCGCTGAGGCGTCGAACGCCTCACTCCCTCGCGTCTTGAAATTCGACCGCCCAGGCCCGCCGTCCCCATCCAGGACGCCGCGCACCGGGCGATCGATCGTCCGGGCCGACTTGGCCGCCGCGAGGGTCCCACGTCATCTGCGCGGACCTATACTCCCTGACCATGCAGGCGCCGGGACCCTCCGGTGGCCGCGTGCGGAGGGACGGTCCATGGCCAGGCTCTGGCGACCCTGGAGCCCCGAACGCTCCAGGAAAACCGCCGGCCGAGTCGCTGCGCGTCGTGGACCTCGCCCAGGAGCGCGGTCTCCTCGTTTCGGCTGATGGGCGGGATGGCGATCCGCGCCCACGCGCCGGATTGGCCGGCCCGACCCGGGGCCCGGGGTCGACCTCGACTTCGCCACCCGCTCTTAAGATCGCTGGGCCCGTTCTATCCAGCTGCTCGAAGCAGAAGGGCTATACGGCCCTCAGACAGTGAAACGCGCTCTTCGCGGGGAAGCAGGCGTACTTCGTCGACGTCCCCCGGCGGAACCGGCCGGTGGACGTCCTCGTCGAACTCCCGCTCGAGATGGCTTCCACCAGCTCGGATTTTTCCTGACCGTCTCGTGCTCTCTCGAGCCCGACCCTCCCGCTCCGCCGAGCTCCTGCTCTCGAAGCTCCAGGTGTCGTCAAGATCAACCGCAAGGACGTCCTCGACGCGCTCGTCCTGCTCGCCGAGCATCCGCTGGGGTCCCGACGATGGTGCTGCTGACTCGCGTCACGGGCTCGGCGCGACGAACGCGCCCGACCCCCTCGTTCACCTCGAATGACTGGGGCTGGTGGCGCAGGTGACGGGCAATGACGCGCCCGGATCATTCAACACCCTCCGCGGGTCCAGTGGCGCCCGAGGACCTTGACCTCACAAATTGGGCTGTCCGGACGACCCATCTGCGCAGATTTTCCGGCGCTCCCGGACGGCCATCAACGAGGCACCCGAAATCGACGCGCTGGAAGCTTCGCTCGAGGTGGGCGAGCGTCAGGCGCGGACCCGTGACCCCCGAAGAAGATGGGCCACCACACGTGATGAGTCTGTACCGACCACCCACGAGGCCGGGGATGCGACGGCGCACTGCGGGTCGGCTGGCAGGAGGGTCTCGGCATGAGGGTTGGTATGAGGAGCTCCTTCGCGACCCCAGATCCATGGCTCGGAGGTGCTGGTGGAAACTCCTCACGCGGGCAAGTTCCACAAGGCTGACGTCCTGATCATGGGCGGCGACATGGCCTTGCCGGTCATGTCGCCGCCCATGATCAGGACGTCGGCCTTGTGGAACTTGCCCGCATTCAGGAACTTCCGCCAGCACACCTCGGAGCCGTGGATGTCCGTGGCGAAGAAGACCCTCATGCCAAGCTCCTCATGCCGATCCTCTGCCGCCGACCCGGCCGTCCGCATCGCGGTTTCGTGAATCATCGGCCGCAGCTCATCGCGCCTGGTGGCCCATCTCTTCGGGGTCGCGGTACCACGCCTGGCGCTCCCCAACCCTCGAGCGGAGCTTCCAGCGCGTCGACTTCGGCGCCTCGTTGATGGCCGTCCGGAGCGCCGCGATCTGCGCCGATGGGTCATACAGCACAGCCCGACCGTTGTTGAGGTCGAGGTCCTCGGGCGTCAGCTCGACCGCGAGGTATTGATCGAGCACGTCGAGATTGCCCGTCACCGTCCGCCACCAGCCCCAGTCGTTCGAGGTGAACGACAGGATCCTCGGCACGTTGATCACGCCGAGCCCGTGACGCGAGTCGGCCGCGCCGTCGTCGGACCCCAGCGGATGCTCGGCGAGCAGGACGAGCGCGTCGAGGACGTCCTTGCGGTTGATCTTGACGACCTGGAGCTTCGAGAGCAGCAGCTCGGCGAGCGGGAGTGTCGGGCTCGAGAGGCCGAGACGGTCGGCGAATCCGAAGCTGTGGGCCATCTCGAGCGAGTCGACGAGGACGTCCACCGGCCGGTTCCGCGGAACGTCGACGAAGTACGCCTGCTTGCTGCCGAACAGCGCGTTGTGGCGCTTGTCGGCGGTGTAGCCCTCGGCTTCGAGGAGCTGATAGAACGGGCCGCGATCCTTCGAGCGGGTGGCGAAGTCGAGGTCGACCTCGACCCGGCGGGTTCGGGCCGGCCAGTCCGGCGCGTGGGCGCGGATGCCATCCCGCCCATCAGCCGGACGAGGAGCCCCCGCTCCTGGGCCAGGTCGACGACGCGCAAGGACTCGGCCAGCGGGTCCTGGAGCGTTCGGGGCTCGCCAGGGTCGCCAGAGCCTCCGGCCATGGACCGTCCCTCCGCACGCGGCCACCGGAGGGTCCCGGCGCCTGCATGGTCAGGGAGTATAGGTCCGCGCAGATGGCGTCGAACCTCGCGGCGGCCAAGCGGCCCCGAACACACGATCGCCCGGTGCGCCGCGTCCTGAGTGGGACGACGGGCCCGGGCGGTCGAAGCGTGAGCGAGGTGCCGTGAGGCGTTCGACGCCTCAGCGCGGTGTTTCGGTGGTCAGTTCCGGCCGCCCAGCAGGCGGAGCATGAACAGGAACAGGTTGATGAAGTCGAGGTACAGCGAGAGGGCACCGAGGACGGCCGCCTTCTCCATCGAGCCGGTCGCGGCCGCCAGATTGCCGGCCTTGATCCGCTGGACGTCGTACGCGGTGAGGACCGTGAAGAGGACGACGCCGATGATCGAGATGATCCAGGTCAGCCCGCTGCTGGCCAGGAAGATGTTGATACCGATGCGACAAGGATGCCGATCAGGCCGATGAACAGGTAGCCGCCGATCCCGGACAGCTCCCGCTTCGTGACGTTGCCGTAGACCGCCGCTGCACCGAACATCGCCGCCGCGCCGACGAACGCCGTCGCGACCGACGCGGTCGTGTACGCCGAGACGATCAGCCCGATCGTGACGCCGAGCGAGGCCGCGTAGACGAAGAACAGCGCCAGGGCGGCGGTCGCCGAGATGCGGTTGATCGCCGCGGTGATGCCGATGACGATGCCGATCTGGGCGATCATCAGGAGGAAGAAGCTGCCCTGAGCGAAGTCGAGCAACCGCTCGTTGCTCTGGACGATGAAGGCGACGCCCGCCGTGACCAGCAGGCCGGCGAACATCCAGGTGAAGGCGTGGCTGAGGAACGCGGCCGCCAGCCGGGCATCGGGGACGACGCCGAGGCCCTGCGGCGTGGTCCGTGCGCCGGTACCCGCGGGCACGCCTGGTGCCAGCGGCGCGCCCGTCGTGCTGCTGTACCGGACGGGATTGTCGTTCTGTGTCATCGAGTCGATTCTCCTGAGGCTCTCGGGATCACCACATCAGGCCGGCGTCGCGCGGATCCCAGCGCTCGGCCAGCAGGGTCACTTTCACGTCATGGTCCACGACCGATTCGGTCTGCTCCTTGACCTGGGCGATCATCGATCCGGCGTACGGGCAGAACGGCGTGGTGAGGATCATCTTCACTTCGGTGCTGTCGGGCCCGAGGATGATCTGCTTGATCAGCGCGAGCTCGACGACGTTCATGCCGATCTCGGGGTCCACGACGGCGCGCAGGGCGTCGAGGATCGCGAGCTCGGTCGCCCGCCGCTGTGGGTCAAAGGCAGGCGCATCCGGCGCGTCGGGCGCCTCCGCCGTGGCGGTCGGCGCGGTCTGGGTCGGGGTATCGGTCGTTGTGTCGGTCATTCGGGACTCCGGGTGCGTCGAACGAGCGTACCATCCGTCCGCCACATGGGCCTCCGGCGGGCGCGCCGGATCAGGCTACGGGCGTCTCGCTTCGGATCACGATCCCCGGCAGCCGATACTGCGCCGGGAGGCCCGCCGCCTCGGCCTCGGTGTAGCCCGGTCCGGCGAGCGACCCGTCCTTCTCGAAGAAGTCGGCGTAGCGCTCGCGGTGCTCGGCCGCGTACGCGTAGGCCGCGGCGATCCCGAGGACGCGCAGCTCAGGGTGGTCCTTGAGGATCCGCGTGAGGTCGTAGCCGTTCGAACGCAGCTCGAGCAGCTGACGGACGGTCAGCCGCGACCCGTAGCAGAACGGCTCGCCGTTCATCACGAGCGGGTCCTGCTGGACCCACTTGATGGTCACCGTCAGGCGCCCTTGTACAGCCATTGGAGCAGGGCGTTGCGCTTGCGCGCGTCGCCGGCCAGGCGGCGATGCCACTTGTAGACGTCGATGGCGGCGTCGAGGGCCTCGGCGGCCGACGGCAGCTCGCCGGGCGCGAGGACCGAGGGCAGCACGGAGCGGATGCCCTCGCACAGGCTGATGAGGTCATCCATCGGGACCTGGCGCCGCCGGTAGACCGGAGCCGTCCATTCGGCGTAGTCGCGGGCTGGTCCGACGTCGCCCGATTCGACGCTCATCGCGACCCGCTCGAGCAGGAGCGCGGTGTCGCGCAGGCGCTGGCGGAGGCCGGTGTCGTCGTGGCGGTCGCGGATCGTCGGGTCGGCGTCCATCGCGACCTGCAGCGCCTGCCCCGCGAGTCGCTCCTCTTCGACGCGCATCCGGGCGGCCGCATCCGGGAAGGCCGGCCGTGCGGCTGCGAGGGGGCGCGCCGAGACTCGGATGGGTCATGGCCGTGAGTCTAGCGTGGGGGCCCGGGGCCGCCACGGGCCGGGAAGGCCGGCCTCGCGTGGGCTGCCTGAGTGGGCCGCTAGGATGACCGGGTGACCGACCGAACGACGACGACGGACGACGACGGCCGACGGAGCAGGACCGAGCCGCCGACTCGTCCTCGACGACGAGCCCGACGGCCGCGCCGGTCCCGGACGAGCGGCTCGAAGCCAGCGTCCACGCCGGCGCCGCCGACACCTGGCGAGCGACGCCTCGCCCATCCGCCATCCGATCGGTATCGCGCCGCCGAGGCGGCGGCGGTTGCCAAGCCGCGCCGACCCGGGCGCGTCGATCGGCCGGGGGGTGGCCTTCGCAACGGTCGCGGCGATCGCCGGCGCCGCCGTGACCGTGGTCCTCGGCGGGATCGTCACGTTGACCGGCGGTCTCATCGTCGTCGCCATCGCGACGGGGTGGGCGGTCGGCGCGGGTCTTCGGTTCGGTGCGGGCGATCACCTCGGGGTGGCCGTCGTGTCCGGATCGCCGTCGGCGATCGCGCTCGGCGCCGTCGCCCTCGGCCAGATCGGGCTGTGGCTGTACGCGCGGACCGAGGGAGGTGTCCTGCCACTCCCCGAGTACCTGCTCGAGGTCTTCGGCGTCCTCGTCCTCGCCCAGGCCGTGGCCGCGGCACTGGCGGCGTGGCTCACCGCGCGATGACCGAGACGTCCGGCCTGCACCGCCCGCGGCCGGTTCAGCGGAGGTCCGGTTCCGCCGGCCGACGGACGCCGACCACCCGGTGCTCGTCGGGCGCATGAACGAGTGGTGGGGCGGCCGGAAGATGCAGCAGCTGTTCCCGCGGCTGTGGCTCCAGCATTTCACCGGCACATCCTGGATCGCCGAGGACGCCGACGGCCGGCCGCTCGGGTTCCTCGTGGGCTTCATCAGTCCCGATCATCCGGACGAGGCCTACGCCCATCTGATCGCGACCGACCCCAACCGCCGAGGTCGCGGCCTCGGGCGGGCTCTGTACGAGCGGTTCTTCGAGGACGCCCGATCGCGTGGCGCTCGACGGGTCATCGCTGTGACGTGGCCCGGCAACCGGATCTCCGTGGCATTCCACCGGGCGATGGGGTTCACGCCCGCCGACGGACCCGGCACCATGAACCTGTACGGGACGCGCGCCTACCCCGACTACGACGCCGACGGCGAGGACCGGGTGGTGTTCAGCCGGCCGCTGTGAGATCGGCCGGCGTCAAGCGCCTCATGAAGCAGTCGGCCGAACCGCTCCGGACGTTCTGGCTCTGGGACCTCGCCCAGCCATCGGTCGATGAGCGCCTCGCCCTCGGCGTACACGAAGACGTAGGTCCGCCAGAGCGGGTGTTCGATGAACTCGAGGCGCTTGGCGGCAAGCTCCGGCGTCATCCGGCCGACCTCGCGCAGGTACTCGAGCACCTCGTCGTGCGACCGACCGTCCGCGTGCCGAAGCATCGCGGCATTGCCGCGGACGGCCGCCAGTTCATGGCGAGCGTCAGCGAGCGCAAGGGTCCGATCCGCGGCGTCCCGCGCTGCGGCGCCGTCGTGAGCGACTTCGAGACCCGCCCGTTCGAATAGCTCGATCGAGGAGGTCGACGCGCTCCTCGGGCGGCGCGGCAAAGCGGAGCCCGACATCGGCGAGGCCTTCCGAGATGAGGCACTCGGGCGTGTTGATGAGCAGCACCGAAGCCTCGAGCCGTCCCGCTCCGTCGACGAGGTCTGCTTCCTTCCAGGCATGCTCGAGGTGGTGCCCGGGATAGGTCTCGTGGGCGACCGTATGGACGAGGTCCCAGGCCCGGACAGGGAGGTCGGTGTTGATGTCCACGCGCGAGCGGCGCCCACCGTCGTACCAGTTGTAGCCGGACCACGGCTGACCGCTGACGATCGAGACGCGCAGGTCCTCGCCGTCGGGCAGACCGAACGTCGTCGCCGCGCGGGACCGAAATCGCGCTACCAGCCAGTCGGCGAGCGCGGGCAATCGATCAGGGGCGACGACGAACCGGGCATCCCAGGCTTCGAGGCGCTCGTCCAGCGGCTCGTTCCCGGGAAGGAGTGCCTCGATCCGAGCAGCGGCGGCCGCGAAGCTCTCGTCCGGACGGCGCGAAGGCGCGAATGCAAAGCAGCGAGCAACGTGCTCTTGATACGGCAGCCCTTCTCCGGCGACCGCCGCGGCCTGCGTCTCGAGGGCCGTGAGTTGCGCCGCCAGCCAGGCTCCACGGGCGGGGTCCGACACCTCGCTCGACAGCCGGTCGCGCAGCGCGCGTGCGTCGTCCCGGAGGCGCGCAGGCGAGCGAAGCTGCTCCATGTCGACTTCGGCCTTCAGGTCGGCGGGGCCGAAGTAGCCATCGACCACGCCGGGCAGATGCTGGTCGAGCCGGAGCGCGAGGCGGAGGTAGTCGCGGGCGACGGCATCGGGAGCGGGGACGGTGCGCGTGCCACCGACCGCCGGAACCCGGGCTCGTCCTGCGGCGGGGTCCGTTGCCGCTCGGGTTACGCCGCCGCTCAACGTTGCATCCGCTCGGGGCGCGGGGCGCGTGGCGCGTCGTGGTCGAGATGCTCCTCCGCGCGGCGTCGAGCCTCGGCCAGGCGCTCGGCGAGGCCGGGCTCGAGTGGCAGACCAGCTCGGTCGGGAGCGCGGTCGACCGGTGCCGGCGCTTCCGCATCCGGCTGCCCGGCCCGCGGAGCATCTCCGGAGGCCGGCCCGCCGAGTCCGAGGCCGCCGGACTCGCCGACGAACGGCATCCGCTGGCGGTCCGCCGCGTCCAGGCTCATCCGCAACGCGGCCGTCTTCTGCGATGCGACCTCGCGGACGTAGGCGGCCTCCTCGTCGGGCGTCATCGGCCGGCCGCGGACGATCCCGGGCGGCTTGCCGACCATCAGCCAGGCGAGGTGGTAGCGGTCCATGTTCCCCCACGCCGTCTTGAGGAGGTCGTCGGACCGTTGGAGCCATACCTGCATCGAGCCCAGTGACGGACTGGCGCGGAGGCGCTCGCCCTCCTCGACCAGGGCTCGGGTTGCCGAGATCAGCTCGTCCCGGGTCATGGTTCGGCCGTCGACGCGGAAACGCCGGGGACGCCCGGGGCGGCGGCGTCGCGTTCACCACCGGCGTCGCCCGATCCCGGGCCGGCGCCAGGGCCGACGATCATCGCCTCGCGGTCGGCTCGTGCCCGCCGGGTCCACTGACCGGGCGCCCCATCGCCGATCGCGGCACCCTCGAAGCGAGTGACCGGCAGGATCCCGGCGACACTCGACGAGAGGAACGCCTCATCGGCGGTGACCAGGTCGCCGCGCGACAGGAGCGCCTCGCATGGTCGGAGGCCGACCCGCGCTCCCCAGGCCAGCAGCCATGACAAGATGAACGAACCAGGCACGACGTATTGCTGGGGTACGCGGTGTAGGACTGGCGCGGTGGTGAAGAGGTTGTGCAGGATGTCGACGCCGGCGCGTCGCACGGCCAGCGGCAGCAGCGTCTGCTCCGCCAGCACCCGCCGCGCCTCGGCTCGCGGCCCGGACGGGCAGCTCGACTACCGAAACGCCACGCGTCCAGGCCTCGCCGCGAAGCGACGGCGGCTCCCTCGCGTGAGGCGAACGCCACCAGCTCGAGATCCCGCCCGCCTCGAGCAGCGCCGGGATCAGCGCCTCGCGTAGATCTCCGAGCCCCGGTCTCGGCCGGGCACGAGGTGCAGCAGGTTGAGGGCGACCTTCAAGGGGCGAAGGTTCGCACGGATGTGCGACCCCGAGTCCCTTCCTATGCTCTCGCATGGAGGCGGCCAGACCAGCGCCATCCCCGGGAATCGGGGGCCGACGATCAGCGTCGTCATCCCCGCCTACAACGAGGAGCGCTATATCGCTGAGGCTCTGGACGCGGTCCTCGCCCAGACCAGGGCGCCCCTCGAGGTGATCGTCGTCGACGACGGCTCGACGGATGGGACCCGCGTGGTCGTAGCGCTACCGGGCCAGGGTCCGGGTCATCCAGCAGGAGAACCGAGGCTGTCCGGGCGCCTTCGATACCGGTTCCGGAGGCACAGGGTGAGTTCGTGGCCCTCTGCCCGGCGGACGACGTCTGGGAGCCGGAGAAGCTCGAGTGGCAGCAGGACGTGCTCAACGCACAGCCGGAGGTGGACGTCGTCTTCGGCGCCGCCGCAGGTTCGGGCTGGGGACGGGCGACCACGTTCGCCCCGAGCGGAACGGGTGCTCGAGGCGCCTGGTTCGCGGCGCAGATGTACCGCGGGAACCTGATCGCCGATCCGAGCGCGGTGGTCCGCCGCTCGCTCTACCTCGATCTGGCGGCTACGACCCGCTGGTGGGAGAGGACTACGAGTTCTGGATGCGCGCCCTGGCCGCCGGGGCGGTGTTCTACTTCGATCCGCGCCTCGTCGTCCGCCTGCGCGAGCACGGCGGCAACCTCTCCTACCGGGCGCTCGACATCTGGGAGACGAACCACCTGATCCACAG
This sequence comes from uncultured Solirubrobacterales bacterium, assembly GCA_963780305.1. Classification (GTDB taxonomy): domain Bacteria; phylum Actinomycetota; class Thermoleophilia; order Solirubrobacterales; family 70-9; genus CAVVYV01. Next base: position 16,853 of record CAWABN010000005.1, read on the forward strand.
GCGCTATGCCGAGCTGGCCGGGGACCCGGAGCTCGTCCGCAGGACCCTCGCCCACGACCTGCTGATGATCGGGTACTGCCGGGCGGCGCTCGGCAGCGGAACCGAGGCCCGGAGTCGTTTCGGTCCTCGCTCGAGAAGCGCTTCAGCGCGCTGACGCTGGTGGCCGCCCTCGTGATGTCGATACCGGGCGTGGCGCGTGCGGTGCGGCTTCGCGCCGCTGGTCCGCCGGGCAACCTCGGCGCGCGATCACCGGCGTAGGCCGATGCGGATCCTCTACGTGGCGATGGCGGACGACTACGGCGATCCCTCCCGCGGGCCGAGCTTCGAGGAGGTCAACTTCCGAAGCGCGCTGGAGGGCATGGGCCACGAGGTCGTGCCCTTCGACTTCATGGCCCGAGAAGGCGAGCTCGGCAAGCGGCGGATGAACGGCGGCTGCTCGGCCTTCGGCCGAGCGAGGCCAGGCCCGATCTCGCCTTCTTCGTCCTCTTCGAGGACGAGATCGACCCGGCGACGATCAGAGCAGTGAGCCGCGCCGGCGGCCCCGACGGTCAACTGGTTCACCGACGACCACTGGCGCTTCGACGGCTTCAGCCGCCACTTCGCGCCCGGCCTTCGACTGGTCGGTGACCACCGACCGCGACTCGCTGCCGAAGTACCAGGCGATCGGCTTCGAGAGCGTCATCCTCTCGCAGTGGGCCTGCAACCGCTACGCCTACGACGAGGCCGCCGACGGCTTGGAGTACGACGTCACCTTCGTCGGCCAGCCCTACGGCGAGCGGCCCGCGACGGTGGAGCGCCTGCGCGCCGAGGGGTTCGACGTGCGCTGCTGGGGCTTCGGCTGGCCGGAGGGCAGGATCGACCACGACGAGATGGTCCGCGTGTTCGGGGCCAGCCGGATCAACCTCAACCTCTCGAGCGCCTTCTCGCCGCCGCGTCCGCTGCCGTGGCGGATCCTGCGACCGGGTCAGGGAACGGAGCCCGACGCGCAAGAGCCAGATCAAGGGGCGGACGTTCGAGGTCCCGGGCAGCGGCGGATTCCTGTTGACGGATCATGTGCCTCACCTGGAGGACTACCTCGACCCCGGGCGAGGAGATCGGGGTCTTCGAGTCCACCGATGATCTGGTGCGCCAGGTCGGCTGGTGGCTCGAGCACGAGGAGGAGCGCGCCGCTGCCGCAGAGGCCGGCTACCGGCGTGTGCGCGCCGAGCACACCTACGACCACAGGTTTGCCGAGATCTTCGAGAGAATCGGGCTCCGGTGACGGAACCCAACACTCCGGAGCTCTGGGATCAGATCTGGACGGCGCAGACGAGTCCCGCCGAGCACCGCGACCACCTCGCGCGAGAGGAGCTGTCGATCCGATGGCAGCGCATCGAGCAACGTGTCCGCGCGCGCTTCGGTGGCTTCGACCGGCTGCGGGTGATCGAAATCGGGGCAGGTGCCGGCACAAACGCGGGGGTGATGGCGAAGCGTGGCGCAACCGTGACCGTGCTCGACTACTCGGATCTCGCCCTGGCGCGTGCTCGCCAGTTCTTCGAGGCAAATGACCTCCAGGCGGACTTCGTTCAAGCGAACGCCCTTCACCTGCCCGACGCGCTGCTGGACCAATTCGACGTGGCCATGTCTTTCGGCCTCAACGAGCACTTCACCGGGGCCGAGCGAGTCCAGATCTTCCAAGCGCACCTCGACGTGCTCCGCGCCGGCGGCGGCGTCGCATTCGTCTCGGTCCCAAACGCGCGGAACGCGCCCTACAGAGTGTCCAAGTGGCTAGCCGAGAAGACCGGGCGATGGAAACTCGGCGTCGAGGTCCCCTTCACACGCGACGAGCTCGGGTCGATCTGCGAGCAACTGGGCGTGAGCCATGCGGAGTTCTTCGGCGATTCGTTTGTCTACTCGCTCCAGTTCGTGAACCCGTGGCCGTACGTACGCCGGGCGCTTCGCTGGCAGCGGCCGGCCCCGTCGTCACGGCGCCGAAGGGAACGCGGCACGCCCATCGACGAGCGCTGGAGCTATGCGACCGTGCTGATGATGGCTTCGAGCTCTTAGGCGGCGATGGCTTCCAGCTCACCGACCACCTGATCTGGCGGGTACGTCACGGTCGACTGGCCCAATGAGGAACAGGGCAGAACAGATTCCCGCGCCAATCCGGCGGCTCCTGAGGCCGCCCGTGAACGCGGTCTGCAACAGGTGGACGCCAGCCGCCCTGCACTGGGGGTGCAGGCTCGTCGGGTCGAGTTGCACCTTCGAGTTCGGCGACGACAAGTACCGCTACTTCTGGCCCCTGAACAGGATCGCGAGGCGGTCCGAGCGCGCGGTTGAGTTGCCCATCGCCTGGGATCGCGTGCGGTGGACCGATCCTGCCAGGACGCTCGAAATCGGCAACGTTCTCTCGAAAGGCGTAATCCTCCCGACAACCCTGGTCCTCGCGGTCCGTCAAAAGTCCTACCCTCCACCCCGGCCCGGACGGCACCCGAGCGAGAACGATCTATCTCCAAACGTCGAATCCAGCACGTGAGCCAGAGCCCCACACAGGCGCAGACCGCATCCCCGAGCAGCGTGCCGAGCCCGACGGCGGGCAGGGTCGACGACACCCTTCGCGTCACCGTCCCCGTGCGCCGCAGGGTGCGACTGCGCGAGGTTCGGACGAGCCTCCCGGTCGCATGGATGCTGGGCTGGCGGGACATGAAGGCCAAGTACAAGCAGTCCGCGCTCGGCCCGCTCTGGCTCGTGCTCCAGCCCCTCGGGATGTTGCTCGCGATCACGATCGCGTTCTCGAAGGTGACCAGCGTGAACACTGGGAACATCCCCTATGTCGTTTTCGCGCTGGTGGGGCTCGCCGTCTGGACCTATCTGCAGATGACGATCAGCGTCGCCCCGATAACGCTGCCTTCCAACCAGCTTGTCGTACGGCGAAGTCCGTGTCCCCGGGTGGCCCTCGTCACGGGGACCTTGATCGCGGTCCTGCCTCCCTTGGCCGTCGTTCTCACCGCGAGTGTCGCGGCAGCCGCGATCAGCGGAGGGCTCCCCATCCAGGCTCTGCTGATGCCGGTCATGCTCGCCTGGCTTCTGGTGTTCGTGTGGGGCTTCACGCTTCTGGTCGCGGCCCTCGGAGGCCGCTTTCGCGACGCCGTCGCCTTCGCGCCGCTCATCGTCCAGGCCGGGATCTTCCTGACGCCGGTCGGGTATCCGCTGGACGCCGCGGGTTCCTTCGCCAAGGTGCTTGCCTTCAATCCGGCATCGGGATTGATCGAGGCCTGGCGCTGGTCCCTCCTCGGTATAGCGCCCGACGGCTTTGCGATAGGGGTCGCGCTTGCAGGAACCGTCGCTGTGGTGCTGTTGGGCTGGTACGTGTTCGGACGAATGGAGACCCGGTTTGCGGACTATGTCTGAGTCCAATGGCCGCGAGCCGCAGGCAGGTCTGGCTGTCCGCTGCGAGGGGGTGGGAAAGAGCTATGGCCTGGGCGAGGAGCTGAGCCTCCAGCACACCCTGAGCACGCTTGTGCGTCGGGCCCACAAGCAGGAGCGGTTCTGGGCCCTTTCGGATGTCAGCTTCGAGGTCAGGCGAGGTGATTTCTACGGCATCGTCGGGGCGAACGGGTCGGGAAAGTCGACGCTGACGCAGCTGATCTCGGGGATCGCGATGCAGGACGCCGGAAAGATCGAGGTCTGGGGACGAATCGTTCCCCTGCTCGAGGTCGGCGCGGGCTTCCATCCCGAGCTGACCGGCCGGGAGAACGTCGCGCTCTTCGGGACGATCCTGGGGCTCAGCGGCACTGCGATCCGGGCGGAGATAAATCGGATCGCCGACTTCGCCGGCATCCAGCGCCACCTGGACACACCCTTGAAGCGCTACTCGAGCGGCATGCAGGCGAGACTCTCGTTCGCTACTGCTGTTTGCTTTCCGGCCGACACTTACGTGTTCGACGAGGTTCTGGCGGTGGTGGACGATTCATTTCGGGGGCAATGCGCCGACGAGCTCGCCAGGCTGCATCGAGACGGGCCGCACGATCATCTTCATGAGTCACGACCTGGATCTGGTCAGGAGCGTGTGCTCGACGGGGATGTGGCTGGACAACGGCGAGATCCGGATGCGGGGCGAGATCGACGAGGTGGCCGACGCCTACGCTCCCGCAGCGCAGGATGTCGCGAAGCCGGACGGTCCCTAGCGGGCAAGAGCGAATTGCAGGAAAGGCCTATACGTCTCCACCTCGGGTGTGGCGAGAAGTACCTGGAGGGGTACGTCAACATCGACTACCCGCCCGACGAGCACTCGGTCCTCTCGCCGCGGGCAGACGTATATGCGGACATCACCGAGCTCTCCTACGAGCCCGGCTCTGTGGCGGAAGTGCGGCTGCACCACGTCTTCGAGCACTTCGATCGCCCGACCGCGCTCAGGCTCCTGATCGACTGGTACGAGTGGCTCGAGGAGAACGGCGCGCTGGTGATCGAGACACCCGATTTCGAGGCCGCGGTCCGGCGATTTCGCAAACGCCGCTTCGGCCGAAGGCGCGGAACAGTGCTCCGGCACATCTTCGGCTCACATGAGGCTTCCTGGGCGTTCCATGCTGATGGCTGGTACGAGGAGAAGTTCCGCCGCGTCCTCGAGAGCCTCGGCTACGAGGTGGTCAGCGTCGAGCGCGGGTCGTGGCGCGGCACCGACAACATCACGGTGACGGCGCGCAAGCCGCCCCCGCCATGGAGGAGCCGCGATATGCAGCTCGATCGAGCGGAGGAGCTCCTGCGCGCGAGCCTCGTCGACGAGTCGCCCTCGGAGCTGAAGCTGCACCGCGTCTGGGTGGACTCCCTGCGTGGTTAGGAACTACAACTAGCTCAGGGATGGCCGCCGCCTGCGGCGCCGCCGCGCCAGCGCCTCGGGCATGGCGCCCAACCGCATCCGTAGTCGATTCACCCGGGCGGTCAGCAGTCCTCTCAGTCCCCAGTAGCGACGGGTGGTGCGGTGCGGATCGTCATGGGAGAGCTCGATCCAGTCTGTGTCCGGGGCGCCGAGATGGCCCCAGCGGCGGACGTAAGCGGACCAGTCCTCGGCGCGTGTCTCCAGATTGGCGGCCCGCTGCGCGAGGTTCGCGTGGGAGAAGTGCTCCACGAACGAGGCCGGACAGTCCAGGCACCTCCAGCCGGCCTCCTCCATCCTCAGAACCAGGTCCCCGTCGCCGTGGTAGAAGCGGAACTCCTCCTCGTCGGCGTACCCGACAGAGGCCATCGCCTCGCTGCGGAAGAGTCCGTGGTTCACGAACACGCTGCCGCCGAACGTGCGGCCGACCCAGTAGCGGTCCTGCTCGGGCCAGTTGCGCCAGTAGAAGGCCAGGGCGCCGAGATCCTCGCCCTCCCGCTCGAACCTCTCCAGCCCGTTGCGGATTGCGCCGGGGACGACCAGGCAGTCGTCGCTCAGCATGCAGATGTAGGGAGCCTTGGCGGCCCTGAAGCCGAGATTCATGAAGTGACCCCACGACTGCCGGGGGATCGGCTGACCCTGCCACTCCCCCCGGTTGTGCTGGACGATCGTGGTCACGTCCTTCTGCTCGGCCAGCCAGCGCTGCGTGCCGTCGTCCGACCCCCCGTCCACCACGATGATCTCCGCCTTCGGGAAGAGGAGCTCCGCGCGAACGCTCGCGATCGCTCGCTTCAGGTGCCAGCGCCGATTGAGCGTGCCGATCACGATCGACACAGCTGGGCGCGCCGAATTCGCGCTTGTCGCCATCATCCCTAGAAGCTCTGCCCGTGTGAGCTGTCCGTCCGCCAGTAAGCGAATGGATAGTCAACGTATACCCCGACTGGGAAGAGCGCGCAGATGAATGGTCAGTTCAGGCCGTCAGCTCGCGGAAGGGGGGCGCATCGGTCGGCCCGTAGCGGCGCAGCTCGAGGTCCGCGAGCGGGCCCTCCGGGCGGCTGGTGGGCATGGACCAGCCCTGGAAGCGGTTCTCGAAGGCGGGCCACGTCGCGCTTGGGGAGCAGGCGCGACTGGACCGAAGTCGCGGGTCATCAGCGCTGGGTCGAGAGCCTGCCCGACTACCGCCGATTCATTCTCGACTGGTAGGGGGCGCTAGCCGCCGCGCAGCCGATATCGCGCCGCCGTCAGTGCTCGAAGGCCTTGCACATCGCGATCCGGTCTCCGAGGGCCCCGGCGGGTTGCCGAAGACGTAGCCGCGGTCATACAGCTTCTGGATGATGTCGGCGCGGGTCGCCTTCGTGCCGAGGCCCCGCTCCTCCATCATCTCGATCAGCTTCCCCTGGCTGATCCGGGGCGGCGGCGGGGTCTCCTTGCCCTCCATCTCGACGCCCTCGAGCCCGATCGGCCCGGAGATCCGCTCACCCTTGACGAAGGGCCGTTGGAGGATCCGAGGTCCTCGACCACCACCGCGCCCCGGTCGACCGCGAAGCGGGCGTGGACCGGGAGACCCTGGGGTCGTCGAGGACGAGGTCCGCCCTGCCCTCCTCGCGACCGAGCGTCAGCTGATTCTCGAGTGTGTGTTCGCCGCCGGTCCCTGCGCTGCCGTGGATCAACAGCGATGCCACGCCAGCTGTCTGCTCAGCCAGTCACCGGCCGGGTGCGACGGCGGCGGAGTCTTCGGAGGCGGCGGTGCCTCCGGAGCCGCACGGCGGTCGCGCCGGCAATGAGGAGGATCGCCGCGATGGCCGCGAGGATCGTCGCCGTGCGGGGACCACCTCCTCCCGCGGGGGGTGTTGCGTATCCCGACTGTTTCCAGACGAGGCTTTGGTTGCCGCCCACCGTCGCGCGCAACTGCTGCTTCCCGCGCAGACGAAGCTTGGTGACGAAAACCGCGCCCTTGCGCACCTGCATCTTCTTGATCGCGACCCAGCGTCCCCCCTGCCTCCGCTGAATACCAGCTTGCCCCCCTCCGGAGCCTTGCCCCAGGCGCGCAGCATTTGCTCGTCGATCCGCTCGGTGACGAACGGGAAGCGGAAGGCGGTGAGGGAGGGCTTGGGCGGGCCGTCGACGAAGAAGAGCCCCGACTGGAACCCGGCGTGCACGTCCGGCCGATCGGTCGTGTCGCGGATCTGGAAGTTGATCGCCGCGCTCGCGCCGGCCTTCCAGAACAGGTACAGCGACTGCTCGATCCAGCGCGCCTGTACGGCGAGAGGGGCGCCCCGGGATTCGGAGGGTTGCTGTCCCACCAGAACTCCGTCACCCATACCGGATGGCGGCCCGGCAGCGGCCGTCCCGGCCTCTCGGCGGCGCGCAGCACGTTTACGACCCGACCCAGATCCGGCGTGGAAGCGTCGTAGCGGATTGGGGCCGGATTCAGCGGCCCCGCCGCCGGTGTTGTCGATCGCCTGGTGGGCGAAGACGTCGAAGAGCGCCGGGCCGGGACAACCCTGCCGTCCTCACTAGCCGTTCCGTGCGCCGCGCGCCTCGCTTCTTCCGCTTCTTCCCCTTCTTCTTTTTCTTCCTTCAGCCGTTCGACCGGGTGCACGCAGAGCAGCTCCTGCCAGAACTCCACGGGCCGGATGCGGGCGCCACTCGGACGAATAGGGGCCACCGGGAGTCCCCGTACGGGGAGGTGCCGCCCGTGACTACGAGCATCTGCGGGTTGACCGCTTCACGCCTGGTAGGAGGCGTTGAGCATCTCCCGGTAGTGGGCGGGGCCGACGGCGGTCTTCCCCTCGAAATGCGGCGACAGCCAGTGGGTCCTGGTTGGGCTCGTCCCAGAGCTGCATCGCCTGCACGGCGGGGAGCGGCGGCGCCGGGCCCGAGCCGTCGGGATCGAAGCTGCCCGAGTAGCGGGCGGCGAGCGCCTGGCTGAAGTCGGCAAGGTCGGAGGGATTCGGCTTCCAGGTGCCCGGGCTGCCGAGGCCGGCCGCCCCGGTCCCTCCGCCCAGGTCGGGGGCGGCGTTGACGGTCAGCAGCACCGCGAGGCCACGCGCTTCGGCATCGCGCACCGCCCGGTCGATTGAAGAGAAGTCGTAGGAGGCGCTGCCGGGGTTTGTGGGGTCGGGGGCCGCTGAGACCCCGCGACGTCCCGCCAAGCGACAGCGAGGCGCACGAGCCCGCCCCGGATTCCACCGTCCGGTCCAGCCAGAAGGCACGTCCGGCCGCGTCGCCGGACTGGTAGTCGAGCGCCCGAGAAGCCAGTCACAAGGCCCTGCGGCGCGGGAGCGGCGCGTGGGAAGCGCGAGCGCGGCGAGCAGGCCACAGCGCCGCGAGCAGGGCGACCCGCCGAGCCCTGCCGCCTGCCGCATCTGAAGTGTCCGATCAGTGTCCACGTGTCCTTTACTCGTCGACTCCCTCAACCCCAAGAAGCGGGAAATAGTATTCGCGACTCGATTGCTTCCATCACTGGGTGGCGCGGCCTGCCGAGCGCGCCGAATCCCGCTGCTAGGGCAAAGCCCGGAGCCGGACTCGAACCGGCGACCCCTTCCTTACCATGGAAGTGCTCTACCAACTGAGCTATCCGGGCGGCGGGCCCCACTGTAGCGAGGGTCGTTTGGAGCGATGGTCGGAGTCAGGGATGGAGCGGGAGTCGCTGGCCGTTCATCCGGCTCGCGGCGTCCGAGCAGAGGAAGGCGATCGCCTCGGCGATGTCCTCGGCCGGGGTGAAGGAGGGGCGCTCTGCGTCGGGGTTCTCCGCGCGCATGTCCGGGGGTCTCGATCGCGTTGACGACGATGATGTTCGCGGTGGCGCCGGTGCCGGCGAAGGAATCGGCGAGGGCCAGGGTCCAGGCCTCGGCCGCGGCCTTGGCCGAGGCGTAGGCGGCGTTGGTATTCGTCTGGGTTCTGGGCGGCGGCGGCGGAGACGAGCACGAAGCGGCCGTGCTCGCTCGCGCTGAGGGCGGAGTGGAGGGCGCGGGTAGTGAGCTGCAGGGTGCGGACCAGAAGGTTGTGGAGGAGCTCGTAGTCGGCGAGATCGAAGCTCTGGATCGGCTCGCCGCCGCGATAGCCGCCGACCAGGTGGAGGAGGCCATCGACGCCGCCGAAGCGGTCGGTGAGGGCGGCGGCCCAGTTGTTGGCGGCGCTCTCGTCGAGGAGGTCGACGGCGCGGGCGTCGACGCGCTCCTCGGGCAGCCCGAGCGGGTCCTTCACCGCATCGGCGTGCTCCTGGGTTCGATCGGCGAGGGCGAGGGTGGCGCCGGCGTCAGCGAGGCGCTTCGCCACCACCGGGCCGAGACCGCCGCCGGCCCCGGCGATCGCGATCACCCGTCCGTCTAGGTCGGTCACGGAAGGGACGCTATCGCCGCGGCCACCCAAAGTCACACATTCGTTCCATTCCAGGCGAGACTTGTATCGCCGTCGAACGTATGTTCCCTGCATGGCATCGAGGAAACTCAAGCCGAGGGAACAGGGCGACATCGGCGAGCTTTCGGCGATGGAGTGGCTCGCAAGCAAGGGTGCGTATATCTACATCCCGGTGGGCCACAGCCCAGATGTCGACATGGTGGCGGGGTTCGGTGGGCGGCTAGTTCGTGTCGAGGTGAAGACATCGAACCATCGGAACGAGATCGGGCGATGGCAGGTGCATATCTCAACCCGCGGTGGAAACCAGAGCTGGACAGGCCTGGTCAAGTACTTCGATCCGAAGCGTTGCGATTTTCTATTTGTCCACGTCGGCGACGGCCGACGCTGGTTCATCCCGTCTGGTGAGCTCAGCTGCCGCGCCGGACTCACCCTGGGAGGCACGAAGTACTCGGAGTTCGAAATCGAGTCCGGGAGACCGTTTGGCGAGGATCCCCCCGTCCCTTCTAAACTCGCATCGGTATCCGAAGCGGAGGGGGGGCGCCGGAGTAGGAGAGCCGGGCCGGACTGTAAATCCGGTGCCTTAGTTGCTGAGTGGGTTCGATTCCCACCCCCCCCACTCCCCTCCTCCCAAGCCGGTCCGTCGTCCCCGCACCCGATCGCTCGGACGCGGTTATCGGCAAATCACCAGCTAACGATCCCGCGTGGCCCGTATGAAGCGGCTCAGCTGGAAGTAGGGGACCGCTTCCGCGTTGAGGCTGAGAGCGAGGGCCGCGTCGTGCTAATCCGGATCGAGGAATACATGGGGCGTCACGCCGAGCAGCTCGCCATTTCGAACACCGACGAACACTCCGGCGAGGCAGAGGAGTGAGCGAACCGGGCGCTCCCGGGGCCGGCTGGGGCCGAACGCCTCTCCCCCGTCGACTCGCCGGGGGTTGGTCTTCTCACCCTGGCAGGAACCGGGAAATCCGGTGAAAGCTGCCGGGGGTCCGGGACGCCCAGCCGGCCGGGCGCGCCTTTCGCCTCTATTCCATCACCGCCCGGCGCCCGGTGCAAGCCCTGCAGCGAGCACGGATGCTCATGCGGCTCTGGGCCCGGCTAGGCCTGGCGCAGCGGCTGGGCCTCGGGGAGGCGCTGCAGCTTCTTCAGCGTGTTGTTCTCTATCTGCCGGATCCGCTCGCGGGTGACCCCGAAGGCCTCGCCGACCTCCTCGAGGGTGAGCGGCCGTTGTCCGTTGAGCCCGTAGCGAAGCTCGATCACCTCGCGCTCGCGCTGCGGCAGCACCCCCAGCACCCGCTGCACGTCCTCGCGCTGCAGGTTCTCGGAGGCGCTCTCGAACGGCGATTCGACTGACTCGTCGGCGACGAAGTCGCCGAGCTCGGAGTCGTCCTCGTCGCCGATCGGCTTCTCCAACGAAACCGGCACCTGGCTGATCCGGAGGATGTCCCGCACGTCGCGGGTGGAGCACTGGAGCTCCGCTGCGATCTCCTCCGCCTCGGGCTCCCGGCCCAACCGCTGGACCAGCTGGCGCTCGACGTGCGCCACCCGGTTGAGCTTCTCGACCATGTGCACCGGAATCCGGATCGTCCGAGCCTTGTCGGCGAGAGCCCGGGTGACGGCCTGCCGGATCCACCAGGTGGCGTAGGTCGAGAACTTATAGCCGCGGCGATAGTCGAACTTCTCCACCGCCCGGATCAGACCGAGCGAGCCCTCCTGAATCAGGTCGAGGAAGCTCAGGCCCCGCCCGAGATAAGCCTTGGAGATCGAGACCACCAGCCTCAGGTTGGCCTCGACCATGTGGCGCTTGGCCCCCATGTCGCCGCGCTCGATCCGCTTCGCGAGTTCGACCTCCTGCGCGGCTGTGAGCAGCTCGACGGCGCCGATCGAGCGCAGGTAGAGGCGGAGGCAATCGAGGCTCGGCTCAACCGTCAGATCGAGCTCCTGCTTCTCCTTGTCTCTTACCCTCCTTGTACGCGGTCACCCCGTCGGCCGCGATCACGTCGATCCCCTGCTCGACCAGGTGGGAGTGCAACCGGGCGACCTGCTCCTTGGTGACCTCGACCTCCTCCAGCGTCGAGGCGATCTCCTCGAAGGTCAGGTAGCCACGTTCGGAGCCCTCGGCGATCAGCCGCCCCAGCTGCTCGCTGTCGGCAAAGGGCTTCTCCTCTGTCGCAACCGGCTCCCGGATGCTCGCCAACTCCTCTCCCAATCCCCAACTTCTCTCCCAATCCATCCGGACCTGTCCCCTAACCCAGGACGCCGGAGGTAAGTGGCTGCGGAGTATATGGGGCAAAGTGTCAAGACGCGAAAACCGTCAGGACTCTGCCGCCGCCGATCCCGGCCCTTCATACTTCGACCGATGGCAGATTCGATTTTCACGATCCCCACCGGCCGAGACGCTCAAGCCGCCACCCCAGCCACCAGGGTCAGCCTCTCGCGGGTGGGTGTCACCGGAGTCGAGAAGGTGATCCGCGTCGCCGTCCCCGGCAGTGACGCCCCCGGCTCCCTCTACCACGCCGAGCTCGAGTGCCTCGTCGACCTCAATCCCGAACAGGCCGGGGTGCACATGTCGCGCTTCGAGGAGGTCGTCAACGAGGCGATCGACAGCGTCGTCCTCGGCGAGACGCTCAGGGCCGAGGGGCTCGCGGCCCATATCGCCGAGCAGATTCGGGAGCGCCAGGGCGGACTGCGATCCGAGGTGCGAATCGCAGCTCGCTATCCGGAGACCGTGCCCACCCCGGTCTCCGGCCTGCCGACCCAGGAGATCTACACGCTGCTCGGCACCGCGGTCGCCTCCGAGCGCGGCACCCGCACCCTCACCGGTGTCGAGGCCCAGGGGATGACCGCCTGCCCCTGCGCCCAGGGGCTGGTCGAGGAGGGAGCGCGCGAGCGTCTGGCCGATCAGGGGTTCGATCCCGAGGAGATCGAGCGCGTGATCGAGAGCGTCCCTATCGCCACCCACAACCAGCGCGGCATCGGAACCCTGCACGTCGGCCGCACCGAGGGCTCCAGCGTCGAGATCGACGCCCGCGATCTGCTCCACATAGTCGAGGGCTCGATGTCGAGCGAGATCTACGAGCTGATGAAGCGCTCCGACGAGCGCGCCGTGGTGGAGAAGGCCCACGCCAACCCCCGCTTCGTCGAGGACTCCGTCCGGGAGATGATCCGCCGGGTGAACGAGGCCTTCCCCGAGCTCGGCGACGGCGCCTTCGTCCACGCCCGCCAGGAGAACCTGGAGACGATCCACCGGCACAACGTCCTCGCCGAGCGCTACGGCCTGATCTCCGAGATGGCCCGCGAGCTCGAGAGCGGCGAGCACTCCCCCAGCCACACGACGATGCGCGAGTGGCTGGAGGCTCCAGCCAGCCAGCTGTAGGAAACGTTGATGACCGACAGGGAGCTGGCCATCGAGGCGATTCGGCGCGAGGCTTTCCAGAAGGTCGCGGAGCTCGAGCCCCTGATCTCGCTGGTCCGCGAGCGCCTGCCCCGGACCGTGGTGGAAATCGGAACTCACAAGGGCGGAACCCTGTTCGCCTGGTGTCAGGCGGCCGATCCCGAGGCACTGATCGTGAGCATCGACCTACCCGACGGCCTCTTCGGTGGCGGCTACTCGGAAGAGGAAGCTCGCGAGTTTCAATCCTTCGCTCAGCCGGGTCAAGAGCTCCACGCCCTGCGGCGCGATTCGCACAAGCGGAGAACGCTAAAGCGGCTGAAGTCCCTGCTGGATGGGCGGCCGATCGACTTTCTGCTGATCGATGGCGACCACACCTATGAGGGGGTGAAACGCGACTGGGAGATGTATGAGCCCCTTGTGGCGCCGGAGGGACTGATCGCGTTCCACGACATTCTGGAACACCCAAAACAACCACTCTGCAAGGTCGACGAGCTCTGGGCCGAGCTGGCGCCTGATCATCGGACGGTCGAGTTCACCGACCCCGACGACGATCGAGGGCACGGCCAATGGGGCGGAATCGGCGTGATCTTCAAGGAGGCGGAGGGCGCTCAGGCGCGGTCAACCTGAGCTCCGCTCTTGGTGGCCATCCGGCGGAAGCCGAAGAAGTAGTCGACGCCGCTGATCACCGTCGCCGCCACCGCGGCGTAGACGAGCAGATCCACCGAGAGCGGCGCCGGCTCGAAGACGATCAGGGCGATGATCGCGGCGATCTGCAGCGCCGTCTTCACCTTCCCCAGCCAACTTGCCTGGATCACCACCCCCTGCTCGGCGGCCAGCCCCCGGAGGCCGGTGACAGCGAACTCCCGGGCGATGATCACCATCGCCACCCAGGCGTCGAGCCGGTTGAGCGAGACCAGCGCCACCAGGGCGGCGGTGACCAGGAGCTTGTCGGCGATCGGGTCCATCAGCTTGCCGAAGGTGGTGACGGCACCGCGGCTTCGGGCGATATAGCCGTCGAGCCCGTCGGTGAGCGCCGCGAGGGCGAAGACGCCGGCCGCGATCGCGTCCCCATTCGGCGTCTCGTCGAGCAGCGCCACGATCACCACCGGCACCAGCAGGATCCGGAGGACCGTGAGCGTGTTGGGCAGGTTGAGCGGGAACATCGGGCCAGAGTATGGGCCGCCGCCGGGACGCGCCCCGGCTAACCGCCGGTGAGCTCGCGGGCGCGGGAGAAGACGGCGTCAATCATCGGCTCAGTGAGCTTGCCCGTGAAGGTGTTCTGCTGGCTGGGGTGAAAGCAGCCGAGCAGCGTGTAGGGCCCGATCTCGGCCTCGGCGCCGTGGCCGAAGCGCGGGCGCGGGCGCGGCAGCTCGACGCCGAGCTCGGCGACGGCGAGCAGGGAGCCCGCCCAGGCGAAGGCGCCGAGCGGCACCAGGACTCGGGCGCCTCCCAGCAGCCGTAGCTCACGCGCCAGGTAGGGGAGGCAGTTGTCGCGCTCCTCGGTCGTCGGCCGGTTGCCCGGCGGCGGGCAGCGGTTGACCGCGGTGACGTAGGCGCCGTCGAGGCGGAGGCCGTCGTCGGCGCTCTCCGAGGTGGGCTGGTTGGCGAGGCCCGCCCGGTGCAGGGCGGCGAACAGCCAGTCGCCCGAGCGGTCGCCGGTGAATACGCGCCCGGTGCGGTTTCCCCCGTGCGCCGCCGGCGCCAGGCCGACGATCACGATCGAGGCCTGCGGGTCGCCGAAGCCGGGGAGCGGCCGCGCCCAGTATCGCTGGCCGCGGTAGCGCCGCGGGGGGTCCGCGGCGACGCCTTCCCGCCACTTGACCAGGCGAGGGCAGCGTCGGCAGACGGTCACCTCGCGCGCCAGCGCCGCCAGCGAGTCGGCCACTAGCTGCCACTAGCCCTGGGAAGGATCCGCCGGGCGACGATGTTCGCGAGCAGGAACATCACCAGGGCGGCCGGCGCTCAGCCGGCCTAAGCGGTTGAGCCTGCGGCGGCGAGCGCCGACGCCCTGAAGCTCTCTACGGTCCGCCGCAGCCCCTCGTCCAGCGGCGTCTCGGCCACAAAGCCGATCAGCTCACGCGCCCGGGACACATCGAGCGAGCGTTTCGGCTGGCCGTCGGGCCGAGAGTCGTCCCAGACGGTCTTGCCCTCGTAGCCGGCCAACTCGGAGATCATCTCGGAGAGGTCGCGGATCCGGGTCTCCTGCCCGGTGCCGATGTTGACCGGGTCGGAGACTTCAAGGCGCTCGGCGCTCAATACGAGCGCGCGGGAGGCGTCATCGACGTACAGGAACTCGCGCGATGGCTCGCCCGTCCCCCACAGGACCACCTCCGGCTCCCCCCTCTCCGCGGCGACCACGTACTTGTGAACCATCGCCGCGATCACATGGGAGTCCTCGAGGTCGAAGTTGTCGCCGGGCCCGTAGAGGTTCGCCATCACCGGCACGCAGGAGTCGAGGCCGTACTGGCGCCGGTAGGCGTCCGAGAGGACGAAGTTCATCTTCTTCGCCAGCCCGTAGGGAGCGTTGGACTCCTCGGGGTATCCGTTCCAGATGTCCTCCTCCTTGAACGGCACCGGGGTGAACTTGGGATAGGCGCAAACCGAGCCCGCGGCGACGAGCTTGGCGGTGCCGTGGGCGCGGCAGGCCTCGAAGACGTTGAGGCTCATCGCCAGGTTGTCGTGGGCGAGGGGAGCGGGATTCCGCCGGTTGAAGCCGATCCCGCCGACGTTGGCGGCCAGGTGGATCACCACCTCGGCGCCGTCAAGCGCCTCGAAGCAGGCGGCCCGGTCGCGAAGGTCGTACTCGGCTGAGCGGGGCACCCTGACCTCGGCCCCGAGATCGCGCAGCAGCGCTGTGGTCGGGCGGCCGAGGAAGCCCGCACCACCGGTGACCACAACGTCCTTTCCGGACCAGAATCCGGGATCGGGGGCGCTTCCGGCCATTGCAGGGAAGGCTAGCGTCTGCCCCGGGCTCGCCGCCGAGCGCGGGTGAGGTTCCCTCTACCTACACTAGCCTTGCGTGGCGCCCAAGCTGTCGGTCATCACCCCGTCCTACAACCAGGGGCGCTTCATCGAGCGCACGATCCTCTCGGTGCTCGACCAGGACTATCCCAACCTCGAGTACGTGATCGTCGACGGGGGCTCGACGGACGAGACTGTGGAGGTAATCCGCCGTTACGAGGATCACCTCGCCTGGTGGGTCTCGGAGCCTGACGAGGGCCAGTCGCACGCGATCAACAAGGGGGTCGAACGGACCTCGGGGGAGATCGTCGCCTACATAAACAGCGACGACTACTACCTCCCTGGTGCCTTCGAGACCGCGATCGCCGCCTTCGAGCGAAGCGGCGCCGGCTGGGTCGCCGGAGCCTCGCTGGATCTGCTCGAGGGCAATCCCCCGATCGAGCTCGGCGTCTGGCAGCCGGAACCCCCCTCCGAGAGCGAGGGCCTGCTTCCAGGCCGGCACTGGTGGCTGCTGGCACCGTGGCACCTGCCGCAACCGTCGGTGTTCTGGCGACGGGGGCTGCTCCAGAGATACGGGCCATTCCGCCAGGACATGCGCAACGTCTTCGACGCCGAGCTGATGTTGCGGCTGGCGATCGCCGGCGAGATGCCGGTCCTGCTGCCCAACGACGTCCTCGCCACCCGCCTCAGCCACCCGGGCCAGAAGTCGCGCGGGGTCGGTCGCTCGAGGGCGGAGATCCGCCGCTTCACCGAGCTCTTCGGCCAGCAGCTGACCGAAAGCGAGCGCCGCCGCCTAGCCCTCCTGCGCTGGCCGGTCTGGGGCTGGCGCGCGATCCGCGAGGCCGCCGTCGATCCCGCGCTCCGACTCGGGGGGCGCCTGCTCGACCACCTTCCGGATCGCTTCCGTCCCCGGGTCCGGGGGCGCGACCGCAGGCCCAGCCTCGCCGAGCTTCGCCGCTACCGTAAGTCGCCGTGAGTACCCCTGAAGCACAGGTCGCGACGCCCGAGATCGTCATCTCTCCCCCAAGCCGCTGGAGCTCGCTCCACCTGGGCGAGCTCTGGGCGCACCGCGAGCTGATCTATTTCCTCACCAAGCGCGAGCTCCAGGTTCGCTATAAGCAGAGCTTCTTCGGGATCAGCTGGGCGGTGCTACAGCCGCTCATCTACGGGTTCATCTTTGCCCTCTTTTTCGGCGTCGTCCTCAAGGTGCAGCCACCCGGGAATCTGCCCTATGCGGTCTTCGCCGTTGCCGGGCTCGTCCCTTGGCTGTTCACGGCGCAGGCGGTCACCAACGGCTCGAACAGCCTCGTGCAGGATTCCGATCTGATCTCGAAGGTCTACTTTCCGCGCCTCGCGCTGCCGATCTCGAAGGCCCTCAGCCTGTTGATGGACCTGGCGATCGCTCTGGCGGTGGTGATCGTCGTCACCCTGATCTATGGCGTAGCGATCGCTCCAACTGCGTACCTGGTCCCGGCATTCCTGATGCTCGGCGTGATCACCGCATTCGCGATCGGCACCTGGCTCGCAGCGGTCAACGTCAAGTACAGGGACGTTCAGGTGGTGGTGCCGATGCTGGTCCAGGTCTTGTTCTTCGTGAGCCCGGTCCTCTACAGCGGCACCCAGGTGGGGGACCAGGCCGGCAAGGCGTGGTCGTACATCTACTCGATCAACCCGATGGCCTCGGTTCTCGACGGGATGCGGTGGGCGCTCTACGGTGGAACCGGGGCGCCCTATCCGGGAACAGCCAACATCCTGATCTCGGTGGCGAGCGCCGCCCTGATCCTGACCGGCGCGCTGGTCTACTTCCGGCGAACCGAGCAGTCGTTCGCTGACGTCATATGAGCGACGCCGCGATCGAGGTCAGGGGGTTGGGAAAGCGCTACGAGATCGGCGTGGAGCAGGCCAGCTACATGCTGCTCACCGAGCGGATCACCGAGCGGCTGAAGTCACTCGGGCGCGGTCAGCGGACTGAGGAGTTCTGGGCCCTTCGTGACGTCGACTTCGAGGTCAAGGGCGGCGAGACGATGGGCATCGTCGGGCACAACGGCGCCGGCAAGAGCACCTTGTTGAAGATTCTGTCCCGGATCACGCCTCCGACAGAGGGCGAAGCCCGCATCCGTGGACGCGTCGGCGCCCTACTCGAGGTCGGCACCGGCTTCCATCCGGAGCTGACCGGACGCGAGAACGTCTTCCTCAACGGGGCCATCCTCGACATGAGGCGCCAGGAGATCCAGAGGAGATTCGACGAGATCGTCGAGTTCGCCGACGTGGGGCCCTTCATCGATACGCCGGTGAAGCGCTACTCGAGCGGGATGCAGATGCGACTGGCGTTCTCGGTCGCGGCCCATCTCGAGCCCGAGATCCTGATCATCGACGAGGTGCTCTCAGTGGGGGACCTCGCCTTTCAGGAGAAGTGCCTGGGGCGAATGGAGACCGCAGCCGGAGAAGGACGAACCGTCGTCTTCATCAGTCACAACCTGGCCTCCGTTCGCGGCCTCTGCGATCGGGCGATCATGCTCTCCGGTGGACGGATCGTGGCCCGCGGCAGCGCCTCGGACGTCGTCGACACCTACGTCAGCGACATGCTGACCGAGTCGCAGACCAGCCTCAGGGATCGCGAGAACCGCATCGGCGACGGGAGGATGCTGTTGACGGACCTCCGGCTGGAGCAAGGCGGGGAGATGATCGACAGCCCCGCCTCCGGCAAGGACTTCGACATCGTGGTCAGCTTCGAGACCGCGGACGGAGAGCCGATGCGCGGCGTCAACTTCGGCATCGTGATCGCAGCCCACGGCGAGGACAAGCCTCTGATCAACATCTATTCGGAGACCGCCGGCGCGCCGTTCCGCGAGGTTCCGGGGCAGGGCGAGGTTCGCTGCCGGGTCAAGCGCTGCCCGCTGCCGGCCGGCCAGTACTACGTCGGCGTTTGGTGCGATGCCGGCCAGCAGATGCTCGACGCTGTTACCCGCGCAGCCGACCTCACGGTGGGTGGAGGTGACTTCTACGGCAGCGGCCGCGAGCAAATGGGTCCTCGAACCGTCCTGGTCGACCATTCCTGGTCGATCGCGGACAGGTCTCCGAAGGGCGAGCGGACAGCCCCGGCGGAGCCGACCGCCGCTGAGGTGAAGTGACGGGCGCACCGAGCAACGACAGCGCCCTCGCCGAAGGCGCGGATGAGCTTCGGGCGCGGGTCGCGGAAGTAGGGTTCTGGTGGCATTCCATCGATCTCGGCGATGGCGTCGTCACACCCGGCGCCAAGAGCGGCGCCTGGCTTGAGACCGAGATGGCGCGGCTCAACCTCGGCGATCTGAGCGGCAAGAGCGTGCTCGACGTCGGCGCGTATGACGGCTATTACTCGTTCGCAGCCGAGCGAATGGGCGCAGAGCGGGTCGTCGCGCTCGACCACTGGGTGTGGTCCGTCGACCTGCCGGGTTGGATGAAGCATCGGGAGAAGCGGATCGCCGCCGGGATGCCCGTCGAGCCGGTGGAGACCCTGCCGGACCTGTGGCGGCCCGACGAGCTCCCCGGGCGCCGTGCATTCGACCTCGCCCACGAGGCGCTCGGCAGCTCCGTCGAGGTCGTAGTCGGAGACCTGCTCGACTACGACCTTTCGAAGCTCGGCACCTTCGACCTCGTGCTCTACCTCGGCGTCCTCTACCACGTGCGGCATCCCTTGCTGGCGCTCGAGCGGCTCGCGGCGGTCACCCGAGGGACGGCGATCATCGAGACACAGGCAGAGCTTTTCCGCGGCTCCGGGGGCCGAGCGCTTTGCCGCTTCATCGAGGGCGACGAGCTCAACCACGACCCCAGCAATTTCTGGACCTTCAACGACGAAGCACTATTGGCGATGTGCCGCTCGGCGGGCTTCGAGAGCGCCGAGGTGCGGCAGCCACCCGGGCGCTTGAAGCGACGCGCCGTGGCGATGGTGCGCGGCTCGGCGTCGTACCGCGCGGTCGTTCACGCAAGTCGGTGATCGACCCCACCCGAGCGCTCGCGGAGAGCCGGGAGGCGGCTACCTCAGCAGCCGGCGAAGCCGGGATGGGAACGGGTACTCGGTCAGCAGAAGGGAACCGAAGGCGGGGGCGGTCAACGTCCTCCGGCGCTGCACCCGCCGGCGCTTGCGCAGGGTGCTTGGGATCGCGCGCAGAAACGAGGCATAGGCCCGCAGCAGGGTCCGGGTGAACCCGCCCTTGCGCGCGACCCTCCACTGGTGGGCCTGGTAGGCGGCAATCTTCAGAAGCGACCTCCAGAGGATTGGGCCGGGGAAGTCCTTGAGCAGGGTGATCGGCGTGTTGCGCAGCAGGTAAAACCGCGTCCGATCGGACTCCTGCCCGGTGGTTCCCCCTCTGACGTGATAGGCGACCGGCCCGGGCACGTAGAGGCCTTGATAGCCCTGCAGCAGCATCCTCAGGCAGAGGTCGGCGTCCTCGCAGTAGAGGAAGTAATCCTCGTCGAAGCCACCCGCCCTCGCAACCGCCTCGCGCCGGTAGATCGAGGCGGCCGCCGTCGCGATCGCGATCCGGCGCGGCTCCTCGTACTGGCCGACGTCCTCGGCATCAATGCCCCTGGGCGCAAAAAGCCCGCACGTGTAGAGGTCCTGCCCGACCTGCTCGATCACCGTCCGCTCCCGGTACCGGACGATCTTGCCGGTGACGAATCCCAGTCCGGGGTCCCGATCGAGCTCGCCCACAAGCCGCTCCAGCCAGTCCGGCGATAGCTCGATGTCGTTGTTGAGGAGCGCGATGTACTCACCGTCGGTGGCCTCGATCCCGGTGTTGACGGTCTTCGGAAACCCCGAATTCCCCGCCAGGGCGACGACGCGGACCTCCGGCCAGTGCTCCTCGAGGTACGCGAGCGAGCCGTCCGTTGAGCCGTCGTCGACGACGGTGACATCGAAGTCCCGGAAGCTCTGCTCGCGGAGCGACGGGCAGGACCATCTCGAGGTAGGTAAGGCCGTCCCGAGGGGTCACACCGTTGTGATTGGGGATCACAACCGAGACCTTCGGGGCAGAGCTCATGCGCACACGGTTTCAGATCGAGGCGAGAGCACCATTACTGTTCAGGCGTCATGCCTGCCCCAGACCCGCCCCTCAGCGGCATGACCGAGCCTCGGAAGCGCTGGTGACGCCGCTGCGCGTCTGCCTCGACGCCCGCCTCGGGAGCGGGCTCTCCGGAGGGGTCGAGCAGGTGGTGATCGGCCTCGCCGCGGCGCTCTCGCGGCTCGAGGACGGTGACGAGGAGTACCTCTTCCTCGCCCATCCCGATCAGGACGGGTGGATCCGCCCCTACCTGAGCGGGCCCTGCCGGCTGCTGCACTCCCGGCTCGAGTACCCGGGCCAGCCGGGGAGCGATCCGCGCGCTGCAGGCGGAGCAGCGCGGGAGCGCGCTCCCTTCCTCAGCGACGGCGCCGGTTCGTGCGCCGAGCTCGGACGGCACGATCGAGCGAGCCGGGGTCGAGGTCATGCACTTCACCTTCCAGGAGGCCTTCCTCACCGAGGTGCCCAGCGTCTACCAGCCGCACGACCTCCAGCACCTGCACCTGCCCGAGCTCTTCAGCGCGCGGGAGCGGAGGCGGCGGGAGGTCGTCTACCGGACCCACTGCGAGCGAGCGGCGCTGGTGATCGCGATGACCTCCTGGGGCAGGCGGGACTGATCGAGCACTACGGCCTCGCGCCCGAGAAGGTCGAGGTGGTCCCCTGGGGCTCGGTGCTCTCCGAGTACCCGGCCCCCTCCGCGCGGACCTCGAGCGAGCTGCGCGTCGCGGCTCTCGCTGCCCGAGGCATTCCTCCTCTACCCGGCCCAGACCTGGCCGCACAAGAACCATCTCGGGCTGCTCGACGCCCTGGCGCTGATCAGAGAGCGGCACGGGATCACGATCCCGCTGGTGTGCCCCGGGCAGCAGAACCAGCTTCTATCCGCGGATCGCGGAGCGACGCCCGGGAGCTCGGCCTCGAGCGGACCACCTGGTTCCCCGGGTTCGTCAGCACCGCCGAGCTGCGCGGCCTCTACGCGCTCGCCCGGGGCCTGGTCTTCCCGAGCCTATTCGAGGGCTGGGGCATGCCCGTCACCGAGGCGTTCGCCGCCGGGCTGCCGGTCGCCTGCTCCTCGGCGGCCGGCCTGCCCGACATCGTCGGGGACGCGGGGCTGATCTTCGACCCCGAGTCAGCCCGAGGAGATCGCCGATCGCGGTCCATCGGCTCTGGACAGACGCGGCGCTGCGCGAGCAGCTCAGGGAGCGCGGCGCGCGCCGGGCCGAGCGCTTCAGCTTCGATCGCGCCGGCGCGGCTGTTTCGCGCCCACTACCGGCGGATCGCTGGGAAACGCCTCCCAGAGGAGGACCGTATCCTCCTGGCGAGCCCGCCCCTGGCCTGAGCGCGGCGACACCTCGACCTGACGATGGAGACCGAGACACCAGAAGCGCAGCCGCTTCCGCGCTGCGCGCGCGCTCGTCGTCGACCTTCTTCTCCACGCTCAGGAGGCTGCTCGGGAACCTGCTCCAGTTCGCCCAGCGCGACCAGCTGGAGGAGCTCGGCGACCAGACCCGGCGGCTGGGCTCGGCGTCGGTGGAGTCGGTGACCTTCGTCAGCGGCGAGCTGCGGGCGCTCGACGAGCGCCTCTCGAGGATCGAGGAGGAGCTCGGCGGCCCTGCGCAGCTGCTCGAGACGCCGGAGCGGCAGCTCGGCGAGCCGGAGCGACGCCCCGACCGGGTCGCACCGGCCCGCGCCGCCGGGCTGAGATGAGCTTCCCGCCGGGGGGCGTCTGGCTCGACGCCCGGGGCACCCAGAGCGTCGCCCACGCCGAGCGCGGGATCGCCCGCTACATCGCCGAGCAGACGCGCGCGCTGATCGAGGCCGCGCCCGAGGTCGATAGGCTCGGTCGGACTCGATCCGGACTTGCCGGTGCCGCCGATCGCTCGAGTCGCTGCGTGGCTCAGAGCGGCTGAGCGTGGCACAGCCGGACGCGGGCCG
This sequence comes from uncultured Solirubrobacterales bacterium, assembly GCA_963780305.1. Taxonomy (GTDB): domain Bacteria; phylum Actinomycetota; class Thermoleophilia; order Solirubrobacterales; family 70-9; genus CAVVYV01. Next base: position 39,387 of record CAWABN010000005.1, read on the forward strand.
CCGTCGAGCGGCTGCCCTCGATCTACCACGTGATGTCGCCCTTCGAGTCCGACGATCGAGCTCGAGGACATCTGGCCCGAGTGGGTCCGCAGCAGCGGCTGCCGGACCGTGGTCACCCTCTACGACCTGATCCCGCTGGTCATGCGCGACCGCTACCTCACCGATTCGAACTGGGGCGTCTGGGGCACCGTCTGGATGGCGCGGCTGGGCCTGATCCGCTCCGCCGATCAGGTGCTGACCATCTCCCGGCAGACCGCCGACGATGCGGTGCGAGCATCTCGGCGATCCCCGAGGAGCGGATCACGGTGATCGACTCGGGCGTCTCCGGAGCTCTCCTCGCTGGTCGGATCGAGGCCGGAGGCCGAATCGCTGCTGAGCGAAGACGCTACCGCAGGCTCCGCCCCGGATTCCTGCTCTACGTCGGCGGCGACGACCCCCGCAAGAACCTCGAGGGGACGATCCGAGGCGTACAGCGGTGCTGCCGGAGTCCGTGCGCGACGCCCACCAGCTGGTGATCGTCTGCAACCTCCCGCTCCCGCGCCGCGCCCAGCTGACGCGTCTTCGCCGCCGGCTCGGGATCAGAGCCACGCGACCTGGTGCTCACCGGATTCGTCCCCGACGGGAGCTGGCGGCCCTCTACCGAGGCTGCGAGCTGTTCATCTTCCCCTCGCTCTACGAGGGCGCCGGACTGCCGGTCCTCGAGGCGATGTCCTGCGGGGCGCCGGTGGCCGCAAGCAGCACCTCCTCGATCCCGGAGATCCTCGGCGACCTGGAAGCGACCTTCGACCCGGCCGACCCCGCCGACATCGCGCGCTGCATCGCGAGGTGCTCGAGAAGCCCGGTCGAGCTCGACTGCGCTTCGCGAGCGCTCGCGCGGGACGGCGTCGCGCTGTTCACCTGGGAGCGGGTGGCCGAGCGGACGCTCGAGGGCTACGAGCGGGCGCTCCGGACACCGCGTCCGCCCCGACGGCGGCCCGTGATGGCCCGAAGCGCGCCCTGATCACCGGCATCACCGGCCAGGACGGCAGCTATCTGGCCGAGCTCCTGCTGGAGAAGGGCTACGAGGTCCACGGGCTGGTCCGCGGCTCGGCGGACCAGCGCTTCGAGCGCCTCGAGGCCGATTCAGGACCGGCTGACCCTGCACCCGGCCGACCTGCTCGACGAGGGCTCGCTGCTCGACGTGCTGCGCGGACGACCGCCCCGGACGAGATCTACAACCTCGCCGCGATGTCCTCCGTCTCGCAGTCCTGGCGGCTCGCGGTGGCGACCGCCGAGTACACCGCCGTCGGGGTCACCCGGCTGCTCGAGGCGATCCGCGAGGTCTGCCCGGAGGCGCGCTTCTACCAGGCCTCCTCATCGGAGATGTTCGGGCGCGCCCGCGAGACGCCGCAGAGCGAGAGAACCCCCTTCTATCCCCGCAGCCCCTACGGCGTCGCGAAGGTCTACGGCCACTTCATCACCGTCAACTACCGCGAGAGCTTCGGCCTCCACGCCTGCTCGGGAATTCTCTTCAACCACGAGTCGCCGCGGCGCGGGGCAGGCCTTCGTCACCCGGCGGATCAGCCACGGCGTGGCGTCGATCAAGCTGGGGCTGAGCGACGAGCTCTCGCTCGGCAACCTCGACGTCCGCCGCGACTGGGGCTACGCCAAGGAGTACGTCGAGGCGATGTGGCTGATGCTGCAGCGGGACGCGCCGGACGATTTCGTGATCGGCACCGGCGTCTCGCACTCCGTAGACGACTTGGTGGATGCGGCCTTCGCCTGCGTCGACCTGGAGCCGAGGACTATGTCCGGGTCGAGCCGAACCTGGCGAGGCCCGCCGACATCGAGGAGCTCGTCGCGGATCCCGCCAGGGCGCAGCGAGGAGCTCGGGTGGGAAGCGCGGACTACCTTCGAGGAGGTGGTCGAGATGATGGTGAAGGCGGACCTGCGCGAGCTGTCCTCTCGCTAGGGACCAGAGCGGCCGGGTCGCTTCTCCCTGAGACCAGGCGACGCGCGCCCGCCCAGCCGCTTCCGCCACGGGTGTGCCTTGGGCGGGAGCTCGGGCGCGCGCCGCCTCCACTCCGCGGCCGGTCGGACGCGACTTGATCAGCGCCAGGTGCACGCTGGTCCACAGGAACTCGCCGTCGCGGAGCACGATGTGCGGGTACTGGCTCCAGCCGCGCGGCCCGACTCGATGTCGGCGAGGGCGTCCTGCATCAGGACCGGCGCGGCCAGGGTCTCCTTCGAGATCGTCGGTGTCGAGCGGGGTCGCGGGGTCCCACCAGAGCCCGTCGAGCATCAGGGCCCGCAGCTCCGGCTCGTCGAATCGGAGCAGGCCCGGGCCAGCCCATCCCGGGCCCCTCGAGCCGGAACTCGGTCGAGAGCCCAGCGACCCCGCCCGGGCGCAGCACCCGGAAGATCTCTTCGACCGCTCGCCTGATCTCGCGCGAAGTCGCCGAAGTGCTCGATCGAGCTGGAGGAGAAGACCGCGTCGAAGGACTCGTCCTCGAACTCGAGCTCGAGCGCGTTCATGTGCTTGACGACGAGGCGGTCGGGGTTCCACGGGCCGTCCCAGTAGCGCCCCGGGTCGGTCAGCATGTCGGCGCCCGAGTCGCCCTCCGACCACTCGTCCTCGGTCCGGTAGAGGTCGGTGGCGACCACCTTCCCCACCTTCCGGGTCAGCCAGTAGATCGTCGCCTCGTGGCCGGCGCCGACCCCCAGCACCTCGGCGTCGTCGCGGAGCACCCCGTAGTGCCCGGAACGCCCGCAGCGTCATCGCGACCTCCCAGTACTTCCGGTACTCGCGCCCGGCCGGGAAGTCGGGCTCGCCGAAGTGCTCTCGATCCGAGGCGTAGACGTCGCGGATCAGCTCGCGGAGCTCGGGATCCTCGAAGTCGGAGAGCTCGCAGAGCTTGCAGTGGCCGAGCCCGGGCGCGGCCATCGCGGCACTGTATCCGGCGCCCGTGCCGATCAGCGCCTTACACTGACGCCGGGCAGGCCTGGATGAGCAGCACGATCACCACCGAAACCGCCGAGCGGCACGCGGAGGTCTCGACCCTCGAGGTCTCCGTCGTCATTCCCTGCCTCAACGAGGCGGAGTCGATCGAGGCGTGCGTCGCGCGCCGCGCGGGCGGCGCTCGACGACGGGCGGCTACCGAGGGCGAGGTCGTGGTCGTCGACAACGGATCGACCGACGGCAGCGGGGATCTCGCCGCCGCGGCCGGCGCCCGGGTCGTCGAGGAGCCGCGCGCGCGGCTACGGCAACGCCTATCTCGCCGGGCTCGCCGCCGCCCGCGGGCGCTACATCGTCATGCTCGACGCCGACCTCACCTACGACGCCGCCGAGCTGCCGCGGTTCGTCGCAGGCGCTCGAGGACGGCGGCGACATGGTGCTCGGCGACCGGATGGAGCAGCATCCAACCCGGCGCGATGCCGTGGCTTCACCGCCACGTCGGCAACCCGGTCCTCACCGGACTGCTCAACCGGCTTCTTCGGGACCAAGGTGAAGGACGCCCACTGCGGGATGCGCGCCCTCCGCCGCGAGGTCCTCCCCGAGCTCGACCTCCGCACCACCGGGATGGAGCTCGCATCCGAGATGGTGATCCGGGCGGCGAAGTCGGGCCTCGACATCCGCCAGTTCCCGATCGAGTACCACCCGCGGCAGGGCGAGTCGAAGCTCTCGACCTGGAGCGACGGCTGGCGGCATCTGCGCTTCCTGCTGGTCCACAGCCCCACCCACCTCTTCCTCGTCCCCGGGGCGCATGATGGCGGCCCTCGGCGCGCTGATCATGGCCGGCGTGCTCGCCCACGTCTCGCTGTTCGGCCGGCAGTGGGACATCCACGCGATGATCGGCGGGGCGCTGCTGCTGATCGTCGGGGCCCAGGTGATCGCGCTGGGTCTCTGCGCGCTCGCCTACGGCGTCTACTTCATGGGCGAGCGGGACGACTGGTTCGATCGGATGCGCGCCGCTTCAGGCTCGAGCACGGCCTGCTGCTCGGCGGGGCGGTGATCCTCGCGGGCCTCGTCCTCGGCGGCGTCCTGGTCTGGGACTGGATGGACCGCGGCTTCGGCAGCCTGGCCGAGCAGCGGCTCGCGGTGCTCGCCGCCACCCTGATCACGGTCGGGGTGCAGGTCTTCTTCACCTCGTTCCTGCTCAGCATCCTCGGCCTGCGCCGCCCCGAGTAGGGAATGCGGTCGCGCCTGGCCGCCGCGGCGGCGGGAGTCGATCCTGATTGCGGCCGCGATCTCAGCCTTCTCGCTCAGCTCACACCCCGTCATCGCCGGGACCAACACGGTGGAGCCCTTCCTACCCACGGCCTGGCACAGCGACAGATCCCCGCAGCTGTCGGACGGTCTCGCGCGTTCCGGCGGGTGCCGATCGACTGCAAATCGTCGTCTCTTTGCTAACCGGCGGGGCCCGCGACCTCACGTCGAGATCGTCGACGCGGCCGGCACCATCAGCGCCGGCGACCTGCACAAGCTGAAACTTGGGGAGAACGTGGTCGAGCTGAGCCCGAAGACGCGGGCGGCTCACCCAGCGAGCCTTTGCTTCTCGAATTCGGGGCCAGGGCAGATCGTCATTGCCGGGGAACACAAGAGGGTGTCCCCGGGTCGCCCAAGGGGAAGGAGGCTGAGAAGCACGCCGGTCGCCAGCGCGATCTTCCTCAGGCCGGGCTCCTCGAGCTGGGTCGCGGAGACGGGCACGATCGCCGACCGCTACGCCAACGCCCAGACCGGCGCGACCGGCGGCTGGTCGCTCTGGGTGGCGGCCCTGTTCGCCGCCGCAGCCGCGGCTCTCGCGCTCTGGTCCGTGGTGACCTGGCCCGGGAGGCGAGACATGACGGAGCGCGGGCGGAGGCCGGCGGACAGGACGGAGCGCGGCGCGGGCGGCGCGGCGCGGACACGCAAGAGCAGCCGGCGCGCGGCGGACACCAGGGAGCTCCTGCGCCGAACGGAGGAAATGAGGGCGCGCAGGCAGCGGCCGACACGCGGAGGCCGGCCGGCCCGCAGACGCCGAGCACGGTTGCCGACCGCGGCCTGGGTGTGCTTCGGGGTCGCGCTCCTCAACGGGATCGCCTGGGGCCTGATCACTCCCCTCTTTCAGGTGCCGGACGAGCCGGGCCATGTGGCCTACGCCCAGTACATCGCCGAGAGCGGGAAGGCTGCCGACCGGAAGTATCAACATCAAGTCGCACTTCTCCCAGGAGGAGAGCCGCCTGGTCGACGCGATGCGCTGGCGGGAGGTGCATCGGCGGAAGGACATCCGCGTCCCCGGGACGTGGTCAGCGCACCAGCGGCTCGAGCGCGCCGTCGATACCCCGGCTGGTCGGCTCAGCGAAGGCGGCTACACCACGGACACCAACAACCCGCCGCTCTACTACGCGGCGGCCGCGGCCGTCTACCACCTCTCGCCGTCGACCGCCCTCCCCGACAGGGTGCACGTGATGCGCCTCCTCTCCGCGCTGCTCGCCGCGGTGACGGTCCTGTTCGTCTTCCTCTTCCTGCGAGAGCTCCTGCCAAGCACTCCCTGGGCTTGGCCGGTCGGCGCCCTGGCGGTCGCCTTTCAGCCGATGTTCGCCTTCACCGCCAGCGGGGTGACCAGCGACACCGTCCTGTACGCGGCCTCCGCGGGGATCTTCTTCGCGTTCGCCCGAGCCTTCCGCCGTGGCTTGACCCCGCGGCGCGGAGCCGCGATCGGGGCGCTCGCGGCGGTTGGCGTGCTCGCGAAGATCAACATGCTCGGCCTCGCGCCGGGGATCGCGATCGGGCTCCTGGTGCTCGTGATCAGGGCGCAGTCGCGATCGGCGCCGCGAGGCGCTCGGCGGAGCGCTGGCGGCGATCGCTGTGGTCGCCGTGCCGATGGCGATCTACATGTTGCTCAACTCGACGGTCTGGGACAGGGGCCTCTACTTCGGCGCCTTCGGCGTCCAGGGGCCGACCGGGATCCGGTTCCCGGAGGGGACGGCAGACGGCGTCGGCAGACCTCGGCGGCGCGATCAGCTACATGTGGCAGTTCTATCTCCCGCGGCTCCCCTCGATGGAGCCCGATCTTCGACGCGTATCCGCTTCGCCAGACCTGGTTCAACGGCTTCATCGGCCAATTCGGATGGCTGGACTATGGCTTCGCCGACTGGGTCTACGACCTGGCGCTGGCGATCGCCCTCGGGCTCGTGGCGCTCGTGGCGAAGGAGCTGATCTCGCGTGCGCGAACGTGCTCCGGGCCCGGCTCGGGGAGCTGCTCACCTACCTGGCGCTGGTCGCGCGGGCTGCTGGTGCTGATCGGAGGGACGAGCTACATCGCCCGGATCGGGGGCGCGCCCGGCTACGAGCAGCCGCGCTATCTCTTCCCCCTGCTCGCCCTCTACGGGGCCCTGGTCGCGCTCGCCGCCCGCGGCGCGGGCCGGCGCTACGGGCCGGCCGTCGGGGTCCTGCTCGTCTCGATCGCGATCGCCCACACGCGCGGCCGCGATGCTCCTCACCCTGACCCGCTTCCACGGCTGAGCCGTTGCCGGGTGGGTCTGATGAGATCCTGTTGCTCGACCACGGGGAGATCGGCGGCGGCGGACAGCGCTTCGCTCTGCGCCTGGCCTCCGAGATGCGTGGCCGCGGACTGACGGTCGCGGGTCGGCTGCCGGCGCGGCAGCCCGCTGGACGACTGGTGTGATCAGGCGGGAATCGAGACGATCGACGAGCGCTACCCGGCGCTGGTCCCATGGAGGCTTCCCTCGATAGCGGCGGCGGTGATCCGAACGCGACGGCTGCTGCGCGGCCTGGGGCGCGACGCCTCGTTGTCGTTGCGAACCACCCGCGTGTGCAGGCCTACTCTTCGCCGCCTCGCGGGGGGTTCGAGGAAGCCCGCCCGTCGTCAATCTCGTTCACGAGCAGGACAGCGCGCGACGGCTCTCCGCGCGCTTCGCCTACCGGCGCTTCGGGCCGTGATGGCGGTCGGGGCCAACGCCGCCGGCGAATACGAATCGCGGCTGCCGGGGGTGCCTGTCGCCAAGGTGAACAACTTCCTCCCGGCCGAGTACTTCGACCAAGCAGCCGCACGGCGCGTGCCGTCGCCGCGGTACGACGAGCCTGTGCTCGGCGTGCTCGCGCGGATGATCCCCGAGAAGGGAATCGCCGAGCTCGTCGATGAGGTGGCCGCGCAGGTCGTGCGACCGCGCTGGCGTCAGCTCCTCATCGGTGGGGCCTTCCAAGACCCTTCATACGCGCGCGGCGTCGAGCGCCGAATAGGAGAACTAGGGCTTGGCGATCGGATCAGGCTCCTCCGATCTACATCTGCTCGACGGTTACGTATTGCTCATGGACAAGAT
>CAWABN010000006.1:0-86896 GCA_963780305.1 uncultured Solirubrobacterales bacterium
GCTATCTAGGCGCTGACTGGCGCACCAACTGGCGCACCGCTAGGCGCGCGGCGGAGCATAAGGCAGCGATTAGCAGGTGTTTCTAGAGGACGTAGACCGTCGTGAACACGATGATCCACATGACGTCGACGAAGTGCCAGTAGATGCCGGGAACCTCGACGCCGAGGTGGTCCTTGGCCGCGGGGCCGTAGTGGCCGCGGAAGGCGCGGATGGTGGCGATCGCCAGCAGGGTCAGGCCGACGAAGACGTGGGCGCCGTGGAGGCCGGTGAGGCCGTAGAAGATCGTGCCGAAGGCGCCGTCGCGGGCGCTGAAGCCGATGTGGACGTACTCGTTGAGCTGGATGAAGAGGAAGGTCGCGCCGAGCAGGAAGGTCGTGACCAGGCCCATCTGCATGCCGCGGCGGTTGCCTGCGCGGATCGACTCGAGCGCCCAGTGCATGGTGAAGCTCGAGGAGACCAGGATCGCGTGTTGTCGCCGGCGACCGCGACCGGCAGCTCGAACGGGTCGGGCGGCCATGGGCCCTCGTTGGCGACGACGCGGAGGAAGAAGTACGAGGCGAAGAACGCGCCGAACAGCATCACCTCGGTGACGATGAAGAGCAGGATCCCGAGCGTCTGGCGGTCGATCCGCGAGCTCTGGTGGGCCTCGGGGGGGCCGTGGTGCTCCTCGGCGTGCCGGCCGAGCGGCGACCGAGGCGCTCTCCATCAGCCCGCCTCCCCCGCGCCGGCGCCGCCGGCTACCGGTGGCCGGCTCGGTGTCGCCCGGGCGGCCCGCCTCGACGTGCTCGACCGGCTTGTCGGTGATCTCCTTGACCTGTCGATCAGGCCCTCCTGAGCCATCCGACTGCTCGCCCTTCAGCGTGGAGATCAGGATGTCGTCGATCCGGTAGTGCTCGATCGCGTTCTTGATCGCCTGGAACGGCTCGGGGCTCATCGGCTGGCCGGTGGCGTCGATCTCGTTGCGGTACATCTCGGCGAGCGTCGCGGCCAGATTCGCGCAGACCTCCTCGCGGCTGACGTCGCCCGAGCGCGGGGAGATGAAGGTGTAGCGGTGGGGCTTCTTCGCCGCGCGCTCCTTCAGCCGGTCGAGCAGGTCCGGGCTGTTGACGGTCTTGGTGGCCACCACCAGCGTGTGGGTCAGGTCCCAGCGGACCGCGTCGTCGTCGACGCGAACGGGGATGTGCTCGACGCGGACGCCTCGAAGCGGTCCTTGGCCCACTCGACCAGGTCCTTGCGGGTGAGGCCGAAGCGGGTCTCGTAGAGGCCGGAGAGGAGGACGTAGTCGGGCTTGGCGGCGCGAACAGCGTCGTCGAGCGCGAGCGCGGGGTCGCGGTCCATCACCGCCCCCTCGGACTCGATCCCGAACTCGGCGAGCACCGGCTGGGTCACGTCGACGCGGCTCTGGGCCGCGTCGCGGAGCTCGTCGGTGTCGACGAGCTGGCCGACAGCGGGCTGGTTCTGTGGCGCGACCACGCGCGAAGTAGGTCGGCGCCGGCGTCGGCGAGCTCGCGTGCCGCGGTGAGCAGCTTGCGCCCGCCGGCGACCTCGTTGAGGAAGATCAGCACCCGCTTGACGCCCTCGCGGCGAGGGCGGCGGGTCGGGGTCGCCGCTGCTCGCTGGGCTCGGGGGCCGCGACCACCTCGGAGGCGTGCTCGGCGGGGGTGCCGAAGTCGCTGACGGCGTCTGCCCCTCCTCGGATCGACGCCGTCTCGGACCTGCCTCGTCGCGTCACGTCGGGGCTCTCGGTCTCTCGGTCACGTCGGCGCTCCCACCTCGGCCCTCTCGGGCTTCTTCACCTCGGCCTCCTCGCCGGCCATGATCGCGTGGCGGGCGCCGGGGACGCCGTACTCATAGGGCCCGCCGACCACTCGCGGGATCTCGTCGAAGTTGAAGATCGGCGGCGGCGAGGAGACCTGCCACTCGATCGTCTTCGCGCGCCACGGGTTCGGGCCCGGCCTTCGGCCCGTAGCGCCAGCTGACGATCATGTTGTAGAGGAAGACCAGCTGGACGGCACCGAGCATGAAGGCGGACGATCGAGATCAGCAGGTTCCAGTCGCCGAACTGGGCCGCGTAGTCGGCGACCCGCCGCGGCATCCCCTCCATCCCGATCCAGTGCATCGGCACGAAGGTGCCGAGCATCCCGACCAGGGTCCGGTAGAAGTGGACCCGGCCGAGCCTCTCGTCGTACATCCGCCCGGTCATCTTCGGGAACCAGTGGTAGATCCCGGCGAAGATCGTGAACACCGAGCCGCCGAAGAGGACGAAGTGGATGTGGGCGACGACGAAGTAGGTGTCGGAGACGTGGATGTCGATCGGGATCATCCCCAGCATCACGCCGGAGATGCCGCCGATCGTGAAGGTGACGATGAAGCCGAGCGCGAACAGCATCGCGGTCGATCTCAGATGGATGCACCGCCGCCGAACAGGGTCCCGAGCCAGGAGAAGATCTTGATCCCGGTCGGCACCGCGATCAGCAGGGTGGTGATCATCATCGGCACCCGCAGCCAGCTCGAACATCCCGGCGACGAACATGTGGTGCGCCCAGACCGAGTAGCTGAGGACGACGATCCCGATCAGCGCCAGGGCCATCAGCCGGTAGCCGAAGATCGGCTTGCGCGAGTGGGTCGAGATCACCTCGCTGACGATCCCGAAGCCCGGCAGCATCATGATGTAGACGGCCGGGTGGGAGTAGAACCAGAAGATGTGCTGGTAGCTGATCACGTCGCCGCCGAAGGCCGCCTGGAAGAAGTTGGTGTGCAGGACGCGGTCGAAGAGGACCATGAACTGGACGCCCGGCGATGAACGGCGTCGCGGCGACCACCAGCATCGAGGTCGAGAGGTTCGCCCAGACCAGCAGCGGCAGGCGCCAGAAGTTCATTCCCGGCGCCCGCATGGTGATGATCGTGACCAGGAAGTTGAGCGCGGTCGCGATCGACGAGGCGCCGGCGAACTGCACGCCGAAGTTGAAGAAGGACTGGCCTAACGGCGCCCCGGTCGAGAGCGGCGCGTAGCCGGTCCAGCCGGCGTCGAAGGCGCCGCCGGGGACGAAGTAGCTGGCGAGGAAGAGCAGCCCCGCGATCGGCAGCATCCAGTAGCTGAGCGCGTTCAGGCGCGGGAAAGCCATGTCCGGCGCCCCGATCATCAGCGGCAGCACGTAGTTGGCGATCCCGGCGAACACCGGGATCACGAAGACGAAGATCATCAGCGCGGCGTGGGTGGAGAAGAGCCCGTTGAAGACGCTCGGGTCGACGATCTGGGTGCCGGGCTGGGCGAGCTCGGCCCGCATCAGCATCGCGATCAACCCGCCGAAGAAGAAGAAGAAGAAGGTGGTGACGATGTACTGGATCCCGATGACCTTGTGGTCGGTGTTGACCTTGAAGTAGTCGCGCCAGCTGCGTGGCGCCGTGGTCGGCGTGGTCGTCGGGAACGGTCGGCGCCCCGACGGCCCAGCGGAACCAGTAGTCGAAGTTGCCGATCCCGATCAGGAAGCCGAGCGCCGTCGTGATCGCGGGGACGACGACGTGCGGGTAGCCGGTCTGCTCGGTGTTGAAGAGCGTCGAGACCGGAGATCGCCCGGAGGCCGACCACCAGGCCGAAGCCGAAGCCGCCGGCCGAGCAGCGTGTAGGTAAGCGCCCGCCACCAACCGGGCCGCGTCAGCGCCGTCGCTCACCACTGCCCCGCTCCGTTCATCGAGGCGCATTATCCCAGCGTGGTCCATCGTTCAGGAGTCATTGCGGCTCCGGCGCTCCTCGGGATCGGTTGCTGTTGGCCGAGCCACTGCTGGAAGTCGGCCTCGGACTCGACCACCACCGTCGCCCTCATCGTCGCGTGCCCGACCCCGCAGAGCTCGGTGCAGATGACGGCTGTAGGTGCCCTCGCTGTCCGGCGTGACCACGATGTTGTCGTCGATCCCGGCGCCGGGGGCGCCCGGGACGAGGTCCCGCTTGATCCGCCACTCCGGCACCCAGAAGGAATGGATCACGTCGAGCGCCCGGAGCTGAAGCTCGAGCTGCTGGTCGACCGGGACGTGGAGCTCCGTCGAGGTGACCCCTGGCCTCCGGGTACTCGAAGCTCCACTCGAACTGCTGGCCGGACCTCGATCGGCATCCGGTCGGACGTCCTTGGCCTCGATGTCGTCGAGCACGATCCAGGAGTAGGCGGCGAGGAAGGTCACGATCACGGTCGGGATCACGGTCCAGGCGATCTCGAGCCTGGTGTTGCCGTGGATCGGCTCGCCGTCGGACTCGTCGCCCGGCTTCGCCCGCCACCTGTAGAGGCGTAGCCGAGCATCACCATCACGATCGAGAACACGAACGAGGAGAGCACGATCGCCACGTCGAGCAGGCGGTCGATTCGCCGGCCGCGGTCGAGGCCTGCTCGCCGTTCCAGTTCGGGATCAGCATGATCACCGAGGTGATCGCGGTGAGGACGATTATCGCCGCGACGAGCTTCAGGAGCGGGACGCCCTGCATCGGGCGGGATTCTATTCAGGGGACGCTCGGGCGACAGTCCCTGCGAGCTCTCCGGCCGAGGCGGCGAGGACGCCCTCGGCGACCCCGTCCCAGCTCCAGAGCTCGTCCACCCGCGCCGCCAGGCGCCTCGCCCACCCGCTCTGCCGCTCGGCCTGGCGTCGAGCGCGAGCCAGCCGTTGACCCGCTCGGCGATCGCGCTCGACCGCACCCGGGCCCACCGGGAAGGAGAGCAGCGGCGCCAGCTCGGGGCCGACCGCCTCGGCGAGCTGCAGGGAGACCTCGCGCATGCCGGAGTGGTCGGCCGAGACCGGCGGCACGCCGCAGGCCGCGGCCTCGGCGGGGACCATCCCGAAGGCCTCGGGGAAGGTGGTGGGCATCACGAAGGCGTCGGCGGCCGGCATCACCTCGGCGACCTCGCCGTGCTCGAGGCGCCCGGCGATCTCGATCGAGCCCGCCGCCTCTCGCGCCGCCTCCGCATAGCCCTCAGGCGGCGGCTCGAGGAAGCCGGTGAGGATCGGCAGCGGAGCCTCCTCCCCGCCCTCGTAGGCGCGGCCCCTGGCGGCGACCGCCCAGGCGGCGCCGATATGGCCCTGCCCGAGGGCGTCGATCAGGGCCTCGAGGCCGGGCCGGTAAGCGCCGAAGCCGACGAAGAGGAGCCTCGCGCCCGGGTGGCGGCGGTGCGATCAGCGGCCAGGCGGCGGCGAGCAGATCGACGCCCTTGTTGACCAGCAGCTTGCCGACGAACAGCACCCTCGGCGATCCCTGCTCCCAGTTGCGGAGTGCGGTCGCAGCGGCGGCCCCGTCGCGGGCGAAGCTGTCGCCGGATTGCCCACCGCTGGACGCCTCGCCCTCCGCGTCGAGCCGATCGGCGAGGGCTTCGAGCTCCTTCTCTGCCTCGGTCGGGGGGCCGAGGTCGGAAGCGGTGCACGTCCACCCCGGGAGGGCCGAGACGGGTCCGGGCCGGCAGCTCCGGGTCGGCAACGGTGGCGAAGAGATCGGCGGCGCTGTGGGCCGAGCCGACCAGGATCCCGGCTGCCGCATCGGTTGCCTCGCGGGCGTAGGGGACGAAACGCTCGGGATGCGGGCGGACGGTGTAGGAGAGGTCCGATCCGTGGACCTTGAGCGCGTAACGGAGGCCGACGCGCGCCAGGATCACCGGCCCCATGATCAGGTGGTTGGCGAGCGCTGCTTCGGGCTGCCCGGCGCTCTCGACCACCTCGTGGACGGCTGCGATGTTGGCATCCAGGTAGCGGGCGAGCTCCTCCTCGCTGAGCTCCGGGAAGGTCTTCACCTCGAAGCCCTCGTAGCGGTCGGCGACGAAGACAGGGAGCAGCCCGCCGATCTCCGGCCTGTAGACGGTCACCGACCCGGCGCCATCGCCGCCGCGAAGCCGCTCGATTCGCAGGGAGCCGCCCTCCCAGTCGCCGACCGCGTCCACCCAGTCGAGCGCAGCCGCGTCGGCGTCCTGGCAGATCAGGTGGACCTCGTGACCCATCCTCTTCAACGCCTGGGCGAGGTCGGCGTTGTAGACGTTCGATCCGGTCCCGTGGAGGAGGTAGCCGTGAAAGATCAGCACCCGCATCTGCGCAACGCTAGCCCGCGGGCGGTCGGTTATCTTCCGCTCGGTGCAGAATCCGGAGCAGATCTACCGCCTGCGGGCGCCGGCGTCGGGTCGGGAGGCCCTCGCCCCGGCCAAGCCCGAGGGGGTCTACGTCGACCGGGAGAGCGGCGAGGAGATGAAGATCGTCTCGCGCACCCTCCCCCTCGCCCCCTCCGATTCGGCGCTGGTCAGGACCCCGGAGAACCTTCGCGCCTGCCGCCGCTGTGATCAGCTGATTGGGCTCGACGTCAGCGACTGTCCCTACTGCGGGCTTCGCCAGCCGGCCCTCGACGGATCCTCGTGAGCCCGGGCCGGCGACGGCTCGCACTCGCGCTCCTGTTCCCCGCGCTGGCACTCGGGACGGGCGCCTGCGGCGGCGACGATGAGGAGACGGCCCCGTCGGTGACGGTTCCGGCTTCGACCGAGACGGCGCCCGCCACGACCACGACCACCGCCCCAGTCACCGCCACCAAGCCGACCACGACCACGGGGACCGGGAAGACCGGCGGCACCCCGAGCCACGACCCGGCGAAGCCGGACACGCCTGCCAACGACGTCCCACCGCCGCCCGGCAGCCCGCAGGAGGCCTTCGAGAAGCAGTGTGAGCAGAACCCGAGCGCCTGCGGCTAGCCGCCGCCGGGCGCCGCTACCTCTTCTTCTTCGGCGGGGTCGGGGCCGGCGGGTTCGGGTCCCCGACCAAGGTCGCCGAATAGAGCAGACGCGCGGTCGTGTACTGGCAGCCGTAGATCCGGTCCTGGCCGACCGCCTCCTGGGGGGTGCCGGCCTTGATGTCGTTGGCGTTGTCGCACTTGGTCCTCTTCCGGCTCGCCCGCCAGCCGGTGTTGTTCGCCTGGCCGACGGCGAAGGCGGGCGCCCAGGTCGGGATCGAGAGCCCGAGCACCTGGCCGGCGTTCACCCTGAGCGGCGCCTGCAGCGTGAAGGTGGTGGTGGTGCCGAGGAAGGGGCTGAGCTGCTCGACCGGGGACTGCGACTTCAGCCGGTAGATCTGCTTGCCGGCCTTGATCTGCTTCTGGATCGGCTTCAGGACGGCCAGCCGCGCCTGCGGCTCGCCGCCGTAGAAGTCCTTGAAGAAGTCGATCTGGTTCTGGCGCGGGGCGGAGAGCTTGATCGACCACGCGACCACCCTGCCCGGGTAGGGGGCGACGAAGGGCCTCTTGGTGGCGCCGATCGCGGTCTGGAAGCCGGTCGTCTTGCCCACCGCCTGGCAGGACTCGGGACAGGAGGGATTGGCTGGGGTGGCGGCCCCGAGGACGGCGATCTTCGCCGCCCCGATCGCCCGGCCGGGGCCGATCGCGGCGAGGAGGCCGGCGACCGCCAAAAGCGCGGTAAGCGCGGTGAGCCTGCGGAGGCGTGCAGGAGCGTGGACGTCGGGGCCCATGAACTTCATTGAACACCTCCGTTCGCGGAGGGTTGCGGGATTCTTTGCGTTTGCCAATACAGTTGCTTCCGCTTTGGCCCCGGATTCCGCATACCAGGCCTACCTGAAGTCGGCGCTCGAGATCTACGGGATCGAGGCGGACGAGATCGAGCGAGCCGTGATCACCGGGATCTGGGAGCTCTACGAGCCCGGGATGAACCTTCTCGCCGAGGCCGACCTGAGCGCGGTCGAGCCCGAGCGCGCTCCCGACCTCTCCCGGCCCCCAGCCCGATGACCGACGGCCTCGACCTCGGCCTCGGCGACCAGGCGCGGGCGATCGCCGCCGGCGACGTCGACCCCGCCGAGCTGCTGGACGAGTGCCTGGAGCGGATCGAGGAGCGAAACCCCGAGCTGAACGCCGTTGTCGCCACCTTCCCAGAGGAGTCGCGGCGGATGCTCGCCGAGGCGCCCGACGGCCCGCTCCGGGGGGTGCCGGTGATGATCAAGGACGAGTGGCCGTTGCCCTGGCGCGCCCAGCGCTTCGGCGCCGCCGATCTGCTCGCCAATCCGCAGCCGGGCGAGTCAGCCCCGTATGTGGCGCTGCGGGAGGCGGGTGCGGTGATCGTCGGCGTCGGGAACATGCACGAGCTCGGCTCCGGGAGTACCGGCGCGATCTCGGTCTACGGGGCGGCGCACAATCCGTGGGACATCGAGCGCTGCCCCGGCGGCTCCTCCAGCGGCCCCGCCGCGTCGGTCGCCGGCGGGCTGGTCGCTGGCGCAGTCGGCGCCGACGGTCTCGGCTCGATCCGCTACCCGGCCGCCTACTGCGGGCTCACCGGCCTGAAACCGACCTTCGGCCGCTCGGCGATGGCGGGTCACCACCTCGCTGAGGTCACCGAGACGATCGTCTCCGGGGCGCTCACCCACGACGCCGCCGACTGCCGGCTGCTCGACTCGGTTCTGTTCGGCGAAGAGCTGCCCGCCGGCGAGCCGGGGGCACTGCGGATCGGCGTCATCCGCGGACCGCTCTGGGATGACTGCGCGGCCGGGGTCGCCGAGGCATGCGAGATGGCCCTGACCGCGCTCGGTGAGGAGACCGGCAGCGAGGTGAGCGAGGTGGAGCTCCCCCAGTTCGATATCTACCTTCCCGCCGCCCTGCTGGTCGCCCAGTCCGAGGAGGCAGCGAAGCTCACCCCTCCAGCACTCAACGCGCTCAGCCCCGAGCTCAGCGTGATCAACCGGGGGCTGCTGAAGCTACGGGCCCTGATTCCCGGCACCCTCACCGCCCGTGCCTTCATCGTCCGGGCCTATGCCCGGCGGGCGCTCGCCGAGCTCTTCGAGCGGGTCGACGTCCTCGCATGGCCGTCGGTGGCGGCCCCCGCGCCGCCGCTCAGCGATCCCCGCGTCGAGCTTCCCTCCGGGCCGGCCAGCGCCGACGCCAGCAACGCCCGCCAGGGCGTGATCGCCAACCTCACCGGGATCCCCGCGATCAGCGTGCCCGTGGGCCTGGTCGAGGGGATGCCGGTCGGCTTCCAGCTGCTCGGCCCCTGGGGCTCGGACGCCCTCCTCCTCGACGCGGCCGAGGCCCTCGAGCGAGCCACGGACCGCCAATTCGTCGAGCTGCGCCCCGCCGCCGTGGCGTAGCGGGGCGCGAGCTCGACAAATGGGGAACCAGCCCTAGCCGGTCTTTGCGAGCAGCTCGTCGAGACGGGCGTATGTCTCGTTCAGGCCCTCTTCCATGCCGGACTCGAGCATCCCGTCGCGCTCCTCGGTCGTGTGGAAGAGCGAGGTGGAGGTGACCCTGGTGCGCTCGCCGAGGTCCTCGAAGACGATCGTTTCAACGAGGACATGGCCCGGCAGTCCCTCCCACTCCTGCGTCTGGACGATCCGCTCGGGAGGGGTCACCTCCCGGAACGTGCCCCTGAACGCCTGCTCGTTGCCATTCGAATCGGCGGTGATGAACCGGTAGTCCCCGCCCGCCTTGACCTCCATCTTGTCGACGGTGGTGGTGTCCTCGTAGCGACCCCACCACTGCGGGATCAGGTCCGGATCGGTGAATGCCGTGTAGACCCGATCCCGCGGGGCGTCGAAGACCCGCTCGATCACGATCTCCCGATCGGTGGGCGTCGTGATCGTGCTGGTACCGGCCTTGTCCTTGGTGTTTGCGCTCATTGCGACTCTCCTTTCGTGCGCTCGAGGAGCTCGCCGAAGCGATCGAGGCGAGCCTCGATCATCTGCCGGTAGTCCTCGATCCAGTGTTGGACGTCATCCAGGCGTCGCGGGCCGAGGATGCAGCGCCGAGACCGCCCCACCTTCTCGGTGGTGACGAGCTCGGCTTCCTCCAGGACCCGGACGTGCTTCTTCATTCCGGTCAGCGAGATGCCGAACGGCTCCGCGAGCTCGGTGATCGTGGCGCTGCCTTGGCCAAGCCGCTCGAGGACGCCCCTCCGGGTCGGATCCGCGAGCGCCGCGAAGGTTCGGTCGATCTGCTGATACTGAACCATTTGGTTCACTATAACAGAAAGCCCCTACCGCCGCGTCGAGACCCCCAATGGACCGGGCTAGGTGGTGAGCAGCTCGGCGGGCGCCGGCACGCTCGGGGTGGCGGCGAGCGTTGCCGCGAGGAGCAGCGGCGCGAGCAGCGCCAGGCGCTGGGTCGACGGCGTCGCCAGCTCCTCGGCGCTGACCTCCGCGAATGCCTGCTCCTGTACGTCAATCAGGGCGGCCATCGTCCGGCAGGCAGAGGCCTGCGGCGCATCGTCATCCACCTGGCAGGCGAGTCGCGCCAGTCCCACCGTGTCCTCGGCGGGCGCCCCGACGATCAACCGCCCGAGCGACACCATGAGATAGACGTACACGCGCTCAAGGATCAGATCGCTCGCGATCTGGGGGGCCCCAGGAGCCGGGCCAAGGTCGAGTGGCTCCTCACCGGCCAGCAGGCGCTCGAGCTGCGTTCCGCAAACGCCTCTGATCTGCTCAGCCGAGAGTCCCGCTTGGAGCGCACAGCGAAGCGTGAGTATCGCGTTCAGCACCGGCGCCCCGTAGGGGACGTCACTCGCGAACAGGATGCGGCCGGGGGCCACGTTGGAGAAGAGGATCATCAGATCCACCGGGACCCACCAGGAGGTGTCGATGTAGACGTTCGGATGGTCCCCGAGGTGGCGCCAGATCCAGCTCAAGTCGGAGACCGCGGCGTGCGCGAGGATGATCTTCGCCGCCGGGAACTCCTCGGAGAGCTCGAGCGTGTGCTGCCCCAGCGCCGGGATCCCACGACCGGCGTGGATCAGCACCGGAAGCCGGTGCTCCTGGGCGAACGCGAAGATCTCGCGCGATTGAGGACCGTCCAGGGCGAAGTCGTCGGAGCGAGGATGAAGCTTGATGCCGCGCGCGCCGAGCTCGACGCACCGCGACGCCTCGGCAACCGCACCGTCATTGGGATTCAGGCGGCAGAACGGAATCAACCGCCCACCCGAGTCGGCCGCCTCGGAGAGGACCACGTCATTCGCCTCCCGGTAGCCATCCGGCTCGTGCATGGGGAAAACGACCCCCCTGGCGTCGAGCGGAGCGAGGATCGCGAGCAGCTGCTCTCCCGACAGGCGAGCGCCATCCGGATCGTTGGCCCCGATATGCGTGTGGGCGTCGAAGAGGGATAAACCCGGCAGATCCGCGAGCAGGGGCTCTAGCCAGGCCATCAGGAGTGATTCGTTGGTTGAACCGGCCAAACCGCCAGTCTAGTTGCCGGCCGATCGCCACCGGACCGATGGCTAGGGTGTGGCGGTGACCGGTCCCCAGGCGTGAGCGTCGATTCCGTCACGACCGCGGTGCTGGGCCTGGCCGAGCGCACCCTGCGCGAAAGCTGGATAGAGGGAGAACGCGGCGGCGTCCGATACGCCTACGCGCGGCCGAGCCCCAGGCACTACCCGTGGCAGTGGTACTGGGACTCCTGCTTCCATGCGATCGTCTGGCGGCGGTTCGACCGGGCGCGGGCCGAGTCCGAGCTTCGCAGCCTGCTCGCCGGCAGCTCGGATGACGGCTTCATCGGCCACACCATCTTCTGGGACCGCCCGGTCGACTGGCAGCGGCGCTGGACCTACAACGTCACCTCGAAGAGGGCGCTGAGCACTTCGACGATTCAGCCGCCGCTGCTCGCTTGGGCCTGGCGGATCGCGGTCGGCGACCCGGCAGCCGAGCCGGGGATCGCCGCCCATCACCGCTGGCTCGAGGCCAACCGCGACCTCGACGGCGATGGGCTGCTCTGGCTGGTGCAACCGGACGAGTCGGGGCTCGACTCCTGCTCGAAGTTCGACCCGGTCTGGGGCCTTCGGGCGCATGCCCGGCCACTCTTCCCGTTCCTGATCAGCCGCAACCGGAAGCTCGGCTGGGACCTGCGCCGGGTGGTCGGGGCCGGGGGTCCGGCGCTCTCCGAGGTCTGCACCAACGTCCTCTGGGGTCTGGCGCGGCTGGCGCTCGGTCAGCCGTCGATCACCCCGGCGCTGGTCGAGCGGCTCTGGGACCCCGAGCGGGGGCTCTTCCTCGATCGGGTCAGGGGCGAGCCGGTGGGGGATCGCAGCCGCCTGATCCCCGCCGGCGCGGATTGGCTCGTCGACGTCTCCACCTGGGCTTCACTGGCGCCGCTTGCGCTCCCCGACCTCCCGGAGGAGATCGGCCATCGCCTGGTCCGCGAGCACCTGCTCGACCCGAAGCGCTACTGGCTGCCGCTGCCGCCGCCCTCGGTCTCGGCGGCCGAGCCCTCGTTCGAGCCGCGCAGGTGGCGGACGCTGCTCACCCGCCGTTACTGGCGCGGGCCGACCTGGATCAACTCCGCCTGGCTGCTCTGGATCGGGCTGCTCCGGCTCGGCTACCGGGCCGAGGCCGAGCAGATGGCCGAAGCGCTCTGCCCCGTCTACGTCCGGGAGGGGTCCCGCGAGTTCTACGAGCCCTATACGGGCGAGGGCCTGGGCGCCGAGGACTTCGGCTGGTCGACCCTGATCGCGGAGCTCGCCGAGCCCGACCCGGCCGCGGCGCGTTCCTACCTCGATTAGCCCAGCTCAGGGCGGCGTCGGGTACACCGGCGTAGTCCTGCCGGTGGCGCAGTGGAGCCGCTTCCCGGACTTGAGGGTGACCTCCCTGGCCGGGGAGGAGACGAACACGCCCTCCGCCTCCGCCTCGAGGGACGAGGCCACGCCTACCCCAACGAGGACGCAGCGGGCGACGACGGCGATCCCGGGGGTCGCCTTCATGGTCAGCTCAGCGGAGCTGGATCACCGCCGAGAAACCCGCCTTGCAGACGAACTTGCCGACCGTCCTCTTGGTCGCCTTCACCTTCACGTACACCGGGGAATTCGCAGGCACCGTTTTCGGCAACTGTCCCTGGAGAATCCAGTTCCCGCTCGCGTCGGTGGTGGAGCCGTCGAGGGTCGCCTGCACGACGCCGCTGGCGTCGGTCAGGAAAAGCTTCATCCCGCGAGCCGGCCTGCAGGCGCTTGCTGTCTTGAGCGACCCCTTGGTGGTCACCTTTCCGGCGCCGTTCACCTTCTGGGCGCCAGCGAAGAACGTAACTGTCGTCGGCTTCTTCTTCCCGGCCAGCGCCTCGGCGCTCAGCAGTCCCACGCACAACGCGACGGCCGCGAACGCGACAAGCAACCTTGCTCCCCTCATCTGCCTTCTCCTCTACTCGACTGCGCCGAGAGTACCGCTACTTGTAGCGGTAAGTGATCCGGCCGCGGTCGAGGTCGTAGGGCGAGAGCTCGATCTTCACCCGGTCGCCGGGCAGGATCCGGATGTAGTGGCGCCGCATCTTGCCCGAGATATGGCCGAGGACCTCGTGGTCGTTGTCGAGCTTCACCCGAAACATCGTGTTCGGGAGGGCCTCGGTGATCTCGCCCTCCATCTCGATCTTCTCTTCCTTCGCCATGCGACCGGGCAGGGTAGCGCCCCGTGCCCACGCACGCGGTTCGCAAGGTGCAATTGCAACTAGTCGTCAGGCAAGGCCCGTTTGGCTCCATGCCTATCCACGGGATCCTCGGGTACCCGGAGGGCAGGTACTTGATTTCGCAACAGAAAGGACTCCCGATGACATCCGACGACACCCGAGTCTGGTTCATCACCGGCGCCTCCTCGGGGCTGGGACGGGCCCTCGCCGAGACAGCCCTAGATCGAGGCGAACGTGTCGTCGCCACCGCCCGGGACCCCGAGCGGGTCGCGGAGCTCGCCGATCGCCACCCCGACCGCGCGGCGGCGGTTCGACTCGACGTGACCGATCCGGAGCAGGCGCGCGCCGCGGTCGAAAAGGGCCTCGCGGCCTTCGAGCGGATCGACGTGGTCGTGAACAACGCCGGATACGGATTGTTCGGGGCCCTGGAGGAGCTCTCGGACGCCGACCTGCGCCGCGAGTTCGACACCAACGTCTTCGGCGCGCTCGCCGTCACCCGGGCGGCACTGCCCCATCTTCGCGAGCGGCCCTCGGGCCACATCGTCCAGATCTCGTCGCTCGAGGGGGTCGCGCCCGCGGTCGGAGGCGAGGCGGCGTATGCAGGCACCAAGTTCGCGGTCGAGGGCATCGCCGAGGGGCTCGCCAAGGAGGTCGCCCACCTCGGGATCCGGGTGACGATCGTCGAGCCGGGACCGGTGCGCACCGACTTCGCCGCCGGCGCCATAGCGAAACCCCGGAGAACGGCGACTACGGGGAGAGCGTCGGGAAGGCGTTCGAGTGGTTCGAGGACATCGCCGGACAGCAACCCAACGACCCCGCCCGGGTCGCCGAGGCGATCATCGAGGCGGTCGACGCCGACGAGCCCCCGCTCCGGCTGCCGCTCGGCGAGGAGGCGGTCGAGGCGATTCGCGAGAAGCTCGACGGCCAGCGCCGTGATCTCGACGCCTGGGAGCGGGTCAGCGTCACGACCGCGTTCGCGTAAGCGCCGGCTACGCCCGCCGGTAGCGGCTGTAGACGACCCGGGAACCCAAGGTCCGGCTCTCGACCAGCTCTAGGTCGATCTGCCCCGCCAGCGCGGGGAAGAACGGAGTGCCGCCGCCGACGATGACCGGATAGACGAACGGGCGGAACTCATCGACGAGGCCCAGCTCGATCAAGCCGGCTGCGAGGCCGGGGCCGCCGACTGCCAGGTCCTTGCCCGGTTCCTCCTTCAGCCTCGCGACCTCGTCGGCGACGCCGTCCCTGACCAGCCTCGCGTTCCCCTCGACCTTCTCGAGGGTGGTCGAGAAGACGACCTTCGGCAGCGGCTTCCAGATCCGGGCGAACTCGAGCTCGTCGTCCGAAAGCGATGGGTCCTGATCGGCGGTCTCCCAGTAGACCATCGTCTCGTAGAGCCGCCGGCCCAGGAGGTGTCCCCCGAGCTCCCGGATTTGCTCGATGTGGAACCGAAAGAGCTCCTCGCCCGGTGCCGACCAGTCGAACTTGCCGTCCGGCCCGACGACGAAGCCGTCGAGCGACACCCCCATCGAGTAGATCAGCCGCCGCATCAGTGGCCCTTGAAGGTCGCCTTTCCCGGGCCCTCGCTGAGGAAGCTCTTCACCGCGCCCTGGAGGTCCTCGGAGGCGAAGAGCTCGGCGAACTGCTCGGGGGTGACCCGGTCGGCCTCGTCGACGCCGGCCGCCCGATAGGCGCGGATGATCCGCTTCGTCGCCGCGTGGGCGACCGTCGGGCCGTTGGCGAGCCGCTGAGCGAACCTCATCCCCTTCTCGAGCAGCTGGTCGTCCGGGAGGACGCGGTTGATCACGTTCCAGCGCTCCATCGTCGCCGCGTCGTAGAGACCGCCGCTCATCACGAACTCCGCCGCCCGCGCCGGGCCCGGCGCGCTCGGCCATCCGCTGGGTGCCACCGGCGCCGGGGGTGAGCCCGACCACCGCCTCGACCAGGCCGAACTGCGCCGACTCGTCGGCCCAGATCATGTCGCAGGCGAGGGAGGTCTCGAGCCCGGCGGTGAGGCAGAGCCCGTGGACCAGGGCGAGGGTGGGGATCTGGAGCTGCCTCGAGCTTGTGGGGGGCGATCAGCAGCGAGCCGAAGGACTCGTGGGCGCCGCCCTCCTCGACGACCCGGTTGAAGTCGTTGACGTCGGCGCCGCCGGTGAACAGGTCCCCCTCGGCTCGGTAGAGCAAAGCCCGCGCATCCGAATCGGCGACCTCGTCGATGCACTCAACCAAGGCGCGGAAGACCTCCTGGCCGAAGAGGTTCAGCGGCGGGCTGTCGAGGATCATGACCGCCAGGTTGCCCTCTCGCTCGAGGCGGACGGGCCGGTTGCTCACGTCCTCAGCTCCTCCGCGATCGCCGCGATCTCGTCCTCGTCGCCACCCCGGGGAATCCAGGGAAGCTTCAGCGGATCGTCCTCGTAGCGCGGGATCACATGCAGATGGAAGTGGAAGACCGTCTGCCAGGCCGCCGGCCGGGAGGCATTCAGGACGTTGAAGCCATCGGGCTGGAGCACCTCGTCCATCCGCCGGGCGAGCCGCCGGGCGGCCGCGATCGAGGCGGTGAGGTCCTCGTCGCTGACGTCCATCAGGTCGGTCGAGTGCCGCTTGGGGACGACCAGGGCGTGCCCGCGGGTTGCGGGGTTGATGTCCATGAAGGACATCGTCCGCTCGTCGGAGTCGACCGTCTGGCTCGGGATCTTGCCCGCGACGATCCCGCAGAAGAGGCAGTCCTCGGGCCGGTTCACAGGGCGGGGAGGCTATCTCTTGCGAATCCCCGCCGGAACGAGAGCGGCCCGCCGGTAGGCGGGCCGCTCGGACGCTGGATGCAGGTCTGCGGCTACGGAATTCCGTCGCTCGTCGTGAGGACGTTGCTGTCGCCGCTGCCCTGCAGGCAGTTGAACTTGCCGCTTCTTGACGGCGCCCTTCTTCTTGCCCTTGCCGGCGCCCTTGTGCTTGCCCTTGATCGACCTTGGTGCGCAGCGTCTCAAGAACGGTCGCGCGGACCTGGGTGGTCCCGTCCACGAGCGGAGACGGCAGCGGCAGCGTGGCGCTGAAGTCGCCGTTCGGCCCGGTGACTACGGGCGTTGGTGTCGTTGTCAGGTTCGGACCAGCGACGCCGCCGGTCACGTAGGCGAAGAGTCACCGTTCGATTCTTGCGGCAGCTGCTGTTCGCCAGCACATTCCCCGTGACGTTCACGCGCGGTGGTGGTCGACGGTCGATCGTGGTCGGCGTGGCCGACACGGTCACCGTGCTGGTTACCTGCTTCGTCGACTTGACCGCGCTCGCGCCGGGCGCGGCGACGAGGCCGACCGTCAGCGCGCAGACGGCGGCAGCGCCAAGCAGCTTCTTCATCTCGAATCCCTTCCTTTAACGGGTCGCTCCTCGGCTACGCCTGCGGAGCGCCCTCGCATATTGGTTTCGTACCCGTGATAGCGCCTCGGAGGAGGATATGGGTACGGGCGGCGCCGGACTGGATCCTCCTTAACGGGTCGCTCCTTCGGAGCGCCCTCGCATTAGCGCAGCTTCCGGGCCAGCTCCAGCGCCTGAGCGCGATCGGTGATCTCGCCGGCGAAGGTCGCCGCCCTGAGCTCCTCGAGCAGCCTGCCCATCTCGGGCCCGGGAGCCACGCCGAGCTCCGAGGAGAGCTCGTCACCGCTCAGCGGCGGGGCCGGCGGCCCCTCGCGGTGCCAGGCGATCGCGTCGGCGAGCATCTCGCGGGCCAGCTCCAGATGAGCCTCGATCATCTCGGGCCCGGCGATCGGGCCGCTCCCTCGCGCCGCCAGCCGGTCGGCCGCGCTCAGCAGGGTGACGTCCGCGCCAACCGGCTCGGTGGCCCGCAGATACTCGTAGACCGTACGCCGCGAGAGGGGGCGCTGGTGGATCAGGAAGCCGAGGCGCAGGTGGTGGAGGGCGAGGCCCTGCAGGTGGGTGCTGAGCCGCCGGCTGGTGCGTAGCCGGCGGCAGATCTCGGCGGTGATCCGGGCGCCGGTCTGATCGTGCCCGATGAAGGTGACGTAGCTGCCGCTCTCGGCTCGGGTCTCGGGCTTTCCCAGGTCATGGAAGAGGGCTCCGAACCGGAGCGCTTCGCTGCGGCTGAGCTCGTCGGCGAGCGGCTCGGCGAGGAAGCCAGCGGTCGCCTCGGCGAGATCCCCGGCGAAGGCGGGCAGGTCGGACTCGATCACCAGCCACTCCTCGAGCACCTTGAGGGTGTGGCCGAGGACGTCGAGATGGTGGTTGGGGTTCTGGACCACTCCGCGGAGGGCCTCGAGCTCGGGGAGGACGACGGCGGTGAGCTCGAGCTCGTCCATCAGCCGGAGCGCCTCCAGCGGCCGCGGCCCGCCGACGATCCCGCGTAGCTCGGCGAACTGGCGCTCCCCGGCGGGGTCGGCGGCGTGGGAAGCAGCCGCCCGGGCGAGAGAGGCCGTCTCGTCAGTGATCCGCAGGTCGTGGCGGGCGGCGATCCGGACCGCACGAAGGAGGCGCAGCGGATCCTCCTCGAAGGCCCGCTCGGAGGCGGCCCGAAGCCGACGGGACTCGGCGTCGGCGAGGCCCCCGGTCGGGTCGATCGGCTCGCCGCCGGGGAGCGGGATCGCGATCGCGTTGACGGTGAAGTCCCGGGCCGCGAGGTCGTCGGTGATCGTCTCCGCCCGGAGGGCGGCGACGTCCACGTGCCAGCCATCGGCCGAGATCGCCCGCCAGGTGGCGTGCCGTTCGGAGAGCGCGAAGGCGGGGCCGTCGGCGGCCCTGGCGATCTTGCGGGCGGCGCGCTCCTCCTCGCCGGGGACGACCGCGAGGTCGGCGTCGCTGACCGGCTCGCCGAGCAATGCATTCCGAATCGCCCCGCCGACGACCCAGGCCTCCCCCGCTCCCTCCAGCGCCCGGCGGGCGACGCCGATCGAAGGAGCCGCGGCGAGCCGCTCCTCCAGCGACGCCCCGCTCATCCCTCGTGCCTGCGGGGCACCCGGCTGGAGATCCCGCAGGTGATCTCGTAGTTGATCGTGTCGAGGCGGGCCGCGAGCTCCTCGGCGAGGATCCGCTCGCCGTCCTGGGGGCCGATCAGCACCGCCTCGGCGCCGGGCTCGACCTCGGTGTCCGGGCCGAGGTCGATGGTGATGTTGTCCATCGAGACCGTGCCCACCAGCGGGTAGCGGTGGCCCGTGACCAGCACCTCGGCGTTGTTGGTGAGCCCGCGGCGAACGCCGTCGCCGTAGCCGATCGGAAGCACCCCCACCCAGGTGTCCTCGGGCGCCCGCCAGCGGCGCCCGTATCCCGCGCTCGCCCCCCGCTCGAAGCGCTTCACGTCCGCGACGTAGGAGCGCAGCTCGAGCGCCGGCTCGAGACCCTCCGCCGCTGGATCCTCGCCGAACGGATCGAGGCCGTAGAGGGCGATCCCACAGCGAACCATGTCGAAATGGGCGGCGGGCTCGCGGATGGTCGCGGCGCTGTTGGCGGCGTGCACCGTGCAACCGGGGGCGATCTCGCGCACCCCCTCGGCGACCGGTCGGAAGGCCTCGAGCTGCTGGCCGAGATAGGAGTCGCCGCGCTCGTCGGCGGTCGCGAAGTGGGTCCAGACGCCGGCGATCTCCAGACCGGGGTCCGCCGCGCAGGCCCGGGCGAGCTCGATCAGCCTGGCCGGGTCGCGCTCGCCGAGGCGGCCCATGCCGCTGTCGTGCTTGAGGTGGACCCGGACCTTGACCCCCCGCTCGCGGGCGAGCCGCGCGCAGAACTCGCGGAAGCCCTCACGCCAGAGGGCGATATCGGCGCCGGCGGCGATCGCCGTTCGCAGCTCGGCGTCGGTGAGCGCGCCGAGGACCAAGATCGGGGCCTCCGGAAAGTGGAGGCGCAGCTCCTCCGCCTCGTCTGCGGCGGCGACCCCGAGCCGGCTCGCGCCACCGCGCATCGCCGCGGCGGCACTGGCGGCGGCGCCGTGCCCGTAGCCGTCGGCCTTGACCACCGCGCAGAGCTCGGTCTCCGCCCCGATCCGCTCCTTCAACGAGCGGCTATTGCGCTCGACGGCGCCGACGTCGACCCGGGCGAGCGCCCGCCGGATGTCTCCCCCGCCGGCGGGCATCAGGGAACGAGGCCGGCCGGGATCGAGTCGATCACGTCGCCGGCGATCACCGAGTCGGTTCCAACCCGGTCCGCGGCGACACGGCCCGCCCGCGTGTGCGCGATCACCGCCGCGCACGTGCCGGTGAAGGGGTCGAGGCCCCGGGCGATCAGCGCCGCGGTCATTCCCGAGAGCACGTCGCCGGTGCCCGCGGTAGCCAGGCTCGGGCTCGAGACCTGGTTGACCGCAACCCGCTCGCCGTCGGTGACGATCGTGTCATCGCCCTTCAGCACCACGATCGCCCCGCTCAGCGAGGCGGCCTCCAGCGCGCTAGCGAGCCGCTTCGACTTCACCTTCTCCGAATCGACGTCGAGCAGCCGGCCGAGCTCGCCCTCGTGTGGGGTGAGCACGGTCGGCCAGTCGCGCTCTGCGAGCGACCTCAGGCGCTTGGAGTGGGCGTTGAGCCCGTCTGCGTCGATCACCAACGGCTTCTCGATCCTCTGGGCGAGCTCGCGGACGAGATCGCGGGTGCCGTCCTCGCGCCCGATCCCCGGGCCGAGCACGACGACCGCGGCTCGCTCGCAGACCCCGAGCACCTGCTCGGAGGCGGCACGCCGGAGCCGTCCCTCGCGACTGGCGCAGCCGACCGACATCACCTCGGTCAGCTTCACCTCGAAGATGTGCTCCAGATCAGCGGGGACGGCGACGGTGGCGTATCCGGCGCCGCTGCGAATCGCGGCGAGCGACGACATGCAGACCGCTCCGGTGAGCCCGCGCGAGCCGCCGACGACGACGACCTGCCCGGAGCTGAACTTGGTCGATCCGGGCCCGCGGTGCGGCGCCAGCGCCAGCACCTCCGCCGTGATCAGGCCGGCGGAGGCCTCGGTCGGGGCGCCATCCGGAATGCCGATCGGGGCCACCCGGAGCTCGCCGCTGTGGTTCTTTCCCGGCGCGATCCAGTGGCCGAGCTTCGGCGAGTGAAAGGTGACGGTGACGTCGGCCTCGACCGCGGAGCCCTCGACCTCCCCGCTGGAGGCGTTCACCCCGGAGGCGACGTCGGTGGCGACCACCGGGGTCGGCGAGGCGTTGATCGCGTTGATCGCCGAGGCCGCCGGGTCGCGTGGCGCGCCTGCGAATCCGGTGCCGAAGATCGCGTCCACCACCACCCCGGCTCGGTCGAGTGCCCCGGCGATCTCGGGTGGCTCGACGGTGCGGGCGTTCGGAAAGCGCTCCAGGTTCCGCTGCGCGTCGCCGGAGAGATCGCTGGGCTGCGCAAGCAGCAGCGCATCCGACTCGAAGCCCATCTCCGCCAGGGCCCGCGCAGCAACGAGGCCGTCGCCACCGTTGTTGCCCTTGCCGCAGACGACCACGGCGCGGCCAGAGCGGCCGAGCCCCGCGGCGGCCTCGGCGACCGCTCTCCCGGCGTTCTCCATCAGCTCCAGCGACGGAACACCCTGCTCCTGGATCGCCCAGGAATCGACAACACGCATTTCGTCTGCGGTAAGCACAGGCGTCATCCACGACTCCATGGCGCCAGACTAGCCACGTCGAGGCCGGTCACCGGGCACCGCCTACCGGGCGGGCTCGCTTCGCTCGCAAACCATTTTTACCGCCCGTACGGCGGTGCCCGGTACCCGGCCTAGCCCGACAAGGCGAGCGCCACCGCAGCAGCGGTCTCGCGCGAGTGGGTGAGCGAGATCGAGATCTCGCGGTCGCGGGCGAGATCGGCGGCGCGGCCGTGAAGCTTCACTCGGGGAGGTTCGCCGGCCTCGACCTCGATCTCGCCTGGCGCCACTGGCGTGCCCAGCGCCTTGATCACTGCCTCCTTGGCGGCGAAGCGAGCGGCGAGGTGGCGTCCGGGACGGGCCCGATCGGCCGCGTAGGCGATCTCGTCCGGGGTGAAGAGCCGCTCGGCCAGCCCCGGGCGACGCTCGAGGGCACGCTCGATTCGCTCGATCTCGATCAGGTCGATGCCGATGCCGGGAGCCATGACGACTACTTCAGCCCGACCACCAGGCGCAAGAGGGCGCGGTCGCCCTCGTTGCCGGAGCCGACAGCGAGGAAGTCGAGTGAGTTCAGGTACCGCTTGGCGCTCTGGAAGCCGGGGTCGTCCTCGGCGCCCAGGTTCTCGGCGAGCTCGAAGATGGGCTGGAAGGAGAGGTAGGCATCGAGTCCGAGCGAGCCGACCGCCTCCTCCGCGCGGTTGAAGCCGGGGGTGCCGGTGAGCCCGCTGGTCTTGCCGCTCGAGTTGATGATCTCGCCGACGATCCCGCCGCCGTAGCCGGCGATGATCCTGTTCCCATCCTGGATGACCTGGATCGGCTGGGGGAGGTCGCTCGACTCGACCTGGAAGCCGCTCTGGGTGATCTGCTCGCTGCTGTCAGTGGTCGTCTCGCTGCTGCTCGGGCTGCTCGCCGCGGAGAGGGAGGTGACCCTGACGTCGCTGGTTCCGGCCTGGGCGGTGATCAGCGACTCAAGCGAGTCGAGCAGCTCGGCCGAGACCGCCTCGTCGCTGCTCTGGATGATCAGGGCGCCTCGTAGGTCGAGGGTCGAGCTGCCCTGGACGAAAATCGCGCCGCCACCGAGCGCCTGGGCCACCTGTTCGAGGTCGAGTCCGGTCGCCGCGTCGAGCTGGGAGCGAAGCTGTTCGCCGCTCAGCCCCTTGACCTCGGCGGACTCGACGCTGTCGAGCCCGTTCTGAATCGCGCCCCCGATGTCGCCGAGGCCGATCGCGAGCCAGGCCTCGCCTGGAGCCTGGGCGAGCAGATTGCTCTGCTCGGTCTCCACCGCGCCACCGACGGCCGAGAGCTCGAGCTCGAGGTCTTCGGCGGAGGCGGTGAGGGCGCCGAGCACCGGGGTATCGGCGGACTCCCCGATCGCCTTGAGGAAGATGTTGCGGCCTTCCCGGTCGAGCTCCTCCTCCGGGATCGCCTCGAGAAAGCCCCGTGGGACCGCGTAGAGGGTGGCCAGCCGCTCGTCGGGAAGATCGCCGATCGAGTCCTTGAACTGATCGGAGCCGCCAAGCGAGTCCCCCTGCGCAGCATCCACAACCCGCTTGAAGCCCTTGGGCGTCCCCGAGACGAGGAAGTCGTCGACGATCCCAACGGCCTCGCCGCTGGAGTCGACCTGGAAGCTCGCGCCGTTGTACTCGCGCTCGGGCCCGGTGAGGTCCTCCTGCGAGCGGGCGAACTCGAGCGCCGCCTCGGCGTCGGTCGTCTCCGCGATCAGGGCGACCTCGCTCTCGCCGGCGAGCGAGGTCGGGAAGAAACCGACCTTCTGGCCCAGCCAGGGCGCCACGTCCTCGTCCCAATTCAGGTCGACGTCGTCCGCGACAGCCGCCCGCTCGATCAGGGAGATCAGGGT
Organism: uncultured Solirubrobacterales bacterium; assembly: GCA_963780305.1. Taxonomy (GTDB): domain Bacteria; phylum Actinomycetota; class Thermoleophilia; order Solirubrobacterales; family 70-9; genus CAVVYV01. The sequence continues at coordinate 22,795 of CAWABN010000006.1, forward strand.
GCCGCCGGGATCGTCACTGCCGAGGATCTTCCCCGCGGCGGCCTCGGCGCCGTCGCGGGCGCCGCCCTCCGGCCTGACCGAGACCTCGAAGTACAGGGGGGCGTTGGCGGGGACAACGGCGGCCGGCCCGATGTCGACGCTCTCCTCCCCGCCGCCGTCGCCACAGCCAGCCAGCACAAGCACAACCACGCTGGATGTGGCCAGCGCGCCGAGCCGGCGAGCGCTCACTCGACTGTCACCGTCTTCGCCAGATTCCGCGGTTGATCGACGTTGAGCCCGTTCTCGCGGGCGATGTAGTAGGCGAGCAGCTGGAGGGGGACGATCGCGAGGATCGGCTGCAGGATCCAGTCGCTGCTGGGGACGAAGATGGTCTGGTCGGCGGCCTGGGCCACGTCCTCGTTCCCGTCGGTCGCGACTGCAATCACGTCGGCCCCGCGGGCCCGCACCTCCTCGATGTTGGAGAGCATCTTCTCCACCACCGGGCTGTTCGTGGCCACGCAGACCACCGGCGTCGACTCGTCGAGCAGCGCGATCGGCCCGTGCTTCATCTCCCCCGCGGCGTAGGCGTCGGCGGGGATGTAGGAGATCTCCTTCAGCTTCAGCGCCGCCTCGAGGCAGACGGCGAGGCCGATGTGCCTGCCCAGGTACATGAAGAAGCGCTTGTCGTGCTGGGAGCGGGCGATTGCGCGGACCGCCTCGTCGCAGGAGGCGATTGTCTCCTCGAGCTTCGAGGGGATCTGCTTCAGCTCGGAGATCAGCTCCGCGAGGCGCTTCTCCGACAGCGTTCCCCGTAGCTCGGCCAGCTTCAGCCCGATCAGGTACACGGCAGCGACCTGGCTGACGAAGGTTTTGGTGGCGGCGACCCCGATCTCGAGCCCGGCCCTGGTGAAGAGGACCGCGTCGGCGTCGCGGGTCGCCTGGCTCCCCATGACATTGGTGATCGTCAGCACCTTGCAGCCGCCCTCGCGCGCGAGGCGCATCGCCGCCAGGGTGTCGGCGGTCTCGCCGGACTGGGTGATCCCGATCACCAGGTCGTTCTCGCGCAGGACCGGCTCCCGGTAGCGGTACTCGGAGGCGATGTCCATCTCGACGGGCACCCGCGCCCATTGCTCGATCGCGTAGCGGCCGATGAGGCCCGCGTGGTAGGAGGTGCCGCAGGCGACGATCACGACCCGCTCGATCGAGCGCAGGTAGTCATCGTCGAGGTCGACGTCGGAGAGGTCGACCCGGTCTAGGTCGGGGAGCCGATCGGTGATCGTCTCGGCAACCGCGTCGGGTTGCTCGTGGATCTCCTTCTTCATGAAGGTCGAATAACCGCCCTTCTCGGCGGCGTCCTCGTCCCAGGTCACATGGTCGGGCTCGCGCTCGATCGGGTCGCCCTCGGCGTCGGTGATCGTCACGCCGCTCGAGTCGATCGTCACCAGCTCGTCGTTCTCGACCATCAGGGCGCTCCGGGTCTCGGCGAGGAACGCGGGGATCGCGGAGGCGACGAAGTTCTCGCCTTCGCCCAGGCCGATCACCAGCGGGCATTCCTTGCGCGCCGCCACCAGGGTGTCGGGGTGCTCTGAGTGCATCGCGACGAAGGCGTAATGCCCGCGCAGCTCGCCGAAGGCCTCCCGCACCGCCTTCGGGAAATCCCCATGGTCGTGGCGCTCGATCAGGTGGGCGACGATCTCCGCGTCGGTCTCGGAGCTGAAGCTATGGCCCTCGGATTGGAGCTCGCGCCGGAGCTCGGCATGGTTCTCGATGATCCCGTTGAGGACGATGTGGATCTGGTCCTGGCAATCGCCGTGCGGGTGGGCGTTCTCCTCGGTGACCCGCCCGTGAGTCGCCCAGCGAGTGTGGGCGACGCCGGTCTTGGAGACGGCCGCCTCGACCGCGACCGGGCCGCTGCCGTTCTGAGAATGCTCCTCGACCGCGGCGCGCAGGTTCGCCAGATTGCCGACCGCGCGCACGCTGTCGATCTCGCCGTCCGAGATCACCGAAATGCCGGCCGAGTCATAGCCCCTGTACTCGAGCTTCTCGAGGCCGGCAATCAGCAGGTCCCGGCACGGTCGGTCGCCTACATATCCGACTATGCCGCACATAAGGGCTGCAAAGGGTAGTTGTTGCGGCTGATCCCCCGAATCAGGCCAGTTCTGAGCGGGCGATCTCAACCAGGCGCTCAACCACTGCGTCGCATTCGTCCTTCTCGGGCGCCTCGACCATCACCCGCAGCAGGGGCTCTGTTCCCGACGGGCGAACGAGCACCCGGCCGCGGCCGTCGAGCTTGGCGCTCTCCTCGTCCACCGCTGCCCAGAGCGCCTCGGCGCCGGCGATCGCCTCGCGCTCGGCGACCTCGACGTTCTCGAGCCGCTGCGGGAGTCGCTCTAACGGCGTCGCGTCCTCGAGCGTGCGTCCGCGCAGGGCCCGCAGGGTCAGCAGCGACGCGGCGATCCCGTCGCCGGTCGGCGCGAACCCGGTCCAGACGATGTGGCCCGATTGTTCGCCGCCCAGCTGCCAGCCGCGCTCCTCCATCGCCTCGATCACGTAGCGATCCCCTACCTGGGTCACTTCAAGCTCGATCCCGGCCTCCTTCATCGCCGTGTGGAAGCCGTAGTTGGTCATCACCGTGACCGCCACCCCGCCCTCGAGCTCGCCGCGGTCCCTCAGGTCCGTTGCGATCAGGGCGATCAGATCGTCGCCATCGTGCAGGCGCGCCGCGCTGTCCACCGCCACCACACGGTCTCCGTCACCGTCGAAGGCGAAGCCGATCTGCGCGCCCGAGCTCGCGACCAGGTCCCTGATCCGTTGCGGGTGGGTGGAGCCGCAGCCCTCGTTGATGTTGCGCCCGTCGGGCTCGTCGCCGGTGAGCTCGACCTCGGCGCCGAGGGTCTCGAAGATCGCGGGAGCCGCCCGGTGGGTGGCACCGTTGGCGCAGTCGAGGGCGACCCGGATCCCCGAGAGGTCGAGGGCGAAGGCCGTCCGGAGCTCGCGCTGATAGTCGTCGAAGGCGCCTTCGAGCACCCGGACCGCTCCTACGTCGGAGCGCGCCGGGCGATCGAGTTCGGCCTCGATCGCGGCCTCGGCCTCGTCGCCGAGCTTGCGGCCCCTGCGGTCGAAGAACTTGATCCCGTTGTCGCCGAACGGATTGTGGGAGGCGGAGACGACCGCCGCGAGGTCGAAGTCCAGGCGCCGCCCCAGCACAGAGGCCGCCGGCGTCGGCAGCACCCCGCCGAGCATCGCGTCACCGCCGCCCGAGGCGATTCCGGCCGCGAGCGCGTCCTCGAGCATCGGCCCGGATTCGCGGGTATCGCGAACGATCAGCACCTGGGGGCGCTCAGGCTCCGCGGTGAGCGCCGCGGCTCGTCCTAGTCGAACGGCGAGATCGGGAGTGAGCAACTCGCCAACCGCCCCGCGGACCCCATCGGTCCCGAACAGCTTTCTCTCCGCCAAGGTCAGGCGGACGCTAGCGCTTACTGAATTGCGGCTTCTTGCGGGCCTTCTTGAGGCCGGCCTTGCGGCGCTCCTTCACCCGGGCGTCGCGGCTCAGCATCCCTCGTCGCTTCAGCTCCTTGCGCAGCTCGGGGTCGACCTCGGTGAGCGCCTTGGCGATCCCGTGGCGAACCGCCGACGCCTGGCCGGAGATGCCGCCGCCGTGAACGCGGATGCGAACGTCAACGTTGCCCTCGTAGCCAGTCTGCACCAGGGGCTGCTTCGCAACCGACTGAAGGTAGGCGCGCGGGAAGTACTCCTCGAGCGTGCGCTTGTTGACCTCGATGCTGCCGTTGCCCGACATGAGGATGACCCGGGCGACCGAGGACTTGCGCTTGCCGGTGGCGAGAAAGCGGGCGTCGCCTGAGAGCTTCGCGGGCTTCGCCGCCAACGGCCGCTCGGCCTCCTCGTCGCCGATCAGCTCGCGCTCGCGGCGGTCGCGCTCCTCGGCCTCCGCCTCGCGGCGGGCGCGCTCCTCCGCGTCGAGCTCACGCTCCGGCTCGATCGCGATCGGATCGAGCTCGGCGCCGGGGACGACCTCCTCCTTCTTTGGCTTCGCGTCGCCAGCCGGGGTCTCGGCGGGAGCCTCGGCGGCAGGCGCCTCCTCGGCGGCCGCTTCCGCCTCCTCGGCCGGCGCCTCTGAAGATTCCTCGGCGGCGGTGTCGTCCTCAGTTGCCGCGTCCTCGGTGAGGGCCTCCTCGGCCGGAGTCTCCTCGTCCTCCTGCGGCTGCTCCTCCTCCGGCGCACCCTGCTCGTCGTGCTGCTGCTCCTCGGGCGTCGGCTGCTCCTCGATCGGCGCTTCCTCCGGGGTCGGCCCGTCCTCGCCGGGACGCTGCTCTTCGTCCTCGATCAAGTCTCTACCTCCAGCTCGCTGGGCTTCTGTGCCTGATGCGGATGATCGGGGCCGGCGTAGACCTTGAGCTTGCGCAGCTGCTGGCGGCCCAGCCGGTTGCGGGGGATCATCCCCTTGACCGCCTTCCGGATGACCTCCTCGGGCCGCCGCTCCAGCAGCTCGCCCAGGGTCCGGAAGCGAATTCCGCCGGGATAGCCGCTGTGGCGCCAGTAGCGCTTGTCCTCGCGCTTGTTCCCGGTCACCGCGATCTTCTCCGCGTTGACGACGATGACGAAGTCGCCGACGTCCACGTGGGCGGTGTAGGTCGGCTTCCGCTTGCCGCGGAGGACATCGGCGATCTGAGTCGCAAGGCGGCCGAGGATCTTCCCCTCGGCATCGACGACATACCAGTCCCGTTCGCGGTCCTGGGCGTTCGCCTGGTAGGTCTTGATCGCCGTACTCATAGAAAGCGCCGCGCGAGGGCGCGGCAGCGCCGGATGATAGCTGCCGAGGGGCCGTCCGCTGAACCGCTCGGCATCGCCGCATTCCTCGGAGTCGTGACCTCGTTCTGAAACAGCGTCGGCTTGATGGTCGGGCTCCCCACCCGGAAATGGGGTAAGAACTGCTGGCGAGATTCCGAGCCAACAGGAGGAAGCCATGCATGCTCGCGTAACCCGCTACGAGGGCGCAGCGCCCGAGTCCATTGAGGAAGCCTTGCAAACGAAGAAGCAGGTGCTACCGACCGAGCTCGGACAGACCGAAGACATGAAGGGCGTCGTCTTCCTCGTCGACCGGCAGAACGGAACGATCGTCGTGATCTCACTGTGGCAGGGGGAGGAGGCGATGCAGGCGAGCGAGGACGAGGCGACGCGCGTTCGCGAGGAGGTAACGGGGCCCGGTGAGACGGCGTCGGTAGAGCGGTACGAGGTGGCACTCCTGAACGTCGAGCAGGCCAGCCCGGGCGGCTGAGGTGCCGGGATATGGGAGTAGCAGGGGCGACTCTCGCTAGACCCTTCTAGCGGCTGGGAATCTCCACGCGCAAGGGCGGCAGCGCCAGCCCCGGGGAAATAGGGCTGAACCCGTGGTTATACTGCCGCGCCAATCGAGCCGAATCTCCACCGGCCAGCCCGGCGGGGAGCGGGGAACCCAGAGGGACCGGAGGGAATCCGGCCCCAGGGGCGAATCCAGAGTGTGCTTGGTAGCGCCTTCGCGGCGCGAGCCCGCCAGCTAACCCCGTAGGCCCGGAAGCCGAATGGTTCGGGACCAGACCAACCACAGCGTCGTTCGCATGCGCGCCTTGGCGGCGCTGGCGGCCAGCTTCCTGCTGCTCCTCTTCGGCGCCGACCGGGCGATCGCTCAGGCGGGCGCCATCGGCGGCCCGGCCGATCCCACCGCGCCGCCGCCCCCGGCGGCCGGTTCCTTCGTCTTCCCCGTCCAGGGGACCCACAACTACGGCGACGCCGGCGCCCGCTTCGGCGCCGGCCGTGCGGGCCACGTCCACACGGGCCAGGACGTATTCGCGGCCTGCGCCACTCCCCTGGTCGCGATCACCAACACCAAGGTGGTCCTCACCGGCTTCCAGAAGTTGGCCGGCAACTATCTGGTTCTCCGCTACAAGAAGATGCGCCACGACTACTTCTACGCCCACATGGCGACCGCGCCCCTGGTCACCAAGGGGCAGGTGCTCGCCCCGGGCCAGCAGGTGGGCACGGTCGGCGACACCGGCAACGCAAGCGGCTGCCACCTCCACTTCGAGCTCTGGAAGCGACCCGGGTGGTACCGGGGCGGCAAGGCGGTCGATCCGCTGCCCACCCTGCTTGCCTGGGATCCCGCCTTCTAGAGCGCTTCCCAGCGCCTAGGCTGGGTGGGTGCTCCAGGCCGTCCTCCTCAACATCAAGACCTTCGGCGGCGCCGTCCTCCTCGTGGTCGCGCTGCTGATCGCCGTCAGCATTCTCTACCGGCACCCGACCCGCCAGTGCCACCACTGCGGCCGCCGCGTTCGCCTCGACCAGCGCACCTGCCGCCACTGCGGCTACGACTTCGAGCCGATCAGGACGACGCGCTAGCCGTCACTCCCATTCGATCGTCCCCGGGGGTTTGGAGGTGAGATCGAGGGTGACCCGGTTGACGCCCGGGACCTCGTTGATGATCCGGCCGGAGACCCGCTCCAGCAGGTCGTAGGGAAGCCGGGCCCAGTCGGCGGTCATCGCGTCGTCGGAGGTGACCGCCCGGATCACGATCGGATAGGCGTATGAGCGCTCGTCTCCCTGGACGCCGACCGATCGCACCACCGGGAGCACGCAGAAGGACTGCCAGAGCTCCCGATACAGGCCGGCGGCACGGATCTCCTCCTGGAGGATCGCGTCGGCCTCCCGCAGGATCTCGAGCCGCTCACGGTTCACCTCGCCGCCGACGATCCGGATCGCGAGGCCGGGGCCGGGGAAGGGCTGGCGCCAGACGAGCCGCTCGGGCAGGCCGAGCTCGGCGGCGACCGCTCGCACCTCGTCCTTGAACAGCATCCGCAGCGGCTCGACCAGGTCGAGGTCGAGGTCCTCGGGGAGCCCGCCGACGTTGTGGTGCGACTTGATCGTCGCGGCGGCTCGTCCGTCGCCCCCCGACTCGATCACGTCCGAGTAGAGGGTCCCCTGGACGAGGAAGCGGGCGTCCTCGATCTTCGCCGCCTCCTCCTCGAAGACCCGGATGAATTCCTCCCCGATGATCTTGCGCTTGCGCTCTGGCTCGTCGCTGCCGGCGAGCCGCTCGAGGAAGCGATCGGTGGCTTTGACGTGGACCAGCGGCACCCCGAGCCGGTCGCGGAAGGCCTCCACCACCTGCTCCGCCTCGTTCTTGCGGAGGAGCCCGTGGTCGACGAAGACGCAGGTGAGCCGCTCGCCGATCGCGCGGTGGACGAGCAGCGCCGCGGTCGCCGAGTCGACCCCGCCCGAGAGCCCGCAGATCGCCCGGGCGTCGCCGACCTGGGCGCGGATCGCCTCCACCTGCTCGTCGATCACAGAGGCCGGCGACCAGCGCTCGCGACAGCCGGCGACGTCGCGGAGGAACCGGGTGAGGATCTCGGTCCCGTAAGGAGTGTGGACGACCTCGGGGTGGAACTGGATCCCGTAGAGCTGGCGCTCCGTGTCCTCAGTGGCGGCAACCGGCGACTCGGGGCTGGAGGCGAGCGCCGCGAATCCCGGCGGCGGCTCGAAGACGGTGTCGCGGTGGCTCATCCAGCACTGCTGCTCGGCGGGCAGCCCCTCGAGCAGCCGGCCGCCCCCGTCGCGGAGGCTGAGACTGGTGCGCCCGAACTCGCCGGCGGGTGCCTGTTCGACCCGGCCGCCGAGCTCGTGGACCATCAGCTGCATGCCGTAACAGATGCCGAGCACCGGGATCCCCAGCTCCAGCAGCTCCTTCCGGAGTCCCGGCGCCCCGTCCGAGTAGACCGAGGCGGGGCCGCCTGACAAAACGAGGCCCCTGGGGTGACGCTCCCTGATCGCCTCGATCGGGGTGTCGTGCGGGAGTAGCTCGCTGAAGACGCCGCACTCGCGAATCCGCCGGGCGATCAGTTGCGAGTACTGGCCGCCGAAGTCGAGGACCAGGACCTCCTCGGAGGCGGTCGGCTTGGTGCCGTTCTCTCGCGGCGCCACCCGCGGGTCGGCGTCGGAGGTGCTCCGCTCGGGGACGTGCGGCCGCTCGACCGGCTTCTTCGTAGCGGCCTTCGCCGCCTCAGTCATCCGAGACCGCGACCGCCGTGTTGACGGTGGCGCGACCGTTGGAGCCCATGCCGACCGACTGTTCGCGCTGGAGCTGCTTGCCCTCCGACATCAGCGCAGGGGCGACCATCACCTCGGCACGGTGGAACTCGGGGATGTCGGCGTAGCCGCAGGTGGCCATCGAGGTGCGAAGCGCGCCCATCAGGTTGAAGGTGCCGTCGTTCTCCTGAGCGGGCCCCAGCAGGATCTGCTCGATCGTGCCGTCCTGGTGGGTGGCCACCCGAGCGCCCCGCGGCAGCGACGGGTGGAAGGTCGCCATCCCCCAGTGGTAGCCGCGGCCGGGTGCCTCCTTGGCGCGGGCCAGCGGCGAGCCGACCATCACCGCGTCGGCGCCGCAGGCGATCGCCTTGGAGACGTCGCCGCCGGTGCGCATCCCGCCGTCGGCGATCACGTTGCAGTAGTTGCCGGTCTCCATCATGTGCTGGCCCCGCGCCGCCGCCACGTCGGCGATCGCGGTCGCCTGGGGGACGCCGATGCCGAGCACGCCGCGGGTGGTGCAGGCGGCTCCCGGGCCCACCCCGACGAGGACGCCGACGGCGCCGGTGCGCATCAGGTGGAGGCCGGTGTTGTAGGAGGCACACCCTCCGACCACGCACGGGATCGGTAGCTCGGCGATGAACTCCTTCAAGTTGAGTGGCTCGGTCTGGGCCGAGACGTGCTCGGCCGAGATCACGGTGCCCTGAATCACGAGGATGTCGAGCCCGGCCTCGAGCGCCACCTCGTGGTGCTTGGCAACCCGTTGCGGGGTGAGCGAGCCGCAGGCGACCACCCCATGCGCCTTGATCTCCTCGATCCGCTGGGCGATCAGCTCCGGCTTCACAGGCTCGCTGTAGATCTCCTGCATCCTCCGGGTCGCGAGCTCGGGCGGCAGCTTGGCGATCTCCTCGAGCTTCTCGTCCGGATCCTCGTAGCGGGACCAGATCCCTTCGAGGTTGAGCACCGCCAGGCCACCGAGCTTGCCGATGATCCCCGCGGTCTCGGGGCTGACCACACCGTCCATCGCCGAGCCCAGCAGCGGCAGCTCGAACTGGTAGGGCCCGAGCGTCCAGCGGATGTCGATGTCGTCGGGATCCCGGGTCCGCCGCGAGGGCACGATCGCGATGTCGTCGAAGCCATAGGCCCTACGACCCTTCTTGCCTCTTCCGATCTCGACTTCCATTAGCTCACCCTACGATCGTTCGCGGACGAAAAAGCCCCGGCAGGCCGGGGCGAAAACTGCAAGAGACCGCTGTTTGCGGCGTTGTCTGCACCTCGAACCAACGCCTCACCGAGGATAACAGCGGTCCACTCAAACTCCGGTTGGCGGGGGTTGCCACAGGCATATGCGCGGGCACCAACCTGCCGCTTTGCATGGAAAGCGGTGGTCTCGCCCGCTGAGCTCTGCGCCACCGAGGTGCTCCCCCCCGGCCCTTGACCTGTTCCTCACCAGATCAATAGGGTTCGCCGCGGCGCGATGGCGCCGAGTGCCTCGACCCCATCTGCGCCTCGCAAACGAGTGAGGGCCTTCAGCCGCCCCCCAAATCGCGAGTTAGGAGCCGCAGATGGAAGCCTCAGCCTCGAACCCAGCGGGCGCCGCCGATCAGGCGAAGGCCGAAAACGGCGCAATCCGCCCCTTTGACGTAGAGATCCCGGAAGAGGACCTGGACGACCTTCGCCGCCGCATCGCTGCGACGCGGCGGCCCAGCAAGGAGCTCGTCGAAGATCGGTCGCAGGGCGTGCAGCTGGCGACGATCCAGGAGCTCGCCCGCTACTGGACGAGCGATTACGACTGGCGCAAGTGCGAGACGAAGCTCAACGCGCTCCCGCAGTTCACGACCGAGATCGACGGGGTCGAGATCCACTTCATCCACGTCAAGTCGCCGCACGAGGACGCGATGCCGCTGGTCATGACGCACGGCTGGCCCGGCTCGGTCATCGAGCTGCTCGAGACCATCGGCCCGCTGACCGACCCGACCGCGCACGGTGGGCAAGCGGAGGACGCGTTCCACCTCGTGCTGCCGTCCCTGCCCGGCTACGGCTTCTCCGGCGAGCCCGCCGACCTCGGCTGGAACGTCGGCCGCGTCGCGCAGGCCTGGGCGGAGCTGATGCGCCGCCTCGGCTACACCCGTTATGTCGCCCAGGGCGGCGACGTGGGCGCCGCCGTCACCGACGCGATGGGACGGCAGGCGCCCGAGGGGCTGCTCGGCATCCACATGAACTTGCTCGTGACGGTGCTGGCCGGCCCCCCGCCGGCGGAATCCGAGCAGGAACGCGCGGCGGCGGACCAGCTCGCCACATTCAGGGAGAGCGGCTTCGGCTACTTCCTGGAGATGGCCACGCGGCCGCAGACGATCGGCTACGCCCTGCTGGATTCACCCGTCGCCCTGGCCGCCTGGCTGCTCGACCACGACACGGACAGCTACTACAAGATCTCCCGCGCCTTCGTCGACGGCGAGCCCGCGGGCAATCTCACCCGGGACCACATCGTCGACAACATCACGCTGTACTGGCTGACGGGCACCGGCGCCTCGGCGGCGCGGTCGTACTGGGAGGACGGACAAGCCCTGGCTCAAGCACGCGCGTCCGGCCAGGCTCCTCCGGAGGTCTCGCTCCCGGTCGGCTTCACCACCTTCCCCGGCGAGATCTGGCGGACCCCGCGCAGCTGGGTCGAGAACTCCTACCCCAACGTCGCCTACTTCAACGAGGCCGACAGGGGCGGCCACTTCGCAGCGCTGGGAGGAGCCGGAGCTGTTCTCGGAGGAGCTCCGGGCGGCGTTCAGCTCGGTGCGATGACCGCTAGTCAGCTCGAACTAGTGAGATAGCTGCTTGACAGACGGTTCTTCTTCATAGAGACGAGAAGCGGCTACCTAGCGAATGCGACGAGAAGCTTGTAGCTCTTGTCCAGGCGGCGCCCGCTTGACACGCGGCTGACCTCCTGGGAGGCTCGCCGGGCGGGAGGTGCCAAGCCTGCCCCCGATAGGAGGAGGAGCAGAATGACTCGCACGGTTCGCCTGGCATCCCTGCTCGCCACCGCCGCTGCCTTGGCATTGTGCGCAAGCGCCTCGTCCGCCGGAGCGGCGGTCACGATCGGATCGACCTTCACGCCTACCGATCTATTCGGCGGACCTGGAACCCTCATCCAGTCGAGTTCGCAGGCCAACAGCTACACCGTTCCCACGAACGGCGTAATCACCAGTTGGAGTTTCGAGGCAGCCGCCGATTTCTTCCCGCCGCTGAAGCTGAAGGTCGTTCGGCCCGCGGGCGGCGATGACTTCACCACGGTCGGCGAGAGCCAGCTGGAGACGCCGCACGCAAGCAGTCTGAACGCCTGGCCGACCCGGATTTCGGTGAGGGCGGGCGACCTTCTGGGCAACTCCTACAGCGATTCGACCGCTGGCTTGCGACTCCTCGTGACTGCTTCGGGCTTCAACGCCCACCAACTTTGCTTTGAGTGTGGCGATCCCGTCTTTGATCCGCCTGCCGGGACGACGGCGACTTACACGCCCGCCTTCGACGTCCAGATCGACGTCTCCGCCGTCCTCGAGTCGGACGCCGATCAGGACGGCTTCGGCGACGAGAGCCAGGACAAGTGCGTGGGCACGCCGGGAACCGCAAACGGGTGCCCCAGCACGGTCACCATCGACAAGCTGAAGCAGAAGGGCGATAGCAAGGTGAAGGTGACCGCCACGGTTCCAGGCTCCGGCACCCTGAAGGTGGGGTCGCCCTCGGATCCGGCACTGGCCTCGGCGGCGGCAAAGAAGAGCCTGAAGGCGGTGACCAAGACCCTGACCGCGACCACGAAGCAGCAGGTGGTGTTGACCCTGAAGCTGACCAAGTCCGCGATCGGAAAGCTGGACGAGGCGGGCAAGCTCAAGGTCAAGGTGAAGGCCGTCTACACACCCGTGGGCGGGCCACCGGGCTCGCAGACGAAGAAGACGAAACTGAAGAGCTAGGGCTTCCTTCCGCCCGGGGCCGAGGCCCTCGAAGCCGCCATGCTCTCGGAGTAGCGCTTTGGACGAGAAGCGGCATATCGCGGGAGCGTCCTCCCTCCCGTTTTTCCCTCGCGGGATACTGGGCGGGAGATGTCGAAGGAGAATGTGGAGACCGTGCGGCGGGTGTATGCGGGGTGGGCCGTCGGCGACTTTTCGGAGGGCCAACTATTCGACCCGGAGGTCGAGTTTGAGATGGTCGATTGGCCCGAGGCGAGCAAATCCCGCGGGCTGGATGCGATGCGCCGCACGTGGCAAGCGGCGCTCGGTGCGTGGGAGGACTTCCGTGCTGAGGCGTACGAGTTCATCGAGATCCGCGACCAGGTCGTGGTTCTCACTCGCGCCCGCGGCCGTGGGAAGGGCAGCGGAGCAGAGGTGAGCGCAGACACGGCCACGGTGTGGACGCTGGATGGCGGCAAGATCGTCCGCCTGGCTCTGTATTGGGACAGCGCCAAGGCTCTGCAGGCCGCCGGCCAACAGGACTAAGCCGTTCCCGCTTGGGGCGAAGCGGGAGTTCCCTCAGCGAACGCCGGCGGGGATGTCGAGAAAGCTGATCTCGACCCGGTCGAGGAGGCGGCTGACCTCGTCCGGATCGACGCTCCCAGCGCCGAAGTGCTGGGTCGACTCGGCGCCGCAGGCGACCGCGAAGCGGAGGGTGTCTCGCGGCGAGGCGCCGTCAAAGCGGGAAGCGACGAAGCCGGCAAGGAAGGCGTCGCCGGAGCCGACCGCGGCGACCGGCTCGAGGTCCGGAGCGATCACCTCATAGGCGCGGCGATCGTTCCCATCAAGGAGGGAGGCGACGCAGCCGTTGCTGCGGGTGATCACCGCCTCGCTGGCGCCGAGCTCGATCAGGCCCCGAAGGCCGGTGACCAGGTCCTCGCGGTCGCCGAACTCATGCCCGACCGCGCCCTCGGCCTCGCTCACGTTTGGGGTGACGGCGCCGGGGCCGGCGCGGAGCCCGGCGACCAGCGGCTCGCCTTCGATGTCGAGGATCGTCTCCACCCCGAGCTCCTTCAGCTCGGTGACCATCCGGGCGGCGAAGGAATCGGGCACCGAGGGCGGCTGGCTTCCCGCAATAACGCAGATGCGGGCGCCGCGCGCCAGGTAGAGAAGCTTCTCGAGGAACCGCTCCAGCTCCTCGGAGCTGACCTCGGGGCCGCGCTCGTTGATCTCGGTCTGCTCGCCATTGGTCGGATCGATCACTGCGAGGTTGGTCCGCGACTCGCCGGCGATCCAGGTGAAGTCGGTGAGGATCGACTCCTCCGCGAGCCTCTCCATCAGGCGGGCGCCGGTCGGCCCGCCGGCGAGACCGGTTGCGATAACCGGCCTGCCGAGGATCTTGAGCGCGCGGGCGACGTTGATTCCCTTGCCGCCGGCGACGGTGCTCGCCTCGACCGCGCGGTGGCGGTGGCCCTGGCGGAAGGTGGGCACGGCGACCGTGCGGTCGATCGCGGCATTGAGGGTGACGGTGAGAATCACCGCGGGCCTCCCTCTCCTTCAGCTCTCTGGCGCCGCCTCCGCATTCGCTCCTCGTGCATTCTCCGCCTTTCCTCTGGAGTGCGCTCCCGCGGACCTCGCTCTTGCCCCTCGCGGCGGCGGCTTCGCGGAGGGCTCGGCTGACCGTGATCGGGGCGCCGGCCCCGGGCAGCGAGCAGCAGGACTACAAGTATCACGAAAGCACCCACCGGCAGGAGAACAATCGGCTTCAGGGCGACCGAGGCCACCCTGTCCAGGAAGCTCGCCGCCTCCACCGACTCGGCGGCCACCAGGGGCGAGCTCGCGGCCCGTTTCCCATCGACGGTCACCACCACCTGCCCGAGCTCCTCGCCCTTCTCGACCGCGCCGCTGACCTCGTCGGGGGCGTCGACGCTGGTCGTGACCCGCTGGCCCTCGCGGGTGGACACCCGCAGGGTTCGCTGGGCGACGAGAGAGAGATGGTCGTCCCGGTAATCGAGCTTCGGATCGGCGAACTCGGCTCCCTCCTCGACCGGCGCCGAGGGTCGGTATTGAGAGAAGCCGTAGTTGAGGAGCTCCAGGGTCTCGGCGTCGCGGGCTGCCTCGCTCGGGGTGCCGAGCACCGCCGAGATCAGGGTGGTCGAGTCCCTGGTCCCGGCGCCGACCAGGACGTAGCCGGCCTTGATCGTGTGGCCTGTCTTCACCCCGTCGACGAAGGGCTCCTGGCTGAGCAGGCTGTTGCGGGTGTCGACCCGGCGCTGGGTGTCGCCGCTGTGGAGGACAGCGCTCGTCGAGTCGACGATCCGGGCGAAGAGGCGGTTCTTCAGGAGGAGGTCGGCGAGGGTGACGAGGTCGCGGGCGCTCGAGTAGTTGTTGGGAGAGTCGAGCCCGATCGGGTTGGTGTAGCTGGTGTTGGCGAGCCCCAGCTCCTGCGCCGCCTGGTTCATCTGGGAGACGAAGGCGGGAACCGAGCCGGCCACCGCGACGGCCAGGCTCTGGGCGGCGTCGTTGGCGCTCGGCAGCAGCAGCCCGTAGAGGAGGTCGCGGACCTTGATCTTCTCACCGGGACGGAGGCCGAGGAGGATCTCGGTCGGGGCGATCGGCCTGTAGGGAGCCGCGGTGACGGTCTGATTCGGCTTCAGGTTCTTGAGGGTGAGATAGGCGGTCATCAGCTTGGTGGTGCTGGCGATCGGCAACGGGCGCTCGGCGGCCTTGGCCGCGATCACGTCGCCGTCGCGAGCGTCGATCAGGATCCAGGCGCTGGCGTCCAGCCGCGGCTGCCCCTGGCCGGGAGCGGCGGGCTTGGACGGCGCCTGCTGACCGCCAGTGGGCGGTGCCGCGGGCTGGCTCCCGGTCGGTGGTTGTGAGTCGGGGGGAACCTTGTTGCCACCCGCCGCCCCGGCGGCTAGGGCGATGACAATCGCGGCAGCCGCGACCGCCGCCCGCAATCCATGCGCGCGGGATCTCCGCCGCCGGTGATCGTCCCGTCCCGCCAAGCTCAACGCAAGGCTATCCGCTGGCCTTGGATCAACGCCTGGGGGTCGAGGTCGGGGTTGAGCTGAAGCAAGTCGTCGACGTCGAGCCCGGTCTCCTCGGAGATCTGGGCGAGCGTGTCGCCCTCATGGACGATCCAGACTCCCCGCTGTACCGCCCGGTCGCCCGCCTTCGAGGGGCCGCTCTGCTCGGTCTGCCTCTCGGTTCCCCCGCTGTCGCCCTCGTCCGAGCCGGTGGTCGCGATGAGGACGATGAACACGAGGACCGCGGCGACGAGGGCGAGCACCGCCGCCAAGCGCGCGACCGGATTCGGTTTGTACTCGGGCATTAGAGCCGCGCGATGGTACCCCGCGCCGGGTCCCCTGCCCGCCAGTGTCCGTGCTAGCCCGAGAGGCCCCAGATGGTCGCCCGGAGCTGCTCCGCCGCCGCCCCCGGGTCATCGGCGCCGGCGATGCTGCGCGCCGCGGCGACCAGCACGGAAGCCGGGCGCCCCGGGGCGATGACGGGACCGAGATCCTCGGGCCGCCCGCCCTGGGCGCCGATCCCTGGGACGAGGAAGACCGAGTCGGGCATCAACTCGCGGAGCCTGCCGAGGTGCTGGGGAGCGGTCGCCCCGACCACCGCCCCGACGCCGCTGAGGCCGCCCTTGCCGGCGAGGCGCGGCGCCAGCTCGGCGACCAGCCCGGCCAGGAGCTCGTGCAGCGGACGCCCCTCGAACTCGGCGTCCTGGAACCGAGCGGCGCCCCGGTTCGAGGTGCGGACAAGCAGGAAGACGCCGGCGCCCGCGCCGGCCGCCGCGTCGATCAGGGGCTCGACCGCATCCTCCCCGAGCAGCGGGTTGGCGGTGAAGGCGTCCGCATCGAGGCCGCGGACCGTTCCCCACGGCGTCTCGGTCTCTCCCACCAGCGCCTGGCCGTAGGCCCGGGCGGTGGTGGGGACATCGCCGCGCTTGCCATCGGCGACCACCAGGAGGCCGGCCTCGCGCGCGGCGGCGCAGACCTCGACCAGCGCCCGCCAGCCCGGGGCGCCGAGCCGCTCGAAGCAGGCGAGCTGGGGCTTGACCGCGACGCAGGCCGGTCCGGCGCGCTCGATCAGCGAGGCGCAATCGGCGACGACCGCCTCGGCGGCCGCGTCGGCCGCCCCCTCGCCCGAGTCCCCGGCGGCACGATCAGCCGGCAGGGTCGCGGGATCGGGATCGAGGCCCAGGCACACCTGGCTGCGGCGCTCGGCGACGAGCGCCGCCAGCCGATCGGCAAATGGAGCCCGGCTCAGCCTACGAGCCCGGCGCCCCTGGGGCGCCCCCGGAGGCCTTCACCTTCTTCTTCAGGCCCGAGCCGGCCGAGAAGCGCGGCACCTTGCCACCGGGAATGAAGATGCGCTCGCCGGTACGCGGGTTGACGCCCTGCCGCGGGCCACGCTCGGCAACCGCGAACTTGCCGAAGCCCGTGAAGTTCACCTCGCCCCCGTCCTGGAGGACTTTGGTGATCGACTCGAGCAGAGCGTCGACCGCGTCACCGGCCTGCTTCTTGTTGCCGATTCTCTGGTCGCTCGCCAGCACCTCGAGAAATTCAGCCTTGGTCACGTCGATGCCTCCTCGGAGATTGGAGTTGCGCCAGCCTAACAACGGCTCCCGGCGCCAAATCCGGGCGCTTGTGCGAATCAGCCCCGAGCGCCAGTTTTCCGCCGCAGAATGCGGAATCTGCGCGGGCTTCGCGATCAGGTCGCGGCCACGGGCGGCCGCCCCCCTAATCAAACGGGTCGCTCCTCGGCTTCGCCTGCGGGGCGCCCTCGCATTTTCGGGCTTCGCCCTTCGCTCCGAAAGCGGGCGGCCTGGTGGCCGCTAGGAGCCGCCGACCGTCATCTCGCCGACGAGCAGCGGCGACGAGTGCACCGAGCCGCCGAACGGGACCCAGCGCGGCTCCGAGCCGACCGCTCGCACCTCGGCCAGGGTCTCCAGGAGGTCGCCGGCGATCGTGAACTCCCGAACCGGATCGGCGAGCTCGCCCCCGCTGATCGTCCTACCCGAGGCGCCGACCGAGAAGCGGCCGGTGACCGGGTTCACTCCCGAGTGCAGCCCCGCGACCTCGGTGATGTAGACGCCGTCGGCGGCCTCGGCGATCAGCTCTTCCAGCGAGCGCTCGCCGGGCTCGATCATCAGGTTCGAGGGCCGGACCGAGGGTGGCGAGCGGTAGGAGGAGCGCGCCGCGTTGCCGGTGGACTCCGCCCCGCCGCGCCGCGCAGTGTAGGAGTCGTGGAGATAGGCGAGCAGCCGCCCGTCGGCGAGCAGCGGGGTGCGGCCGCGGGGGATGCCCTCGCCGTCGAAGGGGGCGCTGGCGAGGCCGCCGGGATCGATCCCGTCGTCCGCAAGGGCCAGGGCCGGCGAGGCGAGCTCGTCGCCGAGGCGGTCGGCGAACGGGGAACGCCCCCGCTGGACCTCGTCGGCGCTCAGCGAGCCGCCGATGAAGCCGGCGAAGCTGGCGGCGACCCGCTCGGAGAGGACCACCGGGCAGCTCCGTGACTCGGGCTTCGAGGCGCCGAGCATCGAGCTCGCCTCGTCGGCGGCCTCGGCACCGATCTCCTCCGGGTCGATTGCTCCGGGGGAGCGACCGACTCCGAATCCGAGCCCGGTCTGCACCTCACCGTCGTCGGCCGCCATCGCCTGGAGGAAGGAATAGGCGACCGAGGACGCGAAGCTGCCGCTGTGCCCGCGCGAGCTCGCCAGGGCGACCTGCCCGTCCTCGTCGACGTAGACCACCTCCTCCACTCCGCTGATCCGCTTGTCGCGTTCGAGCGCCGTCCGCTCGATCCGCTTGGCGAGCTCGATCACCTCGGCGGTCCCGGTCGCCGCAACCGCCTCGTCGCGGAGGCCCTCGATCGTGGCCGGCTCGCCGGCGGGCTCCGGCGGGGCGGCGTTCGGATCGGGGTCGGCGACACGCGCCGCCCCAACCGCCGCCTCGGCGAGCTCGGCCAGTCCGGAGTCGGTGAGGTCGGTGCCGTAGGCGTAACCGGCTCGCTCCCCGATCCAGGCTCGGACGCCGACCCCGCGGCCGCTCGCCTCGGTGAGGCTCTCGACCTCGCCGCCGTGGACGCGCACCTCTCGCTCGCGCGAGCCCTCGGCCCAGGCCTCGGCGTCACCGGCACCGGCGCCGGTCGCGGCCTCGACGGCGCCCTTCGCCGCCTCTGCCAGCAGGTCGATCGCCACCTCGGTCATACCGCCGTCCCGCCGACGGTGATCCCGCGGATCCGCACGTGCCCCTGGCCGGTCCCCACCGGCGCTGTCTGGCCCGCCTTGCCGCAAAAGCCGGTCTTCATCTCGAAGTCCGAGCCGACCGCGTCGATCCGGGTGAGCGCCTGGAGGCAGTTGCCGATCAGGGTCGCGCCCCGGCAGGGCCGGGTCACCTTGCCGCTCTCGATCAAATACCCCTCGGAGACGCCGAAGACGAAGTCACCGGTCGCCGGCTCGACCTGGCCACCGCCGAAGGAGACGGCGTAGAAGCCCCGGTCGACCTCGGCGATGATCTCCTCGGGCTCGGCGTCGCCCGGCTGGATGTAGGTGTTGGTCATCCTCGGGATCGGCAGGTCCCTGAAGCTCTCACGGCGCCCGTTTCCGGTCGACTCGGTGCCGTCGCGGCGGGCCCTGAGGCGGTCGTACAGGTAGGAGGTGAGCTTTCCCTCCTCGATCACAGCGGTCTGCCGGCACGGGGTCCCCTCATCGTCGATCGCCCCCGTCCCCCACTCGCCGGGCATCCTGCCGTCGTCGAAGGCGGTGAGCACCGGCTGGGCCACCTTCTCGCCGATCTTCCCGGCGTAGACGCTCGCCCCCTTCTGGACGGCGTCGGCCTCGAGGCCGTGACCGGTCATCTCGTGGAAGAGGACGCCGCCGAAGCCGCCGCCGACCACCACCGTCATCTCCCCGGCAGGCGCCGGATCGGCGCCGACCAGATCGAGCGCCTTCCGCGCCGCCTGCTCGGCGATCCGGGCGGGATCGTCCTCGAGCAGCTCGAAGCCTCGATGGGCGCCGAGGGTCTCGAAGCCGGTCTCGACCGAGCCGTTGCGCCGTGCCACCACCTGGGCGCCGAGTCGCACCCGGGTGCGATCGTCGGTCGCCTCCAGTCCCTCCGAGTTGGCGACCGCGACCCGGCGGCGGCCCTCGCTGTAACTGGCCGAGACCTGGGCCACGTCGGAGCCCGCCGACCGCGCCCGTTCGTCGAGCTCGCGCAGCAGATCCGCCTTGCGCTCGGCCGGGACCGAGGCGGGGTCGACCTTGATCTCCTGAAGTTCAGGTGGCTCGGCGGCCTTCACCGGCAGCGGCTCGGTCGCCTCTCCCTCCTGCGCTGCCGCCAGCGCCTCGGCCGCCCGCAGCAGATCGTCCTCGCCGAGCCCGTCGACGTGGGCGTAGCGGGTGCTCTCGCCGGTCACCACCCGGATGCCGGCGCCGCGCTCGCGACCGGACTGGGGCCGCTCGACCCTCGACTCGTCGATCGAGATCGAGAAGCCTGCTCGCTCCTCGCAGAAGACCTCGGCGAAATCCCCTCCCCGGGCGAGAGCACGCTCGATCGCGCGACCCGCGACCGCCTCGTCGATCAGCGGCTCGGCCTCCGCCGGCGGGCCGCTCACCGCGTGTTCCGGGCGGTTGTGGTGGAACCCGTCCGCGCCTGCCGGGCGCGCCTCGGCGCCAGTTCGATCAACCGCGACGCCGCCAGGAACAGAGCCCGGCCCGGCTCGGAGTCGGCGGCGAAGGCGGAGCTGCGGCCGCCGGAGTAGTAGACGCGGGCGAAGGGCTTGCGGATGTGCCGGCGCCGCCTCATGTAGGCGGCGGCCTCGTCGGCGTAGCCGGAGACCCGGTCGAGCAGGCGGTGGGGCTTGGCGGGCATCAGCCGCTGTTCTCGTCTTCCTGTTCGGGGAGCTCGCCTGCGACGAGGTCGCGGAGAACCGTGCGAAGGTCGAAGATCATCAACGAGGCGAGGACGAAGCGCTCGGTGACCGCTGCCGCCGCCAGCTCGCCTTCCCGGACGCAGAAGACCTCGCCGTCGCCGGTGGCGATGTGGACGTAGGCCGCCGGCTCGTCTTGGGCGGCGTCCGCAGCGGTGAGCAGCTCGCGGGCGGACTCGCCCCAGGCGTCGGCGTCGCCGCTCGATGACAGGACCTCGCCCTCCGCGGAGAGCAGGACGCAACCTCGGAGCTGCGGCGAGATCTCCTCCAGGTAGGAGACCGCCCGGTCGGCATCGGCGATGGTGAAAGCCCCTGCGGGCGCCGCGTCAGGCATCTAATGCCCCGTCCGGGAACGTTCGCCAGGAAATGACGAGGCCCAGGCGCCGCCAGGCAAGGACGCAGGGAGCCCGAATAGCAGCGCTATTCGGGCGACTGAGGACGCAGCATGGCGGTGATCTGGGGCCGTCATTTCCTGCGACAGGTTTCTGGACGGGGCATTAGTCCAAAATAGCGGCCGTGACTCTCGAGCAGGGCTCCTGGCTCACCGTGGTGATCATCTGCGGGATCGCCGTCGTCCTCCTGGCGATCGGCGGCTACACCGGCTACTCGATCGTGGTCGGCGCCGTCGGCCTGGCGGCCGCGGTCAACCTTGTCTGAGCTAAACCGGCTCGCGATCAGCGCGACCACCCACTGCCTCACCGGCTGTGCGATCGGCGAGTTCAGCGGGATGGCGATTGGTGAGGCCCTCGGCTGGGCGGACGTCCCCCAGATGGCGCTGGCGATCTTTCTCGCCTATGTCTTCGGCTTCGCGCTCACCTCGCTGCCGCTGGTTCGGGCCGGCCTGGGGGCGGGGGCGATCGTCTCCACCGCGCTTGCCGCCGACACGATCTCGATCACGATCATGGAGGTGATCGACAACCTCTTCGTAATCCTGATCCCCGGCGCATTCGAGGCCGGTCTCGACGATCTCCTCTTTTACGCGAGCATCGCCGGCGGCTTTGCGATCGCCTACCCCTTCGCGTTCTGGGCGAATCGGTACCTGATCGCGCGCGGCCGTGGCCACGCCGTCGTCCACCAGCACCACTGACATCGGAGCTAGCCGGCCCGGTAGGGCTTCGGCATCTTCTCCGGGTCATGGCGTGAGCTCTCCGGCTCGACGTGGATCAGCACCTCTGCGTCACCGAGCTCCTTCTCGATCGCGTCGCGGAGCTCGTGGGCGAGCGAGTGTGCGCGCTCCAGGCTGGTGCCGGTGCGGAACTGGGCGTGCATGTCGATGTAGCGGCGGTTGCCGGCTACCCGGGCGCGAAGCTTGTGGTAGCCGACCATCTCGGGCGGGCGGACCCTGGCGATCGCCTCCTCGATCCGGTCCATCTCAGCCGGCGGCGGGGCCTCGTCGACCAGCGCCCCGGTGGAGCGGCGCAGAATCCGGACACCGGCGATGACGATCACCACGGCGACCACGATCGCGACAGCGGAGTCGATCGCCTCGGCGCCGGTCGCCTCCACGGCGATCAGTCCGAACAGCACCCCCACCGAGGTGAGCGCGTCGGTGCCGAGGTGGGCGGCGTCGCCGGCCAGCGCCGGACTCGAATGGCGCTTTGCCTGCTGCCTCAAGAACAGAGCGACGCAGCCATTGGCGACCGCGGAGAAGGCGATCACGGCGATCCCGAACCCAAGCGACTCGACCTCGGCTCCGATCGCCAGCCGATGCGCCGCCTCGTAGATGATCACCCCGGCACCGACCAGGATCAGCATCCCCTCGATCGAGGCGGCGACGCTCTCCACCTTCTCGTGGCCATACGGATGCTCGACGTCGGGCGGCTCGTCGGCGCGCCGCACCGAGACGAAAGCGATCACGGAGGCGATCAGGTCGATCCCCGAGTGGAGCGCCTCGCTGAGGATCGCCACCGACCCGGTGATCCCGGCGGCGGCGAGCTTCAGGGCGATCAGCAGCGCATTGGAGGCGATCGAGACGGCGGCCGCGGCGGGCTTGGTGATCGTCACGGATCCCCCTGGCCCTACACCCGGGCGCCGAGGGCGGCGGCGAGCGCCCGCGCCGCCCGCCCCCGATGGCTGATCGCGTTCTTCTCCGCCGGGGCGAGCTCGGCCATCGTCCGCTCGTCCTCGGGACCGGTGTCGTCGGGCACGAAAGCGGGGTCGTATCCGAAGCCGCCGCTGCCCTGCGGCTCCCGTGCCAGCGTCCCCTCGCAGCGCCCCTCGAAGAGGCTCTCGGCGCCGGCCTCGTCGACCAGCGCGATCACGCAGACGTAGGTCACCCGCCGGTCCTCGGACTCCGCCAGCTCGGAGAGGAGCTTCGCCAGATTGGCCTCATCGCTCGCCCCCTCGCCCGCGAAGCGGGCGGAGTGCACGCCCGGGCGGCCGCCGAGCGCGGCGGCCTCGATCCCGGAATCGTCGGCGATCGCGGCGCGCCCGGTCGCCTCCCGCGCCGCCCGCGCCTTGCCGATGGCATTGGCGGCGAAGGTGTCTCCCTCTTCGGGAGGCAGCTCGACCCCCGCCGGAAGCGGCTCGAGCTCGACCCCGGGAAGCGCCTCGCGCAGCTCGCGCAGCTTGTGCTCGTTGCGGGTCGCGACCAGCAGCGGCATGGAACTAGCCTGGCAGGCCTCCGACGGCCTCGTCCTGGGCCGCCCGCAGCCGGGTGACCCCGTCCTCCGCCAGGGAGAGGAGCTCGTCGAGATGGGCGCGAGAGAGCGGCGTCCGCTCGGCGGTCGCCTGGACCTCGACCAGGCCGCCGTCGCCGGTCATCACCACGTTGGCGTCGACCTCGGCCGAGGAGTCCTCGCCGTAGTCGAGGTCGCAGAGGGCGCGACCTTCGACCATGCCGACGCTGACCGCCGCCACCGACTGGTCGAGCGGCAGCCGCTCGAGGTCACCGCGCTCGACCAGCGCGTCGAGGGCGAGCTGAAGGGCGACGTAGCCGCCGGTGATCGCCGCGCACCGGGTGCCGCCATCGGCCTGGAGCACGTCGCAGTCGACGAAGACCGAGCGCTCCCCGAGCGCATCGAAGTCCACCACCCCCCGCAGCGAGCGGCCGATCAGCCGCTGGATCTCGACCCCGCGCCCGTCCTGGCGCCCCCGGCTGACGTCGCGGGCCTTGCGCTCGCCGGTGGATGCGGGGAGCATCGCGTACTCCGAGGTCACCCAGCCTCGCCCCTTCCCCTCCAGCCAGCGCGGCACCGAGTCGCTGACCGAGGCGGTGCAGATCACCCGGGTCTCGCCCTGCGAGATCAGAGCCGAGCCGTCGGCGGTGCGAACGAAGCCGGGCTCGATCGTCACCGGCCGCAGGTCGGCCGGGGCCCGGTCGTAGCTGCGGCTGGCGGGCATCGGCGCCAGTCTCGCAGACGGCGCCGAGCCCCCCACTAAACGCGACCGCGCACGCGGTCGCTCGCATCACCGCTACTTGAAGGTGACCTGGTTGACCGCGGAGCGGATCTTGTCGACGATCGTCTCCGCCAGCTCCAGGCCCTGCTTTCCCTGAAATCCCTTCATCGCCGCCACCATCCCGACCATCAGCAGTGCGACCAGGAGGATCAGGCCGACGTACTCGACCGTTCCCTGCCCCTGCTGCCCATATGCCCGGGAAAGGCGCCTCGAGGCCAGACTGCCGGCCACGTAAGCGCGGGCGAAGATTGCTTGCATGCTTGCCTCCTCCGTTTCGAAACGGGTCGCTCCTCGGCTTCGCCTGCGGAGCGCCCTCGCACATTGCCGCTCGATCGTCGCCCGCCACCGCGCACCGAACCAGACGCGGATGTGGTGAATCGCAAACGCTCGCGTGCCGAAAATGCTCTGGCCTCCCGGTTGCGTAGAGTGAGCCCCCGATGCCCGAGGGCGCCGATACCTCCGAGTGGCTCGCGCCAGGCGAGCCTGAGTCGGGGGGCAAGGCGAAGAAGCCGAGCAACGGCGAACGGGACGAGCGGCCGAGCGCGGCGGTCGAGGCGGCCCGCCGCGGCGCCGAGGAGCGCGCCACCGCCGAGATCCTTGCCCTCGAAGAGGACCTGGAGCGCGAGCGAAAGAAGGCGGCGAACTCGCTGCGCGAGGTGGAGCGCCGGCTTGAGGAAGCCGAGTCGCGGGCCACCGAGGGCGAGACGACCGAGGCGCTTCGCCGGGAGATCGAGAGGCTCGAGGGCGAGACCGAGGACCGCGTCCGGACGGCGGTGCAGGAGGCACGCCGCGAGGCCGAGCAGCGGGTTCGGTCGGAGCTGGCGGAGGGAGCCCGCAACGACGTCGAGGTGACGGCCGAGATCGAGAGGCGGGTGCGGAGCGAGGTCGAGCGCGAGCGGGAGGCTGTCGCGCAGGCTGCGGACGCCGCGCAGGAGCGGCTCGATGCGATCGCGGCCCAGGTCGAGCGTGCCAGCGAGCGCGTGGTCGCGGCGGAGTTATGGCTGAAGGAGGAGGCCGAGAGGCTCCGGAGCCAGGCCAAGCAGGGGGCCGAGGCCGAGACCAGGCAGCTGAGGGAGCAGGCCGAGGAGGAGAAGCAGACCGCCGTCCGGCGGGTCGAGGAGCAGACCGAGACGCGGATGCTGGAGGCGGCTGAGCGCCGGCTCAGCGAGCAGGCGAGAAAGCTCGAGGCCGAGGCGGAGGAGCGGGTGCGGGTCACGGTCGAGACCGTCAGCGAGGAGACAGAGCGCAAGTTCCAGGATGAGATCGAGAAGCTGAAGGGCGAGCTCGAGGAAGAGCGCGCCTCCAGTCAGAAGCTGGTCCAAGAGGCGGAGCGCCGCGCCGACGAGGCCGAGCGGAAGGCAGCCGCGACCGAGAGCGCAAGCGAGCAAGAGGAGAGGGAGTCCGAAGCGGAGGAGTGGGCGGCCGAGGCGGAGGAGGCCGCGCGCGAAGCGGAGAAGCGAACGGAGGAGAAGGCCGCCGAGGTGGAGAAGGGCGACCGGGCGAAGCCGAAGCGGCAGGGCAAGCTGATCAACGTCAACGAGGCGACCTTCGAGCAGCTTCGCGACCTGGGGATGTCGGTCACCCAGGCGACCAGAGTGATCGCCTACCGCGAGCGCCAGGAGGGCTTCGAATCTCTCGATGACCTCGATTCAGTTCCCGGCTTCCCGAAGACGATGATGGCCGAGCTGAAGGAGTCGCTGACCACCTGACGCGGTGTCAGCCGCGTTCGAGGACGGACCAGTAGCGAGCGAGCCGCTCGCGGTGAGCGATCGCCGGTTCCAGGGAAACCGCCGGCGGCGAGCGATCGCCATCGAGCGCCTCCAGGGTCGCCACCACCGACCGGGCCAGCGCCCCGAGCGCATAGCCACCCTCGAGGCAGACCAGCACCGGCACCTCGAGCTCGGCGGCGAGCTCCCGGGTCGCCGCAGCCATCTCGCCGTAGGCCGAGTCGTCCAGCTCACACTCCGCCAGCGGGTCCTCGCGATGGGCGTCGTAACCCGCCGAGATGCAGATCAGCTGCGGCCTCCATTCGCGGGCGACCGGGACGACCACGTGTTGGACCAGGGCCAGCCATTGCTCGTTGCCGCTGCCGGGCGGCACCGGGAGGTTGAGCGTGTAGCCCTCCCCCTCCCCCTGGCCGACGTCCCCCGGCGCCCCGGTCCCCGGGTAAAGCGGGCTCTGATGGATGCTCGAGTAGAGGACCGAGGGGGAGCGATAGAAGATCGCCTCGGTGCCGTTGCCGTGGTGGACGTCCCAGTCGAGGATCAGGACCCGGTCGGCGCCGTGCGCCTCGACCGCCTCGGCTGCGGCGACCGCGACGTTGTTGAAGAGGCAGAAGCCCATCGCCCGGTCGCGCTCGGCGTGATGACCCGGCGGCCGTAGCCCGCAGAAGGCGAAGCCGCCTCCGTCGCCGAGCAATCGCCCCGCCGCCCAGGCGGCGCCGCCCGCCGCATGCAGCGCCGCCTCCCAGGAACCGGCACTGGCGACGGTGTCGAGGTCGATCATCCCGCCGCCCCTCTCGGAGAGGCTCTCGATCGCATCCACATGGGCTGGGTCGTGGACGCGCAGGAGCTGCTCGCGACTGGCGGCGGGGGCCTCCACCCGGTCCAGCCCAAGCCAGTCGCGCTCGGAGAGCGCCTCCTCGATCGCGGTCAGGCGGCGGGCGTTCTCGGGATGGCCCCCGGTGTCGTGCCGGAACGAGCTCGGATGACGCACGTACAGCCCCAAGGGGACGGATACGGTAGTTGGCTTAATGCCGTCGAACGCGCGCAGCTGCGACGTCGCCGTGGTGGGGGGCGGGGCGGCAGGCCTCTACGCGGCGCTGACCGCCGCCGACACAGGCGCCGAGGTGACGATGATCTCGCGCAAGCCCCTCCCGGAGAGCTCGAGCTTCTGGGCACAGGGAGGGCTTGCCGCCGCGGTCGGCCCGGATGACTCTCCGGAGCTCCACGTGGAGGACACGCTCACGGCCGGGCGCAACGCCTGCCGGCCGTCTGCGGCCGAGCAGCTCGCCCGCGAGGCGCCCGGAATCGTCTCCGAGCTCGAGGCCAGCGGGGTCGAATTCGACCGCGATCCCGACGGCAGTCTCTCGCTGGCGCTCGAGGGCGGACACTCGCGGCGGCGGGTAGTTCATGCCGGCGGCGCCGGCACGGGCCGGCGGATCATCGAGCGGCTGGCGGCCCTGGCCGCAGCCGAGTCCAGGATCGAGGTCGCGGAGGGCATCTCGGCCCTCGCCCTCTGGTCGGACAGCGAGCGCTGTCACGGCGTGGTCACCGACGCCGGCGAGATCGCCGCCGGAGGGACGATCCTCGCCACCGGGGGCGCCGCTGCCCTCTGGGCCCGAACGACGAACCCCTGGGGGGCGATCGGGGCGGGGACGGTGATCGCTCACGCGGCCGGCGCCGAGGTCGCCGACCTGGAGCTCTGCCAGTTCCATCCCACCGCCCTGGCGGCTCCCGGCACAGACGCCGACGGCCTCCTGGTCACCGAGGCGGTGCGGGGCGAGGGGGCGACGCTGCTCGACGCCAGCGGCGAGCGCTTCACCGACGAGCTCGCCCCCCGGGACGTCGTCACCCTCGCCGTCCTCGACCGGATGGAGGTCGACGGCACCGACCACGTGCTGCTCGACCTTCGCGGCATCAGCGAGGAGCGCTTCCCGAACGTCTTCGAGGCGCTGCGCCGGGCCGGCATCGACCCTGGCGCCGAGCCGGTGCCGGTCGCCCCGGCCTCCCATTACGTGATGGGAGGGGTGGCCACCGACCTCGAGGGCCGCTCGTCGCTGCCCGGCCTCTACGCGGTCGGCGAGTGCGGCTGCACGGGGCTACACGGGGCCAACCGGCTCGCCTCCAACTCTCTCACGGAGTGCTTCGTCCTGGGCGCCCGGGCGGCTCGGGCGGCCTCGGCGGAGGGGGAGCCAACGACCTCCCCTCCCGACCCACCCGCCTGGCGGTTCGAGCCGCCGCCGGCCGAGACGCGCGACGCCGTCTGGCGCCTCGCGGGGCCGAGGCGCAGCCGCGATCAGCTCGAGCAGCTGCTCGGCGACCCGTACCCCCTCGCCCGCCTGATCGCCCGCTTCGCCCTCCAGCGCCAGGAGTCGCGCGGCTCACACCGGCGGGTCGAGTTTCCCGCCCAGGATCCGTCGCTCGATTGGCGCCACCTCGTCTGCCGGGGCGAAGACCTCACATGGAGCCATTGGAACTGAGTAGGCGTCACTACCCATAATTCTGGAGCTTGCCTACCTAAAACTGATTAACACAGGCTTAACGCAGGGGCAAATTGCCTTCATCGACACATGTTTGAATCCTCGCCGCCTGAAGCACTGAGGCGGCGACCGTCAAGCGGCATTCGCCTTCGGATGAGTTCTTCAGGGGGGCAAAAGGAGAGAGAGCATGTACCGGTTCAGTCGGCATATCTACCGCGAACTGGCGCCGCACATCGACGATCGGGACGGGATCGACTCGGTCTACGCTGCGCGCCAGGATCTGCTCCGGGCCTGCGAAGCGACGATCAGGCGGCTCGCCGGGGATCGCCGCCACTTCGCCCGCCCGGCCAAGACGCTCTTCACCGAGGTTCGTGAGCAATTCGCGCTTGCCGAGCAGGTGCGGGTCTACATCGTGATCGAGCGCTACATCGATCTCGCCATTGCCTTCCTCGAGCAGCTTCCAGACGACGTCTCGCTGGACGGAAGCCCGAGGAACTGCCTGGCCAGCACCCGCAAGGGGACGCCATGCCAGCGCGAACCACTTCCGGGGCGGGACTACTGCCCTTCGCACAAGCACCTCGAGGAGGCCTTCGACGTCTTCGAAGAGGTCGGTGCCGCCGCTTAGGGGTACGTTCGCCCGCATAGGGGTACCACCACCACGAGTGGAGGGGACGGCCCCGGCTCCGGCCGGGGCCTCGACCCTGTTTAAGTTCGGGCGATGCTCCTCGGGGTCGACGTCGGCGGGACCTTCACTGACGCCGCCCTGCTTGACGGCGAGCGCCTCCACACCGCCAAGATCCCCAGCACCCCCGAGGACCAGTCCCAGGGTGTGATCGCCGCGATCGAGGAGGTCCTCGCGCGGGCCGGCGCCTCCCCGTCCGACCTCGATGCGTTCACCCATGGGATGACCGTTGGCACCAATGCCCTCCTCGAGGAGCGGGGGGCCCGGACAGCGCTGATCGCCACCCGCGGCTTCGCTGACCTGCTCGATATCGGGCGTCAGAACCGGCCCAGCCTCTACCGCCCCTGCAAGGCCCGCCCCGCCGCCCTGGCCGAACGCGAGCTTCGCTTCGAGGCCGCCGAGCGGATCAGCAGCGGGGAGGTCGTCGAGGCGTTGGAGGACGCCGAGGTCGAGCGGCTTGTGGCGGAGGTCGGGGGCTGCGCCGCCGAGTCAGTCGCGATCTGCCTGCTGTTCGCGTTCTCCGACGATCGGCACGAGGCCAGGATCGCGGCCGCGCTGCGTGAGGCGCTGCCCGCCCTCCACGTCTCCGCCTCGCACGAGGTCCTGCCCCAGTTCCGTGAGTACGAGCGCTGCTCGACCACCGTGATCGACGCCTACCTCTCCCCACTGCTCGGCCGCTACCTGGATCGGCTGGCCGAGGCGTGCGGCGAGCGCGGAGTGCCGGAGCCGCAGGTGATGCGGTCCTCGGGTGGGACCGCGACCGCCGCCGAGGCCGCACGTTCCGGCGCCTGGAGCGTCCTCTCCGGTCCGGCGGGTGGCGCGGTCGGCGCAGGATCGCTCGCCCGCGCCGCCGGGGTCGAGGACGTGCTTGGTCTCGACATGGGTGGGACGTCGTGCGATGTCTCCGTGGTCGAGGGCGGAGACGTGCGACGCACAGACTCCCGGGAGATCGACGGCCGTCCGATCCAACTGCCGATGGTCGACGTGCACACGGTAGGGGCCGGCGGCGGCTCGATCGGCTGGCGAGATTCGGGCGGCGCGCTTCGGGTCGGCCCCCGGTCGGCGGGCGCCGACCCCGGCCCAGCCAGCTACGGGCGGGGGGGCAGCGAGCCCACCGTCACCGACGCCAACCTGCTGCTCGGGTACCTGGCCCCGGACTCCCCCCTGGCCGGCGGCGTCGCCCTGGACCGCAAGGCCGCCGCCGCCAGCGTCGACGCGCTCGCGCAGACGCTCGGCCTCGAGCCGATCGAGACCGCCGAGGGGATCGTCCGCGTCGCCAACCAGGAGATGATCCGAGCGCTGCGGGTGATGACGGTGGAGCGTGGCATCGATCCGCGGCGCTTCGCCCTGCTCCCGTTCGGGGGGGCTGGCCCGATGCACGCGGCGGCGCTAGCCGAGCAGTTGGAGATCTCGCGAATCCTCTGCCCCCGCGCGAGCGGGGTGCTCTCGGCGCTCGGCCTGATCGCCGCCGGACGCAGGCAGGACACCGCCCGAACGGTGCTCCTCAGCGGGCCGGAGCTGACAGGAGCGTCTCGAGGAATGTGTGGACGAGCTCGCCGAGGTAGCCCGCAAGGGCCTCGACGGGGCCGAGCTCGAGATCGTCTACGAGCTCCGCTATCGGGGGCAGTCCTTCTCGCTGCCGATACCAGGGGTGTCGGGGGTTGATCCCTCGGAGCTCGCCGAGGCCTTCGCCCGCGAGCACGAGGCGCGCTACGGCTATCGCGATCCCGACGGCGAACTGGAGCTGGTCGGGGTTCGCGTGGCGGCCGCCGTGCCCGGACCCGAGCTGCGCCCGCGCGCCGCCGAGGGCGACGGGCTCGCCGAGGGGTCGCGGCGGGCCCGGTTCGGCGGCGAGTGGCTCCAGACGCGGGTCCTCCGCGGCGAGCCCCCGGCCGGCTTCCGGGCGGAGGGACCGTGCGTGTTCGAGCTGCCCGAGGCGACCCTGGTCCTGCCGGCTGGGTGGGCAGCGTCGGTGGACGAGGCAGGGACGATCGAGGCGGGGCGCGGCGGCGGGGGTGGGCCCGCCACTAAACGGGTGGCTCCTCCGACATCTCACGGGTCACGCTGGCGCGTGCCCTCGCGTCATCGGAGCCCCCTCGCATCGCGGTCGCCCGGGGTCGATCCGGTCACCCTGCAGGTCCTCGCGGGGGGTCTGCGGGCCGCCTGCGAGGAGATGGGCGCCGTCCTGATCCGCTCGGCGCATTCCTCGAACATCAAGGAGCGCCACGACTGCTCGACCGCGCTCTTTGACCCCATGGGGGAGCTGATCATGCAGGCCGAGCACATCCCCGTGCACCTCGGCTCGATGCCGGCCGCCGTGGCCGCGATCGTCGACGAGACCCAGGCGGAAGGAGATCTCTGGGTGCTCAACGACCCGTATCGCGGCGGCACCCACCTTCCCGACGTCACCCTGATCTCGCCGGTGTTCGCGGAAGAGGAGCTGATCGGGTTCGCGGCGAGCCGGGCCCACCACGCCGACATCGGCGGCGAGACCCCTGGCGGGATGCCCGCCTTCTCGACCCGGCTGGAACAGGAGGGCGTGGTGATCCCGCCGACGCGCGCCGACGACGAGGTGCTGAGGAGCCTTGCCGAGCGCATGCGGAACCCCGACCAGCGCCTCGCCGACTTCCGCGCCCAGCGGGCCGCCAACCTGACCGGGATCACCCGCATGCGCGAGCTCTACTCCCGGCACGGGCGCGAGCCGCTGCGAGAGGGAATGGCGGAGATCCTCGACTACGCGGAGCGGCGCACCCGCGCCGCACTCGCGGCGCTGCCCGACGGCGATGGCAAGGCGGTGGACCGGCTCGAGGCGGCGGATGGCACCGAGATCGTGCTCCGGGTGCGCGCCAGCATCCGCGACGACGCCCTGATACTCGACTTCGAGGGCACTGACCCGCAGGCGGAGGGCAACCTCAACTGCCCGATCTCGGTCACCTGGGCGGCCTGCTCCTACGCCGTCCGGGTCGTATGCGATCCGGACGCGCCGCCCTCGGCCGGCGCCTGGCGGCCGGTCGAGTTGCGCGCGCCCGAGGGCTCGCTGCTGAACGCGCGCCCCCCCGCCGCGGTCACCGCGGGCAACGTCGAAACGTCCGGCCGGGTCGCCGACCTGGTGATCGACGCCCTCGGCGCGTTCAGGCCGGTGCCCGCCCAGGGCCAGGGGACGATGAACAATTTCACGCTCGCGGATGACCATTTCACCTACTACGAGACGATCTGCGGCGGTCAGGGCGCCTGCCCCGACACGAACGGGCCGAGCGCGATCCACGTGGCGATGTCGAACACCCTGAACACCCCGGTGGAGGCGCTGGAGACCGAGTTCCCGCTGCGGGTGCGCGAGCTCTCCGTCCTTCGCGGCAGCGGCGGCGAGGGCCTCCACTCTGGCGGCGACGGGATCGCTCGCGAGATCGAGGCGCTGGCGCCGATGCACTTCACGCTGATCTCCGAGCGCCGCCGCCTCGCCCCGCGCGGGCGGGAAGGCGGCGAGGACGGGCGGCGCGGACGGGACGCGCTCAACGGCGAGTCGATCCCCGGCAAGACGGAGGGGGACCTCCGCCCCGGTGACCGCCTCCGGATCGAGACCCCGGGGGGCGGCGGCTGGGGCCGAAGCGGGCGCCAGGCGACTGGCTGATCAGCCAGAGGAACGTCCCCATTCCGATGCGGTTTGCAGTACTTACAGCTAAGGGCATAACTTTGTGGCATTTGCTCACAAGGGTTGTCAAACCGGAGTTCGTCATCTAGACTGCCCAATTCCTACGAGGCTCCGGTGCCCGATCAGGCGCCCCGCCTCCGCGAATGAACCGGACCTGAAACGTATGCCGATCGCTTTCAAAGAGTGGGCCGTGACTGTGCGAGCACTGGCCGAGGGCGAACAGCTCGTCGCGCTGCGCAAGGGCGGTATCCGCGAGGAGAACAAGCATTTCGAGGTAGAGCACGACCAGTTCTTCCTCTATCCGACCTTCGACCACCAGCGGAACGATCTGGTGCGCGAATCGCACCACCCCGAGCTGCGGCGCGCCCTCGAGGAGGGCGTCTGGCCCGACGAGGAGCCGCCCCCGCGGGCGTTGCTCCAGGACGGCGGCATCCCCCAGCCCGATCGGGTGAGGATTCGCTCCTGGGCCGAGATCACCGATCACTTCACCACCGAGGACCACCGCGTGGTCGAGGCCCTGACCCCATTCCACATCTGGACCTCGGATTACGCCCAGAAGCGCCTCGCCTGGAAGCGGCGTCACCCACTGCACGTGCTGCTCCTGCGGGTCCATCGGATCCCACGCCCGGTCACCGTCCGGGTCAAGGACGAGCACCACGGCTGCCGCTCCTGGGTCGAGATCGATCGCGATCTGCCCTTCGAGGGCACCCCGGTGATGGCGGACGAGGAGTTCGACCGCGCCGCGGAGACGATTCGCGACCTCTGCCAGGGCGAGCCGGTTCCGGCATAGGCTCCTCGCGGTCCTCGATTCCCTGAAAGACAGCAAGCGCGCCCTGCTGCTCGGCATGGGCGGCGGTGGCGACGTGGTCGGCGCGCTGGCGCTCACCGTGCTGGTCGAGGGCCTTGGCAACGAGTGGGTGCTGGGCGGGGTCGCCTGGGAGCGCTCGCCGATCGACCCCCGGCCGGGCCCGCGATCGCTCGCCGAGATCAGCGGCGGCCGGCGGCTCGGCTCGGCGGCAGTGCTGGCGGACGCCGAGACCGTCAGCTCAGACGGCGTCCACTTCTCCGAATCGCGGATGGCCGAGCACCTCGGCAAACCGACCCTGCTGCTCGACATCACCGGCGGCCCGGGGGCGACCGCCCGCGGGATCAGCGAGGCAGCGCGGGAGCTCGGCTGCGACGCAGTCGCGTTCATCGACGTCGGCGGCGACGTCCTCGCGCACGGGAACGAGCCGGGGCTGGCGAGCCCGCTCTGCGACGCGATCATGCTCGCCGCCGCGGCCCAGCTCGACCCGGAGCTGACAGCGATCGGCGCCGTCTACGGTCCGGGATGCGATGGCGAGCTCACTCCGGCGGAGGTGCTCGAGCGGATCGACGACCTCGGGACGGCGGGCGCCCTGCTCGGCGCCTGGGCCCTCACCCCCACCGCCTGCGAGCTGGTCGAGGCGGCGGCTGCGACCGTCCCCACCGAGGCGAGCCTCCAGGCCGTCCGCTGCGCTCGCGGCGAGCGTGGGACCGCCACCATCCGCAGCGGCAGGCGCACGGTCGAGCTCACCCCGCTCGGCGCGCTCACCTTCTTCTTCGATCCCCCCAAGGCGGTCGAATCCGTGGCTGCGCTCGCCCACGCGGTCGCCCCCGCGGCCAGTCTCGAGGAGGCGCACGACGCGCTCGCGGCGCTGGGCGTGAGCACGGAGCTGGAGCTCGAGCGCGCCCGATCCCGGGAGTAGCCTCCGACACGAAACGGGTTGCTCCTTGCGGAGCACCCTCGCACTATGGCCTGGATCGAGACCGATTCCCTCAGCTTCACCGCGCGCCACGACGACGCCGACACCGGCTGCGCGCAGCGGATCCTCGATCGCCTCGAGGATCTGCGCCTGCGGATGGAGGAGCGCTTCCCGGAGGCGCCCGGCGACGTCACCGTGGTGATCCACGACAACCCCGCCTGGCTCTCGGCGGCTCATCCGCTGCTTCCCGCGGTGCGCTGGTCGGCCGCTCCCGCCGGGCGCCGCTACCTGGCCGGCTGGCCGATGGCCGGCGAGATCCACGTGCTCAACGACTACTGGATGGAGCGCCGATCGGCCGGCGAGGACTCGCTGACCGCGCTTCGGGGAACCGCCGAGCGGATGTACTGCCAACTGGTGCTGGCGGCGAACAACGAGCGGCTGCCGCCGATGTGGACGCCGCGGCGCTTTCTCACCTATCTGCGCTGGGCGTGGCTGGTCGAGGGAGCGGCCCAGTACTTCACCGGACAGACCTCGCTCTTCCGCGCCGCGGTGATCACCCGTTTGCGCGAAGGCGAGCGCCCGCGCTTCCCGCCGACCCGGCGCGACGCGGTGATCCTCGGCGGCACGATCTTCGATCTCCTCGACCGTCACGCCGGGCCCGAGGCGTGCGCGATGCTGGTCGCCAGGCTGCGCCGCGAGGGGCCCGGCAGCAACCTTGCCCTCGCCTTCGATGCGCCGCTCGGCAAGATCGAGCGCGCCTGGCGCGAACAGCTGGACGAGATCGTCTACCGGCAGTCCGAACGGCTCGACGCCCCCTCGCTCAGCGAGGCGCTCAACCGGAGCTCGCCGGGGCGGGTGCGCGAGGAGCTCGACCTGCCGACCCCTCCCGAGCTCGACCTCGGTACTCCGTCCGAATGGTTCGACAACGGCGATTCACCCGGTCGCCCGAGTAGAGAAGCCAGACGAGGACTCCCGCGAGCAGGACCGCCGCCAGGAGCCACGCCGCTAGCCGCCCCGGAGAGCCGATCCCGGGCAGCGAGCCGGGCTCCGCCTCCGCGGTGAGCAGCTCGGCGCCGCCGAGCAGCTGCCTGGCCGCCTGGTAGCCCGACTCGGGCACCAGCACGTCGCGAGGGCCGGCGGCGAGAAAGTCGGGCACGTCGAAGCCGCGCGTTCTCCGCAGCACCGAGGGGATCCCCTGATCGAGGAGGATCCCCTGGATCATCTCGGAGTCGGCCAGGTTCCGGCCACCGGTGACCCTGACAAGCTCGCCGCGGGCGTACTGGGGGCGGATCTTCCGCGCCCTCTCGTGGGCGTCGGTGATCGGCTCCTCCTCGCGGGTGCCCGCATAGACCAGCGGCATCCCGCAGTTGCGGCAGAAGCGCTCGTCGACCGAGTGGGCGAGCGCGCAGCGCGGGCAGGTGAGCGGTGGCGCCCCTTCGTCGCTCACTCGACCGCGAGCTCGACCTCGGTGACGCCGACCTCGTCGATCCGGAAGCCGCGCAGGGGCGCCTCGCCCTCCGCCAGCGAGGCGATCAGGTAGACGACACCGGGAAAGAGCGGCTCTTGGCCGACGACCTTCCCATCCTCCCGGCGGTCCATCAGCGCGAGGTTGATGTCGGTCTGCGACGGGTAGGCCGGGCTCGCAGTGTGCGAGTGATAGATCGCGGCCAGCTCCTCACCGCGCTCCTCGATCTCGCTCATGATCCGGAACTGGTCCTTGGGATCGAGGTTGTAGCGGAGCGGGCTCGCCTCGGCGTTCCTCGCACGGTAGACGGTCTGGGCGCGGTCATCGATCCCGCCGATCAGCCCGCAGGCCTCGTTCGGCGCCTCCTCGCGGGCGTGCGCGATCACCTCGTCGAATATGGCACGCGGGATTCGCACGGGCGAGGGAGTTTGACTCAATAGAAATCGGAGTCGCGGGCGGGCGGCGGCTCGCTGAGGTCGCCGCCCTCCCGGCCGAGGAGGTCGGGGTCCTCGCGGCCCCGCTCCCAAAGGAGGTCGTCGAGCAGCGGGGGCGAGATCTCGGCCTGCTCGGCGACCAGCTTGAAGGCATCGCGGGTCGCGGCCCTCACCTCGTCCACCGTCCCCTCCCCGACCAGGCCGGCGCGCAGCGCGAGCCGCATCAGCACGTTGTCGGCTGAGACCTGCCAGGTATCCGGGTCCGCCACCTCGAGCCAGCCACGCCGCTCCCAGATCTTGCAGACGAGGAAGCTCTTCTTCTGCAGCGGATCCGAGAAGGCCTTGAAGCCACCCAGGTGCTTGAGCGCGCCGCTGCCGCCCCCAAGCCGGCCGCCGATCGCGTCGATCAGGGCGCTCGCCTCCCCCTGATAGTTCTCGATCAGCCCCCGCGCCAGGTCGTCCCAGAGCTGGGCGCGGCGCTCGGGGTCGGCGAGCGACTCGCCGCCGATCCGGAAGACGGCGGCGATCGCCGCCGGGTCGACGCCGAGCAGCGAGCGGGCGGTGAGCGCTCCCGGCGCTCGGCGCTCGGCGCGCAGGCCAAGCGCCCAGAGCAGGGCGCTGCCCTCGTAGGGGCCGGCGCCGTCGACCTCGTGGCTCTCATTGAAGCCGGTGCGGTGGTCGATCGCGGTCAGGAAGAGGGCGGCGTCCGGGGTCGGGAACCTCGGCGAAGTCGGGGGGCTCGTAGCCAGCCGACAGCTCCCGACCCGGTCGGCGACACGCGTCACCGCTTCCGGCAGGCGGGGCAGCGACCTTTCGGCTCGGCGTCGGTGCGATCGGACTCAGACCTCGTAGGTGGTCAGCTCGAGCTGATGACCGTCCGGGTCGCTGAAGTAGACCGAATGCGCCAGGCCATGGTCCGAGAAGCGGAAATCGATCCCGCGCTCGGAGAGCTCGGAGTGCGCCGCCTCGAACGCCGCCCGGTCGACCCGGAAGGCAAAGTGGAGGATCCCGGGCGCCCCGACAACGTCGTCGTCGTGCATGCCGGCCGGGAAAAGCGCCATGCCGCTGCCGCCTGCGGCGAGCACCCGCGGCGGGTCCCATTCCTCGTGAACCCGCTCGAGCCCGAGCACCTCGCGGTAGAAGGCCTCGGAGCGATCCAGGTCGGAGACCGCGATCGCGACGTGATCCAGGCCCTCGGTGCGAAAACCGGACATTCCCCTGATGGCCTCGGCGCCGGCTACCACCAAACGGTGGAGTCGATCTTCTCCAGCTCCTCCACCGGGCGCGTGTAGACGCCGGAGGAAAGGTACTTCCAGCCGTCGTCGGGGACGAGGAAGACGACGTTGCCCTGGTCGAGCTCGCGGGCGATCCGGTCGGCGACGTAGGCGATCGCCCCGGACGAGACCCCGGCGAACATGCCCTCCTCGTGCAGCAGCTTCTGGGTCCAGACGATCGAGTCGCGGTTGGAGACCATGATCTTCCGGTCGAGGAGCGTTGAGATCGATGATCGGCGGGATGAAGCCATCGTCGAGCGAGCGGAGGCCCGAGACCTCTTCGCCCTGCATCGGCTCCGCGGCGACGATCTTCGTCTCGGGGTTCTCCTCCTTCAGCCGCCGGCCGTTGCCCATCAGGGTGCCGCCGGTGCCGAGGCCGCCGACGAAGGCGGTGACCTCGCTCAGCTCATCGAGGATCTCCGGCGCGGTCCCCTCGTAGTGGGCGCGCGGATTTGCCTCGTTGCCGTACTGATAGGGCATGTAGTAGGAGGGGTCGCCCTCGGCCAGCTCGAGGGCGAGCTCGACCGAGCCGTTGGAGCCCTTCGCCCCCTCGGAGTAGACGATCTCGGCCCCGTACATGTGCAGCAGCTGGGTCCGCTCCCCGGTGACGTTGTCGGGCATCACCACCTTCAGCGGATAGCCCTTGCGCGAGCAGATCATCGCCAGCGAGATCCCGGTGTTGCCCGACGTCGGCTCGAGGATCGTCTGGCCGGGCGCGATCGCGCCCTTCTCCTCCGCGTCCTCGATCATGTACTTGGCGACCCGGTCCTTGACCGATCCGGTCGGGTTGCGGCCCTCGAGCTTCGCCCAGATGCGCACGCCGGGCTTCGGAGAAAGGCGCGGCAATTCGACGAGCGGCGTGTTGCCGATCGCCTCGAGCACATTCTCGAAGTGCCCGCCGCACGGACGATTTAGAAGCGGCTCTTCAAGCACTTCAAAAAGTGTAGTTGCGCCGGCCAACGCTGGGCGTGAACTGGATGCGTACGGCACGGCGCAGTGGCGGGATATCGTGCCGGGTACCTGCTTACCAACCCACCGAGGAGAGGAAATCGATGAGATCGAGAATTCCCGTACTGCTCGCCGCGATGGCCCTGTTTGCCGGCAGTGCATTTGCCGCCGGATGCGGCGGTGACGACGACGACAACGGCGGCGAGACGACGGCGGCGCGGCGCAGCTGACCACGGGCTGATCCAGGAAGGGCAGCTGCTGGTCGGATCCGACACTCCGTACCCGCCATTCGAGATCGGCGAGCCGCCCGACATCACGGGCTACGACATCGAGCTCGTCGAAGGAGATCGCCGAGAAGCTCGGCCTCGACGGTCGACATCCAGGACACCTCGTTCGACACGATCTTCCGTGACCCGCCCAGGGCAAGTTCGACATGGCGGCGCCGCGTCGACGATCACGCCTGAGCGCGAGAAGACCGGTCGATTTCTCCGATCCCTACTACCTGGCCGACCAGTCGCTGATGGTGAAGGAGGGGAGCGACATCCCGACCATCGACGACGTCGCCGGCAAGACGGTCGGCGCGCAGAAGGGAACCACCGGCGCGGACTTCGCCGACGGACGAGACGGATGCGTCGTCGGTTCGCAGGCCTACCGGAGAGATCGGTGACGCGTTCAACGCGCTGCGAGGCCGGGCAGGTCGAAGCCGTGATCAACGACTGCCCGATCTCGAAATACGCGGAGCGGGCCCACCCGGCGATCTCGAGATCGATCCAGGTGCTCCCCACCGGCGAGAACTACGGGTTCCCGTTCCAGAAGGACAGCCACCGATCTCCGCGAGGCTGTCAACGGCGCGCTCGCGCGACATGACCGACGACGGGACCTACGACCAGATCGTCCGAGAAATGGGTCGGAACTGAGTCCCTGCAAGGGCATCACGAGCGACTAGGGCTCGAGCTCCCGCTCCGCCCGACACAGCGAAATCGAGACCGATCCGAGGGGCGCCGCCACGGCGCCCCTCGGTCGTAGGTAGCCTCATCCGCTTTGCGGGATATGCAGCGTGAGCAAATGACTTAAGGAGGAAGCGATGGATGTAGTCGCGACCAGTACTTCAACCTCGACATCATGAGCGACAACTTCACCTTCGTGCTCGAAGGGCTTTGGTGAGACCCTCGAGCTCTCGCTTCTGAGCGGGGCGCTGGCGCTGATCTTGGGACTGGTGCTGGCACTGCTGCGTCAGCTTCCCGGCAGGCCTTCACACCGGTGAGATTCGTGGCGATCGCCTACATAGACGTGATGCGGGGAGTGCCACTCCTGCTTGTCATCCTCTTGATCTCGGGCAGCCTCGCGCCTTCATCGCCCAGGGACTGGGGCTTCCGGAATCGATCGGAATCCCACAATGGTTCGGGAAGCCGGACCCATTCTGGTACGGGGTAATGGCGATCACCCTGACCTACGGTGCGTACATGGCCGAGGTGTACCGGGCAGGGATTGAGGCCGTTCCTGGCGGCCAGATGGAGGCGGCCCGATCGCTCGGGATGAACCACCGCCAGGCTATGCGTCAGGTGATCGTCCCCAGGCCGTACGCAAGGTGATCCCGCCGCTGCTGAACGACTTCATCGCCCTGATGAAGGACACCTCGCTGGTCGGCGTGATGGCTTTGATCGAAGTCGTGGAAGCGGGTCGAACGTCCAGTCCGAGACCTTCAACAGCTCGGCCCTCACGCTGGGGGCGATCATGTTCCTGATCGTCACGATCCCCCTGGCGCGGGTGGTTGACCGGCTGATCGCCCGGCAACAGGCGCGCACCGAGCGCGGCGGCGCGTGCCACGGTGCCGACCGGCGCCCGCGACGGCGGGCCGAGTAGGGGTAGCGATGGCCGAGCCGATGCTGAAGCTGAGCGGGGTCGACAAGAGCTTCGGCGACCTCCAGGTTCTCCGCGGGATCGACCTCGAGGTCGATCGCGGCGAGGTCGTCTGCGTGCTCGGCCCGAGCGGCTCGGGCAAGAGCACTCTGCTGCGCTGCATCAACTGCTCGAGCCGCCCGATGAGGGCGAGATCTACCTCGAGGGCACCGACATCTGCAAGGGGCCAGGCTCCGGGGAAGGCGAGGCGGGCTGGAACGTCAACTTCGTCCGCCGGCGGGTTGGCATGGTCTTCCAGCAGTTCAACCTCTTCCCGCACAAGAGCGCGATCGAGAACGTCGATGCTCGCCCAGCGGACCGTGCTCAAGCGAGGCGCGGCCGAGGCCCAGGACCAAGTCCGCGGACCTCCTGAAGAGGGTCGGCCTCGGCGACAAGCTCGACGAGTACCCGGAGCGGCTCTCGGGCGGCCAGCAGCAGCGGGTGGCGATCGCGCGGGCGCTGGCGATGGACCCCCACGTGATGCTCTTCGACGAGGTCACCAGCGCCCTCGACCCGGAGCTGATCAAGGAGGTGCTCGACGTGATGCGAGAGCTGGCGGAGGAGGGGATGACGATGGTGGTGGTGACCCACGAGATGGGCTTCGCCCGGGACGTCGGCAACTCGGTCGATCTTCATG
This sequence comes from uncultured Solirubrobacterales bacterium, assembly GCA_963780305.1. Classification (GTDB taxonomy): domain Bacteria; phylum Actinomycetota; class Thermoleophilia; order Solirubrobacterales; family 70-9; genus CAVVYV01. The sequence continues at coordinate 63,032 of CAWABN010000006.1, forward strand.
GACGAGGGGGTGGTCGTCGAGCGCGGAATGCAGAAGGCCGTGCTCGACAATCCCAAGGAGGAGCGCACCAAGCGCTTCCTCGGGCTAGTCCTAGAGCATTAGTCAGGCGGTTGAGCCCCCGGCCATCGCCGGGAGGATGACCACGGTGTCGGACTCGCCGGCGCCGGTCTCGAGGCCGTCCAGCACCCGCACGTCCTCGTCGTTGAGATAGACGTTGACGTAGCGGTTGAGCTCGCCCTCGGGCGAGAAGAGCTGGTCGCGGGTGCCCGGGTAGCGCTCGGCGAGCGCCTCGAGCGCGGCGCCGACGGTGGCGCCGCCGACCGAGACCTCGGCCTCCCCGTCGGTCTGCGGGCGCAGCACCGGTGGCACCTTGATCGTCGGCATCGGCGGGAAAGCTACAGCGAGCGGACTAGCGAGCGCAGAACGCTTCGTAGTCCGGGAACTTCCCCATCTCGGACTCGGGGATCTCCTCGGCGTTCGGTCCGCAGACCGGGCAGTTCGGGTCCCGCCGGACCTTGAGCTCGGTGAACCGGGTGCCGAGCGAGTCGTAGAGCAGCAGGCGGCCGATCAGCGGCTCGCCGATCCCCGCGACCAGCTTGATCACCTCGTTCGCCTGAAGGAGACCAAGAACCCCGGCCATCACCCCGAGGACGCCCGCCTCGCCGCAGCTCGGCGCCAGCTCCGCCGGCGGCGGAGTCGGATAGAGGCAGCGGTAGCAGGGCCCCTCGAAGGGGACGAAGGTCGAGATCTGACCGTCGAAGGCGAGGATCGAGGCGGATACCACCGGCTTCCGCAGCCTCACCGAGGCGTCGTTGAGCAGGTAGCGGGTGGGGAAGTTGTCGGCTCCGTCGACGATCACGTCGTAGTCCTTGATGATCTCGAGCACGTTCTCGGCGCTCAGCCGGGTCCGGTGCTCGATCACCTCGACATCGGGGTTGAGCGCCTCGATCGACTTCCGCGCCGACTCGGTCTTCGGCTCGCCGACCCGGTCGGTGGTGTGGATCACCTGGCGCTGGAGGTTCGACTCGTCGACGACGTCGTCGTCGACCAGGCCCAGGGTGCCGACCCCGGCGGCCGCCAGGTAGAGGGCGGTCGGCGAGCCGAGCCCGCCGGCGCCGAGCAGGAGCACCTTGGAGTTGAGGAGCTTCACCTGGCCCTCGACCCCGAACTCGGGGAGCATGGTGTGGCGCGAATAGCGCTCGCGCTGCTCAGATGTCAGCCCCTCTGCCTCGTCGACCGGCAGGCCCGCCTCCTGCCAGGCAAGGATCCCGCCCTCGACGTTGGCGACGTTGTCGTAGCCGAACTGCTCCTGGAGCAGATTGGCCGCCCGCGCGGAGCGGGCACCGGAGCGGCAGTAGAGGATCAGTCGCTGGGAGGTGTCGGGGGCGAGCTCGTCGATCCGCTCGGCCACCTCGACCGGCGGCACGAGGACGTCGCCCTCGAGATGGGCTTCAGCGTGCTCATGTGGCTCGCGGATGTCGAGCAGGACGAGATCGCCATTGGCGGCCTTGATCTCCTCGAGCGCCTGCTCGGGAGAGAGCTGCTCGATCCGCTTCTGGATCTCCTCCAGGCTGAGCGTTCCGGACTCCATCAGTCCTCGTCCTCCTCGTCGTCCGCGTCTTCGTCTACTTCAACCGTACCCTCGACCGGAAGGTCGAGGTCATCCCAGAGCTTCACCCCGCCGACCAGCGAGCGAACGCCCTCCGCCCCATGCTCGTTGGTGAGCGCGTCGGTGGCGCGGGCGGACCGGTTGCCCGTGTTGCAGTAGAGAAGGGCGGGCTTGCCCTCGGTCGCCTCGGCGAACTTGGCGGCGAACTCCTCGGAGTGGGAGTCAACCCCGTTCTCACCCGCCGGGACGTTGACCGCCCCGGGAATGTGGCCCTGCTCGAACTTCTCGGGCTCTCGGGTGTCGATTATCGCCACCTCGCCCGACTCGACCTCGCTCTGGACGGCGGGAGGCAGAACCTCCTCGATCCTGCCCTTGACCAGCTCGAGGGGCGGCGGCACTTCCTTGCGGGGCATCTCAACCACGTCGCTCATATTCCCAAATCCTGATCCGATTTCAATACTTCACTTAGTGTAGCGACGGGCACGACCCCAGACTGAACTCGATTCAGGAAATCAGGCATCGAGGGCGCCGCCGCCGAGTTCGGGCGGCAGCGCCTTGGGGCCGTCCGGATATCGGTAAGCGATCTCGTCCTCGCTCATCTCGAGCGTGTTCGCGTTTTCCGGTGGGGCGCCGACGATGAGCCAGACGGCGTCAGCGTCGCTGTCGTTGAAGACCTGGCGGACGGTGTCAGGCTCGACAAGGAGGGCCGAGAACGGGTCCAGGGTGAGGGCCTCGTGGTCGAGCCGGATCCGGCCCTCTCCCTCGAGGACGACGTACAGCTCATGCTCACTCCGATGCCTGTGCCTGGTCGACGCCTGGCCCGGATGAAGGCGCCAGAGGCGAGCGCCCAGAGTTTCGGCCTCGAGCTGCTTTGCGAGGTCGGTGTTTTCGACCTTCATCTGGTTCGAGGGACGCCAGAAGGCGTCCCTCGAAGCCAGAATCCGATAGCCCACCCGGCGCCCCGCTAGCCGATGGTGGGGCGCATCTGGCGGAGCCGGCGGACCCGCTCCTCGATCGGCGGGTGGGTCGAGAACAGCGCCGCCATCCCACCACCGTGGAAGGGCTTGACGATGTAGAGCGGCTCCGCCGCCTGGTTCACCTGCATCGGGATCGCCTGGGCCCCAGCCTCGAGACGGAGCAGGGCGCTCGCGAGGGACTCGGGGTTGCCGGAGATCTCGGCGCCGGTAGCGTCGGCCGAGTACTCGCGCTGGCGGGAGATCGCCAGTTGGATGATCGAGGCCGCGATCGGCGCCAGCAACACCAGCGCCAGGGCGCCGACCAGGCCAAGCGGCGAATCGTTGTCACCGCCGAACCAGAGCAGCATGTAGGCGATGTAGGTGATCGCACCGCCGATCGCGGATGCGACCGAGGTAATCAGGATGTCGCGGTTGCGAACGTGGCCGAGCTCGTGGGCGAGCACACCCCGAAGCTCATCCTCGGAGAGCAGCTTGAGGATGCCCTGGGTGACTGCGACCGCCGAGTGCTCCGGGTTTCGCCCGGTGGCGAAGGCGTTCGGCTGATCCTGGGGGATCACGTAGAGCTTCGGCATCGGCAGCCCAGCGCGGGTGGTCAGGTCCCTGACCATCTGATAGAGCCGCGGAGCCTCCTCCTCGGAGACCGGCTTGGCGCCGGACATCCTCAGCGCGAGCTTGTCGCTGAACCAGTAGGCGCCCAGGTTGAGGATCAGGCCGAAGGCGAGGAAGAGCGCCGCCGTCTGCGGCCCGCCGATGAGCGCGCCGATCACGACGAGCAGCCCGGTAAGGCCGGCGAGCAGGATCGTCGTCCTGAGCGTGGCCGCGAAGTTGGAACGACGTGTGGTGGTCATCGAATCTCCTTTGGCGAATCTGTTCGAAGTCTGCCCCGATCTTAGCCAACCGACTCAACCGGGTCCAAGGGCGTGGTAGTGAAGTGCGACCGTCTCATCCCTCTATTATCTCTTTCTGAGACCACCGTGACGACCGCAAAGAGACGCAGCGAGAGGCAGCAGCTGAACCCGGATCTCGGGGTTCTCAGCGCGCGCCTGCAGGGAACCCTCCAGCGGGAGTTGTTCGATCGGCTGGCGAAGCAGGGACATACCGAGCTGCACCCGCGCCACAGCGCGGTGCTCGCCTACCTCGACGAGGACGGCGTCCGGGCCACCGAGCTCGCCAGGCTCTCGGGACGCGACAAGCAGGTCGTCGGCCGGCTGGTGGATGAGCTAGAGGGGATCGGGTACGTCGAGCGCCGCCCTGACCCGAATGATCGCCGCGCGAAGCTGATCGTCCCGACCGAGCGCGGCCTCGAGCAGCTGCGCCTGCGCGACGAGATCGTCGCCGAGATCGAACGGCGCCATGCCGAGGCAGCCGGCCCCCGTGTCTACGCCGAATTCCGCAACGTCCTCCGTGGGATGGTGGAGCGCGGCGGCGGCGTTCCCCGCGCGAGCTGAGCACTTCGGCCCCGCTTATCCGACCATTCAGCTAGGATTTCTTCCGATGTTGTTCTCCACCCGAGCCGAGTACGGGGTTCGCCTGATGGTCGAGCTGGGCCGGCAGGACGGCGGCGCCCCGGTGGCGCTGAGCGCGGTCGCCGAATCCGAGCGGCTCCCCCTCTCCTACCTGGAGCACCTGGTCGCGAAGCTGCGCAAGGCCGGCCTGGTCGAGAGCCAGCGCGGCGCCCACGGCGGCTACCGGCTGGGACGCCCGGCCGAGCAGATCGAGATGCTCGAGGTGGTGCAGGCGCTGGAGGGAGCGATCGCTCCGATGGAGTGCTTCCACCCCGACCCCGAGGGCAAGGTCTCCTGTTCGCACGAGACCGACGGCGACCAGGCCTGCGCCACCAAGCTGCTCTGGACCCGGGTGCAGGGCGGCGTCACCAAGGCGCTTGTCCGGGACCACGCTCGCCGACCTGGTCGAGTTCGCCGACCAGCACCGTCCGGCGGCGAAGGGCGCCAACCGGGTCGCGCGGAAGCGCGCGGTCGCCGGCGCCGCCTAGTCCCAGACCCCGAAACCGAACACCCTAGGAGACGAATTGGCTGAGCTAGAGATCCGCAACCTGCACGTGACCGCCGAGGACAAGGAGATCCTCAAGGGGCTCGACCTCGAGGTCGAGAAGGGCACGATCCACGCCCTGATGGGGCCGAACGGCTCGGGCAAGTCCACCCTCGCGAACGCGATCATGGGCCACCCCGGCCTCGAGGTGACCGAGGGCACGATCACCTTCAAGGGCGAGGACATCACCGAGGCCGACCCCGACGAGCGCTCCCGGATGGGCCTGTTCATGGCCTTCCAGTACCCGGTCGCGATCCCGGGCGTCACCGTCGCCAAGTACCTGCGGATGGCGGTCAACGCCCACCGCGAGGCGCAGCGGCGAGGAGCCGGTGAAGCTGAAGGACTTCCGCAAGCAGACCGAGGAGGCGATGGAGCTGACCAACATCCCGAAGGAGTTCTCCTCCCGCTACCTCAACGACGGCTTCTCCGGCGGCGAGAAGAAGCGGATGGAGATCCTCCAGCTGGCGATGCTGCGTCCCGAGCTCGCGGTGCTCGACGAGACCGACTCCGGCCTCGACATCGACGCCCTGCAGGTCGTCGCCGAGGGCGTCAACAAGTTCGCCGGGCCCGGAGATGGGCGTCCTGATCATCACCCACTACCAGCGCATCCTCCACCTGATCAAGCCCGACGCCGTGCACGTCCTCTACGACGGGCGGATCGTCAAGGAGGGCGGCGCCGAGCTGGTCGAGCAGCTCGAGGAGAAGGGCTACGGCTGGATCAAGGAGGAGGTCGAGGCGGCGGCGCGGCCTACGGACGCATGGAGCCGACCGCGGCCACCGCCCCCGCCCTCCGCCGCTCGCTCGAGGAGATCCGCGGCCGAGTTCCCGATCCTCGAGCGCGAGGTCCACGGCGAGCCGCTCGCCTACCTCGACAACGGCGCCACCTCGCAGAAGCCGCTGGCGGTGATCGAGGCGCTCGACCGCTACTGGCGGTTCGAGCACAACGCCAACGTCCACCGCGGCGTCCACACGCTCTCCGAGGAGGCGACCGAGCCTCTACGAGGAGGCGCGCGCGGATCGCTCGCCGCCCACATCGGCGCCGAGCGGCGCGAGGTGATCTTCGTCCGCAACGCGACCGAGGCGCTCAACCTGGTCGCCTACTCCTGGGGCCGCGCCAACGTCGGCGAGGGCGACCGGATCGTGCTCACCGAGATGGAGCACCACTCGAACATCGTGCCCTGGTACCAGCTCGCCCAGGAGAAGGGCGCCGAGCTCGACTGGGCGCCGATCACCGACGAGGGCCGGCTCGACCTGGACGCCTTCGCCGCCGCTGCTCGAGCGCGGGCCGAAGCTGGTCTGCGTCGCCCACGTCTCCAACGTGCTCGGCACGATCAACCCGGTCGCCGAGATCGCCCGCCTCGCCCACGAGGCCGGGGCGCTCGTGGTCGTCGACGGCGCCCAGGGCGGGCCGAAGCTGGACGCTCGACATGGCCGAGCTGGGAGCGGACTTCTACGCGCTCACCGCGCCACAAGATGTACGGGCCGACCGGGATCGGGGCGCTGTTCGGCCGCCGCGAGCTGCTCGAGGCGATGCCGCCCTTCATCGGCGGCGGCTCGATGATCAAGAAGGTCGGGCGCGAGACGAGATCACCTGGGCCGAGCTGCCGGCGAAGTTCGAGGGCGGCACCCCGCGCGATCGGCGAGGCGATCGGCTACGGCGCCGCGGTGCGCTGGCTCGACGAGCTCGGGCTGGAGGCGGTCCACGCCGCCGAGGCCGAGCTCACCGCCTACGCGCTCGAGCGGCTCGCCGAGGTCCCCGGGCTCACGCGTCTTCGGCCCGCCTGCCGGCGACGACCGCGGCGGGATCATCTCCTTCGCGCTCGAGGGCGTCCACGCCCACGACGTCTCGGAGATCCTCGACCGCCACGGGGTCGCCGTCCGCGCCGGCCACCACTGCGCCCAGCTCCTGATGGAGCGCCTCGGGGTGCCGGCGACCACCCGCGCCAGCCTCGCCGTCTACAACACCCGCGAGCGAGGTCGACCGCCTGGTCGACGGCCTGCTCGACGTCCGGCGCGTCTTCGAGCTCTGATCGTGGACGAGCTCTACCGAGACCAGATCCTCGAGCACTACAAGCGGCCGCACAACTTCGGCCGCCTCGACGACTTCGACCTCGAGTTCGAGGACAACAACCCCTTCTGCGGCGACGAGCAGCACGTCTTCCTGAAGCTGGACGAGGACGGCAGGGTCGCCGAGGTCGCCTTCGAGGGCCAGGGATGCGCGATCTCGACCGCGGCGACCTCGCTGCTCACCGACGAGCTCGAGGGCATGAGCCCGAGGAGATCCTCGCGCTGCCCAAGGACTTCGTCCTCGACCTGCTCGGGATCGACATCTCGGCGACCCGGATGAAGTGCGCGCTGCTCGGCCTCAAGATCGTCAAGAGCGCCAGCCTCGGCCAGGCCGCCGACTGGGAGGACGAGGGCGAGCGGGGCGACCCCGCCGAGGCCGCCTCCATCTGAGTTCAGCCGCGCGGCTAGAAGGACTTCACCCCGAGACCGCGGCTTCACAGGTGATGCCGCCCACCTTCTTCGCCTCGCATCTCGGGCTTCGCCCGGCGCTCCTGAAGCCACCGACCAACGCACTCGCTAAAATCCGACCCGCGAAGTAGGAATAAAGTGACGCGAAAGCACGACACGAACAGCATCGATGTCTGTGCCCGCGGGCGAGCTGCCCAGCGGCGCAGATGACGCTGGTCGAGGCCGATCGACGGCGCCAAGATCGGCGTCTTCAACTGCGACGGCGACCCTCTACGCGATCGAGGATCGCTGCTCGCACGACGACGGGCCGCTGGCCGAGGGCGAGTTCGACGCCGCCACCTGTACCGTGGAGTGCCCCCGCCACGGTTCGCTGTTCGACCTCACGCACCGGCCGACCGAAGACCCTCCCCGCCTACCAGCCGGTCCAGACCTACCCGGTGACGATCGAGGACGACACCGTCAAGCTGGAGGTTCTCGAGACATGGCCACTCCCGAAACACGGCCGCCCGCAGGAGCGCCCCGCCGAGGAGCGCGACCTCGCCGGGATCAACGCCGACTACAAGGAGAAGTTCGGCTTCCACGACTCCGAGGAGGGCTACGCCTACAAGGCCCCCAAGGGCCTCTCGCCGCGAGGTCGTCGAGTCGATCTCCGAGTACAAGGAGGAGCCCGCAGTGGATGCGCGACTTCCGCCTCAAGGCGCTCGACCACTTCATGCAGCGCCCCACCCCGACCTGGGGCGGCAACCTCGCCCAGATCGACTGGGACAACATCCACTACTTCGTCCGCGCCTCCGAGAAGAACAGCCGCGACTGGTCAGAGGTCCCCGAGGACATCAAGAACACCTTCGACCGGCTCGGGATCCCCGAGGCGGAGCGCAAGTTCCTCTCCGGCGTCGGCGCCCAGTACGAGTCCGAGGTCGTCTACCACCAGGTGAACGAGAAGCTCGAGGAGCAGGGCGTGATCTTCACCGACATGGACACCGCGCTGCGCGAGCACGAGGACCTGGTGCGCGAGTACTGGGCGACCGTGATCCCGCCCAACGACAACAAGCTGGCCGCCCTCAACTCGGCCGTCTGGTCGGGCGGCTCCTTCGTCTACGTCCCCGCCGGCGTCAAGGTCGAGATGCCCCTCCAGGCCTACTTCCGGATCAACACCGAGAACATGGGCCAGTTCGAGCGCACCCTGATCATCGCCGAGGAGGGCTCGGACGTGCACTACATCGAGGGCTGCACGGCACCGGTCTACTCGACCGACTCGCTGCACTCGGCGGTGGTCGAGATCATCGCCAAGCCGAGCGCCCAGGATCCGCTACACGACCGTCCAGAACTGGTCCCAGAACGTCTACAACCTGGTCACCAAGCGGGCGGTCGCCCACGAGGACGCGACGATGGAATGGGTCGACTGCAACCTGGGCTCGAAGCTGACGATGAAGTACCCGTCGATCTACCTGCTCGGCGAGCGGGCCCACGGCGAGGTCCTCTCGATTGCCTTCGCCGGCCAAGGGCCAGCATCAGGACGCCGGCGGCAAGATCTTCCACGTCGCCCCGAAGACGACCTCCTCGATCTTCTCCAAGTCGATCTCCAAGGACGCCGGACGGGCCACCTACCGCGGCCTGCTCGAGGTCGCAAAGGGGGCCACCGAGTCGAAGTCGAAGGTCGTCTGCGACGCGCTCCTGCTCGACGAGGAGTCGCGCTCGGACACCTACCCGACGATCCGGATCGGCGAGGACAACGTCGACGTCGGCCACGAGGCGACCGTCTCGAAGATCGGCGAGGAGCAGATCTTCTACCTGCAGTCGCGCGGGCTCGACGAGGAGGAGGCCTCGAAGATGATCGTCAACGGCTTCATCGAGCCGATCACCAAGGAGCTTCCGATGGAGTACGCGGTCGAGATGAACCGTCTGATCGAGCTGCAGATGGAGGGCTCGATTGGCTGACGCCCAAGCGGGCGCGGCGGCTGGGCCAGACTGGTTGATCGAGCGGCGCCGGGCCGGCGCCGCGCTGGCCGAGCAGCTCGGGCTGCCGACCACCAAGGCGAAGGGCTGGGAGTTCACCGACCTCTCCGGGTTGGAGGGGACCGTGTTCGAGCCGGCGCTCGTGGGCGACCCCGAGGCGCGCTCTCGCGCCGACGCGGTGCTCAACTCGCCCGAGGATGCGCCGCGGGTTGTCCAGGTCGATGGCCTCTCACTCGATGGCCAGCTCGACTCGGGCCGGGGTGAGAAGCCGACCGAGCCGGTGGTCGCCAGCCTCGATGCCGCGATCGAGCGATATCCGCGGCTGGTCGAGGAGCGGCTCGGCTCCCTGGCCGCGAAGGACGACCCCTTTGTCGCGCGCAACGACGCCGCCTGGCGAGGCGGCGCCTTCATCTACGTGCCCGCGGGCAAGCGCCTGGAGCTGCCGGCGCAGGTCGCCGCGGTGCAGGACACCCCCGGCAGCGCCCTCGGCTTCCGTACCCTGATCGTCCTCGAGGAGGGGGCCGAGGCCGAGGTCTGGGAGCAGTGGCTCGCCACCGAGGACGGCGGCGACGGCCTCTTCAACACGGTGACCGAGGTCTGGCTCGCCGCCGGCGCCAACCTCCGCTACGTCACCGCCCAGGGCCTCAGCGAGCGCGGCTGGGTGTTCGCGACCCAGCGCGCCGAGGTCGAGCGCGACGCGACCCTCGACTGGGTCGCCCTCGGCTTCGGCTCCGGCCGGGGCAAGGTCCGGATGGAGACTCGCCTCGCCGGCCCCGGCTCCACCGCCCGGGTGACCGGCGCATATGCCGGCGACGGCAGCCAGCACCTCGACTTCGACACCACCCAGGAGCACGCCGCCCCCAGCACGACGTCCGACCTCGCCTTCCGCGGGGTCCTCGACGGCAAAGCGACCGCGGTCTGGCGGGGGATGATCAGGGTCGACCCGGGGGCCCAGCAGACGGACGCCTTCCAGGAGAACCGCAACCTGCTGCTCTCGGAGTCGGCCCACGCCGACGCGATTCCGGGCCTCGAGATCGAGGCCGACGACGTCCGCTGCACCCACGCCGCCGCGATCGCCCAGATCGACGCCGAGCAGCTCCATTACCTGCGCTGCGCACGGCCTTCCCGAGGCCGACGCGAAGCGCCTGGTGATCGAGGGATTCCTCGAGGCGCTGGTCGAGCGGCTCGGCGAGGGCCCGGTGAGAGCGGCGGTCTCGGTCGCCCTCGAGCGCCGCCTCGGCGAGATCCTCGGCGAGCGCGAAGTCGCCCCTGCCTGATCTGCAAGATTTCATTCAAGTCCGCTGGCTGTACTGACGAGGGTTAGAGGGTCGCAGCCAGGACGAAGACAGCCTCAACTCGGGAGGGATCCCGCGCCCGCGCATGGCATTCCGCTGCCCTTCTGCTTGCGGTTCTCACCCTGACCTGCACCGCGGGCGCATCAGCTCAGGACAGCGAGCAGCCGCCGGGCTACGTCCCCGGGTCAACTCCGCTCCCAACGTCTGCCGCCCTCCGGCTGCCCGATGGAAGCGCCGTGGCGCCTCCGGACGCGCCGTTCGCGGTCCAGAATGCGATCCGCGCCGCCAACCGCATCCGCAAGCGGCCCTACATCTGGGGCGGCGGCCACCGGCGCTGGAAGTCGAGGGGCTACGACTGCTCCGGCGCGGTCAGCTATGTCCTTCATGCGGCCGGACTGCTCAGTAGGCCCCTCGTCTCCGGTTTGCTAGCGACCAGCTGGGGGGCTCCCGGGCTCGGAGCTTGGATCACCGTCTACGCGAACAGGGCCCACACCTACGCGGTGATCGCGGGATTGCGCTTCGACACATCCGCGGTCGGCGAGTCGCTCAACCAGGGACGCGGCCCGCGGTGGCGGACGACCGTTCGCAGCGGCACCGGCTACGCGGCCCGGTACTACCCCGGCTATTAGCCGAAGCGACCCCGCTGCCTACCCGGCCCTCGGGCCACATTCTCGATAACGAGAATCAGTATCAACGGCCGCTAAGCTGCGGCGATGACCGCAGCGACCGCCTCGCAGTGGGAGGAGTCAGCTCGTTCCGCGCTCAGGGAGGCGGGGCACCGGGCCGGTGGCGCCAGGGAAGCGGTTGTCAAGCAGCTTGGGCGGCAGAGCTGCTGCCTCTCGGCGCAGGAGATCTCCGATGAGCTCCGGGCGAAGGGGACCGACGTCGGCCTCGCCAGCGTATACAGGGCTCTCGACCTGCTGCACGAGATGGGCCTGGTGCAACGGGTGGAGATCGACGACGGCGGCTCGCGCTATGAGCCGATCGTGCCGGGCGGCGAGCACCATCACCACGCGGTCTGCGATACCTGCGGGCGGGTGACGGCGTTCGAGGATGAGCGCCTCGAGCGCGCTCTGGAGCGACTCGCCGGTCGGCTGCACCACTCGATGAGCGGCCACGACATCGTCATCCACGGCGACTGCGCCCGCTGCTCCCCGAAGTGAGCAATGGCGGCTGAGGCGGCCGCCCCGGCGGTCTCGTCTCAGGAGCTCACGGTCCGCTACGGACGTGAGCCCGCGCTTCTCGACGTCAGCTTCGAGGTCCCTGCCGGGGCCACGGTGGCGTTGCTGGGGCCGAACGGAGCTGGCAAGACCACCCTCTTCCGGGCGGCGATCGGCCTTGCTCGGGTGGACGCCGGATCAATCGACCTCGCCAGCCGCCGGGTCGCCTTCGTCCCGCAGCGGCTCGAGCTCGAGCCCTCCTTCCCGGTCACCGTGGCCGACGTCGTGCGGATGGGCCGCTACGGCGACCTCGGCTGGATCGGTCGCTTCGGCGAGCGCGACCGGGAGCTTGTTGACGGGGCCCTCGCCGAGCTCGGGATCGAGCACCTCACAGAGCGGCGCTTCGGCGATCTCTCCGGCGGCGAGCGTCAGCGGGCGCTGCTTGCCCAGGCCTCCGCCCAGGACGCCGACATCTTTCTGCTCGACGAGCCCTTCGCCGGGCTCGATGCCCCCACCCACGCCGCGATGCAGCGCCTCTTCGAACAATGGCGCGACCGCGGACGCACCGTGCTGGTCGCCACCCACGACCTGGAGAGCGCCGGCCGCGACTTCGACCTGGTGCTCTGCCTCAACAAGACGCTGATTGCCTTTGGCCCCCCGGCCGAGACCTTCACCGAGGAGGTCATCTCGCGCACCTTCGCCGGGCACGTCCTCCGGGTCGGCTCCCTGCTCGTCGACACCGCCCACCACCATCACGGTGCGGGCTAAGGATGGACTGGCTTGTCGACCCCTTCCAGGCCGAGTTCGTCCGCACTGGTGCCCTCGCTGCCGCCGCGGTCGGGGTCATCTGTGGGGTGGTCGGCTGCTATGTGATCTTGCGCGGGATGGCGCTGATGGCGGACAGCCTCGCCCACGGGGTGCTGCCCGGGGTGGCGATCGCCTTCGCCCTCACCGCGGGAGCGGCCGGCAGCGAGCCCAACGACGCCGCCCTCTGGCTCGGAGCTCTGGCGGCCGGACTCGTGACCGCGGGCGGCACCAGCCTGATCCTCCGGCGCAGCCGGGTCCGCGAGGAGACGGCCGCGGCGGTCGTCTTCGTCCTGATGCTTGCCCTCGGGGTGGCGATCGTCTCCCGGGTCCAGGGCTACTCGGTGGACCTGACCTCCTTCCTCTTCGGCGATGTGCTCGGGGTCACCGATACCGAGGTCCTGGTCAGCTGCATCTTCGCCGTCGGCATCGTGGCGCTGGTGACGATGCTCTACCGGCCCTTCCTGCTGCTCTCCTTCGACCCACAGCGCGCCGCCGCCCTGGGACTACCGGTCGAACGCCTCCACCTGGCGATGCTGGTGCTGGTGACACTGGCGGTCGTGATCGGCTTCCGGGTCGTGGGAGCGCTGCTCGTGCTCGGGCTGTTGATCGCGCCGCCGGCGACCGCGGCCCTGCTGACCAAGCGGCTGCCTGCCATGATGGCGCTCTCGGCCGCGATCGCCGCGATCAGCGCCCCGCTTGGCTTGCTGCTCTCCTGGAACTTCGACCTGGCGGCCGGCGCCTCGATCGTCCTGGTCGCGGTCAGCACTTTCGTCGTCGCCCTCGCCCTGCCAAGGGCGCGCGCCTAGTCCGCCCCGGCTAAGAGCCGCGGGCCTCCTCCACGTCGCGCTCGCGGTCCTCGCGGTGCTGGTCGATCAGAGCATGGAGCGAGGCGGCGATCACCACCAGCACCGGAACGGCGTAGAGAAGCCACATGTACCAGTGGCCGATGTGGGCCAGGAGTGGCACGAAGCTCATCGTCGGAAAGTATGCCGGACGGTTAGTTTGATAATGATTCTCATTCTTGACTAAGCCGATTCTCCGAGAAAGGCCACCGATGAGACTCGCCTCGACCCTCGTTTTCGTCACTCTTCTATTCGCCGCCGCGGCGGGATGCGGATCAAGCGAGGATCAATCCGGGGCTACGGTCGCCGCCACCACCGGGATCTGGGCCGACGTCACCGAGCAGGTGGCGGGCGAAGATGCGAGCGTCGAGCAGGTGATCCCGGACGCGACCAGTCCCCATGAGTTCCAGCTCAGCGCCGAGGATCGGGCGACGATCGAGGACTCACTGTTGCTGGTCTACAACGGCGCCGACCTCGAGGCGGGGATCCCGATCGACGAAATCGACGTCCCCAAGTTCGCGGTCGCCGATCACGTCGGGCAGCTGCTGCCGTTCGAGGAGGCTGGCGAGCACGTGGAGGGCGAGGAGGAGGAGCACGCCGAGAGCGGCCTCGACCCGCATGTCTGGATGGATCCGAGCCGGGTGGCGGCGGCGCTGTCGGCGCTCGCCGACGCGCTGGCCGAGGCGGATCCCGATCATGCGAACGGCTATCGCAGCCGGGCGGAGAGCTACGCGGCGGAGCTTCGAGGGCTGGATGCCGAGATCGAGCAGCAACTCGGCTCGATCCCACCCCAGAATCGCAAGCTGGTGACCTCACACGACGCGATGGGCTATTTCGCCGACCGCTATGGCCTCGAGGTCCTGGCGACGCCGTTTCCGGCATCCGGCCCCGAGGCGGAAGCGAGCGCCCAGACGATCAAGGAGGTCGAAGACGCGGTCAGCTCCTCAGGGGTGCCGACCATATTCGCCCAGGAGACCGACGATCCCGAGGTGCTTGAACGGATCGCCGGCGAGACCGGCGTCGGGATCGAGGAACACCTGCTGGTCGAGGCGCCCGGTGAGTCGGGCAGCTACCTCAGCATGCTGCGCCAGGACACCGAGCTCCTCCGGAATGGGCTGACCGACACGGCTCCTAAGGCGACCCAATGAAAGTGGCAATCGACACAAGCCGGGCAGGGTGGCCGCCGAGCAGATGGCTATGTTGAGGGCTCGCCGCATGCCTGGTAGAGCGGCGAGTAACGCTTTCAGATGGGGACGACGATAGAGGAGGAAAAATGAGCATCGAGTTCTACGACGTGAAGAAGAGAGAGAAGGTGCAGGTACCGGAGTCCGAGGTGCGCAAGGTTCGTTACGAGAGCACGACCAAGACAGGTAAGCAGAGCGTGCGGTACGCCTTTCGCGCGACGCACAACGGCTCCAAACTGACCAAGTTCGCGAGCGAGGCCGACTGGAAGGCGCTCGACGCGCCGATTGAGGAGTCCTAGGAGTAGCTGTCCCAGTACTGCAGTAGCGGCAAGGGGTCGATCGGGGCACCGCCGGTGTACCAGCCAGCCCCGACCCAGAGCTCGAAATGCAGATGGCAGCCGGTCGAGTCGCCGGTGGTACCGACCTTGCCGACCTTCTGGCCGGTGGTCACGATTTGGCCGATCGCCAGGGGCGAGGGTCCCTGGAGGTGCATGTAGGCGTAGTCCTGCTTCACGTCCGCACCGTCGATGACCACGTAATTGCCGGCCGCGGCCTGGAAGCCGTTTGCCTTGACGACCCCGCCGTGGACCACCGCGAGGATCGTTCCGCAAGCAGCGGCCACGTCCTGGCCCTGGTGCAGGTGGCCGTCGCGGGGAGCACCGAAGCGGGCGTCGGCACCGCCGAAGCTGTGCGGCCCTCGAACCGGGAAGATGAATCCCAACCGGGCCGCCCGTAGCTGCGCCTTGGTGCCGACCCCGAAGGTGGACGCCGAGTCACGGAACTGGCCGAAGGAGTCGGCGACCCGGATCGGACCGGTGGTGGCCTCGGCGGGTACCTTCGCGAGCACCGCGCCGCTGGGCTTGACCACCGGGGAACGGTCCTTGGCGCGCTTGCCGTCCGCGCGGGGGAAGGAGACGAGGACCGTGTTGCCGAGCTCGCTGCCGGTAACCCTCACCCTGGAGCGGACGATGCCGGTGGCGGGCCCGATGCAGCGGCTGAGGCAGCCCACGGCGCTGATCTGCGGGTTTCCCGGGGCGACCGTGCCACCCCCCGGCGGGGCGGCCGGAGCAGCCTCCGGGCTGGCGACGGTGGCGGTTTCCTGCGCCCAGGCCGAGGCCGCCCCGAGAGCGCCGGCGGCGAGCACCACCGCAGCCGCCCCCAAGCCCAGCCACCTGCGAGCGCGGGCGGTGTTCCGCGGTTCTCTGCCCATCCCCTCCGATTCGAGCCCCCGGACCCCGTTCCCTGGTCCGGGCTGCAACCCGTGTGTCAGGCGCGGTAAGCGGGCCTAGGCGGGCCGGACACCCGCGGCGAGCACGCCCAGGGTGAGCAGCCGCTCCGCCGGAAGAGGAGGGGGGCGGCCACGCTCATGCCGGGGGCTCGCTCTACTTCTACGACGACACCGCGGCCGCGGAAGAGGAGATGAATGCGTGCCAGGCCGCCGCCGACCTCGTCTGCTACCGGGCGGCGAACGTGATGGTCATTCTCGAGGGCGGAGGGATCGAGGCTCAGCGCCTCGGGGTCGCAATCCAGAAGTTGGCCGATGGATGACCTAGGCGTTGGCTTGGGAAAGCAGGTAAAGCCCGAAGCAGGTGAAGGCGACCATCACCGCAAGCATGAAGTACTGGGAGCGGGTCGCCGACCGCACGTCTCCGTAGACGGCCAGGGCGCGGTCGTGAGCGAGGGTGAGCGCGGTGACGTGGCCGACGACGAGCGCCCCGACTTGCACGTACCAGATCGCGTTCGAGCTGATCAACCCATAGTCGATCCCACCCCCGGCGGTGCCGAACAGATCCGAGCCGTTCCCGAGGGGGTCGGAGAGGATGTAAGTGAACTGGGCCTGCTCCTGGTAGATGAAGGCGCTGAAGTAGTGGGCGACGATGTAGGCCAGCGCGATCGGGATCAGGGTGTGGGCGAAGGAGCGCGCCAGCTCGCGCGCCCGCGGCGAGCCGCTGACCGTGTGCATGCCGCGGATGCCGAGCCAGTAGAGAAGGCCGACCCCGGCGAGGACGATCGCCAGCCAGAGGCTGTTGGTGATCCGGAAGGTGGCGATCGTGCCGAAGCCGATGTCGTGGATGTGGTTGAAGGTCGAGCTGATCGCTGACTTCAGCGCTCCCTCCTGTGCTCCGTCGAAGCTGGTCACTCCGATCGAGGCGAGCACCAGCGCCGCCGAGCCCGGGACGGCGGCCCACGAGGGAGCCCCGGTGAGGAACCGGCGGCGACCGAGCCGACCCTCGCGCGCCTCGAACACCGAGAGCCGGGAGAACATCCCGAAGTAGCCAGAGAACGCCTCCCCACGCTCGATCCACTCGTCGACCCCGAAAAGGGCCATGCAAACGAAGGTGATCGCGCTGTAGACGAGGGTGGCAGTCGCCACGTTTCCCGGATCGGGCGCCACTCCCGCGCTGTTGATCAGCTCCAGCCAGACGAACCCGATCACCCCCGCGACCGCGGGCCAGCGCCCCAGGCGCTCGGGGTAGGTGAACGGTGCGGGCGCCGATTGGCCCGCGATCAGCCGGAAGGCCCCCGAGAACGCCCGCCCGATCGCCCGCCAGGGATTGAAGGCTCGAAAGACGTCCCCGAGGACGACGCTCGCCAGAACCAGCCCCAGCCAGAAGGTGTAGAAGACGAAGATGATCGCGAAGTTGTGAATCGCGTCCTCGGTCCCGTCGAGGCCGGCGTAGATGACCAAAAAGAGCAGGCCGACGCCGGCCAGCCCGCAGAGGAGCTGGGTGATCGGGTTGAGCAGGACCGCGGACAGCCGCGGGGACAGCGGCCGCCAGTCCTCGTCCTGGAGCCGCGCCTTGGTCCAGGCGACCGAGAGCAGAGCGAAGGAGACGATCAGGACCAGTGACGCCCCCCAGGCGAAGAGCCAGGCGGGAACAGGCAGGTCCTTGCGGCCGACCAGGGCGTGAGCCGAGGCGACCTCGGGGAAAGCGAGGACGGCGACCAGCGCCGCCAACACACAAGCGGCCACAACCGCTGCCGGTTCCGTCGCCAGCCTCGGGATGCGCAAGCTCATGCCGAGCTAGGGATTTACGGTCAGCTCCGCAATCTGGAACTCGCCGCTCTCAGTGTGAACCTCGACCTCGAAGACCCCGTCGATGTCGGCGGGAAAGTTGAACCTAACCGGACCGGCGTTGGCAGGCTCTTCGATCTCGTAGCCGTGCACGTGGACCTCCTCCGCGGGCTGGTCGAGCCGAACCTCGAACCGGACCTGGTCGCCCTTGCTGAAGCTGAGCTGCTGAACGCCGCCGACCGGCTGCCCGTTACGGACAGTTATCACCGGGGGGAGGGCTGAAGGCTGGCCGCCGGCTTCGGTCGTGGTCTGGGCCGCGGTGGTGGTTGTCTCGCCACCGCCGTCGTTGTCGTCCCCACTGAGGACGATGAATAGGACCACCGCCACCGCGACCAATGCCGCCAGCAGCCCGATCCTCGCAGTCGTCGATCGCATCCGTGAAGCCTCCTAGATCTGGTTTAGGCCCACATCAAGGACCGCCGGGCCTCGACGCCGGAGCTGTTGTGGTCGGCGTCTGCGCCGGTGGCGAGTTCCCCGAGATGTCGGGCGTGTCGATCGTGCTGCGGCTGCCGAGGAAGAGGAAGAGGATGACCACTGCCAACCCGAGCAGGATCCCGAGAACGATCCCGATGGCGCGGTCGCGAGCCCTCACGCCGCCCCGGCCGCGTTCAGCTGACGCCGTCGAGCAGCCGCCAGTTGGCGCGGAAGGCGGACTCGGCCGCCTCGACGATCGCGTCCTCGTCGGCGGGATCCATCCCCTCGGAGATCAGACGCCTCGACTCCTCCGCGTGGGCATCATCGCTGCGCTCGTGCACCTCGAAGTACTCGCTGCCCGGCCCGCCATCGATTCCGTAGAACTGCGCCAGGCCCTCTCGCTTGATTCGCGAGATCTCGGGCTGCCCGCTCTCGATCGCGTAGAGCCGCGCCAGCGCGGCCAGGTAGCCATTCGGTTCGGTCCAGGCCCGAACGCACTCGGCGGTCTCGGCCGTCGGCTCGACACCGATCTCGCCGCCGGCCGCCGCGACGAAGTCGTCCCAGAGCTTGATATGGGCCTGCTCCTCGTCCGCGTGACCCTTGATCTCACTGCGGTGGGCCGAGGGAGCGGACTCGGCAGCATCGGCGCAGAGCTTGGCGATCGCCTCGGTGGCGTGGCGATACTGGCCCGCGTAGCGGGCGAGCTCCTCGGGGCTGAGCTCACCGGCCGACCAGCGGACGTAAAAGGGGTGCTCGAGCACGTTGTACCGAGCCCGACTCTCTTCGATTCTCTGCCACACCGCTCCGCTCACGCCGGCTCACCTCTCTCGATCGCTGCCATTGGGACGGCGGTGAGCATACCTGGGATGCTCCGCGCGCTTGCGCCCTCCGCGCGCCGACATCGCCGCTCCCCCCTTTCCCCCCGACACCGACTGGATCGGCGAGCCACCCCAGTTCGAGCGGGCGCTGGCGACGGGACCGGCGC
Source organism: uncultured Solirubrobacterales bacterium (assembly GCA_963780305.1). Taxonomy (GTDB): domain Bacteria; phylum Actinomycetota; class Thermoleophilia; order Solirubrobacterales; family 70-9; genus CAVVYV01. The sequence goes on from CAWABN010000006.1 coordinate 81,861, forward strand.
TGGTGCACTTCTTCGACTTCGCCCAGCTGAACAGCGTTCGCGCCCTCCCCTATCTGGTCGCCTGGCGGGAGCGCTACCGGGAGGCGGGCCTGACGGTGCTCGGTGTGCACTCGCCGCGTTTCCCGTTCACTCGCTCGCCCAGCGCCGTTGCCGAGGCGCTGCCGCGGCTCGGGATCGGCTGGCCGGTCGCCGTCGATCCCGGGATGCGGATCTGGCGCGAATACGAGCCGCACGGTTGGCCCGCCCTCTTCCTCTGGGGCCGCGGCGGGGCGCTTCGCTGGTACCACCTCGGGGAGGGCGAGTACCTGGCGACGGAGGAGGCGATCCAGGAGGCCCTCCCGAACGCCCCGAATGGTCACGAGTGGCCGCCGCCTCTGGAGCCGCTTCGGCCCTCGGACGCCCCCGGCGCCACGGTGGTGGCGCCGACGCCCGAGCTCTTCCCGGGTGGCGGGCCGGAGCGGCCCTGGCGACCGGAGGGGCAGGCCGAGCCGCTCGAGCTCGACTACGAGGCGGGCGGGGCGTACGCCGCGGTCGACGGCCGAGGCGAGATCACAGCCCGCCTCGACGGCGCCGCGTTCGACCCGATCGCGGTCTCCCACCCCGGCCTCTATGAGCTGATCGCTCATCAGCACACCGAACGGCACTCGCTCGCGCTCGAGCCCTCCCCGGAGGTGAGCATTTACTCGGTGCAGTTCGCGGCCGCGCCTCCGGCCGCGGCGGCTTCAGCCTGATGCGGCGGCCAGGTCCCGGCGGATCTCTGACGGGAGCATGAAGCGGACGTCCTCGTCGACCGTCCTCAGCTCGGAGACCTCGGAGGCACCCCGGTCGCGGAAGTAGGTGATCAGGCGGTCGACGAGCTCCTCGGGAGCGCTGGCGCCGGAGGTGATCCCCACCGTCTTCACCCCGTTGAGCCAGGCCTCGTCCACCTGCAGGTGGTTGTCGATCAGGTGGGAACGGGCGCCGTGCTCGCGGGCGACCTCTACCAGCCGATTCGAGTTGGATGAGTTGATGGAGCCGATCACCAGGACCAGCTCGCATTTGCGAGCGAGGTCCTTGACCGCCATCTGCCGGTTGGTGGTCGCGTAACAGATGTCGTTGGTCTTCGGGCCGGTGATCCTCGGGAACTTCTTCTTCAGCGCCCCGATGATCGCGGTGGTCTCATCTACCGAAAGGGTGGTCTGGGTGATGTAGGCAGTCCGGTCGGGGTCGGCGACCTCGAGGGTCTCGACCTCCGCCTCGGTCTGGACGAGGACGGTGTTGGCCGGCGCCTCGCCCATCGTTCCCTCGACCTCCTCGTGGCCCTCATGCCCGATGAGGATGACGGTGTAGCCCTGCTCGGCGAACTTCCGGGCCTCGACATGGACCTTGGTCACCAGGGGGCAGGTCGCATCGATCGTCCGCAGCTGGCGCTTGGCGGCGTTCTCGTGAACGCTCGGGGCCACCCCGTGAGCCGAGAAGACGACCTTCTCTCCCTCGGGGATCTCCGCCGTCTCCTCGACGAAGATCGCGCCGCGCCTCTGCAGCTGCTCGACCACGTGCTTGTTGTGGACGATCTCCTTGCGAACGTACACCGGCTCACCGTAGAGATCGAGTGCGTGCTCGACGGTCTCCACGGCCCGATCGACACCCGCGCAGTAGCCGCGCGGCGCCGCGAGCAGGACCCGGCTGGGCCCCGCGGGATTTATGGGAGGGCGCTCCGCAGGAGCGACCCGTTTAGTGGAGGGGGGCGACACGTCCAAGCACAGGGTACTCGGACCCCACCGGGCGGTCTCGCATCTCGCCCATCCACCGCACGCGTTCTGCCCCTTGCCCCGCCTTTATCCCTCGCGGTACGCTGGCGATAGTGACACAGGGACACCTAGACAGGCTGACCTCGATCGACGCCTCCTTCCTGACCAATGAGAGCTCGAACGCGCACATGCACGTCGGCGCGGTGCTCATCTTCGAGGGCCCGCCGCCGCGCTACGAGGACTTCCTCGAGCATGTGCAGAGCCGGCTGCACCTGGTGCCTCGCTTCCGCCAGAAGCTCGCGATTCCGCCCGTCCAGACCGGTAGGCCGTTCTGGGTGGACGACCCGACCTTCAACCCGACCTATCACGTGCGCCACTCTGCGCTTCCGGCCCCCGGCTCCGAGGAGCAGCTCCGGAACATCGCCGGGCGCGTCTTCTCGCAGGCGCTCGATCGCTCGAAGCCGCTCTGGGAGATGTGGCTGGTCCAGGGGCTGGAGGGCAACCGGTTCGCGATCATCAACAAGACCCACCATGCCCTCGTCGACGGGGTCGCCGGGGTCGACATAGCGACGGTGCTCTTCGACCTGAAGCCCGTTCCCGAGCAGATCGAGCCGGATGAGGCGTGGGTGCCGCAGCCGTCCCCGTCCTCCGCGGAGCTCGCTGCTCGGGGAGCGGCAGAGCTCGCCGAGGTCCCCATCGGGCTTGCAGGGCGGGCCCTGCGCGCCGCGGCGGACCCGCTCAGGGCGGCCCGCAAGGTCGCCGAGTCAGCGGAAGCGCTCGGGGAGGTCGCCTGGAACTTCACCAACCCGGCCCCGGACGTCCCTCTCAACGTCGAGATCGGCTCCCACCGTCGGTTCATGTGGGAGCGCTGCCAGCTCGAGGACTTCAAGCAGATCAAGGACGCGCTCGGTGGCACCGTCAACGATGTCGTCCTCACGGTCGTCAGCGGGGCGCTGCGGCGCTGGCTCGACCGCCGCGGGATCCGCACCGAGGGCCTGGAGCTGCGGGCGCTGGTGCCCGTCTCGATCAGGGCCGAGGGCGAGCACGGCGAGCTCGGCAACCGGATCGCCGCGATGCGCGGCCCTCTCCCCGTCTACATCGCCGACCCGGTGAAGCGGCTGAGGGTGGTGCGCGCGGCGATGGACGGGCTGAAGGAGTCGAAGCAGGCGCTCGGCGCCGAGGTGATCTCGCGCTTCAACGACTTCGCCCCGCCAACGCTGCTGGCGCAGGCCTCCAGGATCAACTTCTCGACCCGGCTCTTCAATCTGATCGTCACCAACGTGCCAGGTCCCCAGATCCCTCTCTACGTGCTCGGTCGCGAGCTCGAGGACGCCTTCCCGGTCGCCTTCCTTCCCGAGAACCACGCCTTGGCGATCGCGATCATGAGCTACAACGGCGGCATCGACTTCGGCCTCCTCGCCGACTACGACTCGATGGAGGACGTAGTCCTGATCGCCGACGGGCTCTCGCAGTCGCTCGCCGAGCTCCTGGAGGCGGCCCAGGCGGTCGAGGCGCAAGCGCAGGCCGAGATCGCGACTCCCGCCGATCTGGTTTAAACGGGCCGCTCCTCGGCTTCGCCTGCGGAGCGCCCTCGCATCAGCCAAGCTCAGCGCTTGATCCTCGCGTCCGCGGTCGGCGGAGGGGCCTCACGGCTCAAGGCCGCCAACCCGGCCACCTGAGGGGTCGACATGCTCGTCCCAACCAGGTAGGCGAAGCGGTTAACTGATCACGTCGGTGAACCTGGTCCCAGCGTCTGCGATCGCGTCTGCGAGGTCAGAGCACAGGGCAAAGCCAAAGCAGCTACTCCGACAGCGCGGCGGCTTCGACGGCTTCCTCACGAGTGCTGAAGGCGTCGATCCGGGCCAGCTTCCGTGGTTTGAGCCCTGGGATCGTCGTCGCGACCCTCGGCAAGGAGGCCTCACGACCCACTACGAGGGCGTGATCAACGTCCCCGGAGTGCTCTCCGCCAGTGCCCCGAGCCTCCCGAGACACTGCTGACAACGGCCGCCACTTTGGACCCGGGGCGCACCCGCGTCCCGGGTCAAAGGGTGGAGGATCGCGCGAACCAGGTGCCCGAGGAGGGACTCGTCGCCCGCCCGACACACCACTCTTTCCATCCAAAGCGAAATAGCCGCATTGGACGAGAAGCGGCTATCCGCTTTGCATGGAAAGCAGCAGTGTCCGTGCGAGATACTGGGCGGGCGATGTCGGAGGAGAGTCTCGAAGATTTCATCCGCCGGCCCTTCATCGCCGAGCCGGCCCACGCTCAGACAGCGCCTCTTTGATGCGGGCCGCCGGTATCAGCGAGTTCGGCGGTGCTGTCGGGCGGATCGACCTCCCAGATCCGCGCCCCCTCGCGGACGACGAGGTCCTGATCGAAATCCGGGCCGCGGGCGTCGGCAACTGGGAGGAGTTCGTCCGGACGGGCGAGTGGGACGTCGGCCGCGCCCCTCCGATGGCGCTCGGCGTCGAGGCCGCCGGGACCATCACGGCGATCGGAGATTCCGTCGAGGACTGGGATCCGGGCGATGAGGTGCTTAGCCACCCCCTTCCGCTGCGGGATCAGGGAACGTGGGCGCCCTTGCTGATCGCCTCGGCGACGGTGCTCGCGCGAAAGCCTGGCGCCCTCTCGTGGGAGGCCGCTGCTGCGTTCCCCGTTCCGGCCCTGACCGCCACGCAGGTGATCGACGGAGCCCTGGCGGTGCGCCCTGACGACCTGGTCCTCGTTAACGGTGGGAGCGGGGTGACCGGCACGCTGCTCGTTGGACTGGCCGCGGCGCGCGGCGCCGAGGTGATCGCGACCGCAGGACCGGCCAGCCATGAGCGCCTGCGCCGGCTAGGAGCGGCCCACGTGCTCGACTATCACGACCCCGACTGGCCGGAGCAGGCGCTCGCCATTGGCGGCGGCTTGGGCGTGACCGCCGTCGCGAACGCCGTGCCTAACGGCTCAGCCGACGCGATCGGCACCGTGCGCGACGGCGGTCACCTTGCGACGATCACCGAGGACACACCGGACGAGCGGCGAGGCATCGAGATCTCGTCGGTGATCGTGCAGCCCGACGGCCGCGGTCTCGGCGAGCTCGCCGAGCTGCTCGCGGCCGGGAAGCTCGAGGTCTCGGTCGCGGCGACGTTCCCGCTCGAGGAAGCCGCCGCGGCCTTCGCGGCAGCAACCGGGGGCGGCGCCGGCGGAGCGGTCGTGCTTCGCCCCTGACGGGGGCGAGGATCTAGCTCGCCAGGGATTGAGTGGCGACCCCCGCTGGTCAACGACGGCCCCGTGACCGTGCTGCCCGAAGTTTGGCGAAATAG
>CAWABN010000007.1:0-93374 GCA_963780305.1 uncultured Solirubrobacterales bacterium
TGGCGGGACTCGCCACCTCGCTGCGCACTTCTTCGGCACAAAAAGGGCCCCTCATCGAGGGGCCCGGGTATACCCGGCCGAGAATCTCGGCCGATCTGGGCTCCTCTTAGGAGGCTGCTCCTTTCGTGATCCGAAGCAAGAGCGACCGCAAAGTATAACCCGCGTCACCCGTCAAGTCGAGGCGCCGAGCCGAATCGAGCACCCCGCCGGGATCGCCCTGCAAACGGGGCCTTTCGAGGCTAGACCAGCCTGGCAAAGCGCCGCTTCCCCACCTGGATCACCTTGCCAACCAGGCGGTCGGCCGGCACGTCGAGCGGCTCCGCGGCGATCGTCTCGCCCCCCACCTTAACCCCGCCCTGCTGGAGAAGCCGCCTCGCCTCGCTGGTGCTGACCTCGAACACCGACGAGATCAGCAGCGGGAGGTGGATCTCGCCGTCCTTGGGATCCGCGTTGAGCGCCTCGATCTCCCCGAGCGCGACCTCGGGGACGTCCTCGGGCGCCTCGCGCTCCACGTGCAGGCGGTCGAATTGCGCCTCCGCCGCCTCGGCCGCCTTGGCGTCGTGAAAGCGCTCGACGAGGCGGCGGGCGAGGGCCCGCTTCGCCTCGGCGGGGTGGCCGCCCGGCGCCGGCTCGGCCAGCAGCAACTCGTAGTAGAGGCCCATCACCTCGTCGGGAATGCTCATCAGCTTCCCGAACATCTCCTCCGGCGGCTCGGCGACGCCGACGTAGTTGCCCGCCGACTTGCTCATCCTCTGGACGCCATCGGTGCCCGGCAGGATCGGCATCGTGACGATCGACTGCTCGAGGAACCCCGTAGGCCCGCTGCAGGTCGCGGGCGAAGAGCAGATTGAACTTCTGATCGGTCCCGCCCACCTCAACGTCCGCCTGGATCGCGACCGAGTCGTAGCCCTGGAGGATCGGATACAGGAGCTCCAGTCCTGAGATCGGCTGATCGGCCGCCATCCGCTTGCTGAAGTCGTCGCGCTCGAGCAGCCGGGCGACCGTGGTCTTGCCTACCAGCTGAAAGAGCTTCTCGGCGGGCATGTCGAGCCACTCGCTGTTGAACCTGACCTCGGTCCGCTCGCGATCCAGGACCTTGAAGGCCTGGTCCTGGTAGGTCTTGGCGTTGGCGTCGATTTCCTCCGGACCGAGCACCGGGCGGCGCGTGTCGCGGCCGCTCGGGTCCCCGACGCGTGCGGTGAAGTCGCCGATGATCAGGACGACCTGGTGGCCCGCCTGCTGGAACTGGGCGAGCTTGGTCAGGACCACGACATGCCCCAGGTGGATGTCCGGGGCGGTCGGGTCGATCCCCAGCTTCACGCGAAGCGGCCGGCCCTCGTCGAGTTGCTCGCCCAGTCTTCCCTCGGGCAGGACCTCCTCCGCCCCCTGCGTGAGCGTCTCGAGGTCAGCCATGCGAGATTACGGTGGGTCGGGCCCGGAATTCCGCCACGAGGCCAATGCTAGACTGCCGCCTTCCGCCTGGCCGGGCGCGCCTGTCTGTGCCTACTTCTATCTTCCGTCGGGCGCGGGGCTCGTCGATCCACAGTTCCGGGCCGGGCCTTCAGTCGCTGGAGCGACATGTCAGACAGAGACTTCGATTTCGACTTCGACGTAAACCGAGGCCGATCCGAGCAGGGCACGCCCCCGCCGGAGAAGACCGACCGACCGCGGAAGCGCCAGCCACGCGATCCGGCTCCGCCTGAGCGTGAGCTCACGGAGTTATCGCCAGACCCGAGCTCGATTTCGGCCTCGACGACGACCTCGGCCCCGATTACGAGCACGAGCCTCGCCGAGAGCTGGGCCGCCAGCGCTCGAACGGCGGCAACGGCCAGCGCTCGGATGGCTCGAGCATGCGCGGTTTGCTCGATGAGGCACGCCGCCGGGTCAGCGGCAACGGCACAGGCGCGAATGGCGGCGCCGAGGGCACCTCGGTCGGGGAGAAGCCTCCCCTGGTCGTTCGCGATGACGAGCCGGTCGACCCGCCCGGGCCGATCGCCGAGCCCGATGAGTTCCCGCCCTCCCGGCCGCAAAGGCCGCGGCCGCGGCGCCGCTTCGAGCCCGGCGAGGGCGCCAGCCTCGGCGAGGACGAGGATTGGCTCGATCTCACCGATGACGCCGGCGGCGGTGACGGCCTCGATTCCCTCGCCGACGATCAAGATCCCGGCCCCGCGGGCCCGCGCACTCCAGGAGAGGGCCGCGCCCTCGCCCGTGAGGCCCGTCAGCGCGCCACCGGTGGCGGCGGGCGGCGGTCCAGCGCCCTCCTCCGCGACGACCTCGACTTCGAGGATGTGCTCGAGCGGCAGCCGCAGAAGAGTGGGATCGCCCGGCGCCGGACCTCGCTGCTCTACGGCTTCCGTGAGATCGGCGAGGGGATCAGGGAGCGCGCCGGCCACGCTCGAGAGCGTTTGCGCGACGGGCGCGAGCGTCTCCGCGACGGGCGCGAGCGCCTCAGCGCGCTCCGCGAGCGGGTCCCCAGCCGGATTGCCGAGCCGGTACCCGGCGGGGCGGGCAAGCCGCCGCCTCCTTCGCTGCCTCGCCGGATCCGCTCGCGGCGGCCCGGACGGCCGAAGCCCGGCCAGATCAAGAAGATCCGCCTCCTGGTGATCATCGTCGGCCTCGGGCTGCTCGCCGGCGCCTCGATGGTCTTCGGGATGATGATGGCGGTCGCCGGCGACCTCCCCCAGCTCGAGACCAAGGCCCAGTACGCGGAGGCGAAGAACAGCGAGGTGTTCGACGACCAGGGCCGCAAGATCGGCACCCTGCTGAGCAACAACCAGCGGATCCTCGTCGGCTCCGACCAGATCTCCCCGTACATCAAGGAGGCGGCGGTGGCGATCGAGGACCAGCGCTTCTACGAGCACCGCGGCGTCGACTTCCGGGGCATCGCCCGCGCTGTGGTCGCCGACATCCTCCCCGGCGGCTCCACCCAGGGCGCCTCGACGATCACCCAGCAGTTCGTCAAGAACGCGCTCGAGGCACAGGGCACCCGGACCTACTTCCAGAAGCTCCGCGAGGCGGCGCTCGCCTATCAGCTCGAGCGCCAGTGGAACAAGGACAAGATCCTCACCGAGTACCTGAACACGATCTACTTCGGCGAGGGCGCTTACGGGGTCGAGGCGGCGGCCCGGACCTACTTCGGCTACGCGCACCCCGGCTGCGGCCGTAGCGGCGCCGACTCCTGCGCCTCGGAGCTCGCCCCCGAGGAGGCTGCGCTGCTCGCCGGGGTCATCAGCTCGCCGGCGGCCTATTCGCCTCGCAGCAACCCTCACGACTCCACCGAGAGGCGCAACCTGGTCCTCTCGAAGATGAAGGACCAGGGGGTGCTCTCCGACCAGGAGTACAGCGACGCGGTCGCCAAGTCGGTCCCGGCGCCGTCGGAGATCGAGAAGCCGGAGGACGACTCGCTCTCGCCCTATTTCACCTCATGGCTGCGAGACCAGGTCGTCGGCCTCTACGGCGCCGGACGCGCCTTCGGCGGCGGGCTCGACGTACACACGACGATCGACCTCGACATCCAGCAGGAGGCTGAGTCGGCCGCCTACAACACCCTCGCGGGCGTCCAGCCGACCGCTTCCGTCGTTGTGCTCGACAACAGCACCGGCGCCGTCAAGGCAATGGTCGGCGGCAACGACTTCGAGGAGGCGCCGTTCAACCTGGCGACCAATGGGCATCGCCAGCCAGGCTCCTCATTCAAGCCGTTCATCCTCGCCACTGCCCTGAAGCAGGGGATCTCTCCCAGCACCAGCTACAGCTCCCAGGAGAAGCTCTTCGACGTACCCAACTCCAAGGGCCAGGAGAAGTTCGAGGTCCACAACTACGAGGACAACTACCTCGGCAGCGCCTCCCTCCAGAGCGCAACCACTTATTCCGATAACTCGGTCTATGCCGAGCTCGCCCTCGGGGGCGGTTGTACCGGCTGCAACTCCCCCCACATTCGCGGCGGCCCGGCAGAGATCGCGAAGACCGCGAACGCGATGGGTATCCGGACACGCGTCTCCGACAACCCGGCGATGGTCCTGGGCGCCCCGCTCGAGGGGTTCACCCCGCTGGAGATGGCCTACGCCTTCACCACCCTCTCCCACGACGGCGAGCGGGTCGGCGGCACCCTGGACACGATTCCCGGCAACAAGAGCCTCGACGAGCTCGGGCCGGTGGCGCTCGAGAAGATCGTCGATCCCGACGGCAAGGTGATCGACCGCAATGAGGTGAAGACGCAGCGCGTCCTCTCGGAGAGCGTCGCCGATACCGAGAAGGGGATCCTCGAGACGGTGATCTCGAGCGGTACCGGCGAGAGCGCCTCGACCGGCGGCTACAACTGGGGCAAGACCGGGACGACCGAGAACAACGGTGACGCCTGGTTCTGCGGCGGCACCGAGCACTTCACCGCCTGCGTCTGGGTCGGCCACGCTCAGACCAACACCCCGATGGAGACCGACTACAACGGCGGCCCCGTCGATGGCGGCACCTATCCGGCGATCATCTGGAGCCAGGTGATGCAAGCTGCCGAGTCGGTTTATGAGGACCAGCAGGCCGAGCGGGAGGCTGCGCAGGATGAGGAGGACGGTGGCGACGGAGATTCCGGGGACAGCGGCGGTTATGTCCCGAGCTCCGGCGGCGGCTACGGAGGAGGCTCCTCCGGCGGCGGCAGCAGCTCAGGTAGCTCAGGCGGCGGCGGGGGCGGCTCCGCCGGAGGTGGCGGCGGGGGCGGCTCCGCCGGAGGTGGCGGCGGGGGCGGCTCCGCTGGTAGCGGCGGCGGAGGGGGTGGCGGCGCTGGCGGCGGGTCGGCCGGCGGCTCGGCCGGCGGCACCGGCGGCACCGGTCTCTAGGGCGCCCGACCTACTGCCCTGCCGGACGCCCCGACCCTGCAGGTAGGGCGCCCGGTTGATGCTGTGCCAAAGCCTGCGGCCAGGGTCTTGAAACGAAGCGGCTGCCGGCCGCGCAGTAGCGCCAGGGGCGCTCGGCAGCCTTGGTGATCCCGATCCGGGTGCCGGCGACGACGTCGGCGCCGTCCCACCCCGGCTCCGGCGCCAGCAGCTCGAACGGCGGAGCCATCAGGTCGGCGCCGTTGAGGTCGAGCCCGACCCCCAGGGCCTCGGTGAGCTTCCCGGGCCCCGAGCAGAGCTCCTCGAGCTCGCCGCGGCCGCGTCGCTCCCGCATCAGCTCGATCCCCTCGGCGGGCTCCAGCGCCCGGATCAGGACCGCTGCGGCGCTGCCCTCCGGCTGCGCGACGAAGTTCAGCAGGCTGTGGATCCCGTAGGAGAGATAGACATAGGCGCGCCCGGGCTCGCCGAAGAGGACCTCGTTGCGGGGCGTGCGGCCGATGTATGCATGGCAGGCGGGGTCGGTGGCGTCATAGGCCTCCGTCTCGACGATGATCCCTGCGGCGCCCCCGACCGCCACGGTGCAGCCGACCAGCTCGCGGGCCACATCGTGGACCGAGCGGTCGAAGAACTCCCGTTTCAACCGCGGAGCTCCGCCAGGGTGCCGCGCGCCTGATCCAGCTGCTGCTCGAGCCGCCTCCTCGAGGTGCCGCCGGCGGAGACCTTCGACTCGATCGTGTTGCCCTCAGCCAGTGCGGCCCGCAACTCGTCGCGCGCACCCTCCGGAACCCCGTCCAGCTCGGCGTCGCCGAGCTCGGAGAGGCTCTTCTCCCCCTCGAGCGCATTGCGGACGAGGCCGGCGACGATCCCGTGCGCCTCGCGAAAGGGCACACCTGCCCTCACCAGGACGTCGGCGATGTCGGTGGCGGCGAGGAACTCGTCACGGGCAGCTTCCTGGAGTCGCTCGCGGTTGAAGCTGAGCCCCGCGAGCATCGGCCCGGCGGCCTCCAGGCAGAGCTCGAGGTTGTCGGCGGCGTCGAAAAGGGGCTCCTTGTCCTCCTGGAGGTCCTTGCTGTAGGCAAGCGGCAGGCCGTGCATCGTCCCCAGCAGGCTGGCCAGCGCAGCGGCAATCCGCGGGGCCTTCCCGCGGAGGAGCTCGGCGGCGTCGGGGTTCTTCTTCTGGGGCATGATGCTCGACCCCGAGGCGAACGAGTCGGCGGGCTCGCAGAATCCGAATTCCTGGCTCGACCAGAGCACGATCTCGCCACCGAGCCGGGAGAGATGCATCGCGCAGGCAGAGGCCGCGTAGAGGTAGTCGAGGGCGAAGTCGCGGTTGGAGACAGCATCGAGCGAGTTGGGCGCGGGGCGCTCGAAGCCGAGCTCGGTGGCGATCGCCTCACGGTCGAGATCCCAGTTGACGCCGGCGAGCGCCCCCGAGCCGGCGGGCGCCTCGCTGGTCGAGGCTGCGGCGAAGTGAAAGCGGCGGAGGTCGCGGGCGAACATCCAGAAGTAGGCGAGCAGGTGATGGCCGAGGTAGACGGGCTGGGCGCGCTGCAGGTGGGTGTAGGCGGGCGCCGGCCAGTCGCGGTGGCGCTCGGCCAGCTCCACCAGGACAGCCAGCAGCCCCTCCAGCCGGGCGATCGCCCGGGCGCAGTAGGCGCGGACCAGCAACGCCAGGTCAGTCGCCACCTGGTCGTTGCGCGAGCGCGCCGTGTGCAGCTTGCCGCCGACCGGGCCGATCAGCTCGGTGAGGCGGCGCTCGATCGCCATGTGGATGTCCTCGTCCTCCTCGGCGACCTCGAACCGCCCCTCGGCGAGCTCGGCCGCCACCTTGTCGAGGCCGGCGAGGATCTGCTCGAGCTCGATGGAATCGAGCACCTCGAGGCGTGCCAGAGCCCTGGCGTGGGCTCGCGAATGCTCGATGTCATAGGGCGCGAGGCGCCGGTCGAATGAGATCGACCGGTTCAGCCGCCTGAAGATCGGGTTCTGATCCTCTGAGAAGCGAGTCATCTTTAAACGGGTCGCTCCTCGGCTTCGCCTGCGGAGCGCCCTCGCATCAGTCTAGGGCGGGCGACCTGGAGCACAGCCGGATCGCATGCGCCCTGCAGGTCGCCCGCCCGCCTGATTCAGGGCATATCGAGGGCCTCGAGGAGCGCCGTGCAGACCCGCTCGACCTGCTCCTCGGTGATCGAGGTGAAGAAGGGAAGCGCCAGCGAGCGCTCGGCGACCCGCTCGGCGACCGGGAACTCGCCCCCCTTGAAGTCGAAGCGCTCGCGGTAGGGAGGCATCGTGTGGATGCAGGGCAGGTATGCCTTCGAATGGATTCCGGCTGCCCCGAGAGCCTCGATCACGGCGCCGCGATCGGCGCCGGTGGGCAGCTGGACGACGTAGACGAACCAGCTGCGCTGCTCGTCGCCGCGGTCGGCGCAAGGCAGTACCAGGCCCTCGGGGTCGCCCTCCCCCGCCGGCGTTCCTCCGGACGCTCCGAGCCGCTCCGTGTACGCGGCCGCCGCATCGGCCCGCGCCGCGAGCATCTCGTCGAGCCGCTCGAGCTGGGCGATTCCAATCGCGGCCTGGATGTCGGTCATCCGGTAGTTGAAGCCAATCCGGACGTGGTCGACCTCGCCCATGTCGGGTGAGCGGCCCTGGTTGCGCTCGCTGCGGAGCACCTCCGCCATCTCCTCGCCCGCGGGCACAGGCACCAGCACACCACCCTCCCCCGTCGTCATCTGCTTGTTCGCGTAGAAGGCGAAGCTGGCGGCGTGGCCCGCGGTGCCGACCGGCCTGCCCTCGGCGTCGATTGCCCCGAGCGCCTGGCACGCGTCCTCGAGGATCGGGATCTCGTAGGCGTCGGCGATCCCCTCCAGGGCAAGCAGGTCGGCGGGGTAGCCGAAGATGTGCACGGGCAGGATCCCGGCGATCTGCCGGTTGTCGGCGGCCGACTGGGCGGCCGCCGGATCGATGTTGAGGGTCACCGGGTCGATGTCGCAGAACACCGGCGTCGCTCTCTCGTAGAGCAGGCAGTTCGCCGAGGCGACGAAGCTCAGCGGGGTCGTCAGCACCTCGTCTCCTTCGCCCCAGCCGAGCGCCCGCACGCCCAGATGGAGCGCCGCCGTGCCGCTGGAGACCGCGACCGCGTCGTCGCATCCCACCCAGCTCGCGAATGCGTTCTCGAATTCGCTCAGGCGGGGACCGAGCGAGAGCCGCCCGGAGCGCAGCACCTCGAGTACAAGCTCTTCCTCGCGCTCGCCGAGGTCAGGTCTTGCGAGCGGTATCTGGTCGTTCACCCGCTGCGGGCCTCTCGTCTCGGGGCTGGAAGGCATACTCGAGCGAGTCGACCAGAGCCTCCCAGGAGGCCTCGATGATGTTCTCGGAGACGCCGATCGAGCCCCACTCGCGCTCGCCGTCGGAGGAGTCGAGGAGCACTCTCGTGACCGCGCCGGTGCCGTGATGCTCGTCGAGGATGCGGACCTTGTAGTTGGTGAGCTCGATGTCGGCGAGGTGCGGATGGCGGTCGCCGATCGCGTCGCGGAGGGCGGTGTCGAGCGCGTTCACGGGACCGTTGCCCTCCGCTGAGCGCATGTAGCGCTCGCCGTCGATCCAGATCTTGATCGTCGCCTCGGTCTGCACCCGACCGTCCTCGCGCTTCTCGGTGATCACCCGGAAGCCCTCCAGCCTGAAGAGCGGCTCGTAGGCGCCGGCCTCGCGACGCAGCAGCAGCTCGAATGACGCCGGGGCCGCCTCGTAGTGGTAGCCGCGGTGCTCGCGCTCCTTCAGGGTGCGAAGGGCGCGCTGGGACTGCTGCTCGTCGAGGGCGAGCCCCGCCTGCTCGGCGCGGCTGACCACGGTTCCCTTGCCCGAAAGCTCTGAGACCAGCAGCTCGCGCTGGTTGCCTATCCGGGCCGGGTCGACGTGCTCGAAGGTGCGGGCGTCCTCGTTTACGCCGGCGACGTGCATGCCACCCTTGTGAGCGAAGGCGTTGCGCCCGACGTAGGGCTGGTCCGGATCCGGGTTCATGTTGCAGAGCTCGTCGAGGAAGTGGGAGACCTCGGTCAGCTGCGCCAGCTCCTCCTCTGCCACGCACTGATAACCCAGTTTCAGCTGGAGCGCGGGCAGGATCGAGACCAGGTTGGCGTTGCCGCAGCGCTCCCCGTAGCCGTTCATCGTCCCCTGGACGAGGCCGGCGCCCTCCTCGACCGCCGCGAGGGAGTTGGCGACGGCGCAGTCGGCGTCGTTGTGAGTGTGAATTCCGACCTCGGCCTTGCCGGCGAGTGCCTCGACCACGGCCCGGGTCGCCTCGGCGACCTGTCCCGGCAGGCTGGAGCCGTTGGTATCGCAGAGCGTGACGTTCTCTGCACCGGCATCGGCGGCGGCGCGGAGGCACTCGAGCGCGTAGCCGGGGTCGTCCCGGTAGGCGTCGAAGAAGTGCTCGGCGTCGTGGATGACGCGCTTGCCAGCCTCGCGCAGATAGGCGACCGAGTCGCGGATCATCGCCAGGTTCTCGTCCCGGGTCACCTTCGTGACCTTCTCCAGATGAAGGCCCCAGGTCTTGCCGACCAGGGTGACCACCGGGGCGAAGCCCGCGGCGAGCAACTGCAGGGTCTCGTCCTCGGCCGCCTCGACATCGCGGCGCCGGGTCATCCCGAAGGAACAGACCACCGCCTGGCGGAGCTCCACCTCGGCCAGGGTCTCGAACAGCTCACGCTCCTTCGGGTTGGAACCCGGGAATCCCGCCTCGACGAAGTGGATGCCCAGGTCGTCGAGCTTGCGGACCACGCGCACCTTCTCCTGGGCGGAGAGCGACATGCCCTGGCCCTGCATGCCATCCCGCAAAGTCGTGTCGTAGAGCTGTACCTCTCTCATCCGCGATGCCTCCTTTGGTTCGGGGAAACGGGCGCGCTACCGCTGGCCGCTAGGCGGCCGCGGCGGCGGTAATTCGCCCGATCTGCCCGAATGAGGCATGCATCACTATGTCGCCACCTTACCCGACGCGGCCTGCCCGCCTGCAGTCTCGGCTGCGGGCGCCGGCTCCTCGATGAAGTCGAGCCACTCGAGGTACTCCTCGGCGCGACCATGGAGCGCGTCCTCGAACTTCGCCTGGATCACACGGGTGATCTCGCCCGGCTCGCCAAGCACCGCGTGGTCGATCTCGCGGACAGGGACGAGCTCGGCGGCCGTCCCGGTCAGGAAGACCTCCTCGGCGAGGTAGAGCTCGGAGCGATCGATGTCGCGCTCAACCACGGTGTAGCCAAGGTCGCGAGCGATCTGGATCACCGACTTGCGACTGACTCCGTCGAGGATCGAAGCGGTGTGCGGCGGGGTGAGGATGGTCCCGTCGCGGACGACAAAGATGTTCTCGCCCGTACCCTCGCAGACGACGCCGCGATGGTCGAGCAGGATCGCCTCGTCGTAGCCGGCCTCGGCGGAAGCGTTCTTGGCGAGAATCGAGTTCAGATACTGGCCCGAGGCCTTCGACGCCGGGATCAGGCTGTCGGGCGAGATCCGGCGCCAGGGCGACACAGTCGCTCGGATTCCGTTTCGCTTGCCTTCCTCGCCGAGATACGACCCCCAGGGCCAGACGGCGATGATCATCTCGACCGGGGCGCTCGCCGCGTAGAGTCCCATCTCGCCGTAGCCACGGAAGGCCAGAGGCCGGATGTAACAGCTGGTGAGGCCGTTGCGGCGGATCAGTTCCTTGGTCGCCTCCCGGAGCTCCTCGGCCGTGTAGCCCAAAGGGATGTTGTAGAGGCCGGCCGACCGGACCAGGCGCTTCAGATGCTCGTCGTGACGGAAGATCGCCGGGCCGCGCTCGGTGTCGTAGCAGCGGACCCCCTCGAACACACCGGTCCCGTAGTGCAATCCGTGGCTGAGCACGTGGACCTTGGCCTCGTCCCAGGGAACGAACTCGCTGTTCTTCCAGATCAGCTCGGCCTTCTCCACGTGTCTTCCTCCGGGTCGAGGCGGCCCGCGCCGCCGTTTTCAGATGGCCGCCAAGTATGCCCGATGCGGGTCAGCGCGGGCAACCGATCCCTTGTTAGAGCGCAGCGAGAACCGCCTCGGTCATTTCCTCGGTGCCGACCTCACGCGTGCCCTCGCCGCCGGCGAGATCGGGCGTGCGCAGGCCCTGCGCCAGCGCCGCATCGACGGCTTGCTCCAGGCGTTGGGCGTCCTCGTGCTGCCCCAGGCCGTAACGCAGCATCAGCCCCACCGAGAGCAGCGTCGCCAGGGGATTCGCCTTGCCGGTGCCGGCGATGTCGGGAGCCGACCCGTGCACGGGCTCGAACAGGCCCGGCCCTTTCTCCCCCAGGCTTGCTGATGGGAGCATCCCGAGCGAGCCGGTAAGCATCGCCGCCTCGTCGCTGAGGATGTCCCCGAACAGGTTCTCGGTGACGATCACGTCGAAGTCGGAGGGGCGCGAGACGAGCTGCATCGCGGCGTTGTCGACCAGCAGATGGTCCAGTTCGATGCCTTCGTACTCGGGCGCCAGCCGGGAAACGGTCTCCCGCCACAGGCGCGAGGTCTCGAGCACGTTCGCCTTGTCCACGGAGGTCACTCGGCCATGGCGTTCGCCCGCCGCCTCGAACGCCACCCGGGCGATCCGCTCAATCTCCGCGACGGTGTACGCACAGTCGTCATGGGCGCTGTCGCCATCGCGCCCGGAATCCCCGAAATAGATGCCGCCGGTGAGCTCGCGGACGACGAGCAGGTCGGTGCCCTCGATTCGCTCCCGCCGCAGCGGGCTTGCCTCCAGCAGCGCGTCGCTAGGACGAACCGGGCGCAGGTTCGCAAACAGTCCGAGACCCTTGCGAAGCCCAAGCAGTCCCTGCTCGGGGCGAGGCGCATCGGGGTCGGTGGTGTCCCACTTCGGCCCCCCCACCGCACAGAGCAGGACCGCGTCCGAGGCCCGGCATGCCTCGAGCACCTCGTCGGTGAGCGCAACGCCATCTGCGTCGATCGAAGCGCCTCCGATCCGGTACTCCGTGATCTCGAAGTCGCCCAGGGCGCCTAGCGCCTTCCGGGCGGCAGCCCCGATCTCGGGGCCGATCCCATCTCCCGGCAGCAGGGCGATGCGCGCGCGTAGGTCGGCTGCGGTCACTCGCCTCGGCCTCCGCCACTGCACCTCGACCGGGTAGACATCGCCGTACTCCTCATTCACCGGGCTGGCGGGCGTCGATGTTGAGGCGGACGTAGCGCAGCTCGAGCGGCACCTCGAGTTGGGCGATGACCGCCTCGGTGAACGGCTCGCGCAAATCCTCGGGAAGCCGGTCGCGGTGCACGGCGAGTCCGCAGGCGCTGATGAAGTTGAGCGGGTCGTCGGGGACGACGACCGGCATCTCTTCGAGCCAGCAGCGGACCGCTTCAAAACCCACCTCGCGCAACCTCTCCTCGGTCTCCTCCGGCCCGTAGAAGTTCCACGGCCTGAAGCCGCGGACGTACTCGGCGAACGGCTCCCGCTCGGAGGCGGCCAGGATCGCCTCACACCAGGCGGTGACGTTGTCCCGGCCGCCGCACTGCGCCACCAGCCGGCCCCCCGGCCGCAACACCGAGTGGAGCCGCTCGAACAGGCGCCGGTGATCCTCGATCCAGTGGAAGGTCGCGTTCGAGAAGACCGCATCGACGGCGGCGATCCCCGCTTGCTCCTCGAGCAGCACAGGGGTCAGGTCCAGGAGGTCGGAGGTGATCAGCGACACCCGCGGCTCCCCCGCGAACGTCTCTCGCGCCACCTCGATCATCGAGGGCGAGCCGTCGATGCCCACCACCCGCCCGCTCGGGAGCTTCTCGAGTACCAGCTTGGTCGCCCTGCCCGAGCCGCAGCCGGCGTCGAGCACCGTCTCCGTTCCCTCCAGCGGCATCCGTTCGAGGACTCGGCGAGCCCACTCCTCCTGGGGCGCCGCAAGCCGGTCGTATGCCTCCCCGTCCCAGTCGGTGGTCGTCCTGTCGCTCAAAGCGCCGTGGTCACCGGGCCGAGGTCGGCGCGGCCCTCCGCCTCGAACGCATCGATCGCCGTGGCACGCTGCAGGGTCATCGCGACGTCGTCGAGGCCGTTGATCAGGCGATGCTTGATCTCCTCGTCGATCTCGAAGTGGAAGACGCCCTCGGCGCAGTTGACGGTCTGGTCGTCGAGGTCGATCCGGGCCTCCCCGGCTCCCGCCACGGCCCGGCAGTGCTCCTCGTCGAGGACGACGGGCAGCAGGCCGTTCTTGGTGCAGTTGGTGAAGAAGATGTCGGAGAACGACGGGGCGATGACCGCGTCGAAGCCGTAGTCCTTGAGCGCCCAGACGGCGTGCTCGCGGGAGGAGCCCGAACCGAAGTTCCGGCCGGTGACCAGGATCGGGTGAGACTCGAGCTCGATCTCACCGGAGCGGAACCAGTCGTAGAAGAGGAACTCGCCGAACCCGGTGCGCTCGATCCGCTTCAGGAACTGCTTCGGGATTATCTGGTCCGTGTCGACGTCGGAGCGGTCGAGCACCGCCACCCGCCCCTCGACGACCTCAATCGCGTCCATCGGCATCAGGACCAATCCCGAATGTCGACGAAATGTCCCTCGACCGCTGCCGCCGCCGCCATCTTCGGGCTGACCAGGTGGGTGCGCCCGCCCGCCCCCTGGCGGCCCTCGAAGTTCCGGTTCGAGGTCGATGCGCAGCGCTCGCCGGGACTGAGGATGTCGGGGTTCATCCCCAGGCACATCGAGCAACCCGCCCCTCGCCACTCGAACCCGGCCGACTGGAAGGCCTCGTCGAGCCCCTCGGCCTCGGCCTCGGCCTTCACCTGGGCGGAGCCCGGGACGACCATCGCCCGGATGCCGTCGGCGACCCGGTGGCCGTCGATCATCGCTGCGGCCTCGCGAAGGTCGGAGATCCGCGAGTTGGTGCAGGAGCCGATGAAGACCCGCTCGAGCGGGATCTTCGGTCATCGGGGTGCCCGGCCGCAGGTCCATGTAGGCGAGCGCACGCTCGGCCGCCTCCCGATCGGCGGGCGAGTCCAGCTGGTCCGGATCCGGAACCTGGTCGGTGACCTGGACGACCATCCCGGGGGTGGTGCCCCAGGTGACCATCGGGGAGAGCTCCCCGGCGTCGATCTCGACCTCCGTGTCGAAGCTCGCGCCCTCATCGCTTGGAAGCCCGCGCCAGCGCGTGATGGCGTCGTCGAAGTCGTCCGGGACCCCGGGCCGGCCGCGCATGTACTCGAAGGTGGTTTCGTCGGGGGCGACCATCCCGGCGCGGCCACCGCCCTCGATCGTCATGTTGCAGATCGTCATCCGGTTCTCCATCGAGAGCGCCCGGATCAGGTCGCCCGCGTACTCGACCGCGTGGCCCCGCATGCCGGCGGTGCCGAGCCGGCCGATCGTCGCCAGGATCAGGTCCTTGGCGGTCACCCCGGGCCCGAGCTCACCCTGGTAGAGGATCCGCATCGTCTGTGGGCGCTTCTGCACCAGGCACTGGGTGGCAAGCACGTGCTCGACCTCCGAGGTGCCGATCCCGATGGCGAGCGCCCCGAAGGCGCCGTGGGTCGCGGTGTGGGAGTCGCCGCAGACGATCGTCATCCCGGGCTGGGTGGCACCGAGCTCCGGGCCGATCACGTGGACGATCCCCTGGCGATCCGAGCCGAGCGAGTAGAGCGGGATCCCGAACTCCTCGCAGTTTCGCTCCAGCGCCTCCACCTGCACCCGGGAGAGCTTGTCGGCGATCAGCCTGGCGGCCGAGGTGCCGTCGGTGGGGACGTTGTGGTCGGCGGTGGCGAGGGTCTTCTCGGGGCGGCGAACCGAGCGGGCGGCGAGCCGGAGCCCGTCGAATGCCTGCGGCGAGGTCACCTCGTGGACCAGGTGGAGGTCGACGTAGATCAGATCGTCGTCGACCTCGTGGGCCTCCCAGATCTTCTCGAAGAGGTTCTTGGCCATTCTTGTCCTCCTAACCTCGCCTCAGTCCCGCGGCGACGACGGCAACGAGGTGCGCCTCGGCCCGTCCATTGTTCTCGAAATGGTGCGGCAGGTCCGCGTCGAAGGTGACGCTGTCATCCGCTCCCAGCTGGTGACGGGTGCCGTCGATGAAGAGGTCGACCTCGCCGTCGAGGACGACCGCGGTCTCGCGGCTGCCCGGCTCGTGGATCGGCGGGTCGTCGTGGCCTCCGGTGGCTGCGCCGGGGGCGAGGGTGTGCACGGAGACGTCAGCGCGCTGCCCCGGCAGGGGCGGCGTCAGCTCCTCGACCAGGTGCCCGCGGCGGCGCCGCGCGCGGCGCTCGCCAGAGCGGACTACGACCACATGGCGGTCCTCGTCGAGACGAAGCAGCTGCGAGAGGGTCAGCTCCAGCCCGGCGGCGATCTTTTCGGCGACCGCCAGGGTCGGGCTGGTCTCTCCGCGCTCGACCTGCGAAAGCATCGGCGCGCTCACCCCGCTTCGCTCCGAGAGGTCGCGCAGGGAGAGGTCCATCGATTCGCGCAGCGCCCGGACCCGGGAGCCGACCGCCCCGTCGGCGGAGGAGGCGGCGTGCACAGGCTTGGCCGCGGTGGGCGTCACGGCTGTACGTTATCACGTACAGTTGTCTATCCATCCTCCGCCTGGCCGATCGTCCGCTGGTAGGCTCGCCGACCCCGACGCCCCACGAAACGGAGCGAGCGAGAGAAGGAGCGAGCGAAGTCATGGCTGCAAGCCACCGCCGAGGGCACCAAGCGCAGGTTGAAGCCCGACCAAAAGACCCCCGTCGCCGAGCGGGTCGACGAGCTCCGGTCCCTGGCCAAGAAGGAAACCTATGTCGCCCGCGATTCCACCTGGGCCTGGTTCAAGGAGCTCGGCGAGCGCCGCGACCAGGAGGCCCTCGACGAGGTCTTCGCGCTCGGCAAGGCCCCGAAGGGCCTCGACGGACAGACCGACGGGATCCTGGTGGTCTCGCTGATCCAAGGGGTCCTCGACCGGGGATTGGGCCTGCTCTCCAAGGCCTACCTGCCATGGAAGGGGAAGCGCTTCGACGCCGCCAGCAACCGCGGCGACAACCTGCTCACCGGCTTTGCTCGCTATCCGGCGAAGCTGATCTGGCCCCGCTACGAGACCGAGGCCGTGCCGGGTCGGGCGGGCCGCCTTCGACTTCGAGACCAGGATCGAGCCGGGGAAGCACGACCCCGACACTCGTGTGCCTGGTGATCGACTACGCGCCGGTCGAGGGCAACCCGGATCACCTGATCCGCAGCATCCGCGACGAGCTGGTCGAGGTCGCCGGCGGCGCCCACCTGGGCAAGATCCTCTACCGCACCGGCGAGGACAGCTACGGAACCTCGGCTTCTTCGCCCTTCGCCCGGCGGGCTAGCCGCGCTACCGCTCCGGCACCGGCTCAAGCACGACCACGGGTATGCGGCGATCCGTCCGCCGCTGGTAGGCCTCGTAGGTCGGGTAGGTCTCGACCATCCGGGCCCAGAGGCGCTCACGCTCGGCGCCCTCCACCTCCCGGGCGCGAACCTGCCGCACGTCGCCGTACCAGTTGGCCTTCGTCTCCGGGTTGGCCATCAGGTTGTGGTACCAGGCGGGGTGGCGGTTCACGCCGCCCTTCGAGGCGACGATGACGAGGTTCTCGCCGTCCTCGGTGCAGAGCAGCGGATGGGTGCGGCGCTTGCCGCTCTTGCGGCCGACCGAGTCGACCAGCGCCACAGGGGCGCCCTGGTACTTGCCACCGATCCGGCCCTTCGTCAGCCGGTACAGCGTGGCGTGGCCGCTGGTACCGAGCTCCCAGAACTTCCAGAACGCCGAATCCGCCTGCGGGGCCTCGGGCAGCTTCGCCATCGCGGTGACTCTACGCGGGTTCTCGCGGCTCTCGTTCGCCGGCCCTAGGGACCAGGCGTCCGCTCAGACGCGGCGTCCGCGGTCGCCTCCTCGGCCTCCCGGATCGCCACTCCCTCGAGGGCGTTCGAGATCGCCCGGACGAAGGCGCGGGCGGCCGCCTCGAGGATGTCGGTCGCCACCCCCTGGCCGCTGGCGAGCTTGTCGTTGGCGCGCACCCAGACGGTCACCTCGCCGAGGGCGTCGGTGCCGCCGGTGACCGCCTCGACCTCGAATCGAGCTGAACTCGGCCTCGGTCCCCACCGCCTCGCTGATCGCGCCGAAGATCGCATCGACCGGCCCGTCGCCGGAGGCCTGGGCCACCGACTCCTCGCCACTCGGCAGGACGACGCTCACCGTCGCCTTCGGCTGGCGCTTGGAGCCCGCCTCGACCTCGAACCAGCCGAGGTTGTAGGCCTCGGAACGCTCTCGCATCTCGTCGGAGGCGATCGCCTCCAAATCGAGCGCGGTCACCTGCTTCTTCTTGTCCGCGATCTCCTTGAAGCGCTTGAACGCCTGGTTCAGCGCTCCGCCCTCGACCTTGAAGCCGAGCTGCTGGAGGGCGTCCTGGAGGGCGTGGCGGCCCGAGTGCTTGCCGAGCACGATCGAGTTCGACTCGAGGCCGACCTCGGTCGCGTCCATGATCTCGTAGGTGGTGCGCTCCTTCAGGACTCCGTCCTGGTGGATGCCCGATTCGTGGGCGAAGGCGTTGCGACCGACCACCGCCTTGTTCGGCGGCACCGAGTAACCGGTCAGCCGCGAGACCATCCGGCTGGTGCGGGCCAGCTCCCGGGCGTCGAGGCCTGTGTCGAGCCCGTGCTCGTCGCGGCGGGTCCGGAGCAGCATCACGATCTCCTCAAGGGAGCAGTTGCCGGCGCGCTCGCCGATCCCGTTGACCGCGCACTCGACCTGGCGCGCGCCCGCCAGCAGCCCCGCGAAGGAGTTGGCGACGGCCATGCCCGAGGTCGTCATGGCAGTGGACCGAGACCTCGACGTCCTCGAGCCCGGGGACAAGCTCGTAGAGGCGCCGGAAGTAGGCGGTGTACTCGGCCGGGGTCGTGTAGCCGACGGTGTCGGGGATGTTGACCACGGTCGCGCCCTCGGCGACCGCGATTGCACAGACCTCGGCGGTGAACTCGACATCCGCCCGTGTGGCGTCCATCGGCGAGAACTCGACGTCCTCTGTGTAGGACTTGGCGAGGGCGACCGCCGCCTTCGCCTGCCCCTTGACGTCCTCGCGGGTGGTCTGGAGCTGATGCTCGATGTGGATGTCCGAGGTGGAGATGAAGGTGTGGATGCGGGGCCGCGCCGAGTCCTTGATCGCGTTCCAGGCCGCGTCGATGTCGGCCTTGTGGGTGCGGGAGAGGCCGCAGATCACCGGGCCCTCGACCCGCGGGAGATCTCCTCGGACAGCCTCGAAGTCACCGGGCGAGGTGATCGGGAAGCCGGCCTCGATCACGTCAACACCGAGGCGGGCGAGCTGCTGGGCGATCTCCACCTTCTCCTGGGTGTTCAGGGAGATCCCAGGCGACTGCTCGCCGTCGCGCAGCGTCGTATCGAAGATGTGGACCCGGTTCTGCTCGGGTACACGTTCCTCTCATGGCTTGCTCCTTCTCCAATGGCTTCGAATGACCTGTTCTTCGTCTCGCGGCTCTCGCGCCGCCCAGCGCTATTCCCCCCGAAGGGGGAGGAGAAGGAGAAGCGCCAGGCTGTGGAGCCGGTGCGTCATCGAAGTGCCAGGAGAGTAGCGCAGCGCGGAGGTGGGAGAAATTGGCGTCCCGCTTGAGCACTAGCTTGGGCGCCGTGCGCTCGGACCAGATCGAGGCCCGCGCCGTCGCCAAGGTGGTGCTGGTCGCTCTCTTCTATCTGGCCCTGGCGCTGCTGCTGGCGATCGTCATCCTCCACACGCGGACGACGCTGCAGTGGGTGGCGACCGCGATCTTCCTTGCCCTGGCCCTCGACCCGGCGGTCGGGACGCTGCAGCGGATCCGAATCGCCGGTCGCTCGCTCCCCCGGGTGGTCGCGATCCTCGCCGTCTACCTCGTCTTCCTCGCGGCGCTCGTATTTCTGATCCTCCACGTGTTCCCTTCGATCGTCCGCGACATCGAGGGGCTGGCGAAGAAGCTGCCCACCTACGTCTCCGACTTCGAGCACTGGGCGGACAACAACCAGCAGTTCCAGGAGCTCAACGAGAAGTACGACATCACCCAGAAGCTCACCGAACAGGCGAGCAGCCTGCCCTCCCGGCTCAGCAGCGGTGCCAGCGAGCTCGGCTCGATCACCGTCAGCCTGCTCGAGCATCTGATCGCCGCGATCACGGTTCTCACCCTGACCTTCTTCCTCCTCCTCGACGGGCGCGGGATGTTCCAGCGGGGCACCGTGCGGCTCCCGGTACGACCGAGCGCGAGCGCGCCCGCCGTGTCGGGGTCCGGGTGGCCGCAGGTGGTCAGGGCCTACGTCAGCGTCAACCTTGTGCTCGCGATCGCCGCCGGCGTGCTCACCTGGGGCTTCCTCGAGATCGAGGGCTTCCACCTCGCGGTGCCGATGGCGGTGCTGGTGGCGTTCCTCGACCTGATCCCGTTGATCGGGCTCACGATCGGCGGGTTCGCGGTCGCCGTGGTGCTGGTGATCGACGGCGGGCCCGGCGACGCGATCGTCTGGCTCGCGATCTTCCTCGTCTACCAGCAGCTCCAGGACCGGGTGATCCAGCCGCTCATGTACAAGGGCGGGGCGCTGAAGGTGAATCCCGCGGTCGCGATCGTCGCGGTGATCGTCGGCGCCAACCTGGCCGGCGTCCTCGGCGCCCTGCTGGCGATCCCGGCGGTGGCCTCGCTCGGCGTGCGTGGTCGACGAGCTAGTTCTGAGCGGACCGCCCCGGCACGCGCGAGGCCGAAGACGGCCAAGTAGCTCTCCCCCGCGCTTCCAGAACGGCTTGCCCCGCGAGCCTGCGAATCGCTGCACGGAGCGCCGGTGCTGGCCATTCCTGTAGAAGAGCTTCGCCCACAGCGAGTGCGGCTTGCCCAGCCGCAAGGCGCTGGGAATGCCGGCGACCGGGATCAGGATGCTCGAGGATCGCCATCCCGAACTTCTCCTTCGCCGCGTTGACGAACGCGAGGATGATCCCGAGCGCCCCGATCGCGCCGGTGACCGCGAAGACCCCGTTCTCGACGTCGTCGGCGGCGTCGAGCAAGCCACGGAAGCCGACCATCACCAAGCCCGTGAACGCAGTCGCGATGATCACCGCGTCGATCGAGCGCCGCCCCTCCTTATCCCAGTAGACGTCCTTGAGGTTGAGCCAGAGCGCGAACTCGTCGAGTGTCAGCCCGGTGCCGATCCCGAACATGACCGCGGAGATCTCCCCCCAGGGCGAGTCGGGGACGACAGCGACCCCGATCCAGCCGAAGATCAACAACAGCAGGATCCCCCAGACGAGGTGATGGATGTGGGTCCCGCCGACCGAGACGTTGCCGGGCCACCAGCTCACCTGGGCGCGGATCATGTGGGCGCTGGTGCGGATGAAGGCGAACGTGAGCAGGAAGGCGATGAAGAAGAGGAACTGCGCCTCCCGACCGGTGTCGACGATTCCCTCCCGGTAGAGCTCGAACACGCTCGCCAGCGGGGGCTCATGGACCCGATGCTATTGGCGCCTCCGGCGTCTGGATCTGTCGGGTCGCTCCTCCGTCAAATCGCTCCGCCGGAGCGCCCGCGCATCTACGGAACCGACTTGAGGAACTCGCAGTTCTTGCCGGAATCCCGGCCTCCCCCTCCGCTACAGCCATCCTTGGCGGCGCCCCCGTTGAGCTTGTCCCGGCCGCCGCCGCCGTAGATCACGTCGGGAGCGCCGCCGCCACTGAGGCGATCCTTGCCGGCCCCGCCGGTGAGAAGGTCCTCTCCGCCGCCCCCGATCAGGGAGTCGCCGCCCGCGGCCCCGTCGAGCAGGTCCGGCCCGCCGCCCCCGACGATCCGGTCGTTGCCGATCCCGCCGCTCAGCGGCCGGCGCTCTCCACCGGCGAGGTCGCCGGATGCGGACGTCGATCAGGCCGGAGCCGTCGAAGGAGTCCTCGCCGCCGCCGAGGTCACCGAGGATCACGGTGATGTAGCCCGGGTCGCAGCTCACCTGGGTCGGGCTGTCCTGGATGCACTGGCCGCTGGGGGCCGGCGGCGGGTTGCTGAATCCCTCGGGTGAAGCTGAGTGTCAGGCGACCGGTTGGCGCGGTGAAGGCGGTGATCCGGTTGTTGACGTCGGGGGCGTTGAGGGTGAGGACGTTGGCGGTTGCCGCCGATCTCGCTCCGCCGCCGAAGGCACCCTGAAGGCCGAAGGCGATGCCGCCGTCCGGACGCCCGGCGCCGGCCGCAGGGGCGGCGAGGACGCCGACGGCGAGGGCGAGCATGGCGGCGCGGAGCGCCTTGCCGGTCCCGGGCCTCATCCGAGCCATCGTAGGGGACGCTGTTTACATCGGTCAACGCCGCGGAGGGCTCAGGGAATCAGGACGACCTTGCCGATGTTCCGCCGCTCGGCGATGAAACGGTGCGCCTCGCCGGCGCGATCGAAGGGGAAGGACTCAGAGACGATCGGCTCCAGCCCGCCCTCCTCGATCCGCTCGACAAGCGGCCCGGTGATTCGCTCGATGCTCCCCTCCTTGTCCCACCAGGCCAGCATGTTGAGCCCGAAGACGCCCTTGTTCTCGTTCATGATCCCGAGGCTCTTCCACCATGGGAAGGTCGCCGTGGGCATCCGGGCAAGGCTCTCGATCAGCCTCGGGATGCTCCGTCCCTCTCCCGTCGAGGCCTCGGCGAGGCCGTACATCACCAGGCGCCCACCGGGCCGCAGCAGCCGATAGCTCTTCCGGAAGCTCTTTGGGCCCTGGGCGTCGAAGGCAACGTCGATCCCCTCGCCGCCGGTGATCCGGATCACCTCCTGCTCGAAGTCCTGGGTTCGGTAGTCGATCGGGTGGGCGACGCCGAGCTCGCGAATCGCATCGTGCTTGGAGGCGGAGGAGGTGCCGAAGACCTCGGCGCCGAGCATCCGGGCGATCTGGACCGCGGCCGTCCCGACGCCACCGGCGGCCGCGTGGATCAGGACCCGTTCGCCGTCCTTGAGGCCCGCCATTACCACGAGGCCGCTGTAGGCGGTCGAGTAGTTGACCGGGATCGCAGCGCCCTGCTCGTAGCTGAGCCGATCCGCCAGGGGGAGCACCTGCCCCTCGGGAACGCTGACCAGCTCGGCCTGGCCGCCGAAGCGGGTGCCGGCGACGACCCGGTCTCCGGGCTTGTAGCCGGTGACACCCTCGCCGACCGACTCGATCTCGCCCGCGACCTCGTAGCCCATCACGCAGGGAGGGTCAGGTGCCTCCGGGTAGAGCCCCACCCGCGCCAGGGTGTCGGCGAAGTTGATCCCCGCCGCCCGGACCGCGATCCGGACCTCACCCGGGCCCACCGGCGGGTCGGGACGCTCCTGGACCTGGAGCACCTCGGGCCCACCGGTGCCGGTCTGGACGACCGCCCTCATCCAGGGGACCCTACCCGCAGGCTCTCGCTAGAGGGAGACCGCGCGGCCGATCGAGAAGCCCTCGAGCTCGAGGATCCGGTCGATCGTCGAGGGGTTGACCGGAGCGTCGGTGGTCAGCGCCATCACCGCCGTGTCGCTCTCGGGCTCGGCGCCGACCGCGGCGGAGACGATGTTGACGTCCTCCTCGCCGAAGATCGTCCCCACCCGGCCGATCATCCCGGGCTGGTCGGTGTAGCGGAAGATCGCCAGGTGCTCGGCGAAGGGAAGGTAGAAGTCCTCGCCCCAGACGCGGGCCAGGTAGGGGATGTTGCGCGGGCCCACCCCGGTGCCGGCGACCTCGGTGCTCCCCTCGCCCGCGCGCAGACGGACCACGATCAGCTCGGTGAAGTCAGGCGAGGCCGGGTCGCGGGTGTCGAGCAGCTCGATTCCCCGCTCCTCCGCCAAGTGGGGAGCGTTGACCAGGTTGACGGCCTCCTCGGTGTTGCCCCGGAGGATCCCAGCGAGCACCGCGATCCCCAGGATGCGGGTGTCCTGGTCGGCGAGGCGGCCGAGGAACTCCACCTCGACCCGGTCGGGAGCGCCGTCGCCGAGCGCCTGGGCGAGGGCGCCGAGCTTCTCGCAGAGGGGCACGAACGGCGCCAGCTGCTCCATCACCTCGGGGCGCACCGCCGCGATGTTGACCGCAGTGGTGACGACGCCGCCGGTGAGCGCGGCGGTCACCTGCTCGGCGGTCACCACCCCGGCGCGGTCCTGGGCCTCGGCGGTGGAGGCGCCGAGGTGAGGGGTGACGACGACGTCGTCGCGCGCGAGGATCGGGTGGTCGACGAAGGGCTCCTCGGGGAAGACGTCGAGGGCGGCCCCGGCGACCCTGCCGCTCTCGAGCCCATCTACGAGCGCGTCGAGGTCGATCGAGCTCGCCCCGGGCGCAGTTGACGATCCGGACCCCCTCGCGCATCCGGGAGATCGCCTCCGCGTCGATGAAATTGACCGTCTCGGGAGTCTTCGGAAGGTGCAGGCTGATGAAGTCCGAGCGGGCGTACAGCTCCTCGGGGTCGACCCCGTCGACGCCGAGCTCCCGAAACCGCTCGGCGGTGACGAACTTGTCATAGGCGACCACCTGCATGTCGAAGCCCTGGGCGCGACTGGCGACCAGCTGGCCGATCCGGCCGAATCCGAGGACGCCGAGCGTCTTCCCGTAGAGCTCGGTGCCCTTGAACCGGGCGCGCTCCCACTCTCCCGAGGTGAGAGAGGCGTGGGCCTGGGGAATGTTCCTGCAGAGGGCGAGCGTCAGCGCCATCGTGTGCTCGGCCGCGGCGATCGCGTTCGCCTCGGGGGCGTTGGCGACGACGATCCCGCGCTTCGGTGGCAGCCTCGACATCGACGTTGTCGACGCCGGTGCCGGCGCGGCCGATCACCTTGAGGCGCTCGGCGCGCTCGATCAGGCCCGCGTCGAGATCGGTCGCCGATCGGATCAGGATCGCGTCGAACTCGCCGATCCGGCTCTGGAGCTCGTCCCCGTCCCACTCGAGCCCGAGCTCGACCTGGAAGCGGTCGCGCAGCAGCTCGATGCCGGCGTCGGCGATGCGCTCCTTGACCAGGACCTTGGGCTGCTCGTTCATGGCCCTGGTTCTCTAGGCGACCGGCTCCGGGGCGCGGCCGGCCTCGGCGAACACACGCTGCGCGGCCCCAGCGGCCGCCCCGGGCTCGACCTCGGCGCCGGCGTCGCGAAGCGCCGACTCGAGCGCGGAGAGCGCGATGACGATGTCGTAGGCGCCGTAGTAGCCGCAGTGGGCGATCCGGACGATCTTCCCCTTCAGGCGGGCCTGGCCGCCGGCGGCCGTGACGCCGTAGCGATCGCGCATCAGCTTCGGCACCGCGGCGCCGTCGATCGAGTCGGGGAGGCGCGCCGCGGTGAGCACGTTGGCACCGTCGTTTTCGGGCCCGAACCGCTCGAGGCCCATCGCCTCGATCCCGGCGCGGGCGGCGCGAGCGAGGATCGCGTGGCGCTCATAGACGCGGTCAAGGCCCTCCTCGTTGATCAACTCGAGGGCGACGTCGAGGGCGCGCCAGAGCGTCACCGCCGGGGTGAAGGGGCTGTTCGGCGGCTCCTCCGCCTGCCCTGAGGCGGTCCGCTCCCAATCGAAGTAGTAGCGCCGGCCGGTGTGCTCGGCGGCGAGCGACATCGCCCGCTCGTTCACCGAGGCGAAGGCGAGGCCCGGCGGGCACATCAGCGCCTTCTGCGACCCGGCGACGACCACGTCCACCCCCCACTCGTCCTGGGGGAGCTCGACCGCGCCGAGGCCCGAGATCGCATCGACGCAGATCACCGCGCCGTGGTCGTGGGCGACGGCGGCGAGGGCGCGAACGTCGTTGACCACCCCGGTCGAGCTCTCCGAGTGGGTCGTGAACACGGCGCCCGGGGGCCGCTTCATCCCGGCGATCGCCCGGTCCAGGTCTTCGGGGGCGATCGCCTCTCCCCACTCGACCTCCAGGTACTCGATCTCTCCACCGTAGGCCTGGCAGAGCTCGAACCAGCGCTCGCCGAACTTGCCGCAGGCGGCGACCACGACCGGCTCGCCCGGGCCGACCAGGTTCGCGACCGCCGACTCCATCGCCCCGCTGCCCGAAGCGGCGAAGCTCAGCACCTGGTTCTCGGTCCCGAAGACCGGGCGCAGGCGCTCCAGTGCCCGCGCGTAAATCTCGATGAATGCGGGCGCTCGGTGGTAGAGGATTGGCTCCGCCATCACCTGGCTCACCGCTGGCGGCAGCGGCGTTGGCCCGGCGGCCATCAGGTACTGCTTGATGTATGGATTGGCGCTCTCGGTCATTGGTCCACCCCTCCCCGCCGCGTGTGGCTGCGGGGCTTTGGCTTGGCACAGAGGGTATTAGGGCGGGGCGCTGGACTCGGTCCGAACGCCGGTATAGGGTGCGAGCGCGTCCGAGGGGCCAGGCCTTGTCCGGCGGGCGCTCCGGCAATGCCCTCGACCATTGGAGGAGTGATGTACCCAGTCAGCTATGAGGCTGATGCCGCCCTGGAGGGCCGCAACCGCCTCACCACGTTCTTCAGATCCCTCCTCGTCATCCCGTGGGCGATCGTGGCGGCGCTCTATGCGATCGCCGCCCAGATCGCGGCGGTGATCGCATGGTTTGCGATTGTCTTCACCGGCCGCTATCCGGAGGGGCTCTACAACTTCAACGCGGGGTTCCTCCGGATGTCCACGCGCGTGAATGGTTTCTACTACCTGCTTACCGATGAGTGGCCGCCGTTCAACGGCGACGAGAATCCGCAGTACCCGATCCGCGTCGGCGTGCCCGAGCCGTTGGGGGCCTATGACCGCTTGAAGACGGGGTTGCGCCTGATCTTCGGAATCCCGGTGTACCTGCTGGCGATCGTCCAGTCGCTGATCCTGACCGTATGCACGATTATCGCCTGGTTCGCGATCCTGTTCACGGGTCGTCTCAGCGAGGGCCTCTTCAACCCGATGCGCTCCGCCTCGGCCTACCTCGCCCGGGCGACCGCGTACTTCCTCCTGATCACCGAGGACTGGCCCCCGTTCTCCCTCGAGGAGGGCGGTACCGCTCCATCCGGCGAGATCAGCCAGGAGGCCGCGAGCCGCAGGAGCTGACGGGTTGTGGCCTTGCCGGGGGTAGGGCCCCGGTCGGGCCTTCTCGTCGAACCTTGATCCGATCCTCCCTTGAAGAACCTGCCGTGCGGCGTTGTCCAGTTCACCGCGGTGACGTCGCCACGCTAAGCCGCATCTTCCGCCGCTGCTTGGACTAGGTTGTGATCGAACCGGGCGTGGACTCCGGGATGCCTACGAGCCATTGGAGGGGACTGATGAGCTTCACCGAGGCGATCAAAGACGGGTTCGACCACTACGTGAAGTTCGACGGTCGAGCGTCGAGACCCGCGTACTGGTGGTGGTTCCTGTTCGCGGTGCTTGTCGCGGTCGCCGCCAACATCATCGACGCGGCCATCGGCAGCTTCGGCATCGTCAGCGGGATCACGGGTTTGGCGCTATTGCTGCCTGGGCTCTCGGTCGCGATCCGGCGGCTCCACGACACCAACCGCAGCGGCTGGTGGATCCTGATTGGACTGATCCCGATCATCGGATGGATCGTCCTGCTTGTCTTCTATCTCCAGCAGAGCGATCCGACCGAGAATCGGTTCGGACCGCCGCCGGCGCCCAGCGCTCCACCGGCGCCCAGTCCCGCCTAAGAGCCATCCGAGGTGAGCGAGGGCGACCACTGCGGCGGTCGCCCTCGCCCTCAATCCTTGATCCAGGGCATCATCGAGCGGAGGTCCTTGCCGACCGCCTCGACCTGCGAGCCGGCCGCCTCCTCGCGCATCCGCTGGAAGTTCTCCTGACCCGCCTCGTTCTCGGCGATCCACTCCTTGGCGAATTCGCCCGACTGGATGTCGGCGAGGATCTTCCTCATCGCCGCGCGGGTCTCGTCGGTGATCACCTTCGGCCCGCGGGTCATGTCGCCGTACTCGGCGGTGTTTGAGATCGAATCGCGCATGCCCTGGATCCCTTGCTCGTACATCAAGTCGACGATCAGCTTCAGCTCGTGCAGGCACTCGAAGTAGGCGAGGCGGGGGTCATAGCCGGCCTCGACCAGAGTCTCGAAGCCGGCTTGGACGAGCGAGGTGGCGCCGCCGCAGAGCACTGCCTGCTCGCCGAACAGGTCGGTCTCCGCCTCGTCCTTGAAGGTGGTCTCGATGATCCCCGCGCGGCCGCCGCCGATCCCGCTGGCGTAGGCGAGCACCATCTCGCGGGCGTTGCCGGTGGCGTCCTGGTGGACCGCCATCAGGCAGGGCACCCCCTGACCCTCCGCGAATTCGCGCCGGACCAGGTGGCCGGGGCCCTTTGGGGCGACCATCCCGACGTCGACGCCCGGCGGCGGCTCGATCTGCCCGAAGTGGATCGAGAAGCCGTGGGCGAACATCAGTAAGTCGCCGTCGGCGATTCCGTCGGCGATCTCCTCCCGCCAGATCTGGGCCTGCTTCTCATCGGGCAACAGGATCATCACCACGTCGCCCCGACTCGCGGCGTCGGCGACGTCGAGGACCTCGAGCCCCTCCTTCTCGGCGTCGGCGCGGCTCGAGGAATCGGGGCGGAGCCCGACCACCACGCTTACTCCCGAGTCCTTCAGGTTGAGAGCGTGGGCGTGCCCCTGGGAGCCGTAGCCGAGGATCGCCACGGTCTTTCCGTCGAGCGCCGAGAGGTCGGCGTCCTTGTCGTAGAAGATCCCTTCGTCGGCCACGGGGCCGAGGATGCTACAGCCCGCCGCGCGGCGTCCCGTCAGCGCCGGGCCTCCTGCACCAACTCGCCGCGGAGCAGCTTCCCCGAGGGGCTCCGGGGCAGCGCGCTGACGAAATCGATCCGCTTCGGCACCTTGAACCCCGCCAGGGACACGGCGCTGTGCGAGCGCAGCTCGTTTTCACCGACCTCCGCCCCCTCTACGAGCACCACCAAGGCGCAGACCGCCTCCTGCCATTCGGGGTCGGGGCGGCCGAACACCGCCGCGTCCGCGACCGCGGGATGGGCGAGGAGCACCGACTCGACTTCCGCCGGCATCACGTTCTCGCCGCCGGAGACGATCACCTCGCTGCGCCGGCCGGTGACGTAGAGGAAGCCCTCCTCGTCGATGTGGCCGAGATCGCCGGTATGAAGCCAGCCGTCTGGATCGAGCGCCCCCTTCGAGACGGTCGGTCCCTGGACCAGGATCTCGTCGCCGTCGATCCGCACGTGGGTGGTGAGCAGGGGCCGGCCGGCCGAGCCGATCTTCCTCCGCGCGTCCTCGGGCGAAAGGGTGGTCACCTGAGAGCAGGTCTCGGTCATGCCGTAGGTCTGGACCACCGTCGCCCCGCGCGCGAGCGCCTCCTCGAGAGCGGCTTCGGGCACCGGGCCGCCCCCGATCAGGATCGCTCGCGGTGCGGAGAGGTCGGCATCCGCCTCGAGCAAGCGGAGCAGCATCGTCGGCACCAGCGAGAGCACCGTGATCCCGCCCGAGGTCAGGGTCGAGGCGACCTGATCGGTGTCGAAGCCGTCGAGCAGCACCACGGTGGTTCCGTAGATCACCGAGCGGAGGACGATCGAGAGCCCCGCGACGTGGCTGAGGGGCAGGCAGCAGAGCCAGCGGTCGGCGGGTTCGACCCCGATGTTGAAAGCGGATCCGACGGCACTGAAGAGGAAGTTCCCGTAAGTCAATCCCACCTGCCGTGGCTCGCCGGAGCTGCCGCTGGTGAGCATGTGGCACTGGAGGTCGTCCATGTCGTGCTCGCCGAGCAGCGGCAGATCGGCCTCGGTTTGGGTGAGCTCGGCGGCGTCGTTGAGGTCGACCGCGGGGCGCTCGGAGGCGAGCACCGCCTCCCGCTCGGCATCGGTTAGCTGCGGGCTCAGCGGCATTGCGACTGCGCCGAGCTTCATCAGCGCGTGCAGGAGAACCACCTCCTCGCGCCGCGGATGCATCGTCAGCGCCGCGGTCGCCTCGCGCCGCACCCCGTAGGCGGCGAGCCGGCGGGCGACCCAGGTCGCCTCCGCCTCGAGCTCGGCGTAGGTGACGGTCGAGGCCTCTGTGACCAGCGCGGTGCGCTCGGGGCAGCTCTGTGCCCGCTGCGCGAGCCAGTTGTCGAGCTTCACGGTCCCCTAGCCTAAGCGCCCGATGCCCCGACGTCACAAGGATGCCCCGCCCGAGAAGGAGCTGTACGCGCCAATCGAGTGGCGCGCCGAGGGCGATTACGAAGACATCATCTACGAGCGCGGCGGCTCGATCGCCAAGGTCACGATCAATCGTCCCGAGGTCCGGAATGCCTTCCGGCCCCCTACCCTGGCGGAGCTCCGGGACGCCTTCACCCGGGCCCGCGACGACATCGAGGTCGCGGCGATCATCTTCACCGGCGCCGGAGACGAGGCTTTCTGCTCGGGGGGCGACCAGCAGATCCGCGGCGACGACGGCTACATCGGTGACGACCAGGTAGCCAAGCAGGGGGTCGGCCGGCTCGACGTCGGCGACCTCCACGTGCAGATCCGGCGCCTGCCGAAGCCGGTGGTGGCGATGGTGGCCGGCTACGCGGTCGGCGGCGGCCACATCCTCCACCTGGTCTGCGACCTGACGATCGCCGCCGACAACGCCCAGTTCGGGCAGACCGGCCCCCGGGTGGGGAGCTTCGACGGCGGCTTTGGCTCCAGCCTCCTGGCGCGAAATGTCGGGGTGAAGAAGGCGAAGGAGATCTGGTTCCTGAGCCGGCTCTACGACGCCGACGAGGCGCTGGAGATGGGGCTGGTGAACGCGGTGGTCCCGCTCGCCGATCTCGAGCGCGAGACGGTCGCCTGGTGCCGGGAGATGGCCGCCCTCTCCCCGCTCTCGCTGCGGCTGCTGAAGGCGAGCTTCAACGCCGCCGAGGACGGCCTCGCCGGGATCCAGCAGCTATCCCACGACGCCACCCTGCTCTTCTACATGACCGAAGAGGGGCAGGAGGGGCGAAACGCCTACCAGCAGGGCCGGCCCGCCCGACTTCTCGAAGTTCCCCAAGAGACCGTGAAGGCGGCTCCTCGGCTGCGCCTCCGGGGCCGCCGGCCTTGATCCGATGAGGATCTGGCTGATGGCGGCGCGGCCGCGGACGCTGCCCGCGGCGATCGCTCCGGTGCTGGTCGGGACGGCGGCGGCGATCGAGGTTGCCGGCGAACTGCCGCGGGTGGGCGCGTTCTTCGCCGCCCTGGTCGGCAGCATCTTCATCCAGATCGGCACCAACCTCGCCAACGACTACTCCGACGCGAAGCGGGGAGCCGACACAGTCGATCGCCTCGGACCGGTCCGGGTGACGGCGGCGGGGCTGGTCGCCCCGAGGAGCGTCCTCGTCGCCACCTGGGTCGCCTTCGGGGTCGCGGTCGCGTGCGGCATCTACCTGGCCACCGTGGCGGGCGCGGTGATAATCGCGGTGGGGGTCGCCTCGATCCTCGCCGGGGTCCTCTACACCGGCGGGCCGCGGCCGTACGGCTACGCCGGGCTGGGGGAGCTCTTCGTCTTCCTCTTCTTCGGCTTGGTCGCCGTCAACGGCTCCTACTACGTCCAGCTGGAGGAGCTCGACTGGTTTCCCTTCGGCCTCTCGGTCTCGATCGGCTGCCTGGCCACGGCGATCCTCGTGGTCAACAACATCCGCGACATCGAAACCGACCGCCGCGCCGGCAAGCGGACCGTGGCCGTCCGCATCGGGCGCGACGCGACCCGGCGCCTCTACCTCGCCCTGGTCGGAGTCGCCTACCTGACCCTGCTGATAACCCTGCTCGCCAACGACGGCCCCTGGTGGGCCGCCCTCGGGCTCCTCTCGCTGCCGCTCGTCGTTCCCGCCGCTCGCCCGGTGCTCACCCGCGTCGACGGGCCCTCGCTGAACCAGGCGCTCGCCAAGACCGGCGCTCTGCTCGCCGCCTTCAGCCTCACCGTCTCGGCGGGCCTCGTCATAGCTGCCTAGCATCAGCCCATGCGGTTGGAGGCGCTGGAGGCGATTCCCTACTCGCTGCCATTCCGCGAGCCGTATGTCACCTCGCGCGGCGAGCTCACGGAGCGGCGCCTGATCCTCCTTCGGATCCGGGCCGACGGGATCGAGGGGCTCGGCGAGACCGCGGCGCTTTCGCTTCGCGGCGGACCCGATCTGGAGGAGATCGCCCGACAGCTGACCGAGCTCTGCCGGCCGGCGCTCGAGGAGGGCCCGATCGACCCGGACCGGCTCTGGTCGGCGCTCGCTCGCTGCCGCAACCGGGGGATCTCCGCCGAGGCACTGGCGGCGATCGACATCGCCCTCCACGATCTCGCCGCGAAGGCGATCGAGGTGCCCGTCTGGAGGCTTCTCGGCGCCGAGCGGGCCGAGCCGGTGCCCTGCAACGCCACCCTGCCGGCAGCCAACCCGACCAGGCTGCGCACCCTCGCGAACGGGTGGGCGGCCGAAGGATTCGAAACGTTCAAGCTCAAGGTCGGGCTGCCTGGGGACGTCACCCAGGTGGCGACGATTCGCGAGGCGCTCGGCCCGGGAGTTCGGATCAGGGTCGACGCGAACGCGGCCTGGACGGTCGAGGAGGCGAGCGACCGTCTGCGAGCGATGTCCCGCCACACGATCGAGATCGCGGAGCAGCCGGTCGGTGGCCTTGACGCGATGGCCTTGCTGCGCTCCCGCACCCGGATCCCGCTGGCAGCCGACGAGAGCGTCGCCAGCCCCCGCGACGCTCGCCAGGCCGTGGAGCTCGGCGCCTGCGAATTGGCGACCGTGAAGCTGGCAAAGGTCGGAGGGGTGGCGGCGGCGCTCGAGATCGCCCGGGTGCTTCCGGTCTACCTGTCGAGTGCCCTCGAGGGGCCGGTCGCGATCGCCGCCGCGGCCCACGTCGCCCAGGCGATCGCCCGCGGCCTTCCTTCCGATCTCGCCCACGGGCTCGCCACCGAGCGCCTGTTCTCCGCCACGATCGGCTCCGGCGCGAAACTCCGCCGCGGCCGCCTCGAGCTGGCCGACTCGCCCGGGCTCGGCGTCGAGATCGACGACGAGGCGCTCGCAGGCAGGCGACTGGACTAGCCGGCAAGCACCGGCCCGTCGCCCGGGCACCCGTCATCTACGGTTTGCCGCGTGGACCCCACCAACGCCAACACGGCGCTGGCCTCGGCAATGGTCGAGGAGCTGGCACGCTGCGGGGTGAGGCACGCCGCGGTCTCCCCCGGTTCACGCTCGACCCCGCTTGCGCTGGCGCTCTGGCGCCAGCCGGCGATCGAGGTGACGGTACTACTCGATGAGCGCAGCGCCGGCTTCTTCGCCCTCGGCACCGCGCTCGCCACCCGTACACCCGCCGCCGTCCTCTGCACCTCGGGGTCGGCCGCAGCGAATCTGCACCCGGCGGTAGTCGAGGCCGACGAGGCCGGCGTCCCCCTGATCGTCCTCACCGCTGACCGGCCCCCGGAGCTGCGCGGGATCGGCGCCGGCCAGACGATCGACCAGATGAAGCTCTACGGCGATGCGGTGCGCTGGTTCTGCGAGGTCGGCACCCACGATGCCGACGACGCGGGGCTCCTCCATTTCCGCTCCCTCGCCTGCCGCGCCTACGCCACGGCGGCTGGCGACCCGCGGCCGGGGCCCGTTCACCTCAACCTCCCTTGGCGGGAGCCGCTCGCTCCGATCCCGGTCGAGGGTGGCGTCACGGCCAGCGATCCGCTGGCGCTGGAGGGCCGGGGCGAACGCCCATTGAGCGCCGTGAGCCGCGCGGCCACCGCCCCCGAGCCGCCGGTGCTGGAGGAGCTCTGCGAGCAGATCGCAGCGGAGCCCCGCGGACTGATCGTCGCCGGACGCCAGCCCGACACGGCGCTGGGCGAGCCCCTCGCCCGCCTGGCAAGCGCAACCCGTTACCCGATCCTCGCCGAGCCCACCTCGCAGCTTCGCCTCGGGTCGCACGATCGCTCCCGGGTTATCTCCGCGTACGACCTGCTCGCCCGCGAGGCCCCGGACGCGCTCGAGCCTCGGTTGATCGTCCGGGTCGGCGAGCTCCCGACCAGCAAGGGGCTGCGCCAGTGGCTCGCCGGGATCGAGGGCCTCCGGCAGCTGGTGATCGATCCCGTCGCCGACTGGAGAGACCCGACCCGGCGCGCCGAGACCTTTGTCCGAGCAGACCCTGCCGTCCTCGCCGGGCACCTGACCCAGCTGCTCGCCGAGAGAGGCCGCGACGACGAAGACGCCGCCGAGGCCTTCGCCGGCGCTTGGACCGCAGCCGACCGCGCCGCGCGGGCGGCGATCGCCGCTGAGCTCGAGGGGCTCGATGAGCTCAGCGAGCCCGGCACCTGGCTCGCCTTGGGCGAAGCGTTCGGCGACGACGACGCGGTTCTGGCCGCCTCGAGCATGCCGGTCCGCGACCTGGAGGCCTTCCTGCCCTCTGGGCCCGGCCGGGTGCGCTTCTACGCCAACCGCGGCACCAACGGCATCGACGGGCAGGTGTCCACGGTCTCGGGCATCGCCAAGGCGACCGCCGCCCGGACCTGGGGGGTGCTCGGCGACCTGGCGCTCTTCCACGATCTCGGTGGCCTTTCCGCGGCCCGGCAGGCCGAGAACCTCCGCCTGCTGATCCTCGACAACGGGGGGGGCGGCATCTTCCACTTCCTCCCCCAAGCCGAAGCGCTCCCCGAGGACGAGTTCGAGGCGCTGCTCGGTACCCCGGCCGGCCTCGACCCCGCCGCCGCGGCCGAGCTCTTCGGCCTCAGCGTCGCGACGCCCGCATCGCCGGCGGAGCTGACGCACGCCCTCGCCGGGGAGGCCCGGATGGTGGTCGTCCGCACCGACCGTCGCCGGAACCTCGAGCTCCATCGGCGCCTCGTCGAGGCGGCGGCGGCAGCGCTCGCCTCCGCCTGAGCGCCCAATCGAGGGGATACTGCGCGGGCGATGGCCGCACCGGGAAGAGGAGATCGTCGCCCGCCTCCGGCGCGGTTACGAGGCGTTCAACCGCGCGGACTTCGACACGGCGATTCAGATGGCCCATCCCGAGATCGAGTTCATCCGTCCCGGCGGCCAGTCGCCGGTCAAGGGTGTGGAGGCACTGCGCGCCTGGATGGAGCCGGAGGTACTCGAGAACCAGCAGATCGAGCCGTTCGAGTTCAGGGTCGAGGGGGACAAGGTCCTGGTGCACCAGCACAACCGGGCCCGAGGCGTGGGGAGTGGGATCGAGATGGAGGTCGACACCTGGTCGGTCTGGACGCTGAACTACGAGGGCCTCGCGACGCGGCTCGAGGCCTTCCTCCCCCATCAGAAGGCCGAGGCCCTCGAAGCTGCCGGGATCCGGGAGTAGCTCCCGCTTTTGCGCCCCTAGCCGGCGAGCAGAGGCAGCAGCACCGCGAACTTGAGCTCGGTCTCGGCCAGCTCCGCCGCCGGGTCGGAGTCGGCGACGATCCCGTTGCCCGCGAACAGATGCGCCTCCCTATCCCGGAGTAGCGCCGAGCGCAACCCGACGCAGAACTCGCCGTCCTCGGTCGCGTCCATCCAGCCGAGCGGCGCCGCGTACCAGCCGCGGTCGATCCCTTCCAGCTCGCCGATCAGTCCCAGGGCGGCCGCTCGTGGCTCACCGCCCACCGCCGGGGTCGGGTGCAGCAGCCCGGCCAGCTCGATCGCGCTGCGCGCGTCGGCGAGCTGGGCGCGGATCGGGGTGGCGAGGTGCTGGAGGTTGCCGACCCGGATCACCGCGGGATCGTCCGCGGCGTGCACCCAGACCGCGTGGGGCCGCAGCCCCCGCTCGATCCGGCGGATGACGATCTCGTGCTCGTTCCGGACCTTGGCGCTGCGCAGCATCGCCTCGCCGAGGTGATCGTCGACGGCGGGGTCGGCGCTGCGACCGGTGGTTCCCGGCCAGGGCGACCGTCGCCGCGACCGCGCCCGAGCGGCGGACCAGGAGCTCCGGGCTTGCGCCGACGAAGGCCGCCTCGGGGGTTCCGAAGCAGAAACAGAAACAGGAGGGGAAGAGATCCCGCAGGGCGCCGAACAGCCCCGCCGGGTCATGGGCCGCGGGCGCCTCCACGGTCAGCTCGCGCGCCAGCACCACCTTGTCGAGCTTGCCGGCGGAGATCCGCTCGACCGCGGCGGCGACGATTTGCTCGTAGCGCTCGGGAGAGTGGCGGCCGGCGATTCGGGTGGCGCTCCGCGGATGCGGATCGGGCGGGGTGAGCGCCGCCGCGCGAAGGCCGGCGAGCCGGCCCCGCAGCGGCTCGAGCAGGCGATCCGGGTCCGCCCCCGGTTCGACCATCACCGATGCGGTCAGGTAGGCCTCCTCCCCGCTCCTCAGGAAGGCCAGCTCCGGCATCAGGACCAGAGCCGGGGCCAGCGAGGACCAGGTCGGCTCCGAGCCACCCTCGTCATCGAAGGCGAAGCCGCCGGTCCAGACCGGGCCGGCGCCGGCGGGGAGGCCGGGCGGCTCCGAGGCGACCCGGTCATGGAGCGCCTCGGCGCAGCGCCGGGCGACGTCCGTGAAGCGATCCTCCCCCCT
Organism: uncultured Solirubrobacterales bacterium; assembly: GCA_963780305.1. Classification (GTDB taxonomy): domain Bacteria; phylum Actinomycetota; class Thermoleophilia; order Solirubrobacterales; family 70-9; genus CAVVYV01. The sequence continues at coordinate 35,135 of CAWABN010000007.1, forward strand.
GCTGACCACCTGCAGCGCGCTCCCGATCCCGGCCAGGGCGAAGTCGCGGTCGGGCTGCTCCCAGCAGAACCAGCGGTCCCCGGCGAGCCTGGAGCCGAAGACGAGGGCGCTCGGATCGACGCCGGGATCGATCGGAGCCGTGGCGCTTGCGAGCGTTCGGCGCTCGGCGTTCGCCGCCTCGGCGACGGCGTCCTCGAGTCCCTCGAGGAGTGAGGCCGCCTCGATCACGGGTGCCCCATCAGTCGGGCGCGCTACCTGCAGGGCGCCGACGATCCGAAGTGACCAAGGTCGCGCGCCCTAAGAGTCCGACTTGGCGCGGGCGATCGCGACCTCGCCGGTACGCACCATCTCGATCAGGCCGTGGGGGCGGATCATCCGCTCGAAGGCCTCGACCTTGTCGGAGCTGCCGGTGACCTCGATCGTCAGCGACCGCCGGGAGACGTCGACGATCTTCGCCCGGAAGATCTCGGCGAACTGCATGATCTCGGCGCGGCTCTCGATCGGCGCCGAGACCTTGAACAGGGCCATCTCCCGAGCGATCGTCTCGCCCGGCTCCATGTCGCGGATCTTGATCACATTGACCAGCTTGTGAAGCTGCTTGGTCACCTGGTCGATCGGGTGAACGGCGCCGTCCACCGTCAGGGTGATCCGTGAGATCTCGGGGTCCTCGGTCGGGCCGACCGCGAGGGTGTCGATGTTGAAGCCGCGGCGGCTGAAGAGCCCGGCGATCCGGGCAAGGACGCCCGGCCGGTTCTCGACCAGGATCGAGAGCACGTGCTTGCGCCCGGTGAGCGCGCCCGCCGCGGCGTCGAGGTCCTCGAGCTTGACCAGATCCGGAGTCCCGGCTTCCATCAGCTCATCCCTTCGGGGCCGGTTCGGGGCCACCGACCATGTCCCGGGCGGCGCTGCCCGCCGGGATCATCGGGTAGCAGTTCTCCGCCTGGGTTACCCGGACATCGAGGAGGACGGGCCCCTCGGTGGCGAGGGCGTCACGCATCGCCCCCTCCACCTCGTTCTTGTCGTCGACCATCAGTCCCTTGGCGCCGAAGGCGTCGGCCAGCTTCGCCCAGTCGGGGCTCGGGCCCATCTCCACCGCGGAGTAGCGGCCCTCCCAGAAGAGCTCCTGCCATTGGCGGACCATCCCGAAGTAGCCGTTGTTCATCAGGAAGACCTTCACCGGGATCTCGTGGCGGACGGCGGTGGCGAGCTCCTGGCAGGTCATGATCAGGCTTCCGTCGCCGGCCAGGCAGACGACCTGCTCATCGGGATTGGCGACCTTGGCGCCGATCGCCGAAGGGAGGCCGAAGCCCATCGTCCCGAGGCCGCCGGAGTTGATCCACCGGCGGGGCTTGGTGAAGTGGTAGTACTGCGCCGCCCACATCTGATGCTGGCCGACGTCGGAGGTGATGATCGCGTCGCCCTCGGTCGCCCGGTACATCGCCTCGACCATCGCCTGGGGCTTGATCTCGGAATCCTCGGAGTCGTCGTAGCCGAGCGGGTAATCGCGCTGCCAGCGGTGGAGTTGGTCCCACCAGGGATCGAGCCGGGCGCGGTCGGCCTGCAGCGCCCGGTACTCCTTGGTCAGCTTCGGCAGCACCTCCTTCGCGTCACCGACGATCGGGATGTGGGCGGGGACGTTCTTGGAGATCTCGGCCGGGTCGATGTCGATGTGGACGAACTTGGCTCGCGGCGCGAACTCCGAGAGCTTGCCGGTGATCCGGTCGTCGAAGCGGGCGCCGATCGCCGACGATCAGGTCGGCGTTGTCCATCGCGTAGTTGGCGGTCCTGGTCCCGTGCATGCCGAGCATCCCCAGCCACTGCTCGTGGCCGGCGGGGAAGCCGCCCAGCCCCATCACCGTGCAGGTGACCGGGAAGTTGTCGGCGAGGCAGAGGTCGCGAAGCTCCTGCGATGCGTTGGCGTTGATCACCCCGCCGCCCGCGTAGATCACCGGGCGGCTGGCGTTGGCGAGCGCCTTCGCGGCGAGCCTGATCTGCTTGATGTTGCCCTCGGTCGAGGGCTTGTAGCCCGGCAGGTTGGGGGTATCGGTGCTCGGCTCGTAGTCGATGTCGGCGCGGGAGAGGTCCTGGGGAACGTCGACCAGCACCGGACCGGGTCGGCCGGTGGAAGCGAGGTGGAAGGCGGCGTGGACGTAGTCGGGGATGTAGCGGGGGTCCTGGACCATGAACGAGTGCTTGACGATCGGCATCGTGATCCCGTTGACGTCGGCCTCCTGGAAGCCGTCGGTGCCGATCAACTCGGTCCGAACCTGGCCGGTGATGAACACGGTCGGGACCGAGTCCATGATCGCGTCGGCGATCGGCGGTGATCAGGTTGGTGGCGCCCGGGCCCGAGGTGGCGAAGGCGACCCCGACCCGGCCTGAGGACTTCGCGTAGCCCTCGGCCATGTGCCCGGCGCCCTGCTCGTGCCGCGCCTGGATGTGATCCAGGTCGGCCCCGTGGACGGCGTCGTAGATCGGCAGGTTCGCCCCACCGGGGATCCCGAAGATGTGCTCGACGCCCTCGGCCTTGAGGGCCTCCATCAGTGCGTCAGCAGCGCGCATGGATCGAGGGTAGCTAATGGACGAGGCGGTCGAGTACGGCGTGGCCCAGCCCAGCCCCTTTCGGGCAGGCAGGGTCGGTGCCGGTGATCAGCCTGCCTGGAGCGGCTGGCGTTCGGGATTCCAGCGCGTGACCGGGTCGATCGCCGACTCGATCACCCGATCCCGATGCCGGTCGATCGCCTTCAGCATCGAGCGGACCAGCTCGTCGCCGAGATAGCTCGGCTGAAGCCCGAGGTCGAGGAGCTTCGTGTGGGTCGGGTTGTAGTAGTGCTCCTCGGCCTCGATCCGCGGGTTGGCGAGGTGCTCGATCTCGACCTCGTGGCCGAGCTCGGCGCCGGCGGTCTGCACCAGCTCCGCCAGCTGGCCGACGGAGAACATCTCGGTGAACTGGTTGAAGACCCGGTACTCCGCGGCGTCCGCCGGGTTCTCGACCGCCAGCTCCACACACTGGAGCGTGTCGCGGATGTTGAGGAAGCCGCGAGTCTGCCCGCCCTTGCCGTAAACGGTAAGCGGGTGGCCGACCACCGCCTGGACGCAGAAGCGATTGAGCACGGTTCCGAACACCTCGTCGTAGTCGAAGCGGGTGGTGAGACGCTCGTCCTGGGCGGTCTCGTCGGTCTCGATCCCGTAGACGACCCCCTGGTTGAGGTCGGTCGAGCGCAGGCCCCAGATCCGGCAGGCGAACTGGATGTTGTGGGAGTCATGGACCTTGGAGAGGTGGTAGAGCGAGCCGGGCATCTTCGGGAACGGCAGGGTGTCCTTGCGTCCCTTGTGCTCGATCTCGATGAACCCCTCCTCGATATCGATGTTGGGGGTTCCGTACTCGCCCATCGTCCCGAGCTTGACCAGATGGGCCTCCGGGACGTGGTCGCGCATCGCGAAGAGCAGGTTGAGGGTGCCGATCACGTTCGTGTACTGGGTCTCGACCGCCTGCTCCCGGCTCGCCATCGAGTAGGGGGCCGAGGCCTGCTCGCCGTAGTGAACGATCGCCTCCGGCCTCGTCTCGACCACAACCTCCTCAAGGAAGCCGCCGTCCTCGATCGCGCCCACGTAGAAGCGAATCGTGTTCCCGGAAACCTCGCGCCACGCCTCGATCCGCTTCTCCAGGGTGCGAATCGGGGTCAGCGAGCCGGTCCCGTGCTGTTCGTGCCAGCGGCGGCGCGAAAAGTTGTCGACGACGGATACCTCGTGGCCTCGGGCCGAAAAGCGCATCGCGGTCGGCCAGCCGAGGTAGCCATCGCCCCCGAGGATCAGGACGCGCATAGAAGGCGGCAGGGTAGCGGCTTCTCGACGGCTATCCTGCCGCCGCCTTGCACGACTTCGTGACGATCGCGTCCATTTTCCCGGCGGAGCTCACCGCCCTGCGGGCCTCGGGCCTGGTCTTTGCCGCTGCCCTGATCGCCTTCGCGATCTGGCGCCGCCGCTCGCTCTCGAACGGCGCCGTCCTCCTCGCCGCTGCTCGGCGGCCTGGCGCTGGCGGTGGTCTCGGGCACCGAGCTGCTCGACGCCCTCCTGGAGGCATTCGCCTTCAACCGCGGCAACGGTGGCCGCATTCTCGGCCTCGCGGTATTCGCGATCGCGATCCTTTTCCTGCTGGTGCTGCGGGCCCTGACCGAAAGCTCGCGGATGAACCAGCAGCTCTCGGCGCTGCTCGAGGGGATCGCCTGGGAGGAGTTCAAGGGGGCGTCGCTGCCCGAGCGCTTCCGCGACCGGGTGGCGGTGGTGGTCCCCGCCTACAACGAGGCCGACAGCGTCGGCGAGGTCGTCCGCCAGATTCCCCGGGAGGTCTGCGGCGAGCCGACCACAGTCCTAGTCGTGGACGACGGCTCTCGCGACGACACCGGCGAGGAAGCCGCCAAGGCGGGGGCGATCGTCGCCCGTCACGTGATCAACCGAGGCGGCGGGGCCGCCCTGCGCACCGGCTACCGGCTGATGGCGGAGTCGGGGGCGCTGGTGGTCGTCACCCTCGACGCCGATGGCCAGCACGTGCCGGCCGAGATGGAGCGGCTGGTCCGCCCGGTGCTCGACGACGAGGTCGACGTCGCCCACGGCTCCAGGGTGCTCGGGGATGCCGAGCCCAACGCCCGTTCCCGGGAGCTCGGGATCGTCTTCTTCAACCGTGTGGTCTCCTTCATCACCCGGACCAGGGTCTCGGACTGCTCCAACGGCTACCGGGCGGTGCGCACCTCGGTCCTCCCCCAGCTGGTCCTCCGCCAGGAGCAGTTCCACACCTCGGAGTTCCTGATCGAGGCGATCAAGCGCGGGATCCCGGCGAAGGAGATCCCGGTGACCGTGCAGAAGCGCCTCCACGGCCACTCGAAGAAGCCCGCCGTCGTTCGCTACGGCCTCGGCTTCACCAATGCGATCGTCCGCACCTGGCTCCGCTAGGCGCCGGGACCCGGGCGGACCTCGCTCGGATCGGGTAGGTAGAGGTCGGTGCCGCAGCGGGGGCAGACCTGGACGTAGAGCTTCAGCACGTTGCCACAGGTGGGGCAGCGGCGCTCGGGCTCCTCGCGCTCGGAGCGATAGAGGATCACCGCGATCAGGCCGATGATCGGCAGGATCGTCCCGACCAGCAGCCAGATGAAGAACGAGCTGCCCTTGGCGCGGCCGATCACCGCGGTCGCGATCCCGAAGCTGAGCGCGACGATCACGTAGGGGGCGCCCGACATCTCGCCTCCGAGGGTACGCGCTCGCTGAGCCGCTTAGCCCGCGTCGAGCGGCCGGTGGGAGCCGCCGTGCTCGTACTCCTCGTCCCGGAGCGGGCGCGGGTGGCCGATCGAGCCGACCTCGGAGATGTCGCGGGCGAAGGGGAGGCTGACGGTCCAGTCGATCACCGCGCGCAGCTTGCGGAAGGCGCCGGGGATCTGGCTGAGGTGGTAGGTGCGCGCCAGCCACCAGGCGAGGAAGCCGGAGACGGTCCGGCGGCCGATCATGCCGACCGCCTTGTAGCGGCCGAGGTTGACGAAGGCGGTGCGGCTCGAGTAGCGGTAGCGCCGCGGCTGCTCGCCGCCGAGGGCGCCGGCGACGTTGCCGGCCACCACTCGGGCCTGGCGGATCCCGTGCTGGGCCGTCTGCGGCGCCAGCCCGCCGCCGGGGTCGGGGACGGCGGCGCAGTCGCCCATCGCCCAGACGCCCTCCTGACCCTCCACCCGCAGGTGGTCGTCGACCCTGACCCGCCCACGCTCGTCCAGCGGCACCGAGAGGTTCCTGAGGCTCGGGTGCGGCCGAACCCCTGCGGTCCAGACGACCGTCCGGGTCGGCACCGTCTCCCCGGTCGAGAAGGTGGCGCTGTCGGCGTCGACCGCCTCGAGCGTCGTCCCCAGGCGGATCTCGATCCCGCGCCCCCGGAGCTGCCGGAGCGCATACTCGGCCAGCGAGAGGTCGATCTCGGGCAGCACCCGCTCGGTGGCCTCGACCAGGATCCAGCGCATCCCATGCAGGCGCGCCCTTGGATAGCTGTCCATCGCGTCGGCGGCGAAGTCCTGGAGCTCGGCCAGGGCCTCGAGACCGGCGTAGCCGCCGCCGACAAAGACGTAAGTGAGCATCTGCTCCCGGCGCGCCGGGTCCTCGGTCGCGTTCGCCACCTCCAGGGTCTCGACGACGTGGTTTCGGAGCCAGATCGCGTCGGCGAGGCTCTTGAAGCCGATTGCGTGCTGGTCGAGTCCCGGCACCGGCAGGGTGCGGGAGACCGAGCCGACCGAGAGCACCAGCTGGTCATAGCGCAGCTCCTCGGACTCGCCGTCGTGCATTCGGAGCTCGATCGTGCGAGAGGCGGGGTCATGGGCGGTGACCGCGCCCATTCGCAGGTAAGTCCGCTTGAGGATCTCCCGCAAAGGGGTGACCACGTGGCGCGGCTCCAGCAGGCCGGCCGCCGCCTCTGGCAGGAAGGGCGTGTAGAGGACGAAGTTGACGTCGTTGATCAGCACCAGCCGGGCGGACTGCTTCGGCAGGAGGCGCTCCAGCGTCCGGGCGCAGGTCGAACCCGCGAAACCACCGCCGGCGATCACCACGTTCCAGGCCATGAACTAAGTGTCCCCCAGACGTTCCCTGATCAGCTTGGTGACCGCGCCGCCGTCGGCGCGGCCCTTGCTCTCCTTCATCGCCGCGCCGACGATCCGGCCGATCGCCTTGGCGTTGCCGGACTTCACTTGCTCGGCCGCCTCCGGCTCTGCCTCGATCGCCCGTTCGACGATCTCCTCCAGCTCGCTCGAATCGGAGATCTGGGCCAGGCCCTCGCTCTCGACGATCTTCGCCGGGTCGCCGCCCTCGGCGACCAGCTTCGCCAGCACCTGCTTGCCGGCGCCGTGCGAGATCGTCTTTCCTTCGACCAGCCCGGCGAGCGCCGCGATCGACTCGGGGGTCGCCTTCGAGGTGAGCGGATCCTCCTCGGCCCCCGCCTGGCGCAGGCTCGCGACCAGCTCGCCGGTGACCCAGTTGGCGATCGCTTTCGCGGACGCTCCGTCGGCGGCCGCGACCGCCCGCTCGAAGTACTCGGCGTACTCGGACTGGAACGCGAGGGCCGTCGCCGCCTCCTCGGGGAGCCCGATCTCGGAGACGTAGCGCTCCCGCCTCGCGGCGGGCAGCTCCGGGAGCGACTCCCGCGCTTCCTTCACCATCTCCTCCGTCGGCGCCACCGGGACCAGGTCGGGCTCCGGGAAGTAGCGGTAGTCGTGCGCGTATTCCTTCGAGCGCAGCGCGGTCAGCGAGCCGTCCTCGGGGTGGAAGTGGAGCGTGTCCTGTGTGACCTCCTCCCCGGATTCGAGCAGGCCCCGCTGGCGCTCGAGCTCGGCCTCGATTCCTCGCTCGAGGAAGCGGAAGCTGTTCATGTTCTTGAGCTCGGTCTTCACCCCGAGCTGATCGGAGCCGGCGGGCCGAAGCGAGATGTTGCCGTCCACCCGGAGGCTCCCCTCCTCCATGTTCACGTCGGAGACGCCGAGCTGGCGGATCGTCGTCCGCAGCAGCTGCGCCCATTCGCGTGCCTGGGAGGGGGAGCGAATGTCGGGCTCGGTGACGATCTCGACCAGCGGGGTACCGCCGCGGTTGAAGTCGACGAGCGAGACGCCCGACCCGTGGATGCGGCCCGCCTCGCCCCCGGTGTGGATCAGCTTCGCCGCGTCCTCCTCGAGGTGCGCGCGGTGGATCCGGACCTCGCCGAGCCGGCCGTTGACGGCGAGGGGCTCGTCGTACTGGCTGATCTGGTAGCCCTTCGGCAGGTCGGGATAGAAGTAGTTCTTTCGGTGGAAGATCGAGCGCGGCGGCACCTCGCACTCGAGCGCCGCCGCGATCATCAGCCCATAGCGGATCGCCTGCTCGTTGATCGTCGGCAGCGTCCCCGGGTGCCCGAGGCAAACCGGGCAGGTGTGGAGGTTGGGCTCGTCGCCGAAGGAGAGCGAGCAGCCGCAGAACATCTTCGTCTTCGTCGAGAGCTGGACGTGGATCTCGAGCCCGATCACCGGCTCCCAGCCGTTCTGTGCGATCACAGGCCCCAGCTCCTCACCTGCCGCTCGTCCATCCCGAAGTAGTGGCCGACCTCGTGAAGGACGGTGCGCTTGACCTCGTCCGCGCTCGGATGGAGCTCCCGGTAGATGACGATCCGCTGTAGCCCGCCCCTCGGATATGGGTGGCCTTCACGATCAGCTCCCATCGAGGCCAGGCGGCCTTGTCTCGAAGCCGATCGCCCGCTCGAGCGCGTAGGCGGCGTCGAGCATGCCGCTCTCGCTGAAGGCAGGGCCGGCGATCTGGAAGCCGACTGGCAGCTCCGGCCCGCCACCCTCTGGCTCGGCGAGGCCGGCGGGGATCGAGACCGCGGGAATCCCCGCCAGCGGCATCGGCACCGTGCAGTAGTCGGAGAGGTACATCGCCAGCGGGTCGTCGGTGCGCTCGCCGAGCCCGAAGGCGACGCTCGGAGAGGTCGGAGTGACGACGAAGTCGAAGCGGTCGAAGGCCTTGGCGAAATCCTCGCTGATCCTCGTCCGCACCCGTTGCGCCTGGCCGTAGTAAGCCTCGTAGTAGCCCGAGGAGAGCGCGTAGGTGCCGAGCATGATCCGGCGCTTCACCTCGGGGCCGAAGCCGTCGTGGCGGGTGCGCTCGTACAACTCGGTGAGGTCCTCGGCGTCCGTGCGCTGCCCATAGCGGACTCCGTCGTAGCGGGCGAGATTGGACGAGGCCTCGGCGGGGGCAATCACGTAGTAGGCCGAGATCCCATGGGTCGCATGGGGCAGCTCGGTCTCGGCGATCTCTCCCCCGAGCTCCTCGATCAGCTTCACCGTCGCCTCGAACACCCGCTTCACCCCCGGCTCGATCCCCTCGGCTTCGCCGGCGAGCTCGCGGGGAACCCCGAAGCTCAGCCCTTTGAGGTCCTCGCGCCTGGGCAGCTCCACTCCGCCATCGATCCCGACCGAGGTCGAGTCGCAGTGGTCGTGCCCCTCGAGCACCCGCAGCAGCAGGGCGGCGTCGGTGACGTCGCGGGTCAGCGGCCCGCACTGATCGAGCGAGGAGGCAAAGGCGATCATCCCGTAGCGGGAGACGGCGCCATAGGTGGGCTTCATCCCGACGATCCCGCATAGTGAGGCGGGCTGGCGGATCGAGCCTCCGGTATCGGTGCCGATCGCGCATGGGGCAAGCCGCCCGGCGACCGCGGCGGCGGAGCCGCCTGAGGAGCCGCCGGGTACGCGGGTGGTGTCCCACGGGTTGAGGACGTCGCCGTAGGCCGAGTTCTCGTTCGAGGAGCCCATCGCGAACTCGTCCATGTTGGTCTTGCCCAGAACCAGGGCGCCGGCCTGGTCGAGGCGCCTGACGGCGGTCGCCGTGTAGGGCGGAACGTAGCCCTCGAGGATCTTCGACCCCGCGGTGGTCTGGGTGCCCTCGGTGCAGAAGATGTCCTTGACCGCAACCGGGATCCCGCCGAGCTCGCCCTCCGGGGCCTTCTCGCCCTCGATCCGGTTCTCGGCGATCCCGAGGAAGGCGTTGAGCGAGTCGCCCTCGGCTGCCTCGCGGTAGGCGTCGAAGTACTCGCCGGCGCCGAGCTCGCCGGAGCGGAACTTCTCCATCGCCTGTGCGACCGTCAGCTCGAGCAGCTCCGACATCACCGAACCCGCATCTACGCCTGCGGCGAGGGAACGCGGAAGGCGCCGTCGGCGGGATCGGGAGCGCGCTCGAGCATGTCCTCGCGGGGCCAGCTGGGCCGTGGGACGTCGGGCCGGAGCACGTTCTCCAGCTCGATCACATGCGAGGTCGGCTCCACCCCCTCCAGATCGAGCTGGGAGATCCGCTCGACGTGGTCGAGGATCCCAGAGAGCTCGCCCGACATCCGCTCGACCTCCTCGTCGCTCAGCTTCAGCCGAGCGAGCCGGGCCACGTGCAGCACCTGCTCTCGATCGATCATTGATCGAGATTCTAGGTGGCAGCCTCCGGTGGACTGAGCGCCGAGATCACCACCTATCCGGGGCGGTCGGCCGCCCTGGGCGGGGGCGGCTGCGCAACTGCTGATGGCGCCGGCGGTTGCGTGGCGCCGGCCAACTCGACCTCGGATCCCTCGGCAGGCGGATAGAGCCTCCAAACCGCGTTCAGGCCGCTCTGAACGTACGGCGGGATCACGAGCAAAGGAAGAACGACGAAGAACCCGAGGACATAGCAAACGCCGATCAGCCAACCACTGGATTGGGGAACGTTGCAGAGCCCCTGCATATGGCGGATTCGCCCGGTCGTCCTCCAATAGGAGACGACAGCGGGGATCAGTACCAGAGAACCCAGTGTCACCGCCAGGATCGAGAGGACCGGCTTGCTGGTTGCCAGCCTCTGATCGCCGTGCGCCCGCCCGAAGTCCCGCATCTCGCGGTTGATCTTGTAGTACCAGACGAGGGTGTAGATGCCAAGGGTGAGCACGGTCCAGAGGAGGACCAGGCCCTCGTCGCGGATCTTCGCTCGGGCACCGCTTGGCATCACCACTTCGCGAGCCGCCATCTCGGGAAGCCTGCCGCCTGCGGCGACCCAATGCAACTGTGGAAACCTGATCGCGCCCGGAGCGCGCAAGTCTTGGCCGGCTGGCCAGGGTAGGATGCCGCCCGCGATGACCGGGGAGAGAGCCGAGCGCTTCGTGGTCCTCAACCTGCGCCTGATGGCGATCGGCTTCGCCGTCACCGGCTTCTTCTTCATCGCCTGGCCGGACGGGACGCTCGCCCGGCTGACCGAGTTCGGCGACAACTTCGGGGACTTCACCCCCGCGCCGGAGACCGACGAGCGGCTCTGGCTCTCGCTCGGGTTCGCCTACATGGTGGTGATCACGGCGCTCGCCTGGATCGCCTCCACCGACCCGGTCCGGCACCGCCCGATGCTGCTGGCGCTCGCGGCGGGCAAGGCGGCCTCCTCGGCGACCTCGCTGATCTTCTTCATCGAGGATGACGTCTTCGTCTACCTACTGAACGGGATCGTCGACGGCTTCCTGGTCGGCGCCTCGCTGCTCCTCTACGCTCTCGCCGGCCGGATCGGAGCTCCGGCCGCACCCGGCTGAAGGAGCGCGCCGGGGCTCGGGGCCGCCGAGCTGCGGACGCTGCGAGCGATCGCCGAGGCAATCGCCCCGGCCGACAACGGCCTCCCGGCGGCCGAGGCGGAGGTTCCGGTGGCGGAGCCGGTCGCCCGGTTCCTCGCCCGGCTCCCGGCCCGCACGGTGCAGGTCGTCCGCGTCGCCCTACGCGTATTCGAGTGGCTTCCCTTCCCCTGGCGCTTCAGCCGGCTCGGCGTAGAGGCCCGCTCGGAGTACCTGGCGAAGCATGGAGCGCTCGCGCTTCGCCCCCTACCGCGACCTCCTCCTGCTGGCGAAGCTGCTGGCGATGATCGGCTGGGCCCGGGACGAGCGCGTCCGGGCGGTGGTCGGCTACGAGTCCCGGTGTGCCGTTCGCGAGGGGACCCCGCCGCCCGAGACCCCACCGCTGGGCGACCTTCAGCCGCGCGGCGATGGCGAGGACTGCGACGTCGCGATCGTCGGCTCGGGTGCCGGCGGCGCCGCCGCGGCCGCGGTGCTGGCGGAGGCGGGGCTCGATGTCCTCGTGCTGGAGTCGGGGCCCCACGTCGACCACACGAGCTATCCGAGCGATCCGCTGGAGGGCCTGCCGCTCCTCTACCGCGACGGCGGGATGACGATCGCCTCGGGGAAGCCGGCGATCCCGGTCCCCGTCGGGCGCACGGTCGGCGGGACCACGGTGATCAACTCCGGCACCTGCTTCCGCGCTCCCGCCGAGGTCCTGCGCGAATGGCGTGACGCCGGGGTTCCCTGGGCGACCGATCTCGACCCCCTCTACGAGCAGGCGGAGGAGGTGCTGGCGGTCACCCCGGTCGACCCCGAGCGGATGGGACGAAACGGCCAGCTCTGCATGGAGGGAGCCGCCGCCCTCGGCGCGAGCGGAGGGCCGATCGCCCGCAACGCCGGAGCCTGCGTCCAGTGCAGCTCCTGCCCGCTCGGCTGCCGGATCGACGCGAAGCGCGCCGCGCACGTCTCCTACCTGCCCCGCGCGGTCGCGGCCGGCGCCCGGGTGCGGGCCGGGGTCAAGGTCCAGCGGGTGCTCACCGAGGGCTCCCGGGTCACCGGGCTTGCCTGCCGGGCGGGGCTGCCGACCACGGCCGCGGAGGAAGCCGCCCAAACACAATCGGCCGCCACAAACACCGCGGCCGGATCTACCCCGGCCGGCCGCGACTGGCGAGTGCGAGCGAAGACGGTGATCAGCGCCGGAGGCGCCTTCGGCACCCCGGAGCTGCTGCTGCGCTCGGGGATCGGCCACCCCGCCCTCGGGCGTCACCTGCACATCCATCCCGCCGCCTGGATCGGCGCCCGCTACCCGGAGGAGGTGCGCGGCTGGGAGGGGATCATGCAGAGCTACTACGTCGACGAGTGGGCCCCGCAGCGGATCCTCCTCGAGGCGACCTTCACCCCGCTCTCATTCGGCGCCCAGTGGCTCCCGGGAGTCGGGGCGGAGTTCGCCGACCGCGTCCACCACTTCGACCAGATCGCCTCGATCGGGGTCCATCTCCACGACGAGTCCGAGGGGCGGGTGGGCCTGACCTCGAACGGATCGCTGCGGCTCTCCTACCGGCTCACGGACGAGGAGGCGCGCCGGATCCAGTTCGGGATCGCCCGGGCCGCCGAGATCCATTTCGCCGCCGGCGCCACCGAGGTCTATCCGAACGTCGGCCCGGTGCCGGTTGTGCCGCGTGGGCGGCTGGAGGAGTTCGAGGCGACGGCGCTGAGGCCGTCCGATCTGCGACTTGAGGCATTCCACCCGATGAGCTCTGCTCGGATGGGCGCCGACCCCGAGACCAGCGTCACCGACCCCGACGGCGCCGTGCGCGGCACGGACGGCCTCTACATCGCCGACGCCTGCCTGCTGCCCACCTCGGTGGGGGTGAACCCGATGATGACGATCATCGCCTGCTCGCTGCGAGTGGCGGGCGGGATCGCCGCCCGCCTCAGCGGTAGCTCTCGGCCACCTCGTCGCGGAGCTGGAGGTACGAGCCCACGGTCACCCCGATGATCGCGGCGGTGGCGACGTAGATCCCGATCTTCCGCTCGGCCCCCTCGGGCAGGTCGATCAGGACATAGACAGTCAGGATCGTCCCGATCACGCCGAGCAGGAAGGTCGCCGCAGCGGGGGCGAAGGGAAGCCCCTCGGGGTTTCCGCTCATCGTCAGCACCGCGCCGATCAGGACCAGCCCGGCGACGATCGCAAGGTAGATGTCGAGGGTGTTCTGGCTCTCGAAGCCGCTCAACGTTGCGCTTTCCTTGGCCGCTTCCGCGGCCGCTTGCGCCGGCTCCGCCCCGGGGCCGACCGTTGGAATCGCGCTTGCCGGGATGTCGACGGAGGTGCCGCCCCACGCCAGGAACAGCGAGATCACCAGCGCCAGCGCGGAAAGGGCGGCGATCATTTGGCCCAGCGACATGCCGGGAAACCTACACGCCCTCCCAGACCACCTGTTAAGAAAAGACCCGGCCGCCCATTCGGGCGGCCGCTCAAAGCTATCGGTCCCTGCGGGAGGTCAGCGGGGCGCTACGTCCCCGAACGACGCTCCCTCCTCTTGCATCCCTTCATAGCCGCCATAGGTGATCCCGGCGGTTGCCAGGAGGCCGAGCCAGATGCCGATCTCTCGCCCGAGGTCGTCCGGCGGATTGATCAGTCGATAGAGCAGCAGCAGGAAGGCGAGCGCTCCGATCCCGGTGGTGATGGCGCTGCCGGCCACCGGCAGGCTCACGGAGGCGCCGCTCGAGGTCGATAGCGGCGAATCCAACGGCGGCGAGCATCGCCAAGCAGAGGACCAGGTCGACCCCGAAGATGCTGAATGCCTGCCACGCCGTTGACTGTCGTGTCGAAGCCGCTCTCCTCGATCGCCTGGTTGGCGATGTCCTCGGGGATGCCGGCGGGGATGGCACTCTCGACGTCGACCCCGAACCAGGAAAAGAACATGAAGATGAAGAGAAGGACGCCCGACACACCTGCGATCAGCGTTCCCCTCCCGACGTTAGCTGTATCCATTCACTCTCCTTCCGCCGTGACTGTCGACGCGCGGCGCGCGTCGGGCGCCCGGCATTGGGTCGTGTGACCTGCGCGAACACCCTATTACCGGGGTGTCGTCGCGGCGCCCGAGACGGCGGGCGCGGCGACCATCTATCCGGAACTTGCGAGTTCCAGCTACTTGCGCCCGCCGGACGAGCGCTTGCGGGTCCCACTCGACTTGGAGCCTGAACGTGAGCCGCTCGATTTCGAGCGAGACGAGCCCGAGCTCTTTGACCGCGAGGAACCGCTGGATTTGGCCCGGGAGGCGGTACTTCGCTTGGTCGTGGTCTTGCTCCCGCCAGAGCGCGACTTCTTCGCGGTGCTCCCACCCGAGCGACTCTTCGTCGCTTTACTCCCACTCGCGCGACTCTTAGTCGCGGTGCTCCCACTCGAGCGACTCTTCTTCGCGGCGCTCCCACCCGAGCGTGACTTCGTCGCGGCGCTCCCGCTCGAGCTGGAGCCGCCGCTGGGCGCCGTGGCGGGCCGGGGCGTCGGGGTCGCCGCCGGCGCGCTCGCGGAGGCCACCTTGGTCCGTCCCCCGGGCACCTTCAGGAGCGGCTCGAAGCCGTCCTCGCGGAGGGCCATCCAGGCGCCGATCGCGATCCCGGCCGCCGCGATCAGGCCGAGGAAGATCCCAATCTCGAGGTCGCCCGGATTGGCGAGCATCCGCCAAAGGATCAGCAGCACCGCGAGCTTGCCGAGGACCAGGGTGCCGACGCCCCGCTGGAACGGCAAGTTGATCCGTTGGCCCGCCGCCGCCAGCGTCCCAAGGGTCACTCCCGAGACCGCCGCGAGCGCGATCAGGAAGCCGGAGAAGTCGGCAAGGGCGTCCCAGCCACTCACCCCGGTCTCCTCGACCGAAGGTTCGCTCGGGATCTCCCCGATCCCCGGGATGTCCTGGGTGCCGCCGGTCGAGATCTCGATCCCACCGCCGAACCAGTGAAAGAACATGAAGATGAAGAGGGCGAGGCCGCTGATTGCAGCGACGATTTCTCCGTTCCGAAGCCGTGAGAAGTCCAAGGCGATCCTCCGTTATCGGGTGCGAGTCACGAGAGGGACTCGCAGAGTGGACGGCCGGGATTCAACCACGCCTGCGGGCGTGATTCAGCCGGATGCCGGGGCCTTGGTGGCGCGCTCCCGGGCCGCCTGCACCGTGTTGGCGAGCAGCATCGCGATCGTCATCGGACCGACTCCACCGGGCACCGGGGTGATCGCGCCTGCCACCTCCCGGACCGCCTCGAAGTCGACGTCGCCGACCAACCCATCCTCGCCTCGATTTGTGCCGACGTCGATCACCGTGGCGCCAGGCCGGACCATCTCCGCGGTGACGAGCTTCGCTCGACCCGCGGCGGCGACCAGGATCTCCGCCCGCCGGCAGACCTCACCGAGGTCCGGAGTGCGGCTGTGGCAGATCGTCACGGTGGCGTCAGCGCCGAGCAGCAAGAAGGCGAGGGGCCGGCCGACCAGGTTGGAGCGCCCGACGATCACCGCTTCCTTGCCCGAGGGGTCCGTTCCCGCCGCCGCGATCAGCTCCATCACTCCGCGAGGCGTGGCCGGGACCAGCCCCGGCTCGCCCCGGGCGAGGAGGCCGGCGCTCACGGGCGTCAGCCCGTCCACGTCCTTCTCCGGGGAGATCGAGGCAACCACCGCGGCCGCGTCGATCGCCTCCGGGAGCGGCAGCTGCACCAGGATCCCGTCGACCTCGTCGGAGTCGTTGAGCTCCGCGACCAGCTCGAGCAACTCGCTTTCCGGGATCGAGGCGTCTGGCTCGTGGTGGATCGAGCGAATCCCGACCTCCTCGCAGGCCTCGCGCTTGCGCCTCACGTAGATCGCCGAAGCCGGGTCGTCACCGACCAGCACCGTGGCGAGCCCCGGCGGGCGGCCAAGCTCGCTCGCGAGCTCGCCGACCTGGTCGCGGACCCGCTCCCGGACGCCCTCGGCCACCGCCTTGCCGTCGATCACCCGGGCGGCCATCAGCTCGCCTTCCGTAAGGGGGCGTAGTCGGCCATCAGCTTGCGCTCGACGCCCTCGCCGGCGAACCGGACGACGATCACCCCGCCGGGCTCGACCGAGGTCACCACGCCCTCGCCGAAGCTGGCGTGGACAACGTCGTCACCGGTGGCGAAGCTGGGCGCGGGTCCCGGGGCCGCCGCCCCCTGGCCGCCCAGCGACCAGCCGGTCAGGGCCTGCTCCTCGGTCCCCTCCCGCTCCACCAGCTCCTCTGGGATCTCGGAGAGGAAGCGCGAGGGGAAGCTGGTCTCGCGGCCGCCGAAGAGGCGTCGGCTGCGCGCATAGGTGAGCCAGAGCCGCCGCTTCGCCCGGGTGATCCCGACATAGCAGAGGCGGCGCTCCTCCTCCTCGTTTCCCTCCTCGAGCGAGCGCGAGTGGGGGAAGACGCCCTCCTCGAGGCCGATGATGAAGACCGCCTCGTACTCGAGGCCCTTGGCGTTGTGGAGGGTCATCAGGGTCACCTTGCTCTCGTCCCGGTCGAGGTCGTCCTGTTCGGTGTAGAGCGAGATCGCCTGCAGGAACTCCTCCAGCGGAGCCAGCTCGGACTCTCCCTCTACCTGGCGGTTCGCGTCGAACTCCCCCGCCACCCCGACCAGCTCCTCGAGGTTCTCGATCCGCCCCTCGGCCTCGATCGTCCGCTCCGCCCGGAGCGTGTCGAGATAGCCCGAGCGCTCGAGCAGGGCGCGCATCAGCTCCGCGACCGGGCCCGTCGAGAACTCGGCCCGCAGCCCCTCGATCAGCTCGACGAAGAGGCCCACCGACTTGATCGCCGCCGCCCCCAGCCCGGGAACGCTCTCGGGCTCGCTGGCGACCTCCCAGATCGTCCGGCCCGTGGTGTTCGCGTGGGCCCGAAGCCGCCCCTGGCTGGTGTCGCCGATCCCTCGCCGGGGCGAGTTGATCACCCGCGAGAAGCTGACCTCGTCGGCGGGGTTGACCAGGAGGTTGAGATAGGCGACCGCGTCCTTGATCTCGGCTCGCTCGTAGAACTTCGTCCCGCCGATCACCTGGTAGGGGAGCTCGTACCGGACGAGGATGTCCTCCAGCACCCGGCTGTGGGCGTTGGTCCGGTAGAAGACCGCGATCTGCTCGCGGTCGAGCTCGCCCTCCCCCACCAGGCCCTCGATCTCGCCGGCGACGTAGCGCGCCTCCGCGTGCTCGTCCTCGAGCTCGGCGATCTTGATCTTCTCGCCCTCCCCCAGGTCGGTCCAGAGGTGCTTCTCGCGGACGCTGCGGTTGTGGGAGATCACCCCGTTCGCCGCCGAGAGGATCGTCTGGGTGGAGCGGTAGTTCTGCTCGAGCTTCACCACCGCGGCCTCGGGAAAGTCGTCCTCGAACTCGAGGATGTTGCGGACGTCGGCGCCGCGAAAGCCGTAGATCGCCTGCGAATCGTCACCGACCACGCTCAGGTTGCCGTCCTCGCCGCAGAGCAGCTGGAGGAGGCGGTACTGGGCGTGGTTGGTGTCCTGGTACTCGTCGACCAGGACCCAGCGGAAGCGCTCGCGGTAGCGGCGGCGGACGTCATCGAACAGCTCCAGGACGTTCACCGTCCTCATCAGGAGGTCGTCGAAGTCCATCGCGTTCGACTCGAGCATCCGGCGCTCGTACAGCCGGTAGGCCTGGCCGACCATCTCCTCGAACGGCCCGCCGCCCGCCTCCTGGTAGGCCTCGGCGTCGATCAGCTGGTTCTTCGCGTCCGAGATCCGGGCGCGGACCGCGCGCGGCGGATAGCGCTTGGTGTCCACCTCGAGCTCCTCGAGGCAGCGCTTCAGCATCCGCAGCGAGTCGGCCTCGTCGTAGATCGTGAAGCGGCTTGTGTAGCCGAGCCGCTCGGCCTCGATCCTGAGCAGCCGGGCGCAGGCGGCGTGGAAGGTCATCACCCACATCCGACGGGACACTCCGCCGACCAGCGAGGAGACCCGCTCGCGCATCTCCTCGGCGGCCTTGTTGGTGAAGGTGATCGCAAGGATCTCGTTCGGCCGCGCCTGCCCGGTGGCGAGCAGCCAGGCGATCCGGTGGGTGAGCACCCTGGTCTTGCCCGACCCCGCCCCCGCCAGCACCAGCAGCGGCCCCTCGCCGTGGGTGACCGCCTCACGCTGGGGCGGGTTGAGCTCGGCGAGCAGGCGCTCGACCTGGTCGGCGCCCGCCTCGATCGGCGCGCCGAGGGCGCCGGCTCGTCTATCGAGCCGTTCTCAGGCGTCGCGGTGTCTTCCTCTTGCTCGGTTCGAGCCACCAACCGAGCATAACCACGGGTCCCGCCGGTTCAGCCGCCCGCGGAGGAGGGCCCCTTCTTCGGGCGGAGCTCGGTGACCTCGGCGCTGTCGTCTTCATCGCTGCTGTCCTCGCCGAGTCGCTTCTCGAGCTCAGCGATCCGGTCGGAGAGCTCCTTGATCGCCTCCTGGATCGGATCGGGGAGGTGAATCCAATCGGTGTCGGGGCCTTCCACGGGGCGGCCCTCGACCCGCACCGGGTGGCCCGGGTTGCCGACCACAGTCGTCTCGGGTGGAACGTCCTCGATCACCACCGTGTTCGCGCCGACCTTGGCGTTCCGGCCGACGGTGACAGGCCCGAGCAGCTTCGCGCCCGAGCCGACGGTGACGTTGTCCTCCAGGGTCGGGTGGCGCTTGCCGCGGGCGAACCCGGTGCCTCCGAGGGTCACCCCCTGGTAGAGCGTCACCCGGTCGCCGATCTCGGCGGTCTCGCCGATCACCACGCCGGAGCCGTGGTCGATGAAGAAGTCCGAGCCGATCTTCGCGGCGGGATGGATCTCGACCCCGGTCACCGCCCGGCTGGTGTAGGCGATCGCCCGCGGGGCGAACGGCACGTCGCTCTCCCAGAGCGCGTGGGCGACCCGATGGGCGAGCAGCGCCTGGACACCGGCCCAGCCGGAGAGGATCTCGAGGGCGCCGATTCCCTGGGCGGCGGGATCGCGGTCGCGAGCAGAAGTGACGTCGGAGGTCACCTCGCTGATCACCCGTCTGAGCGTGCCGAGTCCGAGCATTGAAGAGAAAGCTACTCCGGCGCGAAGAAGGGGAGCGACATATACCGCTCACCGCTGTCGGGGACGACCACGACGACACGCTTGCCGGCCATCCCCTCGCGGCTGGCGACCTCGAGCGCCGCGTGGATCGCCGCCCCGGCGGAGATCCCAACCAGGAGGCCCTCTCGCTGGGCGGACTCGCGGGCGGTCTTCAGGGCGTCGTCGTCGCTGACCCCGATCACCTCGTCGATCACCGAGCGGTCGAGCACCTCGGGGACAAAGCCGGCCCCGATTCCCTGGATCTTGTGCGGGCCCGCCTCCCCTCCGGATAGAACGGGAGAGGCGGACGGCTCGACCGCGAACACCTGGATCTCGGGACGCCGCTCCTTCAGCACCTGGCCGACGCCGGTGATCGTCCCCCCGGTGCCGACGCCGGAGACGAAGGCGTCTACCTGGCCGTCGAGGTCGCGCCAGATCTCCTCCGCCGTGGTCCGGCGGTGGATCTCGGGGTTCGCCGGGTTGGAGAACTGCTGGGGCATGAAGCCGTCGTGTTCGCGAACCAGGTCCTCGGCGAGCTGGACCGCCTCGTGCATGCCCCCGAGGGACGGCGTCTCGTGGACCTCGGCGCCGTAGGTGCGAAGCAGAGCGGTGCGCTCGCGGCTCATCCCCTCCGGCAGGGTGAGGATCAAGCGGTAGTCACGGGCCGCGCAGACCAGCGCCAGGGCGATCCCGGTGTTGCCGCTGGTCGGCTCGACGATCACCGAGCGCCCGCGCTCGATCAGGCCATCGCGCTCGGCGCTGTCGATCATCGCAACCCCGATCCGGTCCTTGACCGAGCCGCCGGGGTTGAAGTACTCGACCTTGGCGACGACCTCGCCGGCGACGTCGGCCCCCAGGCGTGGCAGGGAGACGAGCGGCGTGTTGCCGACCACCGCGGAGGTCTCCGCCCCCACCCGCAGAGTGGTCACCGACGATTCCATCGACCCAAAGTACTAGAAGCGGGTCAGCTTTCGGGTGATTGACCTGCGTCCGGCAACAGCTCGCGCTCGAGCCCGACGATTGCCCCGAGCTCGTCATGTGACCGAGAGCGGGCTGGGATCCGGTTGCCGCCGCTGGAATTCCGCGCGAGAGTAGGGTTGCTCCCGTCCAGTGTGAACCTTCGCCAGCTCGCGACGATCTCCTAGACCCCGAGCGGCTGAGGGTGCATCGCCTCTCGTCAGGCGACAACCGACCAGGAGGGATCCTATGGGAATTCGACGATTTGCATTGATCGCCGGCGCGGTGGTGGCAGCCTCGCTCGTGGCGGCCGTCCCCGCCTCGGCGGCGCCACTCGTGCGCCAGGCGACCGGCGCCAACGCCGCCGCGATCGCGGCCGCGAATGGCCGCATTCGAGGAGGAGGTCGGCACCGCCAACTGCCCGGCGGTGAGCGGTTGCCGCCGGATCATCTGGGACGGGGTGCCCGACATCCGCTCCGACCCCGCGTTCATGCCCGAGGGCCAGTTCCGCGGCGCGGGCGCCCTGTTCACGACGCCCGGGACCGGCGTCCAGGTGAGCGCGGACGACAACTCGGCGGACGGGCCACCGTTCGATGACCCGGACCAGACTCGATTTCAGCGGCATCAACGCGACCTACCTGGGCGAGTTCCAGCCGTTCTCGCCCCAGCGCTTGTTCACCTCGATCGGGTCCAACGTGATTGACACTCGGTTCGTCGTTGCCGGCACCGACACGCCGGCGGACACCAACGCCTTCGGTGTGGTGTTCAGCGACGTCGATGTCGCGGGGCCGACCACGATGCAGTACTTCGCCCCCGACGGCTCGAGCCTCGGCACCTTCACCGTCCCGGCCACGGCCGGGCCGCAGACGTTCTCGTTCCTCGGCGTGATCTTCGACGCCGGCGAGCGCGATCGCGCGCGTGCGGATCACGCAGGGCGGCGCCGCCCTTGCGGCGGGAGTGAACGACCTGGCGCCCGCCGACCTCGTTGTCACCGACAACTTCGTGTTCGGCGAGCCATTGGCCCAGGTACCTCCTGGCGCCTGACCGCACCCCGCCGACGCTCGCCATCAGCGGGGTGTCGAAGAAGCGTCCCTGGAGAAGTTCCTGCGCGGGGTCAACTTCAGCGTTGATCCGAACGAGGAGAGCCAGATCGAAGTCGTGCTCGCCGCCAAGGCAAAGAAGGCGCACTCTCAGCGAACGGCGACCTGGTCCTCGCCTCCCGATCGTTCGACTTCTCGACCGCCACCCGAACCGGCAAGCTGAAGCCGAAGAAGAGCCTGGTCGGCAAGGCGAAGAAGTTCACGGTCAGTCTGCAGGTGGAAGCGATCGACCGCTCCGGCAACAAGGCCACAGCGACGCGGAAGATCAAGGTCAAGAAGTAGTAGGCCGGAAGCCGGCATCGATTGAAGTCAGAGCGGCCCGCCCTTCTGGCGGGCCGCTCGCCGCGCCGCCCGGCAAGGGCCGCCTCAGCTTCGCTGCCTGAGCGGGGCCAACTCGTGGCGTTCGCGCACCCTTGCTCAGATGTGGTACGTCTGCGACGGGAGGGCGGGAGACCCGCTTAGGCAAGCGGTTCCGGGGTCTCGTTCGCCACCTGTTCGCCAGTCCGTTCGCCAGTCAGCCACGTTTCCCGCCAGCCCGATCCGGGAATCCAACGGTGCAATGCTGATCGGAGCGAATCATCGCGTTCTGTGTGCTGGTGTTCATCGCCGCGTTGCTCGCGCCGCGGCTCTCCCGGTACCTGCAGCGCGGCGGGGATAAGCCGCTCGCGGTGGGCCAGCGCGCCGGGAGCAAAGCGCCCGGTCCGCTCGGCAGATGGGCGCAGAAGCCGTTCGGCAAGTCCCGCCAGGCCGTGTCGAAGAGCGGCTCGGCAGGTCGACGCACCCGCTCGAAGCTGGATTAGCTCGTCGCGTCGGAGACAGCAACCGCGGTAACGCCTGCCTCGCCGCGCGCCACGGGCCCGCGCCTCGGCACGCTCACGCTGGGCCGCGAGGTAGTCATCGAGCAACCCGGCTGCCTCCTCCTCGGAGCCGGGCATCAGGTGGCCGTAGCGGTCCAGGGTGATCGAGATGTTCGCGTGACCCATGTAGGTCGAAGAGCGCCTTGGCGTTCACCCCGGCGGCGATCATCAGCAGAGGCGTTGCGCCCCGTTCAGGGGCCCTCAATTGAGGGCCCCTGACAACCGGGCGCGCTTTCTTACTCCTCGAGCTCGAGGATGCCGTGGTGTCTGGCTGCCCCGCTCGTCGAGCGGGGTCGGGCAGATCCGCACTGGAAGGTGTCAACCGGGTCGCCTTCCTCCCCTTTGGAACAGCACCGTTCGTCCCAGCGCCATCTGGCTTGTCTGCCCCACATAAGCAGTGGGTCGCCAGCGCCGTACCAGCGGACGCGAGCATGATCCCGAGAGAAAGAAGCCCGACAACGATCAATCGTCTCATGAGCATGTCTCCCCTTCTGTTCGAAGCTGTGCTTCGACGGTTCCGGTAATACGGGCCCGGCGGGCTGACGGATGGACGGCGGCGCTCCACCAAGTGGACCACTTAGCCAGCCCCTTCCCCCTCGAGTGTGTCCCGACTAGGGCGATCCCCAGAAGAGTGGGAGCGACGGCTCGAACGTGCTCCGCGGTTGCGCTTCGCAAGGGGACGAGAAGCGGCGCTTTGCATGGAAGCAGCGGTCTTCACGAGATACTGCGTGGGCGATGTCGGAGGAGAACGTCGAGGTCGTGCGCAAGGCGATCGCCTACGAGTACTACGGGGTCGGCGACCGTGCCGAAGCGGAGGCGATCTTTGATCCCCAGGTCGTGCTGAATCCGATAGACGAGACAGCGTCGTCCGGCTTTGATGCGATGCGAGCCGACATGGAGCGGTGGGCGAGCGCCTTCGACGAACTCGAGGTGACGTTCGAGGAAATCATCGACGCCGGGGATCAAGTCGTCGTGGTCGCGCACCACCAGGGGCGAGGCCAGGCAAGCGGGGTCGAGGTCAATACCCGCTTCTACGAGGTCTAAACCTTGCGCGAGGGCAAGGTCTCGCGTGTGGATGAGTACACCGAGCGTGCCGAAGCCCTCGAAGCCGCCGGGCTGTCGGAGTAGCCGCTTTGGACGAAAAGGGTATTCGGCGCTGACTGGCGCACGCCGCATAGCCAAGCGGAAAACCGGCCCCAGGCCTAGATGTGGTACATGCCGGTCCCGACCTCGTCGGCCTCGCGGCGGGCGATGTCGGCGATCGAGGTGGCGCGGAAGGTCGCTCGCAGGGCCTCCACGCCCTCCTCCCAGATCCCGCCGGCCTCCTTGCCCTCCTGGCCGACCACTCCGTCGAGCGCCTGCACCACCTCCAGCACCGAGATCTCCTCGGGCGGCCGGGCGAGGGTATAGCCGCCCTTGGCGCCGCGGTGGCTGACCAAGATGCCGGCGCGGCGCAGGGTCGAGAAGAGCTGCTCGAGGAACTGAACCGGGATCCGGCGGCGTTCGGCCACCTGGCCGATCGGCATCGGGTTCTGCCCGGAGCGCGCCAGCTCCGCCAGCGCGACCACCGCGTAACGCGACTTCGAGGTGACCGAGATCACGACACCCCTTTTACTCGATCGGCGGACACCCGGCGGCAAGCCGCCTCACAATCCGCTTGTGAGCGCGCCGAGGCCACGAGCCCTGCTGCGTGCCCTGGCGCCGCTGGCGCTGATGGGCGCGATCTTCTATTTCTCATCGCAGCACGCGGACCCGGACCAGGCCTGGTGGACGGTGGTTCTCCGCAAGTTCGGGCACGTCGGTGGCTATGCGACCCTGACCGCGCTCTGGACCTGGGCGCTCGCCGGGACCGTCCGGCGGCCGCTCCTGACCGCCGCCGCGATCTCGCTCGCCTACGCCGCCACCGACGAGTACCACCAGAGCTTCGTCGACACTCGCCACGGTTCCGCGGTCGACGTCGCCGTCGATTCGCTCGGCATCGCCCTCGCGGCCCTGGCGATCAGCCTGAAACCGCAGGCGGCGAAAACCAAGCAGTTCAAGGACGCAGGGCGATCGTCGAAGCGAGCCTACTGATCGCGTAGGTGAGCGAGGCGATCGCCCGAGGACGCAGAAATGCGCCGGTTTGCAGCCGCGCCGGGCCCGAGGCGCTCGGCCTCGTCAAAGGCGGCGGCGAGAACGCGTCCGCGGCCCTCCCCTCGAGGAGCCTGGGGTTCCGTGCGTGTTCTGGCGGCTGCCGTCGCCATGGGTGATTTATCGGCAACCCCCCCACAAACGTTTAGCCTCAACGGCTAGCTGGCGGCTGCGCTTTTCAGCCTGTCCACGGCGCGCTCGATCCGCTCCAGGGAGCGCTTCCTGCCCAGCGTGGCGAGGGAGTCGAAGATCCCCGGGGAGACCGAGCCGCCCGAGATCGCCACCCGGATCGGCTGGTACAGGCGTCCCGGCTTCACCTGGCGCCGCTCGAGGATCGGGCTGAGCGCCGCCTCAATCGGCTCGGGCTCGAACCGCTCCACGCCCCGCAGGGCCTCCAGCGAGTCCTCGAGCAGCGGGAGGGCGCCGTCGCCCATCACCTTGCCCCAGGCCTTCTCGTCGGTCTCGGGCTCCTCGAGGAGGAAGCCGATCAGCGGCCAGACCTCGGCCAGGGTCTGGGCCTTCTCCTGGGCGATCGCGCAGGCCGCGCGCAGCCGCTCGTCGGGTTCGCGGCCCAAATAGGAGGCGACCGCCTCCGTGTACTGATCCAGCGGCAGCTCGCGCATGAAGCGCCCGTTGATCCAGCGCAGCTTCTGCTCGTCGAAGATCGCGCTCGCCGTCCCCACCCGGTCCAGCCGGAAGCGCTCGATCAGCTCCTCGGTGCTCATCAGGGTGGTGTCGTCCTCGGTTCCCCAGCCGAGCAGCGCCAGGTAGTTGCGGACCGCCGCCGGCAGGTAGCCGCGCTCGCGGAGCTCCTGGACGCTGGCGGCGCCGTGGCGCTTCGAGAGCTTCTTCCCGTCGGGCCCGTGGAGGAGTGGCAGGTGCGCGTAGCGGGGCGGCTCCACCCCGAGCGCCTCCATCACCAGGAGCTGCTTCGGGGTGTTGGAGAGGTGATCGTCGCCGCGGATCACGTGGGTGATCCCCATGTCGGCGTCGTCCACGGCGACGGCGAAGTTGTAGAGGGTGGACCCGTCGCCGCGGGCGATCACGAAGTCGTCGCTGCTCGCGTTCGGGAAGCGGACCTCGCCGCGGATCTCGTCGATGACCACCGTGTCGCCCTCGTCCGGGACGCGGAGCCGCACCGCCGCCTCGGGGTCGTCGCTCGGCTCGCCGCGGTAGCCGTGCTCCTTCCCGTGCTCCTCCTTCCAGGCGCGGACGTCGTCGGCGGTCGCCGGGTCGCGGTAGGCACGGCCCGGACTCGAGCAGCTCGCCGAGCCGCTCGCGGTGGCGCTCGGCCCGCTCGTGCTGGCTCAGCGGCCCCTCGTCCCAGTCGAGCTCCAGCCAGCGCAGGGCGTCGAGGATCTGCTCGACGTTCTCCGGAGTGGAGCGCTCGCGGTCGGTGTCCTCGATCCGCAGCACCATCGCCCCTCCCCGGCCCCGAGCGAAGAGCCAGTTGTACAGTGCGGTCCGCGCTCCGCCGATGTGCAGGGCGCCCGTCGGCGACGGCGCGAAGCGGACTCGAACCTGACTTGATGAATCGGAGCTCACGGTGCTGATCGGCGCCCATGTTTCCACAGCGGGTGGCCTCTCCAAGGCGATCGAGCGAGCCGAGGAGGCGCGCTGCGACGCGATCCAGATCTTCAACCAGAGCCCCCGAATGTGGCGGCCGACGCGGTACTCCGACGAGGACTTCGCCGCCTTTCGGGAGGCGATGGCGGCCTCGAGGGTCGAGGCCGTGATGATCCACATGATCTACCTGATCAACCCGGCGGCGA
Source organism: uncultured Solirubrobacterales bacterium (assembly GCA_963780305.1). GTDB lineage: Bacteria > Actinomycetota > Thermoleophilia > Solirubrobacterales > 70-9 > CAVVYV01. Next base: position 61,082 of record CAWABN010000007.1, read on the forward strand.
AGCAGCGCGAGATGCGGAAGAAGTCCCTCGACTCGCTCACGCACGCGCTCCGGGTCGGCGAGGGGATCGGGGCGCTCGGGGTCGTCGTCCACCCGGGGGCGCTCAAGGACGACACTCGAGCCAACGCCCGCAAGCGGGCGGTGAACCTGATCAAAGAGGCGCTCGCCCGGACCGAGTCCTGCCCGATCATCTACGAGAACACGGCCGGGTCACCGCAGCTGCTCGGTCGCGACTTCGACGAGACCGCCGAGCTGATCGAGATGACCGGCGGCCCCAAGCGCCTGGGCCTCTGCATCGACTCCTGCCACCTCTACGCCACCGGCTACGACGTCGCCACCCCCGAGGGCATGAAGGACCTGGTCGACGAGATCGACGCGAAGGTGGGCCTGAAGCAGCTCAAGGTCCTGCACGTGAACGACGCGCGCGACCCACGGGGCTCGAACCGCGATCTCCACGCAGCGATCGGCCAGGGCACGATCGGGCGCAAGGGCCTCCGGGCGTTCCTGGGCGAGCCGAGGCTCCAGAAGCTCCCGGCGGTACTCGAGACCGGACGGGACGGGCACGCGCCCGATCGCAAGGACGTTCAACTCACCCGCCGGCTTTGGCGCGAGGCCACCAGAAAGCGCTAAGCGGGGAGATAATCCCTCCGATGCCGAGCGAGGTCACCGCGCAGGCAGAGGTATCGTCCAAGCACAGGCTGAAGCGCCTCGTGCTCGTGATCGCCAGTGCGCTGACCTCGATCAACATCTGGACCGGGGCGCCGCTGCTGGCCGTCTGGGTCGGCTCCCAGGTCCAAGCCGCACAGGACCGACTCAGCATGACCGCCCTGCTCGCGGTCGTCGTCACCCTGGCGGTGACGGTCTTCGCCCTCGCCTGGGTCCTCGCATGGCTGAACGGCCGCTACGACGAGCTCACCGGCAGGGGGCCGGCCGCTCACCAAACATCCCCATGGCTGCGGAGCATGCGCGGCGAGCGGGAGACCGACATCCGGCGCAAGCACGGGATCAGCGCGGTCGAGCGGGTGGTCGTGATCAGCGTGGTCGCCGCCGCCCTCGCCTTCGAGGTCTGGTTCTTCTTCTTCGCCGGCTCCTCCCTGCCGAACGCCTAGGCGGGGATCAGCTGAGGGCGTTGCGGAGGTCGAAGGCGCGGATCGACTCGGAGCCCTGATGGTTGGCGTCGAAGAAGGTCCGGTTGACGCACTCGTACGCCGGGCCCTCGCCCTCGTAGGCCTTCTCGACCGTGAATTGGCACTGCGGCAGCGGGTCGCCGGTCATCTTGATCCCGCCGTAGCCGCCGGTGCGCTCGGCGATCAGGAAGAGGTCGAGATCGATCTCGGCGCTGAAGACCTTGTTGAGGCAGCCCATGAAGCGGGCGCCGGTCCGAGAGTCCTCGTAGGTGTAGAGGTAGCGGCAGCCGATCTCGAGGCAGCCACTCGGCTCGATCAGCTTGTCGCAGAACGACCGGCACTGGCGGCACTCGCCGGTGGCGCTTCGTCTCTCCTCGGTTCTGCCGATCGGCATGCCCTGAGTCTACGACCAGCTTTCGCCCGTCTTCGGAACCCTCGACCGAAAATCGGTTGCGCTCGACCGCCGGAGGTGGTAAGGGCGCTAGGCCGCGCGAGCGCCCGAGCCGAGCACGAGGTCGAGCTCCGCATCAAGGGCCGCTGACTGGGCCACGCGGTAGCCGTCGACCGAAGCTGAGCCGGCGCTTCCCCTCGCGGGTCTCCATCTCCAGCTGCACCTCGGAGTCGCCGGGGAAGTTCTCGAAGACCGCTCTTCAACTCGTCGACCAGCGAGACGCCGAAATCCGCGGCGTCGATCCGGAGCACGAGCGGGCCTCGGCGCCCGCGCCGCCCGCGCCCGGGCGAGCTCGTCGTCGGTCGGCTCGAAGGGCTCGAGCTCCTGGGCCATGAGCTTGGTCTGCCCGCGCTCCTTGTGGTCGAGGCGGCCCCGCACGATCAGAACGCTGTCGACATTGACCGAGCTCGCCGCCTCCTCGTAGGCCTTGCCCAGGATCAGCATCTCGACCTGGCCCTCGACGTCGTCGAGGGTCGCGAACATCATCGGGTCGCCGCGCTTCGTCTTGATCCGCTTGAACTCGGTGACGATCCCGCCGACGGTGACGATCGAGCCGTCCGCCTTCGACTCGAGTCGGAGATCGAGCAGTCGACCCGCGCGCGGAGCGCGTCGCGTGACCTCGGCGAGCGGGTGCGAGGAGAGGAAGGTGCCGAGCGTCTCCTTCTCCAGCCGCAGCAGCTCGCGCTTGTCGAACTCCTCGAGCGCCGATCGGCGGGTGCTGTGAGCGAGCCAGGCGCGCTCTCCGCTCGCTCCCCCTCCTCCGCCGAGGTCGAAGATCGAGCCCTGGCCCAGCCGCGAGTCCTCCTGCGCCTTCTGGCCGAACGCTGCCGCCATCGGCAGCGCCTCCAGCATTCCCCGGCGCGAGGCCCCGGTCGAGTCGAGGGCGCCGCACTTGATCAGGCACTCGACCGCCCGCTTGTTGACCGCGCGGGTGTCGACCCGCTCGCAGAAGTCGTAGAGCGAGCTGAACTCGCCGCCCTTCGCCGCGCGCCTCGAGGATCGCCTGGACGGCGGCGTGGCCGACGTTCTTGACCGCGTCGAGGCCGAAGCGGATGCTCTTGCCGGAGACGACGAAGCCGTGGTCGGAGGCGTTGACGTCGGGCGGCAGCACCTCGATCCCCATCTCGTCGCAGCGGTTGACGAAGAACGGGACCTTGTCCTTGGTCGACATCACCGACGAGATCAGCGCGGCCATGTACTCGGCGGGGTAGTTGGCCCGCAGCCAGGCGGTGCGGTAGGCGATCAGCGCGTAGCAGGCGGCGTGGCTGCGGTTGAAGGAGTAGTCGGCGGCCGCCTCCATCAGCGACCAGAGGTCCTTGGCGACGCGCCGGCTTGGTCCCCGACTGAGCCAGCCCGGCCTCGAACTTGTCCTTCATCGTCGCCATCAGGTCGCGCTTCTTCTTGCCGATCGCCTTGCGCAGGTCGTCGGCCTCGGCGGGGCTGAAGCCCGCCATCTGCTTGGCGATCTCCATCAGCTGCTCCTGGTAGATCACGCAGCCGTAGGTCGACTCGGTGATCGGCCGCAGGCGGGGGTCGGGATAGCTGACCGATGACGGGTCGCGCTTGCCCTGCGCGTAGTCGCGGGATGTAGCGCATCGCCCCGGGCCGGTAGAGGGAGACCAGCGCGACCAGGTCCTGGAACTCGGTCGGCTTCACCGTTCGCAGCGCGTCGCGCATGCCGTCGGACTCGAACTGGAAGACGCCGATCGAGTCGCCCCGGGCGAGCATCTCGTAGGTCGCGGGGTCGTCGAGGGGGAGGTCCTTGATCTCGATCCGCTCGCCCCGGGAGCGCTCGATGATCGTCGACCGCGTCCTCGATCACGTCGAGGTTGCGGAGGCCGAGGAAGTCCATCTTCAGCAGGCCGATCTCCTCGATCGGGCCCATCGAGTACTGGGTGACCGTCTTGTAGGCGCGCTCGGCCTTGCGCCGTTCCCGTTCCCGTTCCCGTGCGCCGCGCCGGCACCCCGGTCCTCGGCGAGCTGCAGGGGGACGATCTCCTGCAGGGGGCGGTCGGCGATCACCACCGCGGCGGCGTGGATCGAGTTGTTGCGGACGATCCCCTCGAGCCCCTTGGCGACGTCGATGATCTTCTTCGCGTCCGGCGTCGGAGTCGTAGGTGCGGCGCAGCTCCTCGCCCGGGCTTCAGGCACTCCTCGAAGCTGGGGCTGCGGCCCATGATCGGCTCGGGGATCTGCTTCGCGAGCCGGTCGCCGGTGCCGTAGTCGTAGCCGAGCACCCGGGCGGCGTCGCGGGTCGCCGCCCGCGGGGCCATCTTGCCGAAGGTGATGATCTGGGCGACGCACTCGCGCCCGTACTTGTCCTGCGACGTAGCGGATCACCCGCTCGCGGCCGCGCACCGAGAAGTCGATGTCGATGTCCGGCATCGACTTGCGGCCCGGGTTGAGGAAGCGCTCGAACAGCAGGTCGTTGGCGAGTCGGGTCGATGTCGGTGATCTCGAGCGCGTAGGCGACGATCGAGCCGGCGGCCGAGCCGCGGCCAGGGCCGACCGCGATCCCGTTCTCCTTCGCGTAGTTGACGAAGTCCCAGACGATCAGGAAGTAGGACTCGAAGCCCATCTCCGAGATCACGCCGAGCTCGAACTCGAGCCGCTCGCGGGCCTCGGCGGGGACGGGGTCGCCGTAGCGCGGCGCGAGGCCCTCGCTCGGCGAGCGCGCCGCAGCATCTCGCCCGGCTCGGTCGCCGCTCGGGCGTCGGGAAGCGCGGCAGCAGGAGCTTGCCGAGCTCCATCTCGACCTCGCAGCGCTCGGCGATCTCGAGCGTGTTCGCGACCGCCTCGGGCACTGCTCGAACGAAGTCGGCCATCTCCTCCGGGCTCTTCAGAATAGAACTCGTTGGTGTCGAAGCTCAGCTTCGGCTGCTCGATCGTCGACTTCGTCTGCACGCAGAGCAGCGCCGCGTGGTTGTCGTAGTCCTCGCGGCGCAGGTAGTGGACGTCGGCGGTCGCGACCAGCGGCCGGCCGAGCTCCCGCGCGACCCGGACGATCCCCTCGTTCGCCTTGTCCTGCTCGGCGATCCCGTTGCGCTGGACCTCGAAGTAGACCTGCTCGGGGCCGAAGGCCTGGATCAGGTCGTCGATGTGGGCGCGGGCGTCGTCGGGGCGGTCCTCGACGATGCGGCGGCAGAAGCGCGACTGCAGGCAGCCGGTGAGCGCGATCACGCCCTCGGAGTGGCGCGCGAGCAGCTCCATGTCGACGTTCGCCTTGCCGCGCGAGAAGCCCTCGAGGAAGCCGGCCGAGCTCAGCTCGACGAGGTTGCGGAAGCCCTCGTCGTCGTGCGCGAGCAGGGTCAGGTGGTTGCGCTCGTAGCGCGGCGTCTGCGGGCGATCGCTTGCGGTCGTCGACGAGGTAGGCCTCGACCCCGATGATCGGCTTGATCCCGGCGGCCGGCAGGCCTTGTAGTGCTCGACCGCGCCGTTCATGACGCCGTGGTCGGTGAGGCCGAGCGCCGGCATCCCCAGCTCGGCGGCCGCCGGCAGGCTCGGCCACAGCTCGCCCTTCTGTCTTCGGAGCTATCTTGCAGGCGCCGTCGAGCAGCGAGTACTCGCTGTGGACGTGCAGGTGGACGGCCCCGGCGCTCACCTAGCCATCCTGCCAACCGAGGCACGGATGCCAACCGCGGGTGTGCAGCGCAGTGACTTCGCGCTCTTTCGGGGAGTATTAGACTGCGAAGTGATCTGGCTGCTGCGACACGGCGACGCCGAGCACGGCGACGGGCAAGGCCGATGCCGAGCGCGAGCTGACCGACGAAGGGCGAGCGCCAGTCCCGCGACGCCGGCCGCGCGCTGAAGGCGCTCGGGCGTGAAGCTCGGACGCCTGCCTCGCCAGCCCCAAGGTCCGCGCCCGCGCAGACGGCCGAGCTCGCCTGCGAGGAGCTCGGCGTCGAGGTCGAGCTGGACGAGCGGCTCGCGCGGCGGCGACTTCGACCCGCTCGAGCTGGCGGCCGGGCCGCGGCGAGGTGATGCTGGTCGGCCACGAGCCCGACTTCTCCGGCGCCGTCGCCCTCGCCACCGGCTCGCGGGTGAAGCTGAGGAAGGGCGGGATCGCCGCGATCGACGACCACCTCCTCCACGCGCTCTACCGGCCCAAGGACCTGAGCGCGATCGCCGGCTAGGTCAGGCCCTCGGCCTCGTACTCGCGGAGGAAGCCCTCGAAGGGCGGGTCCTCCGTCGTGACGTTCGCCGTACTCTGTTCTCCGCGTACCAGGCGCGCAGGATGCGCGAAGAAGGTCGTCGTCGCCGACCTTCTCGCGCAGCGCCTGCAGCGTCATCGCGCCGCGGTCGTAGACCGGCGTGTGGAAGAGCTGGCTCGGGTGGTGCAGCGCGGCCGGCGCCGGGAACCAGAGCTCCTCGAAGAACGGGTCGCCCTCCGGGATCGCGTAGAGGTCGTCGAAGGTCTCCGCGGCGCTCGGCCCGCCGTGCTGCTCGGCGTAGATCCACTCGGAGAAGGTCGCGAAGCCCTCGTTGAGCCAGATGTCGGGCCAGATCTCGAGCGTCACCGCGTTGCCGAACCACTGGTGCGCGATCTCGTGGACGACGGTCGAGTGCTCCGGCGGCGCGGGGATGCGGTGGTAGTTGGCCCGCGTCTGCGACTCGAGCGCATAGCCGACGTCCGGCGCCCAGTCGATGATCCCGCCGCCGCTGGTGAACGGGTAGGCGCCGTACAGGCCGGAGAAGAAGGCGATGATCTCCGCCCTGCGGCGTCCAGCCGCTCCCAGGCGCAGCATCGGGATTCGGCGGATCCGTTCGCAGCCGGCGCGTGTTCGGATCCACCGCGTCGTACATCGGAAAGGCCGAATTCGCGTCGTGTACGAACTGCTCGTCTGCGAAGCTGGCGCCGTTCGGTCGCGCCGTCGGCGAGGTAGGAGCGCCATCGGGCTGTCCTCGCGCCCAGCGCCAGGTCGTCCTGCCGTCGCTCGGTGGTGCTGCGAGACCAGCTCGGCCGTTGGCGATCGCGGTGTGCCCCGCGGGCACGCTGATCGTGAAGTCGTAGGTCGCCTTGTCGCGCGGGTTGTCGTTGACCGGATACCAGCCGGGCGCGCCCTGCGGCTCGTTGACGACGAAGGCGCCGTCGTCGGTCGGGATCCAGATAGTCCCACTCCTGGGCGGATTCAAACCGGGCTCTGCGGAGGTGCTAGGCGCAGGACCAGGCGCTGGGGCCGGAGTCCGCCCAGATCTGGGCGGCGATGCGGTCCTGCTCTTCCTTCGGGGCCTGGTGCGGGAGGCCCTGCCGCCGTAGGCGCGCCAGGTCGAGGGGAGGATCTGGTAGGCGCCCCCCGCTCCGCTGGAGGGGTTGAGCGCGCGCGTAGTTGCCACCCGACTCGCAGATGACGATGTAGGTCGGGATCGCGTAGGGACCGCCGGGGTAGGCCGCCCCGCGGAGGCCTCCTGCTGCTCGCGCGACTCAGCTCCGCCGACCCGGCTCTCCACCTCGGCGAGGGCGGACTCGGTGGCGGCCTTGGCGTCCGCGATCTCGCCGGCTCGCTGCTCGGCTCGGCGCGGGTTGAGGCGAGCTCGGAGCGAGCGGCCTCGAGCCGGCGGGCCTGCTCGTCGATCTCCGCCTTCAGCGCCGGCGATCTGCTCGTAGTCGGCCGTCACCTCGTCGTGCAGGGCAGCGACCTGCCCGGCGAGCCGCGCGTCGGCGTCGTGGAGAGCGTCGAGGTACTGCGCCCGGGTGGAGAGCTCGTCGTAGCCGTCGGAGTCGAGGAGCACCGTCAGGGAGTCGGGGTCGGTGCCCTTGTAGATCTCGACCAGGCGATCCGAGAAGGCTCTCGATCGCCTGCTTGTAGCGAGCCTGGACGGCTCGAGCTTCGCCTCGGTGGCGGCGAGCTCGCCGGCCAGCTCGCGCGAGCGGTCGGCCGTCCGCTCGATCTCGCGCGGTCAGCTCCATCTCCCGGGCGCCCGCCTCGCCGCGCCCGCTGCTCGAGCTCGGCGATCTGGGCCGCCTGGCGTGTCCACTCGCTGCTCGAGCTGGTCGGCGTCGGACTGGGCCGAGTCGATCCTGGTGTCGAGGGAGGGATCCGCGGCTCCCGCGAATCCGGCGCCGGCGACCGCCGCGAGCGCCAGGACCGCGAGCGCCACCAGGGTGAACCGGCGTCGCCGGAAGCGCGCCTCTCGGCGCACCCGCCTGTGGGCCCGCCCGTTCGTAGGTTGTGAGTGCACCTGCTGCGAACTCCCTCCAACGCCTGCGGGGTTAGCTGACGGGCTCGCGCGGAAGGAGTCGCGTTACGCCGGAATGCCTGGCGATTCGCCCCGGGCGCTGCCGCCGCCCATCTGGGTCCCCCGCTCCCTCCGATCGTGACCGGAGGGATTCGGCTCGATTCGAGCCGGAACCTTAGCGGACGCTTACACAGCCGCAGTCGCGCCGCCGCGCCGCCGGACGCCGGCGGCGCCGCTGCAAGAAATCGTGCAGGCGCGCGTCAGGCCGACCTTCAGCTTCGGCTCGGCGTAGCTCTCCCCCACCGAGCGCAGGATCGGCGACCATCTCCTCGGCCGCCGGCGAGCTCGAAGCCGCTCGCGGGTGACCGCCCAGACGCGGCGGGTCGGCGTCTCGGGATGCACGTCGCGCAGCTCGACCCCCGGGTGCTGCGCCGGCGAGCTCGCGGCAGGAGCGTCACCCCCAGCCCGGCGGCGACCAGGCCCTTCATCACCTGGTAGTCGTCGCTCTCGAAGGAGATGCTCGGCTCGAAGCCGGCGTCCGCCCGGCAGGCCGGATCACGTGCTCGCGGCAGGAGCTCGGCGGTGCGCCCGCAGAGCCAGTCCTCGTCGGCGAGGTCGGTGAGCTCTACCGTCTCGGACGCGGCGAGGGGGTGCCCCGGCGCCAGCGCGACCCGCATCGGGTCCTCGAAGATCAGCTCCGCCTCGGGGTCGCGGCCGAAATCCGGCGGGCACGACCGGATAGTCGAAGCCGAGCGCGATGTCGAACTCACCGCGCTTCAGCGCCGGGATCGACTCCTCGGGCTCGCCCTCGGCGAACTGAAGCTCGATCCCGGGGAAGCGCGCGCGGAACTCGGACATCGCCCTGGTCACCAGGGTGGCGCTGGCGCTCGGGAAGCTGATCAGCCGCATGCGCCCGCCCTCGAGGCCCGCGATCTCGGCCAGCTCGCGCTCGGCCTCGTCGAGGCGGGCGATCACGGCGTCGGCGTGGCCGGCAAGCGTCTCGCCGGCGCGGGTCAGCTTCGGGCCGTCGCTGGTGCGCTCGAGCAGCTGCATCCCGACCTCGCGCTCGAGCGCGGCGACCTGCTGGCTGACGGCCGACTGGGAGAGATGCAGGGACGTCGGCGGCGGCCGAGAAGGAGCCGCGGGCGACGACCTCGCGCAGCACCCGCATCCGCTTCACATCCAGCATAAGGGCAACTTATCAATGGCAGAAGCAATCGATGTTGCGCTGATACCTCACGCGCGGGACCATGGGCTCGTTGAATCGTCGAACCGATGACGAGGAGCGCAATGAGACCAACGGCGACAGCGACGATGGTGAGATCACGATCGGAGCTACTCGACGAAGAGGACGCGCGCGACCTGCGAGCGGCTGGCGCGAGCGCGACTCCAGCGCCGTACCGAACGGGCCGGTGCTCGGCGCGTCGGTGGACGGGCAGCTGGTGGCGGCGCATCTCGGTCGACGAGCGGCGACACGCGGTCGCGGACCCGTTCGTCCGCACGCACGAGCTGCGGGCGCTGGTCGAGCCGCGCGCACGCAGATCCGCGGCGGCCGCCCGGCCGGCGGCCTGCTTGCAAGCTGGCCGCAACGAGCCGCGCGCTCGCGCGGCGCTGCCCGCCTCGCCCCCGGGCGCGGGCGGCAGGCTGCTCACGCTGCCGCCGGAGTGCTTAGGCCCTCGCCTCTTCGCTTCGCGGGTCGCCAGCGTAGGCGCCGATCGCGCCGACCACGGCGCCGACCCCGACGGCCGCGGCGGTGCTGATCTGCGCGGCCGTAGCGATCGCCACAACCAGGCCGACGACCAGCCGCCCGATCAACTCGTAGACAGCGCTCATTGGTTCTCCTCTTCCCCGCCTTTCGACCTGCCGAACCCTATGCGCGAGACGGCTCTGAAGGGTGAACAGCTCGATGAAGCCCGGGCTCGCGTGCTGTGAGAACTCACCGCCCGACTCGCCGAAGGAGGCCAGCGAGCGGTCGTAGAGCGCGTAGGGCGAGCTCCGCGCCACGGGGGTCACCGAGCCGCGGTAGAGCTTCAGCGTCACCTCGCCGGTGACGAACTCGTTGACCGAGTCCATGTAGGCGTCGAGGTCGCGCCGCAGCGGCTCGAGCCAGAGGCCGGCGTAGCAGAGGTAGGCCCAGTGGGTCTCCAGCGCGCCCTTGAAGTTGTTCTGGTGGATGGTGCAGACGAGCTTCTCGAGCTCGCGATGGGCGGCCGAGGACGATCGCCGCCGCCGGCACCTCGTAGAGGTCGCGGACCTTGAGCCCGACGATCCGGTCCTCGACGTGGTCGACGATCCCGACCCCGTGGCGCCCCCCGGCCTCGGCGGCCCGCTCGAGCAGCTCGACCAGGCCGAGCCGCTCGCCGTCGAGCGAGACCGGACAGCCCGCCTCGAACCCGACCCGCAGCTGCTGCGGCTGGTCGGGCGCCTCCTCGGGCCGGGTGACGAGCTGGAAGACGTCGTCGGGCGGCGGCGCCTCCAGGTCCTCGATCTCCCTGCCCTCCGAGGAGCGCCCCCAGAGGTTGTCGTCGATCGAGTACGGGCGAGACCTCGGTCCCGCCCTTCACCGGGATCCCGTGTTCGCGGGCGTAGGCGATCTCCTCCTCGCGGCCCATCTGCCACTCCCGCACCGGGCGCGATCACCTTCAGCTCGGGGTCGAGCGTGGCGATCGTCGCCTCGATCCGCACCTGGTCGTTGCCCTTGCCGGTGCAGCCATGGGCGATCGTGTCGCAGCCGTGCTCGCGGGCCGCCTCGACCGCCAGCCTGCCGATCAGCGGCCGCCCGAGCGCCGTGAACAGCGGGTAGCCGCCGCCGTAGAGGGCGTTCGCCTTGATCGCCGGGAGCACGTAGTCGCGGGCGAACTCCTCGCGCGCGTCGACCACGCACCGTCTCCACCGCGCCGAGCTGCTCGGCCTTGCCGGTGACCACCTCCCAGTCCTCGCCGGGCTGGCCCAGATTGACCGTCAGGGTGACGATCTCGGCCCCGTAGCGCTCCTGGATCCACTTCAGCATCACGCTGGTGTCGAGGCCGCCGGAATAGAGCAGCAGGACCCGCCCGACCTGCCTCGGGGTCGGCCTCATACGAGGCGATTCTCGGCGCGCTGTCGCCCTGGTCGGCCATCGGGCGCGAAGTCTGGCAGGCCGTTGTCCGCCCCCTGGGCGTGGGAAACCGCCGCGATTGCGAGAATCCGCGACGTGCACCGGGCCCTGCGGATCCTCTCGACGGCCCTGATCACGGCGGGGCTGGTCGTCCTCGCCGACGCCGGTCTGACCGTGGTCTGGCAGGAGCCGCTCTCGGCCGCCTACGGCTCGCTCAAGCAGAGCCAGGCGAGCGACGAGCTCGATCGGCTGGAGGCGGACTTCCCGAGCTCGGAGGACCTGGCGGCGGTCAGCGGAATCGCCGGGAACGCCGAGCGGGCGCGGATCCTCGCCGACCGCTTCGAGGGCCGGGTCAAGGAGGGCGACGCGATCGGCCGGATCAACATCGACCGGATCGACCTCGACGCGGTCTTCCTGCAGGGAACCGACACCGCCACCCTCCAGTACGGGCCAGGGCATTACCCGAAGACCTCACTGCCTGGACAACCGGGCACGGTGGCGATCGCCGGCCACCGGACCACCTACCTGGCGCCCTTCCGCCACATCAACGAGATCGAGGACGGCGACGAGATCCGCCTGGAGATGCCCTACGCCGCCTTCACCTACGAGGTCACCAAGCACGAGGTGGTCGACCCCGGCGACGTCGAGATACTCGACCCGGTCGGCTACGAGCAGCTGGTGCTCACCGCCTGCCATCCGCTCTACAGCGCCGCCCAGCGCTGGGCGGTGTTCGCGAGGCTCACCCGGATCGACACCTTCGCGATCAGCGGCGAGGGCCGCTGGGCGACGCCGTAGGCGAGGGATCCAGCTACAGGCCCGAGCCGACGGTGCTGGGCTTGTCCGGACTCGGCGCCGGCGTCCCGCCCGAGGTGCTGGTCTCGGTCGTCTCCGTCTCAATCGTCTCGGTGGCCTCGGGGCGGGTCGATTCGGTTGTCGGTTCCAAGGTGACCGTGGTCGAGTCGTCGGAGTCGTCAGCGGCGACGATGATCAGGCCGACGGCGAGTCCGATCACCAGCGCCAACAGCAGGCCGATGATCCAGCGGGTGCGGGAGTTCATCGGCGGCGAGGTTAGTCCAGGACCCGGCGGACGATCTCGAGCGCCTCGTCGACCTCGGCCTCGCCGATCACCAGCGGCGGCAGCAGCCGGATCGTCTCGGCGCCGATCGGATTGACCACCAGGCCCTCGGCCAGCAGTCGCGCCGCGAGGTCGGGTGCCTTCCACCCGTCGGAGAGGCTGGCACCCAGCATCAGCCCGCGCCCGCGCACCTCACTGACGCCGTCGATCTCCTCCAGGCTCGAGCGCAGGCGCCCGCCCAGCTCGCGGGTGCGGCGAAGCAGCTCCGGGTCGTCGATCACGTCGAAGGCCGCCAGGGCGGCCGCGGCGACCAGTGGCCCACCGGCGAATGTGGAGCCGTGGTCGCCGGCCTCGAGCACGAAGCCGAGTTCCCCGGTGGTGACGCAGGCGCCGACAGGCAGGCCTCCGCCCAGCGCCTTGGCCGTGGTGAGGACGTCGGGCCGGGCGGGGAGCTGCTCATATGCCCAGAGCGAGCCGGTCCGCCCCATCCCCGTCTGGATCTCGTCGAAAACCAGCACCGCCCCGGCCTCGTCGCAGGCCTCCCTGGCGGCGGCGATCAGCTCGTCGGGGATCACGTGGACCCCGGTCTCACCCTGGATCGGCTCCAGCATCACCGCCGCGGTGCTCTCTCCGACGGCCTCTCGGAGGGCGACTGGGTCATCGCGGGGCACAGCGACGAATCCGGGCAGATACGGCGCGAAGCTCGGGTTGTCCGAGAACCCCGGGGTCGCCGAGAGCGAGCCCATCGTCCGGCCGTGGAAGGCCCCCTCGAGGACGACGATCTCAGGCTCCGCGATCCCGCGGCCGTGGGCGTGCTTGCGGACCAGCTTGATCGCGCACTCGTTCGCCTCGGTGCCCGAGTTGCAGAGGAAGGCCTTGCCCTCGAGGCTGGAGCGGCAGAGGCGCTCGGCCAAGCGCACCGCGCCTTCGGTCAAATAGAGGTTGGAGGTGTGGGTGAGCAGCCCGACCTGCTCGCGCACCGCCTCGACCACCGCTGGGTGGCAGTGGCCGACCGAGCAGACCGATATCCCGGCGAGGAAGTCGAGGTACTCCTTTCCGTCGGAGTCCCAGAGGCGAGCGCCCTCGCCGCGGACGAACTCGACCGGCGCCCGGCGGTAGGTCGGCATCAGCCACCGCGCCTCCAGCGCCTGAAGCTCGCTGAGGCTCACCGCGGTCACCTCGCCGTGATCTTCGTGCCGATGCCCTCGTCGGTGAACAACTCCAGCATCAGGCTGTGCGGTTTGCGGCCGTCGATGATGTGGGCGGCTCTGACGCCGCGGCTGACGGACTCGGCGCAGGCGGCGAGCTTCGGCCGCATCCCTCCCCCGACCCCGTCCAGCGCCTCCTCGACATCCGACACATGCGCCTGCGAGATCCGGGAGGAGGGGTCATCGGGGTCGCGCAGCCAGCCGTCGACGTCGGTGAGAAAGATCACCTTGTGGGCCCGCATCGCCGCCGCCACCTGGCCGGCGGCCTCGTCGGCGTTGACGTTGTAGGAGCGCCCCTCGCGGTCGGTGCCGACCGAAGCGATCACCGGCACGTAGTCCGCGGCGATGTGGTCGATGATGTCGACGTTGACCCGCTCGATCTTGCCGACGTAGCCGAGCTTCTCGGACTGCGGGCCCGGGACCACCTCGAACAGCGACCCGTCCTCGCCCCCGAGCCCGACCGCGGACTGACCGTGGCGCTTCAGCCGGGTGAGGATGTCGGAGTTGATCTTGCCGAGCAGGACCATCTTCGCCACCTCGACCGTCTCTTCATCCGAGACCCGAAGGCCCTCGACGAATTTGACCTCCATCCCGAGCCGCTCCATGTAGTCGGTGATCTCGGGGCCGCCCCCGTGGACGATCACCGGGTTCATCCCGACGTACTTGAGAAGGACGACGTCGGTGGCGAAGGCCTCGCGGAGCTCCTCGTCGCGCATCGCGGCGCCGCCGTACTTGATCACGATCGTCCGCCCGTGGAACTCCCTGATGTAAGGGAGGGCCTCAAGCAGGGTCGCGACGTTGGAGGTCATGTCGCGTACTCCGCGTTGATCCGGATGTAGTCATGGGTGAGATCGCTGAAGAAGACGTGGGCATTGGCGTCGCCGCGTCCCAGGCGCACCGACAGCTCGGCTTCGGGCATCTCAGAGGCGAGCTCCGAGGCGTCGATCCGGTCCGGCCCGAGCTCGGTCAGCTCCTCGCCGGCGAGCGCCTGGCCGGCTGCCTGGGCGATTCGCCCCCAGTTGGAGTCACGGCCGAAGAGCGCGGTCTTCACCAGGGGCGAGTTGGCAATCGCGCGGGCGACCCGCTCGGCCTCCTCGGCATCGGCGGCCTGGAGCACCTCGATCCGGCCGACCCGGGTCGCCCCCTCACCGTCGGCGACGATCTCGAGCGCCAGCTGTAGCAGGACCGCCTCCAGCAGCCCCTCGGGCAGCGGCCGGCCCGACCCTCCTGTGGACTGGAGGAGCACGGTGTCGTTGGTGGAGAGCTGGCCGTCGACCGTGATCCGCTCCATCGAGCCTGCCAGCGCCCGGCGGAGGGTCGCGTCGGGGTCGTCGATCTCGGCGTCGGTCTGGAGGAAGCAGAGCATCGTCGCGAAGCCCGGCTCGATCATTCCGGCGCCCTTTGCCTGGGCGGAGACCGTCACCCCGTCGGCTCTGAGCGTGCACTGCTTCGGGCCGCGATCGGTGGTCATGATCGCGAGCGCGAACTCGAGTCCTCCCCCTGGGGACGCGACCTCGGCGGCCTCCCCCAGGCCCTTGACGACCGCCTCGATCTCCAGCGCCACCCCGATCGTGCCGGTCTCGGCGACGGCCACCTTCGCGGGCTCCACCCCGAGCGCGTCGGCGGCTGCACCGCGCATTGCCAGCGCGTCCCGATAGCCGTGCTCGCCGGTTGCTGCGTTGGCGTTCCCGGAGTTGACCGCGATCGCCCGGATCGCCGCGCCGTCGCACTCGTCGCGGCAGACCCTGACCGGGGCGGCCGCCGCCGCGTTGCGGGTGAGGGCGAGGGCCGAGCGCACCTCCTCGGCGTCGCAGGCAAGGAGGCCGACGTCGGTGCCGCCGTCCCGCTTCAGGCCGGCGGCGACTCCGGCGGCCCGGAAGCCCGGGGCGAGCTCGGTCGGGTCGAGCTCCTCGATCCCATCCGGTGGACTCACCCATCTCGATTTGAAGAAGGTCTCGGTGGTGGGGCTCACGTGATCCCCTCCCCCTCCGGGAGCCCCAGCATCAGGTTGAGGTTCTGGATCCCCTGCGAGGCGGCGCCCTTCCAGAGGTTGTCGATCGCGGCGAAGCTGATCACCCGGCCGGAGGGCTCGTCGAGGGCGACGTGGATCCGGCAGAGGTTGGTCTCGCGAACTCCGGAGACACCCGGCGGATCGACGCTGAGCTCGACGAAGGGCTCCGCCGCGAAGCGGGCCTCGTAGAGCTCCAGCAGCCGGGCCGCGCTCGAGGGGCTCCGAGGTGCGCACGTAACAGCTCACAAGCTCGCCCTGGTGGAAGGGGAGCAGGTGTGGGACGAAGGTCAGGGTGTTGTGCGAGGGTGCTCCGTCAGGAGCAACCCGATTTATGCTGGTGCCGGCAAGCTCGGCGAGCTCTTGGGCGATCTCGGGAGTGTGGCGGTGCCCGGCGACCTTGTAGGGCCGGGTGTCGTCGCCGTCCTCGACCGCCTGCATCTCCTCGGCGGCCGCCCTGCCGGCCCCGGACACCCCCGACTTCGCGTCGATCACGACGTCCTCGATCAGCGACGCCTCCGCCAGCGGCGCCAGCGCCAACAGGCTGGCGGTCGGATAGCAGCCCGGGTTGGCGACGAGGCCGGCGCCGGCGATCCGCTCGCGGTGGAGCTCGGTGAGCCCGTAGACCGCCTCGTCGAGGAGCTCCGGGGCGCCGTGCTCGCCGTACCAGCGGCCGTAGGTCTCGAGGTCGTGAAGCCGGAAGTCGGCGGAGAGATCGACCACCTTGACATCGGCGCGGCGGAAGGCGGCGACCACCGGGGCGGCTGCCCCGTGCGGGTAGGCGACGATCGCGGCGTCGATCCCCTCGGCGGACTCTTGGCTCGGCTCCTCCAGCACCAGCGGCACGCGGTATCGGGGATAGAGCTCGTTCAGCGCCTTGCCGGCATCGGTGCGCGCGGTCACCCGAACCAACTCCAGGTGCGGATGCAGCCAGGCAAGCTCGGCCGCCAACGCCCCGGCGTAGCCGGAGGCCCCCGCGACCAGCACCCGCGCCGCCGGATACGGCGCCAGCGGCTGCTTCTGGGCGGCGCTATTCACGGAGCGACCCTCCGATCTCGGCGAGCGCCTCGCGGATCCGCTCCCGCAGCGGCGCCACCTCCTCGTCGGTGAGGGTGCGGTCGGGCGCCCGGAAACTGAGCCGGAGGGCGAGGCTCTTCTGGCCCTCGCCCAGCTGCTCACCGCGATAGAGGTCGAAGACCTCGGCTGAGCGGAGCAGCTCGCCGCCGGCGTCGAAGACCGCCGCGCGGACCGCGGCGGCGGGCGTCTCCTCCGGGACCACCACAGCGAGGTCCTGGTGAACGGCTGGATAGGAGATCACGTCCTCGAACTGCTCCTGTCCCGACGGCGAGAGCGCCACCAGCGCCGCCAGTTCCAGCTCGAAGCCGGCGGCGGCCTCCAGGTCCCAGGCGCGACAGACCAGCGGATGGATCTCGCCGATCCAGCCGGCGGCCTCGCCGCCGAGCAGGATCCGGCCGCTGCGCCCCGGATGGAGGAACGGCTCCTCGGCGGGCTCCACCCCCACCTCCGTGCCGAGCTGCGCGGCCAGCGCCTCGAGCACTCCCTTGATCGCGAAGAAGTCCGCGTCGACGGCCTCTCCGCGCCAGCCCCCCGGTCGCAACGCCTTGGTGGCGAGACCGGCGATCCGCTGGGGCTCATACGCGGGCGCGGGACGGTGGCCAGCGAAGCTGCCGCCGAGGACGCCGTCGAAGGGCGAGGAACCCTGGCGGAGGTAGGCGCGCCCGGACTCGTACAGAGTCACCCGCTCCGCGTCGTGGGCGAGGTTGTGCCGGGCCGCGTCCAGTAGCGAGCCGAGCATCATGGTGCGCAGCTCCGAGTGCTCGACGGAGAGAGGGTTGGAGATCCGGATCGGTTCCGCCCGTGAATCGCCGCCCGGGATCCGCAGCCGGCCAGGCATCTGCGGATCGGTGAGGCTCAGGGTGACGACGCCATCGAAGCCGAGGTCGCGCATCACGTCCTCGGCACGGCGGCGGAGCGCCTGGTCGCGGGTGAGGCGGCCGGCCTGGCCGCTGGTCTCGGGCAGGGTGGCGGGAAGGTGATCGGCGTAGCCGTGGATCCGGCCGACCTCCTCGATCAGGTCGACCTCGCGGGTGACGTCGTAGTGGCGATGCACGGGCACCGCCGCCTTCAGCTTCTTCCCCTTTCCTGAGACCTCGAAGTCGAGCCGCTCGAGGTACTCCGAGCAGAGCTTGCTCTCGATCGGCATCCCCAGCAGGCTCTCCACCCTCTCGGTCCGCAACTCCAGCCGGTGCGGCTCGGGGATCTCGGCGGCGACATCGATCGTCCCCGGGACCAGCTTCGCCCCGCAGACCTCGACCATCAGCGCCGAGGCGATCCGCTGTGCCCGGATCGCAAGCTCGGGATGGAGCTGCTTCTCGAAGCGGGTGGATGCGTCGGAGCGGAGGCCGAGCTTGCGCGAGGTGCGGAGGATGTTGACCCCGTTCCAGGTGGCGACCTCGAGCAGTACCCGGGTGGTCTGGTCGGAGACCTCGGAGATCTGGCCGCCCATGATCCCGGCGATCCCCGAGGGCCCGTCGCGGTCGCAGACGAGGACAGTGTCGGTGTCGAAGCTGCGCTCGACCCCGTCGAGGGTGGTCATCTTCTCCCCCTCCTTCGCCGTGCGGACGATCAGGGCGTCGCCTCGGACCTTGGCGAGGTCGAAGGCGTGCAGGGGCTGGGCGGTGAGCAGCATCACGTAGTTGGTGATGTCGACGACGTTGTTGATCGGCCGCATCCCGGCGCCGATCAGCCGCGCCTTCAACCACAGAGGCGAGGGGCCGATCTGAACATCGGTGAAGACCCGGGCGGTGAAGCGCGGACAGAGCTCCGGGACTTCGACCGTGACCGAGGCGTAGTCCTCGGCCGTGCCCTCGCCGGTCGCCTCGGCGTCCTCGGCCCAGGGCGGCTGCGCCAGGGCGGCGCCGGTGACCGCGTGGACCTCGCGGGCGACCCCGTAGATCCCGAAACAGTCGACCCGGTTCGAGGTCGGCTCCAGCTCTAAGCACTGTCTCGGAGACCGGCAGGACCTCGGCCAAGGGCGTCCCTGCAGCAAGATCCGATACGCCCGCAGCCGAGGGCGAGGACGTGGCGGAATTGTCGAGCACAACGATTCCTGCGGCGTCGTCCCCGATCTGGAGCTCAGCCTCGGAGAGGATCATCCCGTCCGACTCGACACCGCGGAGCTTCGCCTTCTGGAGCTCCCTGCCGTCGGGCATCTTCGCGCCGGGGAGCGCAACGGGGACCGTCTGGCCGGGGGCGACGTTGGGGGCGCCGCAGACGATCGTCCGCTTGCCGTCGCCTGTGTCCACCTCGCAGACGCTGAGCCGGTCGGCGTCGGGATGCCGGTCGACGGAGAGCACCTTCCCCAGCACAAAACCATCGGCGGAGGGCGCGCCTACCTGCGAGATCCGCTCGAGCTCGATGCTGTGCATCGCCAGCCGGTCGCCGAGCTCCTCCGCGGGGAGGCCCGGGTCGCAGTAAGACAAGAGCCAGCTCAGGGGCGCTCTCATCGGAACTGCTCCAGCACCCGGACGTCGTTCTCGAAGAACTTGCGGAGGTCGGGAACCCCGTACTTGAGCATCGCGATCCGCTCGATCCCCATCCCGAAGGCAAAGCCCTGCACCCGCTCGGGGTCATAGCCGTTGTCGGCGACGAACCCGAACACGTTCGGGTCGACCATCCCGGCGCCGAGGATCTCGATCCAGCCGATCCCCTTGCAGAGGGGGTCGCGCGAGCCGTCGGGCAGCTGCCCGGTGCCACCGCAGCGGAAGCAGGAGACGTCGACCTGGACGCTCGGCTCGGTGAATGGGAAGTAGTCGGGCCGGAAGCGGGTCTCGCGCTCGGGCCCGAAAATCGCTCTGGCGAACTCGTCGAGGGTTCCCTTGAGGTCAGCGAGAGTGATGTCTTCGGCCACCGCCAGGCCCTCGACCTGGTGGAAGACCGGACTGTGGGTGGCGTCGAAGGGGTCCGAGCGGTAGCAGCGCCCCGGGACGACGATGAAGATCGGCGGCTCCTGGGTCTCCATCGCCCGCACCTGCATCGGCGAGGTGTGGGTGCGGAGGACGACGTCCTCTGGCCCCGGCGGCAGGGGCTCGCCGCCATCGTCGGGCTCGATCCGCAGTGAGTCCGACAGGGTCGCCGGGTCGACGTAAAAGGTGTCCTGCGACATCCGCGCCGGATGCCCCGGTGGATGGTTGAGCGCGGTGAAGTTGTAGTAGTCGAGCTCGACCTCGGGCCCCTCCATCACCCGATAGCCGAGGCCGACGAAGACGTCCTCGATCTCCCGGGCGGTCCTCACCAGCAGGTTGCGGGCGCCGACGGGGACGGGCGGCGAGCCCGGCAGGGTGACGTCAACCGTGTCCTCCGCGAGGCGGCTCTGGAGCTCGCTCGAGTCGAGCTCGGCTCGCCGCGCCTCGAGCGCCTGCTCGAGCGCCGCCTGGGCCTGGTTGCCGGCCTTGCCGACCGGCCCGCGCTCCTCCGCCGGCAGCTCGGCGATCCCGCGGAGGATCGCGGTCAGCTCCGCCTTCCGCCCCAGGTAGCGAACCCGGAGCTCCTCAAGCTCCTCGGTGGTGTCCGCGGCGGCGATCGCATCGGCCGCCGCCTTCCTGATCTCCTCGATCCGGTCGGTCGCGGTCATCGGAGGTCGCTCTTTTCTCCCCTTGCGCTCAAGGTGGGCGACGATATCCGCTGCAGGGCGATCGCCGCCGCCGCCGCCACGTTTAATGACTCCGCACCTTCACGGATCGGGATCGTCACCCGGACGTCGCAGCTCGGCAGGACCTCGTCGGGGAGGCCCTCGCGCTCGGCGCCGAGACAGATCGTCGCCGCGCCCTCGAGCGCCTCCAGCGCGTCGCCCCCGTGGGCGACCAGCGCCACCCTCGGCCCAGGCGTCGCCTCAATCGGCGCTTGCACCAGGGGCTCCGCGAAGACCGCCCCCATGCTCGCCCGCACCGCCCGGATCCCGAACGGGTCCGCGCAATCGGGGCCAAGGACCACCGAGCCGCCGACCAGGGCGAGGGCCGTCCGGACCACGGCGCCGACGTTGCCCGGGTCGGCGACGCCGTGCAGATAGACGCAGGGGGCGACGGGCCGCTCCGCCCAGCGCCGCTCCCAGACCCCGATCGCGCGGGTGCCCGAGCCGAGGGCGGAGAAGCGGGCAAGGAGAGACGGCTCGACCTCGGTCCCGCCCAGCCCCTCGCCGGCGGCGGTGAGCAGCTCGACCGGCTCGGCGCCGGCTCCCCTCGCCGCCGCGAGCAGGTCCTCGCCCTCGCCGACGAAGAGGCCATCGCGCTCCCGCGCCCGCCGCCTCTGCAGGCGGCGGACCAGCTTCAGCTTCTCGTTGTGGGGGCTGGTGATCAAGTTTCCACAGGTTTCCTCGTGAAGGTCACAAAAAAGGGCGGCCGCTGTGCGGACCGCCCGGGAAGAATTGCGCCTGGATGCGATGGCTCAGGCCGCCGCACCCTCCCGGGCTAGCTCAACGAATCGGCGAAAGCCATCGGGGTCGGTGACCGCGATGTCGGCGAGCAGCTTCCGGTTGACCTCGACGCCGGCCTGGTCGAGGCCGTGGATGAACTCGGAGTAGCTCATCCCCTCGCGGCGGGCGGCCGCGTTGATTCGGGTGATCCAGAGCCGGCGAAAGTCGCGCTTCCGGGCCCGCCGGTCGCGGAAGGCGTAGGCGCCCGAGCGCATCAGCTGCTCGTTGGCGAAGCGGTAGCTCGAGTGCTTGCGCCCGTAGTAGCCCTTGGCGCGGTCGAGCACCTTCTTCTTCCGCCGCTTGCGGGCGACGGCGTTGCTGGCGCGCGGCATTACCTACCCCTTCCGGCGAGCAGGGCGGTAACCCGCTTGCGATCGGCGCGGGAGATCTCCGACGGACGGCCGAGGCGGCGCTTGCGGGCAGGCGACTTCTTCTCGAGGATGTGGCTCGAGTTGGCGCGCTTGCCGCGCAGCTTGCCCGTGGCGGTCTTCCGGAACCGCTTCTTGGAGCCCGAATGCGTCTTCATCTTCGGCATGCGAGCGCCAATTGAAGCAGACGCGGGCGTGGGGGCGGCTAGCTCGCCTGGGCCTCCGACGCCTGGCCTGCATTGCGGGTCGGGGCGAGGAGCATGTGCATGTTGCGGCCCTCCTGCAGGGGCTCCTGCTCGACCGTCGCCAGCTCCGAGACGTCCTGAAAGAGGCGGTCGAGGAGCATCCGGCCGCGCTCGGGGTGGCTCTGCTCGCGGCCGCGGAACATGATCGTCACCTTCACCTTGTCGTGCTGCTTGAGGAAGCGCTCGACGTGGCCGCGCTTCGTCTCGTAGTCGTGCTGGGCGATCTTCGGGCGCAGCTTGATCTCGCGGATGTTGGTCTGTTGCTGGTGCTTGCGGGCCGCCTTCGCCTTCTGCTCCTGCTCGTACTTGTACTTCGAGTAGTCGAGGATCCGGGTGACCGGCGGCCTCGAGTTCGGAGCGACCTCGACCAGGTCGAGGTCCTTCTCGCGCGCCTTCTCGAGCGCCTCGGGGGTCGGGATGACCCCAACCTGCTCGCCGTTCTCGTCGATCAGGCGCACCTCGGGCACCCGGATTCGCTCGTTGATACGAGTGGTGTCGCGCTCGGGCGGCCGGCGGTCGAAGCGAGAGACCGCCACTAGTGGAGCATCGGGTTGGGCGTCAAGCAGGCGAGGATGAGAAGGAGTGGATTGAGTGGACGGGCACGGGCGCTCAGCGGCGCGGTGCGATGTAGTTACCCGTCATTAGAGGCCAGTATAGACGGCCTTCAGCCGGCCTCCGCCCGGATCCTCTCGATCAGTTCCGAGCGGGGCAGGGCTCCCAGATCGCCCTCCTCGTGGCTGCGTACCGCGAGGGTGCCCGCCTCCTGCTCGCGGTCGCCGACCACCAGCATGTAGGGGGCCCGGGCGAGCTCGGCGTCGCGGATCTTCTTCCCGACCGACTCCGAGCGCTCATCCACCCGGCAGCGAACCCCGGCGGCCCACAGCTCCTCGGCCGCCCTGGCGGCGTATTCGTTGTGGCGATCGGCGACCGGGAGGATGATCGCCTGGGTCGGGGCGAGCCAGAGCGGGAACCGTCCTGCGTAGTGCTCGATCAGCACCCCGACGAAGCGCTCCACCGAGCCGAGCAGGGCGCGGTGGATCAGCACCGGGGTGTGCTCGGCGTTGTCGGTGCCGGTGTAGGTGAGCTCGAAGCGCTCCGGCATCTGGAAGTCGAGCTGGCAGGTCCCGCACTGCCAGGAGCGGCCGAGCGCATCGGTGATGTGGAAGTCGATCTTCGGCCCGTAGAAGGTCCCCTCGCCCGGGCTGAGCTCGTAGTCGCGCCCCTGGAGCTCGAGCACCTCGCGGAGGCTCCTCTCCGCCTGCTCCCACTGCTCGTCGGTGCCGATCGACTTGTCGGGCCGGGTCGAGAGCTCGACCCGGACGTCGTCGAACCCGAAGCGGGCGTAGAGCTGGTCGATCGCCTCGCAGATCGAGTCCACCTCGTCGGAGACCTGGTCGAGGGTGCAGAAGACGTGGGCATCGTCCTGGGTGAACGCCCGGACCCGGAGCAGCCCATGGAGCACCCCCTCGCGCTCGTAGCGTGAGACGAGGCCGAACTCGGCCAGCCGTAACGGCAGCTCGCGATACGAGTGCCGCTTGGCGGCAAAGACCAGACAGGCGCCGGGGCAGTTCATCGGCTTCAGGGCAAAGCGGCGCTCGTCCCCGCCGCCCTCGCGCTCGGCGGGCTCGACGAAGTACATGTTCTCCTTGTAGTTGTCCCAGTGACCCGAGCGGTGCCAGAGCTCCTCGTCGAGCACCTGCGGGGTCTTGATCTCGTGGTAGCCGCGGGTCGAGAGCTGCTTCCGCACCTCGGTCTCGATCAGGCCGAGCAGGATCGTCCCCTGGGGCAGCCAGAAGGGCATCCCCGGGGCCTCCTCGCGGAGCATGAACAGGTCGAGCTCCGGGCCGAGCTTGCGATGGTCGCGCGCCCGGGCCTGCTCGAGCCGCTCCAGGTGCTCCTCGAGCTGCTTGCGGTCGAGGAACGCGGTGCCGTAGATCCGGGTGAGCATCTGCCGGGTCTCGTCGCCGCGCCAGTAGGCGCCGGCGAGCGAGGTGAGCTTGAAGGCGCCGATCCGCCCCGTGGACGGCCCGTGGGGGCCGCGGCAGAGATCCTCGAAGGGGCCGTTCCGGTACAGCGAGACCGTCTCGGCGCCCTCGTCGCGGATCAGGTCCTCGATCAGCTCGACCTTGTAGTCCTGGCCCTGGGCGCGGAAGAGCTCGATCGCTTCGGCCGCCGGAAGTTCGCGGCGCTCGAATGGCTCGTCTGCCTTGACGTGCTCGGCCATCCGCTCTTCGATCCGGGCGAGGTCGTCGGGTCCAGGCCGCTCGGAGTCGGGAAACTCGATGTCGTAGTAGAAGCCGTCGGCGATCGGCGGGCCGATCGAGATCTTCGCCTCCGGCCAGAGGTCGAGCACCGACTCGGCGAGCACGTGGGCGGCATCGTGGCGGAGCAGCTCCAGCGCCTCGGGGCTCTTCTCGGTGACGATCTCGATCGACTCGCCGCCGGCGAGGGGCGCGGAGAGGTCGCGGAGCTCGCCGTCGACCTTCACCGCCAGGGCGGCCTTGGCGAGCCCCGGCCCGATCGCCGCGGCGGCATCGGCGCCGGTCGCCCCCGGCTCCAGCTCCAGCGGGGAGCCGTCGGGGAGCTTCACCTCGAGCTTGGTTGCGGCCATGGGCCGGATGCTAGTCGGCGGCCCCGAGCCCCCTCGGCCCGCACTCAGAAGACGACGGTGCGGGCGCCGTCGACCAGTACCCGGTCCTCGAGCTGGGCGCGGACCGCGCGTGCCAGGACCAGCCGCTCGAGGTCCCGCCCGATCCTGACCAGGTCGTCCACCTCGTCGCGGTGGGAGACCGAGGCGACGTCCTGCTCGATGATCGGCCCCGCGTCCAGCTCCTCGGTGACGTAATGCGCCGTCGCTCCGATCAGCTTCACCCCCCGCTGCCAGGCCCGCTGGTAGGGATCGGCGCCGGCAAAGGCCGGTAGGAAGCTGTGGTGGATGTTGATCGCCGGGACAGCGATCTGCTCGAGGAAGTCCGCCGAGAGGATCCGCATGTAGCGGGCCAGGACCAGGAGGTCGATCTGGCCCTCGAGCAGCCGCAGGGCCTGGGCCTCGGCGGCGGGCTCTTCTCCGCTCTCCACCGGGATGTGGTGAAAGGGCACGCCGAAAGCTTCGACCGCCTCCCGGTGGTCGGCGTGGTTGCTGATCACCAGCTCGGCCGCCCCGGGCAGCTCACCGGAGCGGAAGCGCCAGAGCAGGTCGAGCAGGCAGTGATCCTCGAGCGAGGCCATGATCGCGACCCGCTGCGGGCGCTCGGCCTCGGCGAATCGATGCTCGATCCGCAGCGGCTCCGCGACCTCGGCGCCAAACCGCGCATAGAGCTCCTCACGCTTGGCCACCGGGGCCGCCTCGAACACCAGACGCATCAGCAGCCGCCCCTCGGCGGTCGAGTGCTGATCGAGGTCGACGATGTTGCGGTCGGCCGCGGCCAGGAAGCCGGCGACCCTGGCGACGATTCCAGGGCGATCGGGACAGCTGAGTAGGAGGCGAGTCGCTTCCACCGCCCGCTAGTTTCGCGCGTCCGACCGGGCTGCCTCCGCGACCGCAACTTGCGACCTCCCGGGGTTCCACTCCGACCCCGGGACCCGACACGCTCAAGGGCGGCAAGGGCAGAGACACCTGCAAGGGCGGGAAAGGCAAGGACACCGCTTCCACCTGCGAGATCGAGAAGTCGATCTGAGCTAGCGCCGCCCTGCCTTCGCGAGATACTGCGTGGGCGATGTCGCAGGAGAACGTCGAGGCTGTCCTCCGGTTGTCGGAGGCAAACGACCGGCGCGACTGGGACGCGGTATTTGACGCGTATGCGTCCGATATCGAATGGGAGGACTGCAGCGGGTTGTGGGGTGATTGGGGGGTTGCCAGAGGACATGAAGGTCTCCGGCAAGCCTGGCGGCGGTGGTTCGAGATATTCGGCGACGTGAAGTGGGACTTCGACGGCGACCCCATCGATGCGGGCAACGACGTGGTGGCCACCTATCGCGTTCATGGGCGCGGGCGCGGAAGCGGCGTGGAGGTTGATCAGCGGCTTACGTTGATCTGGTCGGTGCGAGACGGCAAGATCGCGCGGGTTCGGGCCTACCGCGAGCGTGCCGAGGCCCTCGAAGCCGCCGGGCTGCGGGAGTAGTGGGACGCGGTTGGGAGATTCTTACTTCCGGTAGGCAGTCCAGGTAAACGAAACCCAGACCACGGGGCTCACTGGCTTGAGGTGGCTTGGCCGCGTACCAGGGCCGCGTGTCTCCCTTAGGCCCAGCGGGCGTCTCGGATAAACGGCCAAGGCGCGCCGTAGAGTGTGAGCGATGCGCGTTGCGGAGGGCGTGTACAGCATCGGAGTCAAAAAGGGTGGGCGAGTCCACGCCTATCTCTTTGAGCAACCCCGCGAGCTCACCCTGGTCGACACGCTGTTCGACGCCGACGCCGAACCCGTACTCGATTGCATCCGGCGCATCGGCCGCTCCCCAGGCGACCTCAAGCACATCGCACTTACCCACGCCCACCGCTCCCATCTTGGCGGCCTGGCGAGGCTGAAACGGCTCAGCGGGGCGCTCGTGTACGCCCACGAGTGGGAGGCCGACATCATCGCCGGCGAGCGCCTGGCACAGCCCGTCAGCCTGCGACCGCAGGGCCCGCTTTCCACGTATCCGATGCGGATCGGTCTCGCGCTTGGTCGCCCGAAGCACGCGCCGTGCCCGGTCGACCGAGGCCTGCGTGAAGGCGACCAGGTGGGGCCGCTTCGGGTCGTGCACATCCCCGGGCACACCCCTGGGCACCTGGCCTTCCATTGGGAGCAAGGCGGCGTGCTTGCGGTCGGCGACGCCGTGGCGACCTGGCCGCGGATCGATGCCGGCTGGCCGGGCTTCAATCTCAACGAGGGGCAGTACCGCGCCTCGCTCAAGCGCCTGGCACAGATCGAGGCCGAGGTGATCGCGGTCGGCCACGGCGAGCCCCTGAGGGACCGTGCCAGCGATCGTATCCACGCGCTGGCCGAGGGTTCCTCTTAGCCCACCCGCGCCCAGGGCTTGAACGCGTTCGTCCTTCCCCGCAGCGCGGGCGCGAGACTCGGATAGTGGCGCAGCAGCACGCTGACCATGCTGGAGTCGTTGATCCAGTCGAGGCCCGCTTGGGTGTACATCTCCGCCGTGTAGTCACGCGTGAAGAAGCGGTCGCTTTTCAACCTGCGCGAGGCCATCAGGATGAAGACGCGAAACGCGGTGTCGCTGAAGCCGAAGCCATTCGGCTTGGGCTCCGCGTAGAGCCCGACCATGAGGTCCACGCGTTCGATCTCGCCGTCATAGGCGCGCCGGATCTTCTCGGCCTCGTCCGGGTCGTCGGTCAGCTCCGCAAATGATTTCGCAGGCCGCAGCCGGAAGAGCCGGCGGAACTGGTTGTAGCGCGGCACCCCGCGCTCGCGGATCCGCAGGATGTCTGTCGCGGCGAGGTCCAAGCGGGTGCCGTCGGGGCGCTCCAGGTGCTGGAGGAAGCGTGGGTAGTTGTGCAGCGAGATGGCTCCGGGATGGGCGATCCCGAACGAATAGAGCGCGTTGGCGACGCCGATCTCCTCGACCCGCTCGCGGGCGTGTAGCGCACCTAGCTCGGGGAATGTCCGCTCCTCGAGCAGCTCGTCTGCTGCCACCGAGCGGAACGAGAACTCATCCGGGAGCAGGGGGTGCATCCGGTAGACGGCGACGAACTCCTCGGTGAGTGAGTAGGGGACGCCGTGGTGGTCGGTCTTAGAGCCGGGAATGCCGCTCACCAGGTCGCCCGACCCGAGATGGCCCACCCTCCTGCCCAGGCGCTCGCCGGCGATTCCCGACCAGGTAACGCGCATCGCGTACCTAGTGGTGGGATGGGCGATGATCGCCGGAGTCCACTCGGTGGTGTGGATCTTTGCCATCAGGGCCGCGTTGATCAGGCGCGCAGTGTTGTAGAGGCGATCGTCAGACCAACCGGGGAACTCGCGGCGCAGACGGTCGCAGATGGCGTTGTGCTCGAGCGCGAAGAGGGTGTGGAGGAGAGCCAGCCCGACCCAGAAGTTCCCCGCCACTCCGCTGAGGTCGACGAGGGCCTCGAGGTCGCGGGGGGGCAGACCATCTTCGATGCGAAGCTTGCCGTCTTCCCTCGAGCGAGCGGCCGCCGCGAAGCGCTCGTCGGAGCCATAGACCTGCGAGCCATCCCACCAGTGGCTGTCGTCGGTGACGAAGGTGTCGGGCGTGCGAGGATCCTGGTCGGAGGTCGGGTCGCGGCGGGTGCGCGGGATCGCCATCGGTCGCTCGGGCCAGTCGTCGTCTTCGGCGAGTGCCAGCTCCCAGGGGTTCTTCTCCTCGTTCTTTCCGTGGCTGAACCAGTCGTGGACCTCGAACTGGATCCATGCAGCGGCAAGGACATTGAGCGTCGTGGCGGGCAGGAACCGCTCGCGTGTCAGCAGCTCGCGGCTGATCATCCGCGGATTTGGGTCAAGCAGCGCCCCGGGGGGCTCACGGAAGGTCTCGTCTACCGGCACGTTTCGACCGAAGCGCGTGCCGATGCTGCCCATGAGGGGGCTCTCCAGATCGTTGAGCGTTCCGTCGAGGCTTCGCCGTGAACGATAGGTGGGGTCGGCGGCCTTCTCGATCAGCTCGGGGCTCGCCGCGGGAAGCCCCGTGTCACAGAGGTTGCGCTGACGCAGTCGGTCGCGGACGCCGATCAGCGTTAGCAGGCCGAGGGGCCGAGGGAGGCGGTCCCAGCCAAAGCGGCGATCAAGCCAGTCGGTCAGCGCCATCAGGGCTCGCGAGAGCACGCTGCCGCCTGGTCCCGATCGTTTCGGCCTAGCCGCGTTCAGCTCTGCTCTCAAGGACCGCCGCTTCCTTGGCCGCCTCCGGACTGACGAAGCCGCGCGCCCGCGAGATGAGGCCATCGGCAAACGAGTACAGATGGCCCCAGTCGTGCTCGACAACGACTCCGTCGCGGCCTTCCACGCGCTGGTGCACCGATGCCACCACCTGGTCTCCGATGGGCTCGCATTGCCCAAGCTCGATGGTGAACGCATCCCACAGACCTCTCGGGCCCGGGCCGACTGCCTTCCAGTAGTCGACTGCCCCCCGATGCCCGCGATAGGTGGGGCTGAGATCCGGAAAGACGCCGGAGGTCGTGAGCTCGACTTCGGGATGCAGCAGGGCGAGAAAGGCGGACAAGTCGTTCTCGTTCACCGCCCGGTAAACCCTCTTGACCATGTCCTTCTGCTCGGACAAGTCCAGCAATCTCCTGACCCGCGTGCGATCGTACTTATCAACATCGGCATCCGGGCCGCGCTACAAGTCCTAAGAGAGCGGCTCTGAAAGTCGGAGCCCGTGGATCTCGAGCACGCTGACGAGACGACCGCCATAAGGCTTCTATGTCGAGCCTCATTCTTCCACTTGACGCGCCTCAGCACGGGCTACGGGCTTCCACCGATCGCAACTCTTCTGTTTCGCCAGCGCAGCCGCGGCTCACCCAGGAATCGCGTCGATTTATCGCCCGCAACACTTTCTCACGAACTCTGGTCTTAGCCGCATCGGGTCTGCCCCAAGCGATTCCCAGCAATCTGTCTGATCTGGCCACGACGCGGGGTGGTTGAATTGGCAGCGGCTATGGACGCGACCGTGGCAGCCGCTCCACTAGAGACCGACAGTGCCGATGGCGTGTTCGAGGGCGGCGGCGTGAAGGGCATTGCGTTCGTGGGCGCGCTCGAGGCCGCTGAGGAATTCGGCATCGCGCGCTGGGTGAACGTGGCCGGCACGTCAGCCGGGGCGATCGTCGCGTCGCTCCTCGCCATGGGCGAATCGCCGTCGCGGCTGCGGGGGATCCTGGAGAAGATGGACTATGCGACGTTCGCCGACTACGGCTGGGGCGGCAAGTACATCGGCGGCGCCCGCAACGCGCTGCGTGGGCGTGGCCTGTGTCCGGGGAAGGCTTTCACCGACTGGCTCGCGGAGCGCTTCTCCGAGTCGCCGATGGGCAAGCCCGATCCCACGTTCGCCGACGTCCAGCGCGAGCTGCCAGCCGGCGTCACAGACAAGGAGCGTGCTCGCGCAGGCTACAGGCTGCGCGTGATCGCCTCCGATGTGACCGAGGGTCGCATGCTCGTCCTGCCAGACGACATCGAGGACTACGAGGAGGACGAGCAGGGCCGACCGCTGAGGGCGGACGCGCTTCCGATCGTCAGTGCCGTGCGGATGAGCATGAGCTTCCCGTACTTCTTCGAGCCGGTGACGCTGTACCGCGACGGGCAGCCGCACCTTATCGTCGACGGGGGACTGCTCTCGAACTTCCCCGTGTTCCTGTTCGATGGCGACAAGCCTCCCCTGCGTCGCTGGACCTTCGGATTCCGCCTCTTCAGCGGTGCCCCGCCGGAGCGCCCGCCCTACCGCCGTGTGCCGCGGGTGCTGTGGCAGCTGCCGCTGGCCAAGGCCATTTTCTTCTCGGCGACCGAGGCGTGGGATCGCAAGCTCTCCAAGGCGAGCGCGGTGCGTACGATCAGGATCCCGACTGGCGACGTGCCGACTCTCAAGTTCACCCTCACCGACGACGAGCGCGATGCGCTGCGCACGTCCGGGCACTCCGCCGCCAAGCGATTTTTCAACACCCAGGACCGCTACCTCAATCACGCGGGCGTGGAGTCCGCGGGGCCCGCAGCGGTCTGAGCCAGTTCCCGACAGTGCAGCGAGGGGTCGGCAAGGGTGAGTCGGGGGGGTCGACCCAGCGAGCCTTGACTCCGTACCCCTCCTAAGGGTCTCAGCGCAGGAGTCGGTAGGCGATAAGCCTGCGCGTGCGCCTCCGCTCCGCGCAGGAGCCATGAGCGACTGGATCGGTCGCGCAGGTACCGGGCCGAGGTGTCGCACTGATGAGCCGGCGCTAGCTCAGATCGACTTCTCGACCTCGCAGGCGGAGGCGGAGTCGTTGGCCTTGCCGCCGATGCAGGTGTCCGTGCCGCCGCCGCCCTTGAGCGTGTCCTTGCCCTTCTGGCCGAGGAGGGTGTCCTTGCCGGGACCGCCCTTGAGCGTGTCCTTGCCGGCCCCACCGCAAACGACATCGTTCGCTCCCAAGGCCGTAACGGTGTCGTTGCCGCCCTGGGCGTCGATCACGTCGGCTGCGGGAGTGCCGACGATTTGATCGGGGCCAGCCGTGCCGACTATGCTCACGGGCTTGCCCCTGCAGGTCGGCGGCTCGGGGGGAGCTGGACCGGGGGCTGGAGCGCGAGAAGGAGGGGTCGTTGTGGTCGGGGGCGGCTCGGTCGGTGTAGTCGGGGGCAACGGGCAGGCGGTCCCGATCGCCGCGCCGAGCTCGCAGTAGGCGGGCTTCGGTGAGAGGTCCTGATAGAGCACGCCGTACTGACCCCCGTTAGAGCCGATGTCGTACAACCGATGGATGGCGAAGGAGCGGACGTCATGCCCCTCGGTGGAGCGATAAAGCTCGGCGAGGACATCTCCCTGCTGATCCAGCGGCACCCCGGAGGCAGCGTCGGTTGAGATCCCCATCTCCGTTATCCATAGGGGGGTCGCGCCGTCGCCGTACTGATTGCGAACCGCTCTCAGTGCGTCGAGCCGCGTCCACATCTTCTCCACATAGGGCGCCTGGCCGACGTAGGGATGTGACCCGATGCCCTCAAAGACGCCGGCTCCAGCAGTCGCGTAGACCTGGTTCAGGAACTCATTGGCGGAGACGTTGGCGCCGTTCGAGCTGTCGGCGTTGATCGCGGGGAACAAGCCTCCCACCAGGACAGGGGTATCGCTGCCCGCGGCGATGACTGCGTCGTGGGCTGCCTTCAGGATCGCCGCGTAGCGGTTGGGATCAGCCGCCGGTGCCCAGAAGACCCCGAGGTTGGGCTCGTTCCAGATCTCGACCGCTCTCACATTCGGATAGCGGGCGACCGCCGCCTGGACGAAGGACTTCCACTCGCTGTCGTACTCGGGAAGCGGCGGATACGCGCATACATCCTCGGCCCCGAATGGACACGTTGCCGCCGGATCCCGCGCCCACGGGGGTGCTCTGTGGAGCAGCATGATCGGCTTCACGCTTTGCTGTTGCATAGCCGCGTAGACGACATCGCTGATCGTCCAGTCGTAGGTCCCGCGGACGTCCTCGACGTATGCCCACTGAACGTGGAATCGATTGGCCGAGAGCGAGTCCGGCATAATCGCGCCCGCCAGCTGCATGTGGCGGTTTGCCATCTCGGCCCCGCTGAAGGCGTTGTTCGACCATCCCCAGTCCTCGTTGAAGCCCCAGGGCACACTCGGGCCGCCGGGGCTGCCCGTGGCGGTCAGATGCGTCGCGGACGCGCCGGCCGGGGCGAGCAGGATCGCCAGGACGCTCGCCGCGGCCGCGGCAAGACGGCGTGCGAGCATTTCCTTCCCGGCGATGCGGTGGCCCTCGATTGATCCACCTTTCCTGGCCCCATACTCCCCCGCGGGTAGCGTATCTGCTTCATTCGCGCCTTCGTTCGTGAGCCGGGTCGGCTCGGGACGGATCGCGACCGGCGATCCCGAGACGGGGAACAGGTCACCCAAGAGGAGGCCCACGGCGGACGCCAGCCTTTCTCGACCATCGCGATGTAGCTGCGGGAGACCCCGGCATCCCGGGCTACGTCAGCCTGTCGAAGGCGTCGAGCCCGGCGAAGCCGTCGCCCAGGCACCGATCAGGCCCACGACGATGGTCCGCATCGAGTCGCGAGCATCTCGGCGGACCTCTCGAATCTCGGCGGTGAGGCGCTGATCGAGCCTGTACAGGTCCTCGCGAAGGTAACCGTACGCTTGAAGAGGTCCTCGGGGGGCGGGAGCTCCTCGGGGGACGGCCAGCGTGGTTTCTCGGCTCCCACGGTCGCTCCATGCCGCACCCTATCCGCTCCCCTGGCCCGCCGACGCACGCGGCCGACCAGCGGGCAGACTGCCGGCGGCGGGCGTGCTGTTCCCCACCGCGTTCACACCTGCCCGATTTCGCTCACCATCCGTAAGGGCCCGGAAGGAGAAAACCCCGCCGGAGCGGGGCTTCCTTGGAGTGGGCGCAACTGGGCTCGAACCAGTGACCTCCAGCTTGTCGAGC